>NZ_JABAIA010000003.1:0-1200000 GCF_012641275.1 Chitinophaga varians | reverse complement strand
AGTGCCGGTATTTCGATCTGCTGAGATGGGGCACTATCAAACAAACGATCAACGCGGAAAAAGCCGCAGAGCCGGGAAGCGGCATGCAGCCTTTCCAGGACAAACACCTGCTGTTCCCTATTCCGGACGTGGAGAAAAACTATAATGCCAATGTGGCCAAAGACATTCGCAATGGCTGGAATTAATGCCCTCCTTCATATAAAGCGGATAGGCTTCATCGCTTTATTGCCACTGGCCGTTTCCTCTTCCGCACAGGATTACCCTTCTGCTAAAGTACCGGGAGTGGTCATCCAGCACATTTCTGCAAGGGAGAAACTATACATAGGTTCTCCCAGCATCTGCATACTGCCCGATGGACATTACCTCGCCAGTCATGAATATTTTGGTCCGGGCCGCACAGGCAAGAGCAGGGCACAGATATTCAGTTCCGCGGACAAAGGAAAAACCTGGCAAAAAATAGCAGAGATAGACGGACAGGAATGGTCGCAGTTATTTGTCTATAACGGGGAAGCCTATATTATAGGGCCTGAAACTGCCGGTGGTGACGTCGTTATACGGAAATCATCCGATGGTGGTCATACCTGGACACAGCCGGACACCAGGCAACATGGAAGGCTGCTGGAAGGAAAATTCCATGCCGCTGCAACGCCGGTGCTTATCTACAAAAAACGTATCTGGAAAGCGCTGGAAGATCTTAACGGCCCCGGTGGCCAGTGGGGCCGCGGCTTTCGCTCCTTTATCATCTCCGCGCCGGCAGGCGCGGACCTCCTCGATGCCGGCAACTGGACCGTCTCCAACGCGCTCGGGTACGACTCCACTTATCTCGGCGGCCACTTCGGCGGATGGCTGGAAGGCAATGCCGTAGCGGCGCCGGACGGGCACGTGGTAACAATGTTACGGACCGACTATCGTGTGAACGGCGATGAGAAAGCAGCCATCATCGACGTGGACAGCACCGGCAAACAGATATCATTCACACCAGCCACCGGGTTCATTGACTTCCCTGGTGGCTGCAAAAAATTTACCGTCAGGTATGATCCGGTAAGCAGGCAGTACTGGACCATCAGCAATTATGTGCCTACCGCCTTCAAAGGCGGAAACCCTGAAAGAACAAGGAACACCGCCGCCCTGATGTCGTCGCCCGACCTGAAAAACTGGCGGGTACGCGGTATTGTGCTGTATCATCCGGATGTGGCCAAACACGGGTTTCAATACCTCGATTTTCAGTTCGACGACAAAGACATTATTGCGGTATCAAGAACAGCTTTTGACGACGCCGACGGCGGAGCGGACAACCAGCATAACGCCAACTACCTTACGTTCCACCGTATCAGGAACTTCAGACATTATAAGACACCCGGACCCTTAAAAATTCCACTATGAACATGAAAAAGATTTACTACCTCCTATTGTTAACGATGGTCTGTCTGACCGCACCGCGGCACACACAGGCACAAACGTACATCTGGAACCCCGTGCGGATAGGCGGTTCCGGCGCCCTTCCTAACTTTGTGCCGCATCCTAAAGTCCCGGACCTTTATTTCATCACCACTGATGTGGGCACTCCTTACCGGTGGAATAAAGACCTGCAAAAATGGGAATATTTAATGCTGTTCAAAAAGATGCCTGTCGAATACTGGAGCTGGGAATTCAGTCAACGTTGCGGCAGTATCGGCGTGGATCCGAACGATGCCACCGGCAACATTCTGTATGCCACTGTAGAACACGTGGCCGGCCCCTCGCCCGGCAGAGGGACCAGCGCAGGCACCGTAATGAAGAGTACTGACCGGGGCGATACCTGGACCGATTTACATGTGCCCATCCTGGTAGATCCCAACGGCTCACAGACTTACGGGGACCGTATACAGGTAGACCCTTCCAACAGCAACCGGGTATGGGTGATAACAGATAAGACCGGCGCCTGGAAATCAGAAGATGCCGGCGCCAGCTGGTCGCAGGTAAGCGCCATCCCTACCGCAGGCACCTCTTCTTTCCTGCTTTTCGACAAAAGCGCCGGCACTATCAACATCAACGGCGTCAATGTCACTAAGCGGATTTATATCGGCCGCTCCCCCGGCGTATACGTATCTGAAGACGGCGGCGGTTCGTTCACCCTGATGCCCAACAGCCCCGTGTATGCCACACGTGCCACACTTCATGCAGACGGAACGCTGTATGTTTCTGCCGGCAGGTTCAACGGTATTAAAAAAGGCGTATTCAAATATAAAGGCGGCGGATGGCAGGACATCTCCCCCATTTATTTAGATCCTGATTCCACGAAAGAGAAAAGATCTTTTGCCAAAGTAGCGGTCAACCCCGCCAATTCAGAAGACATCATTGTAAGCACCCGCGGCAGCTGGCAAAAAGATCCCTATTTTATTTCCCATAAAGGCGGTGCCCCGGGCTACTATACACAGGGAAAAATCAACACCCGTGATAATTCAGAAGCCCCGCATTCCGCCAATGACGGTTTATCGTACAATGCGCCCGGCCATAACCCGTATACCTTCACCTGGGACCCTTTTCATCCCGACAGAGTATGGATCAATGACCTGTTGGACATACTGTCGACTGATAACATTTCCGCTTCCGCCAATGACTGGAAGATCCGTGTGGTCGGACTGGAAGAGATCATGGTAACAGGCCCTATGGTGGCGCCTCCCAGCGGCAAGAGCGTACTGCTCACCGCCACCGCGGACGTGGGCGGCGGCCATCACCGTTCCCTGTCGGAGCCTTTATTCGAGGGTGCGGTGTCCAATACCGCGCTGCATAACAACGTCTTCAGCGCTTTCAATATGAATGGGGTGGCCTTCCAGTACACCGATCCTAATTTCATTGTGCGCGTAGGTTCCGACGGCGCCGGCACTTCCAACATCAGCGACTCGCGCTCAGGTTATTCCACCGATGGCGGCGATACCTATACGCTCTTCCCTAAATCACCGGGCTTACGTGGACGCATATCCGTATCTGCCAACCGCAGAAACATCGTCTGGCTCACGCAAATGGACGGCAACAACCTGGGCAACGTTTACTGGTCGTCCGACCTGGGCAGCAGCTGGACAAAATCCACCGGCCTTTCAGCAGGAATATTACCTGCAGGCGGACAGTGGATGGTATACCCGGGGGAAAACCACCTGGCGTCGGATAAAGTAAACGGCGACTATTTCTACATATGGGACCGCGGTTCGTTTTTCGTTAGCTCCGATGGTGGGAAGTCGTTCGTGAAAACAGCCGCCGCCGGCCTTACCGCCAATGGCGGCAACAACTCCAATGGTTCCGCTTATGCCACCACCTCCAATGTGGAAACAACGCCCGGCAAAACAGGCGACGTATGGATCGCCTACCACAACGAGGCTTATCCGCAAAACAGCGGTCTTTATCACACTACAGATACCGGCAAAACATTCGTGAAGGTAGGCGGAGACACCTTTAAGCCTAAATGGGTGGCCGTGGCCCTGTCTGACACGACACCCAATGCGCACCTGGCGCTGTATGTTACCAGCCAGGCCATTCCCATTAACGGCATTGCCTACGGCGCCTTCCGTTCAGATGACACCGGCCGCACCTGGTCCACCATCCTGGACCGCCTGCCGGGTGTAGCTCCCAGTATTACTGCCGATAACAGGGGCCGGATGGTCGTTTCCGTGCACGGAAATGGCATGTACTTCGGTACGCCGGTAGCAGGACCGGTGCAGGCCGTGGAAATTATCAATGCCGCCTCAGACACGGTTGTAAAAGGATATTCCATTAAACTGACAGCGAAGCTGACACCCGCCTATCCTACCAATCCGGCCGTCACCTGGCGTTCTTCCGACACCAGCATAGCCAAAGTGGACGCCTTCGGCAACCTCAGTGCCATCAATACAGGCGTCGTCACCATTACGCTGACATCGGTCGATGGCGGGAAAACCAACAGCCGGCAGATCACCGTCATTCCGCCCGTGATATCCACAGGCGTTACCATCGATAGCATTGTTTACGGCACCATGAATACGCCGCGGCAGATAGCCGTTGCCGTTATACCGGCCAACACTACCAATAAAATGCTGAACTGGTCGGTGGCAGACAGCACCGTTGCCAGTGTGGATGCCAACGGCACCCTGACAGGCCTGAAACAAGGCAGTACCACCCTCACTATTTCAGCCTCAGACGGAGGTTTCACCAAAACCGTACAGCTGGTCGTTAACACCACGGTGATAGCCATTAATGCAGGCAGTACCGGCAACCCCGCCACACCCTATCAGACTACGGCAATCGGCCAGTATGTGCCCGAAGGCCCGGCCGGCACAGACAAACTATGGCATGCAGGTTATACCGGAAACGTCAAAATCACGGCCACCGTGGACCTCAGCCAGGTAACATCGCCGGCGCCACGCCAGGTATATGAGTACATGCGCATCTCCAGGTACAACCAAACACCGATGCGTTATTATTTCCGTAACCTGATCGCCAACGCCAACTACTCACTGCGCCTGCATTTCGTTGAGCCTGTCGATGCCGACAAAGCCAACCGGACATTCAGCGTAAAGACCAGCGGCGACAGCCTCATCAACTTCAACGTATACCAGGCCGCCGGCAATAAGCTGAACACGGTGATCACGCGCACCCTGGAAGCAAAATCCGACAATGATGGCACCATCGTCGTATACTTCTTTCCCAATGGCACCCTTAACGGCCCTTATACTGCGTCTATAGCGGCCCTCGAGGCGCGTATCATCCTGCTTCAGGGAATCAGTATCACTTCAGACAGCAGCAACCTCTATGTGAACTATAAAGACACGCTGAAGCTGACCACCACCCCGGCCAACGCCACCAACCGGAACGTAGTGTACAAATCGTCCAACGACGCCATAGCCACCGTAGACATGAACGGCATCGTTACCGGAAAAGCTGCCGGCACCGTGACTATCACCGCTAAATCCGTGGAAAGCGGTTTCACCGCCAGCAAAACCTATACAGTCATCTATATTCCCGTAGCGGCGTTAACGTTAGACACCACCGCCGCCACCGTATCTGTAGGCGCCACCTTGCAGCTGAACGCGACTATCAGTCCGTCCAAAGCCAGCAACAAAGGCGTGACCTGGAGCACGTCCGACAGCACCATTGCTACTGTCAGCAACAACGGGACCATCACCGGCATCAAACAGGGTGATGTCGTCATCAGGGCCATAGCGGCAGACAACGCCGCCATAGTGGCGCAAGCCAATGTCCACATTGCGAATGTGCTGGCCACCGGCTTAACATTCCAGCCGTCGCCGATCACCATCGGAGAAAAAGACACTATCCGGGTAAATATTACCTATATACCCGCCAACACTTCCATAAAAAAAGTAACCTGGAGCGGCTCCAATCCCGCATTGGCCACCATCGACAGCACCGGCCTGATCACCGCCGTCAAACAGGGTACGCTGACCATTACCGCCAATACCCACGATGGCTCAGGCGTTTCCGCGACACTGCCGGTAACGGTAGTACCGTTTGATTCCTGCGGCGGAATACCCAACTACGGCTTTGAGAGCGGCATGGTGAACTGGCTGTCCTATAAAGATACCGCGCTTACCCCGGGCGCTGTATATGCCGTCAGCGGCAAGGGCCATTCCGGCGACAAAGCCGCCACACTGGGATATGGTCCAGTAAAGACCGCGTTGAACATGCAAAATACCATCCCCGTAAGAGGCGGCAGTATCATCGTATTCACCAAATGGATCAAGGTAGAAAAAGACGCCAATGGTTATCCGTGGTGGGCAGGATATGGCGTTGGTTTCATAGACAGTACAGGCGCCGCCACCGGCAACGCCTCTTATGCAAAAGACGTGTACAATGTGCCCGCTTACCTCGACAACTGGGCGCAGATAAGAGATACCGTCAATGTGCCTGACAGCGCAACAGGACTGACGTACTGGATCGCTAAAACGGGCCCCGGCACCGTATGGGTGGACGATTATTGCATAGAAGTTTTAAAGACAAATAAATCGGCCGTACTGGGCATCAACGCAGGCACCACCAACACGCCTGCCGGGCCATATGCCAATACCACCTTCGCGCAATATGTTCCGGAAGGCCCTACGGGCACGGATAAACTGTGGCATGCCGGTTATACCTGGGTGCAAAAAGTGGACGGCCCTGTGGACGTATCGAAGGTGACCGATCCCGCTCCGCCACAGGTCTACGAGTATATCCGCATATTCAAAGACAATGTCACCCAGATGCGGTATTACCTGCGCAACCTCGCGCCCAACAACGTATACGCCGTCCGTATGCACTTTGTGGAACCACAGGACGCACAAAAAAACAACCGCGTGTTCAGCGTCAAAGCCACCAATGGACTGGACAGTCTCACCGACTTCAATGTATACCAGGCCGCAGGCAACAAACTGAACACCGCCATTACCAGGACCATCCGCGCAAAAGCAGATGCCAGCGGTTTGATCATGGTTTTCTTCTACCCCAAAAAAGGCTTGTATGATCCTTATAGCGGCGCCATTGCGGCCATTGAAGTACGGACCACCTCACCCGGGGACACCCTGCAAAGCCTGACCGCCAATACCACCATGGTGGCGCCTGGCGGCGGAAAGTTAAATCCACACAGTGAGCCGGACTTCACAACCGAAGTATATCCCAATCCTTCAAGCAGTGTGTTTAATGTAAGAATGACTTCTTCTGCGAAAACACCAGCACTGCTGACGATTGTCAATAATGCCGGCAACATCATCTATACCACGAGGATAAACACCGGTGAGTATTATCAGGTAGGTCAACAGCTCGACCCCGGGATTTATTACATCAATATCAGACAAGGCACCCAAACCAAAATGATGAAAGTGGTGAAACACTAGAAATCAAACTAACATAAAAAAGCTGTCTCATATTAAATGAGACAGCTTTTTTATCCAATATGTTTAATGTTTAATACCTATACCTCTTTCCTCTCAATCCCATCAAAGGGAACCCCGAACTGTTTTGCATAGACTTCCATTTGTTCCGGTATCAACTCGCTGTTCTCCAGCCAATCCAGTTGAATCTCCAGAGGTTCTCTGCCGTCAGTAAAAAATAATATCAGGTAGACGAACAAACTGCCTTCACCCACCTCTTTCCTGATGGCATAGCTGCGCAAGGAACGCCAGTCATATGTATGCTCTTTATACCAGATCCCTTCCTGGTTCAGTTCCAGCACCAGGGAATGTCGAATAGCCGTCCAGGTGCAGCCGACACAGGCGACGATGCCAATGATCAAAAACAGCCATCCGAAAAATGCAAGGGCGCTACCCGTCGCCAGCCAGTAATAGCCCTGCCATGCAGCCAAAAAGCCAATTATTGCTGACACCGAATAGCCGACGCGATGTCTTCTGTATTGTGCGGTGGGTATTTCCATGTGGTGCGCTTTCCATAAAATTACGCTATTTATGTAAACCTGTGGTGGCTGCTCTTCCGTAGACGCATGTCCGTATATCGCCATTAAACCAAATACCTTTGTGGCTGTTTATTGTATAACATCCTTCATCCACTGCTTTAAATTCATCATATGCAGACAATACTGGGGGCCAATGGACAAATTGGCGAAGAGCTGGCCAGGGAACTAAAAAGGAACTTCACTGCTGATATCAGGATCGTTAGCCGGCATGCAAAAAAAGTAAACGATACCGACAGCCTGTTTCCCGCCGACCTTTCCATCAAAGACAACGCCATCAGGGCCGTTGCCGGCAGTGAAATAGCTTACTTTACTTTAGGACTTCCGATGAGTTCTGATTTATGGGAAGAACAATTTCCCCGTATAACCGGCAACGTTATCGAAGCCTGCAAAATCAACAAGACCAGGCTGGTCTTCTTTGATAACACCTACATGTACCCGCAGGATGGAAGGCCCCTTACAGAACAAACCCCTTTCGAACCAGTAGGAAGGAAAGGCAGGGTACGGCAGGAAATGGCAAACATGCTGTTAAAAGAAATAAATGCCGGGACCATAGAAGCCGTGATCTGCCGTGCGCCGGAGTTTTACGGCCCAGGTAAAACTCAGAGCATCACCAATACCTTAATCTTTGACAATATTAAAAAGCACAAAAAACTGAAAGTACCCCTGCGCGATGATAAACTGAGAAGCCTGATCTGGACGCCGGATGCCAGCAGGGCCACAGCCTTGATTGGCAACACACCGGGAGCCTACCAGCAGACCTGGCACCTTCCGGTGGATAATAACAGGTTAACCTACCGACAATTCATTACCCTGGCTTCATCGGTTTATAATACCGAATTGAAATATTCCGTTATTCCCAAGATCCTCTTTAAAACAGGCGCTTTGTTCAACAGCCGCGTAAAAGAGCTACAGGAGCTACTTCCCAGGTATGAATACGATAATATATTCGATGATTCAAAATTCCGGAAACGTTTCCCTGACTTTCAGATAACAACCTACCGGGAGGGAGTTACACTGATCTCAAATGAATAGCAGTACTTTAAGTCAGTACGTCACTGTGTCAATACTATACATGAATTTATTTCATTAATAACTACATATTAATCTACTACCTTCATGTAAATCTTATGCGCATAAGATAACCATTCATCAACTGTCAACCACCTTAAATCACATGAAACGCTATTTCCTGACACTTGCCGCCTTACTCGCATTCAACTGCCTTTTTGCACAGGAGCTGCCTGCCCGCTGGGACGAACTTGTAGCCAGTGATTTCCCCGCAGCACTGCAAAAGTCTTCAAAGACCTGTATCCTCCCTATCGGCATACTCGAAAAACACGGTCTGCATTCACCGCTTGGCACCGACCTGATCCATGTGCGCGAATGGGCTGCCCGTGCCGTGAAATCAGAATACGCTGTTGTCTTCCCGGATTATTTTTATGGGCAGATCAACGAGGCCCGGCATCAGCCCGGCACCTTTTCGCTTCCCAACAAACTGATACTGGAACTACTGGAAGCCACCTGCGACGAGATAGCGCGGAACGGCTTCGATAAGATCATCATTTTGAACGGACATGGCGGCAACCCTGAATTCCTGGAATTCTTTATGCAGGGCTTGCTGAACAAGCGCCACAACTATGCTGTTTACCTGTACCGGCCGGAAAGCGACCCGGAATTCGTCAAAGCGTACCAAAAAAACCACGTCACCGATGTAACCGCCGATCTGCATGGAGGCGAAAGCGAAACATCTCTTTTGCTGCACTATCGCCCTGATTTAATGCGCATGTCCCGTGCCTCCGGTGAAAGCGGCATAAACCAGCAACGGTCACGATTACCGGGCCTATACACGCCTATCTGGTGGTATTCCTCCTACCCTAATCATTACGCCGGCGATGCTTCAAAATCCGGCGCTGAACTGGGAAAGCTCATCAGCGACCATGAAATAGCACAGTTCATTAAAGCACTAAAAGCTGTAAAGGCCGATACTAAAACCATCGAATTGCAAAATGAGTTTTTTGACAGGGTCGATCAATTGAAGTGACTTCCCGGTTTTCATAAGTTCATTTCGGGCCGGCAGTACACGGTTTATGCAACTTTTTCACGGCAGCGGTGTCTTTATCTATGAATTCACTTATACCCTGGCCCGAATCTATTACACATGTCACTATCATTGTTAAAACCAATTTGCATATTTGCCTTATGTATGCTTTTTTGTAAGTGCCTGTCCGCCCACAACGGGAGTGTTGCCTACGCGTATCCGCTTGGTAAGATCGTTGTGGACGGAGACCTGTCTGACTGGCCCAAAGATGCTGTCAAGTATAAGATCGCCATAAGCCCGTCGGACACCAGGCCCCGGGACGACTCCGATTTTTCCGGCTATTTCCAACTGGGCTACGACCTTGGCAATCAGTCACTGTATGTCGCTTTTACCATTACAGATGACGACTTCGTGGAAGACACCTCCAAAAATGTGCGGTGGAACAGCCAGGACGGGCTGGAGGTGAGCATTGATGCCCGTCATCTGCTTTCCGGCTCCGGAGTGGCGTCGTTTATGTACAGCAGAACGCTTCATACCATCAACAATGCCTTCTACGATCCTTTTGCCAGCAAAGCCGGCTGGGACATGATGGAGGTGGCGATGACCCGCAGGGGCAATACCCGTATCTATGAATGGCGTATGCACCTGGGAAATGAGCTGGCCGCAGGCAAATCTATAGGCTTCGATTTTCATGTGTACGACAAAGACAGCGATGGCAGTATCACCTGGTCTGCCTGGGGAAAGGGAAAATCCAAATACATGAACCCCAACAGTCTCGGTGACATTATTTTCCTGCCTGCCGGCAAAGAACTGTCCACTGTTTCCGGGCAACTCAGCTGGAGCCAACCACAAGCCGTAAAGCTACCGGACGTAATTCGGTTCATCTCCCTGGACAATCCCCCGTTTTGGACGACCGCCGCAGTAGACAGCCTTGGAAATTATACCATAGCGGTGCCACCCGGAAAATACCAGCTCGCGCTGCCTGACCCCTACTATAAGTCCAACGGCCAGGTGTACGCTACCGCGCAGAAAGTTCCCATTACTATTATTGCGCAGTCGGGAAGGAAAACTGTGGCACCTGCATTTCGTATATCATCTGCCCCGGTCCCTGACCTGATTCCCGACAAAGGTGTATTATTCAACTTCTCCGCGTCCAGTGCCAGCCAGATAGATCATTTTATCGAAACCTATCAGGCATATTATGGCATACCCGGCGTGTCGCTGGCTTTAATTAAAGACGGCCGGTTGATTTACCACAAAACCTATGGTGTCAGTAACACGATGACGGGAGAAAAAGTAAATGACAATACGCTGTTCGAGGCAGCCTCCATCACAAAGCCCGTATTTGCCTTTGCTGTTGAACGGCTGGCAGACCGTGGGGTGATAGATCTCGACAAACCTCTATATGAATACCTTCCTTACAAAGACATCGAATATGACGAGCGCTATAAGCTGATGACCGCCAGACACGTCCTGACACACCGGACGGGCTTTCCCAACTGGCGCTGGATGAATAATGACGGGAAACTGGACCTGAAATTTACTCCCGGAACAGCGTATAACTATTCAGGTGAGGGCTTCGAATACTTAAAGATGGTAGTGGAAAAAATTACCGGCAAGAAAGTGGAACAGGTACTGCACGAAGAAGTAATTGAACCAATAGGGCTCTACCATACCTTCTTTTCAAAAAATGATTCCTTACAGTGGATGGCCGCATATGGCCACTACGACAAGCTTCCAAATAAAAATGACCTGCCGGAAACCCCTGGCATGGCTTATTCCATGTATACAGAAGCAAAAGTATTCACGCGGTTCATGTTATATTTGCTGGAACGGCAAGGCCTTAAACCGGAAACATATGACGCCATCATGTCGAAACATTCAGATTATCCCCCGGAAGACAAGACCCACAATCCGAAGGATATTGCATACATGGGTATGAGCCTTCAGATCAGGGAAACTCCTTTTGGCAAGACATTCAGCCATGGCGGCAACAATGGCGATTTCACCTGCAGGTTTGAAGTGTACAAAGACCTCAAAATGGGATATGCTATTTTTACCAACTCCAATACTTCAGATGTTTTACTGGAAAACCTCCACAGGTTCCTGGTAGAAGGCAAAGATGTGAAGCCATAACATCATATAAATAACAAAGGCTTTAAAACAAGTAGTTTTGAAGCCTTTGTTATTTGTGTCATTAGTCGATCAAATGTTGATCTTTTAAAAAATCAAAAATCAATTTATCAACTTCTGAAATTTTATCTTTGTCAGCATACTTTAACCACCTGAGTTCTTCTATTTCTGCGGATTCTTTTAATGTTCCGGTATAATCTGCGGTGTAACAGGTCATCTTCACCAAAACACCGTCCGGATGGCTGTCTGCCTGCGCTTCAAACGTTCCGACGAATTTCAGTGTTTCAGTTTTAAGTTCCACTGTAAGTTCCTCCAACACCTCGCGGCACAACGCCTGCTCATCATTTTCCCCCTGTTCTCTTTTACCTCCGGGGATATAATACTTTTGTTTTCCGAAAGACTTTGTAGATAATATAGATTTATTTTTAATTTCTATCCAGGCCAGCTTGTCAATTATTTTCATATTCTTTTTGAGATGTAATGTTGCGTCAAATATAACGTGCTGCAAATTAAAGATTATTAATACATAGCAACCTATTTCATCCCGCTAAAAAAACAAGACCTGCGACTTGCGCAGGCCTTGTAATATTCCATCTCGTCACGCTGAACGCATCAGTAGTCTCTCAAAGAGGCCATTTTCCTGCGAACAGGCTCAAAGAAACCAACTTCCACAGCATACTGAATCATCAGGTGTACTTTTTCCTCATCGAAGCGCGCCCATCGGAATTTCATTTTCTTCAGGATGGCATTTGTGGCCTCATAACATACCTGGTACGGGTGCCCTATATCCTGCCTGTCATCGCCGAAGAGGTCAGCCTGCAGGAACAAACGGTCTATCAGGTCTTTTTTGGTATTGTACGATTGCAGCATTTTCTCCAGGTAAGTATAGGTGTTGGCCAATTCCAGATCGTACCCGTAACTGTTCAGATAAGCTACAAACTCAGCAGCAGAGAGCAGGTGCGGGTTACGGACGTGGTAATTCCTGTTCAGCAATGCGGGCTTGTCAAAAATCTGCAGTATTGCCGCAGACACCTGGTCGATGTTGGACAACTCCACCTCATTGAATTCTTCCGGCATCACCTGGAAGGAAATAAACCCTTTGATCTGGTTATAGAAGGCATTGTTATCGATATTCTCCTGGAACTTGCCCGTAGCAGAATGAAATGACAAGTGGCCCACGCGATAGATATTCACGTCAGTTCCTTCTGCCCTGGCCGTGTCCAGCAAGCGTTCCGCTTCGAGTTTGCTCTTGGCATAGAAGTTTGGCACTTCCTGTCCCTTGAACAAATCGGCTTCGGTGTAGAGGTAGTCGGTACTGTCTTTCGCTGCCATACCTGCCACACTGGTAGTGGAGATATGATGGATGACCTTTTTCTTTCCTGTTTTGCAAAAATCCAATATCGTCTGTACAGAGCGCGTGTTCACCGCTTCAAACTCGCTGTAGCTGCCATAGTGTTTTACGTTGGCGGCCGTATTCAGGATACAGTCCGTTTCGGACATCAGCGTCTCAAACACGGCAGCGTCCATGCCCAGCTGCGGTAGAGCGATATCTCCCTTCCATACCCGCAGGTTTGCCTGGTCTTTAGGCAATGGCTTACCAAAGTAAAAAGCATACTTCTCCGACAACCGGCTAAAGGCCGCTTCATCGCTTTCTGCGCGCACCAGCACGCATACCGGCGTATCGCGCTGCAGCAGGTCATATAACAAATGAATGCCCAGGTAGCCTGTTGCGCCCAGCAGTAAGATCTGCTGATAAGTGGTGGTGCTGCTGACGTCCAGCTGTTGCCACGCTTTCACTTCTTCCAGGTACGGCCGTTGCTGTTCTGCCAGCATATGCTGCATTTGCGCTGCCTGTGCCTGCATGGCTTCGTGGTCCGTCTGCGCCGGATCGAACCTGGCCATCAATGCCGCCAGTTTGTTTTTAAAGTGATTCTTTTCATAAATCACATATTTAGAGATACCGGCAATGGTGGGATGTTGGAACAGGTCATTGATGGAAACCTGGAAATCCACCTTCATCTTGGCGATCAACCGGATCGCGGTGATAGAGTTACCACCGGCAGCAAAGAAATTGTCGTGTATGCTTAACCGTGGTAAGTTCAGCACCTCTTTCCATATTTCCAGCAGCCGTTCTTCTATTTCGTTGGCTGGACCCGCATCCTGCTGTTGCCCTGTGAGCATCTGGGAGGTTGGCGACGGTAATCCTTTCCTGTCAATCTTGCCGTTAGGCGTGAGCGGGAACGACTCCATCGGAATGATCACCGGCGGCACCATAAAGTCGGGCAGTTTGCGCTTCAGATAGGCAACAATAGCGTCTTTATTGAATTCTTCCTGTGGTATCACATAAGCCACGAGCAGTTTATTGTCATGCTCTCCCCCTTTCACTACTACCACCGCTTCATTCACCTGCTCACATTCCTGCAGCACGTTTTCTATTTCACCCAGTTCAATACGGTATCCGCGTACTTTCACCTGCTCATCGATCCGCCCCATGTATTCGATATTTCCGTCGGGCAGCCAGCGGCCCAGATCGCCGGTACGGTACATCCGGGTTTCGCCGTCACCGGCAAAAGGATTGATAACAAATTTTTCCTGGGTAAGCTCCGGACGGTTGAGATAACCGCGGGCCAGACCGGCGCCACTCACACAAATCTCACCTGCCACACCTACCGGGCATAGTCCGCCATGCGCGTCCTGGATGTACACCTGCATGTTAGCTACCGGCTTTCCGATCACTACTACGCCGTCTTCCCGGATAGGGTCATCGGACAAGGTGGTGCAGATACTGTTTTCCGTAGGCCCGTAGGCGTTAAGAAACCGTACGCCCCGGGCTTGCAGGAACCTGCCATCTTCCCGGTTTAACGGCTCACCACAGGACACAATGGTTTTCACCCTGCCCAACAGGTCTTTCATGCTATGCAGGTAGGACGGCGGTAAAAACAACACCTCCACTTTTCGTTTATTGATCAGCGTTGCAAATCCGGCGGAAGACATCAGGTCTTCCTTACGCGGCAGCACTAGTACGGCGCCATGAGACAATGTGCTGAATATTTCCATGCAGGAGGCATCGAAACCTATAGACGCGAACTGTAACACACGGGTGTCTGTTTGTATCTGCAGCACCTCCTGCTGACAAACCAGGTTCACTACGCCGCCATGTTCCACCAATACGCCTTTCGGTTTGCCTGTAGAGCCGGAAGTGTATATCACATAGGCCAGATCACCGGCAGCCGGACTGTCCGGCAGTGCCGTTACCGGATAATTGGCAAACAAATCCGCGTCTGCGGCCATCACGAGGGTAACACCTGCTGTTGCGGCGCCCAGTCTGTCGCTGGCAGCAGGGCTACTGACCATAATGCCTGCGGCGGTATCCTCCAGGATATACTGTATCCTTTCAGCCGGATATTCCGGGTCTACTGGCACATATGCACCACCTGCCTTCATAATACCATATATACTGATAATCATCTCCGGTGAGCGCTCCATACACAAAGGCACCAGCGTGTCCCGGACCACCCCTTTGCTCCGCAGGTAGTAGGCCATCTGGTTAGAGCGTTCGTCCAGTTCTTTATAAGTCAATGTACCGTCCTTAAACATCAACGCTACTGCGTCAGGCACAGCCGCTGCCGTGTCCGAGAACAAACTCACCAGGGAAGCGCCCTGCGGCACTTCGGTGATATTGCTGTTAAAGCCTTCCAGCAGCTGTTGTTCTTCTGCTTCGTCCAATAACGGCAACGCACATATGCGTGTGGCGGGTTGAAGGGTAATGGACCGCAACAAATGCTCAAAATGTTTACCCATCCTTCTCACGGTATCCCCGTAGAACAGGTCCGTACTGTATTGAATGATCAGGGAAAGCCCGTCTGCCGTCTCTTTCAGGCAGAAGTTAAGGTCAAAGACAGACGTGATATGGTCCAGCGGTTCTTCCGATAACTGCACGGCCCCCAATGTCAGCTCGGGTATGTCCGGCGTATTCTGCAATACCAGCATCACCTGGAACAACGGGCTGCGGCTCATATCGCGCTCCGTCACTACAGCGTCCACTATCTTCTCCAGGGGCACTTCCTGGTATTCATAGGCGCTCAGCGTCGTTTGTTTTACCTGTTGCAGCAGGGAAAGGAATTCCGGGTTACCGGCGAGATTGCTGCGCAGGGCCAACGTGTTGATGAAGAAGCCGGCGAGGCCTTCCACCTCCTGGCGGATACGGCCGGAGATTGGCGTGCCCACGCAGATGTCATCCTGCCCGCTGTAACGGTACAATAACACATTGAGGGCTGTCAGCAACGTCATGAAAAGCGTCACCCCTTCCTGTTGGGACAGGGCCAGCAATTGTTCTGACAGTTCATGGTCGAATTGCAGGTATTCCACAGCGCCGTTTTTGCCTTTTATTGCCGGTCTTGTTTTATCTGTCGGCAGTTGCAGCGCCGGTACGCCTTTCAGGTTTTCTTTCCAGTAAAGCAGCTGCGTCGCCAGTACCTCGTCTGACATATACGTCCGCTGCCAGATGGCGTAGTCCGCATATTGTATGTCGAGTGCGGGCAATTTCACTTTCTCACCGGCAGTATAACCCTTGTAAAGGGCAATCAATTCCCTGAACAGAATACCGATAGACCAACCATCGGAGGCAATATGGTGCATGTTCATCACCAGAATGTGCGTATTGGCGTCCAGTGCGATCAGGTGCACCCGTAACATATGCTCCCTGGTAAGGTCAAAAGGTTTCCTTATCAAACTATGCACAAGGGAACGATAATCCGCTATTGCCTGCGGACGGCCGCACAGATCAATTTGTTGCAGCTGCCATTGCTGCGCAGGCAATACCTGTTGACCGGAATGCCCGTCCACCTGTACAATGACAGACCGCAGCACCTCGTGCCGGTCCACCAGGTCACGGAACGCGTTTGCCAGCGCCGCTTTATCCAGGACGCCTTCCATCCGCAACACTACCGGCATATGGTATTGCACGCTGCCTTCCATCTGATCGATGAACCACAAACGTTCCTGGCTATACGACAACGGAATCAGTTCCGGCCGTTGCTGCGGTGTTACCGCCGGCAGCAGCAAGCCCTTGCCGTGCTGGCGGATAAACGCCGCCAGCCTCGCGATGGTAGGATTGGCAAAGATGGATTTCACCGCCATTTCCACCTCCATTTGCTTACGCAGGGCAGACTGCAGGCGCATGGCCAACAACGAATGGCCTCCCAGCTCAAAGAAGTTATCGTGCACACTTATTTTTTCCACCTGTAACAGCGCACTCCAGATACCAGCCAGTTGTTGTTCCGTCAGGTTACGTGGCGCCACGTACCCTGCGCCGCCGAGCGCGCTCAGGTCAGCTTCGGGCAGTGCGCGTTTGTTGACCTTGCCGTTATTGGTCAACGGCAGTTCCGGTAAAGTGATGAAAAGAGATGGGACCATATACTCCGGCAGCCTGGACTGCATCCATGTGCGCAGTTCGTCTTTGCCGAAGTGCTGCTGTGGCACCACATAGGCTACCAGCCGTTTATTGCCGTATTGATCATTTTTTACAAGCACCACACATTGCGCCACCAGGTCACACTGACCCAGTACGCTTTCCACCTCGCCTATTTCCACCCGGTTACCGCGGATCTTCACCTGGTCGTCCTTACGCGCCAGGTAGTTGATATTGCCGTCGGGCAACCAGCAGCAGACATCGCCGGTTTTGTACAAGCGTCCTGCCCCGGTCACATCAAACGGATCGGCCATAAAACGTTCGGCCGTCAGTTCCGGCAGATGCAGGTATCCTTTGGCCACCTGTACACCACCGATGAACAGCTCCCCTGGCACTCCAACCGGACAGGGATTACCGTTGGCATCCAGGATATATAGTTTCGTATTGGCAATCGGCTTACCGATAGGCGGCAATACCCGGTGGGTATAGTCTTCCGGCTGTATCGTGTAGGCACTCACCACGTGCGCTTCCGTAGGCCCGTACTGGTTATGCAGTCGGGTATTGCCTTTTTCCAGGAACAACCGGAGGTCATTGCTCAGTTTGAGCTGTTCACCGGCTGTAACCACCTCCTGCAGGTATTGCGGGTAGATACCGCTTTCCTGTGCGTATTCGACCAGGTTTTTTAATACCACATAAGGCAGGAAGAGGCAATTGATTTTTTCTGTGTTGATCTGTTCCATCAGGACAGCCATGTCTTTCCGGCGTTGTTCGTCCACCAGGTGAAGACTGCCGCCAAAACTGAGCGTGAAGAATATCTCCTGGAAGCTCACGTCGAAATTGATACTGGCGAACTGCAATATACGTTTAGGCGTCCGGGTATCGATCTCCTGTTGTTGCCAGCAAAGCAGGTTAAACAAGGCCTTGTCAGGCATTTCCACGCCTTTCGGTTGCCCGGTGGAACCAGAAGTATAGATCAGGTAAGTCAGCTTGTCCGGAGAAGTATACCGGTCGGGGTCCGTCACCGGCTGGCCCGATAGTACCGCTTCTCCAGCTGTTGCTGATAATGTCAGTATCCGTTCCGTTGGGATGTCTGCGGGTAAAACCGTCTGGCTGCGTGCATCTGTGATCATCAGGGTGAAGTCAGTGTCGGCCAGGATATAACGGATACGCACCTCCGGATAAGCCGGATCCACCGGCACATAAGTGGCGCCTGCCTTCAGGATGCCGACAATGGCGGTGATCATCTCCGGAGAGCGGGACATACAAACGGGTATCAGTGTATTTTCCACCACCCCTTTTTTCCGGAGATAATGGGCCAGTTGATTGGCCCTTTCATTCAGCTGCCGGTAAGTATACCGTTCCGTTCCAAAAACAACGGCCACTGCGTCCGGCGTTTGCCGTGCCTGCGCTTCGAACAGGTCTATCACCGCCATACCGGCAGGATAGGTACCGGCCGTATCATTAAAGGTCTGTACTAATTGTTTTTCTTCAGCCGCCGTAAGCATCGGCAATGTTCCTATATGTCTGGAAGGCGCTGTCACCACCGCTTCCAGGAGTACCAGGTAATGTTCCATCATCCTGGCGATGGTAGCCTCCTCATAGAGATCGCTGCAATACTCCACCCGGAAACGCAGCCCGGTAGCAGTAGTGGTAACATCCACCGTCAGATCGAATTTGGAAGTGGTGTTAGGCACCGGCTGTATCGTTACCTGCACATCGTCCAACTGCAAATCCGGCACCTCCGGCAGGTTCTGCATAATAAACATCACCTGGAACAAGGGCGTACGGCTTATATCACGGTCGCTCACCACGGCTTCCACGATTTTCTCAAACGGGGCGTCCTGGTATTGGTACGCCTCCAGCAAAGTGGCTTTTACCTGCCGGAGCAGCGACAGGAAGTCCGGGTTACCGGACAGGTTACTGCGCAGCGCAATGGTATTGACAAAAAAACCGATAAGCGGTTCTATCGTTTGCTGGGTACGGTTGGCAATAGGGCTGCCCACACAGATGTCTTCCTGTCCGCTGTAGCGGTACAGCAACACTTTAAAAGCGGCCAGCATCGTCATAAACAACGTGGCCCCCTGCTGCCTGGACAGCTGGTTTAACCCGGCTGTCAGCGTGCCGTCCACCTCATAGTACAAGGTGTTGCCGCGGGTGCTTACCGTGGCAGGGCGCGGGAAATCGGTGGGCAACTGCAGTGTTGTGATATCATCCAGCTTTTCTTTCCAGTACGACAACTGCTGATCGAGCAGGGCGCCCTGCAGGTGATGCCGGTGCCACAACGCATAGTCTGCATACTGCACCTGCAAAGGCTCCAGCTGGTGCGGCTGATGCCGGTGCTCCGCTTCGTACAGCCGTATCAGTTCCTTGAGCAATATTGACACAGACCAGCCATCAGATGCGATATGGTGCTGCACCACTACAAGGAAGTGCTCACGGGCAGCCAGTTGCACCAGCTGTACCCGCAACATATAATCCGTTGCCAGGTTGAATGGCTGGTTACAATACCTTTCAATTTCTTCCAATACCTTCTCCCGGTCAGCTTCCCCGGTCCTGTCCCTTACCTGCAGCTGCCAGCTGCCGGAAGGCAGGATATGCTGGCTTAGCTCTCCGTCTTCTTCCAGGAAAACGGTACGCAGCGCTTCATGTCTGTCTACAATTGTTTTCAGGGCGTTTTCCAGTGCTGTCACGTCCGGATCGCCATCCAGTTTTAACACCATTGGCATATGGTAAGCAACGCTGCCTTCCATGCGGTCTATAAACCACAACCTTTCCTGCGCGGAAGAAAGCGGCAGCTTTCCTTCCCGCGGAGATGCAGTCACGGCCGGCAATACAGCGCCTGGTTGCTGACCACGGATATGCTCAGCCAATGTGGCTACTGTCGGATGAGTAAAGAGGTCACGTATGGGGACCTCAACATTCAGCTCACGCCGTATGGCAGATACCACACGGGTCACCAATAGTGAATGGCCGCCCAGTTCAAAGAAGTTATCATATATGCCTATCCGTGACACCTTCAGCAATTGTTGCCAGATACCTGTCAACGCCAGCTCCGTGGCATTACGCGGAGGCATATACGCTGCTGCTGGCATCAGGGACTGTTCCGGCTCAGGCAAGGCTCGCTTATTTACCTTCCCGTTGCTGGTCAGCGGCAGTTTTTCCAGTGGCACCAGGGCTGCGGGCACCATATAGTCCGGCAGCAACTGTTTGAGATAAGTCTGTATTTTCTCTCTTTCAAAGGCACCTGCCGGCACGATATAACCAGCAAGGTATTTACTGCCCTGCTCATTCGTGCGCGCCATTACTACCGCTTGTTCCACCCATTCACACTGTTGCAGCACCCTTTCCGTTTCACCCGGTTCAATACGGTAGCCCCGTATCTTCACCTGGTCGTCTGTTCGGCCCAGGCAAAGCACGTTGCCGTCTGCCTGCCAGCATCCCAGGTCCCCGGTCTTATATAACCGTTCGACGCGGCCGTTATCAAACTGATGGAAGATGAACCGTTCTGCTGTCAGCTCCGGTAAGTTGAGGTAACCTAAGGCAAGACCGGCACCACCGACATAGATTTCGCCGGTAACACCCACCGGCACTATCTGGCGGCGGCTGTCCAGGATATATACCTTCCGGTTGCTCAACGGCCGGCCGACCGGCACCGGTACCTTCACTTCACCTGTTTCTACTGTATAGGTAATAGAAAAGGTCGTATTCTCCGTAGGACCGTAACCGTTAATAACGGTCAGGGCGGGATACCGTTGTTTTAATTTGCTGATATGTTCTTCGGATAGTTTCTCCCCACCGGCCAGCACTACCGATAAGGGTTCAAAAATACTGATGTCGGTATCGATCAGCTGATTGAACCAGCTGGCGGTAAACCACATCATATTTACCTGGTGAGCGCTGATTTCCCGTTTCAGTACCTCGTTGTCCAGCAACTGCTGTTCCGGGCAGAGAATAAGGCGGCCGCCGTTAAGCAACATGCCCCAATACTCAAAGGTAGCGGCATCGAAAGAAGGGGCGCCGGTGGACAATAAACTATCCGCCGCGCTAAAGGACACATAGTCCACTCCTTTCACAAGGCTCACCACATTCTGATGGCTTACCATCACCCCTTTGGGCTTACCGGTAGAACCGGAGGTATAAATGACATAAGCCAGGTCCTGCGGAAGCGCCACTGGCAATGGCGTTGACATCGTCATGGACGCCAGTGTTTCAGCCAGCTGGTCCAGGCAAACAGGCTTCATGGCTGTAGCTGTCTGCTCCAGTGCTGCTGCATGCGTGGTGGTAGTGAGCAACAGCGTACTGTCGCTTTCGGCCAGCATGTAGCTGATACGTTCTGCCGGATAATGCGGATCTACCGGCACATAAGCGCCTCCTGCCTTTAATATCGCCAGGATAGCGGTGATCAGCCATTCTGACCGCTCCATGCAAACGGGCACCCGCATGCCGGAGGTTACACCTGCCTCCACGAGGTATTGCGCCAGTTGTGTGGAAGCAATATCCAACGTCTGGTAGGTTATTTCCCTACCGTCAAATACCAGGGCTGTGGCATCCGGTGTCAGCGCAGCCTGTTCCGCGAAGAGAGCTGTGATGTTTTTATCAGCCGGGTAGCTGCTGTCTGTCTGGTTAAAACCTTTCAGCAACTGTGTTTCTTCCTCCGCCGACAACATCGGCAAAAAGCCTACTGCTGCGGAAGGGCTCACAACGATGGCCGCCAGCAGTTGTTTGAAGTGCCTGATCATTTGCAGCACTGTCTCTTCCCTAAACAGGTCCGTGCAATATTCCACGCTGCCTGTCAGTCCTCCGGCTGTTTCCTCTACAGTGAAATTAAGGTCTACCTGCGCCGTGGTATACGCGATCCTTTCCGGTTGCAAATGTGTGGCGCCCAGGGCGAGGTCAGTGGCCACCGGCATGTTCTGCAATGTAAAGATCACCTGGAACAGCGGGCTGTAACTCAGATCACGTTCCTTCACGACTGCCTCCACCACTTTTTCAAACGGCACATCCTGGTGCTCGTAGGCATCCAGCGTCATATTTTTCACCTGTTGCAGCAAAGTGGCAAAGGTTGGGTTATCATGCAGCTGCGTGCGCAGTGCCAGCGTATTGACAAAACAACCGATCAGGCTCTCCGTTTCCTGCCGGGTACGGCCTGAAACAGGACTGCCTACGGTGATATCTTCCTGGCCGCTGTAGCGGTAAAGCAACACATTAAAAGCCGCCAGCAATGTCATGAACAGGGTAGTTCCCTCCTGCTGCGACAATGCCTGTAACTGTTGCTGCAGGGTATCGTCGATATGGAACGGTATAATGGCGCCCCTGTTGGAAAATACTGCGGGACGGGTATAGTCAAGCGGTAATTGTAACGTGGCCGCATCCGCCAGCTGGCGCTCCCAATAGGCTTGTTGCCGCTCCAGCACCGTTGCTGACATATAAGCACGTTGCCAGCGGGCATAGTCCGTATACTGGATGTCCGGTGGAAGTAAAGCCGGTACTTGTTGCTGGTCCAATGCAGCATACAGCTCCATCAGCTCTTTGACAAAGATGCTGACGGACCATCCGTCGCCGGCAATGTGATGCAGCGTCAGGGCGAGGATATGCTCCTCCGCTGCCAATGTGATCAGTTGTCCGCGTAACATATGGTCGGCAGACAAATTAAAAGGCTTATCAATCAAGGCTTTCACATAAGCATGCAAATCGGTAATATCTCCCACGGGCTCCTGGCGGCTGATTATTTCCAGTTGCCAGCCATCGCTGTCCATTATCCGCTGATGCGGCTGTTCGTCAATAACGGTAATGACAGTACGTAGTACAGCATGCCGGTTGACGATCTCCCGGATGGCCCTTTCCAGCGCCTGTTCGTTGACCGCTCCTGTCAGGCGGAACACCATTGGGATATGATATTGAATACTGCCGCTCAGCCGGTCGATAAACCAAAGCCTTTCCTGTGCAAAGGACAATGGTTGCGGGCTGGTATATGCTTCCGCTGTAATTCCCTGTTGCACTGGCCCTGTCTGTTGCATGATACAGGCTGCCAGGCCTGCTATGGTAGGATAATTGAAGATGGTCTTCACCGGTATCTCGGCCTTCAACTGCTTTCTGATGGCGGATTGCAGGCGCATGGCCAAAAGGGAATGTCCGCCAGACTCAAAGAAATGGTCATGTATGCCAATGCGCTCCCGGCCAAGCAATTGCTGCCAGATGGCTGTCAGCATGCTTTCCTGTTCATTACGGGGAGCCATATACGCTGCATCTGAGAGCGCGGCGTCATCCGGCGCCGGCAGGGCCTTTTTATCCACTTTCCCATTAGGAGTAAGTGGCAATGCTTTCACGGCCATCAGGAAAGAAGGTAGCATATAATCCGGTAACCTTTCTTTGAGATAGGCCTGTATGGCTTCTTTATCAAAGTTGTTTTCCGGGACCACATAGCCGGTCAGGTATTTGTTTTGTTGTTTATCTGTCCAGACGGTCACCACGGCCTGTTTAACGGCAGGGCAGCCTTCCAGCACGCGTTCTGTTTCACCGGGCTCGATGCGGAACCCGCGGATCTTCACCTGTTCATCCACACGGCCCATATAAACGATGTTACCGTCAGGCATCCAGCGGGCCAGGTCACCGGTGCGGTACATTCTGGCGGCCGGGTCATCCGTGAAAGGATCCGGTATAAACCGGGCAGCGGTCAGTTCCGCGTCCAGGTATCCTTTGGCTACACCATCGCCGCCCACATACAGTTCTCCTGTTACGCCAACCGGCACCGGTTGCCCCGAACTATCAAGGATATACGCTGTCCGGTTGTTCAACGGACGGCCGATAGGCACGTTGCCGTTAACCGTCGCTTCATGGATACGGTAGTAAAGGGAGAAAGTTGTGTTCTCCGTAGGGCCGTATATGTTAGTCAGCGCGATATGCGGACAGGCACGTCTGAATTTGTCCGCATGTTTTTCCGATATTTTCTCCCCTCCTGTCAGCACTTCCTGCAACCCCGCAAATACCGTGATGTCCATATCTATCAACTGGTTGAACCAGCTGGTGGTAAAGAACATTTTGGTAACGCGGCGCTGACAAAGCTCCTGCCGGAGTAATTCGATGTCCAGCAGACTGCTTTCCGTGCTTAATACCACACAACCGCCGTTCAACAGGGCGCCCCAATATTCAAAAGTGGTAGCGTCAAAGGAAAGAGAGCCGGCGGAAAGAATGACATCGTCTTTGGTGAGCGTCATATACTCCTGCGACTTCACCAGGCTCACCACATTTTTATGTGTAACCGCCACGCCTTTGGGCTTACCGGTAGAACCGGAGGTATACATGACATAAGCCACTGTCTCCGGTGAGGGCTGTTCTGCCAATGCATGCGCCGGATATTGCAACAGGGCAGGATTATCATCTATATACAGTATCTCTTTATCAGCAACGATTTTCAGGGTGTCCTTCCAATTCATGTCGCTTATCACCAGCGGGCTGTCGCAATCCCCCAGTAACTGCAAGATCCTTTCTGCAGGGTATTCCGGATTTACCGGAACATAGGCACCACCGGCTTTCAGAATCCCCAGCACTGATACCATCAGGCCGGCAGAACGTTTCATGCATACGGGCACATATGCGCCAGCACTCAATCCTTTACTGCGCAACTGGTGTGCAAGGCGGTTAGCCGCTTCATCCAGCGCTTTATACGTAAATGACGTTGTATCATATACCACGGCAATAGCATCTGGCGTTTGGGCCGCCTGTTCTTCAAAAAGCGTAGTGATGCTCCTATCCGCAGGATAAGGGCTGGTTGTCTGATTAAAATCATACAACAGCTGTGTTTTCTCCGCCGCTGTCAGTAAAGTAATATCCGCGATGGTATTGACAGGCCGGGTAGCTATCTGCATCAGCACCTGTTCAAAATGAGCGGCTATCATCCGTACATAAGCGCCGTCCAGCAGCGTTTCGTTGTACACCAGGCCGATATCAACCCCTTCAGCCATCATCACACGAAGCGTTAGCGGATAGTTGGCCTGTTCCTGTACCTGGAAGTGTTGCAGTTGCAGTTTCCAGTCGGGAGATTGTAAAGCAGGGTTCACCGGATAGTTTTCAAAAACCAGGAGACTGTCAAACAACTCTTCGCGGATGCCAGTCCAACGCTGGATGTCATTCAAGGCCGCATACTGGTGTTCACGGCTTTGCAGCTGCGCCGCCTGTATTTCCTGCAGCCAGCCGACGATTGTTTGCTCATTGGCCAACGCGGTGTGCAGTGGCAGCGTGTTGATATACAAGCCGATTTTTTTATCTGCACCAGGCAGTTCATCCGGCCGGCCGGCGACCGTCACGCCGAACATGGCGGCAGGCTTGCCGGTATAGCGGGACAACAGGTACGCCCACACGCCCTGCACCAGCGTGTTGAGGGTAATACGTTGCTGTTGTGTATACGTTTCCAGTTGCTGACGGGCCACAGCGTCCAGGTGCAAACCGGTTTCCCGGAAGCGCCCTTCCCCTTTTGTACGGGAAGCCGTGGTAGTTACAAACGGTAAGAAACATCCTTCGGTCACCGCATTCAGATAGCCGCGCCAGTAGGTTTCCTCAGCAGAAAGGTCCCTGTCTGCCAGGAAACGGACGTAGTCCGCGAATTCATCTGACTTCAGTGATGGCAGGGGCTTATTGGTAACGATAGCTTCGTAAGTTTCCACCAGTTCGCCAAGCAGCACCGGCAATGACCAGCCGTCCATCAGCAGGTGATGGTAAGTCCATTGCATACGATATTTGTCATCTTGCAGGCGGAATAAAGTGATACGCATCAGAGGCGCTTTTTCAAAGTCCAGCCCCTGTTTCCGGTCTGCCGCCATCCAGGCCTCAAGCGCTTCCTGCTGTGCCGTTTCCGTCATGTGGCGGTAGTCCAGCACTGTGAAAGGCAATGTAACCTGATGGTATACGCATTGTACCGGGATACTGCAAATCTTTGCGTAGAACGCGCTGCGGAAAATAGTATGATGCTGTAACAGGTATTCCCAGCTTTGTTGAAATGCCGCTACCTGCAAATGGGGAAGCTCGCATCCAAACTGTTCGATGTAGGCACCGCCCTTTTCATCATACAGTCCGTGGAACAACATCCCCTCCTGCAATCCGGTGAGCCGGTATAATCCGGCTACCTGAGATCTTCTGGAAAGGCCTGCTTCCGTAGCATCGAGGAACAGGTCCAGCTCATCGTTGGTCATCACATCACCCAGTCCGTAATCAGAAGGCGAAGCGACCGGCGCCAGCTGGCTGCGGTCAGCACAATGCGTGATGAGTGTTTCCAGGTGATGACAGTAGTCTGCCGCGATGGCTGCCACCGTGGCCGCATGGAAGTGCAGCCGGCTATAGCTCCATTCCATGACTAGCTCGCCGTCACGAATCATGCTGTTGACAGCCAGTTTTTCGGGCACGATACGTTCCGGCGCCCCGCCGGCTTCCAGGGAAGACAATGACGTTTTAACCGCCCCTTGTCCCGCAGGCATGTTATCTGCCTGGCCGAGGTAGTTAAAGCCTGTTTCCCAGGGCACAGCGCCTTGCAGGGCAGCCTGTTTGCCGATATATTTGTTAATGCCATAGCCGATGCCTTTGTCAGGCACCTGCCGCAACTGTTCTTTTATGTCTCTGATCAGCCGGCCGACAGACGTGCCGGCAGCGGCTTCCAGCCATACCGGATATTGGCTGGTGAACCAACCGATGGTGCGGTTAACCGCCGCGCCCGGCGCGATCTCCTCCCTGCCGTGCCCTTCCAGTCCTACCAGTACGCCTGCGCCTTTGTTCCAGGCCGTCAGGGTCAGGGCCAGCGCGGCCAACAGGATATCATTAATTTCCGTTTTATAGGCCGCAGGCACTTCCTGTAACAGGCGGCGCGTAGCCGTTGCATCAAGGCGCACTGTTTCCCTGCGTATATCCGATACAGTTACCTTACCGGTATGTGTCAGATCGGTATGTAATGGTGAGCATTTAGCCACCACCGTTTCCCAATAACGCTGCTGCCGCTGGCCATGGCTACTTTGTGCATAGGCTGTCAGCGCATCGTGCCACTGACGGCAGGAACTGCCCTTGGCGCCCAGTACGGCATCTGCCGTCATGGTGGGTTGCTCCAGCAGGCGGTTAAGATCTTCCAGAAGAATACGCCACGATACGCCGTCGATGGCCAGGTGATGTACTACCAGCAATAACCGGTTGTTGGCCTCGTTGGCAGGCGTTTGGATCAGGGAGGCCTGCAACAGCACACCATTAAAGATGTCCAGGCGTGCCTGGCTTTCAGCTACGCAAACGGGGACATGCTGCTGCCAGTTGTCCGGCATGCCGCGTAAGTCCTCAATACGCAAGGCCGCCTCCGCTGCGCCATAGGACTGTTGCCAGCCATCAGCATCCTGATGATAGGTAAAACGAAGTGCATCATGGTATTGCACCAGTTGCCGGAGGGCGGCTTCCAGTATTACAGGTGACAGCTGCTTATCTGTTTCCAGCAGCAGCTGTTGCGTAAATAAGGCCGGTCGGCTGTTGCCTTCTTCTTCGAAGTACCAGTGCTGGATAGGCAGCAGCCCGCATGTACCTGTCAGTTGCCCTTGTTCGCCGATGGCGTGTTCCGTTTTTTTCACGGACAGCAACTGCGCCAGCGCGGCTACTGTCTGGTGTTTGAACAGGTCTTTTGCTTTCAGCTCATGTCCCAGTCTCCTGGCACGGCTCACCACCTGCATGGATACGATGGAGTCACCTCCCAGCTCGATGAAGTTATCGTATATCCCTACCCGTTGCAGTCCCAGCAGCTCCTGCCAGATTGCCGCCAGCTGCCGTTCCGCTTCATTACGCGGCGCTACGTATTCCTGTAGCTGAAGGTCGCCTGCTTCGGGCGCCGGCAGCGCTTTTTTATCCACCTTGCCGTTGACCGACAGCGGTAGCTGTGCCAGTTCAATGAGTACCGATGGCACCATATATTCCGGCAGTTTTTCTTTCAACCGGTTTAATACGGCCATCTTATTATAACCCGCGCTGGTGGTCACATATCCCACGAGGCGCTTGTTGTTCCGTTCGTCTGTCCATGCAACTACCACGGCGTGTTTAACACCTTCGCATTCCTGCAAAGCGTGTCCGATTTCACCTAATTCAATACGGTAGCCGCGGATCTTTACCTGGTCATCTATGCGGCCCAGGTATTCGATATTGCCGTCCGGTAGCCAGCGGCCGGTATCTCCGGTTTTATAGAGCCGGTTGCCCGCATTATCGGTAATAAATTTTTCTGCCGTCATTGCCGGCAGGTGCAGGTAACCATTTGCCACCTGCGGGCCACTCACATACAATTCTCCGGTCACGCCAACCGGCAATACCCGTTGCTGCGCATCCAGTATATGTATCCGCATATTGGCCACGGGTTTCCCGATGGTGATCAGTTTATCCTCCGGTTGTATTTGTGCCACAGACGACCATACAGTACATTCCGTAGGCCCGTATTCGTTATACAGCGCCGCTTTTTTCACCTCTCTGAAGTGACGCTGTGCCAGAGAGACTTCCAGCGCTTCGCCTGCCAGGATAACGGTGGACAGGGCGGCATGCTGCAACAGTCTTTCTTCCAGGAGAAACCGGTAATAGGAAGGCACACACAGTACCATATCAGTATGGGTGAGTATTTCCCTGACAGTCTCCGCGTCTTTCAGCGTCTCCTCCCGGCATACGATCAGTCTGCCGCCGGTACACAACGTACCAAATATGACCGCTACCGAGGAATCGAATGAGAAAGAGGGCACCAGCAATGCTGTGCCAGTGCTGCCATAATAGGCTATTCTCGCCTGCGTGGAAGCCACCAGTTGCTGGTGTGCGATGGTGACACCTTTCGGATTGCCGGTAGAACCGGACGTATAAATCACATAGGCAGCGTGTTGCGGTTGCAGGGCCGTCTCTACTGGTGTTACAGGGTATTCTGGCAGTACATCCGCCATTTGGCGGACATCGATAATTTCCGCGGTGGTGTATTGTTCCAGTGGCAGGTTGCCAGCCACATTGCTGACCACTACCGCCGCCCGGGTGTCCTGCAGCATGAAGGTGATCCGGTGTTGCGGATAGGCAGGATCTACCGGCACATAGGCGCCACCGGCTTTCAGCACCGCCAATATTCCGATGATCATTTCTGCGGAACGCTCCATACATACCGGGACGAAAGTATTCTCCCGCACGCCTTTTTCACGGAGGTAATGCGCCAGCTGGTTGGCCTTTTCATCCAGCTGCCGGTACGTGAGCGTTTGGTTTTCAAACACCAGCGCTTCGGCTGTTGGCCGGAGCCGCACCTGCTCTTCTATGAGCGCATGGATAGAATGACAAGGCGCAACCGCTATATTGTTATCGTTAAAGGCAGCCAGCAGCGCTTGCTCTTCTTCCGGCAGGATGCTGATCTCATCCAGTTTCCGTTCCTGTGTGCCGCCTAATTGCTGCATGACATATAACAAGCGCTTCACCAATAAACGTATATCCGTTTCTGTGAAATGCGACGGGTAATAATCCGCTTTCAGCTGCAGTGGCTGTCCTTTCCCGTAGTCGCGCCAGAGCAGCTCCAGCGGGTAACGGGTGATCTCACTTGTCAGCTCCCGGGTAACAGCCTGAATATCTTCCCCGAAATCCAGGTGGAGGTCTAGGTTAGCATGGTTGACAAGGATATCTACCAGCTGTTCCGTTGTACCATTCAGTTTCAGCGACCGGCTCAGGTCAGCTATCTGGTAGTGCTGATGTTGGTTGTCGTTTTTTCTGGCAACGGCAATATTCTCCAGCAGCGCAGCTACGGTATCTTCCTGTTGGTAAATGCCCTGAAACGGCGTAATACCGGAAAACATACCGGCTATCTGCTGCAATGCTTTATCCTTTCTGCGATGTACCGGTGTGCCGAATACAAATGCAGCGTGTTCAGTTGTTTTCGCGAAATAAATGGTGAGCGCCGCCAGCGTCAGCCGGAGCAGATTGGCCTGAGTGACCTGTTGCACGTTTTCCAGCGCGGCCTTTTCCTCAGCCGTAAATTCCAGGACGAAGGTCCGGCATTGGCGTGGGTGCACGTCTGCGCGGTGGTACCTGCGTTCCAGCAGTTGGACCGGCTTCTTACCGATCATCTTTTTCCAGTAGGCAGCGTCTTCCTGGTATGCCGGCGATTGTTGGTAAGCGAGCGCTTCGCCGGCTGCTGACACATAGGAAACCGGTGACCAGTCAAGCTTCGTTCCCTGGAGTAAGGAGCGGTATTGGCTGGCTACGTACTGATAGCTTGCGGCCAGTCCGTAACCATCGATGATCAGGTGATGATATTTACAGAAATACCAATGTTCATCCGGCGCTATGGACAACAGGTATTGTTCGCAGAGCGCATTTTCTTTTTGAAGGATGAAAGGTGTTTCGAGGCGTTCCCGTATCCATTTTTCTACGGCATCCGGCGGTGTACCCGTGAAATCCATACATACGACTTCCTGTCTGATGAAGCTGTCGTCCACATAGGCTTGTGGCGTATGGTCATTAACGTCAAAACGCATCCGGTATACATCAAATACGGCTGGCAACGTTTCGGCGGCGGCGATGAATTTTTCTTTGTGGAGAGCCCCGGTGATCCGGGTTACACCTCCAACGTTGTAGGTCGAGTTTTCTGCATTGATCAGTAAATCCATCAGGATATCCCGCTGGGCAGGATGAATGTGCGTTGCGTGTAGTGGCATGGTCTAACGGTCATTAATTGATGAGGAAATAAATCAGGCGTGTACCTGAAAACGCTGTCCTTCTCTGTTATGACAAGCAATGACAATGCTTGTCCAACAGGCTACAGCAGCTGGCAACAGGTTAAAAAGCGTCAGTATGTTTGTGCAGATAATCGTATTACATGATCAATGAATATCGTTATTGATGTGGTAATCGTTGTACTGCCGGCACCGTTAGAGAAACGGGTGCGATAAACAATTTCTGGATAGTAATTTTGAGTTCATGTCTGTAGGGTATTTTATAATAGGAAAAACTTTTACCTGCTTATAGTTCATGACTATAAACATGGAAACACACGTCATGACACATCGTGTCTGGTAATCTGGTGTATGATATCATAAAATGATTGCATGAAGATCCTGATATTGCATTTGCAATACGGCAAAAACCTCAGCCAGCCTGATATTTTTTTGTTAAACACACATGACTTCTTAAGTCAAACAATAACAGGTCACTATTAAAAAATCATGTCAAAGTGGTAGAGTTTCTCATAAGCCCAGGGCTTTTAAACAAGGTTCCGCAGTTTTTTAATACGATTTTAATCGGGTTTCGGAATTGGCACGAACAAGGCATTTAGTCTATCACTAAAATTGCGGCATGAAGGTAAATAAATTTCATAACTAGACAAAAAAAATTGGATTAACGATTGCGATATAATTTGCGCAGCACTGAAATTATTTCGCAGTAGAATAAGCAGGCCGGCCGGTTTCACAGCGTGGCGTCCGTTTTTACTTCGTACATTATCTCTCCGTCTATGCTGCAAAAAAGTCAAAAAAAATGTGGTTTCTTTTTTGTAAATTCCAATACGCAAATATTTCGTCAACAACGCTCAAAATAACCTTTCAAAATGTAACCGGCATGATGACAGACCCACTGCATTCCGATCACACCCATATCTTCCCTTCACAGAGAAGCCCGCGCCTGTTTTCCTAACCCGTAAAACGATTTGTAATGAAGCCAGCACAATTTAACCCAAGGGACTATTTACCTTTAAATTTCTATCCATGGCCCAATCTGGTCAACCCACATCTTGAACAAATGGGCAGGGATATGGAATCCTGGATCGATAATGACTATACTTTCCTGACACCGGAACAGGTATTGAAGTACAAAAAAATGCGGTTACATGCCTGTACGGCCTGCATGTGGCCTGATTTAACGTACGAGCAAACCATTCCCTGTAACAGGTTTATGCTCCAGTATGTTGTGCTCGACGATCAACTGGAAGATTTATCGCTTGAAGAAAAGCAACAACAGCGTATCCGTTGCATGGAAATTCTGAACGGCGCCGCCCTGCTGCCCGAGGAAAATGCAATTTACCAGCACCTGGCGCTTATCCGGGACGAGTTCCGTGCGTTTATGCCTGAAACATGGATGCAGCGTTTCATTCGATACTTCTATCTGACATTCAGGTATGGAATTGAAGTCGAACATTCCTATAAAGCAGCCAATCAGCCTCCACCCTCTTTCGTTGTTTACAAAGCAATCCGCGAATATGCCGTGCTGATGTATCCTTACCTGGTACTCGGGGAGATTGAATCGGGCCTGGTTTTACCCGATCATATCATTGACCATTGCGTCTTTCAGCGAATGATGACCCTGATGGTGAGAATTATAATATGGCAAAATGATATTCACTCCTTACCCAAAGAGTTGGCCAAAGGAACGGAGGTTTTTAATGTAATTTTTGTACTTCAAAGGCAGTATGGCCTTTCCCTGGAAGATGCCTGCAAAGAGACCTTGCGGATTCACAATGCGGACCTTGACGAGCTGCTTACTTTACACAAAGAGTATCGGGAATTCGGAGAGTACCAGGAACATGTGGACAAATTCGTCTACTATTTTGGGCTTGGCGTTCAGGGGGTGAATACATTTTATGTACAGGAAACAGAAAGATATTTACCCGGAGGAAAAGGATTTGCATGGCCGGAGAAAAACACCGCTATATAAGACATACTTAGGTATTGCCTGCCGTTGTGTTATTTCCAATTATAACGTGAACGACCCAACGCCCTGCCGGTCTTAAACAGACCTGCATATCACGGAGGGATTATCTGTTCTTTTTTGATCAATGCTGATTCTTTTTTTTACACAGTATAAATATTAACTATATTTATATCTATGTAATGTAATTATTAAAGATTATTTTCTGTCTATTAAATAAAGTTGAGCGAAAAATTTCCATCGATTGCAAAACCTTTTTTATATTTTGTGGTCAGCATTTAACAAATCACGCTATGAATCACAATAACTCAAGACGGAGTTTCCTGAAGCAAGCGGCGCTGGCCACCCTGGCCACCGCTACGCCAGGTCTGCTGATGGCTGCAGCGAAGCCGCATGTACGCAAAATAGGACCTAATGAAAAAGTCAACCTTGCCTTCATTGGCATCGGCAACAGAGGCGGAGAGATAGCCCAGGCGCTCTACAAGACCGGACTGGCAAACATTGTGGCGCTTTGTGACGTAGACATGGGCGCGCCGCATACCCTGGAGGTCATGAAGATGTTCCCTAACGTACCTCGCTTCCAGGACTTCCGTCAGATGTTCGACAAGATGGGCAACCAGATTGATGCCGTGTCCATCGGTGTGCCTGACTTCTCACATTTCCCGATCACGATGATGGCGATAGGCCTGGGCAAACACGTGTATGTAGAAAAACCCATGGCACGCACCTTCAACGAAGTGGAACTGATGATGAAGGCCGCCCGCAAACATCCGAAAGTAGTGACACAAATGGGCAACCAGGGGCATTCTGAAGCCAATTACTTCCAGTTTAAAGCCTGGACAGAAGCCGGTATCATCAAAGATGTAACAGCCATTACTGCCCATATGAACTCCCCACGGCGCTGGCATGGCTGGAACCCTAATATCACTTCGTTCCCGGCCGCAGAGCAGGCGCCTGCCACCCTCGACTGGAACATCTGGCAGATGGCGACACAGGGTCACTCCTATAATAAAGATTTCGTAAACGGTCAATGGCGCTGCTGGTTCGACTTCGGCATGGGCGCACTGGGAGACTGGGGCGCGCATATCATTGATACCGCCCATCAATTCCTCGATCTGGGCCTGCCGTACGAAGTTGACCCGGTCAAGCTCACCGGCCACAACAACTTCTTCTACCCGATGTCTTCCACACTGGCATTCAAATTCCCTAAAAGAGGAAATATGCCCGCACTGGACATCACCTGGTACGACGGCGTGGACAACCTGCCGCCCATTCCCGCCGGATACGGCGTATCAGGGCTCGATCCCAATATCCCGCCCCCAAGCAACGGGCCTATTGCACCTGCCAAACTCAATCCCGGTAAGATCATCTACAGTAAAGAACTTACTTTTAAGGGAGGCTCTCACGGCAGTACGCTCTCCATCATTCCGGAGGAAAAAGCAAAAGCAATGGCAGACAAACTGCCGGTAGTGCCGGCAAGCCCGTCCAACCACTTTAAGAACTTCCTGCTGGCATGTAAAGGTGAAGAGCAGACACGGTCTCCGTTCGCTATTGCCGGTCCGCTCAGCCAGGTGTTCTGCCTCGGCGTACTGGCGCAGTGGACTGGTGAGAAACTACAGTTCGACCGGGAAAAGAAAATCATTACCAATAACAAACACGCCAACGAACTGCTGGTCGGCCCACCACCGAGAAAAGGCTGGGAACAGTATTATAAAGTTTAAAAAGAGAGAGGACTACGGTCCTCTTTTTTTGTGCCGGATTACGATGCCATCATTAATTGTTCATTTATCACAGTCCCTGAAACAAAACGCAAACGACACGTAAAAGACCGGCACAGTTGACCTTCAATTTTCAAAGTCCCTTTGCCGAACCTTTCATGAAGAAGAAAACGAATGATAGATGAAGGGAGTATAACACTAGACTTTGGGAAGTTCCTTTATTTGAGGAAAACCATTGGCGCCATATCGCTCTGTCTCCAATAAAGAAACGGATTGCCATCCCTTTATAAAAAAAACCATTCCCGTTACTAATCCATCTACAGCATTGTTCCATTCTCCAAAATCCGGAAGGGAAGCCCGCAATCGATGGAACTCTTCCAGGTCCGCATTGTGCATACGTATCGTCTCCTCCAAAGCATCTTCCCTGGATAATTGACAGTGATGTTGCAATACTTTTACTACATTGAAATATATCTCTCCACTTTCTTCATCTTTAAGTAAAGACTGTACGTCATTGAAATAGCCGATAATCCTGGTAGTAAGATCATACAGTCTTTTGATGACGGGATGTGAATAAATATTATCGGGCAAGGTGACTTCGTTCTGGATTTCAATGGTCTCAATAAATGCACAAATCATCAATATTCTTACCCTGACATTAAGCAGATTTCCCACAGTTGGAAATATTTTATGCTGTTTATAGATCACTTCCATTTCCAGGCCGTCAAAATAATCGTTTAACGTGTTAGCAAAGCGATCCATGGAGGTTTCAGGAATAAACTGTAGAAAGCCCTCCCGTATGGCATATAATTGATATGCAAGGGGTATTTGTGCTTCTTCAGGCGTAATCCGTCCTTTCAATACAGCAATGGACCGCTCTTGCGCGTTCCTGACCTCAGCGGCAGTAGCTATTTCATACATATCGTCATTGTACATAGACCAAAGCATAAACCGCCCCAAAGGCAACATACGGTCAAAACTCCGGGTCGTAGGCCACCAACGGGCAGACATGAATCCTGTTTTGGTCCGTTTGTATTTTTCCCTTGTTGAATACGGAATCAAATCTTTCAGTTCTCCGTCAATCCATTGCGTGTCCGTTACTTCTTGTAGTATTGCTGCAAACGGACTGATCATGTCAGGAAATGGATAATTAAAGCGGTCATTGAGGATTTTTTTGGTGTTCATGGCTATTATTTTGAGGTCTATGAATTTACGAAACTGGAAAACAAGCGCCTAAAAATATATTTTGCTATTTCTTTAAGGTGAACGTACGGGAAAGAAATCGGGGAACATACAAAAGAACACGACTAAACGCTTCCCTAAAAAAACAAACCCCGCGACATACGCGAGGTTTCTAAAGTTCTATGATCCCGCTGAGATCATATCAAGAAAAACTGTGATTAAATTAAATTGTATTTCATGATAAAGCCCGCGTCGTCGCGGGCTTTATCATGAAATACAATGGTCCTTTTATCAAGGGTTGATTTTATAAGCCGGGAACGCCTGGAAATCAGCGTAAAATACACCGTCGCGCACCTTGATTCCTCCCGGAGTAATAATGTAAGGAGGCAGCCAGTCTGTATTGTTTTCATCAGGGAAGTACATGGCGAAGAAAGTACGGTCTACACTGGGATCAGCATAGAAAACATGAACTGCACGCTGCACTCCTGCCGGAGGGGTTGGCGTATCCCGTATCCGTGTGCTGTATGCGTAAAAAGCAGTACCTGTTTTGTCCCAGATGGTTTCATCCTGCGGATACATAGAAAAAAGCACGGAGGTTCTGTTTGCCTTCTTCACATATCTGTATACAGGGACCGTTCCTGTCTGCTGTTGTGTGAAAGCAAAAAACTCTTTTCTAAGCCCATAATATCCGGTGGTTACCTGCTTATCATACAGAGGTATGCCGGGAGCACGCGTTTGGTCAACATACAGATCATATGACTTACCGTCTTCTGTGATGGTTAAATATACAGGAGCCAATGAAGTATTCTCAAAACCGGCAGGCGGATCAATAAGTGAAATATCTTTACTGCTGGGCAGGATAGACCGTCTGTACCCAAGCATTTTCCGTCTGAATAGTTCCTCTGGTGATACTATAGCATTTTCAACACCATAACTGTTAGCGCTATAAATAGTCATAGGCTGCGGTGAAGACGACCTTATCCTTAGGGATATCCTTCCGGTCATTTTGTTTGCCGGTAATGTAGCGTCTATATTATCTGCAATCCCGGCAGAGGAGGTCGCGGTGTATGTTTTTGCCGGGCCAATCACCAGTGTTTCTGTAGAACTAATATATACCACATCTACAACAATCGTATTAAACATGTTGTCTGGTACGTAGCCCAGATTATATGCCGCCTTAAAGGTGGTAGCTTTTGAAGGATCGACAACCAGGTTCTTATTTTGATTGGCGGGTATACTGAAGACTTGTATAAAGAACGAGGCCTTTACCTGCAAAGCCGTCAAGCAGATTGCTGCAAACATCAGAAGTTTCTTCATGGCTTATTTTTTGTTTTCCTCGTAATCAGTTAAAGCATCATCGTAGCTAACCACATTGATGTGGTAGATGGAAAAGAAACCATTTTTTTTATCGTAGCCTACGTCACCGTCGTTTAGCTGGTACTTTTTAACGATGAACGATCGGATAGCTTCCGCTTCAGCGTTAATTTGCGGCTTTTCAGCAGGCGGCGCTACCGGCACTTCCGTGGAGGATTTTTTACAACCGAGCGCACATAGCAATGCCAGGGCACCGGCTATTACCGGATTCAACATTTTTGAGTGTTTCATGATGATCTGTTTTGTTCTACATAATTAAATGCCGGACGTAGGATGGGTTATACATGGGTTCCTGTACTACAGCGGGTAAAAAATATCTGATAAGGCAAAAGTACCTCATGCCCGTTTTCCCGGATAGTATAAAAACGACATTTTCCTATGGCTGGCGTCTGACATTCCGGTTTAATTGAAAATCCCCAAAGTATTCATATCTTAAATACCGTTATTATTTATTGTAAATAACTATTAATCCCGTTTATGAAAGTCATTCACCCTATTATTCTTTTTTCCCTGTTTACATCAACCGCTTATTCACAAAGCAATGTCAACAACAAACCTCCCACCGAAAAAGGAAAACTAACGATATCACAACTCTGGGAAAATCGTGTTAAACCGTTTATCGGCAAGGATTATTTCAAATTAACTAATGCCGATTCCATATTTAAGAATGCCGGCATGGAAATGCCCGAAGGCGTTTGTTTGATTAACCTCTGGTTCGCGAATTGTCGTCCTTGTATAACTGAATTTCCTGATCTTGTTAAACTAAGTGAAAAATACGCAGGTAAAAATTTCAGGATCGTATCGCTGACATTTGAAAATGATTCAACTATCGATACGTTCAGAAAGAAATACAATCTTCCATTTATGCCCAGACATATATCCAGGGAGGCATGTTACGAGCTCAACTTAAAAAATGGATTTCCGACTAATATTATTTTGAACACTTCCGGCATCATTGCTTATATTAGCATGGGAGGCAGCTCAAATCCGGAGACAAGCTCCCTAATTTTCGAAGAAGAATTAGTCCCTGTAATTGATAGTATCCTGAGCCATTTGTAGATATTTTTTATTCCTATTCTATTGATATAAGCTTTATTAATGAAGTAATGTTCTCTGACAAATTCTATGTTGTTGACTTCTGGTCAGAATGGTGTGGTCCTTGTGCTGCAATGCGCCCGGTCATCGAAGAACTCGTCAATGAGTATGCTGGTAAAGTACAAGTGGGTAAAATAAATGTGGACCAGAATCCCTATCGTACTAAAGAATACGAAATCACCAGCCTCCCTGTAATCATGTTCTTCAGAGCAGGCAAGCCTGAAAACCCAGAGATTCTTCAAGCCACGACCTAGACTAGCAAAATGGAATATCTCACCACTCCTACCAGGCTTATTTTTGAACAGGAACAATTGACAATCGTGATTATCAATTGTTCCTGACATTTTTTCAATGCACTATTGCGCAGAAAATGACTTCTGCTTTACCCGTATCAAGGAAGCTTAATTATTGTCTAATGCATGTAAGTGACTGTACAACAACCAAAGACCACAGGGGTCATTAGAATACAAATCCCCGATAGATTTTCTTCAGCAACATCAGAACACCAACCATTCTTCGACGCTTCAAAAAGACGAAGGTTTAGAGCGGAAAACCTTAGTTGAAAAACATTACTGTTTGATGGTAGCTTTCAGATTAACCTGTATAAAGTACGGGAAAGAAATCAGGGTTATACAAAAAGAACTCGACTAAACTTTTGACCCCATCCACGGCACCAGTATGACCATTGCTGCCATAATTGTACGAATAACAATTTTATTGGAAATCTCTTCGGATTGACTTATTTTTCGTGGTAACCACGTTTTAATTACTACCACATGAGAAAACCGCGACCCTTCCTCCTCCTTCTTTTTATCTTGCTGGCGCCCTGTTTGATGGTGAGATGCCTGGCGCAGAAAAAACCTGTCGTGAAAGGCACCGTGCAACGGATAAAAATTCATAGTAAGCTGCTGGAGGGCAATCTCAGTGGCGACAGTGCCGACCGCTATGCTTCCGTTTACCTGCCTGCCGGCTATAACAACGCGGGCGGGAAGCGTTACCCGGTGGTTTATTTCCTGCATGGCTATACCGACAATGACGCCAAAGTATATGGGTTTGAAAAGCACTGGATGTCGCTGCCGGCCGTACTGGACACGGCCTTTTCGCAGAACCCGGGCAGCGGAATGATCTTCGTCACCCCCGACGCCTATACGCTTTTCCAGGGCAGCATGTACTCCAACTCCGTCACCACCGGCAACTGGGAAGATTTTATCGCCACCGAGCTGGTAAGCTATATAGACAGCCACTACCGGACCATTGCCCGCAAAGAAGGCCGGGGCATTTGCGGTCACTCCATGGGTGGCTACGGCGCCCTCCGCATCGGCGAAAAAAACCCGGATGTGTTTTCAGCAGTGTACCTGTTGAGCCCCTGCTGCCTCAACTCCTCCTCAGGCTCCGCGGACGGCCTTCGCCAGCAGCTGCTGCGGGCCGACAGTATCAGGACCATCGACGCATTCAGGCAGGCCGACTTTTTCACCAAAGCGCTCTTCGCTTCCGCCGCGGCATGGTCGCCCAATCCCGAAAATCCGCCCTTCTACCTCGATCTGCCGGTGAAAGATGGCGCGCTGCAGCCGCAGGTACTCTTAAAATGGGACGCCAACCGCCCCCTGAACGACCTCGATCAATATATCTACAATATCAGAAAATTAAAATCCATCGGTTTCGATGCAGGCGATAAAGACAGGGGCATCGCCGAAAGCATTAAAACGTTGCATGCAGACCTGCGCAGGTACGGCATTGAGCATTCTTTTGAAATCTATGACGGTGACCACATCAATCGTATCGGCCAACGGATAGGAGACAAAATGTTGCAGTTCTTTTCCCGTAGCCTGTTATCTGACGGCGCGGCAAAGCAGATCAGGAAGTAGCCCCTAACGACTATCCTATACTAAAAGCAGTTGCGGGGCTGTCCGTACCTGGTGCTGGATGAACCGTTCTCCCACTTTGTCCCCGGATCGCAGTCCAGCAACATCCCGAAGTTGGCCGGCGGCGCGAAAATATATCTATTCCGACTGCCGGGGTTTGAGCTGGAGTGGTTTTATTTTATGAACACCATCTACCAGTTGAAAGAAGTAAAGAAAACACAGGTCATCCAGTACAACTTCACCGAACAGACCACGGGCATCGACATTCCTTCATAAACTGAAAAAAAGGGATATATCTCGGAAAGAGTGGACCCCGACGATAAACGAGCTAAGCTGGTGAGTATCACCAAAGCAGGCGCGAAAATTCTCGCCAAAGCCTATACGTTATTGTACAAGCCTATCCTGCTGATGTACCACGACATTGACCCGAAGGACAAACAGGTGGTGATCAACATCTTCAGGGATACAGAAAAAAAGCACCAGGAGATGTTCTCCGGTGCTAAAAACAAATCTATCGACGACCTGCTCACAGAAATACCGGGCGCGGAAAAGGTGGAGCAAATGACGCGGGAATAGCAAAACAGGGTGGCGAAGTTTGCGGAGGGGAAAAAGAATACGCCATAAAGAGCAGACAAAAATGGAAGCGACCGGCGCTAATCTTTGTATGTCCTTTATGGCGGTTTAACGTAGCGTATTATATCCCGGTTATTCGGACCGCAGGCTCTTTAAGGGATTAGTTAGGGCAGCTTTAACAGACTGGAAGCTGACGGTTATCAGCGCGATCATCATGGCGATGACACCTGCCAGCACGAAGAGCCACCAGCTGAGTGAAATGCGGTAGGCAAAGCTCTGCAGCCATTTATTCATGATCCACCAGCCAAGGGGTGCTGCGATCAGAAAGGCGATAAGCACCAGCCTCAGAAAATCCTTTGACAGCAGTGCCACAATGCTTTCCACGCTTGCGCCCAGCACCTTCCGGACCCCTATCTCCTTGATGCGTTGTTCCGCAATGTACGCCGCCAGTCCAAATATCCCCAGGCAGGCTATAAATATGGCAAGTCCTGAGAAAAGCAGTGCAATCCTGCCTACTCTCCTTTCCGCGTCGTACATTGCATCAAAAGATTCATCCAGGAACCGGTAACTGAAAGGCACTTCCGGTGCGATGCTCTTCCATAGTTCCCCGACTTCGTTCACCAGGTCGTTCAGCCGGGTGGTATTTACACGGAAAGCCGCCAACCCCGTACTTCTGTCAAGGAAGAAACACAGCGGGCCCACCTTCTCACGCAGGCTTTCGTAATTGAAATTCTTAACCACCCCGATAATAGTACGTGGAATTGTTTTGGTATCCTGCCACTGATAGATCGTTTTGCCTACCGGATCGTCCAGCCCCCATAACTTGGCAGCTGTTTCATTGATAATCACCGCGGAGGAGTCGCTGCCAAAATCGCGTGAAAAGTTACGGCCTTTTATTATTTTCATTCCCAGCGTTCCTATATAGTCATAGTCAATCCGCCATGTCTGTATATTGATACTGCTCTTCGCCGTCACCACCGCTTCCGTGGAAATGACGGTATTACTGCGGTCAGTATTGGATACCGGCAGCGAAGAGCTCAGCGTTCCGCTGCTGACGCCCGACAGTTTCACTACGCGGTCTTTAAAAGCATCTGCTTTATTGCCCAGCGCCCAGGTGCCGTTAATGATCAGCACCTGGTCTTTGTTAAAGCCGATGTTCTTGCTTTGTATGTAGTGCAGCTGGCGATACACCACCAGCGTTCCGATGATCAGCACAATGGAAGTAAAAAACTGAAACACGACCAACACATTCCGCAGTCCGCCGGACTTGCTGTTCAGTTTAAACTTCCCTTTCAGCGTTTCAATAGGTCTAAAAGCTGAAAGGAAGAAAGCCGGGTAACTGCCCGCCAGTAGTCCAACCACAAAAGGCAATATAATCAGTACCGGCAGGATGTAGGGTGAAAGAAAGGCTTTGACGCCAATTAGTTTTCCGGTTAACTCATTAAACATAGGCAGCACCACGGCAGCCAGCGCTACGGCCAACAGCATGGATAACAATACAATCAGGATAGACTCGGTCAGAAACTGAAAGATCAGGTCTTTTCTCTCGGTGCCCAGTACTTTCCTGATAGCCACTTCTCTGGCCCTGTTTGCAGAACGGGCCGTTGTCAGGTTCATGAAGTTTACACAGGCTATCAGCAATATAAACAGTGCCACCGCAGAGAAAATGTACACATACTGAATACTTCCCGGCGGCCGCAGCTCCTCCTCAAGGTTAGAGTACAGGTGTATCCTGGTAAGCGGCATCAGCCAGTAGTTGACCTTGTTGCCGGCATTGATAAACTCTTCCATGGTGGTTACGTGCATCCGTTCCTGTATATGCGGCAGCAGGTACTTACGAACGTATTCGGGAAATTTCTTCTCCACAGTGGCCGGCCTCACGTGTTTGCCCAGTACCAGGTAGGTATAAAAATTATGGCTTCCTACCTGTCCCCAGTCATAATGAAGGCTGCTCATGGAGAACAAAAGGTCGTAACGGAAATGCGAATTTTCCGGCATATCCTCTATGACGGCTGTGACCCTGTAGGGTACAACCCCATCGCCCTCCTGTACTTCCAGTGTTTTGCCAACTGCCTGGAGCATACCAAAATATTTCTTTGCCAACGAAGCGGAAATGACAACCGTATTGGGCTCTGCAAGAGCTGTGTTTCCGTTTCCTTCTATCACATGGAAACTGAATACGTCAAAAAAAGTGGAGTCTGCGTTAGCCGCGCGGGTTTCTGTAATAAACTCATTCCCTTTCTTTACCAGCCGGCTGCCATTATGCGTATAAATGCGTGTATACTGTTCTATTTCGGGATAATCTTTTTTCAGTAATCCTCCCATGGCGTCTGGTGAGTTGGGCATGGTACGGTCTACACCGCCCATCCGCATGTCCAGGTGAATACGGTAGATACGGTCCGCTTTTTTATGAAAGCGGTCATAACTCAGCTCATCGATAACATACAGGGAGATCAGCAGGAAACAGCAAAGGCCCGTAGCCAGGCCGGCGATGTTGATAGCAGTGAATCCCCGCTTACGTAACAGGTTTCTGCGGGCAATAGCAAGATAATTCCGAATCATAATTTTAAGAGTATAAAGGGCGTGCCAATACCTTAGCGCATTGGAAAACAGTACACTGTATTTGCCAATAATCATGTAACTGTCCGGATTCGGACAGGGCGATGTCCGTTTTCTAAAATATTGGGTTCGTCCGGTAATAACGATATCACGTAAACGGATACCCTGAAATAGCTATACAAAATAACTTTTTTGATCAACGCGGCAAACGCTGCGGTCCGGGGGGACCGGCTCAGGCATCTTTCACAACACATACGTTCCCTTCGCAATACAATCCACTGCAGCAATTGAGGGCGCTTTCCGTATCGCAGTGAGCAGCATGTACCTGGCAATCAGGAATGCCGGCCATGATCTTTTTCATTTCCTCAGGTGTCAGTGCCTGCTTCATTTGCCGGAAATTTAGTTTCTTCAGTTCTGTCGTATTTGGTTCCATCAGGAGAAATTAATGTGGTTATCATAAAAATATTCCCGTACATGATCAATAAATACGGGCAGGGCTAATACGAAACGTATCTTTTACCTTTTCAGGCCGGTGTTTGGGCTGATAGACTTTTTTAAACTCCAGCAGGTGATACAGCAAAACTTCAAACTGGTTCTTATAGATCAGTTGCCCTTTGCTCCAGATCATTCTCCCCGGCCTTCCTTCAATGGCATGCATATCAAAATAGGCCCGTACCGCTCCCTGCTCCTGGAGTCTTTTAACCAGGTGCGTCATGCTTTCCACCTCGCTGGGGATCTGCTGATAAGGAACAGAATGCGCAAATTCAAAGAAGGTAAGGTTCGTTTCATCGAAATTAAAATACCGTTCTGTGGTGAATACTTTTTTATAGTCGCTGCTTTCCTTGAAAAGGTGGTTCATCCGCTCATTATTACGGTACAACGTAAACCAGCTGGAAATATAATCGTGCCGGAGGCAGATCATATCATAATTGTCCAGTATGGTATCGTCCAGGAATTTCCGGATATTACCAAAGAGGATGTCGGTATCCGCCTGGCCCCAGAAATCGTATTCCTGCACGTACTCGTGAAACAGCAGGCCGAATGCCGGCCTTAAGTCACAGATCTTATAAGGCTGTGGCGTCGTCACCACGTCAAAGCCCAATACTGATGTGGCTTTCCGGCGGAATGCCTCCAGGGTCATTTTTATAAAACGGACATTAGGAGGCAACTCCAGGCCGGTTTCATGATCAGCAAACAACAAAAAATCGACACCGGGATTATACCGGCAGGATAACACAAAATAGGGGAAATACCAGGGCGTGGGGCCGAAGTAAGTACTTAGGAGCACAATCCGGTGTTCTTTTTTTACTAGCGTCATATCGTGTCATTTAAATGTTTTTCCTCGCTTGCCCGCGTTGCAGCGCGCCGTTTTTCGGTACCACAGACGGCATCCACGCAATACAGGCCGCTGCAGCAATTCAGCTGTTGCTCGGTATTGCAGGCTTCTCCATACCGCTGGCAATCCGCCACCGCAGCGCGGATCTTTTTCATGGCTTCCCGGTCCATAGCCTGTTGCGTTATTGATAAAGTCCGGTTTTTCATTTTTTCTGTTAATTTTTTGACGATGAAAGAGAGTTACTTTCCGGCATATCAGCGGAGCAACTGTTTCAGCTCCGCCAGCTGATATAGCCGTGGCAACCGATGGCCATTTACGAAGTAGGCAGGCGTTGTAGTTATCTCTTCCCGCCTGCACCAGGCGTTCATTTGCGCGATGGCGTGCTCCGCTGCGGGCGATTCGCTGGCCGGGTACCTGGCTGCAAATGTCCCGTAGTGTTTGCGGGGCGATAAGTACCAGTCATCCAATGCCTGCCGCATCAACTGTTCATCATGCTTCAGATAAACAGCAAGGAAATGACGTACAACTCTTGTTGCCGGATCATCGGCTTTTCCTGATGCTGCAAAAATGATCTGTATCCTGACGTTGTCATTTTCGTTCAGCAATTCATTGATAGCGGGGTGCGCCCGTGCACAATGGCTGCAATAGGGGTTACATATTTTGACAATCGTATGTTCCGCATCAGCATTGCCCAATATGATACCCAACTGCCTGGGATCGGCTATTATACGCGGCTGTTTAGCCAACTGGCCTTCAAATACCTCTTCATTGTATTTGAGGCTGAACAGTTCTCTTTTCAGTACTGTATTCAGCTGGGCTTTTACCAGCAGCGGTTTCGCCCAAAACCACACCGTTACCGGAATGAAAAAAAGCAGGCCCGCCATTACCAGCAGCTGCGGCTGCACGTTCCACAAGGGTGAGGCGCCATTCAGCGCAGGTTTCCAATAGGCCGGCCAGCTTACCGCCAGTTCAGCAGCCAGCAGCACCTGCACGCAGAGGCATAACAGGCACCACTGCCGGACCACCCGCCATTGATAAAACACGGAAAACAGGATATATGGCAATGCCAGGGCATTCAGCCAGGCCAGCAAGGGCCATGTACCCTCGTGCCCCGACGCTAATACCGCCAACAGAAACCCACCTGCAAAATAAAAGTACCCTGCTTCGCTCCAGCTCAGCCCTCCCGGCAGCCTCGACGCGGGTGACTGCAGCACGGCATCGCAATTGATTTTTTTGCCGGCCGCACACACCTGCTGTAAAGCTAAACCGGACTTGTCTGTCCCGTACCACAATAACAGGCAGGTGATAAAACAGCCGATGCTTTTTATCAGCGCCAACACAACCAACAGCAGCAGATACGGTGGCGTAGCTACGAAAATGCAGCCGCAGGCCATCAGCAACAACAACAGCAGCAGCAACGGCCTGATGGCGCTTCGCGGCAGCAGCCGCTGCTTTTCTGTTACGCTGCCTGTGCGTACCGGCTTTTCCGCCAGTAGCACCACTCCACCCCATTCCCGCAGAAATATGTCGCGTTTCTGGGTGATCTCCCTGCTTTTACCTGCCGGGCGCATATACGTAACCTTGTCTTCCGAAACAGCGGTTAAAACAGCAAAAGAGCCGCCGTTACTATTCATATAAGCCAACGCCGGAAACGGCAACATGGATAACTCCTCTGCAGCCGGCCGCAACGCCGCATTCCTGATCTTCCATCGGCCCAGCACGTCGCTGATGGCCAGCAGGCTGGGATAATCCGGGTGCAGCAACACCGCGTCGGCAACTGCCGCGGTATCCACCCTCATCCTCAGCTGACGCATTAACAGCAGTGTGGCAGCCACAGGGTTTTCGCGTAAGCGGGGGTGTAAGAAGGCATTGATCATCATACATCATATGTTAAATCAGACTGTCAGCGGAGCTTCGTCTGCCATATCGTAACTGCTTACCGGCAATTCCGCCATCCTCCATTTCTCCCGGGTGATCACGTACACCGCTTTGTTCAGCAAGGCACGGTCGTCTTCCGTGAGAACGCCCACCTGCCTGACAAAAATGCCGCCCCGGTGGTGATTAAGCGCATCTGCCCCGATGCCGGAAGAAATCAGCTCCATCAGCAACCTTTGCAGGAAGGTGCGATAACAGCTCTGGTCTTCGTTCCAGATGACTAATGTCAGGTACAATCCATGCAGGCGCCAGAAGGCGTGCATTTGTATTACCCGGGACACCATTTCAATATGGGCGGTATCGTGCACCCGCAGCAATATGACCTGCCTGGCATGCAACGGTCCGTTCACCCTGGCGGTATCAGGCTGGTATGATGTGCGCCCGGGAAAAATCGCGGCGCCTGCCATTCTGCGAAACAGCTGAATGTCCTCTTCTGTGGCGTTCAGGTATTTTAGCACAGACCTGCCGTGTTCTTTGACTGCACTTACGAGCTGCTGTGCCGGTTGAGGACGGGTAGCCCGTTCCAGCAGCGCCTTACAGGCTTCGCGGCTGTCGGCGACTCCCATTAAAATATCCACGGTGATGGTTTCTCCCGGCTCCAGCAACAGGTCTCCGTGCTGCGCAATCCCGGAATAAGGGCTTACCCCGGAAAGGTCTGCCGGCCGACCGCCTATTCCGTCAGGTCCGTCTGTTTCATAGCGGAGCGCCTGTACTTTGCCTCCGTGTATTCTCATGCTGTAAAACAGCCATGGAGAACGGCCGAAAGCAGTGCTGGTTTTCCGTGTGCAGAAGACCGCCTGTTTATCGGATGCCACTTCCGTTATCACAGGAGGCAGCGGCGTCCCCCGGGCCGCAACAGGCATCAGTGCCACCTCAGCATATCCTGTCAGCTTCAGGCTCCGTTTTCTGTCTGTAAGGTTATGGACAGACCATCGTCTTATTTCCACATCATCTTCCGGAGAAACCATGACACGGACATGCAGTTCCAGATCCCGGTGCCGGCAATTGAAATCAGCATATCCAAGGGAGAACACAGTTTTATAATCGGAATGCGGTGCAGAAAGCGGATGGCAGGAGGCCGACACGCAGGTTTGCTCCCCTTGTTCACTGATAAAGAAAAACAAGCCACAACGGTCTGGTCCGCCGCCTTCCCAGTGGGTTACAGCCACATCTTCCCAGCGGCTGTAACCTGTACCGGCGTTGGTCATCATCACACGATACCTGCCATTACCCAATAACTGTACCTCGGGCGCCATGGTAACCGTATGTTGCATTCGCGGGGTACCTTCACCAGGCTGTGAAAATATTTCAGGCGCCTGTTCCGGATGTTCCGGGGCTGCCTCTTTTCGCAACAGCAACGCCGTGCTGCCAGGCACGCGCTCCTGTAAAAGCAGCAGCGTGGACTCCAGCTGCGGATCTGCAACAAAGCGACGCTGCATACACCAGTCCGACAACACGTTGGCAAAGGAAAGGAAACTCATTCCCTGATGATGTACCATGTATGTACGCACCGGCGAAAAACGTTGTCCCCTGGAAACACGGGACTGCGTATAGTCCACTGCTTCATGTAAGCCATATCTTCCCACCATGCCAAGAGATGCCAGCAGCTGCAGGTTCCCGCAGGCTTCTGCCGGCTGCACCATTAAAGCAAGCGCAGTAGCATAAGGCGCCACCACCTGGTCTTCCTCTGCATGATCGCGTTTCAGGCTGAGCTCCGGGATACCGAATACTTTGTAACCATAATGCGTGCCGTCCGTGAAAGTATTGTAAGCCGATTCTGAAACGCCCCAGGGTATTCCCTGTCTTTTTCCATATGCCATCTGCTGTTGTACAGCGCCCTTACAGGCAACATCCAGCAACGTATTGTCGAAATTAGGCATAACCAGCAGCGGCATGAGGTATTCGAACATGGTACCGTTTGCGGACAACAGCGACAGGACATCATTTTCCCGGACAACAGCCCTTCCGCTTGCAAACCAGGCTTTGACCGGCAGCTTGTCCTGACAAATGGCTACAAACGTGGCAAGCCGCGACTCCGATGCCAGTACATCGTAATTATCAGTATCCAGCGTGTTCGCTTCCACATGATACCCGATTGATAACAGCTGTTCCTGTTTCTTAAACAGGAAATCATACTCCATGTCTGCAAACGAAGCACATTTCGCCACCATATCTTTTAACAATGCAATCCGTTCGCCGGCATACTGTCCGGCACGGGCCATACATTCCCTCAGACCTTCCGGTTCTGCTTCGGCCATGCTACCGGCGTCCGTTGCAAGTGACCATCCTGCCAGCTCATACAGCGAAGGGATATGCCGCGGCAGCAGGTGGCTATACGAAACCGGTATAGCAGGCAGCCATAACCAGGGCGCCAGTGCATTCAACTCGTGCATAATGGCGTTACACTGCTGTTGCAGCGCCGACAGCCAGTAGGCCGCATCTGTTCCCCTCTCTGTGATGATGTTCTCTGCGAGCCGCGATACACAGGACACAAGATGCTCCATGGCCGTTTTAAAATCCCTGAGCGTAACGGGATCTGCTTTAACGCACTGATAAAACTCTGTCTTCAGCGGTTCCGGTATGTTTCCAGCGCCGGCTTCTTCTTTCAACAGCTCGAAGGTATCACGCAGCCCTTTAAACAGCTCTGCGCTGAAAACGGGTTGCGAAGGCATGGAAAGACAGCCCTGGCGCAGCGTCAGCAGGTGGCCGGCCAGATTGCCTGAATCTACCGTGGAGATGAAGTCCAGGGTAGGCTGCATCGTCTTGTTATCATACCAGTTGTAAAAATGTCCTTTATAGCGTTGCAGCCGCCCCATCGCCTCCAATATACCGGAGGTACAGGTGATGAAACGTCCCTGCGTAGAATAGCCGAGATCCACCGCCGCCAGGTTGGACAGCAGGGCAAGTCCCATGTTCGTTGGCGAAGTATAGGTGGCCAGGTGTGGTGCAGGATACTCCTGATAGTGATCGGGTGGCAGCCAGTTGCCTTCACTGTTAACAAACTCTTCAAAGTAGGCCCATGTCCGGCGGGCCAGTTTCCGCAGAAACAACAGCTGTGCAGAGGTGAACTTCGTTTCCTGTACCGTCCAGGAATGTACGAGAAACCACCCCGCCAGCGGAGAAAGCAACCAAAGCAACAGAACGGGCGACAACCACCATATGATGTCCGCCCTGCTGATTACCAGGTAAGCTGTCAGCATAACAGCCATGAAAGGGCCGGCCCACATCACGCGGCATAACGCCCAGATGCTACGCAGCCCCACATACTTCAGGCTTCCGGAAGGTTCCCATTCAAGCAACCTTTTTCCTGAAACAAAGAGGCGCCAATGTACCCGTACAATGGCATCGAGAGCGTTATATGCGTTGAAAGGCAAAGCGATGATATCGTAGAGGTTGAGCGCCAAACGGTTGGCCGCCTCCTCAGCCGCGCCTTTCCAGTGCCTGGCGGTCAGCATCCGTCGGGGTGCCTTCAGCAGCTTTCCTGTAAAAAGCACTACGGCAGGTGACATCAATATCAGCAGGGATATCAGCGTCCAGGGTAAAGGATCAGGCATCATGGTCCATCCAAGTATCAGCAGCAGCAGGCAGGCTGGCTGCACCAGGCTGCTGCGCAGGTTGTCGGCCACTTTCCAGCGGGACAATATGCTCAGTGGGTTCCTCACTGCTTTTCCGTGAAACCCGGGCACGCGGGGGCCTGTCCACGCCGCAATCTGCCAATCGCCCCGCATCCAGCGGTTACGCCGCTTTACATCTGTGAGATAGTTAAACGACGGCTCATACAGTTTTACGTCGCTCAGCAAGCCAGATCGCAGATAGGTACCTTCAAGCAGATCATGACTTAATATCCTGTTTTCGGGCAACCGGTCCTGCAAGCATTCAAGCACTATGTCCACATCATAAATTCCTTTGCCGATAAACGATCCTTCTCCGAAGAGATCCTGATAAAGGTCCATCGCCGCAACGGTGTATGGGTCCAGGTCAGGTCCGCTGCCTGTCAGGTACTGGTAAAGAGAATTATCCATGCCCCTGATGTCAGTGGCTATAACGGGTTGCAGAATACCGTAACCGGCTATTACCCGTCCTTTTTCCGGGCTGTATACCGGCTGGTTCAGCGGGTGGGCCATGGCGCCAATCATCTTCCAGGCGGCATCTCTTGGCAGCTGCGTATCTGCGTCCAGTGTAATCACGTACTTTACTGCGGGAACGTTTCCGTTGTTGCCGGCAATAACGGAAAAATTTTCCTGCCGCTGCCCTCGCAGCAGGGCATTCAGCTCCATCAGTTTTCCTCGTTTACGCTCATATCCCATCCACCTGGCTTCACCGGCATTCCATTTACGCGGCCTATGGAAAAGGAAAAAAATATCCCCGTTTTCTCCACGATACCTGTTGTTCAGCAATGCTATCTTTTGTTCCACCTGTTGTAGCAATTCCTCGTCCCCCGGCATAGTTTGGTGTATGCTGTCGGTAAAATCCGTCAGTAGTCCGAAGTACAAATGCTGGTACCTGTTGGCGAGATACCGTACCTCCAGCGAGTGCACCAGCTCTTCAATTTCCGATTCGTTTGTGAGCATAGCGGGAACAACAACAAGCGTGCTATATTTCTCCGGGATGCCCTGCGAGAAATCCAACCGCGGCACTAATACCTGTCTGACTGCGGCCGCTGCCAGTCCGTCCACCATATTTTTTGCCGCCTGGCTCCAGCCAACGGCGAGCGCCAGGATGGCCAGTACCATCCATGCGGGATGCAGCTGTGATATGGGTACTATTGCCATGAAACCGGCTATCCCGGCCAGCGTGACGCCCAGTATCGCACCGGGATAAATCAGTAAAGGTACCGCGGCATGTAGCCGCCGCCATATCCGGTGGTTAACGATGCGGATGCCCAGGAATGCTTCCAGTTGCCGCCGTCCTTTTCCGGCGAGGTAATAACCGATATGTCCCTCAGGACCGACCGCCGGTTGTCCGGTGCATTCGCCGCAACTGCTTTTTGCCAGTAAAACAGCTGTTTCCGCCACCTTCAGTTCAGACACCTTCGCTTTACCGGCAATAATGCCTACCTGTTTGCGGTAAAACTCGCGGGTAAAGGCGTCCATACGGGTATAGGCGCCCGCTGCGTCGGCACCGAGCACCGGCTCCACAACGCTGCAGGTATCTGCAAACCGGTTCCAGTCCACCGTATCCATGATACGCAGACTGCTCAAGCTGTTGCGGAACGACAGCCGGTCCTGCAATTGTTCTTCTTCTGTGCGCTGTATCAGCCGGTCTGCCGTAGTTCCTTTTTCCATGAGCTTTTGTTCCAGCATTACTAACGGGAGCCCCGCTCCGGGCGCATACGTCCTGAGCCGCCTTATCAGCTCGGCCATCACCATATCGCTTTCGCTGTATGCTGTATGAAAGAAGCCTGCCAACACTTCGTATATGCTTTCCTGGTCATCAGCAGCCCATATCTTACCGGTCCAGCAATTGGCATGATGCTGATCTATCTTTACTACGGCAAATCGCAGGGCAAGGCTGCACAGGTTTTCTATCAGCGCCAGTTTCAATATGGCAGGGATATATTTCAGCTCGCCCGCCCGCAGTACAGATATCGACTGATAAGCGCTGATATAGGAGGCCAGATCTTTCGGTTCTATCTGGGCATTGGTATGAGCAATGATCCCTGCAATGAGATCATAAATCCTCGGAAGCCCGCGGGAGGGCCCGTCTTCCAGGCAGGGTATTTCCCCGGGGTATTTACGGATCAGATTTCTGGCACTATTGATCTGGTCTGCCAGAAAATAAAAACTCGCTTTCCACCCTCTGTTCTGTACCGCCTGCCTGCCTGTCTGGCTCACCCTGGACAGCAGCTGCTGTACTTCCAGCAACTTTTTCTCGCAGGTGGCCAACCGTTTTAGCAGCCCGGCTATCCTACATCCAGAACCCAAACGGTGGCGGTGCGCAATCTCCCTGCAATGCGCCTCCATCTGTTCTGCATAGAAAAGGGCCGCCCTGAACGGCGGGCGGTGGTCTGCCAGCTTTTTCAGTTTCCGCCGTTTACCGGCATAGAACAACTCTTTACGCCGCAATGATTTTCGCATATCAGATCTTTTGAAATATCGTTTTGATGTAACTGCCCCTTGCCAGGCTGTATTTCAGCCCTGGAGCCTTTCTTTGATATATCCGGCGGTAACGAATACGTTATCTCCCCATAACATATTATGGTGGTTGGCATGCACCTGGCGCACGTCTACATCGTGCGCGTATGTTGCCCATCCGCGGGTATCCCCGCTACCTTCGCTGTTATCGGTGTTCATAGCCGCTTTTATCAACAGAACTTTAGTATTAATGCGGCCCTGGGGAATATAGGCGATGCGGGCATTATATATCCTTACATTAATGAGTCTTGCACAGTATGCAATGCTGTTGGCACGGTGTGGAATTTTCGAGCAAATGAAGTCTGCTACGCAGGACACCATGTCCTTCTCGGGAGTGCCGGCAAGCATCTCCCATAGTTCCGCGCTCCAGTCGGGATAGGGCGGGACCAGTATGCGGAAACCTTCCAGGTAGTCCCTTGTCAGCTCCAGTACCGAAGCGGCGAGGGAGGTTTCCGGAGTAATACCATGCCGGTGGCTGATACCCTGGTCCAGTGCCGCCACGAAATCCAGGCACTCCCCTGCCGCCTCCAGCTGCCGGGCCATTTCGTACATGATATATACGCCGAAAGAATGAGACATGAGCCGGTAAGGCCCTTGCGGCTGCACCGCTTTCATCCAGCGGATATTCTGCGAGGCAATGTCCTGCATACTTTCCAGCGGTGTTTCACCCGGGGAAATGCCCATCATATCAATTCCATACACAGGGCATACTTTCCGGAAGATGTTCCCATACAGCCGGAACCTGTCCGACTTGCCTCCTATCCCGGGTATAATGAACAGCGGCCTGCCTTCATGGTTGAAGTTGAGGTGATGTACGTGTTTATTCCTGCGGCAGTGGTCCGTTGGTGCCGGAACCTGTATGCCCGTTACTGTTACATGTGTTTTTGACATCGTAATAGAATTTGCAATGTTCCTGAGCTGTGGCTGCCTGGTTACGGGCTTCTTTTACAAGCGCCGTTGCCAGTATTTCAGCGGGATCGATGATTCTCATATTTCTCACCGTCCCTGCGGTGAGTATCAGCGGTAACTCGGTACAACCCAGAATAACGGCGTCGGCCCTGTTTTCCTCAAAAAAGCCAACCGCTTCCTCCATCAGTTCCCTGGCCGGAGCTTTAATATTTCCGGAGTTTGACTTAACACCAAATACCGGATCATATATCATGCGATGGATAACGTTTTCCTGGAAGGCCGGAGCTGGCACTATGGGCTCGTATCCATATTTTTGCAACAGCTCCTGGTAAATACCGGACCGGTATGTTCCGGTTGTTGCCATCAGACCTATCCGGCGGATATGCGGGTGATATGCTTTCAGGTAGCGGCAGGTTTCCAGCGGCATGTGAACGAGCGTAGCGCGGCTTCCTGCCTTCCGCAGTTCTTCCCTGATGACATCATAAATGCGGGGAGCGTGCGCGGTGTTGCATGCAAGCCCTATCACCATGGCGCCGGCATTCTCCAGCTTCTGCACCACCTCCGCGATGCTGTAAGCCGGATTGATCTTCACCTGACCGGCGAGAAAAGCACTTCTGTCCCCAATGTCCCCGGGGAAAGACATGAGGATAACCGGTAAATGCTCCTGATCTTTGCCTGCTGAAGTACAGCGGAGAACATGGCTGAACAGTGCGCATCCCGCCTGCGGCCCCATACCCCCTACAATACCAATAACCTTACTGATACGTACCATCGTGCTGTTCATTCAGTATATGCTATACCGTTAGTAACTGTTCGGTTAACTTCTTCGAAAATGGCCAGCGCATTATCGATCAGTTCCCGGTTCACGATTAACGGAGGAAGAAAACGCACCACGTTGTTGTAATGTCCTCCTATTTCAAACACCAATCCTTTGGCGAAACACATCTTCCTGATCGTTCTCACAATGGCCGGATCGGGGGCTTTGGATTTTTTGTCCTTCACGTATTCCACCCCAATGAATAATCCTTTGCCCCTGATATCTCCCACGGCAGGCGAAAAAGCCAGCAGTTCGTGCAGCCGGGACAGCATGTAGGCTCCCATTTCCCGGGTATGCTCTGCCACATTGTATTCCCTCACAAAATCAAATGCGCCGTTGCCCGCTGCGATGCTGACCTGGTTTCCCCTGAAGGTCCCGATATGATCACCGGCTCCCCAGGATTCGACCTGCTTGTTGTAGATAATGGCAGAAATCGGAAACCCGATACCACCCAAACCTTTGGACATGGTGATGATGTCGGGGAATACATTGCTCTCGCGGAACGCCCAGAAATCTCCTGTTCTGAAAAATCCGCATTGTATTTCGTCGAAAATCACCACGATATCATTTTCCCTGGCTATGTTCACTATCTTTTCCAGGAACCCCTCCTTGGGGATAACGGTTCCGCCTTCGCCCTGAATGGGCTCCAGCAGGATCGCTGCCGGCTTTGCCATGCCAGAATGAGGATTTTCCAGCACATACCTCAGGTACTCTGCGCAATCCAGCTGGCAGTTGTCGGCCGTTTTTTTGAACGGACACCTGTAGCAATAACTGTATGGAACGAAACTCACATTGGGCATATTGGAGCGCAGCTTCTCGCGCAGCTTTACAAGGCTGGTTGCCGACAAAGCCCCGGAAGTCATCCCGTGATAAGAGCCATGGAAGGCGATTACGCCTTCTCTTCCCGTTTTATGTTTGGCCAGTTTGATAGCTGCTTCAACAGCATCGGACCCGGTGGGGCCGCAAAAACTGACTTTAAATTCACTGCGGAGCTCAGCCGGCAGCTGGTGCAGAATTTTCTGAATCAGTTCAATTTTGTTCACCGTTGGGAAGTCCAGCATGTGTATCAGGTCTTCCTGCTGACGCTTTACATATTTCAGCACATAGTCGTTACAATGGCCTACATTCAATACACCGGCGCCGCTGAAAAAATCGATAAAGCGGTTTCCGTCGACATCTTCAACTATCGCTCCCCTGGCGCGTTTTACAGCCATTGGCATTTCCCTGGGATAGGAGACGATACTGCCTTCAAGAGAACGCTGTATGTCCAGCAGCTCTTTAGAGCGTTCACCGGGAATAGTTTCAGACACGATCCTTGCGCCGGGCCCCAGGTGAAAATCCTGAAACCTGGCCGCAGGTCTGTCCTGCAATACTTCAGCGGGAGACAATGGGGTATCGAATGAGTCAGGCTCATGAGGGTTTTTCTTTTCCATCTTTCTGAGGGTTTTAATGTGATCGATTCATTTAACGGCGGGCTCCTTTTTTTGAAGCTCCTCGCGGCATAATTTCAGATAGGGCTCAACAGGTTCAAGATCGAAGCCCAGCTCTTTTGAATGTTCCAGGTTATTAAAGGCGGGCGCATATTTCTGCAGCGCCATCTGGGCGTGGCCCAGCAGGTAGTAGGCCAGTGAAGATGAAGGCGAAAGCCGGATATTGTCCAACAGGATTTTTTCCGCCACTTCACTATTTCCTTCCACGAAAATGTATCCCAGCTCATTCAGCGTTTTGCACCGGGTAATGCTGTCGGCCGTGGCTTTCAGTTGCCCTATGCCTTTGAACATTTCGGCAACACCGCGTTTCCTGTATAGTTGCAGTAGCCTGATGGTGTGACTGGGATATTGCCCCACCACGTATTCCGAGCGGAAAAAAGCACTCAGGTCCAGCCCTGTGGTGAGCTCATTTATCCTCCGGGCCATCACGGTACCACGGTCGCTGTTGGTCAGCATTACAAAACCGCATTTCTTTTTTACGGAATAGAACATGAGGTTTTTGAAGCCCGGGGTAATACCTCCATGAGACAAGATGGTATCGCCCGGCGTAATGATCAGCTCAAAGCCCGGCCCATAGCAATATGCGGGGTTATGCGGGTCTAGCCCTATCCGGGGTGTCTGTATCTCCCGTATCCTGTCGGCAGAAATATTCTTCCCGTCAAACAAGGCGATGACCAGCTTCGCATAATCGGCGGCCGTAAGATGCATCCCGCCGGCAGGAACCGGACCTTCGTTTTTCCATTTTTTATAGGCTACCCCCAGGCTGTTGTGGCCCACGGCATAATTAAGCGGTTGGGTTTTGTAGGACGTGTATGTATGTTTCAAATGCAGTGGGGAGATAATCATCTTCGATATGTACTCGTCGTACGATTGGCCCAGCAGTTTTTTCACCACTTCCGCGAGGTACTGGTATCCTTCGCCGGAATAGACAAATTTGGTTCCCGGGTCGGCCATGATTTCCAGCGTATCCGGGTTATTGTCAGGCTTCCAGTTTTCTATTCCTGAACAGTGACTCAACACCATGCGGGCGGTGATTAACCGGTACCGATTGTCGTGTTTGAGCATATCATATTCGAGATAGCGGCAAAGCGGCGTATCGGGTTGCAGAACACCTTTATCTATCAGCCTGTTGACCACAAATACCAGGAAACTTTTACTCAGAGAACCGGCCTCGAAGATGGTTTCGTCATTGATCCGCCTGTTGCCGTTCAGCGGACGGCATTCAAAAGTTTTATAAAAAGCGAGGCGACCATCACGGATAACGGCCAGTGAAAGGGCAGGCACCCCTGCTTCCCACATCATCCGGTGGACCTGCCGGTCGAAATCCTTTGAAGGCGCCGATTGCGACCTGGCCACTACCGACAGGCAGAGACCACACGCCAGCAGGAGACTACAGTGTTTGAGGATATTGATTTTCATGCGGTTAAATTGAGCGTGTAAGGGCTATCTGGCCAGTTCCTCCAGGCTTTCGCGGTAATGGTCCATAAAGGTTTTGATAGTCAGCGGCGCGTACTGCTCCGTGCTATAGGTGAGGCTTAACTCCAGCCGTCTGTTGATCAGCATTCCTGATATGGTCCAGTCGTACTCCCTGGTCCGCTTCGGTGAAATTTCCCGTCCCGTGGGTTCTGCTGCTATTCGGTAGGCACGGCCGGCCAGGTCGGCATCAAACTGGCCGAGGTAATTGAAGTTGATCTGCGGCCGGGCCTCCTGCCCGGTGGGAGGCGCGCCGGGTGCGAGATATTTACGCACCAGATAGTCGACGCCGTTATTCGGTACACGGCGAAGAAGGCCCCGTACATCTTTTACTATGGCTGGCAGGTAGTCTTCCGCGCTTTCGAGCAGCACCGGGTATATAGCTGTGAACCACCCCAGCGTGCGGCTGACGTTAACACCCTGCGTCAACTCTTCTCTACCGTGAGCTTCCAGGTCGACCAGTATATTTTGTTTTCCGTATTGTTTTCTTACCGCTGCCAGCAGCGCACCCAGCAACATTTCGTCTACGCGGGCATTATACCATGCCTGGCCGTTTCCAAGGAGATCGGCGGTGGCGCGGCTGTTCAGTGTAAAAGAAACCGTGCGGCTATCGCCTGTCAAACCGGGAGGTCTGTTAAAATCCCGCCGCAGAGGGTCCACCGGCTTACGGGATATCTCGTCCCAGTATCTGGCGGCTTTCCGGAACTTTTTACTCCGCGCATACTCCCGCAGGTGCAGGGCCCATGTTTTTAACGAGTCGGTCTTCAGCGGGAAGTCCGGTGGTTTTCCATTTATTGATTGTTTATACAGACGGTCAATGTCTTCGAACAGTATACGCCATGATATTCCGTCTATCTCCAGATGATGGACCACGATCAACAGCCTGCTGCCATCTTTCAGATGAAACAGCCCCGGCTTTATCAGCGGTCCGTTTTCCAGATCTATACCTGCCTGTAGCTTATTACATTCCTCCAGTAGCAGCGCCTCAGGCGCCGCTATGTTACGCAGGTCTGTTTCCGGTACAAGCAACGGCTGTCCAGGGGGCCTGCACTCCTGTACCACTGTCCCGTCTTTATAACGGAACACCATCCGCAGCGCGTCATGGTGGTCGGCTATCCTGCTCAAAATTTCACGGGCCATGTCAACAGACAAACCGTCAGGGAAATGCAGCATGACCGACTGGTTAAAGTGTTGCTTTTCAGCGGTGGCGTCTGCAAAAAAATGCAGCTGTACCGGTAACAGAGGAACGATGCCGGTTTCAGCTTCCTGCGGTGAAACAAGCGACCTCTTTATCAGGCGCCTGGCGAGCTCGCGGATGGTCTCGCAGGCCATGATATCCTTTACGCCGATTTCATATCCGGCGCTGCGCACCCTTGCGCTGATTTGCAGTGCCTTTATCGAATCAGCACCCAGCATAAAAAGGTTGTCTTCCACTCCTATCTGCGTTTCCTCCAATACCTCTTCCCAAATACCTGCCAGCAACGTTTCTTCAGGGGTAACAGGAGCAATGTAGTCACCGGTCAGCCGGGAAGCCGGCCCGGGAAGCGCGGCCACGTCCAGCTTACCGTTGGGTGTCAGTGGAAAGTACTCCAGCGCGATATAATGCATCGGCAACATATAGGCCGGCAGTCGTTCTGCAAGAAAATCCCGTAGTGCCGTTGACGTTGTTTTCTCTGCAGGCACGTAGTAGGCGGCCAGGTGTTTTCCTTTATTATCTTCCCGTGCGATGACTGCCGCATCGCGAACAGCGTAGTGTTGCAGCAGATGATGCTTTACCTCCGCCGGCTCAACGCGAAAACCCCGGATCTTCAGCTGTGTGTCTATTCTTCCCAAAAATTCGATAATACCTCCGGGCAACCACCGGGCAAGATCACCGGTCCGGTATAGCCGGTCACCGTCTACAAACAGGTTGGCCATAAACTTAGCTCTGGTCTGGTTTTCATCGTTGAGATAGCCTTTTGCCACGCCATCGCCGCCAACATACAGTTCGCCCGGCACCCCCACGGCCTGAAGATTACCATCAATATCGAGTATATAAGCCGTGGAATTGCTGACCGGTTTCCCCACAGGAATATTGTACAGGTAATCTTTCTGAATAAGATGACAAGCAGAAAAAGTAGTATTCTCCGTAGGTCCGTACCCGTTAATTACCTGTAGGCCCGGATGCTGCTGGCGCACCTGGTTGATATAACGCGGTGTCAGTACATCGCCGCCAACGAGGAGATAGCGCAACGGTTTAAATATGGAAGCATCTATGCCTGTATGCTGATCGAATAACGAAGCAGTCAGCCACAGCGTGTTAATGTTGTATTCTGCCAATGCTTTCCCCAACTTCGCCGTATCCATCAGCACTTCTTTACCGGGGAGGAAAAGCCGCCCGCCGTTGAGCAACGCGCCCCATATCTCGAAAGTGGTAGCGTCAAAAGCGGGTGCGCCTGTCTGCAAAATATGTGTCTGCCGGTTAAGTGTCACATAGTTCGTGTTTTTCACCAGCCGTATCACATTCCGGTGAGTGACCGCTACCCCTTTGGGGATACCGGTCGACCCTGAAGTGAACATTATATAAGCGGTATCATCCGGGCCTGCCGGCAAACTTTCGTTGTCGGGGTCATTTTCCGCTTTGAGCGTTTCGATGATGCATACAGCAACATCTTCCGGAAGCCATCCGGCGTAATGTTGCTGTGCGAGGACAGTCTTCACCTTTGCTTCTTTCAGCATGAGCTCATGCCTGCCGGCGGGGTGCTCTGGATCCAGCGGCAGGTAAGCTGCGCCTGCTCTTAGAATACCAATTATGGCAGCTACTGCCTCAATGGACCGGTCGGCCAGCACCGCCACACAGGCCCCTCGCCCGCCGCCCTGCCGGCGTACCTCCCCGGATATGACAGTTGCCATTTCATGCAACCGCCGATAGCTGACGCTTATTTCTCCGGCGGTAATGGCCGTATTTTCGGGGGCGAGTCGCACCTGTTCTTCAAACAATGCCGTAATCGTGTTATCCGAAGGATAACTGGTCCTCGTGTCGTTAAATTCGCAGCGTATCTGGTATATCTCACCTGCGGTGGTCATTTCCGCCTCACTGACTTTTGCTTTTGCCGCGCCCAGGCAGTTCGCCAGCAGGATAAAATAGCGGTCTGCCAGCTGCTGAATAAACCCCGCATCCATGCGGGCCGCATTATACTGTACCTCCAGCTCCAGTTCCTGCTGTCCGCGGAAACAGAAAAGCAGATCCGGAGTATGGGCACCGAATGATTCGGGGGAGTGTATCCCCCTGACCATCATGCCCGTTGTTGCCACCTCATTCAAGATGTCCCTTTTTTGTTCCAGTATGCGCTCAACAGGGTATCCGCTGTGCTGAAGATCGGCTGCCAGCATATCTTTCAGCTTCAGCAGAAAATCCTGGAATGAAACATCCCCGAAATCATTCATGCGGACTGGCACAATACGTTCATCGTCTCCAGTCAATACAGCATCGCTGTACACGGGGCAGAGGATCATCACGTCGCCGGACAGGGAGTATTTTCTGGCCAGTATACCTAATACAGCCAGCAGTACAATATACCGCGCCTTGTCCGACACAGCGATACGCTGAAGCCTGCCTGTTACCTCTGTCGGTGCAGTAACAGTACAGGTGGCTGTCTGGCGGGCGACATGGCTATCGTGGAGTTTTCCATAGTCAATAAAATAAGCGGCAGGTTGAAATCCGGCAAAACGTTGTTGCCAGTAACTTCTTGCCCTGGCCCTTGCGTTTGTTTCAAGGGACTTGTAATCGAGTGTGGGTCCGGTAGACATGTATATAAGTGCTGGGAGTTAAAAAATCAGAAGTTAAAAGAGATTTCTTCACCGGCAGTGACAGGCGCAATACTGCTGTCATCTATAACATCGGCGATGGCGCCTCTGGAGTGACGCGCTAGTTTTTGCGTCAGCTCAACAAACCGGGATGCCAGCAACCGGGCATCTTCGGGGGTAAAGTACTGCCTTGAAAATTCCAGGCGGAAGTAAAAGGCTGTATCATCTTCAAACGAGATGAGCGTCAGCGGGTATGCAGGGGAAGCGTGCTCCACTTCATATAGCCGGAAAGGTGATCCGGTTGCCTCCAAATGTCCGCGTTCAAAATTTTGAAAAACAAACATGGTCCTGAACAGCTCGCGTTCCTGTTGACCACCCCTCCTGTTCAGAACATGCTGAATATCCGAAAGATCATACATCTGGCGGTCGCCTGCCTGCACCAGGTGGCGATGCAGGTCATAGATAAAATCCGTTACCTTTTGGTCCGGACGAACCAGGCTCCTCACCGGCAACGTTTTCACAAACATTCCCACCACATTTTCCAGCTCATACTGCGTTCTTCCCGAAGCTGCAACCCCTACTACAATATCTTCCTGGCCGGTGATCTGCGAAAGAAAGAGGAAATACACAGACAATAATACAGGGGCAATAGTGACTTCCTTTTCACTCAAATCTTTTATCAGCGGCGCCAGCAACTGTTTGCTGACTGCGACCGTCACCTGTCCGGCCTGGTCCGGCAGCTCACCCGTTCCGCGGGAAACGGGCAGATGTAGTACGGGCACTTCCCTTTCCAGTATTTTCAGCCAGAACTCGCGGTTGGCAAGGTATTCTTCCGTCATCCTGAAATTCCATTCCCATTCTGCGTAATCCTTATATTGTATGGCCAGCGGGGGCAGCATCTTTCCCTGGTAGAGCTTTATAAAATCGGTATACAGTACCTGCTGTGAAATGCCATCGCAGATAATATGATGTATGTCCATCACAAGTATGCTGCGGCCATCGTTTACAGTAATCAGCATACATCGGAGCAACGGGGCACATTCGAGGTCAAAAGACCTGACAAAAGAAGCGATAGCTCCCGTTATTGCATGAGGGTCACAATTTATTGCTTCCAGGGAGAAGTTGATATCTTCCTGTATTACCTGCATCAACCGGTTGTCAACAAACCGGAAAGCTGTTCTCAGGCTTTCATGACGGCGTAGCAGCGCTTGGACGGCGGTCTCAATCTTGTCCCGGTGTACCTCACCGGCTATCTCCCAAGCCACCGGCATGTTGTACGCAGTACTGTTGCGGTCCTTAGCATAATCGTAGTACATTCTCTCCTGGACGGCAGTAACATGATAGGCGGCTTTCGGCACAGCGGGAGTGATGGTATAAAACGTTTCACGGGCCGACTGCCGGATAAGCGCCGCCTGCTTTTTGATGGTCAGGTTATCGAACAGCGCCTGCAGGGAAAATCTCACCTGGAATTCGTTGTATATCCTGCCGATCAGCTTCATCACCGCGAGCGAATTGCCGCCGGCATGGTGAAAACTGTCGTCTGTTGAAATGGGTCTGTCTCCGAGAATTTCTTTCCAGATACCCAGCAATGAGACCTCTGTATGGTCCGTCGGGGCAACGATGGGACGCTGGCGGTTCCCAACCTGGCTCTTTAGTTTGTTGTAGTCAATTTTTCCGTTGCTCAGCAGGGGGAACCTATCTACCTTCTCTACCACCGGGGGAATCATATAAGCTGGCAGGTTGGCATGAAGATGCTCCAAAATGCGTGTTAGAGCATCGGGGTGGTTTTTGTATGTTTCCTGTAATACTACGAAGGCCATCAGGGAGGTGTTGCCGTTTTCCCCGCGGTCGGTGACCAACGCGCTTTTTACTATGCCGGAGGCTATCAGCTGCTGCTCTATCTCATCCGGTTCTATCCGGATACCGTTGACCTTCATCTGCCGGTCTGCCCTGCCTATCAGGTCTACTTTTTTATTTACCAGGAAGCGCGCAATGTCCCCTGTCCGGAATGCGATGGTATCACCCAATACTTCGTCATGTATTCTTACAAACCGTTCCCTGGTCATCTCTGTATCATTCAGGTAGCCTTTGGTTGCATAGTTGGTGATGATATACAGCTCCCCCGGGATCATAGGCCCACAGGGTTGTCCGGCATCATCACAGATCATCAGCCTCGTATCCGCGATCGGCTCCCCTATTGGTATCCTGGCTTTGCTGATATCAGCAGGTGTGATGCGGTGAAAGACGCGGACCATTGTACATTCTGTGGGCCCGTACAGATTCACCAGCTGTATCCTTTCCCCGAAAACAGCGTACCACGGGGCCAGCTCAGAAGGAATCACTTTCTCGCCGGATAGCAGCACATGTTTCAGCTTACTGAAATGCTGCGTGGTAAGCCTGTCGTTGTTGATGAGCCGGAATAAAGACGGTACGCAGTGGACAAGGGTGATCCCCTCCCGGTCTATCCATTCGGTAATGCGGTCAGGCGTCAGGAAAGTTTCATCATCGGGCGGCACGCAGATCGTCCCGCCCTGCAGCAACGGTGCAAAGATGTCCCGCAGAAAAGCATCGAAATAGGGGCTGATGAACTGACTGCATCTGCAGCCTGTATCAATGCAGAACGTTTCGGTTTCCCATTTCAAGAACTGCAACAGGCTGCCATTTCTGCCGATAATCCCTTTGGGCCTGCCGGTTGACCCGGAGGTAAAATAAATATAAAGGCTGTCCTGTTCGTCCCACGCAGGATAGATACCTGCTACCATATCTGCCTGTTGCGGGCTGGCAGCCGCATCTTCCACATAGCAAATGGATACATGCGCATCGTGCAGCTTATTGATATGGGGCGAGCAACGGGATGTCAGGAAAACGGCGGGGGCCAGTTCTTCCAGGATGGTCGCCAGCCGGTTGGCCGGCAGCGAAAGGTCTACCGGCACAAAAACACATCCTGCATTGGCAATACCGATAATAGCAGTGATGAGATCTGCGCGATCGCTGAAATAGACAGCTATCCTTGCTTCTTTTCCAAGCTCCATGCCCGTTAAAAAGGAGGTAATGCTGTTGGCGCCGGTCAGCAGCTCTGCGTAGCTGACATGCCTGCTGCCGTACTCCACGGCGGTCTTATCAGCATGGCCACGCAGGCTGCTGATCAGTTCAGACTGAAAGGTCATAACATAGATTTAATTGGCGAGATTTGCGTATGATCGGTCCCTGTAAGGGAAACAGGCGGGCTATCGGAAGTATTCGTCCAGCAATATGCCCAGTGTCAGTACAATCATCAGCTGGTCTGTTTCAAAAGGCAGATCAAGCGTGAATGTTTCCTGACTGTACATTTTTTTCAGGTGTTCTACCTGTCCCGGATTAAAAATCCCCTGTCTCTTTATCTGCTCATATGACAGCAGGTCATTGATATATTCCACATTGCGGCGGAGAAGGTAAGGACTGCCGGGCGCCACGAACCCGTATTTTTCTCTTTCAACCACATTTTTGGAAACAAAGCGTCCGGCCATTTTTTTCAGGATGTATTTTTCGGTAAACCCGTTCAGTTTAAGATCCGAGGGGACGGTTGCAGAAAACTCCACCAGCTCCCTGTCCAGGAAAGGATACCTGACTTCCACGGAATTGGCAAGCGCCATCCTGTCTCCATGATCAGACACGAGGTGATCCACCAACCGGAGCTTATAATCGATATACGCTCTTTTATTCACCATATCCCGGTTTCTAAGCCTGTCCCTGTTGACCACAAAATGCCGGAGGCAGTTGAAGTCGTGGTAAACCGCATTTACCGCGTCGCCATAAAGGCTTCTTTTGTCTGCCTCCGTCTCCACAAAATTACGCTCGTAAAAAAAGTCCCCGTCGCCCCATACTTTTTCGCGGAGTGCCTGCTCTCGCGGGGTAATGGCATGTTGCATCACCTGCATGGCCCTCATTTTATCGAACCTGAAACCTACATACCCGGCAAACAACTCATCGGCGCCTTCGCCGGACAATACGACTTTAATGCCTTTTGAACGGACCGACTCTGACAGGGAAAGCGAGGCGGTATTATAGGATTCCTTCAAAGGACATTCACAATGATAGATCACTTGCCGCAGCCTTTCGCTGATATCATCATAAAAGAAGATCTTCCGGTTAAGCGCGGCCTTGCTTTCTCTTGCCACGAGTTGCTGATATGCTGATTCGGAAAACTGAGATTCCACAAAATCTATCGAGAAAGCCTCTTTCACATTCCCCGCTGCCAACAGGCAAACCTTCATGGCAATGGCAGATGAGTCCAGCCCTCCGCTCAGATAAAATCCCAACGGCACATCACTCCTCAACCGGAGGTTTACCGATGCGCAAAACAGCTCCTCCAGTCTGTCTACAAAATATTTCTCGGGTTTTCCGCCGTCTCCTATCTGCCCTTCGGGATAAATGAGATCCCAGTATTCCACCTTGCTGATCTTTCCTTTGTTATCAATATGCAGATAGTGACCGTTTTCGAGGCTGGAAATATTTTTAAACATTGTGACAGGACTGATCAGCCCTGCAAACGTCAATATCTGGTCCAGCCCTGTGAGGTTCAACTCCCGGGTTACCAGGGGATGCTCCAGTATCGCTTTGATCTCTGAACCAAAAATAAAGGCATTGCCGGCAGTTGTATAGAAGAATGGCACGATGCCCATCTGGTCACGTACACCATAAGCGCATTGTTTTTTGCGGTCATACAGCAAAAAGGCAAACTGGCCGTTCAGCTTGTTCAGGAAGTCCATCCCGTGTTCTTCATACAAGTGCACGATGACCTCTACATCTGAATCCGTCCGGAACGCGTGTCCTTTTTTCTTCAGTTGCTGCCTGAGCTCTATATAGTTAAATATCTCTCCGTTGCAGATCACGACAACAGACCTGTCTTCATTATACAGGGGCTGCATTCCGTTTTCCAGGCCGATGATGCTGAGCCTGGAAAAGCCCAGCGCCACATTATCAAGCAGTACTGTTTCCTGGGCATCCGGTCCGCGGTGGCGTAGCTTGCTGTTCATTTGCGCTACGATCTTTTTGTCATATTCCGACAGCGGTCCGTCATATTTAATATATCCGCAAATTCCACACATAAAATAGCGTTAAATATCAGGTTAAGTTTGTGTAAACCGGCGTGCTGTTCATGATATGACCACTTCCGGCTTTATGCCGTTAATATGTATACTTCCGTTTTCCAGCACAGCTTCGGTAATGTTTTTATAGTAGGCCGCCAGCAACCCGATCTCTTCTGCCTCATAGAGTGCTTTGTTGTAGATGAAATACAAATTCCAGCAGTCTCCCTCTTCTGCGATTTGTAAACTGAGCGGATGATCTGTTGTAGCAATCCACAGGTCTTCGCAGGGCACAAAATCAAGATCATCCGGTTCTATCGTGGCCGGTCTTGCGGTGATAAGTGAAAAATGTGCGTCAATGAGCGCGGGAACGGTATTACCATCTGCCCGAAGCATAGACACCATGTCCTCATATTGATAATCCTGGTGTTCAAAAGCTTCCAATACAACATTCCGGACCATCTGCAACAGTTCCGCGTAAGGTGTATTTTCATCAAATTGCAATCGTAGGGGCAGCAGGTTCACAAACGTCCCCACCACGTCGAGCAGTCGCTCCTGCGGCCTTCCTAAGCTTTCAGTACCGATCGTGATGTCAGTGCCTCCGGACACTTTTGACAGGAGTATATAGTAGACAGAAAGCAGGAGCATAAAATCTGACACCCCCGAAGCCCTGGCGAGCCTGGAAGCTGCCGTTCGCAAATGGCTGCCCAGCTCCATCCGGTAGCAGCCGGCCACCTGCATATCGGGCACGCCGCCGTTGCGGGCGATCAGCCACGAAGCGCCCTCCGGCTTATTGGCCAGCTTTTTCCGCCAGAACTCCTGCTGTTGTTTCAGACTTCCGTGCCGCTGCCGTTGCCAGCAGGCATAATCCGTGTACCTCAACGCCAGCGGCGCCGGTGTGGCTCCTTTATAAAACGCCTTAAAGTCGTTCATCAGAATATCGCGGGAAACCCCGTCACATACGATATGATGTATATCAACAAACAGGAAGTTCTCCTCATCGTTTAACTGCAGCACGCCACAACGGACCAGATTACCGGCCTGCAGATCAAAGGGCCTGACAAACCCTCTGAAGGCGTCGTCCACTGTTTGATAGCCGGCGCTCAGGTCTACGATCTCCACGTCCGCTGTATCGTCTACCCGTTGAACCAACCCGCCGGGCGTAAGCAAAAAGGCGGTGCGCAGCCCTTCGTGGCGGCTGACCAGCAGCCGGATGGACTGTTGCAGCCTTTCCAGGTCCGGCTTGCCGCTCATGCGATAGACTTTACAGTTATTATAAGTGAGATTATCTTTTACCAGTGTATGCTCATAAAATATTCTTTCCTGTGCAGAAGATGCCGGGTAGTAGTCCATTTTCTCCCGGCGCCGGATCATTATTGCCTCTTCTTTACGCAGCGTATCCACAATGCGCGCCAGCTGTTCAATAGTCGGCGTATGGAAGATTTGCTGTATACCCGGCCTGACGGCAAATAATCCCTGTATGCGGTAATTTAGCCTTACAGCGGTGACGGAATGGCCGCCCAGTTCAAAGAAGTCATCCTTTACACTAATGGTTACAGCATCTATCTGTAGCAGTCCTGCCCATATTCCGGCCAGTGTTTGCTCCGTCCGTGTGCGTGGAGCCACGTAACTTCCTTCCGGCCTTACCCCGGGGTCAGGCAGCGCTTTGCGGTCTATCTTTCCGCTTCCCGTAAGGGGCAGCTTATCAATCCGTACGTAAGCAACAGGCACCATGTGGTCCGGGAGGCGGGCTGCCAGATAGTCTTTCAGCCGCCAATGCTCAATTTCGTTATCCGCTACATACCACGCCACGAGCTGTTTGCTGCCCCCCTTTTCCAACAGCCCGACAACAGCCTGCTTTATTTCCTGAAAACCGGTTAATCGATTTTCTATTTCTCCTGTTTCCACCCTGAACCCTCTGATCTTAACCTGATGATCGATCCGCCCCAGCAACTCGATATTACCATCGGGGAGTATCGTGGCCAGGTCTCCGGTACGGTATACTTTGCCTGTCGTCAGTGAATGAATCGAAACAAACTTTTCTTCTGTCAGCGCCTCCTGATGCAGGTAGCCTTCGCCCACGCTGTCTCCCGCCACGCATAGTTCTCCCGGAATGCCGGGCGGCTGTATTTTCAGCTGCCTGTCGACGATAAATATTTTTGTGTTACCTGCCGGCCTGCCAATCGTCGGACGCCGGAAGAACGATGGGTCGGTTATCCGTTGTGCCACAACGCCGATGGTCGTTTCTGTTGGTCCATAGTGATTGATGTATTGAATATGCCCGTAGTACTTCATGGCTTTTTCGATATCGGCCGGCACTATAGGTTCCCCTCCGAGCAGAATATGCCTGAGCGCAGGCAACGGACATCGTCCGAAGGCCGGTGCTTCCACTATGGCGCTGAACAGGGTGGGCGTGAGCTTCAGATAGGTAATATGGTTATCCGCCACATACTGCAACAACTCTTCGGGCGAACGGTAACAGGAAGGCGATACCAGGTGCAATGTGCCCCCACCGGCCAGCACCGGGAATATAGAAGAATAACCGAGGTCAAAAGCGTACGAGGAGGTAAGCACTGATTGATCGCCCGGCGTCAATGGCAGCATTTGCGTGAACCACCGTACATAGTTGGCAAGATTGCGGTGCCTGATTTTTACACCTTTGGGGCGGCCAGTGCTGCCGGAGGTATAGATAACGTATGCCGGGCATTCCGGTCTGGCCGGAAGACAATCCTCATTTGTAGTGCCTGCGGGCAGCTGCCGGTGTATCATCAGCTTTTCTCCATCGAAATGCAGGTCTTGCTGCAGGTCCTCAGTCGTTAACAGCAAGCCTGCGCGGCTTTCCAGGAGTACCTCCGCCTGGCGCCCGGTATGCTGCCCCGGGTCCAGCGGCAGAAACGCTTTGCCTGCCTTGAGGACGCCCAACAATGCAATCATCATTTCCACAGAAGGAGACACATAAACGGCCACCAGTTCGCCTGCATACGGCCGTTGGCGTATCCGCCCGGCCATTTCGGTGCTTCTTTCACTCAGTTCCCGGTAAGTGATCCTGTCATCTCCATACACCACGGCATCGTGCAGGGGCCTCTGCGCAACCTGTTCTTCAAACATATGAATAAAAGTTTTTTCGTTGCTGTAACGAAGTACCGCTTCATTCAGCTGTACCAGCCATGCTTTTTCTGCTTCCGTTATCATTTCCAGATCTGCTGCCGGCCGCGCCCAGTCGTTCGCCAGGCCGGTGATGATCTGCTCCAGGTGAGCAGCCAGGCGGCCAACGGCGGCGGTGTCATATATCTGTGGATTGTATTTGAAATTGATACAGATCGTATCTCCCGGCATAATAACAACAGCCAGGTCATAGTTTGTCTGCACGTCAACAGTTACACCGGTAATGGCCAGCCCGCCTGCCTGAAGGCCGCCGCCCTGTATCGCGCTACTGATGGGGTAGTTCTCAAAAACGAGGATATGATCGAGCAATTCCCTTCCGGGCTCACTGAGCGCCTGTATCTCCGCCAGGGAATGGAAGTGATGTACTTCCCCGTTCAGCGCGGTTTCCTGTAGCTTTCTTAAAAGGCGGGGCATCGTATCTTCTGCAGTCCAGGTTACCCTCACCGGGATGGTGTTAATAAAAAGTCCTACCATAGACTCGATTCCTGCTACCTCCGCAGGGCGGCCGGATACAACGGCACCAAACACTACATCGGAAGTATTGTTATATCGTCCCAGCATAAGAGCCCATGCCAGCTGCAGGATGGTATTGATAGTCACGCCATACTTGATGGACATATTCTTCAACTGTCCCGTCACGCCGGGAGCAATGAGCAGTTCCTGTACCAGCATACCGGGAGGCGCGGCTGTTGCAGCGGGTGAAACCTTTGCGGCAGCACGCAGGGTAACAGGGCTGTCATACCCGGATAAATACTGCCGCCAGTACCCAACCGATGCAGAGGTGTTCCTGCTGACGAGCCATGAGATGTATTCGCTGTAAGGTTTAACCGGTGGCAGCGCTGCTTTCCCGCCACTGCTGCAAGCGTGGTACAGTTTCCGGAAATCATCGATAATGAGGCTCATGCACCAGCCGTCCATCAGGATATGATGATAGCTCCATATAAACGCACAGGCTTCGTCTGACAGCTGCAAAATGGTCAGGCGCATTAATACATCCTTCTCCAGATTGAATTTGCGCGACTTGTCCTGTAACTGATAAGACCGGATGACCGCCTCCTTTCCTTTCTCCCTGCATTCCGGTGAGACATCGATATATGCGAAATCTACTTTCCTGGCCTGTAGCACCACCTGCAACGGGCGGTCCAGCCCTTCGTGCACGAAAGCCGTACGTAATACGCTGTAGCGGTCTATGATAACGTTCATGGCTTGTTCAACTGCCTCTATATTTAAAGTGCCCTCCACGCGGCAGGTGAGCTGCTCAAAATAATAACGGCCATGTTCATCGTAGAGCGTATGGAAGAAGATACCTTCCTGCATGGGCGACAGGGGATATACGTCCGCCACGGCATAGCGCTTCTGCAAAGCGTCCAGCTGTTCTACCGTCAGCGCTTTATAAGTAAGATCGGAAGGCGTAAGCTCCCTGATATTTTCCGCGCAGCAACAGGCGGTAATCTGTTCGAGATAGTCTTTGCAGGCATGCATCAGGGAGCGGATGGTTTCGGGGTAATATTGTTCCCGGCTGAAACGCAGGTTCAGCTCAAGCGTTCCATTGGCGATATGCCCCGATATTTCCAGTTCATATTCAAGTATTTCTTCCCCGTGCTGCTCGTCACCGCTGCTTTCGGGTGCCATCGCATACAGTGGGCCACCGTTGTCTTCATCGAACTGACCGAGATAATTGAAAATGATCTGCGGGCGCGTCTCATGTTCCGGCGGCACATGTGCTTCGGGGTCCATAAACCTCCATATGCCATAATCGATGCCGTTATTGGGTATGGCCCGCAGTGTTTCCTTGACAGCCTTAATTGTTGTGCCCAGGTCTTCTCCCGCAACTTCCAGTGTCACGGGGAAAATACTGGTAAACCATCCTACTGTTCGGCTGATGTCTGTTCCAGGCACGAGCTCTTCGCGCCCGTGACCTTCCAGGTCCAGTCGCAGGATATTATTTCCATATTGCCTGCGTACCGCCAGCAGCAACGCAGTCAGCAGCAGGTCATTGATGCGGGTACCAAAACGATGATGCGCCGTTGTTATCAATGCCGCTGTAGTAGCATGATCCAGCCGTATGGTTTCTATAGCCGCATGCGCCAGCGTTCCCTGTTCGGTATTATGGTCGCGCCTGATGGGCACTGTTTTACCCGGCGCTGGTAATGCCCAGTAACACTTCGCTTTTTGATAAGATTCCGTACGTATATATTCCGACAGGCGTGATGGCCAGTTTAAAAAGGCATCCGTTTTGGGAGGCAGCCCGGGCACTTCATTTTTCTGCAGCCTGTCATACAGCGAAGCTATATCTTCCAGCAGGATACGCCACGAAATACCATCCACCACCAGGTGATGGATGACGATCAGTAATCGGCTGCCATCGGGCATATGTGACAGGGCAAGCCGCATCAACGGGCCGGATTGCAGATCGATCCCTGCCTGTACGCTATTGCAGGCAGCCAGGAGTGCTGCCGCCGGGTCCGGCGTACCCCGGAAGTCATACTCCCTGCACCAGAGCTCCATATCAACGCCCCGGTTCTCCATCATTATGTCACCGTCGCCGTTGTGCCTCAACACCATCCGGAGCGCATCATGGTGTTCCTGTATGCGGATAAAGATCTTTTTGACAACATCGACAGATATTCCTGCGGGAAAATTGAGCAATACTGACTGGTTATAGTGATGTTTCCGGGTGACAGGCCCTTCAAAGAAAAGCCGCTGTACCGGTGTGAGTATAGCCGTACCTGTTACAGGCGACTGATCACTGACGCTGACAACCGGCCGTACCCGGTTTGCCAGTTCGCGGATATTCTGGCAGATAAAAATATCTTTCACAGAGATCTCATAACCGGCTGACCTCAGACGGGAAACAATCTGCGTTGATTTGATGGAATCTCCGCCGATGGCGAAAAAGTTGTCCGTTACACCAACTGTCTGTATTTCCAGTACTTTGCACCAGATGTCTGCCAGTAGCTGTTCGCTGGAAGTGACGGGCATCTCCTGCATTTCTGTCCGGCTTGCCTCCGGCGCCGGAAGTGCTTTCCTGTCCAATTTGCCATTCACAGTACGCGGCATCTTCTCCATCCAGACAAAAAATGAGGGCACCATATACTCTGGAAGGCGGCTCATGAGGTAAGTCCGAAGGTCGTCTGCTGATAACGCCTGACCGGCCACATAATAGGCCGCCAGGAACCGGCTGCCGTTTTTCTCGCGGTCCAGCACCGCCACTTCTTTCAGCTGACCATGTTGCAGGAGATGATTTTCCACTTCGCTCAACTCAATACGATGACCACGGATTTTTACCTGGTGGTCGCGGCGCCCGTTGAACACAATATTTCCATCGGGCAGGTAATATCCCATGTCACCGGTGCAATACAGCACGCTGTAGTCTGCTGACCAGGGGTTGGCGTCCGTAATAAAAGGATTCGGTATAAATGCGCGGGCGGTCTTCTCGTTGTCCTGCCAGTATCCCTTGCCCACCCCCACGCCGGCAATACAAATTTCTCCGACAACTCCCACCGGGCAAAGGTTACGGTATCTATCCAGAATGTATATCCTTATATTCCCAACGGGCTTACCGATGGGGATGACAGGCCTGTCATCATCCGGCCGGATAAGGTATAGCGTCACATCATCCGACGCTTCTGCGGGGCCGTAAGCATTAATAAGCCTAACATCCGGATAGGCGCCGTACCATCTGGCGGCTAGCGCCGGTGTGATCAGTTCGGCGGTAGGTATCACCCATCGTAGCGGTAGCCGCTGCGGCGCGCCTGACAGCAACGCTTCGTCCAGCAACGAGCCGAGCAACGAAGGTACCATCTCCGCGATGGTGACTTGTTTTTCCCGGATTTCCTTCAGCAACCTGGCCGGGTCCTGCACGATATCCTTGTCTATAATGCAGGTCCTGCCGCCTGTCAGCAGCGCGCATAAAAACTGCCAGACAGATATATCAAAACTGCAGGAAGCCATTTGTGCAATAACATCGCCTTCGCCCAGCTGCAGTGCCTCTATCATCGCATAGATATGGTTAAGCATCCCCAGCTGGTGCACCATTACGCCTTTAGGGCGGCCGGTAGTGCCGGAGGTAAAGATGATATAGGCAATATCGTCGGCTTTTGCAGGTTCTGGTATAGCCGTTCCCTGGTCGGTCTGAACAACATCCTCTACATTACAGATTTCTGCTGATAGCCCCGGGTCATCAGCCAACGAAAGCGACTGCCTGTTCACAAGCACGACCTCAGCATTACTGTCTGTAATGATTTCCAGTACGCGTTGTGACGGATAGTCTGTTTCCACCGGCACATACGCCGCACCGGCGCGGAAAGTACCCAGGATGGCCGTCAGCATATCAATACCTCTTGGCATGTACAACGCCACCCTGCTCCCTGCCTTTATGCCTTTTGCCGCAAGATATTGACCCAGCCTGGCTGCACGGCCATACAGCTCGTGGTAGTTTAACGAAAGATGGCGATGTTCTACCGCAATATGCTCCGGCGTGCGCAACATCTGCTCCATGAAAAGGGCAAAAAAAGTTTTCTCCCTTTCTATGTGCTTAACCGTGTCGTTAAAGGTGTTCAGCAACAGCTCTCTTTCCGCTCCCTGCACCAGAGCGATGGAGGCAATCCTGTCATCTGCGTTGGCACAGACAGCGTTTACGATCCTACGCAGATAAGTGATAAAACGTTCGATGGTATTGCGGCTGAAAAGCTCTGTAGAGTATTCAAAATTCAAATGCAGCCGTCCGTTCAGTTCTCCGGCAGTCAGCGACAGGTCAAACTGGGAGATAGCGCTTCCCGCAGGATACGGTGACAGGCGCAGGTCAGGTAGCTCCAGCAGCGTATCGTTAAAGTTTTGATACACAAACCACACATCAAACAACGGGTTACGGCTGGTATCGCGCGCCAGCTTAAGCTCGTCGATCAGCGATTCGTAGGGATATGCCTGCCTGTCGAATACATTCAGTGCCTTTGAACGTACCTCGCGCAGTAAAGTACGGAAGGACATTTCTCCACGTGGGAAGGTGCGTATCGCCACTGTGTTGACAAACATTCCCATGATGCTTTCCAGATCGGCATGATCGCGTCCTGAGGTAGGGGTACCGATCACAACATCTTCCTGGCCGGACAATTTTCCCAGCAGCACGCTGTATACCGCCAGCAACACCATGAATAATGTTGCGCCTTCCGCTTCTGCTATCTCCCGGAGCTGTTGTGTTTCCTGTTCACCGAGATCAAACTCTATGGTGGCGCCTTTGTAATTTCGTACCAAAGGTCTACTGTAGTCTAATGGGAGGTCCAGTGCAGCCGCCTCCTCCGCGAATTCCTCCAGCCACCAATGGCGATGCTGTTCCAACAACTGCCTCCGGGCTTCGGTACGCTGCCACACTGCATAATCCCTGTATTGCAGTTTTACTTCGGCGAGCTCCTGCCCGTTGTAGAGCGCCATAAATTCTTTCAGGAATATATTGAATGATACGCCATCCGAGATAAAGTGATGCATATCAATCATCAGGAGAAATTCGTCTGTGCTTATCTCCACCAGAGCTATACGAAGCAGCGGACCACTGTGCAGATCAAATGGCCGGACAAACCCTTTTATTACCTCCGGAAGTTCATCTTCTGTTGCCATTATGTGGTCCAGCGGGATATGTACGGCATCTGTTATCTTCTGTACCGCCGTGCCCTCTTCAAACCCGACATAGGTCCTTAATATCTCGTGCCGTGCCACGATCCTGTTTATGACACGGTTAAACTTCTCTTTGTCGACCGGTCCTTTTATCCGGATCATCTGAGAAAGGTTGTAGGCGAGCGACGACCGGTCGAATTCATACAGGAAATGCTGTCTTTGCTGTACTGCGCTCAGCGGATACCAGTCTTTCCGCGGAGATGGCGCAACCGGGGCATATGTAGACGCTTCATCGTTGTGAACGGCGGCGGTGGCGGCAATCAACGCAGCCATTTTTTCGACGGTTGAATGATGGAAGAAGTCGCGCACCGATATTTCAACATGAAAAGCGCTACGTAGTCTGCCGATCATCGTCAGGGCCTTCAGCGAGTCTCCGCCGATTTCGAAGAAGTCGTCTTCAGCGGTAATCTCGCGGTCAAAGAACTGTTGCCATAATGCGGTCAGCGCCTGCGTTGCCACACCTGGCGCCGCTGCTGTTACGGGCAATGACGCCTCATATGCCGGCAGCACCGGCTGCAAAGCCGGCTGTTGATTTTCCGGCCTGTTGCCGTAAATCCACCGGTCCAGCCTTGCATACAGGTCCGATGCGGACACCAGTACGCCCGGCAGTTCCTTCATGGCGGGTATACGTTCCAGCACTGCCATCACCTCCTCTTTACCGATCAGGTCTGCCGTGGCGCTTTCCAGCTCAAGGCCGTCCAGGCTGACGTTTATCCAGTTCTCCAGTTTCTCCTGTGCTTTGTGGCTGCTGATGAAGTGGTCCATGAAGGCATTGGCCGGCGCATAAGCGCCAAAGCCTATACCTCCGAGTACAGCCGACAGCGACGAGATGATGAGGCAAAAATCTACCTGCTTTCCTTCCAGCACTTCTTTCAGTGCCTGCACGCCCTTTATCTTTGGTTCGAACTGCGCGTCAAAATCCGCTGCGGTTAGTTCCGATGCGGGGCTAACGGAGCTGCCGCCGGTGATGCCTGCCGCATGAATAACGCCATGCAGCGCGCCGAAACGTGCTTCGCATTCCTTTACCGCTGCAGCCAGCCGGGCGGGGTCTGCCACGTTGCAGGACAGGTATGCCACCTTACCGGCTGTATGTTTTTCCAGCCTGCGAAGCCTTTGCAGCTTTTCCACCTGTGCCGGACAGAGGTTGTCTGATGTTGCTGTCAGCAACCCGGTGCGGCCAAGTAACATTACCCTGGCGTTGTGTGTACGGAGAAGATAATCCGCGATCACAAAACCCAGGTTCCCCAGTCCGCCGGTAATAAGGTATACTCCTTCCTGCCGGAATGCATGGGCATGGGGAGGGGTTATCCGCTCAAATGTTTGCCGCCACCGCTTCCCGTGGCGAAAGCAGGTTACCGCGCCCCGTTCCGCAGTTTGTATTTCCCGTTGGAGGAACGTGGCGAAATCGGCCCGCAGCAAATCTTCCAGGTCTATATCAATGTGACTGGCGCGCATCCCAGGCGTTTCCTGCGACAATACTTTCAGCAGGGCCGGCGCCAGCACCTGAAGACCGGCAGGTCCGGCAGCGTCAAGGATATAATACATTTTATGGGTAATCACCACAAACTGCGGGGCACGTTCTCCATATGCCTGGCAGCTTTTGGCCAGCTCCAGCAGGCCATAACAGCACCGGCTCAACACGGCTGCCGAAACAGTCTGTGAAACAGGTTCCTGTATTCCCCAGCAATAAACGATGCAGTGAGGCAACCGATGACTTTTAGCCAGAGCGGTCAGTAACTGATCGAAATGTGCCCTGCACGAAGGATCGATGGTATAGGCATCGTCTGTATGCTGATAAAAAGCGTCGCCGGCAGTTACGCAGATGATCTTTTCTCCAGCTGCTTTGTAGCCGGAAGCCAGCGCTTCCCCCACACCGCACTCATCTGCCAGCAGCAACGTGTAGCCGGTCTCCTTCACGGGCCGCGGGCACTGTACGGGCGGAGCAATCGTCCAGGAAGGTGTATAGAACCAACGGGACATATCAGCATCCTTCTGCAGAGCCCTGTCAGCCGTCATCTCCGACAGCATGCGGGAAGCGTCCACATACACCGGGAATTTGGTTTTCTCAAATGAATAGGTTGGCAGGGATATTTTACGGCGTACCTGTCCCTGATAAAATTGTTGCCAGTCGGGCACAATTCCCCATTGCCACAGCTGTCCTATGCCAGCCAGCAACCGGTGCAGGTCTCCCGTATCTTCCCGGGGATGCCGGGTAAGCTGGCAGACTTTATGTGTAGCGTTCTGCGCTTTACCTGACTGCACAAAGGATCCCAGGGTTTTCCCCGGCCCTGCCTCTATCAGCACCGTGTGTTCCTGTTGCAGAATTGTTGCTATGCCGTCTGCAAACAAAACCGTGTGCCTGAGATGATTTACCCAGTACCCGGGCGTACAGATCATGGCGTCGGCCGCCGGAAGGCCGGTAAGGTTTGAAATAAAAGGGATCTGCTGCGGATGCATCTGCACCCGGGCCACCACCTGATGAAATTCATCCAGCACGCTGTCCATCAGGTAGGAATGAAAGGCATGGGAGGTACGCAGTAGCCTGCTGGCATATCCTTCCGCATTCAATACTGCGCCAAACTCACTGATGGCGGCCTCTGTTCCTGCTACCACACAGAGAGAACTGCTGTTTACCGCCGCCAGCGAAATGTTTTTATAATGGGGCAGCAGGTTTTCGAGCGCTTTCCTCCCCATGGAGACAGCGAGCATCTTTCCTCTTGGCGCCTTCTGCATCAGTTCTCCTCTTTTCACCACCAGCCACAGGGCATCTTCCAGCGAGAACACGCCACTGATGCAGGCAGCCACATATTCTCCCACACTGTGGCCAATCATCAGGTCGGGAAGAATCCCCCATGTGATCAGCAGGCGGGCCAGCGCATACTCCACGATAAACAACAGGGGCTGCGTGCAGGCTGTTTCATCAATCGCAGTAGTATCTGCCCCGTCTTCAGGAAACACAACAGGGTACAGTTGCCTGCCGGATATTTTTTCAACGATGGCGAATGCTTTGTCTGTCTCTTCCCGGAATACCGGTTCAGAGGTATATAGTTCCCTGCACATGTTGATATATTGCGATCCCTGCCCGGGGAACATAAAAACTTTCCGGTAGTGCTGCGTACGGGTGGCTGATTCGCTGTCTTCCACCGGCGCCTTCGCCAGTTGAGCGATCGCTTCGCTGAAGGTTTCGCTGACCACATATTTCCGGTATCGGAACGATTTTCTGCCTGTCTGGAGCGTATATGCCAGGTCAGCAAGGCTGGCGTCACTGTTTTGTTCAAGAAAGGCTTTTAGGTTAGCAGCAGCTCTTTCCAGCGCCGGCTTTGTCTTCGCCGACAGCATGAGCAGATGACTTTTCCGGCCATCTGCCACATCGGGCGCCTGCGGCGCTTCTTCGAGTATGAGATGTGCATTGGTGCCGCCAATACCGAAGGAGCTGACGCCGGCCCGCAACGGGTACTGATCGTTGCGCCATTCCCGGAGGGCGGTATTTACATAAAAAGGCGTACCTGTAAAACCGATCTCCCGGTTAGGTGTCTGAAAATGCAGGCTGGGCGGGAGCTGCCGGTACCGAAGCGACAATACAACTTTGATCAGCCCTGCGATACCCGCTGCCGTGTCCAGATGTCCTATGTTGGTTTTTACCGATCCGACCGCACAATATTTCGCCTCGCTTTTTCCAAACACGGCATTGAGCGCCTCCATCTCCACGGGATCTCCCAGTTTGGTGGCGGTACCATGCGCCTCGATATAGCTGATGGTCTCCGGCGCTGTCTTCGCCCATTTCTGCGCCATCATGATAGCTTCTATCTGCCCTTTGACAGATGGCGCCGTATATCCTACCTTGCCGGCCCCGTCGTTGTTTATGCCGCTGCCTTTGATAACAGCCCAGATATTATCTCCATCTTTCAGCGCATTCTTCAGTGTTTTCAGCACCACCACGCCGGCGCCTTCGCCGGCAACAGTTCCACTGGCAGCGTCGTCGAACGTGCGGCAATGCCCGTCTTTCGAATAAATCATACCTTCCTGGTACAGGTATCCCCTGCGCGGCCTGTTGGTGACCGTTACTCCGCCGGCTACCGCCATTCCGCATTCTCCCAGCAATAAACTCTTACACGCCATATGCACTGCCACCAGCGATGTTGAACAGGCTGTATCCAGAAAAACCGACGGACCTTTCAGATTGAGGTCATAAGATAATTTGGTGGCAATGAATTTGGGGTTGGACAATAGGGAAAGCGTGAAGTCATCCACTTTTCCGTCCCTGTTCATGAGCTGTGCATACAGCTCCCAGTTGATATCCGGCGAAGCTCCGGCAAACATCCCGATTTTATAGGGCGTTTCATCCGGGTTGCAACCGGCATCCTCCAGCGCCGCCCAGACGCACTCATGAAATACCCTCATCTGCGGTGTCATGATCCCCGCTTCATCCGGCCGGTAATTAAAAAAGGCAGCATCAAAGCAATCCTTGTCTTCCAGTAGCCCATTCGCCTTTACATAGCCCGGGGTGTTGATCAAACGCTCGTCTTCCCCGTCTTCCCGCAACTCTTCATCCGTGAAAAAGCGGACAGATTCTACACCGGCAGCCAGGTTGTTCCAGAAGGCATGGACGTCAGCAGCGCCCGGAAACCGTCCGGCCATACCGATGATCGCGATTTCTAATCCCGTATATGTACTCATCTTTTTGCAATTGAGATAGTTTATTCTGACTTTAATAGCAGTAGATTATTCGTTGGCGCCGGATGGCCCGTCCTGCAACAGGTCCAGCACAGCGCCGGCTTCGTTAAGGTCCTGCTCAAGGCGGTTTTCCAGTGCAGACAAATCCGCGTCTCCATTCATAAGGTATTGTTCCTGGCTGCTGATGGTGGGCAACCGGAACATGCCCGCTACTGAGAGATTACAACCGAAAGCATCGTTAATGCGGCTATTCAGGGCCATTAAGCTGATGGAATGGCCACCCAGATCAAAAAAGTTGGTATTGATGCCTATTTTGTCTCTATCCAGGTGTAATACTTCCGACCAGATCTCCACGAGCTTCGTGCCGATAGGTGTAGACGCCGCCTCATACTGTGCTGACGCCATTATCCCTGGGTCGGGCAATCGTTTCCTGTCGGCCTTGCCGTTGGGAGTGAGCGGTATGGAGGGTAAGTGAACAAAATAAGCCGGCACCATGTAGGCGGGAAGGCGCGCCAGCAAATAGTCTTTCAGTGCATCGGCGGCTATCGCCTCTGCAGCGGTGTAGTACGCGGCAAGGTATTTATGGTCGCCTCTTTCCAGCACCGCCACCACCACATCCTGGACAGGGGCATATGCGGCCAGTGTATTCTCTATCTCGCCGGGTTCAATCCGGAACCCTCTTATCTTCACCTGGTTGTCTTTCCTTCCGATAAAGCAGATATTTCCGTCGGGCAACCAGCAGGCCATGTCGCCCGTTTTGTACATTCTTTCTCCATCGAAAAACGGGTCCGCCACAAAACGCTCTTTTGTAAGCGCGTCGCTGTTTACATATCCGCGGGCTAACCCGGCGCCGGAGATACAGAGTTCTCCTGGTACGCCAACAGGTTGCAGCTGGTGATCAGCATTCAGGATATAAACTCTTTTATTCGCTATGGGCCGCCCTATGCTGTATACGGTATTCGCTTTGTCGTGCCGCAGCGCCGCATAGGAGGTCCATATAGCATCCTCCGTAGGGCCATAGAGGTTATACAGCTCAAATGGCAGCTCGCCGGCCGGGTGATACTTCAACCTGTCGCCCGCCACATTTACCACCCGCAGGGAGGGGGGCGCGCCTGGCCATTCATTTTGCAGCAGATATTCGGCCAGTGCGGTTGGCAGGAATGTGATCTCCACCCTGTTTTCCTTCAGCCATGACTGCATCAGGGCTGCGTCTGTACGCAGGTATTCCGGCGCCACGCAAAGACAGCCCCCGCTTGTCAAAGCAGGCCATATTTCAAAAGCGGCCGCATCAAAAGTGATGCTGGCGATCTGGCTAAACACCATCCCGGGGGATATTTGATAGATGTGCTGATAATTGCACAGCATATTCGATATTCCGCGTTGCGTCACGGCTACGCCTTTGGGCTTGCCTGTTGTTCCCGAGGTATAGATGATGTAGATAATATCTTCTGGCAGTATTGCGGCAGGTTGATAGGCTATGTTATCATCCCAGCCGTCTTCCCCTGTAATGACAAGGCTTTCTGTTGCCTCCCCGGCAGGCATGCCGTGCTGCAGGGCTGCCTGAACCACCAGTAGCGCAGCACCGCAATCTCCCAGCATATACGTGTTCCGTTCGCGGGAAGCGTCGGGAGATAACGGTACGTATGTGCAGCCTGCCAGCAGGATGCCCAGCATACCGGCTACCATTTCGGGAGATATGGCGCACAGCAAGCCTATTGCGGCTTTACCCCTGCCACCCAGCTTTTCGTCGATCTGGCGGGCAATGCAGCAGGCTTTGTTGTGCAACTGCCGGTAGCTGATATTTCTGCCTTCAAACCGAATGGCGGTGCTGTCGGGATCTGTGGCCGCCCTTTTTGTAAACAAAGCCACAACCGTATCCTGGTGTTCAAACGGAAGCCGCATGTCGTTAAATGCATACAGCAGCTGCTGTTTTTCCTGCGGCGAAACAATCTCCAGGTCTGCCACGCGCTGTTTCACCGTTGTGACCACCTGCGTGACGACACGGCCCAGGTGAAGCATCAGCTTCTCTATCTGCTCGTCCGTATACACGGTAGCATCATAGTAGAACTTCAAGGTCATCTCCCGTGCGGGGATAATGACCACCGAAAGGCTGTAATTTGCCTGCTCAAATATCTCTGCGTCCGTTATACTGTAGCCCGCACCGTTTTCCGTCGCTGTTGCATCTACCATACCTGCACTTTCGGGGTAATTCTCGAAGACCATAATGTGATCAAACAGCTCCTGCCCTGTTGTAGTGAGCGACTGGATGTCCGGTAGCGGATGATAATGATGGGGTTCGCTTTGCAGTGCCCGTGCCTGTATACCTTTCAGCAGGTCGAGGACCGTATCTGTTTCCTCATATTTCACCCGCACAGGGACGGTATTGATAAACAGGCCCACCATTTCCTCCACCCCGGCTATCTCTGCCGGACGGCCAGATACCACGCAGCCAAATACCACATCCCGCACATTATTGTACTTCGCAAGTAAAATACTCCAGCTGGCCTGCAAAAGCGTATTGACCGTTATGTGATGGTCTGCTGCAATTTGCTGCAATGCGCATACCTGCTCTGCACTGAGCACCAGTTGCCGGATACGTTGCTGATATGGTATTGTTATTTGTTGCCGGGATGTTTTATCTCTGAAGCTCGTCAGCGTATCATAAGACGCGAGATAGTTTTTCCAGTAGTCTGCCGCCAGTGCCTTATCCCTGCTTTCCAGCCAGGCGATATAGCGGGAATATTCCCGCACGGCAGGAAGGGCAACAGTTCTGCCGGTTTCATAAGCTGCATATATCTTCCTGAATTCATTTAAAATGATACCGATGCACCAGCCATCCATCAGGATATGATGGAAGCTCCATATCAAGCGGTACTCCTCATCTGCAATGCGGATAATGGAAAGGCGCATCAGCATATCTGCTTCGAGGTTAAATTTTTTCTGCCGGTCGCGCAAGCGGTACTGTTCCACCAGCCCGGCCGCTGGTGTTATCAGGCATTCTTTACGGGCATCTGTAAAGGTGATGGTCATCTTCCTTTCTTTCAGGACTGCCTGCAGAGGGCGCTGTTGTCCTTTCTGCAGGAACACCGTACGCAGGATGGCATAGCGGTGGATAATAGCGTTCATAGCCTTTTCTACCAGGGCGATATCCAGCGGCCCCGTTATGCTGCAAACCAGCTGATCAAAATAGTGTTCAGCCTCTGGCTCCATCAGCGCATGAAACAGCATTCCTTCCTGCATAGGCGCCATCGGGTAAATATCTTCCAACTCGTATTGCTGTTGCAGCGATTCAAGCTGCGGAAGCGTGAGATCTTTGAAGGTGAGATCAGACGGGGTCAGCTCCACATTAGCGCCGCTGCAGCAATAGCTGGTTATTTCTTCGAGCGCATTGCGGTACGATTCCATCAATGCCGTGATAGTTTCTCTGTTATAGCGACAAGTGCTGTACACCAGTTGCATGGTCAGCCGGCCCCCCACTACTCTTCCGGATATTTCCCAGTCATATGCTCCTTCTTCCAACAGGGAAGTCTCGCGGCTTCTGGTATCGTCCGATACACTAAACGTCTTGCCGGTAATATCGGTATCGAACTGACCGAGGTAGTTAAAGCTGATGCGGGAACGTACATCTCCCGGAATAGTGTTGCCTTTTTGGTATCTCCATATCGTATAGTCGATACCGTTATTGGGTATATGGCGGAGCAGCTCTTTTACTTCCCTGATCATACGGGAAAGGCTATCCGCATCGCTGGCCAGCAATACCGGATAGATACTGGTGAACCAGCCTACGGTACGACTAATGTTCGCACCAGGCACTTCCTCCCGTCCGTGCCCTTCCAGGTCCAGCAATATGCCGTGCTGCTGATAGCAACGGCGGATGCCCAACAGCAATCCCGCCAGCAGCAGATCATTGATGCGTGTGCCAAAGCGCCGGTGGGCATCGCCCAGCAACTGGCTGGTCAGCTCGCGGGCCAATACGAACGTTTCCACTTCCTGTTCATCTGCTCTGTTTGTCCCTTCCGGAAAGTCGCGTTTCAACGGAGGATAAGCCTGTGCATCGAAAGAAGCCCAGTAAGCGCATGCCTTCGTATAGGCTTTGCCGGCAGTATAGTCCGACAGCCTTGACGGCCACGACAGGAATGCATCGGTCTTCTCCGGCAACAGCAGCGGTTCTCCCCGCAAGAGCTGACCATGCAGTGTGCCGATATCTTCGAGCAGGATACGCCAGCTCACACCATCCACCACCAGGTGGTGAACCACGATCAACAGCCGGCTGCCTTCCGCCACATGAAACAAACCGGCCCGGAGCAACGGCCCGGCCGAAAGATCGATACCTGCCTGTATTTCATTACAGCGGGCAGACAATAGCGCAGCTTCATCCGCAGCATTGCTGAAGTCATCTTCCGTTATCCATTCCTGCATTTCCAGCCCCTGGTTATACATGCAGATGCCTTCCTCTTCTTCGCGGAACACCATTCGCAGCGCATCATGATGCGCCATCAAGGCAGACAGAATCTTCCGCGCGTTGCCAACCGACAGCCCCTCGCTGAACAACAACATCACCGATTGGTTATAATGATGCCGGTGTACCAGCGGCATTTCAAAAAACATTCGTTGCACCGGCGTTAATACAGACTTGCCGGTTACCACCGACTGATCGGCGACAGTGACCTTTTTCTTCAATACCACTGCCAGCTCCCGTATCGTCTGATGAACAAATACATCATTGACAGACAGCTCGTATCCCTCCGCACGTACCCGCGACACCACCTGTATAGATTTTATGGAGTCGCCACCCAGTGCGAAGAAGTTACTATCAACACCCGCCCGGGCGCAGCCCAGTACAGCAGACCATATGCGTGCGAGGCATTCCTCTTCCGCCGATACGGGCATAACATATGCCACATCGCCCTCCGTCATCACGTCCGGCAATGCTTTTTTATCCAGCTTCCCGTTTACATTAAGCGGAAACTTTGCCAATGCCATAAAATGCGCGGGCACCATATAATCCGGCAGTCTGGCCGACAGGAAACGTTTTAAGGAAGATGGAGCTATTTCTTCATCTGCAACATAATACGCTGCCAGGCACCGGCCATTTTTCCCTTCCGCGGCCAGTACAGCCACTTCCCGGATGCCTTCGTACCGCGCCAGCTGCATTTCAATCTCACCCAATTCAATCCGGAAACCCCGCACTTTCACCTGGTCATCTATCCTGCCAAGGAACGCTATATTTCCGTCCGGCAGCCAGCGGGCCAGATCTCCTGACCGGTAAATACGTTCACCCGTATAAGGGTTAGCGACGAATTTCTGACTGGTCAACGCTTCATTATTCAGATAACAGAGGGAAAGCCCCGCGCCCGATATACACAGCTCGCCGGCCACGCCTTCGGGCACCAGCTGCTGCCGACTGTTCAGTATATAGACGCCGGTATTGGTGATAGGACGGCCGATGGGGACAGTGTCCAGGCTTCGGACCTCGTTGACAGGATAGAAGGTTGAGAAAACGGTGGCTTCCGTTGGCCCGTAGACATGAATGAGCCTTTCTTTTCCCAACAACTCAAATGCCTTCCTTACATGCTGGACAGACACCCTTTCTCCGCCAAACAATATCCTGCGCACATGTGTAAGGCATGTGCCCTGCTCTTCTATGAGTATGTTAAATAAAGCGGTCGTTATAAAGAATACCGAAATCTGTTTCTCTTGTATCAGCCGGGCCAGCGCCGAAAGATCATCGATCATCTCCCGCCGGATCATAAACAACGTTGCACCATTCAACAATGCACCGAAAATGTCGAATACAGAACCATCAAATGCAAAACTGGAAAGTTGCAGTATTCTGTCCCTACCGGTGATGCTGATATAATTGGCTTCCCGCGTCAGCCGTATCACGCCCGACTGGCTGATGACCGTTCCTTTGGGGCGGCCGGTGGAACCGGATGTGTAGATGATGTAGGCTGCATCATTCAGGGTGGTAACAGGCGGCAACGCAGAGGCTTCACCACCTTCGAGGTTTAGCACGTGCATCGCAATGGTCCGGATGCCAAAGTCTGCCATCGTATATCCCTGGTCGGTTAATATTATCGAAGCGCCGGAATCGGCCAGTATATAACCGATCCTGTCTTCGGGGCTTCCGGGATCAACCGGCAGATACACCGCGCCAACCTTCAATACAGCCATCAGACTGATAATCATTTCCGGCGAGCGGTCGCATATGATAGCGACGATGTCGCCTTTCCCTGCGCCGGCCGTTTTTAATATATGAGCCAGCCGGTTGCACTTTCTGTCGAGCTCCGAATAAGTCAGTGATATGTCTTCAAAAACAAGCGCTGTATGTTCCGGTACCTGTGCCGCCTGCCTTTCGAATAATGACACAATAGTATCTGTGTCAGCATAGTCTTTCCCGGTATCGTTATACAGATATAACAGCCGTTGCTGCTCTTCGGCTGACAATATGCTGATCTCCGGCACGTTTATTTCGCCACCTCCAGCGAGCTGCCGGATGATTTCATCCATATGCCCCACTACCCGCCGTATCTGACGGTCTTCATACCGGCGCTTATTATATTCAAAACGGATGGAAATATTTTCCCCGGGCGTAACCACGAGGGCCAGGTCATAATTGGCCCGTTCAAACACCGCTATGCTTTCTATCCTGTAGTCGTTATCTGCATCGGTACCTGCCAGCAAGGCCGTCAGCGGGTAATTGTCAAATACCATGATATGGTCCAGCAACAACCTGCCCGGTGCGCTGCCGGCCTGTATTTCCGACAACGGATGATAATGATGCGGCTCGGCCGATAATGCCGCTTCCTGCACCCGGCGCAGCAATGATGAGATCTTTTCTTCCGGCCCGTAGCTGATGCGTACCGGCACCGTATTGATAAAGAGTCCCACCATCGACTCCACATCGGCCAGCTCCGCAGGGCGGCCGGACACTACCGCACCGAAGACCACATCCTCTGCCTGGTTGTATTTACTCAACAGTATTCCCCATGCTACCTGTAAAACGGTGTTTATCGTTACGCCATTATCTATGGCTAACCGATGCAATTGGCCGGTCCTTTCTTCTCCCAATAACATCGCCTCTTTTGCCAGTTCATAACCACCCCCCTCTGCTTTGCCGTGTTCGGGGATTATACCCGTCATGTTTTCAAAACCAGACAGGTATTCTTTCCAGTATTGCGCCGACAAGGCGGCGTCTCGCTCTTCCAGCCAGCTGATGTAATCTCCGTAGGGACGTACCGCCGGCAGCAATACCTCGCTGCCACGGCTGTATTGCTGATACAGCGCTTTAAAATCGCGCATAATAATACCCATGCACCAGCCATCCATCAGCACATGGTGATAACTCCATATCAACTCATATGCAGATGCTGCCAAACGCAGGACGGTCACCCGCATCAGCACATCACGGCCCAGGTCGAACTTACGGCTCCGGTCCTGCTGACGAATACGGTCAACGACTGCCGCCGTTCCTTCCTGCACACAGGCTTCACGCATATCTTCATAGGACACTTTCATTCTCCTCCCGCGGTATACAATCTGTAACGGACGTTCATAACCCTCATGTACAAACTGTGTACGCAGTATCGCATAACGCGCAATGATGCCGTTCATCGCATGTTCTATCGCCGCGATGTCCAGGCGGCCCTGCAAACGGCAGCTCAGTTGCTCAAAATACTGGTCGCCTTCTCTGTCGTATAACGCATGGAACAGCATACCCTCCTGCATCGGAGACAACGGGTAGATATTTTCCAGCGCATGTTCCGATTGTAACGCATCCACCTGCGACAACGTCAGCGATTTGTAAACCAGGTCTGAAGGACTCAGTTCTACCTTCCCGTGACGACAACATGCTTCCGTGATCTCTTCCAGCGCGTCCCGATACGACTGCATAAAAATCCGCACCCTGTCCGCGGCATATTGCCGGGGGCTGTACGTGAGCGTCATCTCCAGCTCCCCGCCCAGCACCATGCCGGACACCTCCCAGTCGTATTCCGCTGTTTCCCCCTCCCAGATCTCACGGCCACCGGCGCCGCTTACCGCCGTAAAATATTCTCCCGACACTGCTGTATCAAACTGGCCAAGGTAGTTGAAGATCACACGGGAACGTCTACGAGTGTGCTCTACGCTGTTGCATACATATTGCCGGATCATATAGTCGATACCGTTATTGGGCACCCGGCGCAGCGTTTCTTTCACCTCGCGGACCAGGCGCGTAAGGTTGTTTACATCTCCAGACAACCATACAGGGTAAATGCTGGTAAACCAACCTACCGTACGGCTGATATCCGCTCCCAAAAGCTCTTCGCGGCCATGGCTTTCCAGGTCCAGCAGGATGCCCGGCTGTTGGTAACAACGGTGCATGCCCAGCAGCAGACCTGCCAGCAACAGATCGTTGATGCGGGTGCCGAAGCTCCGGTGTGCTTCGCCCAGCAGCCGGCCCGTCAACTGCCTGCTTAGACGGAATCTTTCTACCTGCTGCCCGCCTGTTTTGTTCGTGCCTTCAGGGTAATCGCGGTTCAACACCGGATAGGCGCCTGCATCGAAAGTATTCCAGTACCGGCAGCCCTTCGCAAACGCCTTGCCCTCACTATATTCCGACAACCGTGACGGCCACAACAGGAAGGCATCCGTTTTCCCCGGCAGCTGCAGCGGTTCGTTCCGCTGCTGCTGGCCATACAGGGTATGCATATCTTCCAGCAGGATACGCCAGCTGACACCATCCACCACCAGGTGATGGACCACCAGCAGCAACCGGCTGCCTTCCGCCAGGTGAAACAGTCCGCCACGCAGCAGCGGGCCTGCGGCCAGATCAATACCTGCCTGCATTTCATCGCAGCGCGCCAGCAGCGAGGCTTCCGCTTCCGGCTCGCCGCGCAGGTCATATTCCTCCAGCGACACTGCCAGCTCCGGGCCCTGATTATGCATGAACACACCTTCCGCTTCTTCCGCGAAGACCATCCGCAGCGCATCATGATGCTCCTGTAGCATGGCCAGCATTTGCCGTGCACGGTCGGCCCCAAGGCCGTCAGGAAACAACAGCATCACCGACTGGTTATAGTGGTGCCGACGGGCAAAAGGCGTTTCAAAAAACAACCGCTGTATAGGCGTCAGAGCGGCCCTGCCTACCACGGTGGCCCTATTGGCAGGCACCTCCGCCGCCTTCGCCACATTAGCCGCCAGCAATCGCACCGTTGGCCAGGAAAAAATATCTTTAACAGATAAGCTATAGCCTGCTGTACGCAAACGCGATACTATCTGTATAGATTTAATAGAATCTCCGCCCGCAGCGAAAAAATTCTCTGCCACGCCAATATCTGCTATCCCCAATACCTCCGACCAGACAACCGCTATCACTCTTTCAGCTTCGGACGACGGTGCATCGCCGCTTTTACTGCCTATTACATCCGGCGAGGGCAACGCCTTCCGGTCCAGCTTTCCGGTAGTGGTCAACGGCATATTTGGCAGACGAAGGTAATAGGCCGGAACCATGTAATCCGGCAGGGTTTCAGACAGAAACGCCCTTAGCAATGCCATGTCTATCTCCTGCTCCGCCACATAATATGCCACGAGGTATTTACTGCCATCCCTGTCATGTGCCGTCACTACCGCCTCTTTTACCCCTTGATACATGCTGAGACGGTTTTCTATTTCACCGGGTTCTATCCTGAAACCCCTTATTTTCACCTGTTCATCCGCCCTGCCCAGGAATGCCAGGTTTCCGTCCGGCAACCAGCAGGCCAGATCACCGGTACGGTACATCAGCCCACCCGGCATAAAGGGGTCAGAAACAAACCGCTGCCGGGTCAGCACAGGATCATTGACGTATCCGGCCGCAAGTCCGTCGCCGGCAATGAACAACTCCCCTTTTATTCCTTCGGGCAACAGCTCCTTATTTTTTCCAAGGATATACACGCGGGTGTTATCCAGGGGCCTGCCAACAGGAATAGTGCCACCGGAAACATGCATATCGGTGATCAGGCACTGTATCGCCGTAACCGTTGTTTCCGTAGGCCCGTATTCGTTATAAAAATCATAATCCCGGTAAAAGCGAGTTGCCGTCTGTACCTTGCACTGCTCGCCTCCGGCTATAACCCTTTTTACGTTATTGGGTGTTTTGAGTGTAATGTTTTCCAGGAAAGAAGGTGTAGCATGAAGGTGCGTCACGTTCATCGCTGAAATATAGTCGTTGAACAGGTCATTGTCTGTTATCCTCTCCCTTTCTATCAACACCAGGGCGGCACCGGCCGACAGTGCCAGCCAGATCTGTTCTACGGAGGCATCGAAACATATCGTGGAGAACTGCAGAATACGGTCCTGCTCATCTATATCAAAAGTTCTTTGTTGAGACAATACCAGGTTAACCACCGAATGATGGGATACCATTACACCTTTAGGCTTACCGGTAGAACCCGACGTATAGATAATATAGGCTGTATGTCCGGCCAGGCTTTGCGGGCCGGGCAGCCCAGGCGCCGCTTCATGCTCAGGCAGACGTCTGACGTCTGCAGTCTTGATAAAGTCGGCGTAAAGACAGGTCGTTTTTTCTTCCGTCAGCAATAGTACGGCGTTGGTCTCCTCCAGCAAATGCCGGTTGCGGGTATAAGGCAGCCCGGCCTCCAGCGGCAGATAAGCCGCTCCGGCTTTCAGGATGCCCAACATAGCAATAATCATTTCAGGAGACCTTTCTATCATCAGTCCTACTACTGCTCCCGGCGTTACGCCGCTGGCTGCTAAGTAACTGGCCACCCGGCCTGCACGGTTATTCAGTTCGCTGTAGGTCAGGCTGACATCATTGCAGCGCAGCGCCGTCCTGCCGGGGTGTGCCCGGACGCTCTTTTCAAACATATCAACAAGAGACATCTCCTGCGGATATACTGTCACCGGCCGGTTAAACTCGTGCAAAATCCGGTATGTCTCCTCAGCGGTCAATATCTCTATGGCAGATACCGGCACCGCGCTGTTATTGAGGAGCTGTGTTATTATCAATTGAAAGTGTCCCACTACACGCTTCATGAACCCTTTATCAAACGCATGGGCATTATAATGCAGTGTAACGCTTGTCTTTTCATTCGAAGCTACAACGACAGACAGATTGTAATTAGTCTGCTCATGTACCACTAAGTCGGATATACGAAAATCCAGCTCTTCCTGCCCTGGCCCCATGATCGTATCTGCCAGCGGATAGTTTTCAAATACCATGATATGGTCCAGCAGCGACCTGCCGGGCGTGCTGCCGGCCTGTATTTCCGACAACGGATGATAATGATGCGGCTCGGCCGCTAGTGCCGCTTCCTGCACCCGGCGCAGCAATGATGAGATCTTTTCTTCCGGCCCGTAGCTGATGCGTACCGGCACCGTATTGATAAAGAGTCCCACCATCGACTCCACATCGGCCAGCTCCGCAGGGCGGCCGGACACCACCGCGCCGAAGACCACATCGTCTGCCTGGTTGTATTTACTCAACAGTATTCCCCATGCTACCTGTAAAACGGTGTTTACCGTTACGCCATTATCTACGGCTAACCGATGCAATTGGCCGGTCCTTTCTTCTCCCAATAACATCGCCTCTTTTGCCAGTTCATAACCACCCCCCTCTGCTTTGCCGTGTTCGGGGATTATACCTGTCATGTTTTCAAAACCAGACAGGTATTCTTTCCAGTATTGCGCCGACAAGGCGGCGTCTCGCTCTTCCAGCCAGCTGATGTAATCTCCGTAGGGACGTACCGCCGGCAGCAATACCTCGCTGCCACGGCTGTATTGCTGATACAGCGCTTTAAAATCGCGCATAATAATACCCATGCACCAGCCATCCATCAGCACATGGTGATAACTCCATATCAACTCATATGCAGATGCTGCCAAACGCAGGACGGTCACCCGCATCAGCACATCACGGCCCAGGTCGAACTTACGGCTCCGGTCCTGCTGACGAATACGGTCAACGACTGCCGCCGTTCCTTCCTGCACACAGGCTTCACGCATATCTTCATAGGACACTTTCATTCTCCTCCCGCGGTATACAATCTGTAACGGACGTTCATAACCCTCATGTACAAACTGTGTACGCAGTATCGCATAACGCGCAATGATGCCGTTCATCGCATGTTCTATCGCCGCGATGTCCAGGCGGCCCTGCAAACGGCAGCTCAGTTGCTCAAAATACTGGTCGCCTTCTCTGTCGTATAACGCATGGAACAGCATACCCTCCTGCATCGGAGACAACGGGTAGATATTTTCCAGCGCATGTTCCGATTGTAACGCATCCACCTGCGACAACGTCAGCGATTTGTAAACCAGGTCTGAAGGACTCAGTTCTACCTTCCCGTGACGACAACATGCTTCCGTGATCTCTTCCAGCGCGTCCCGATACGACTGCATAAAAATCCGCACCCTGTCCGCGGCATATTGCCGGGGGCTGTACGTGAGCGTCATCTCCAGCTCCCCGCCCAGCACCATGCCGGACACCTCCCAGTCGTATTCCGCTGTTTCCCCCTCCCAGATCTCACGGCCACCGGCGCCGCTTACCGCCGTAAAATATTCTCCCGACACTGCTGTATCAAACTGGCCAAGGTAGTTGAAGATCACACGGGAACGTCTACGAGTGTGCTCTACGCTGTTGCATACATATTGCCGGATCATATAGTCGATACCGTTATTGGGCACCCGGCGCAGCGTTTCTTTCACCTCGCGGACCAGGCGCGTAAGGTTGTTTACATCTCCAGACAACCATACAGGGTAAATGCTGGTAAACCAACCTACCGTACGGCTGATATCCGCTCCCAAAAGCTCTTCGCGGCCATGGCTTTCCAGGTCCAGCAGGATGCCCGGCTGTTGGTAACAACGGTGCATGCCCAGCAGCAGACCTGCCAGCAACAGATCGTTGATGCGGGTGCCGAAGCTCCGGTGTGCTTCGCCCAGCAGCCGGCCCGTCAACTGCCTGCTTAGACGGAATCTTTCTACCTGCTGCCCGCCTGTTTTGTTCGTGCCTTCAGGGTAATCGCGGTTCAACACCGGATAGGCGCCTGCATCGAAAGTATTCCAGTACCGGCAGCCCTTCGCAAACGCCTTGCCCTCACTATATTCCGACAACCGTGACGGCCACAACAGGAAGGCATCCGTTTTCCCCGGCAGCTGCAGCGGTTCGTTCTGCTGCTGCTGGCCATACAGGGTATGCATATCTTCCAGCAGGATACGCCAGCTGACACCATCCACCACCAGGTGATGGACCACCAGCAGCAACCGGCTGCCTTCCGCCAGGTGAAACAGTCCGCCACGCAGCAGCGGGCCTGCGGCCAGATCAATACCTGCCTGCATTTCATCGCAGCGCGCCAGCAGCGAGGCTTCCGCTTCCGGCTCGCCGCGCAGGTCATATTCCTCCAGCGACACTGCCAGCTCCGGGCCCTGATTATGCATGAACACACCTTCCGCTTCTTCCGCGAAGACCATCCGCAGCGCATCATGATGCTCCTGTAGCATGGCCAGCATTTGCCGTGCACGGTCGGCCCCAAGGCCGTCAGGAAACAACAGCATCACCGACTGGTTATAGTGGTGCCGACGGGCAAAAGGCGTTTCAAAAAACAACCGCTGTATAGGCGTCAGAGCGGCCCTGCCTACTACCGCCGACTGGTCTGCCTGTTTTCCGGTCCTCTTCAGTCGTACCGCCAGCTCCCGGATAGTTTGATGAATAAATATATCTTTCACAGATAATTCATATCCTGCACTGCGTAGTGCAGACACGATCTGGGTAGACCTGATGGAGTCTCCGCCCACCGCAAAAAAATTGTCAGTCACGCTGATGCCATCCGCGGCCAGTACCTTAGACCATACCTCTACCAGCAGCTTTTCTTCCACTGTCAGCACCTGCCCGTTGTCAACCGGCGCCTGTTTATGTTCCGGCGCGGGAAGTGCTTTTTTGTCCAGCTTCCCATTCACCGTCAGGGGCATTCTCTTCAGCCACACATAAAAAGAGGGTACCATATAATCCGGTAATCTGCCGGACAGGAAGCCTCGCAATACAGCGTCTTCCAATGCTGTATCAGCTATATAATACGCCACCAGGTATTGGGCGCCGTTTTTTTCGCGGGGCAGCACGGTCACTTCTCTGATACCCGGCCATTGCAGCAGATGGCTTTCTATCTCACGGCATTCGATGCGGTGGCCGCGGACCTTCACCTGATCGTCGCGCCGGCCGGTGAATACGATATTGCCATCAGGCCGATAGTAGCCTGTATCGCCCGTCCGGTACAGATAACGATAATCTTCTTCGCCATCTTCCGAAAAAGGATTGGGCACAAAAGCACGGAGGGTCTTCTCCTGGTCTTTCCAGTATCCTTTACCAACAGAAATCCCCGCAATACAGATTTCGCCGCGCACTCCCAGGGGGCACAAGTTCATATATTGGTCCGTAATGTATATGCGTGTATTTCTTACCGGCTTTCCGATAGGGATGATCTCTCCTTCCGCTACATCTTTCCCGATGAAATAGAGTGTTACATCATCCGACGCTTCGGCGGGCCCGTAGGCATTTATCAGCGGAACGCCGGGATAACAATCGTACCATTTGTTCACCAGTGCAGTACTGATCTGCTCTGCCGTAGGTATCATCCACCGCAGGCATGGCAGGTGGTTTTTCCCTGCGTTATTCATCGCCTCGTCCACAAAAGCGCGCAGCAGCGAAGGCACCATTTCAGCAATCGTCACCTTGCTTTCCTGCATTTCTCTGAGCAGGCTGCCGGCGTCGAGCTGTGTATCTTTATCGATGATGCATGTTTGTCCTCCAACGAGCAGCGCACATAAAAACTGCCATACGGAGATATCAAAGCTGCAGGAGGCGGTCTGTGCGATCACATCCCCGTTGCCGGGGCCCATCGCCTCTATCATCGCATACAGATGGTTGAGCATCCCCTGCTGGTGCACCATGGCCCCTTTGGGTTTCCCGGTGGTACCGGACGTATAGATGATGTAAGCAATATCGTCCGGTCCAGCTACCTCCGGCACTGCGTCTTCGTCGGCGCTCCATTGTTCCATATGGCTGACAGACAATATTTCGCCGACGGCAGGTACTTTGCTTTTTATTGCTTCTGCGGCAGACAGCGTCTGATCATCCACCAGCACAATACCCGGTTCGCTATCGGCTAGTATTTCCATCACGCGATGCGGGGGATATTCCATTTCTACCGGCACATAGGCCGCGCCTGCTCCGAATGTGCCCAATATGGCGGTAAGCATGTCGATACCTCTGGACATGTACAGCGCCACCCGACTTCCCCGCCCGATGCCTTTTGCCGCCAGGTAAGCTGACAGGTCCGTTGCCCGTTTCAGCAACGCGCTGTAAGTTAACTGTGCTCCGTTATACACCACTGCCGGATATTCCGGCGTACCTTGCGCCTGCTCCTGAAAGAGCGTAAAAAAGGTCTTTTGCCTTTCGAATGGAGTCTCTGTTTCGTTGAACGTATGCAGCAGCAGCCGTCTCTCCGCCGGGCCTACCAGCCCGATATCACGAAGCCGGCAGCCTGCATTACCGGTAATAGCGGTAACAATTGCCCGGAAATAGCCGCAGAAACGATCTATCGTTTCTGCGCTGAACAATTCCGTGGAATATTCGAAGTTCAGGTGCAGCCGTCCTTCTCTTTCTCCCGCCGTTAGCGAAATATCGAACTGCGAGATGGGAGCCCCGATTTCACAGGGGGTTATGGTAAGCCCCGGCACCTCCGGTACAGCAGTTTCAAAATTCTGATATACAAACCACACGTCGAACAACGGGTTACGGCTGGTATCACGCGATACCTTCAAATCGTCTATCAGTAGTTCATAAGGGTATGCCTGCCTGTCGAAGACTGCCAGCGTACGTGACCTAATTTCCCTTAAAAAACTACGGAACGGTATCTCTCCCTGCGGCCGTGTGCGTATAACGACTGTATTGACAAACATTCCCATTACAGCTTCGAGATCCGCATGATCGCGCCCGGAAGCAGGCGTACCGATCACCACGTCTTCCTCCGCGGCCAGTTTGCCCAGCAGGATGCTGAACAACGACAGGACCACCATGAACATGGTGGCGCCCTCCGCATCCCCCAACGCTTTCAGCATTGCGGTTTCCCTGCTGCTCAACGAAAAATGAACGTTAGCGCCCTCATAACTGCGTATGAGCGGCCGCTTAAAGTCCAACGGCAAACCGAGGACGGGGGGCTCTTCAGCAAATTCATTTATCCAGAACTCGCGCGAGCCCGACACTACTGCCTGGTAACCAGCGCTGTTTTGCCAGGCTGCATAATCCCGGTATTGAAAAACAGGCGCCGCTACCGACGTCCCCTGATATAAAGCCATCAACTCCCTTACGAGCAATCCCTGGGATACGCCGTCTGTGATAATGTGATGCAGGTCCAGCAACAAAATATGCTCTTCCTCCTCACATTCGATCCATCCCGCTCTCATCAGCGGGGCTATACCCACATCAAAAGGTCTGATGAATTGTTGCAACAATGCGCTGGTATTGCCATCTGAACGATACTCTTCCATCATAACCGTAACGCTGTCCAGTATTTTCTGGTATGGCTCGCCGTTGACCGTTACAAATAACGTTCTCAGGTTTTCATTTCTGCGAACAAGCTCCTGCAGCGCTTCGGTCATGCGGGACTTATCTACCGGCCCTGTAATCCTGAGGGCCAGCGGCGCATTATAAGCGAGTGAAGATTTATCGAACTGATATAAAAAATACAGCCGTTTCTGTACCGAGCTCAGGGGATAATACTGCCGTTTCTCTGTTTTAAACAACCGGCCACGTCTTCCGGCGTGTTGTTCTGTCCTGGCGCGCAAACAGGCAGCGAGGCTTTTGATAGTGGGATTATCGAAAAGGGTTTTAAGTGGAAGTTCCACATCAAACTGTTTTCCGATGCGGTTGATCAATCGTAAAGCCTGCAAAGAATCGCCTCCCGTATCAAAAAAGCTGCTATCGGTATTGACATATGCATGTCCCAGCACTTCCTGCCATAGCTGCGCCAGCTTTTGTTCCGTCTCGTTGGCGGGCGCGTCTCCTTCTTCACTGAAGTCAGTCAGTGCCGTCGGTTCTGGCAACATGTTCCGGTCCAGCTTTCCGCTCACTGTCAGTGGCATCGCCCGCAAATGTACATACCATGCAGGGACCATATATTCCGGCAGGCCCCGGGAAAGCCAATCCCGCAGGTCCTTCCTTTCCAGCGGGCTATCCGATACATAATAGGCAACGAGGTATTTTTCACCGTTCCGTTCTCTGGCAACCACGGCGGCTTCCGTAATATGCGTATGTGCCAGCAGGTGAGATGCCACTTCTCCCGGTTCTATTCTGACACCTCTTATCTTTACCTGTTCATCCTGCCGGCCCAGGAAAGCTATATTGCCATCCGGAAGCCATCTGGCGAGGTCCCCGGTCCTGTAGATCCTCTCTCCCGGCAGTGCAGGGCATTGTGTAAACTTCTCAGCGGTAAGCGCCTCGCGGCCCAGGTAGCCTCTTGCCAGCCCCACGCCGGCGATACACAGCTCCCCTACCGCGCCTGCCGGTAAAAGCGACTGGTCTTTTCCAAGGATATATAACCTGACATTGTTGATAGGTTTGCCGATGGGCACCACATGATATTCATGCTCAAAGCTGCACTCATAAAATGATACGTCTACTGTGGCTTCTGTTGGCCCATATAAGTTAATCAAACGGCTGCCGCAATATTTGTGAAGCGTATCAGCAAACAATTGTACCTGCGCAGGCATGAGCGCTTCGCCGCTTGTAAATACCTGCCGCAACCGCTTTATCGCTGCGAAGTTAAACCCATCGTTCATGGTGGCGAGAAATGCATTGAGCATCGACGGTACAAAATGGATGGTTGTAACGCCATGTTCCTGTATGGCCCTGATGATCTCTGCAGGGTCTTTTTCCGCGCCGGGCTCCGGAAGGTATAACGACGCGCCGGTGAAAGACCACCAGTACAATTCCCATATGGACACATCAAACACCAGCGGCGTTTTCTGCAACAGCACATCATCTTCGGTAAGCGGGTATTGCTGCTGCATCCAGGTGATTCTGTTAACCACCGAACGATGCTCCACCATTACTCCCTTCGGTTTCCCGGTGGAGCCGGAAGTATAGATCACATAGGCGAGATCATTCCCATCGACAGCCGGAAAATTAACCGGACTATCGTCTGACCAGGCCGCGGCTTCATCCGGGTCTATCAGCGCAATGGCAGCCGGCAACGAGGCCTTCACGTGTCCGGCACGTGTAATCATGGCTTTCAGGCCAGCATCTCCGGCGACGGCATTCACACGTTCTGCAGGAAAGTCAGGATCAATCGGAACATATACGGCACCGGCTTTAAGAATCCCAAAGATGACGGGTAACAATTGTATTTCCCGCGGCAGCATCACACCTACCAGATCGCCGGCGTTAATGCCGGCATTGCTTTTTAGAAAAGCTGCTGTTTTATGGATTGCAGATTGAAGCTCCATATAGGTAAGTGACAGGTTGCCACATCGCAGGGCTGTATTGCCCGGCGTCCGCTTCACCTGTTGTTCAAACAGCGAGATAATGGTGTCCCGCTGCGGGTAAGAAACGGCGGTGTCGTTCAGTTCCTGCGTCAGGTATTTTCTTTCAGCTGCCGAAATAAGATCTGAAAAGCATACTGCCTGTCCGGGATGGTGTAAGCCTTGCCGGAGCACGCGGCCGAAATACGTTTCCAGGTACCCGATAAAAGCCTCATTCACAAGTTCCGCGTCATAAGTACACTCCAGCTCCAGCGCTTCGTTAAAAAATACCGTGACGACCAGCGGGATACCGGTATGCTCATATACAGCCCTTAACCGGACGTCCCATCCGGCATGTGCCGTCGTTGCCCCGGTGACCGGGTAATTCTCCACGGCTATCACAGTGTCGAACAGGTCTTCTGAAGGTTTCAGATCCAGCAGCTTCTTGATCTCCGCATAAGATGTATTACAGTAGTCGCTCCGCTCAAGCAATGCTTTGTTGACCCGTATCGTCAGCTGCGCAAAAGTTTCATCTGCGGCGGGCGCCATCCGAAGCGGAACGGTATTGATAAAATTACCCATCACCATTTCAAGCCCCCTGATGGTTTCATCCCTGGTCGAAACAGCAGTGCCAAAAACAATATCTTCCGCATGGAACCAATGCCGGAGCAGTACGCCATAGGCAGCATAGATAATAGCTGCCCCTGTAACGCCATACAGTGCTGAAAATGCCTTCACATCCAGGCCGGCGATGTGAAAGGAGCGCTTCTGAAGCCTGTTGGCCACAACATCTCCCACAGGCGTTTTCGGGAAACAGGCTGTCACGGGATACCCCGACAGGTGGTTTTTCCAATATGTGTCGCCGGCCCCTTGTAAAACTCTTTGTGCCAATGCGCGGTACACGTCGCCATAGGCAGGCTTTTCGACATGGACTATATGACGACCTCCGGCCAGATCATTGTAATACCGGAAGAGTTCTTTCAGCAAAATAGCTGTACTCCAGCCATCATACAATATATGATGATGTGTAATCACCAAAACAAATTGTTGTTCCGCCACCCTGAGTACGGTCAGCCGGAGCGGCTGCCGGGCCAGGTCCAGTCGTTTGTGCAGGTCTTCCTGCAGGAACTGCCCTGCACTGGCCTGAGCGCGGCTTTCTTTCTGCTGTGAAAAATCGACGAATGCAATCGGCAGATGATGGCTATGAAGGATGATCTGGACAGGCTTGCTAACTTCAGACCAGCGGAAAACCGATCTCAGTACCTGGTTGGCGGCCTGTACTTCATCAAACGCCTGCTGTAACAGGTTTAGCTCCAACTGCCCCCGGATATCAAAAGACAATTGAACGTTATACAACCCCTGGTCATCTTCTTTCAGGTAGTGATATAACATTCCCTTTTGAACCATGCTGAGCTCGAAAATGCCCTCTACATTTGTTCTTTCTATCTTTTCAATCATGATATGCGGTTTAATATAACTAACGGAGTAAATCGTTTATTTCCTGATCGTCCAGTCCCGCCGTGTCAAACGCCGGCATTGTTGCCGTCAGGTCTTTTTTGTGACTGATATGCGCAGCAATTGAGCGGACGTGCTCCTGCATCCGTTCCATCAGCGCCTGCATGGTGGACCGGAAATGTGCCTGGTGGTTGTAATGAAGCTGCATGATCAGCTTACCGTTTAAAATCATCGCCAGCAGCTCTACCCGGGCCGTCATGCTGTTACCGGGATCTGAATCGCTGTCGGTTGTAAGTCCGCAGAAGGAAAACAAATCATTCTCCAGCTCCTTTGAAAACTGGCCAAGGTAATTGAAACGGACCGCAGTCTGCGGTATTTCACTTTTAGCATGGGCATTGTATCGCGTTCCCCAACACATGCCGCTTTGCACCTGGTCTTTAACAGCCTTCAACAAGCCGTCTATACCGGTTGCCGGCAATTCCAGCACCTGGGGATACATTTCGGTGAGCCATCCCACCGTACGGGAAGTATCCGGCATTTCGGGATGCCTGCCATGGCTTTCGTATTCCACTACCACAACAGTTTTCCCTGTCCACTCGTGTAAAGTCTGAAGCAGGGCGGCACTCAGCAGTACCAGCATATCGCTTTCATAAAAGCGATAGGCATCCTTCAGCAACACGCCTGTCTGCGCTGCATCGAGGCCACCAACGATCTCCCTGCGGTTTATCATCCTCCAGTCGTGCGTATGAACATCCAGTGGCAGGGTAAAACCGCTGTTTTCTATTACCGGCGAAAGGGCCCTTTCCGGAAACAGGCGGATGAGCTTCTCCCGCCACCCTGCCAATGGTGCTGTCTTTTCCGGCAGTACCACCTCCCGGCCGTTTTCCAGCGCGGTGTAGCCGTGGTACAAATCTTCGAGTATAATTCTCCATGACACCCCGTCTGTCACCAGGTGATGCGCCGTTATCAGCAACAAGGATTCGCCTGCTTCAAAGGAGAACAGCGCCCCCTTCAGCAGCAAACTACCAGTGATATCGAACGCGCCTTTTACCTTCCGGTATATGGTGGTGAGACCGTCTCCCCCGACATCTCCGATACTGTACTTTTCAACTATGGACCGGGTATCTAAATGCGCAGGATTATAGAATAAGGTCTTCCGTTCTGGGTCATAGTTCATGCGCAGTCCATCATGGTGCTGTACCACATGCGAGAAAGCCTGTTCCAGCAGTTTATGATTAACGGGCCTCTTGAGCCGCAACAGTACTGATTGGTTAAAGTAGTGAGGGTTCTCAAAAGCCTGTTCAAAAAACCAGCCCTCAGCAGGAGTCATCTCCCGCTCGCCGCTGATTATACCCTGCTCATATTTGTTTTCCGCACCCGTCCTTCCGATGTGGGGGCATATCTGCTCTATGGTATGGTAGGTTAGTATGTCCCTGGCCTTTAGCAACATATTCCTGCCCAAAAGGCGGGAAGCTATCTGCACCGCTTTGATGGAATCGCCACCTGATGCATAAAAGTTGTCCCTGACGGAGCGAACGGGCGTTTCGAGCACCTCCTCCCATGCCTCTATCAATGCTGCAGCCGCTGCGTCGGTGGGTAAGGACTGTTCGGGAGCGGCCATGTTTTCCGGCTGAGGCAACGCCTTCAGGTCAGCTTTTCCGTTTGCCGTCAGTGGTATTTCTCCTATTTCTATTATACAGGACGGGAGCATGTAATACGGAAGCCTTTCGGCCAGGTAAAAACGCAGGGCCGTTTCCCTGCCCACGCTGCCGGCCTTCCACCTGATATACGCGCAAAGCAGTTTTACGCCGGCCAGGCCGGCAGTCACCGTAACAATCGTATCGTCCACATCAGGATGCTGTTTAAGACATTGTTCGATCTCCCTCAGTTCTATACGATGACCGTTCAGCTTCACCTGCTCATCCGACCTTCCGAGGAAAACCACGGTACCATCCGGCAACCTCCGGCCAATATCTCCTGTCTTGTACATCCGTTCTCCTGCGTGGAAAGGATCCGCTACAAATTTCTCCCGCGTCAGCGCTTCGTCTGCCTGGTACCCTTTGGCCAGTCCGCCGCCGGCGATATATATTTCTCCATGTACGCCGCAGGCTACTGGTTTCCGGTATTTATCCAGCAGGTAAATACGGCTGTTGGCAGCAGGTACGCCGATTGGCACCTGCGGCGTTAGCTCTTCGGGGTTAAACAGGTGGATCATACATCCAACCGTAGCTTCCGTAGGGCCATATTCGTTATAGATTTCAATGTTGCCGCCTGCCTGCTCATATATCTCCCTGGCCAGGCCGGTATCCAGTTGCTCGCCTCCTACGATGATCCGCCTAACCCGGCTTCCGGGTTTCTCCAGCCATTTGCCGGCCGCCATTATCCTAAGATGGGATGGCGTGGCTTTGATCACATCGCACTTATTGTCTGTCAACATATTCACCAGCGACAGGTTATCGCCATCCTCGCCGTAAATCACAATCCTGTTGCCCGTGATCAATGGTGTAAATATCGATGTCAGCGTCAGGTCAAACGAAACGGACGTATAAAGCGGCATCGTTACCTGTGCACCGCGGATATAGCTTTCAGCCGCCCAGCAGGTATAATTGATCAGCGAGCGATGGGTGATCATAACGCCCTTGGGCCTGCCGGTGGTGCCGGAGGTATATAATACATAAGAAAGATGATCAGGATCACTAACTGATAACACCTTCTTGGACGCAGCCGGCGGCACCTCTTTTATGTACAGATTAGCTACCCCCGGATACACATTCCTGTCTTTGTTGCTCTCATCGCAGATGAGCAAACGGCAACGGCTGCTTTCCAGCACATAACGCACCCTTTCTGCCGGCCAGCCAGGCTCCAAAGGCAGGTAATATCCACCGGCTTTCAGCACGGCTAATATGCTGACCAGCAGCTCCGGTGTGGCCGGCAATAAAATCGCCACCGGTGCATCCTGGCCTACCCCCTGTTCTTTCAGCCAGCCAGCCACGCGGTCCGCCTGTTCGTTCAATTCATGAAATGAGTAGGTCGTATTTCCATGCTCCACCGCAATATTTGAAGGCGTTCGCCAGACCTGCTCTTCAAACAACCGGTGAATACCGCTACCAGCTGCATATTCCCTGCCGGTGGCATTGTATTTACGGACGTACCGTTCAAATTCCGTCTCGCTGAGCATGGACCAGTCAGCAATACTGTCTGTGCCGTTACTGACGGCCCTGCGTGCAAGTTGCAGGAAGCCATCCGCAAAGGCCGCCATCGTCTCCTTCCGGAAAAGTTTTGCTGAGTATTCTATAAAACACCGCAGGGCGGGGCCGTCCTCAAAGACTTCCATCGAGATGTCATACTTTGAGGTACCGTTGTCGAAGAACCACGGTGTCAACGTGAAATCGTTGTTACTGAAGACCGGCAGTTCCATATTCTGATACAGGAACATGGTATCAAATACCGGATTACGGCTGCTGTCCGGGTCCGGCGCGATCTGGCGGACCAGATCATCGAAGGGATAATCCTGATGATGCAGCGCTTCGGCCACATGCTGCTGCTGTTTTTCCAGGAACCGCACAAAAGTGTCTTCCCCCGATACATGGCACCTGACAGCCAGGTTGTTGACAAACATACCCTGTATCTCCAGCAGATCGGGATGCCGCCTGCCGGATACCGGTATTCCGATCACCAGCTCATCCTGCCCTGTTATTTTTGACAGGAATACGGTATATACGCTGAACAGCAGTACATGCAGGGAACAATCCATTCTGCGCGCCAGTGCCCTTAGCTGTTCCGTCAGCTCTTTACCAGCCTCAAATGCGATTTTCCCTCCTTCGGTGCTCAGCACCGGGGGACGCTGAAAATCGGCAGGCAGGGACAACACCGGCAAATCACCCTGCAACTGTTGCTGCCAGTACCCGGCATGTTCCCGCAACTTTCCTGACAGCCGGTTGTCTTCTTCCCATTGCACAAAATCGCTGTATCGCAGGGACGACGGCGTACCCCCTTCGCCGTTATAGTATTCCATTAACGTTTTTACAAAAAGGGAGATAGATACGCCATCCGCTATGATATGATGAAAATCCAGGAAAAGGTAACATTCCTCCGCATCAGTATGAAGGAGCTTGGCTCTAAACAGCGGCCCTTGCCCAAGGTCAAATGGTTGTACCAGTTCCCTCAGCGCTTCACTGACCTGGTCTGGCGCACACACGATCTTCTCCAGCGTAAAATGTGTGGTCTTCTTTACAATGAATGAAGGAACGGGGTCCATACTGAAAACGGCCCGCAACATATCATGCCGGGCTATCAAATCTTTTATGCCCTGCTCCAGCTTCTCATGTTGCACGCTTCCCCGTATCCGGAAGGCCGCCGGTAAATTATAGGTAACAGTGCTTTTGTTCAGCTGCCAGAAATAGTACATTCGCCGCTGCGATGAAGACAACGGGCAATATGGTCTTTCAATGCCGGCAGGTATGGGCTGGTATCCGTTTTCCCCGTTTTGCCGGATCGCTGCTGCCAGCTCTCTGACGGTTTGCTTCGTGTAAATGAAGTCAGCAGGCAGCGCAGTGTTAAATGCTTTTGCGGCGAGAAGGCTTAATTCCGCCACTTTCAATGAGCTGAGGCCGGCTTCAAAAAAATTGCGGTGTACATCATTCCATTTTTCACCGAATATTTTTTCGCATATGTCCAGTAGTTTCCTTTCATATCCGTCAACAGAAAAACGGTTCACCTCCCCGGGCGATGCCGCTTGTTCCAGCGTTTCCATGACGTCAGCGAAGGCGCCTTCCCGGTATAGTTCCAACAACCGGAACCGCTGCAGCTTGCCACTGGTGGTACGGGGAATATCCTTTACCGGTACGACCCTGTCCAGTTCAATTCCCGCCTTCGCCCCCACCAGCGTCTTTAACGCTTGTGCTATCGAAATAAAATCGCTGATATCCCCCCGGTGAAAAACAAATGCAATACATTCCTCGCGCTGCGTGCTGCTGTTAAAATGGCCGGCAACCGCTATTTTGTTCAGTTCGATCCCTTCCACATCTTCCGCTATCTGCTCGATATCTGCAGGATAAAAATTCTGTCCGTTGACAAAGATGATGTCTTTTTCTCTACCCGTAATATACAGGCAACCATCCAGCATAAAACCCAGATCACCGGTGCGCAGCCATCCATCGGCGGTAATGGCACACGCTGTAGCCTCCTGGTTGTTATAATAACCGCAGGTTACGTTGTCTCCCTTTATATGTATATGCCCCACTGTCCCTGCCGGCACCGGCATATCCTGCCTGTCTGTGATTCTGAGGGAACAGTTCTTTACCGGTTTTCCCACATTAACCAGCGTAACAGCACTATCTCCGGGGGCAATGAGTGCCACCTGATCGCCGTCATTGAGTTGTCGTCTGTCCACACACAACGATACCACCTGGTCGGCCATTCCGGAAATAGTAACGGCAAGGCTGGCTTCCGCAAGCCCGTAAACCGGGCACATGGCGCTGCGCCGGACGCCGTAAGCGGCGCATTTATCAAGGAACTCAGCGCAAAGCCTTTCAGACACCGGCTCAGCGCCGTTGTAGATGATCCGCACCCCGGAAAGATCCCACTTCCCGGTATGCTGATCGTGTACATGCTTCAGGAAATAACGGTATCCAAAGTTCGGTGAGCAGAGCACGGTGGCTTTGTATTCATTCGCTTTCTCCAGCCATCCTGCGGGGCGGCGGACAAAGCTCTGGGTAGGCATGATATATTGGTCCATCCCGCTGAACATAGGGCTCAGATGAAACCCGATCAGTCCCATGTCATGTGTTAAGGGCATCCAGCTGAAAGTGGCGTCATCTTCGGTGTATGCCGACGCCTGTGCGATAGCATCGATATTGCAGATCAGATTGCCGTGCGTCAGCACAACTCCTTTCGGGCTACCGGTGGACCCGGACGAAAACTGGATGAAGGCAATATCCGATGGCGATACTTCTTTTACCACTCCCACACCCTGGCAGCCATTTAAATCAGCCGTATCAATTGCATTGTCGCACATGGCCAACCAGCTGTTTTCCATTCCCTGTTCCCGCGCATAGACACGCAGCTTCTGTAGATCAGGCTGTGAGACCATCATGTAGGGATTATTCAGTATCTCCCATACGTTAAATAACTTATGCCGGTGATCATCTTTTGCACCCGGTGACAGTGGTACCGGAATAATGCCACCCAGCATACAGGCCCAGAATACGATCAGAAATACCCTGTTTTCCTGGAGCGGCAACACTAATTCGTCGCCGGGGCTTATTCCCCTGCGTTGCAATAATCCCAGTACTTTCAGGGCAGCATCATACAGGTCGCCATAAGAAAGAAATTCATCTTTCCCGGTAGGTTCGATAAAGGTTATCCCTTTCAAACCTGATTTTCTCAGGTCTAAAAGCGAGGTCAATGTTTCAGGTTTCATGGTAGCTAAAAGGAATCAACAGCGGGCCACCGGACGTGCGCCCGCGCATTCTAAAATGGTTCTTTTAATTTCCGGGAGAACACGGCTCAGACATAAGCCGCGCAGCAGTGTCAGAGGACGAGATTAAGATGGCCACTGCTTTACAACAGGATAGCATTTCAAGAGAACGATGCCAGTCCGGCGTTCTGCCGGTCTTCCCGGCGCGCACAGGCCCTTTGTATGACATTATTGATGCAATCCAGTATCTGATCAGTATCATCGTGGATAAAGAAATGTCCGCCTTCAAAGTAGACCACGCTGCAGAGCGTATGGTTATGTTTTTTCCAGCCGTCGCATTGTTCCGGGGTCAGTTCATCGTCTTTACCCAGGAAGACAGAAATATCACAAGGAAGCGGCTTTGTCTCCCGGTTGTATCTTTCTTCGTCGGCAAGGCGGAAATCATTTTTCAACAGAGGCAGAAATATCTCAAGTAGCTCGGGATACTCAAAAAATTCACGGGGAGTGCCACCCAGCTGCATCACTTCCGCGCGAAACTCATCGTCCGTCATCAAAGCGTAGTTCTTTTCGGGTTTGCCTTTCACGCCGGGAGCACCTCTTCCGGAAAAAAATATATGCAGAGGTACCGGCAGGTTGTCGTGTACAATCCTCTGCGCCAGTTCAAAGGCGATCATGCTGCCCATGCTATGTCCATACAAAGCATAGTGCCCTTTTCGCACATCATCTTTTATGATCCGGTACACATCATCCACCATTTCGTCCACACTTCGGTATAAAGGTTCCTGCATACGCTTTCCTCTTCCTGCAAGTTCCACCGGTACCAGTTCAACAAACGGAAGCAGCTGCCGGTGCCATTTGTTAAATACCGCGGCTGAACCGCCCGCGTAAGGAAAACAAAACAATTTTACCTTATCCATAAAAAAGAAAGATTTACATTACATGTTAACTATTTGACGGTCCGTGTTGCGGGACGTATGCGGGCATCAGTGGCCGTAACCGGGATATTCCCCGTTTTCGTCGACCCCCGGTACATATTTCGCCTTCCATTCCATGACGGCCTGCTCGCGCTCCTCCCTGGTAGAATCCGGCATAGGCCGGTATTTGAGCACTTTGATCCAGGGTCCCTGCAAAAAAGTTTTCAAACCGTTGTCGTCAGCATTTTCAAACAGGTATCTCAGTGCATTACCAAGGTGTTCGGCCTCCCCCACGAACCTACAGTTCACCGGGTCTTTGTCTACAATGCCAAAAACGGCATATATGGCCTTTAACGATGGCAGCTGAGCGAGGTTGTCTTTTCCGTCGAGATTAAAGCGCTTGTGCCAGATCTCAAGGCTGACAGTATCCTGGTCGGTGTTGATCATCTTACTTGTTTTTCCTGTTAAATAAAGGGATCGTTATATTTTCAGACAATACTTCATGCAGCGGGTATTCATTTCTGTATAATTCAAGACGGCCCTGCGTCATTTTGAATACCCTGTCGGCAACATCAAAGTAATGGTCGTCGTGCGTGATGGCAATAATGATCCTGCCTTGTCTTTTCATCTCCGGAAGTAACGTGCGGTAAAAGAAATTCCGGTACTCCGGGTCCTGGTCTGCCGCCCATTCGTCAAAAAGATATACCGGCGAGTCTTCCAGGTAACACTGTAAAAGGGCCAGCCTCTTTCTCTGTCCGCCTGACAATTCAATGGTGCTGTATATATCTTCATTGATGGTTACTTTTCCTTCCAGCTTTAGTATTTTCAGATAGTTATCTACCTCTTCCTGCCTGCCTTTCAGGTCGATATCATATAGCTTTCTGAACAGATGGGCAGGACTGAATACAACGGAAAAATACTCGCTTAGCTGGCGGCTATTTACCGGTTTGCCATTTACCAGTAACCGTCCTTCGTCAGGCTCGTATAATCCTGAAAGCAGTTTAGCCAGTGTGGTCTTGCCACTGCCATTGCCGCCAATGATAAACAGCACCTCCCCTTTCCGGGCTTCCAGGTTAATCGGCCCTACCGAAAACAACAACTGCTCCTGTTCATCCTTATACCCGAAGCAAACGCCTTCCAGCCCAATGCTGTTCACGACCGGTTCGTGGGGTTCCGGCAGCAGTTCCTCCCCCTGACCGGCAGGCAACTCTGCGGTAAACCTGCGGACCCTGTTCCAGGCTATCCTCAGGTGTAAAATCGCTGGTACTGACCCTAATATGGCATTGACCGGGCCAATCAGGTAGAGCAACAGAATGATGAAATTCATAATCACATAACGCTGTATATCAGGGAAAATCCTGGGGAAGGCGAAAGCTACCAATCCCAGTAAGGCTACCAGCAGCGACTCGCCTACCAGAAAAGCATGTACGAAACGGACATCGGCTTTTATCAGCCTGTCCCTGTAGTCCCCTGTAGTTCCGGAGATGTCGGCCTTATAGGCCAGTTTCTTCTTCCGGCGGATGCTGATCTCCTTGAATCCATCTACCATTCCGTTGATCAGGTGAATAAACACATTGCGCATATCGCGTGCCGCTTCAAAATACCTGTTGGTAGTTTTACTCACCAGGAAATAAAGTATGGAGATAGCTGCCACCAGCAATACGGTAAGCACCGTTGCCCAGAAAGCGATGGATGCGAGGTACAGAAAAGCGCCGGCGGCGGTAAAAATGCTGGTGATCAGCGTGACCAGCATACTCGTCGACTCGCCGATGGTAGTCACATCGTCGTTCAGAGCCGTATAGATCCTGCCCCTGTCAATTCTTTCAAACTTTTGAAACGTGGAAGCAAATATCCTGTCAATCAGTTTTATCTGTAAATCATATACCAGCTTTCTGGTTAACCTGATAAGGCTGACCTGTACAAACCTTCTGCCGAGCAGATACATACCTAAAGCCAGCACATAATAAAAAACAAGGTATCGGAGCGGCAACGCTGTTTCCAGGGCTGAAGTCACTAATATGATAATTAGCATATTGGCAAGGCCAGACAATATGCTTATCAGGATCAGGGAGGGGACTGTTCTCCTGAATATATTATTTTCCGGGAAGACGAGTCTGACAACATATACCAGACCGCTGACCGCGATGGCCGCAAGTATAAGAACGATCAATGCGGTGAAGCTCATGGGAGTCCATACCCCAACTGTTTTCCACGAAAAGCCGCCCAGCGCCTCAGGTAAAAGATAGATACCGAACAAAAAAGGAGCAGTTAAAAAAAGTGCAGCCATTGCCCTCCATACCTGCCGGTATGAAATACCTGCATATTTTCTTTTTCCTCCTGCAATGCCGCCGATGGCGATGCATAAAAAGACCAGCGCTCCCAATACGTATATACCGATTACAGCGGACAGCAGGGAGAAGACCTTATCATTTCCGTCATCAGGCACGTTTGTTTTTGGCAGGGGTTCTCCTGACAACAACTTCATGACCGTTTCCCCGATGGCGGCAGTAGAACTGCTGTTGGAATTTGCGAGTACGACAACACCGGTACTGTCTTCCGGCCGGAATGCCACATAAGATGTGAAATTGGGATTTTGTCCGCCGTGGTAGATTTCTCCGTTGCCATTCAGCGACACTTCCCATCCCATGGCATAAGACGCCATATTGTGCAGGGGCACTTTTTCGTCGCGCTGCTGCGTTGCTCGGGCCAACCGTGAAAGCAGCGAGCTGTCTGCAGCCATCTGGAAGCGCAGCCACCTGGCCATGTCCACGGCATTCGAAATAATATATCCGGCGGCGTAGTTTCCTTTATAGACAGGCGCCGCATATACACGCGGCCTGAAGAAGCTGATTTTGTGGCCGCTTGCCATTGCCGAGCTGTCTGATGGCACTCCCACAGCCGTATGGACCATTCCCAGCTTCTGAAAAATGTGTTGCTGCAGGTAATCATCAAACGGCTTTCCTGTTACCTTTTCAATGACCAGTGCAAGGACGTCGTAATTGATTGTGGCATATTCGTAGCCCTTTCCGGGGAGGCGCCGTAAACGGACGCCTGTTAACCGTTTGATGGTCTGATCAAGCGCATTGCTGTCGGCGCTTTCCGGTATCAGCCCGATTGTCTCCCAGGGAATACCGCTCGTCTGATGCAACAGCTGGCGTAAGGTAACCGTCACAATGCTATCCCTGTACCTGGCGTAAAACCAGGGAAGGTAAGCAGACACACTGCTGTCGAGATCTATTTTTTCCCGGTTTGCCAGGTCAAGTATCGCCAATGCAACAAATGCCTTGCTGCACGATCCTATTTCAAACAGTGTATAGGGAGTAACCGGTGTCCGCAGTTCTGCGTTTGCATATCCGTAGCTGCGGATAGTTAGCCGGCCTTTTTTTATCATAACGAGGCTGAGCCCGGGTATTTTCCCCTGCTTCATCTGCCGTGTTACCTGTTCATCGATCTGTTGGCCGGGCACTTCCGACGCCGCGCAAGCGGCACTTAGAGCGCCTGTAATGCAGATGATGAACAGTAGTCTGAGGACGTGTTGCGTCATTTAACTGGTTTTTAAGCTTTGCCGGCTCCGGTCTGCAAAAGGGATTAACTGATATAATTCAGGTAAGATTTATAGTACGGGAAGATGATCTTTGGCGGAACTTTTAATCCCACCCCCAAAAGTATCAGCGAATTATAATAGATATTTTTCCGGGGGGCACCTTCAAAGAGCGAAAACACTCCTTTGCCGGCGCTCCTGGGCGTATGCCAGTCGATATTAAACGAAATGGAATAGCTTAATCCGTGTACCTGGTGCAGCATACCTGAAGGTATATACAACACATCTCCCGGCTCCAGGACCACCTCTACAAGCGTCAGCCCTTTTGCTTCCGGGAAGCGTTCGTAGTCTGGCCTGGCAGGATCAAAATCAGACCATCTCCATCCTTTGATATAGCACATGGCCTTCTGGTTGCCGGGGATCAGGATAAATTTTTTACGTCCTGCTACCTGAAAAAAAAGATTGTGCGTATATAACGTGTCAAAATGCAGGGGAGTCAGGCTACCCGTTGCCCCCATGAAAAACTGTATATAGTTATGCCAGTTCTTCCAATACCATTTAGGCAGCAGCTCCAGCGGGAAGGGTTCAATATCCTGTACCAGCGATGGAAGCAGGTGAAAAATCGGCACGTCGTGCAGGTAAAGCGGTTGAGGCGGGCACTTGCCATCGCGGAGCTGCCTCTCATGCTCCTCCAGCAGCGAAACGTATTCGCTGAGGTACAGCGTCTCCCGTTTTCCGGAAGCCACATCTGCATTTTTGGCTGCCAGCTTCAGGTCCCCTTCTATGGATTTGAAATAATCTGCATTCCATATCTTCAGGGCCTTCCAGGCCGCCGTGGCCTTTCGGATGCGAAGCGGCCTTCCCGGTTTAACGTAATCATTGTAAAAAGAGTCACGGGAAATATTATCCAGAGTGATTACCTGGTCCATATCACATAAAATTTTTTATTGTAAAATCAATTGTGCAGGGTAGTCCCCTGATACACCGGGAAACCCGTTGGAAAAGCTGTAAAACCAGCTTAATCAGAGGTAGTTAAAAAATATTCAGGATGCAGTTCCATCAGCAGGTTACGTTGAAGTATATGTATCCTGACCAGGATCTTTTTGCGGTTGTCGGCATGAATGATCTCGCAGGGAATACCGGTCAGCGGCCCATGTTTGATAAACAGCTGCATTCCCGGCCTGAAGTAATCGGATGACACTTCTATATTCTCGTCTATTTCAGTCAGCGTGCGTATGTAGTCGATAACGTCTTCCGGGACGCGGGCCACTTCACGGCCGAACTTCACATAATGCAAGACACCTCTTGCGCCCAGCCCCTGGTAGTAGTCATGTATGTTATTCAGGTAGACGAACACATAGGATTCAAAAAGCGGAGCTGAAATATATTTTTTGCGGTCATGCCACGTTCTCAACTCTTTTTTTACGGGAAGATAGAGGGACATACCTTCTTCCGTCAGCTGGTCTGCCACTTTTTTTTCATGGCGCGACCTGGTATATAAGACATACCATCCTGCAACAAATTTGTTCATTCCGTCTTTTTTAGGGGGTGAAAGTCAATCTGAATGGGTTACACTGAGTGGAGCAACTATTGTTGTGAAACACTAATGGTTATTTGGCCAGGTTTAATTTGAACTGTAAAGGATACAGCTATCGCAACTGCAAGTAACATTACCTGCTTTCATTGAAAAAAGGACGTTATAAAATGGTTATCTGAGTTTGGAAATTATCTACCGGTCCAGTCTCAACTATGTTCAAATTACTGTAAATGCATAAAATAAACGATCGTAATTCCGCTACATTTCATTGCGGATTTTACTAAAAAAATATTTCGTTTTCATGAAAGGCTTGCCGGCATGGCACAAAAAGGCTGCTGCCTCCTTTCTCAAAGGAAACTCATGAGTTCGACTGCTCTAAAGTGACTCGCAATGATGATATTTAGGGAATTGGCGGTTCTTTAATAGCCCCCGGATTTACAGTTAGTATTTTCTTTTGAATGCGGCTAATAACAACAGAACTTAGGTCAGGATCTCCAGCTGAAGTAGCGGTTTTCGAGGTCAAGTGTATTGATCAATTAGTACAATCTTTTTGTTTATCGCATACTTCAGCAGTCCCACTGTCGATTTCACACCCAGCTTCTCTTTCATATTTTGCCGGATCTTTTCTATTGACCTTACGCTCAGGAATACCTCATCCGCGATTTCTTTATTGCTCTTTTCTTCCCAAAGCAACTGCAAAATTCTTTTTTCCCGGTCGTCCAGCACTGCCAGGTCCAATACCGTATATATCCTGCTGTTACTATTGTTATTGTTGTGCCTGTGAAGGTACAATGCCTCTGTCAGCAGTTTATTACGGTGTATTTCGCCTTCCGCAACAGACACGATGGCCCGTACCAGCTCTTCCGGCTCATCCATTTTGGAAATATACCCATGGATGCCCAGGTCGAGCAGACTACTTATAAGGCTTACGTCTGTGGACTTCGATAGTATCAGTATTTTAATTTCTGGATACTCACTTCGGATAATCTCCAGGGCGTCGAGTACATTTTGTTGATGGACAAAGACGTCTATCAGCAAAACATTCACGTCAACATCCCGTAACTTTTTAAACAAAGAAGACAATTCCGATGTATGAAAAACAACCTCCATATTTCTTTGTCCGAGGAGGTAGTTCTTCATCATCTTAATAAACAGAGAGCTCTCATCTACGATAGCCAGATGGATAGGTTTCAGTGACATAAGCTAAAAATTTGGAGATTTAAACAAGTGAAAACAATATGTTTCGTTACTGATACAAGGACATTCATTTATGATAGTGGCTAATTTGATGGGTCTCAGTGACATAGATAAAAAATTTGGAGATTTATGGCAATCGGTCAACAAAATGTGTCATTAAAATACAATATTCCTTCAATAATTCAGACAACAGAATTACTCCCCTGGCAGGAAGCAACAACATGCCGCAACGACGATCATTTTGCCCGGGAAATAGCGCCTGTACACCATATTACGATAGTTTTCCCGCACGCGGGAACCTGACAAACAAACCTACCCCAACGGCTATCCGAAGATGGATTAATGTGCATTTATTCTCTGTGAGTAAAGAGGGGCACAATGATTACTGGACAACTTTAGAAGAAAAACTATCAGGTACAGAGGAGTAGAAGTTATTGTTCCTTGTTTTATTGGAAGACCGTTGCCGGCGTCATCACTAAGCCAGCCTACAGGCGTTCAAACGGCCGGCTCCGTAAAGCGTTTAAGCGAGGAATCGGACCTGTTAAACAGCTGCCGGAAGAGCATAAAAAACGCCTTCAAATTCAACGAATCTGAAGGCGTTTTTAGTAGTGATCCCGCTGGGACTCGAACCCAGGGCCCATACATTAAAAGTGTATTGCTCTACCAACTGAGCTACGGAATCATATCGCTGCTTACACTGCGAACACCCTCATTGTTAAGGGATTGCAAAGATAGAAAAATATTTTTCCCTGCAAAATATTTTTGAAACATTTTTATTTATAGAGTAAAAATAATCAATGCTGTGGCTGATTTCAACGGATACTTTTTTCACAAATCTGTATAGGCATACTAGAACATAATGTGTCCTCTTAGTCCAAACACATGCACGGGTCCTCTGTCCTTATTGTATCCTGGATGGTTTACGTACTGGTAGTCGAACGTTAGTTGCAGAAACCTGTTCAGCTGAGCATTGTAGTAGGTTTCCAGGATGCCTTCATGCCCGTAGTTCAGCCGGCCATCTCCAAGTATAAATCCATAGCCGCCTGCGGCCAGAAAATCCCGGTGGTCCGGAGAGACGCCATTTACCACGCCTGCGATGCCTGCTACATCGTTCCGCCGTTTCCATTTGGTCCCTTTCAGTGCCAGGCCACCGCTAAGGGTCCTGTCTATTTCCGTGAATGCCCATGTAACGTACTTTCCATCATTCCATCCTACCCTGCAGAAGAAGCCAAGATCATCACTCAGTTGCTGGTCGATATTTAATCCCAGCCCGTACTTATGCCCGCCGTAAGTAGTATTTTCGGAAGCGCCACGGATTACATGCAGCAAAAAAGTATCCTGGCTGGCAATAGCAGCCAGGCCCTGTTTGTAGGAAGGCGCCCTGTTCCAGGCGCTGCTGACCAGGAAACGGATCGTACCGCTACGCTGCCCGAACTGAAGTTGATGCTGAAATTCGAACGTTTCCGCATGTGCGTGCCCGTTATACTCCATCAGGTGATAATTGGCTATCCGGGGCACTGCCACTGTGGATATACGTATTGCATATTTCGGTTTGATAAGCTCTACTACCACCCCTTCCGTATAGCCCCTGGTATTGGCAGGATAGTCCCAGGCGCCATTAGCCCAGACAGACCAGTTGAAAAACTGTGTTCTGGGATCTTTTCCATATGCATTATTATCATAAAAATCCTCCATGGCAAACTTCCCTATGCTGACGGTAATCCTGCTGGATGGCACCTTGTCTGCCACCTGATTCACATCATCTGCTATATCTTCTTCTGCCTTACCTAAACGGAAATGTTGCTGCAAATACGCACGCGCAATAAACACCTGTGGCTGCACAGCGCCAACCCGATATGTTTCACCATTCAATGCGCCCGCTACGCCCGAAGCAGAACTAAGTCCTTTTCCGCCGGATACCTCGGGGTTAAAATAAAATGCCGCCCCCTTCCACAATCTGCGGCCAACAAAAATAGTGGCGGTAAGGCTCTGCGCCGTGGGCTCCACGGAGTCAGCCAGACTGTTGTCTCCCCGATACATTGACCTGAAACCGGAATGCTGCTGGCCAATAACGGTAGCCTGAAAATGAAAACTCCATTTAGATGCACGTGCTGTACTGTCGCCCCCATTTTGAGCTGCCGCTATCTGTACAAAGCCGAACCATACAGCAATACCAACAATAATCTTTTGGTAGATTGCCATAATACATAGTATTTATTAAATGCGCTGATTGGATGCTGATCTTTGCAGGAAAAATCAACCAAAGCAACAATATATTGGAGATTAAAAATAAAAGCAGCTTTATGGAAGATACGAATTAATCCTCAAACAGTAGTAGTAGCAGTTTGCGCTGCAAAAATCCCAGGAATTGATTGAAGAAGCAATGGAGAAAAATACAATGATAGGCGTTTCAAGGGAATTATTCTGCTATAATTCTTCGTAGCAAGGCAAGGTAGGGTGATTATAAAAGTAGCAAGACTTCATAAGGCAGATACTTTGAAGTCTTGCTACTTAATTATAGGTAACGAAGATCAGCTATGCTGGTACAAACACCATGAAAATTCGCCAACTGCAATGGCCACTCCAATAGGGCCAATTACTTTCTTGGCAACTGTTCTGAATGCGGTGGTAATAGCTGCCATTGTCCATGCAGAAGCACTGGATTGTGCCAGTGCCCAAAAAATGTCTGCTCCAATTGCCTCCATGGCACAAGTACCAATAGCGGCAACAGTAAGCACCTCATAGCCCGGGTCCTGTTGTCCTATGACATACCAGGTAGTATCACCTGTTAATCTGTTTACAAGCTTTGTCAACCGGCCGTTTATATAACCGTGTTCATTATGAAAGGTATATCCGTCCGGATAATTGATAAATGGTTTTGGTGTTTTCTCAATTTGCACCAGCGATAGTGTAAATGGAACCAGGTCTTCTTCTGTTCCGCCCTGGGAATAAATCATATCGTTGATATCAGCATCCGTCAGTCCTTTGGAATGTAAATAGGTCCTTGATTCAGCGATCAAAGGCTGAAGACTTGTTTTGGCTGTCTGCTTTGATAACGTAATCGGATAATTTGAACTGGATGCATTAGCGTTAAACTGAATAACTGCCTGGCCCTGTTCTCTTAAATTGACCACATCCTGTATGGTGCTGGCGTTATTATACAGGTTTAGCAGATTAGCGGATGGTATAGTGGGAAATTGGATATAATAGGTGACTTCATCATCTGATGTACCAGTGAGTGTTTCCGTTTTTGCATTGCCCATTTTTGCTGCAGGCCTGACAGGAGTCGCCATGATCTGCTTTTTATACTGCTCTACAGCGGCCAGTAGCCTTTGACCATCAGCACTAACCTCTTTTACAGCCGGCACACCCTGATGTGTTTTGCCGCATGAATAAAACACCAGTGCAAAAACAAGCATCAGCAGTACGACTGGAAATGGAGCAGCCATTAGCTTGAAGATAGGTTTGGCTAACAAGGGGAAAATTCGGGGGGACTTCATAAGTGTGTGTTTTAATTTATGTAAACAATTAATATAGACGACGTGTCTCAACCTTCTTTCGGTACATCAATCATTGGGCAACCGGTATTTATGGGTATAACGATGGCAACATGCTCGTCCTGCCAGCCTTCATGCATCTTTTACCAGGGATGATCAACCAGGTAAAAGGCGTTTTGAAAATAGATAATTAAAACCACCGGAGAAAAATTGTTGTTTTTTTTGAGGATTAAAAAGACAGTATCGCTTTTTTCATCAGACAAACTCCTACACTTCTGACATACGCTATGGCACTGCATTGTAGGATACCATAAACCATCTGTAAGGAGAAAATCATGATAAAAAAAATATTTTTTCTTACATACAGCAGCAATTAATCATGATATAAAACCTCAGTAAGGACTGCGAATTAGTTGCAGTGCATAAAATCTTATTTACACAGATACAGGAAAACTCAACAAAACCCTGAACTGTGGCCAAATTAAAACCATGACCGTACTTACTGTACACTCCCTGAATTGGTAATACGAAGCTCCATCTCTCCTTCTTTCACAGGTGCTTTCGCTTTCAATATAATACGGTAAATATTATCGCCCCACTTCTGCCGGATCCCCTCGTCTTCCATCTGTTGCAGGGGCACTTTCTCCACCGATGCTTCAAGTAATTCTGCCGGATAAGTGACCACAAAATCCTGTATCTGCAGTTGTCCAGGCCGGGAAACATCCACCGGATAACATGTCATCAGGTACTGCCTGAATGTTCCCGGCGCCTGCAAGGCAAAGCTGTCGGTCACATGCACTGCCCTGCCCCGGTCCAGCCGCACGCTGCGGCGCCACTGCCGGATACCTGCCTGTTCGGGGTATGCCGCCGCAATATCCATAGACATGCGGCTGTACCCGGCGGCCGACTGGTACGCTGCGTCGGTCGCTTTGTACCGGGCGCCGGCCAACTGCGTGTAGCCGTTGACGTCCGGCAGGTTGTGATAGTCGGAACGGTTGAACCAGATATCATAACGTTTACTGCTAAACGTACGTGCGGTATAGGTGCCCCGGCCTACATCAATGATGACCGGCAGCCCGTTGTGGTATACAATGAAGTTGCCGATATCATTGTGGTTATGGCTTTCGTCGTTGTTACCGCCTTTAACGGCCACATAGAAACCGGCAGCGCTGCCGCCACGGTCGCGTGCCGCCATCACCTGGAGGTCCGGCCACCAGGTGTCTCGCGGCAAGGGCAATCCTTTGGCGGCGGCTTTCACCTCCTGTTGCATAAAGCGGGCAAAAAACTGCCGGAAGAAATGATACGTGCCGGCGGATTTGTTGTCCTGGTAATAGAAAGCGCCAAAACGCATCATATCCGGATCTCCGATAGCTTTGCCGAAACGGTAGATCATCATCCCGTCCATTCCCGGCTGCGGATCGGCATCTGCAAAATCAAGGAAATAACGCTCGCTGATCTGCGCGAGATAGATGAACTGTGCCATCTTCTTCACTTTGGTATCCTGGAACACATAGCTGAAAGCGCCATGAGTGGCCAGGTCCAGCAGGGAGATGTTATCATACAGGGAGGCGGCGGCAGCTCCCCAGTAACCCGGACCTTCGTCGCAGCCACCATCTGCCGGATAGGGATTCAGGAAATTGTCGAGGGTGCGCAGTACCTGCTGCACGGCCGCTGCCCTTTTATGCTCGTCTCTCTCGAGCAACAATACTGCATTCAGCCAGTTGGAACAGATCCACGGGTTCCAGTTATTAGGACGGCGGCCGGTACTACTGCTGTTGCCCATCCAACTGTGATGTTTGGTGGCCAGCGGCTCAAAAATGCGCCGGTTGGTTTCATAGTATATCCGTTTCCGTACCTGCGGAGAAACAGCATCCAGCTGGGAGCCGACATAATAATCCACCCACGCCAGCAAGGTGGCCGTTTCGGCGGAAAACAGCTCTACGAAAGGATCAGCCACATCAGGCAGCCCGGCATAACTGTCGCCTTTGGGCAAATGTGCGGACGCTCCCCAGAAAGACTCTTCACAGACAGACCATACGCCGTTGATGATATCATCGATAAACCGGCCTTTGTGTTCATAGATTTCTGCCAGCAGCAAGGTTGCCAGCGCCTCCCGTTTGCGGTTGGCGATAGCCTGATAATCGCTGCGGTTGCCGGTACGCACAATCAACAGCGACGTGGTGGCGGGAATGCCCGGCCACTCATAATGCAGATAACGCTCTGCCTTGCGGACGGCCGCATCGGCCACCTCTTTGTCCGCGGTCCAGGCGGTGTCACCGGCAGGCGGGAAAGGTATCCACGATACGCGGGGAATAAGCTGCTGTGATAACTGCGCTGTGGTGTATTTACTGCTCAACAAATCCTGCGAGACTGCCGGCAGGGATAATAACAACACTATCGTCCAACAAAAAAATGATCGCATAAGATATCATTTTGGAGTTATGAATTACGAATGAAGGGCTATTTTATTGAGCGGCCATTTAGTAACCGTTCCATAAGAAAGCCCTTCATTCGTAATTCGTAATTCGTAATTCGTAATTCGTAATTTCTACTTCAGCGTATAACGCTTAATGCTGATACGCGCTGACTGCGCGGTATTATCTACCTTATTGACAAAAATGTAAGCGCGGTATTTGCCATCGCTGGTTTCCACCCACACGCCGCCTTCTTCCTTTAATCCCAGCGCGAAATCAGGCGATGCAGACATATCCAGCTTTTCAAAATCCACATCGTCCACGAAGGTGGTGCCATACTTCAGGCCTGCCAGGTGAAAGTCCTGCACATTCCAGGCTTTGCTCAGTTTCGTATCCCTGTTGACGTTAGCCGGCAACGTTACGCCCGGCAGATAATCTTTAGGCGCTGCCGGCGCTACCAGGGCATGTCCAAACTGGACCGACAGGTTGCGGTACAGGTATACCAGGTCTATCTTGTCCGGATTGGCGGCGGCTTCCGCGGCGTTGTACAAAGCCAGGTCTGCGATAGACAAGTAACACTTATTGTTGTTGGTAGGCGTCAGGTTGAGTTTCATGTCCATTTTTGCAATGGTATAAGGCCCCATGTCGTACGATACAGTCTCCCCGTTGCTGCTCGTGGCCGTGAAGGTAAATTTCACTGTCCTGCCCCTCGCCTCTTCGGGTATCCGGTAGAAATAACGGAGCGTCACGGCATTGGTATCTTTGGTGAAAGTCACCACGTTGGCTCCCTCTTTGGTAACGGATCGGTCGCCAACTTTAACGGGAACGTCTACACCGCTGCCATTGGTATAAAAAGAGCTGTCCTGCAAATAGGTGGCCGAATTAGCCTGGTCGCCGGGCTTCACCTGCACACCAGGGATAGATGCCACCACCTGTGCTGACACCAGTTTCCCTTTGGCTGCCGGAATACCGATGGCATAGGCAAACTCTATGTTGAGGCCAACGAGATTGGGGCCTAGCGACCGTTTGATACAGTCGTTCTGCAATTCGTTTTTAGGCTTGGGCACCTCGTAGTCCCCGTCTTTCGTGCAGGCCGTCGCCATCAGCAGCGACGCGCACACCAACGATATATAGGAAAAATATTTACCTCTCATGATTCATGTTTTTAACTGCAACTCACTTTTGCACGGTGATAATAACGGTGTATGTTTTTCTTACCTGCCTGTTTCCGGACACGACGGTGTATTTCTTCGGATTGGCCAGGTCAGAAAAGTCAACTTTCCCGGTGATCTTTGGGTCCAGCTTGGCGTCTGTTACCAGCGTGAACTGTGGCCACAGGTTTTTCAGATCGGTGCCAAAGAAGACTTCCTGCTGAATGGTACAAGCCACGGTATCGATCACCGGCGCTTTGGAACGCACGGTCTGGAAGTCTGCGCCCAGCAACTCAAAATTGCTCACATAACATTCTGACCGGGTGGTGATCAACAAACCGTCTTCATCAATCGGCTGGTCTTTTTTGCAACTGCTCCATATCAGTATCGTCATGAGAAGGAGGCTGGTTATAATGATATATTTTTTCATCTGTTGTTTTTTAGGTAGATAGATAATGACTACATCCACGGCGTGTTTTGTGTCAGGTTCGGGTTACGGTCACGCTCACTCTGCGGTATCTTAAAGATGTAACATTGCTGCATGGCTCTGTCGTTGGTGTTCTGGAAGTAGCGTTGCTGTTGCGCCCCCCAGGTGTCTATGCGCCATACGCCGGGGCCTCCGGGCGGGTTCCAGTTTTTTTCCAGTGTTCTCCAGCGGCGTACATCAAAAGAACGATGGCCTTCACCCAGCAACTCTACAATACGCTCCTGTTCAATGGCGGCAAAGAAAGCATCTTTGGTGCCCGTCTTGCTGCCTGCCAGCGGCGGCAGATTGCCGCGAAGCCGCACCCTGTTCACCAGGGCGATGGCATCGGCCTGTGGGCCGTTTACTTCATTGGTTGCTTCTGCGTACATCAGGAACACATCGGCCAAACGCATCACCGGGAAGGCATAATCACCGTCACTGCGGCCCTGGCCGGCGTAGTTGCGCAAAAACTTACGGAAAACATAACCGGAATTGCTGCCATCCGTGTTGTAAGTGAGGAAAGTTTCCCCGTCTATCACAAACGGCTGTGCCCAGGTTTTATAAATGAAAGGCACCCAGCCGGTGGATTTCAGGGAAGCCATGCCTACGCTTACTTCATAGTCCCACATGATAGAAGCCTTCATACGATAGTCACGGTTGGCATAACTCTGTGGGTTCACAGCGGAATTCAGCCGGGTCCTGGCGTCCGCCACGGTGGAAGGGTTCAGCGGAATCATTTTAGGTGCGAAATCACCCGTGATGGTAGACTGGTACCTGTCTGCTATTTCATAACGCGGCGTTACCCAACATTGGGAACCTTCATGGGAACGGCCGGCAAAATCACGCATCAGCTCCTCGCCCTGGAAAGTACCGATACCGCCATGGGCAAATGCCATGACCATTTCTCCGTCGCCATTGGCCACCGGTGTAAATAAATAATAATAGTTGGGCAATGTGTCGGCCCTGCCCAAACGACCGACTACGCCCGGCGCGCCGCCTCTGAAGAGGTCCAGGCCGAAGTCGTTGATCACATGCCTGAAATCATCTGCCGCGCCCTGGTAAGCTGCTGTGGCAACGGCCGTACTGGGTTTGAACGTGCTCAATTCCGGCCATCCGTTTTTATTCCAGCTGGCCCAATACAGCTGCAACTTCCCCCGGAAGGCCAGTGCGGCAGGTTTGGCGGCACGGCCAACCTGGTCGGACCTGGCGGGCAGCTTGTCAATGGCATAGGTAAAATCCGCCATGATGGAGTCTTTTATCTGTGCAATGGGCATGCGTGACAGCGATACCACTTCGTCGTTGCTGGTAACGGTATGTCCCAGGTAAGGCACATCGCCCCACATGGAGATGAGGCGGAAGTAAACCATTCCGCGCAACAGGCGGGCTTCTCCCAATATGCGCTCCAGCTTGGGCACAGACACGTTGCTGCCGGAGGCCAGCATTTTACGGACGTTGTCAATTACGTAATTGGTGCGGTTCACACCGCCGTACAGGTATTTGTACATGGCATCAAACTGCTGTCCGAAACCGGAAGGGCTAAAGCCGGAAGATCCGGTGTTAACAGCATAGGCACCGCCATTCTGGAGGTCGTCTTTGGCAGCGCTGACACCACGGACACGCACATACTCTCCTTGCCCATCGAAATAATAGTCGCGGTCAAAAAGCGGCCTTACGTCTGCGTAGGCGCCCATGATGCCCGCCAGCGCGTCGGCATCTGTTTTCCAGAACACCTCTTTGTCCACTTCCATGCTGGAAGGCTGGTCCAGCAGGTGTTTGGTGCAACTGCCCCCCAGCATTGCCATGCCGGCCAGTACAGTCATAATACGTATCGTAGAAGTATATTTTTTCATGATTACTACTTTAGAGTCCCACATTTACACCAACGGAATAAGTTTTATTCAGCGGATATGCATTGCTTTTGTTGCCTGTCTGCTCCGGATCAAGGCCACGGAAAGAAGTGATAGTGGCAATGTTCTCAGCAGAGCCATAGATACGGAAACTGTTGATGCCAATACGTTTCATCAAACTGGCCGGCAACATATATCCCAGCTGGATATTTTTCAGGCGCAGGTAAGCGAGGTTATCAAGCCAGAAAGTACTCTCTTCCCGGTTACCGGAGCCGCCTATACGAGGCCATGCACCGTCCCTGTTGTCCAATGACCAGGGGTTGGTCCAGTGCGACCAGGAAGCTGCATAGCGGCTGGCGCTGAAGTTTACGTCGTTGTAGTTGTTGAGCCAGAAATCTTTACGGCCTGCTGACCCCTGTAGTAAAAATGCAATGTCAAATCCTTTCCAGGAAGCGTTGAAGCCCATGGCGAAGTTGGTTGTAGGCCTGTCACGCTGCACATTGGGATAAGCGACTTTGTCGTTGTCGTCGATCCTGCCGTCGCCGTTAACGTCTTTGCGCAGGATATCTCCCGGAGATGCGCCCTGTGGCGTATTATTGTAGATGTCCTGCCAGGTTTGCGCAATGCCCAGGTCCTGGTATACATACAGGAAGTGGTAGGGCATGTTAAGAAACGTATAGCCGCGACCGAGATACTCGTTCCACTTCTCCAGAGTGGTGCGGTTATACGATGCGTTCAGGTTTACACCGTACCGCACAGGCCCGAAATGATCAGACCAGTTTAAGTTCAGCTCCACGCCTTTGTTACGCAGGTTGCCGATATTCTTACGGGGCGCCACGTACGCACCGCTGAGCAACAGTGACAAATCGGAGGGCCTGACCATGCCGGTAGTAAGACGGTTATAGTAGTCCAGTTCAGCATTAAGGCGGCCGGCGAGAAAGCTCAGGTCCAGCCCCAGGTTAAATACACCGGTGTTCTCCCAGCTAAAGTCGGGGTTGATCATTTTCTGGTACACCAGCCCTTTCACTACGGCGCCGTCAATATAATAATGGCTGCCGGACAGGGTGCTTTGTTGTTCATATCGGTCTACGCCGCTGTTATTGCCTAACTGACCGTAAGAAGCGCGGAACTTGCCACTGGTGAGAACGCGGCTGAGGAAAGGTTTCAGAAAGCTTTCTTCCGTAAAGCGCCATCCCAGCGCTACAGAAGGAAAGAACCCAAACTGGTGCCCAGGCAGGAATTTGGAGGAACCGTCATAACGGAAGTTGGCTTCAAACAAATAGCGGTCAAATGCGGTATAATTCACACGGCCGATGTAGGAACGCAACCCTTCGCTGGAGCTGCTGCCGCCGGTAGTCTGTATGCTTGTGAGGGCCGCATCTATTTCATGCAGGCCGGGGAACAGGCGGTCATTACGTCCGCTGCGTTGCAGCCGGTCATACCAGAACTCTTCGCTGTACACGCCTGTCACCGTAAGATCGTGGTTAACGCCAAATGCCTTGTGGTAGGTCAGTCTGCCGTTCAGCATGGTTTTATAGCCGGTGGAGGTCTGGTTGCTGATGCCTGCATTTTCGCCTACATATACCCTACTACCGTTGATGCCTGATTGAAAATTGAAAGCAGTGGCAGGAATAGCTGCGCTGTACGCAAACTGGTTGTAGTAGTTAAGCGAATAGTCCACCCTGCCGGTGAGCCCTGGCAGCGGTGTCCAGTCCAGGTATATATTACCATTAGCTTCCTGGCGGTTCTGCCGGTTGAGCGAATTCGTATACACCACATAAGGGTTATAGGCCTGCGGATCTTCACCGTAGGCCATTACGCCGCCGAATTTACCGGTGACAGGGTCGTACGGGGTGATGCCGGCGATAGCATAGCGCATATCAAAACCTGCGGTATTGCTGCTGGAAGCGTCCGTGAAGCCGTCTTCCAAAGCGTAGATAAACTTCGACCAGTTACCGTTGAAGCGGATGCCGGTGTTCATGTTTTTACGCAGTTTATAATCGTAGTTGAAGCGCACATTGTAGCGGGTATAATCGTTGTTGATCTGTAACCCTTTTTCATCCTGTACGCCTACAGACAGGAAGAAGTTGGAAACGTCATTTCCACCGGAAGCGGAGAGGTTATAGTTCTGCGTGCTGCCGGTGCGCATGATGATATTCCACCAGTCGGTGTTGGGGTACCTCAGCGGGTCTATCATGCCCATGGCCATCCACTGGTCAATGGTGCCGTCTTTAAAGGTGAGGTTGTCGCGCAGGGTGCCTACGAGGCCCAGGCGTTGTTCCAGCGTGAGCGCGCGTGGATAGTTGGCCATAAAATCGTATGCCCGTGTAGGTTGCTGGAAACCGTATAGCCCGTTGAAGTTGAGTGCCGTCTTACGCTGACCTTTACCTGATTTGGTGGTAATGAGTATAACTCCGTTGGCTGCACGGGAACCATACACCGAAGCGGAAGTCGCATCTTTCAGTACAGAGATGCTTTCAATATCGTTCATGTTGATGCGGTTGATGTCCACATCCGGCATACCGTCCACCACGATGAGCGGGTTGGCGTTGTTGACGGTGCCGAGGCCACGGATAACGAGGCTGGCGCTGTTTTTACCGGCCATGCCGGACGACTGCACCGCTGACAGGCCGGGCACCAGTCCGGAGAGTGCAGAGGAAGCGTTGGGCAATGCCCTGCTGGTAATTTTTTCATCCACTTTGATAGCGGAAACAGCGCCGACGAGGTTTACTTTACGTTGCGTGCCATAGCCTACCACCACCACTTCGCCCAGTGCCTTCTGGTCTGTGGTCAGGATGATGTTGATGTTCTTTTGTCCGGCATAGGCCACCTGTTGTTTTACGAAGCCCATGGAGCTGAATTCGAGCGTGCCGGTTTTGGCGGTTGTTTTGAGCGTGAATTTTCCTTCCGGATCGGTGACAGTGCCGGCAGTGGTGCCTTTCAGCGATACTGTCACGCCTGGCAGGGCCTGGCCTTTTTCATCTTTAACGACGCCGGTGATGAACCGGTGCTCTTCCTGCGGCGTCTGAAAGACCGGTGCCTTCACAGCGTAGGCAGGTACCGTGACTGCGCAGAAAAGCCCGGTGGTGGCCATTAGGGCCAGGAAACACCAGCCAGCGCGGTCGTTACGGAATGTCCGGTAACGTGGTGATTGATTATTCATAATTGGAATTTATTTAAGCTGTATAAGGGACATGAACGGCCTGACGGAGACGTAGTCTTCCATCTTCTAGCAAACGTTTGCACAAAAAATTGCGATATTTTTTAATCCTCTTTTTTTGAATGATAGACAGCTACTCTTTGCTGTGGCTGATTAAAACTTTGGTTGTTTACGAATAATGATTTACTGTCCTGTTTAAATGCTGCCGAACATGGTTTTCCGGCATTTTTCAATTTTGGCTGATCCTGTTTTTAAGTGTACCACATACACTTTGTATGCTCAGTAACGTGGTGGTGCTTTTTCAAAAATATAAAAAACAATCGATTGTAATAATTTTATTTTTAAGCTGGATCACTATACAGAATATTTATTAGATAATATTTGAAAAAGAAAGTGCCTACAAGATAGGGAAAAGAGGCGTTTTTGCAACAGAAAAAACGTGTTATGAATATAACATGCAACAGGTCATTTTAGAAAAATCCGGTCACCAGAATGCATACGTTTGCAGGCAAGGTGTCTGCAAAAATCATATAATCGATACCGTTAGTCCGGTAACGTTCTGAATAAAAATGGGGAATGCCTTGCGTTACGGTCCCGGACTTCATGCTACTCTTCTTCTTCCTCCATTACCGGATTGGCCTTCTCCGGAAACAACGTGCCCATGTTCTCAAAGCGGGTGTTCAGGTGCAGGCGCATGGCTGTGCGGAAAGCATCTGCGGTGCCGCATTTCAGGATCTCCAGCAACGATTCGTGCGAGATGATCTGTTTTACTTTCCAGTCTTTACGACGAGGGGCATAGGTGGCAAACAGTGTATTCAGCAGGTTCTGGAAGGCGTACAATGACTTGTTGCCGGACATTTTATACAACGTGCTGTGAAAACGTATATCCAGTTTGATGAGCTGCTCTGAGTCCACCGTCATGTTTTCTTCTTCAATGATACGTTGCAGGTCGTTCAGGTAACGTTCCTCTTTATGCAGGTACAGGAAATCGGCCATGCCTATTTCCAGCATCAGGCGTACTTCATACAGGTCTTTCAACGAGTCTTTGTCCAGCGTGCCGGACGAAAGGATGGTCTTAAACCCGTAAAATATATTCGGCGAGGTGAGCACAGTGCCCCGTTTGCGCTTCGTTTCGATAAAGCCCAGAATGCGCAGCCGGCTCAGTGCTTCCCGCAATACTACCCGGCTCACGCCCAGTATTTCCGCCAGCTCGTTCTCTTTGGGCAGCGAATCACCCAGCTGGTAGCCTTTCTCAGAGATATACTTCAGTATTTTCCGCTCAATCTGCTCCGCCAGGGTAAGGTCCTTTTGCATCTATTAAGTAGTATTTATTGTTTTTAATTGATCCTAAAAATAATCTTTTTGCTGAATCACAGACAATTTTCTACCAATAAAGGTAGAAATTCGAATTAATATGTACTACAAATAAATTAATTTATATACTTTTAGAGCGAAATATGGCCAACATTTCACTATTTTTTCATTTTTAAATACTACATATTAATAGAACATCGCAAAACCAAGCTGTTAAAATCAACCACTGCCGCATATGTAATACTTAAAAGCGGACAACCCAACCAACATCTAAATATTCACGGTTATGAAAAAACAACATCTACCACGTTTACACTGGCCGGGAAGCTGGTTACTGGTAGCCCTTACCTGGTTTTCTTTCTTACCGGTATCGGCCAGACAACAACCACCACAGGAATCTCCCGCCAGAAAAAATATATCCGTCACCGGTAAGGTCACCGATGCGGCCAACAGGCCCATGCCCGGTGTGACGGTCATCCAGAAAGGCACGCAGAACGGCGTCATCACCGATGCAGCCGGCAACTACCGCCTCCTGGTACCCGCGGATGCTATACTGCTATTCAGCATCATCGGCATGGACACCCGCGAAATACCGGTCAACAGCCGCCCGCAGCTATCGGTATCTCTCAGCGAAAAATCCACCGCCCTCAACGAAGTAGTGGCCATCGGCTACGGTAAACAGTCCCGCGCCACCCTTACCACGGCCATCTCCCGCGTAAACGCGAAAGAATTTGAACATACACCGGGACAAAATCCCCTGCTGCAAATGCAAGGCAAAGTACCCGGACTTACCTTGCAGGTCAACAGCGGTCAGCCCGGCGCCGATCCGCAAATATTTCTCCGCGGCGGCACCACTACCTCTCCTGAAAAAGACGCGCCACTGCTGATCATAGACGGCATGGTGTCACAAGGCATGCGCAGCATCTCCGATATGAACACCGACGATATCGAATCCGTACAGGTGCTCAAAGACGCGGCCTCCACTGCCATCTATGGAGCACGCGCGGCCAACGGCATCATTATCATTAAAACAAAATCCGGCAAAGCCGGCAAACCACGCGTCAGCTTCGGCTTCAACTACGGACTGGAACAACAGGCGAAACAATACAAGTTCCTCAGCGCACGCGACTACATCTACGTAAGCCGCAAAAACACGATGGACTACAACAAAACCAATCCGGACTTCTACCTCACCGGCGGCCGCTATGGCATGTCTACCGGCAATCCGCGCAATTCCAAAAACACCCTGGAATTCCTCGACACCTATATACAAAACTACGGTCAGGCCTATGTGGACCAGCTCCTGCAAAAAGAAGGCTGGGAAACCATGACAGACCCCGTCACCGGTAAACAGCTCCTGTTCAAAGGCACCGACTACCAGGACATCACCTTCAACAACGGCAACAAAAAACAATACGATGTCAGCGTTAGCGGTGGCAGCGACAAAGGCACATACTACCTCGGCCTCGGCCACGCCAACCAGGACGGCATCATCGCAGGTACCTTCTATAAAAACTATAATGGCCTGTTCAACGGCACCTATAAACTGAGCAACAAATGGACACTCAATACCAACATGAGTTACCAGGTACGTTACTCCAATTCACCCAATAACGACAACAACGTATTGAGCCGCTCCGTCACCATGCCGCCTACCTACCGTCTCTATTATGAAGACGGCACGCCCGCGCCGGGAGAAGGGATAGCCTCCTTCCGCAGCCGCCTGCATGAAATCTATTACAAGGAAAGTTACACCGACATCAAAGTGTACCGCACTACCTTCCAGCTGGGCGCCGACTGGGACATCCTGCCGGGACTGCGCTTCTCCCCTTCCTTCGCCTGGTTCACCACGGAAGGAAAAGAAAACAGATTTGAAGCCTACAATGAAACCAATCCAAACAGGAACGCTTCCGCAGCACATAACCTTAACAGGCATACGCAGGCAGACGCGGTACTTAATTACAATAAAACCATTGGCAACCGCCATCACTTCAATGCCATGGCGGGCACCAGCTACATTAATGATTACGATTACAACATGAGCGGCAGTGGTTATGGCGCACCTAACGACAACATACCTACGCTGAATGCCACCAAAGTGGAAACTCAACGCACGTCCACTTCCGAATCCACAGAAATATTAATGAGCTACTTCGGCCGGTTGAACTACGATTTCGATAACAAATACCTGTTCTCCGCCAGTATCCGCAGCGACGGCTCTTCCCGGTTCTCCGGCAATCACCGCTGGGCCGCTTTTCCCGGTGTATCTGCCGGATGGAACCTGCACCACGAAAACTTCTGGGAACCGCTGCAACCGGTCATATCCCTGTTTAAAATCAGGGGCAGCTGGGGCCAGGCAGGCAACAACGCACTTTCTATCTTCGACTCCCAGGGCCAGTACAGCACCTCCCTCAGTGGCAACCTGCTGAGTTACATGGGCAACACCGGCATCCTCAATACTACCCTGCCCAACAACGACCTGGTATGGGAAACCACCACCTCCGTAGATGCCGGCCTGGACATCGGTTTGCTGAAAGACCGTATTACCATCCTGCTGGACTTCTACAACAAAATCACCGACAACCGCCTGTTCGATAAACCACTGGACGCCACTACCGGCTTCAGTAAAATTCGCAGCAACTACGGTACTATCCGCAACCGCGGCATCGAAGTGGAACTAAACGCCACACCCGTTAAAACACGCAACTTCACCTGGAACACCGGCATCACCTTTGCCTTCAACCTCAGCACAGTAGTATCCCTGCCGGGCAACGGCGAAGCGAAGAACAGGATCGGCGGCAACTACATCTTCGACCCTAACACCGGCCAATACACGAAAGTCGGCGGCCTCGCCGAAGGCGAACGTTTCGGTGGCCGCTGGGCCTACCAGCTCGATGGCGTTTACTCCACCGATAAAGACGCCGCCGGCGCACCTTACGACGTGGAAGCCAACGGCCGCAAAAAAACCGGTGGCGACGCGATCTGGCACGACTTCGATAAAAACGATACGATCGACTACCGCGATATGACGTTTATGGGATATATCCGTCCGGATAAACAGGGCGCCATCGTCAACACCCTCACCTACAAAGGCATCAGCCTCCGCATAGTGGCAGACTACGCCCTCGGACATGTGATTGACAACGGCTTCAGAGGGAAAGCCAACGGCAGCTCGCGCAACAACAACCAGGCGCTCACCGACGTCATCAGCGATGCTATCTGGAAACAACAGGGCGACCAGGCCAGCATTCCCAAATACACCGTACAAAGCGATTATGATTACAATTTCAAAAACCATAACCGTGCTGCCAACGGCCTGGGCAATGATGGGACTGCGAGCAACAACTCCCTCTATTACAAAAAAGGCGACTACCTGGCACTGCGTGAAATATCGCTGAGCTACAGTATCCATGCGGCCCTGCTGCAGAAGACAGGCATCAGCAGCATCGATGTGTTTGGCGGTATCTATAACATCTGCTACTTCACCAAATACGACGGCCTGTCGCCCGAAGTGTTCACCGGTGTAGACCCCGGCCTGTACCCGCGTCCCCGCCAGTACAACCTGGGCGTTAAAGTCAATTTTTAAACTGTAAACTAACGATCATGAATAAACGCTCCCTTCTATACAGCTGCCTGATCGCTTTATTGCCGGCCTTCTCCTGCAACAAGGTGCTGGACGTAAAGACCGTTTCAGACATCACCAATGCCAGCTACTGGAAATCGCCCGGCGATGTGACCGGCTACCTGACCGGCATCTATGCCCTGCTGCGCGGCACTGTCAACGATAAAAACTATTTCAATACCACTTACTATATGGAAGACCGCAGCGATGCCTTTATCGCCGGTCTGGAAGGCGGCATGTCCACCGCCTGGCAGCAGAACCTTAACAATGCCAATGCGCCCAACTGGCTTAACTATTACAATATTATCTATCATTGCAACCTCCTGCTGAAAAATGCGCCGGGCATCAATTTTCCTAACAGTACCGACCGTGACCGTGCCATGGCGGAGACCTATTTCATTCGCGCCTATACGTACTTCTGGCTGATACGCTCCTGGGGCGATGTGCCGCTGATGCTGGAGCCTGTGGCCAGCAGCAACCAGCAACAGCCCTCCCGCGCCCCTGCCGTGGACGTGATGGCCCAGGTATTAAAAGATATCGATGCCGCCATTGCGCTGTTCCCTGAAGGCGCTTTCGTCAACAAAAACCGGGCTTCCAAACCCGCGGCCTTCACGCTGAAAGCCGATGCCCTGCTGTGGAAGTTCAAAGTACTCAAAGGCAATGATGCCGACCTACAGGAGGCGATGACCGCGCTGCAACAGGTGGAAAGCACCGCCGGTCTCACACTGCTCGATAACTTTGCTTCTGTCTTCGCCACCAACAACCGGGCAAATGCAGAAATCATTTTTTCTGTTTATTTTAAGAAAGATGAACGAAGCGATATGTATGGCAGTCAGCTGAAACCACGCGATATCTTTGTACAGGACGCCGTCAACAAAAATGATATTGCAGCGGCCAAAAACGGCGCCCGTAGCCAGTATATGCCCAGCCCGAAGTTCGAATCCATGTTCACCGACGCCGCCGATAAAAGAAAGAATGCCTCTTTTATCAAAGCCATCGGGCCTAACAATAAACTGATAGGCGTGTTTGATAACAAGTTCAGAGGTACCAAAGACACGGACTGGTTTTATGATGCCGACATCGTTATCTACCGCTTCGCGGAAATATTCCTGCTCAAGGCGGAAGCGCTGGCGGCCCTTGGGCGTGTATCCGATGCCGTTACCGCGCTGAACCGCACCCGGACAAGGGCCGGCATCGGCAACTATACCGGACCGGCAGACAAAACAAGCGTGGAAAAAGAGATATTGAACGAACGTTTCCGGGAACTGTGGCTGGAACAGAAAAGATGGCCCGACCTGCTGCGTTTTCACTATGCAGGCACCATCAACGTATACACGGAAGTGCCTAATCTGAACGGTAAAAACGTACCGCTGTATTTTCCTATTCCGAAAGCGCAGATAGACCTGAATCCGAACCTGAAACAAACTGCCGGCTACCAATAAACAATTCATCATGAAACGGACCACCGCGAAAGCATTACTGCTACTCACCACCGGCCTTTTCCTGCTGGCCTCCTGTAAGGGCGGCGGCAGCGAAAACCTGACGCCGGCGCCACCGCCCGGTAACAATGGCGGTAATACCACCGACAGCATCCCGTTTATTTTCAGGGAGAAGACCGGCGGCTACAGCTGTTATCGCATACCCGCCATCGTTAGGACAAAAACCGGCGTGCTGCTGGCTTTCGCCGAAGCGCGCAAAAACAGCTGCAAAGACGAAGGCGATATAGACCTGCTGGTAAAACGTTCTGCCGACGGCGGCAAAACATGGAGCGCTCCCATTATGGTATGGGACGACGGTGCCAACACCTGCGGCAACCCCGTGCCGGTGCTCGATGAACAGACCGGCCGCCTCCAGCTGCTGATGACATGGAACCTGGGCGAAGACAATATCGGCGCCATCAACGCCGGCACCAGCAAAGATACCCGCCGCGTGTTCGTCACCAGCAGCGATGACGAAGGCCTCACCTGGGCGCCTGCCAAAGAAATCTCGAAAGATGTCAAGAAACCGGGATGGGCGTGGTATGGCACCGGCCCATGCCATGGCATACAGCTCAAACGCGGCCCTCATGCCGGCAGGCTCGTCATCCCCTGTGATTATATGTCGCTCAAAACAGCGGACAGCCCTTCTCGTGACTCAGCGCATGTCATTTACTCCGACGACCACGGCCAGCGCTGGAAACTGGGCGGCATCGCCAATAAAGACCATGGCGCGGAAAGCACCGTGGCCGAACTGTCCGACGGACAGCTTATGCTCAATATCCGCAACAGCGCCGGCGGCGCCAGGCTGGTGACCACCAGCACCGACGGCGGCGCATCCTGGCTGCCGGTAAAGGCCGACTATACGCTGGTGGAACCTGTCTGCCAGGGCAGCCTGCTCTCCTGGAAACAATGGCTGTTCTTTTCCAACCCGGCCAGCACCGCCCGCGAAAACATGACCATCCGGCTCAGCACCGACGACGGCAATAACTGGAGCAAGTCCTGCAGGATATACAGCGGCCCTTCGGCCTACTCCGACATCGTGATGCTGTCGGACACGGAAATTGCTATCTTCTATGAAGCTGGTTATAAAAAACCCTATGAAGGCATCGCCTATAAAGTGATACCTGTTACCGATTTTAAATAGAGAGATATGAAGACGATCGTATATGCCTGCCTATTATGGATGGTGTTTTTCCCTAAGCTGCTGCTGGGCCAGCACGATAGCACGGTACTGTTCAGCGCCGGCGCCGGTGGTTACAAAAGTTACCGCATCCCGGCGCTCCTGGCCGCTGGCAATGGCCAGCTGCTGGCTTTCTGTGAAGGCCGCAAAGAAAGCGCCGCCGATGCCGGAGATATAGATATCCTGCTGAAACGCTCTGCCGATGGCGGTCAAACCTGGTCGGCCACGCAGGTAGTATGGGACGACGGCCCGCACACCTGCGGCAATCCTTGCCCAGTGCTGGACGCCGCCACCGGCACCATCTGGCTGCTGCTGACCCGCAACGAAGGACCGGACAAAGAACACGATATCATCCATAAAACGGCGACGCATACACGCACCGTCTGGGTCTGCCAAAGCGACGACAACGGCGCCACGTGGTCAAAGCCGGAAGACATCACCGCCACCACGAAAGATCCTTTATGGGGCTGGTATGCCACCGGCCCGGGCATAGGCATACAGCTGCAACATGGGCCCCATAAGGGCCGCCTGGTGGTGCCCTGCGACCACAGTTATGACGACAGCAGCGGCCATGTGGCCAAAGGGCCCTATGAATACGGATCACACGTTATCTATAGCGACGACCACGGAAAGTCCTGGCAACGCGGCGGCAACATCCGCCCTAAAGTGAACGAATGCCAGTTGACCGAACTAGCCGACGGCCGTGGCGGCCTGCTGATGAGCCTCCGCTCCTATTTCGGCCGCGGGTTGCGTACCCAGTCCATCAGCCATGACGGCGGTCTTAGCTGGAGCGCTCCCGCTGACGTGCCCTCGCTCACAGACCCTGTCTGTCAGGCCAGCATCGTCCGATACCGCTGGCCCTCCCGCAAACGCAGCGGCATCCTGCTGTTCCTGAACCCGGCCAGTGACAAAAGGATGAACATGACGCTCAAAGCCAGCAGCGACGATGGACTTAGCTGGCAACCGCTGCGCGTGCTGCACGCCGGACCGGCGGCTTATTCCTCACTGGCCGTATTGCCTGGCGGGGACATCGCCTGCCTGTACGAAGCCGGGGAGCAAAGCGCCTACAGCCATCTTATCTACCAAAAAATCAACAAAAAAATTATAAGCCATATCCATCAACAATAAGCACAACGAACACATGAACGACATGACAGCAACACGCATTCAGGGATTGGTGGCCGCACCATTTACCCCCATGCACGCCGACGGAAGCATCCATACCGAACGGATACACGAAATAGTGCAGACACTGATCAGCAACGGTATTACAGGTATGTTTGTCTGCGGCAGCACCGGAGAAGGCCCTTCTATGACCACGGCCGAAAGAATGGAAACCGCCGCAGCCTTCATCCGCGCCGCAGAAAAAAAACTGAAAGTATTCGTACACGTAGGACATAACAGTCTGCAGGAAGCCAAACAGCTGGCAGCCCATGCACAGGAGCATGGCGCCGATTTTATCTCTGCCACGCTGCCTACTTACTTTAAAATACAGACCATACAAGGCCTGATAGACAGTCTGGCCACTATTGCGGCAGGTGCCCCGCAGCTGCCGCTGTTCTATTATAATATTCCGGCACTCACCGGCATCTCGCTTGATATGGTGGCATTCCTCGAACAGGCCGCCGGTAAACTGCCTACCCTTGCCGGTATTAAATACACCGCGCCTTTCATGCATGACTTCCAGGCGTGTATGCATGCCAGTGAAGGACGGTACGAACTACTCTACGGCACGGACGAAATGCTGCTGAGCGCCCTCGCTACCGGCTCCCATGGTTTTATCGGCAGCACCTATAATTTCGCCGCGCCGTTGTATAACGACCTGATACAGGCTTTCGCCGACGGACAGCTGCAAAAGGCGCAACAGTGCCAGCTGCGCTCCGTGGAAATGGTGCGCATCATCGTCAAATACGGCGGGCTGCGTGCCCAGAAGGCCATGATGCGTATGATAGGCCTTGACTGCGGCAATGTAAGATTACCGTTACAACCTTTTGAAGAGAACGAGTATATTTCCATGGAAAAAGACCTGCGCGCCATCGGCTTCTTCGACTGGTGTACCCGGGTCGCCAAACCATAAAATCCACGTTCATGAAAAAGTTCCTTTTGATCAGCATGCTGACAGTCAGCGCCTTTATTGCCCAGGCCCAACAAGGCAAATCCATTCTCTTATACCCTGAAGGCGTACCCAATTCCAAGCCAGCGCCGGCCGATTACCGGGAAGATGCCGACAGCAACCGCATACGGCTGGTCACCCAACCGGAGCTGATTCCTTTTCACGCGCCGGCCGGCAAAGCTACCGGCGCCGCGGTCGTGATCTGCCCGGGCGGCGGATATGGCAGCGTGGTGATAGGCCGTGAAGGGTATGCCATCGCACGGCGCTTTCAACAGGCAGGCGTTTCCGCGTTCGTCGTTAAATACCGTCTGCCAAACGACCGGATCATGCCTGACAAGTCCAAAGGGCCATTGCAGGATGCGCAGCGTGCATTGCAAATTGTACGGCAACATGCCGCCGAATGGGGCCTGCAGCCCGGCAAGACCGGCATCATCGGCTTTTCTGCCGGCGGGCATCTCGCTTCTACTGTAGGTACGCATTTCGCACAACCCGTGATCGACAATCCTGCGCAGCTGAACCTTCGCCCGGATTTTATGATACTCGTGTACCCTGTGATCAGCTTTACTTCGTATATGCATGCCGGTTCCAGGAAGAACCTGCTGGGAGAAAACCCCGACAGCGGGCTGATAAAGCTGTACAGCAATGAGTTGCAGGTAACGGCCAATACCCCGCCCACTTTCCTGCTGCATGCACAGGACGACAAAGTAGTGCCGGTGCAGAACAGCCTGCTGTTTTACAATGCGCTGGTCAATGCCGGCGTAAAGGCGGAGATGCACCTCTACCAGAACGGCGGTCATGGTTTCGGGCTGTACAATAAAACCACGCAGGACGATTGGTTTGAGCGATGCCTGCACTGGATGCAGGCCAACAGCTGGATACAATGACCAGCGTAAAACACACGTCATGAAAAAACTGATTCTTCCTTTATTATTGATATTGGGTATGTCTTTCCGCACTACCGTCAGCCGTGGCCAGGAGGCGCCGGCCGGCTATTTCTCCTGGGGGCAGCTTCCTGTCCTGCCGGATGATCATGGGTTTGCCGGGTCCTTTGCCGGCGTGTCCAATAATGCTTTGCTGGTGGCCGGTGGCGCTAACTTCCCTGATGGACGTGCGCCCTGGAACGGCGGTATTAAACAGTGGCATGATCAGGTATGGGCACTCGAAAAGCCCGGTGGCCAATGGAAACAGGCGGGCAAGCTGCCGATGCCGCTGGGCTACGGTGTGTCCGCCACCTGGCGGGACGCGCTCGTATGTGTAGGCGGCAGTAATAAGGACGGTCATACTGCTACAGCATTCCTGCTCCGGTATACTAACGGGCAGGTACAAACGGAGCCCTTGCCCGACCTGCCGGTTACAAGCGCCAACGCCAGCGGTGCGCTGGATGGCGACATCCTGTATATTGCAGGTGGAACGGAAACGCCTTCCGATACTACCGCCGTCAAATATTTTTGGTCGATAGATCTGTCCAGGCCCGCTGGCAGCCGCCAGTGGCAGATACTTCCACCCTTTCCCGGGCCGGCGCGTATGTTGGCCGTAGCGGGCGTGCAGCAACATCATTTTTACCTTTTCAGCGGCGTACATACGTATACGTTACCCGGCGAGGCTACCATACGCCGCACCTTTCTGGCGGACGCCTGGTGTTATGAACCTGGCAAAGGCTGGCGCAGCGTAGCGTCCCTGCCTCATGCAGCCGCAGCGGCGCCCAGTCCGGCTTTCACGGCGGGGCAGTCACAACTGTTGATCTTCGGCGGTGACGATGGCCGGTACTTTGAACAAAGCAGCCAGTTAAAAGAGCAGCATCCGGGTTTCTCCGACGACATACTCGGCTACAACACCATCACCGACACCTGGGCCGTTACCGGACATATGCCGGTACAAAAAGCCGGTGACAGCGTCACTAACCCCAACGGCAGTACGTGGGCGCCGGTGACTACCCCTACGGTTGTATGGCAGGGCCAGCTGATTATCCCCGGCGGAGAAGTAAGGCCTGCCACCAGGACACCACGGATACTAACGGCCACGCCTACACAGCCGCCCAGCGGCTTCCGGTTGACCGACTGGATGGTGGTGGGACTGTATTTTCTGCTTGTGGTGGGTATCAGCGTAGTGGTTTCCCGCAACATGCAGAACACGACCAGTGATTTCTTCCTCGGTGGAGGCAAAATACCCTGGTGGGCAGCCGGTCTTAGTATATTTGGCTCAAAGCTCAGCGCGCTCACGTTCATTGCTATTCCGGCCAAGGCCTTCGCCACTGACTGGGTATACTTTCTTAATAATATGATGATCGTGGTGGTGGCCCCGCTCATCGTTTATTTTTACCTGCCCTACTTCCGTAAGCTGAAGCTCACCAGCGTATATGAATACCTGGCCATCCGCTTCAGTCCCGGTGTAAAATTGCTGGGGAGTTTTACCTTCCTGGTATTTCAGGTCAGCCGTCTGGGTATTGTGATTTACCTGCCTGCGTTAGTGTTAAGTGCCGTGACCGGGGTCAACATCATTATCTGCATTGTGGCCACCAGTGCCATCACCACCGCCTATAGCGCTTCGGGGGGCATTGAGGCCGTTATCTGGACAGAAGTGATGCAGGTAGGCGTGTTACTGGGCGGTGCGCTGCTTAGCCTTGTCTTTATATCCCACTCACTGGATGGTGGTTTCGGCCAGGTGTTTACCGAGGCCGCTGCCCATGGCAAGTTCAGACTGGCCATTCTGCAATGGGACATCACACAGCCGGTGCTTTGGGTGATCTTTGTAGGCGGTTTCCTGACACAGCTGGTCACGTACTCATCTGATCAGGTGGTGGTACAGCGTTACCTGACCACATCCACCGAAAAAGAGGCCCGCCAGTCGATCTACACTAACGCGCTGCTGGTCATTCCCGCTTCGCTTATTTTTTTCCTGGTGGGTACGGCGTTGTGGGTATACTTCCGGCACCATCCGGCCAACCTGAACCCGCATGGCAATACCGACGATGTGTTTCCCTGGTATATCTCCCAGCAGCTGCCGGCAGGACTGGCAGGGCTTGTAATAGCCGGTCTTTTCGCCGCTACGATGTCCACCATCAGTTCCAGCATGAATGCCATTGCAACCGTGATCACCACCGATTTTTATCCCTTGTTCAGGCCTGCGGCCGATGACAAACAGCGATTTGTATTCGCCCGCCGGATGACTGTGATACTGGGCGTATTGGGCTGTGGCATTGCGCTCTACCTGGTATCGCTGCACAACACTTCTATCTGGGACCAATACCTGAAAATCATCGGGTTATTTGGCGGATGCCTCGCAGGCATGTTCCTGGCAGGTATTTTTATTCCAAAGGTGAATGCACGGGGAATTATCACCGGCTTTACCATCAGCGCCGTAAGCCTCTATTTTGTGCAACGTTATACCACGATCAATTTTTTCCTGTACCCCGCCGTGGCGGTGGTGATCTGTGTAGTGACCGGTTACCTGGCCTCGTTGGGCACTGGTCGGGAGGCCGCTCAGGCCGTATAAAAGCGGGAACTATAGACAGCGTTGTGTGCAATATTTGCATCAGTATTGGTCGCAACAACCTTTACAAGTAATTAATTTCCAGTTCATTATATTTCGGCATGTTTTTCCCGGCTATTTTTTAAAACCGTTTTTTATGAAACGTAACCGTCACAGCAGAACGGCTAAAATGAACCGGAGCCGTTCTCATCACGAACAGGATGAACGGACCAATAATCCATCATCATCCGAACAGAACATGCAGAACCGGGAACAACCTATTGAAACTTCAAAAAAACACGGTGAACACCGTAAAGGCAAATAACACAAAAAGCCCCGGGCGTAAAACCCGGGGCTTATTTTTTGTCCCAGGGCTGAACCGCCGGGCTACAATCTGAAACACGAATAATATGATTGATGCTTATTTTCCTTTATGCAGCTTGAGGTCCAGCATCTTCATAAAATATCCTCCCACCACGCTCCTTGCCTGAAACCCTACTTTTTTACCATCTGTTGTTTCATGCCAGTCGCTCAGCGGAACACGTGTAGGCGTCTCCGTTATATACCGGTACAACGGTTGAACAAAGGGTGTCATATCATCTCCCAACACGGCAGTCCACATGATCCAGTCAGATTTTGTGTAAGTTTTCCGGCTATCCAGCGGCAGGCCGAAAGGTTGTTGTTTTCCTAGGTAATAGTTTATCTCCTTACTATAAACATCCTTCGGAAAGAGATGAAAATCAAGCACTTTGTCCCACACCATATTATACTTCTGGCTCCAGGTGCCAGGCTTGCCAAAGGCGAGCGTGTAGTGGTCACCGTCAGCTGCCAGGTCTTGCCATTTTTGGGCCATGTCACGGGCCTGATTATTATATCGTGTAGCCGTTGCCGTTTCTCCGAGCATACCGGCCAGCATGGCGTATGACTTAATACCCATGATAGCTTTCAGGGAAAGGTTGGCATTGCGTGCCAGGTGCCCGGCAAAGTCGTCGGTACATAACTGGTTGGCCGGATCGAAGCCTGCCTGCAGGAGGTAATCGGCCCAGGTAGTCAGCGTTTTCCAATGTGCCTTGGCGTAATTTGCGTTGCCTTCCACCGCGGCAATAGCTCCCGCCAGGATCAGCATATTTCCAGACTCCTCAACAGGCATATCTTCCCCATATACCTGCCCGTTAGCCAACGGGTAAGTACCCAGGTCATGCGCAGCAAAAGGTTTGGTGTAACGTCCGCTTTCGGAATATTCAAAGATGCCGGTCATCATGCCTTTCAGCAGATCGGGGTTATACAGGAGGAAAAGAGGAGCCGAAGGATAGGTGACATCTACTGTGTTAATACAACCATTGCTGAAATTTTCTTTGGACAGAAACAGCAGCTGTCCTTTAGGGCCCTTCACCAGTTTATGGGCGGCCACGCTCTGGCGGTAGGCCAGTTCACACAATGCTGCATACTGCTCTCCGCCGGCGACGATGGCGTCGGCACGCAGCTCCCGGTCAAATGCTTCGCACTGCTGTTGCACGGTGGCGTAATCCTTCAGCGCCGTATTAAGTTCGTTTTCAATGGTGGCCCCCGGTGTATCTTTCCACCACGCCTTCAGGTTGGTGTTAAAATACTGGATGGCATAGAGGTCATCATAACCAAGCAGGAACAACTGCTCCTTCGGCGCCGTGCCTACCAAGCCCAACGACACGCTGGTGCTCAGCATCTGCTGCCGGTCTCCTCCGGCCACGCTGGTTTTCTTATGAACAAAGCGCTGTGCCGCTTCAGCCGGGGAACAGACGTACTGGTCAGCCTTTGCCGACAAAGGAACTCCCACATACAGGTAACCCCAGTCAATACGCAGGTCATCCCCTTTTTTCTGTAATACCGGCTGCGACACGGTGCCGGCTTTCAACAAGGACAACTTTCCGTTGGTGAACTGCCTGGCAGTGACAGGCTGCGACGGCCCATTGACGGCCAGGTCAGAGGAAGCACCGAAATACACGTCTACAGCGTGTTGCCTGTTGTCGATCGCATGTACGCAGTAAGAAATGTAGGACACCGGTCGGGACATCAACCTAAGATCACGCACCAATAAGGGCGATGTAAAGGTCAGTGTAAGGGCGACCTGCCCGCACCTGAACTGATAAACAGTCTGGGTGGCATGTACCGCCACGTCCGTCTGTTGCGCTGGCACAATACCCGCTTCTGGGCCGTCAGAGGCGCCCAACACCCGGTAAGTCACGCCGTCCACCTTCACCAGGCCGGACAACGCCTGCTGCGCTCCTGTCCAGTGAACAGTAGCAGCCTTGTTAAGCGTGTCTGTATCAGACCAGACACTGAAATACGGATCATGGGTTATCAGCGGATAAGCGGGCGCTTTCTGCTGGGCTTGTACACGGTATCCGGCGATACCTAAACATAAAAGGACCAGGATTCTCTTCATAACGGGAATATTAAGCGTATTTTTTACAGTTATGAAAAATAGCAAGCTTTTTCAGGAATGAAAGAGAAAAATGATGAACGGCGTCCCAGGGCTGAAGCTGTGGGCTACATGTCTCTTCAGCCGTAGCTGCTGAGATCAGGCAAATCAGTATTGCAGGCGAAGATTAGTGTTTTGTGCGGAAATTAAACAGCATTGACCGTGTAAAGGTCGGCTTTTAAGTACGCTCAGGCTATAATAAGCAGTTCTTTAACCTTATGAACCCGAAACACAACGTAGTCCAGGGCTTCAGCCCTGGGACAAAAAAACGCAGACCCTGCAAACGCCTTGGAGGCCCTGAGAAGCCTTTTTAGTACGTTATTCAGATCTGCGCGTATCTTGAGTCAGATAATTCGGAGCGCAAAAATAAAACAATTAAAATAAATATTCAACTAAAACCAGATAAACCATTGTGGCTGCCAGCGTACCAGGCTGGCGATGGCCCAGATGAGCACCGCCATTCCCAGGCTGCCCACTGCTTTACGGTTTTTCCAGGAGTAACCTAACAATACCGGCACCTCCCAGTACTTGGCGATGACATACAGCAGCAGTCCACCGAGACCGGTCCAGGTAAGCATGGGGATGGTCTGTTGACCGCCTGTCAGTACACAGGCGCACAACCACCCTACCGTAAGCAATTGCAGCCAGATATAGTTCTTCGTTCCGCAGCGGGTCACTTCTTCGATGGACATTGGCAGCAGCATACACGCCAGCAGTACAGACACTGCGATCAATATCTCCGGCCGCAGCGGCGGCAGTAACACCAGCGCTATCCATAACAGCAGGGTTGCCGCAGCGTACATGGCCAGCTGTTTATCGGCCCGCCTTGATTCCACCGGAAACGGCAATACCAGCCGTCTCAGGATTTTATACAGGTATACCACAGGAGGCAAGGTAAACAAGGCCACCATGCCCGGCACCACCACTTCATAGCCATACCATTCTTCGGGAACGCGGAACATCAGCCAGCCCAGCGCCAGCGTGGCGCCCAATGCCGGCAGCCCCACTTCGATGATGGACTCCTTCGTGGTGCTGCGCCGCTCCAGATGATCGACCACATGCTCCAGGTAACGCTTGATCTGGTCCTGCCGTGTAGCCACCGCCGTTAGTTGCGCCCACAGGGTGAAAACGGAGACCTGCAAAACTACGGTCCGCAACATCTCATCCCCGATCAGCACCCCTCCGTAGATGCCGGCCACACTCAGCAGCAACAGCTCCCACGTAAGCATGCGCGGTGAGAAAATACGGCGGAACAAACGATACAACCTGGCATACAGCCAGCCATATATCCGGCTCCAGTAACGGCTTAACAGCTGTAACAGCGAATAAGCTGCAATGAGCGCGGCCAGTCCTATCAGCAGCCGCGAAGCGGTAAACACCCCACGCAACGCCTGCAGGCGCGAAGGCTGCTTTACCTTGTACACCAGCTCCGTGTTGGTCAGCAGCTCCTTCGCCAGGATGCCGGCCTCCGCATGGCCTACCTCTTTCAGCTCCTGCGCATGCTGCTGCCAGAAACTGTCAGCCACAGGCTGCCCGGCGTACGTTTGTAACGTACCATATTGATACAATAATTTCTTCTGGGAAACGGAAAGCCCCGACAAGGTCTGTGCGAGGTCATAATCCCTGGTTTGGGCGTATGCAGAACAGGTTAACATTACAATGATGACCATGATTACTGCTGATCGAAGCCTACAGCTAATACTCATACATTTCATTTTCTTACAGAAACAGCCTGCAATATAAACAAACGACGGTAGAACTACGCATCGGCTGTAATCATGGTCATTATACCTATAATTTTTGGAGTGGGCCGCCTTTCACGTTATACTCCAGCTTCAGCGTATATCCGCCGCCGCCTTCCACAAAATCCACTTTCAGCGGATGCCAGCCTTTTTCCAGCGCCACCTGCCCGCTTTTCTGCAAAGGAGCATGCCAGCCGTCATTGTTGACCACCGCTTTGTTGTCGATGTACAACATACCGCCGTCATCGCAGGTGAGATAAAAACTGTAGATGGCTGTTTCCGGCGCGTAAAAGTACCCTTGCAGGCGGGCGCCAAAGGCTTCGCCATGGCCGAGCCCTTCGGGGATGACCACATTATCTGTGCGCAGCGTGCTGTCCGGCGTGGCCTTTATTTTAGCGGTGGTTTTAAACGCGCCTTTGAAGTAGTCCAGCTGAAAGCCGGTCGTAGCAGGTTTGTCAGCCAGCGCCTTCGCATAAGCCTCCTGGCGGTAACGAAGGGTGTAGATGTCCCCGCGGTTGCCCATCGGGCTGAAGGCCGCCAGCTTAAAGGTCTGCGGAGCTGTTACCGGCAGTGCTGCGGGCAATACCGGCGACTGTGGCCCGGGAACAGACCCGTCGGTAGTGTAACGTATAGTCGTGCCGGTTAAAGGGGCCTTCACTTCCAGCATACCTTTGTCCACAAACACGTTGTCTTCGGTAAATCCTTCCAGGTCGGGCAAGCGGTAATGCACCCCCAGCTGATCGAGGCGGGCAAATTGTTCGTTTAACCGTTGGAGGTAGTTATCATAATCCTGGCGGTGTGTCCATAATACTTCCGCCAGGGCTGTCATGCGGGGCATGAACATATAATCGGCGCGTTTTTCGGAAGGAATGTATTCTGTCCAGATATTGGCCTGTGCGCCCATGATGGTGGTCGCTTCGGCGGCGGTCAGCCCTTTGGGCACCGGTTCGAAATGGTATACATTACCAAGGGAGTTCCTGTCTGGCACAGCATCGAAATACAGCGGGTTGCCCGGTGTCATGATCACTTTGTTACCGTGACGGGCAGCCTTTACCGGGGCGTCAGGCACCCAGGCCCGCCAGTACATGAGGATAGCGGTGGGACTGATACCGCCTTCCAGGATCTCGTCCCAGCCGATCAGCACCTTGCCTTTGGAATGGAAGAATTTCTCCATTCTTTTCACGAAGTAGCTCTGTAACTCTTCTACATTCTTCAGGTTGTTGGCCTTCATCACTTCCGCACACAGCGGAGAAGCAGCCCAGCTGGTCTTTTCCACCTCATCAGCGCCGAGGTGCATGTATTTGGACGGGAAAAGCGCTGCTATCTCGGTATATACATCTTCCGCAAACCGGAAAGTGCTTTCATTGCAGGGGCAGATAGGCGTAGAGAAATCTTTGCCCCAGCCGGACTTGCCGTCACAGGTGAGGAAAGGATAGGCGCGGATGGCAGCCATCATATGGCCCGGCATATCTATTTCCGGGATGATCTCTATATGGCGGGCGGCGGCATAAGCGATAACGTCTTTCATCTGAGCCTGCGTATAAAAGCCACCATAGAGGGTTTTACCATCTTTATGAATAACGTGCTCCTGGTCAATTGCCATATCGGGGTTCTCCTTTGCTTTTTCCATGCAAACAGAATCCTGGTTGTTCCATTCTCTCCAGGCGCCTACGGAAGTCAGCAACGGGTATTTTTTGATTTCAATACGCCAGCCCTGGTCATCTGTCAGGTGCAGGTGCAGCTTGTTCATCTTATACAGCGCCAGCAGATCGATAAATTTCTTCAGATAGCTGACAGAGAAAAAATGGCGGGACACATCGAGGTGCATACCACGCCAGGCATATACCGGGTGATCTTTCAACTGCATGGCCGGAATGGCTACAGACCGCAGGTTACCGGTCGTACGGCCTTCGATGGTGGAGGGCATCAGCTGCCGCAGGGTAACAATGGCCCTGAAAAAACCGGCGGGTGATTTAGCGCCGATCAGCAACTGCTGCGGCGTTACCTGCAAGGTGTAGTCTTCCTCTCCGGACAACGTCAGGTCCTGTTTCAGCACAATTGTGTTGCCGGAAGCGGCAGTAGCCGTTTTCAGCGTAGTGCCAATCCCCTGTTTCACCAGTGCCTGCAGCTGCGTCACTTCATTGGCAAACGCGCGTGCATTGACAGGCAATACCAGTCGGGTGCTGCCGGTAATGGTAAAAGACCCTTCCATCGGGACCAACTGCTGCGGATAAGGAATAACCGGGTAACGTTTTTCCTGGGCATGGGCAGAATAAAGCCCTATCCCTAACGCCAAAGACAGCGTCAGAACGAAAACTCTTCTCATAAAAAATTCTTGTTATAGCATGATTTCCAACAAGCAAACCTAACAAGAAAAGAAGGCGCTTCCTAATGGGATATTCCCATTTTCGGGTTTTATTTTATAGGTCAGTGGCTAATTTCAGGCGTTCGAAGAAGGTGGCTTGGTCCAGTTCCCTTACTTCACCGGGCTGCATGTCCCCCAGCTCCATGTTTTCTATAGACACGCGGATGAGGCGCTGGCAGCGGTGTTTCACCGCCCCCACCATTTTGCGCACCTGATGGTATTTGCCTTCCGTAAGGGTGATCAGTAACCAGGTATGCGGCGCCCGGTCCGGCGTTTCGGAAGGACGGGGCAACAGGCCGACGGGCCTGTCTACGATAGACACTTTATGAGGCACCGCCACATATTCCAGCTGCCCGGTGATGGGAATGCGGACGCCCGTTTGCAGCCGTTGCAGCGTCTGGGGCAGCACATGCCCTTTGACCCGTACGAGATAGGTACGCTGGTGTGGTTGTTCTCCCTGGAACAACAGCCGGGTTATCTTTTTATTGGTCGTAAGCAACAACAATCCTTCCGAATGATTGTCCAACCGGCCGATGGCATGCGTTCCTTCAGGAAATTGAAAATCCAGGTCACCCAGCAGTTTCACTTTTCCTGCATCGGAACTGATAAACTGGGAAACCATGTCATATGGTTTGTAGATAATAAAATAGCGGTGCGTCATGTGGCTGCAAATTGCCACAAATCAACGGAATTTCCATAGGGGCTTTCCGGGGCGGGGCAATGCCGGCTCCCGGGTATATAGCAGTTCGTTGGACAACAGGCCCAGCATCACCGGTGCGCCGGTCAGCTGAAACGGGCTGCCCGCATAGGGTTGGGCCAGTATAATCCGGTGCTGGTAGTCTTTATCGTAGAGGACAAACATAAACGCTTCCCCCGAGATCTGCATTTTATGATCGGTATAAAGGGCATCTTTTGCATACACAGCATACAGGGGACCGTTTTCCCGGAGGCGTTGGTCAAACCAGTCGTCCGCCGTTGCCAGGACGGGAGCTTCTTCCATCTGCTGCCCCGGGGTATTCACCAGCAACAGGACAGGGCTCAGGGATGCAGCATGGTTGTTTTTTAAACCTGCTACATATTCCAGCATTAGCGAAAAATGGTTCATCAACTCGTTGGAAACATCCTGTAGTCCGTGCATAGCAGACAGTATTAGGCTTACGTCCTGACCGGTAAAAACCAAACATACAGAATATTACTGATAAAAAAACAATCAACCCCGGGCTTTAGCCCGGGGCTACGATTTGTTTATCTTAATTATGCGATAGCTGCTCTAAGACGGTAGGGTCCTGTATTTCGTGGTCCCTGGCCAGCAGCAGCACTTTGGAGATCAATTCGGCTGATTTCGGGTCTTCGTCCACAAACGGAAGGAAGATACGGCCCCTGTGCTGGGAATGTACCGGCAAAATGGAGATATACCTTCCCGGCAGCTGGTGTACCACCGCACTGCCCAGGTGTACGCTGTATTCGCCCAGCTTACCTTTGATCGTAGCATGGTTGCCGTTCACTTTCACATTGGAGAGCTTAAAGAGGCGGAGCGTTTCTTCCAGCAGCACTTTTCTCATTTCGATGGAAGAATGGCTGGCTTCCGGGTCTACCCCGCCCACATGGGCCACGCTTACCACCAGGTCCAGGTCGCGCATCACTTCACTGAAGATCAGCGGGGAGATGTCTTTAAACGCTACCGGTGTGTAGGTTTTAAGATCGTGGAATTTAATGGTTTCCAGCGTGGGGCTTTCCACTTCTGCCGGTGAGAACCAATCGGCCATGGCGTATATCTTAGCTACAAAACCCTCCTTGTGGAATACTTTCTGTAAACCTTCCTCGTAGTCCACTTTCCAGCCCCTGGTTTTGAGCAGGGCGGCTGTCTGCGTAGGTTGTACCTGGTGGCCGGCATAACGGCGCGACACGGACACTTCTTTCAGTTCGTCCTCCAGCGGCACATACAGCTCACGGAAGACCTGTTTGAACGGCTGCTGAACGGACTTCTCAAAACAATAACGCTGATAATCGCTCCACACGCCTGCCTGGTTCAGATCACTGCTATGGGCAATGCGGATGCCGTCTTTGGCTGTCAGCTTCGTCGCTTTTCCTTTGGCGTCTATCAGGCTGCCGCTGTGATAAAAACCGTTGGCCTGGTCCGTGATGAACACCAGCTTTTCGAGGTGTTTGGCAATCACGGGGTGGTCGAACAGGGTGGAAATTTCCTCAAAGGAGAAGACATCCCCGCGTACCATGGCGTCTTCCAGCCCTTTACGGGAGCGGCGGAATTGTTCACGCAGTGTTTTCTTATACTCGTTCAGCTCTTCTATCTTCTTGTCCTTTTTATATTTTGGGGGAACAGCTTTCAGTTGTTTGTCTCCCTTGAAGGCTACCACGTCCGCCTGTCCTTCTTCGTCGATGACCAGTCCTATTACCACGTCATCGTACTGCACCTGTGTTTCTTTAGACAGAATGCCCTGCACCTGCCGGGTTTCCATGGCCCAGGTCAGTCGTTGCGGATCGGCATATCCGGCATTGCGGGCCAGGTTTTCCATAGCGATCCGCAGTGCCAGCGCTTCGCTGGATTGTTTCTGGGCGCCAAACTGGCGGCTTTCTTTCTTAAATTGCTGAAGGTATTCGTAACGGGCCAGCACATCTTTTTCCGGGTTGTTTTTGCTCAGTGGTATCAGGCCATAGAGGCGCAGGTAGTCCTGGTCCCGTTTGTCTTTTACCTTCTGCGTCACTTCCTTGATCTTCAGATCGCCGGTGATAACGTCAGCGTATAAACGTGCGCGGCGGTGGGCGTTGCCATCGCTGATATACTTCGCTGCTTCGTATACGATGGCCCAGCGCTGTTTGCCCAGTTCCTTATAGGCTTTCACAAACCAGTCCTTGTCTACTGCGCCATCTTTGAAGTCCTGTAAGTCCACTGCGGAGTAGCGGGCAATTTCACTTTCCGCTTCCGCGTTTTGTTCGTTGCCGGCAGATTTGGTATGGGCATGCATCCACCAGATAGCGGAATCCAGGCCTTTCCAGCCCAGGTGCTGGCTGACGAACTTCTGCCACTGTGGCGCATATACGGCCGCTTCTATCAGTTGCGCTTCCGTCAGTTTCACTTTCTTCACGGTTTCATCAAACAGCTCCTGTGTATCTTCCGGCAACGGGAAACAGCATTTCAGCAACAGGCTGAATATTTTCTGTTTGCTCATAGCCTCGGCGTTATAGCTATAGACGTAACCCCGGTTGAGCGTCGTTTTCCCAAGGCCGGCCCATATCTCACCGAAACGTTTAACACCGTAGATAACTCCCAGTACCTGCACCATCTTGGTTACCGGCGTGGCGGAGTCTCCCCTTTTCAGTTCAATGTCCAGGAAGTGTTCCCTGACTTTAATGAACATCCTTTCCAGGAACGGATGATCTTCGAAATAATTTTCCTTGTTTTTGCCTTTGCGGCCGTTAGACAATGTGCGCATGTTCTCCGGACTGATCAGCCCGCGGTACATCTCACTTTCGGATATTATTCCGGCTTCAAAGGCTTTGACAAATACCGGTAATGGCGGCAGGTATTTTGGCGCCAGCTCCGGCAGACCGGAGAACTGCCGCCAGTGATAAAGGTTCCAGCAGTCTTCCAGCAGTTGTTTGTCAGAAGGTATTTCATATAAGAAAGACAGAAAACGTTCCAGCCGTGCGTTGCCTTGCCAGCCTTTCAGGCCGTAGTAGCTATTTTCCGTATACTGCAGCATTTCAGGGGTCAATTCATTAAACACCCGTTTGCAGGCCCCCAACAGGAACGCTGCCCGCTGTTCAAACGGATGGATCAGCTGCAGCGCGATGGTCACCTTCAGTACGGGGTCGCTGGATTTATAACGGCGCCCGCCTCTTAAGGCCTCGGGTATCACGTGCTCATAAAGCGGCACGTATTGTTTCATGATATTACTGCCTTTCACTTCTTCTTCCGCGTCATACATGTCGCTCATCAGGGAGGTCAATATGAAAATGTCCCGGGGCGTAAGGCCGCTTTCCTGGTACCAGGCTTCCCATACTTCCGGTAACGGGAAATACGAATATTGTTCCTCGTTGGAAGTAAATTTATAGCTGTACGTCTTGCGGTTCTGGAAGCTGTTAGCCAGCAACACCATGGATTTGGAGTTGTCGTAGTTCTCTACTTCATACTCGTAGGCAGCATGTTGCTGAAACAGCTCATTCAATTTATTGAATTGCTCATGCAACTTCTCCATGGGCATGGAGAAGCCATAAGGCCCTTCCGCGAGGCATTTACTATAGTAGTCGTCGGGGCTTACCGGCGGCAGTACCACCGGTGAAATAGCAGCCGGGTCGTACAGCCCATAGCCATTCTCTGCGGAGTAAGACAGTACATTGCTCTCTTCCGAAAGCTGGGACAATAATATTTCCTCTTTCTGGGAGATGTTTTTCCGTTCCCTGAAGGCGGCGGTCCATGCAGTGCGTTGGGCAGCGAGGCGGTTGCTTTTTTGCAGGCGCAGCGCGATGTCCAGTCCGCCGAGGCGTTGCTCCACGTCTCCCTGCAGGAGTTTGGATGTTACCGCAGTCACAATATCATCCTGCTGGCTCAACACCATCTCAATGGTTTTACTTCTGGCAGACGCCCCTTTACGTTTTAGTATATCCGTAAACGTTTCCATCTCTTCCAGCGTAAACTGCTGGCCCTGCAGGGCATTGAACGCGATGGACACCACATATTCTCCCCTGTCTTTCAGCAGGCGCAGCGCAAAATTGCGCTGGAAAGTGGTCAGCGCCCCTTCTTTTTCTTCCTGATAGAAGCTGGGAGCATAACCTTTGAGCAGGCTGCGGGACAGCTGTTCACGCAGGGAGACGTTCATCTCATCAAAATATCCCAACACGATTTCCAGCCGGTCGTCCCGGTCGTTGATCAATTTGATCATCGCATTGAAGACATTGTTGCGTTCATATTTGATGGACAGCCACGAAAAAATATTTCCTTCAAATGTCTTTTCTTTTTCTTTTACCTGTTGAACGATGGCATGGAGCCTGTCGAACATCTCAGGAAAGTAGGTATCATAATGTGGTGCATTCTGTTGCACCTTGTTATTGATGATCACCAGCGCCCTGGCCACTACGGCCAGATCGGTGTCCAGCAGGCCTTCATAGGCGGCCGGCATGTCCACGTTGTAGTAATTGGTTTCCACGGCGAACTTCAGCGCCAGGGAACGTTTTTCCGCGCTCTTGTCTTCCAGCAACTGGAATACCAGCGGGCGTGTAGCCATGACATCGAGCACGCCCAGTGCCCATAGCGCCATGTACACTTCTGTATTGTTCTTGCTTTTCATGGCAGCAGGAATCGTATTGGGCGCTTCCAGGTATTCCAGGCCTTTCTCGAGGAAAGAACGGACGGTGGTTTCTTTCTCTGCCTCCCAGAAGAGGCCGGCCCATACGTCCAGTGCGCGGACCACAGACGAGAAGCGGGTCAGCTTATTGTCCAGCACCACTTTCAGCATATATTTCAGCGCCCCTACAGAAGTTTCATCGAGCGACTCCATGACTGACTGGCGCAGGCCTTCCTGCCGCTGTGCAGCCAGGAGCAGTTTCTCCACCAGCTCCCATGCCGCCTGTTTATTGCTGGTCAGCAGCGCTTTGATCAGCGCACGGCTTACTTTCGCATCCGGATTTTTGTTATAGATAATATCTTCGCATGCCTTAAAGAAGGATTCATTGCCCAGATCGATGGCAGCAGCCCATATGCGGAATAACGCCACTTCCAAAAGCTGTCCTTCACAACGCAACTGTTCTTCCAGGGTCAGGTCAAAGCAGGCAAATTCCACTTTCGGATAATAGGCGAACTGATGTGCCCCCGGAATGGCCTGTCGCAGGAACTCCAGCTGGAGAACGAAATAGACCTCCGGATCATTGGGCGCCCGGAAGGAACGGCGGGCGTAACCGGTCTGGTACATCTGGTACGGAATCTGATGCCAGGCGTGTTTAACGTAAGCGCCGGTTTCCCTGCCAAAGAGGTATTCCAGCAGGTTGCCGGCTTCCGTTGTGTCCCAGAAGCCTTTTTTTAGCAGCTCTTCGAGCCGGATATATTTTTGGTCCTTATAGGTAATTGCGAATGTTTGATAATAGCCATTTTGCTTTTCACGCACCAGCAGCTCATTGAGCAGGATCAATACGATTTCAGCGGTGTCTTTCGTCACCAGCGGATGCGTGGTTTCGCCATTGTAAACGGCTTTCAGGTCAGTGACCAGATTTTCGATGTAATGGGGTTTAGTCCTGGTCTTCAGGAATTCTTTAACGTCCATGGTCAAACAAATTAAGGTATGGTAATCGGGTTAAAAAATGAATGTCGGCATCAGTGTTTTTTACCAGAAACTACCGGCGAGGAAGGTCAGCCGGATGAAGGTGATCACGGTTTCGGGATGTAGCACAAAGGTACGGTCAAGTCCCTGTAACTCCTCCTCATCGGCGAATACGGCGAACAGGCCATCTTCGTAGGCCAGCATCGCTGTCTCCTGTGCTTTTGCCAGATCGGCCTTATTTTCATTGTAAATACTGCCAAAGCCCACCTTTCCGGTGCCGGCCTGGTCGGTAATTTGTTCTTTGGAGAGAAAGGGCAAAAGATTTTTCTCTAAAGGTTTGTCGTTATAGGCAGTCACCTGTTGTTTGACAACAGCTGCCAGCAAGTCGCGGAGTGACGGGTTAACGGGCAAATCATCTATGACAATCTTTTGTTTCTCTATCAGTGCATGTTTTCTGCCAGCTTGCCTGGCATTGATAATCAGGTCCATTCTATAGTCTTATCGGTACACAAACAAAGTTCAGTAGCGAAGATAGGAATACCCGCCGAACATCAAAAGTTATTTTTTGACAGTCCACCAGGGCTGTAAAGCCAGCCAGATCAGGGCCGGCAGCAGGTGCATGGGCGCAGCCAGGCCAGGGAAAAGCTCCGGCGCGGGTATGTCCAGCGGAAGATCCACCAGGAAGGGAATCCCCGCACTGAGCACTGAAAACAACACCAGCCAGGCATTGAAGCTGCGGGGCACCGCTCCTTTCCATCGCTCCAGCAGCCAGCAAGCCAGCATGATCGCCATGGCGGCCACAATATTGGCGCTGATGATGGCCGCTACCGGCGCCACCCGGGAGAAATCCACCCCGAGCGCCGCCTGGTAAAAAACAGCGTACCCTGTGGACAGTGCCGCCGCCATAAGACCTGTGGCCATGCCACACCAAAAGAGAACGGGCCGCATATTACCGGGCAGTAACAGGAACGGTTACGGTAAGATGGGTATAGTCGGATTCATCTCCACGGGGCGTGGTAATGCCAAAGTCGCCGCGGTTGACTTTAAAGGCCCCCTGAAATACGCCCTTGTCACCGTTACGCGTGAAAGTAAAAGGAATGGTGAACGGTTTTTTAATGCCATGCATATCGAGGGTGCCTTTCGCATCGTAGCCCGTGGCAGTTTTCACCACTTCGGAAGAAACGAAATGAATGTAGGGGTACTTTTCAGCGTCGAACCATTTCTCGCCACGGGCATGGCGGTTTTTAAGGCCGTTGCCGGTATTGATGGAAGAGACGTCCACCTGCACGTCGAACTTTGCCGAAGCAGGATCTTTCTCGTCGAATATGACGGTGCCTTTCATGGATTCAAAGGCGCCGTCTGCGTACTTACCAGTGAATTTGATGGAATATCCGTTGCTGATTTTCCAGTTTTGGGTGGTGATAAAGGTAAAAGCAGCCATCAGCATTACCAGCAGGGCAGCCGCCGGATAAATAATCTTTTTCATGAGTAACAGTTTGTGTTTCCAGGGCAAAAATAAAGCCGGCTTTGTGACAAAGCCGGCTTAAAGTTACGTGATTTATAAGAGTTTAGTTTCGTTCGTAGATATAAAGCACATTGTTGCTGTCGGCTACAAAAAGATACTGGTCATTACCGTAAGGCGCCGTGCGGAGCGTGGCGCCGGGGGCCATAGGGACCTCTGTTATCCAGGTTGCGGCTTCCTGTGCAATATCGAAGATACCGATACAGTTGATCGCGTGCTGACTACCCTCCGTCATCCTGGCTTTGATGTGAAACCTGTCTTTCGCCAGATGGCAGGAATAGACATAGACACCACTGCCGGCGGTATCTTTTAATGGATGCTGCAACATAGTCAGGCTTTCCGAAGACGCATCAAAGCTGGCGAACATATTGCCCAACAGGATATATCTTCGGCCATTATAGGTACCTCCATCTACCGGTCCTGATAAGTCTACCGGCAGCAGATTCCCGTTCCTGTTTGTAAAATGCGTAAGCTCCAGGGTCACATCACCTGTATGTACATCCACTGCTATAACTTTATTGCCGTTAACCACCGCGATCACTTCTTTATCACTGGCCATCATCAGTTGGTAAAAAGCATGGTCATAGCGGTCTTTGTCCGGCACTTCCGACAGATAGCGCGGGTCCAGATCTATAAGTTCACGATGTTCGCCGGTGGCCAGGGAGAGCCGGTTAATAACATTGGGCCGAACCCTGGGACCATCCTTTTTGATGTAATACAGTGAATCGTCCTGTACAATGTGCTGAACGCCCAGTGCAATATGCTGTCGCCATACTTCCTGCCCTGCAGCGTTTAGCCGCAACAGTTGGTTGGGCCTCACAGACCGGTCGGTAACCAGAAGATCCTCTCCGATCTGAGCGTTAGGGAACCAGCCCTCTCCCATCACTTTTTGGGTACCATCGGCCAGTATTGCCGTCAGTGCCCCATCGCAATGCAGGACAGGGTTACCTCCCAGGGTATAGACAGTATGACAATCCTTTAAATTGTCAGCCAGCAACTGTTGCGTCAGGTCTTTTTTGCTGACGGCCCAAAGAGACGACTGCCGCTCAATATATAACAGATCTTCACTTTCATTTATGATGACACACTCACTTTGTTTTTCTTTCAGTCTGTACATTATTCTGCTTTGATAAAATTATAAATAGGACTGTTGACATCTTCTATTTCATCGGCAAAATCCTGCATGTTAATGCCGAACAGCTCCTCCATTTTTGTCGCCCCAAGTCCGGTAGTGCCGGAATTGGTGTACCATTCCCGGTATCTTTCCCTAAACACTGCCTGCACGAGTTGTTTCGCTCTGCTCAACGTGATTTTTCTGCCATCGAAATAATACGTCACGTCAGCGATGTTCCTCGCTCTCCGGAAATATGCCGACATCTGGTTACCGAAGTATACCCGTTTGCTGGCATTATTCAAGAAATCCCGTGCAGTGGTGGCGCCCCAGCTTTTGAATTCAAACAATTTCTCCCTGCCTGCCCCTGTGACCTTGATATCAAAGCGGCACTTGCTTCTTATTCCCTCATCAGTCTGATCATCCGCCAGATTGTCTTCATCGCTGCCAGTGAGCCTGTCCAGTTCATCGTCAAAAACAACGGTACCGCCCGCAAACTGGGAAGGGAATGCTCTCAGGATACGCAACTGGAAGGCGGCACCATACACCATCCTGTACGCCCTGGGCTGTTTCAGCTCATCCCAAAGTTTTCCGAAATTGTAATGATCGGAAAAATACTTAAGATCTTTAATATACTCATCCAGGAACTGCAGAATTATTTTAGACGGATTCTTACAGGTATTACAAGGAAGCCCCTTATTGGCCGATAACACGGCGATCAGGCCTCCTGTACGGCCTACGTTATTATTAAAGCCGGGATCAGCCATTGCCTTCCTGACTTCCTCCAATCCGGGATAGTCCATTTCATAATTCCTGGAAACAGCTGCCTTGGCCGCCCTTACCAGTTCCCATGCGGCTAGTAAACCAACATTTATGTCCCCCACGTGATTGGTGATATGCTTGACATCACCTGTCTGAATTTCTATCTCTTCCAGTAAATCTCTCAGATCATACACATCAAAATCTTCATCTAACATATAATCCAATACAGCATTGACTTCAGTTTTCTTCAGATTCGCACACAGTTTGGCAATACCATCCCGATGGGTCATCATTGATTTAACGTACAGCTGTTCAAACTTACGGCAGATGGCTTCATTCTGGAATGTTGTACAGAAATTGCACTTCCGTTTATTCAGTACTTCTGTAACGCCTTCAGGTGTGGCATAGGCAATTCTGGTTTCTCCTTGGGGAAGTGTGACCGTTACAATGTCCGGCTCCGCGTCCGTAACTGCTTTACCTGCGTTAACAGCTTTACTTGCCACAACATAGACTTTAACAGTGGCTTCTTCGGTAAACTGCGCCGGTTTCATTTCTGTTAACAGGCCTAATTCTTCCTGCATTTTTTTGAGCGGCACATGCTCGAGTCTTTGAACTTCCTTCAGTAATGTCTCTGTGCCCAGGCCTTCCACAATTTTGCTTGTCTCCTCCATGGTCAGCACTTCCAGGTCTCTTATGGTACCACTCTGCACGCGTGGTTGCGGTCCTCCGTAACCACGTTTTTCCAGTACAAGGAGGAAATCTTTTACAGACGAACCTGCGGAGGCATCCTTACCTACGTGGAAAATAACGGTGCCCGCCTGCTTTTCAATGTTGGTAACGGTAGATACAAAGCTGGCACCCCTGCTGTCTAACCCGGCATTAGGAACTTTGCTCAAAATTCTGGAGTCCCTGATAGTATAGCCGGGAGGAGGACCGTCAGGGATGTCGTTTATCGCTCTTTTCCATCCGTCAGCCAGATTGGGAGGAGGAGTAATACCGTTCTCCATGGTGTTTCGGATTTCGTTGACAGTATTGCTGATGCGGCGCAACTCTCTGATTTTACCAATGCTCCATACAGAGATGTTAATAGCATCAACACCCAGCGCTGTGTAATCGACGGTCGCTTTCAGTTTGTCCCATGCTTCATAAAAGTCTCTGTACAGTTGGTATTTTTGCGGAGTCATCGCATTCCTTTCTGCCTGAACCATGATATCTGCGGCAGATACCACCGTTGTCACCCTGGACACCACCTGCGATGTCCTCGCCAGTACGGAGGAAATCGCTGACAGCGAAGTGCCGCCTGACTCAGGGGCAGCCAGTACCGCCGCCACTACAGTAGCGATATCAAACACAGTCCTTATCTTGCGATTATTGGAGGAACGTTCCAGATCTCTGTTGATGACCACCGACATATAAGCGGGCACCACTTTCTTTTCACCTGCAGTCACCCCATTTTCATAAAAGTTGGACACGGACATGATGGTCATCGGTTCAAACGGGTCCATTGCCTCGTCGTAAGCCACCGGAATACCTGGTTTGTCGAGGGAGCTGCTGCCCGGCATGTTGAAGGTCGGGTAGACACTTAGCATGCTGTAACGTTGTGTCAGCAATATTTTACCTTCTGAAGAGAGGGACGCGCTTCCTTCCTTGTCAACAGTGTATTCGTAATAGTTAAACACTGGCTTACCACCGGATTTTAATCCGATCAGGTATTCCTGTTCACCTGGCAGATAAGGAATAGAATCCAACCCGAACATGCCCACGTGGTGGTATTTCACGGTAAGCGGCACTTTCAGGTCAGTATAATTCTCCTTTATCCAGGGATTGATTTCTTCGAACACTTCCCTCACATTCTCGTAACCTACGCCATTGAACCATTTATTTGCCTCCTGCCACAAAGTGCGCAGCCACAAATACTTGTTGGCCATAACTCCCTGCTTCAACAATGCGGCACGGTCACTTTTAGGGGTCGTCCTGAACAGGTCCAGCACAATAAAGTGTCCATCATTGGTGGTATACCAGGCAGGATCCGTATACCAGTTGTCATTTTCCATACCCTTTGACAACAGCTGGTTGAGGATATACAACCTGTCAGTCAGGTTCAGCTGCACCATCGCGCAAGGCGAGTAATTATTTTTTATCAGGTCATGAATGAATTCTACTGTTTTTCTGGCAGCCACGGCATCATGCAGTTGCTGATGCAGCTGCGATTTATTATCGGCTATCTTCGCCATTTCAACCAGCGTCTTCTCCCTGATCGTCTGGTACAGTTTATATCCGCCGTCCATTCCTTCAGTAGGCCCATAAACGATCTTGCGAAGCGGTGCTTCCGCCATTGAAATATCCCATTGTTCTCCCAGGCAGCCGGCGAAGGCCAACAAATCTTCCTTCTTCAGGTTGGCAATGGTGTAGAAAGTCATATAGTGGCTCACCGTGCTCTTCTCGTCCAGTACCTCCAGCAGGAAACTGCCTATAGTAGCTTCCTCCTTGCCTTTATAGCGGAATGCTACATTACCATTGATAAACGCCAGCCCGGCGGCATCCAGTTCAATCAGTTTAGGCGCCACTTTCTTTCTCTCCAATACAGCTTTCAGGCTGTTTTCCTCTAACACGAAGTCAAGATCAACAATCGAGAAATCGTTTACCCGTACTGGTGATTTAGGTTTAAAGCGGGAGGCATAAGTAATAAACTTGCCTTCTTTTACCCCGAGGAATACGGCGATACCGGTGTCTGCACCTAGTGTTTTGGAAACATCCTCTTTATAGAAGCTACCTTCCCCGTTCATATAACCATGGAATGCTGCACTGCCATAGCTGCCGGAATAATGTACCTGTTTAACATCGAACGATAACAGCGCACCCAGCGGCACCAGGTCTTCCGACGGCAGGTTCATATCTACCTGTCCTCTCACCTTGTAGAAGGTCCTGTCCAGTGTAGAAAAGGTAAGGTTGGTGGCATCCTGTGGCAATGTAATCATCGTACCTGCAGGCGTGAGGAACGTATAAGTATTGGAAGGTTTGTTAATGAATTCCTCAAATACCTTCACAGTGCCGAATGACACCTGCTGCTGGTCCTGGTCATTTTCGAAAATGCCCCATACGTGGCCCGGATCATGCACTACATCCCACTGATATTTCAGCAGCGAGTAGCCGTTGCCGTAATCCATGAGGTTATCCGTGCTCCGGATGTCCAGCCCGATGCCGGCGCTGAAGGTATGTTCCAGCGTATAGGCGCCGTGACCGGTTTCGTGTGCCACCGTGCGGCCTACGCTTTCTGCGGAGGCGCCTTTGGCGAAGATGAAACCGAACTGGCTCTGTCGCGGCATTTTACCCTGAAGGTCGCCGTCGTTTAACGCGGCTTCATTTATCACAAACAGGTAGCTGGTATTTTTATCTGCCTTATGGTCTTTACCGTAAGCCTTGCGCATGGCTTTCTCCTCTCCGGTAAAACCATTGCCCAGGAAGGAACTATGGCTGTCCTGCAACAAGTTGTCCTTGTTCAGGTCCCATGCAGTGTTATCGCGGAAGCTCTCATCTACGGTTACTGTATAGGTGACACCTATTTTTTCATAGGCATCTTTCAGCGCTTTTTCCACAGCTTCCTTCTGCACCGTGGCTTTACCTACAGGAATCAGCACTACCTGCTTTTGTGTAGGTGCATAGCTGGCCACCAGCAATTTGCCCATACTGATGTTTTTGCCACCTTTGGCGTACACCGCATAGATCTCCTGCGCATCGCCCGCAGGGCCGCCGGTAAGGGTGATCACAAATCCTTCCGGTGATGGGGAGGATGGATAAACAATGCCTTTACCGCTGACAAACCTGATTTTGCTGGTATCGATGTCTTTCGCTCCTGATAATGTGGCGATCACCTGGTCCTGCTCTCCGGGGAGGATAGCCTTGGCTGCCACGCGGTAACGGCCATCAGCCAGTTTCTCATAACTGCTGTCCAGCACCGCTTTACCGTAGTAGTTATCTTTCCAGGCATCGAAAGCATACCTGCTGTTTTTACCGGAGAAGGTGAACATACCATTGCTCAGGTCCAGCTTATTGAGCGCAGCCAAAGCCTCCGGGTTGCCGGCGAGGCTCTTGTCACGTGTGCCCGCTGACGTTACCTTGCCGTTTTTATCGACATTGTAAAGGTTACCATCAGTGTCTTCTATCACCAGCGGCAGGCCTTTACCTTTTTCTTTATAGTTGACAGTTTCAGACTGGCCGGTATTGGAATCGGTAAAGGTGATCGTGCCGTCTTCCGTATTGACTTTGATACTTTCTTTGGTGAACAGGTGCAATTTCGTCACGATGTCGGGCACCACGTCGCCGGTCTTCACATGGCCTACGTCATCGCCACCGCGTTGATTTTTCTGTTCATCGCTGATGAATTTATCGATGCCTTCCGTTACCGCCTGCATCTCGCCGCGGGTCACCACCATATCTGTGTTAACGCTGATCTGTTTGAACTGCACCAGCATACCGCCACCGAATCCGGGGGTAACGATCTTACCACGACCGCTATATACGCCATCACCACCGGAGATGTCACTCACCAGCACATCAAAATGCCCGATACGGAAAATAGCGCCGCGGGAGGCGGAAGGCAGCGGTGCGTTGTTTTGTGGCGCCTGCAATAATGCAGGGTCGCCGCAGGTGAACGTACGCAGCGGTTTAGTCGTCACCGTTACTACGTCACTGAATGGACCGTAAACGCCGGCCACCCGCCATTGCAGACGGGCTTCATAGCTTCGGTCCGGCTCCAGGCTATGTACATTGAGCGCGGTATCGGTTGGAGACTCTGAAGTTTGCCAGTCGAATTCCACACCGTCTTTTTTGACGGCACGGTACTGCACCCTATAGGCTTCTACCCGGTAGGCCGCGCTGGCAGGTGCTGCGGGCCATTGCAGCTTCATGGTCCTTTCGCCGGTAGCCTCGCCTGACAGTTTCGGTTTACTGATTTTGTTGGTCTCAAAGGGATTATTGCCCAGATAGGTAAAACGGCAGCTCTGGCTTAAGCCCTGGTTGCTGAACATATCACGGCCACTTTTATCGCGTGCCTGCACTATCCAGACATACTCCATGCTGTCTGTAAGCGCCGGTTCTCCGGGGCCATAGGGGATTGTGGTGTTATCTGTAGTAATGGTATAAATCGGCCGGGTACTGCGTACAATGTAATCCGGGTTGCTGTTTTTCGGTTTGATCTCATAAAGGGAAAAGATATACTCGGTTCCCCCTCCTTCCAGTGGATTGGGCGTATTACGGCTGCTCCAGCTGAAAGTGAGAAACTGCGGGTCTCTTTTCTCTACGCGGCTGCCGCAGATGGGCAGGTTCAGCAAAGGAGGATCGCTTTTCTGGAAGAAAAAGATATTGGCACCGGCATTACTCACCTGCACCTGTGGCCGTCGATAGTCGAAGGCCGTGAAGGTGATGCGGTAAGAGCCTTCCGGCAGGGAGCGGGTGCGCTCATAACTGTCACGGCTAAACCCTCCGCTGAATTCGATGTTGTTGGTATTAAGATAATCAGCCAGGTCGGTGCCGCTGATGATGGTAGGCACCCCTGCGCTCAGGGTGAGCGGCCGTGGCGTGAAAGCCGGTGCTGTACGCATGATCAGTGCGCCGTTCCGCTCCACTGTCATCTGCAGTCTCACATCGTAGGACGGTTTGGTCAGGTCGTTCTGCACCAGGATGACCCGCAGCTTGTCACTTCCCGGCACCACATAGTCCGGGAGGTAAACACTGTACGGCGGGATAATCTGTGTGCTGGCAGTAACAGGGTACTGCTGCGCTGCCGCCGTCTGACAGATACAGATCAACAACAGATAACTCAATAAGTAACGGAATAGGTTAGGCATACCGCGGATGCTGATTATAATAGTTGATAAAATGTTTTAATGACTGATAATGAACCGTACGTCCCTGCTCTCATTTTCGGTGACTACCCTCAGGATGAAGATGCCGTTGTTGACACTGCCCAGCGCGATACGGTCGTCTATCTGCAAGGCAGGGCTATAAGGCTGCTTCACAAGGATACGCCCATTCAGGTCGAAGACGGTCACTATCACCTGCTGTTTACGTTTCAGTTTTATCTGGAAACGGAAATTGCCGTCATTCGGATTGGGCGACAACATCACGGTATCTATCACGGAAACGGGCACACTGTATGATGGCCCGGCAAGCGGGTCGTAAGCGTTGATCTGGATATCTTTGCGCACCTGATAGGTACACTCCCCGAAAGTGGCTTTCATGGCCACCCAGTAAGTACCTGCGGTGGTAAAGCGGACCAGTGGCGTACCGCGGTCATAGCCCAGCAGAATCGCCTGCGGATCGAAAGTCCAGCTGACCAGGTCCGGCGCCGGGAGACTGATCTCCTTGATCACCAGCGTATCGAAAGCATTTTTCCGGGATGCTACCAGGAAGTTGACGTCCGGCTTCACATTTCGTTTAGTGATGGTAGTTGTACCGGTAGCGCCGCAACCGCGGGCATCCTGAGCTTTGAGGGTATACGCTCCCGCCGGGAGGTTGGCAAAGCTGTTGCCCTCCCCCCAGGCGCCGTTGTTCAGCGCATACTGGTAAGGCCGGGTCCCGCCTTGCACAATAGCTTCCACCGTGCCGTCGTCTACACCGTCGCATATCTGCGAACCGTTGACGGTCAGGCCCAGTGCCGCCGGTTGTGTTACCTCGTAGCTGTAAGACTGGCCGCAGCCTTTGCCGTCCGTCACTTTGACGGTATAGTTTCCCGCGGTGAGGCTTTGCGCCTGCGCGCCGCTCACCCCTGCGTTATTCCATTGATAGTTATAGTTGCCATCACCACCAGCCGGCTGCAATACAATAGTGCCGCTAGCTTCGCCGTAACAACGTACAGGCGTCACCGTAGCCGTGGCGGTTACCGGCGGATACATTTCTTTCACCGTGGTAACTATGGTTGCTGCGCAACCGTTCACATCTTTTACCTCCAGGGTGTAATTACCTACCAGCAGGGAGCTGAATGTTGGCGACGCCTGCGGCGCGCCGTTGTTCATCGTATAGGCGTAAGGCGTAGTGCCGCCTGTTGATTGCAGCGTGATGCTGCCGGTAGGTATACCGCCACAGGCCAGATGGGTAATATCTGACACCGTGAGCGATACCGGTGCTGCCGGCTGCTGCAGTAGAATATTTTTAGTGATTTCGCAACCGCGGCCGTCTTTTATTTTCACAGCGTAACTGCCGGCCGCCATACCGGTATATTGTGATGTCCCCGTATAGGCGCCGCCGTTAATGCTGTACAGATATCCCTGGTATCCGCCATCGTTGCCACCGGAAGTAATGAAGCTGAAAGCGCCGTCCGACAGGCCGAAGCAGGATATCTGCCTTCCGTGGAAGTCAGAAACGATGGCTGTTGCTGATAAAGGCGCTGCAGGCGCGGTAATAGATACTACGTTGCTTACAGAGGAATAACATCCGATGGCGTCCTTCACCCGGATGGTATAGTCACCTGCGCCCAGAGGCGTTGCGTTGGTAAAAGCCGTATAGGCGCCACCGTTCATGGCGTATTCATTTGTCAGTTGACCGCTGCCGCCATGGGCCTGTACTAAAATAGCGCCAGTCGTGCCAAAACAAATAATATCGTTGCTGGTAATATTATCTACAGTAATAGCAGGGTTCACAGAAAGCACTTGTACTGCCAGCGTGTTACCGCAGCTATTGGCATCCCGCACAGTGACGGTATAATTACCCGCAGTAAGACCGGAGAACACCGGCGTGGCCTGCCAATCGGTGCCGTTCAGGCTGTATTGCAGGGCACCTGTGCCGCCACTGCCTGCCACCGTAATGCTGCCGCCCGGAATGGCCGCGCAACGTACATCCTGTTTGCTCACCAGCTGTATGGTCAACGCCTGCGCAGATTCGGTAAACCTGTAATTGAGGGTGGCGGTACAGCCGCGGCCGTCTTTTACGGTGAACGTGTGCATGCCCGCTTTGATACCTGTTATCAGGGAAGCCGGGCCAAAAGCGCCGTTATCTATTGCATACGTATAGCCGTTGTAGGTAGCGCCATTACCGCCGGTGGCGTTCAGTTGCACGGAACCGTTGTCTCCACCTGCGCAGGAAATATTATACCCGTTGTAGTCTGAGAATACACCGGAAAGCGCCAGCACTGCCGGCGGTGCGGTGATAGTAAGCTGTTTGTTGTAAGTCAGGCTACAACCGTGATTGTCTGTCACTTTTAGCGCATACACGCCGGCATTCAGTGCGGCGCCGCTGGTATAAGGTTTGGCGGTGGCCCAGTTATCTGTACTGAGGTGGTATTGATAGCTGCCATCGCCACCGGTGGCGTTCATGGCAATACTGCCGGTAGTGTTGAAACATTGTATATCCGTTGCCGTAGCGGCCGTAAAGGCCAGTGCCGGGTACTGATGAAGGACCGTCAGCGTGGTGTCTTTAGTACAGCCGTTGGCATCTGTGATATGCAGGGCATAGTTGCCGGCCGGCAGGTTGGTTGCTGTAGCGCCAGTGATATTGGTACCGTTGATCTGCCAGCGGTAAGGTGCCGCGCCGCCCATGATATTGGTGGTGATGCTGCCGGTAGACTGGCCAAAGCAGGTCACATCCTGCTTAGTGGCGTTGATGCTCATTTGTGGCTGCGCCAGCCTTATGCTACCGGAAGCCTCACATCCTCGGGCGTCTTTTACGCTGATAGCATAGGTACCAGCGGTTAAACCGGAGAATATGTTTGACGGTTGATAGGCGCCGTTGTTCAGTTTATATTGATAACCCGTATAAGCACCACCGTTACCGCCTGTCGCCATGATGGTAATTTTACCATCTGCCGCACCGTTGCAGGAAACCTGGAATCCGTTGTAGGCCGACAACTGTGTGGTAAAACCCAATGCTGCCGCCGGCAGGTCCACATTATAGGCATTGGGCAGGTCCAGCATGCAACCTTTACCGTCTTTGATACGGAAATGGTAGCTGCCGGCCGTATGTACCCTGCTGCCGGGTGTAAACGCCGTATAGTCGGTCCCGTTCAGGGTATAAAAATAAGTATAGGTATTATCTCCCCCGCTGGCGGAGATATTAATGGCAGCACCGTCTGCCAGGCAGACCGCCGGCGTAATGGTTACTCCGCCAGACTGTAAAGCTGGAAGTTCGGTAATAGTCACCACACCAGACTGTACAGAACAGTTGGTGGATTTACTGTCGGAAACGGTTACACGGTAGGTGCCGGCACTCAGTGCATCTATTTTGGTGTCGCTGTCAAACCAGAAAGGATTGGTGGTCCAGACGCCGTTTTTCAGTTGTTCCCATTTGTAGCTATAGAGTCCCGATCCGCCACTGGCCAATGCTTTCACGATACCGTCCTGCGCGCCGTTGCAGCTGATATTGCCAGATTGCAGGCTGACTTGCAGCACTGGTGGTTCTGTGATAGTCACCGGTTGAGAGGTCGCGTCGTTACAACCGGGCACATTATTTTGTAGAGTAACAGTATAGGTACCGGCGGTCAGTCCGTTAAAAGATCCCGTACTGTTGCTCACCGTGGGCATACCGGTGCGTTGCAGCAGAAACATATAGCTACCCGAACCGCCACCAGCGGAGTATTTCAGCGAACCGTCACTTCCACCAAAACAGGTGACCATATTAAGCGCATCCTGTGTTAACGTCAACGGGGGTACGGCGTTCAGGCTCACGGTACTAATCCAGCCGGTGCAGGTGGGATAATCCATGTTCAGTATTTCCACCGAGTAGTCGCCATTGGCCAACCCCGAAAAGGTATAGTTCCTGGAAGTGGTGACAGCGCTCTGTTGCAGCAGCGCAGCACCTTTATACAGCTTGTACTGATAGTTGGTAATGCCCGGATCAGCCACAACACTGATACTGCCATTGCCAGGAGAGATGCAGGCAGGATGTTGCGGTGTCAGTTGGCCTTTTACCTGTGGTGGCTGGGTGATGGTGGTAGCGACGGTTTTGATGGCGTTACAGGTGCCGTCTCTTACTTCTGCCACATAAGAACCGGCGGGCAACCCGGTCCAGTTCATGGTGTTGGCGGCAGCCCGTTGCTCTGTGCGGAAAATGTTACCGTCTTTTTTCAGGGTGAAAAAGTAACCGGATTGAGTGCCGTTGCCACCGGCAGCCGTCACCGCAATGGCGCCGTCACTGCCACCGAAACAGCTCACATTTGTAGTCGTGCCCAGGCTTTCTGATAACTCCGTTAATTCAGTCATTGTCACAGGTACCGGTGTAAAACAGTTCCCTGCATTAGCGGAAGGATTGATCACCCATAAAGTATATTCACCCTTAGGGATATTAGTGATGGATATCCCTCCTGCTACCGGTACTTTACCCTGGCTCCAGTCCTGCTGGTCGCCACAGGTAGACACCGGACCGGACAAACCGGGATCACACGGTATATTGCTGGTCCCTTTGCGCAATATCCAGCGCATCTCCGTAAAGCCGCTGGTAATAGCGCTGGCAGGCAGTGTCACGGTCCCATTCGTTTGTCCGGGACAGTTAGGTACGACAGTCAGTTTGCCGCCATCCACTTTAGGTGCCGGCGGCTGGAAAGTGATCACTTTCGTGCCCGGCGAATAAGGAGAATAACACAAAACGTTGCCGTACTTAATTCTGGCACGGCAACGGAAAGTGATGTTAGTTGTCCCGGCAGCGATCTGCGGGAACAATTTTACCGGGATGAACCGGTATTCGTAATACGTAGTAAAACCATATTCTGAGGGAGGTAAATCTGTCCAATCGTTGGGCTGTCCAAGGCTATACTGCCATTCCACGGCCATTTCGCCCAGGTTAGGAATGGGAAACAGGTCCCAGTTGCCTGGTGATGTAATACTGGTGAGCTGATCACCACAGATATCATTGGAGGCTGCTCCCACGGCGTTAGGCGCTATCATCACATACATCAGTTTTACCTGATATCCGTTCTTTGACACATAGGCCTGTGGGAAATCCCGTCCCGACTGAATCCATGCCTGGTCTACCGGATAACCGTTCTCCAGTGAAAAAGCCTCCGATGCAGCGCCATTAATATAAAAGTCTAACTGAGGTGTATAATTGGTCGTCCCTTTGTAGGTGCTCCCGCTACCGATAGGCGAATTACCAACAAGCGGATACCTGTCGGGATTACCATAAATACCCATGGCCAGTGTACCACTGACAGGTGTTGTATTGCTGACGTTGAGGTAATAGGTAACCGGCTGGGGCAGTAAAACGTTTTCATTGATTTGACTGTACACTGACTGGCACAGCCCCTGGAGGAAGGTGTTTAACAAAAGGTATAGGCAGATCTTTCTCATGAGCGGGGGCGGTTTCCGTTATCAAAATGAATAGGTATAGTTAAGCGTGCTGGTCAACTCATTATATCCCGGTTGCGTGCCACTGGCGCTGCGCAGCAGCCACATGACAGATGCCCCGACGTTGTGCGTCCTTTTGTTGTTCAACAGTCTTCGCTTACTGTCCGTGCCCACAGCGTCGTTTTGGGTTTTAGGTTTGGGTGAATAGTTGACCGTCAGGCCGGTGTTGAACACGCTGCTGTTGCTGTTGCTGGTTACGCCGGTACTTTGGGAAGAAGCCTGCGTAATATTGTAGGTAGCGGTAACGCCTGTACGAAGGGTTTTATCCAGGTATTGTTTATTGGCGCTTACACTGGGCCCCATGAAGGTGGTATTCAGTCCAGCGGCCGTATTGCAGTAAAAGTTTAATGCGCCACTGAGCGACAGCGCCCGTGGTTGCAGGCTGTAGGAATAGCTCAGGTTAGATGTAAAAAATTTGCTGAGGTTTTCAGCAGCATCTTTAGCGGTGCTTTTATCGCTGGCATATTGATAGGATGAGTTCAGGGAGATGGAATGCTGCACTTGTTTAGTACCGGTGCGGTACATGATCATCCCGTTATAGCTGTTGTTGACCTGATAAAAATCCAGTGTGTCCAGCGGATTCGTGAAGTAAGGATCTATCAGCGGCCGTACGCGGGTGTAATTGCTGAAGTTGGAGTAGCCGCCGTTGATGGCCCAGTGCTCATTCGGTACAATATTCGCGTTAACGTTGGCCACCACCCGTTGTGCATCGCTGTTTTTGCTATTGTCAAGGTTATTCACCTGCATACCGGCATTGGCGGCGATGTTCACCTTTCCGCCGAAGAGCTGGAAAGTTGGCGCCACGGTGATGTTGCGCATATCGTTCACTACGTTGTAAGCCCCCAGGGTGACATAGTCCGGTGCCACCCTTTCATACCGCAGTTGTATGGTGTAGAAATTTCCGGTGTACCCCAGTCCGGCCTGTATTGCGTCAAAGTAGCGGGTGCTGCCCGTAGGCGACAGGAATTTGCCAAGGAAGTTGGAAGTGCCTCTGCTGCTGTCGAACGCGTTCTTTTCAGAACGGGTGTCGCGATTGAGAGCGGACACGGAATATTCCACATCCACGAAAACCCGTTTCAGGAGGTTCTGGCGGACGTTAAAAGCCATGGCCACGTTTTCACGCGGCGTAATGGTGGCGTCGTCCGGGATATAGGGAATAGAAGATGCCTTGTCCTTCGCTTTAAAGAGTGATATGCTATAGGCGTTACCGTTATCTTCATATCCCATCTTCACGCCATAGCCTATACGTTCAAATGCCGCGCGGTTGTAGCTCTCCGGGTTCAGCACATCAAAAGGCACTGCTTTCAGCAGTTTGCCGTACATGGCTGATACGCGCCATTTGCCGGGTGTCAGCTCCACCCCTACGCCATCGAACATATGGCCGGCCAGCGTGTAGTTGCTGAACTGCATGCTGGTGGTGCCGAAGTAAGCACGCGCCCATTTGTAGGACGGCGCAAAACGAAACTGGTTGAACGGCTGGGAATAGTTGCGGCCCTGGTTACTGTAGCTAAAAGAAAAGGGCATATCATAGCCGAACAGGTTGATGTTGAGATTGCCGTTAAGGTACCAGGCAAACGGATCACGGCGACTGTCGATGCCGCTGGCCGTGTACGTGGTAGTACTGGCGCTGATGGAGCCACTCATGGTCACTCCTTTTTTTACGCCCAGCTGGTCCAGGGCTTGTGACAGTGCGACAGTAGAAGTTAACAGCAACAACAGGACAGACAATGCTGCCAGGCAACAGTGCTTTTTACACATGGGTATAGGGATAGGGCTTAGTTATTTCCGCTCAAATATATATTTTATTTTAATTTATTAATATTATTTATTTATAAAGAGGAGACAAAACTGACAATCAAAGACTTATCATGATCATCTCTTTTGGTAAAAAGGCGTGTGTGTACCATCTTTCAATTGGTGGCACGATCACTTTTTTCACGACAGTCTTTAATGTTTACAGTTTTTCGATATCGGTCGCTACTAATGACAGATCATTATTAAACTGATGTCCTCCAACGGGCAGTTCACGAAAAACCGCCCATGGTAAGTGTTGTTGATAGCGTTTGAAGTGGTCAAATGGCACCACCTCATCATCCTCGCATTGATAAAAGAAAACAGGAAGTTCTTTAGGCAGTTTATTGGCAAAATGTTGCTGTAGCTTAAGCGGTTGTACCCAATCCTCAGCACCGCTCCAGAATGGCGGAGCGACCAGGAAAAGTCCGGCGATGCTCTTTGGCGTGCCGTTTTCAGAAAGAAATTTCAATAACATGGAAGCCCCGAGTGAATGTCCTGCTAAAATAAGTTCTTTCCTGGCGGCAATCTGGTTGCCAATCTGCTGCAACCATTGCGGTCCAAAATCAGGCGCAGTTTCATCCGGAAGCATCTGTGGGTAGTGTACAATATAATTACGTCCCAATGCAGTTTGCAGGGAAGCCACCAATGGTTTGTCTGCTTTGTAGCCTCCGTTACCTCCACCTTGTATGAATAACACATCTTTTTCCATGTTCAATGTATTTTGATTGTTTGGAAATTATTTGATGTAGTTGATGGGGCTGTTGTGCAATGGAGTGACCGTTACACTTTCGTACTACCGTTCCCGTTGCAACGTCACCTCCTCTCCTTTTGCAGTGGCAAAAGACAGCAGTTCACCTTTCAGCACCTGTGTCTTTTTACCCTGGCGGTATAGCGCCACGGCGCCTTTCCAGGGGTTGCGTATTTTACAAACTCCTCCCTGTGTGGCTTCCAGTTTCACAAAAGGGATATTGCCCTGCTTCATGGCGCTGGTCACCACAAAGCCTCCCCGGCACAACAGGGCATACTGCGCGTCCCATGATCGGGGCCAGGCCGGGAACACATGGATCACATTTTCCTGTCCCGGGCCTGCGGGCACACTCTGGCACAATGCCAGCTGCAGCGCTTCTGCGGCCCTTCCCAGCCGTTGCACGTTCGTTGTCTGATACCCCTCGCTCAGGTCCATACGATTGGCCAGCACGGTTTCATTTTTACGGCGGCGCAACTGGTTAGGCACCAGATACTGCACCGCTTCCGGCCTTCCCAGCAAAGCCCCTGTGGCTGGTAGTTTGGAGAGCACATATATGCCCACCGTACTGTCGATGCCGTTATCAAAATAGGTATTGTACGTGTCATTCCCGGTTTGCTGTATATCACGGTCGCTTTCAAGGGTGCAGAGGTCGAAGAACCACACCGGCATAGTGTTGCCATCCGGATGCCACGACGGATTGCCCTGCAGCACCGGTAGCAGGGAACGGCTCCAGGTGGTTTTGCCGTTCTCTTTCACCTGGGGCAACGGTGATAAATGGTCCAGGAACTCCTGCCATACGGGCAGCATGTCGTTGTCTGTCTGCAACAGCCGTGCGGCTTTGATCACTACCGGAAAAATACCGCGCATGGCGGATATCTCTTCCACCGTATTATGCCCGTCCCATATGGATTCGTTATCATTGATATGATAGATATGGTACCGGCCATCTTTTTCCTTCCGGACGTTGGGGAAATTGCGGTAAAATTCCGCTACGCCTTTCAGCATAGGGTACGCCCGCTGACGCAACCAGGCGGTGTCCTGCGTATATTCATAGCGCAACCAGTACTGGTAGGCTATTTTAGCGCCACGGGAAAAGATGTGGCTCACATGTCCGAACGTACTGTTGCTTTTACTGCCGGTATGCCAACGGCCGTTCTTCCAGCCTTCATCCTTTTTCCAGTTCCAACGGCTCAGGAAAGGCATCTGCGTGTAGGCGTAATCTTTAAAGCTCTGAGAACGTTGCTCCCAGGGCTTTCTGACCAGGTAAAGATCTCTCATTTCGCCGGCTATGCTGTCCGGTAATGCCGGCGTATTGTCAAAGCCGGTCGTTTCCGGGATATAAATACCTTTGCTGCCCCATTGTTGCCGCGCCGCCAGCGCATAGGAATCATAAGCCCTGCTGTACATGTCAAACATAGGGTCCAGCAGTTCGGTGTGGTTGGTCTGGAACAAAGCGTTGTACAGGCAACTTTGATTAGCGCCCCAGTACAGGTGGCCCCATTTCCGCTCGTCGCCGTTGGTAGACCATAACATGCCGTTGAATTTAACCGGGTACTTACCACGGGAACTGCTGCCCATGATATACAGGTACCAGGCGTAATGCTGTGCTACATAATCCGCCTGTCCATCGTCGCTGTGCAGCTGTATATAGGAACGCTGCCAGAATTTCCGCCACCAGTCACGGTTATCATTTAATAATGCTGCAAAGCCCTTTTTCCGCGCCGCTTCCAGTTTCCCTATTGCGGTCTTCACCACATCTTCTGAAGGGTCAAAGCTGGCCGCAGTAGCGCTATATATGGTAAAATCCGGACCACCGGGCAACGTTCTCAGTCTGACGGACGTGGCAGTGTTCTGCTCCGCCTCCACCGGCCGGCCACTGACAGCCGCCACCAATGCGCTGCTGCAGTAATAACCATCTTCCCGGAATTCCTGTGTGAGTATAATATAATCTCCTTCCTGCCGCAGTCTGGACGTTGCAACATGGCTTCCGGTACGGGCAACGGGCATACGCAGCATGCGCAGTTCCGTCGTCACCGGCAGCGACGTGGTACGCCGGTCGCTGATCTCCAGTGCCAGCACATCTTCCCGCTCCCATATCAGCCCCCGGGCAGACACGTTCCGCCCGGAAATTGTACTCAGTCCTTCATAACAGGATAAATGCTGGTGAAATGCCGGCGCCGAAAACACGTCCTGCCCGAAGTCCACGTCCATGTAGCCGGTACCGCCGCAATAGTCTGTGTTTCTTTCAAAAAAGCTGTTGGACGCAGAGCTGTTGCCGAATACATCTACCCGATTCAACTGAAACTTAAGAGAGGAAGGCACGGTCCATACCAGCGTGCCCATACGGCCGTTGCCCAGCGGCATCCCTTCTTCGGAACGCAGCACCGGCCTGGCGTAGTCCAGGTCCGCAGCACCGGCGATAGCAGCATAATTAACGGTAACAGTGTCTTTGTTGCCCGTATAGGCATACAGGTGAGTAACGGCGCACAGGCCGGTACATAACATGGAAATAAGGTGTTTCATACAGCCGGGTATTTACAGAACAACTCCAAGATATTCCCATTACCGGTATATTGTTGATAGCAAATTGCTGAAGGATGCTGGTATTTTAGCCTGCTAGAAATACTTCTCAAAAGTGACGCCGTAGTTGAACAACAGGTTTTCCCTGTCGGTACGGTTCAGTTTATTGTATGTCATCGCGGCGGTGAGGCTCAGCCAGCTGCGTAGTTTGATAGACATGCTGTTCACACACCGGATCATATAGTCGTCCCCGTGCATCAATGAATTCTGAAAATAGTTGCTGCCTTCAAACACGATCATATTGCGGATGGTCCATTTATACTGTACCCGGAAGGAGTTACGCACGGTACTGTAGATATCCTGAATGGTGTCATGCAGGAACAGGTCGCTGTTTTCAAACAGCAACCCGTCCGTAATATTCAGTATGGCATTGGGACGGCGTATCAGGTCATAACCAACCCCTACGCCGCCCTGGAAGCGGTTATTGATCTTCAGGGAATAACTTCTGTCGTAGTTGGCCAATCCCCAGTAATAAATCTGGGCCGTATCGGTATACAGGTTAAAATCCACTGCTGCCGCTACGTCATTGTTGGTCAGCGATGCATTGTTTTTACCGTACACATAACTGGCCCCGGCATTGAGCGAGACCTTTTTCTTACTGACTTTAAAGCCGAAGTTATTATTCAACAAATAAGAGTTACCATCGTTGGTGCGGTTAATAGACCCTGTTGAAGCATATTTCACCAGATAGTGCGTGGAATCACTAAACTGCGCAAAACCGGTATAACCATACAGCAGGACAACAATCAGGGTAACTATTCTCTTCATAATCAATTTCTTAATATGTTAGCGGTGGTTTATGCCGCAACAATTAACGTGCCCGAAGTTGTCGTGTCTGCCATTAAAACACTTCCTGTTTTAGTGCTTCTGCCCAGATCTGATAGCCTTTCTCTGTCGGATGAACGAAATCATACATGATTTCCTTCAGCACGACTCCGTCCGGCGTCAGCATTTTCGGGCCGATGTCCACAAGACGAATATTTTCCTTTGCCGCAAATGCTGCCAACAACCGGTTGGTTTCATTGATGACCGCCCTGCGGGGATGATCGGGCTTTTGCTCACGCGGGAAAATCGCCATCAGCACAATTTTAGCCTGAGGCACTTTGGAACGGATGCGGCCACAGACTGCGGCAATGCCCTCCACAATTTCCGCCGGCGTATTGGCGCGGGCGTTATTGGTCTGACTGGTGTTGTTGGTACCGATCAACAGCACCACGGTGCGGGGATGCAGCCCGTCCAGCTGCCCATGGTCCAGCCGCCACAATACGTTCTGTGTCCGGTCCCACCCAAAACCCAGGTTCAGTACCCGATGACTGCCATACAATGCTGCCCAGGCTTCGGGGCCATTGGCTTTACGCAGCTGCCCGTCGGCGCTCCTCAGTAAGGGATAGCCGCCAAAAAAATGGGTGATGGAATTGCCGATCATGACAATTTCAGGATCGATGGAATCCTTTATGCGTAACACTTCCGTATGCCTGGCCCACCAGTCGTAGCTGTCATTTTCCAGTTTTGGGACGGGGATAATGGCCGTATTCGCCGGCAAGGCGGTGTCCCGGCTGTGATCATTCATCAGTTGTGACAACAGCGGTTCCATGGCTTTGGCCCAGGCCAGGGCGCCGGCCGGGCTGGGATGCAGCCAGTCGGGCATCTGGTCCTGCCGGATGGTGCCATCGAGGTTAAGGAACACATGGTTTACATCGCAATAAAATATATGCTGGTTGTCTGCCAGTTTGGACACCAGTTCAGATGCCCGGTCCAGTATCATCCGGTGCGACGTGGGATTAGGCCCGTCATAGCTGCCCGGGAAACAACGCAGCAGGATGATCTTTGTATCAGGTAATTTTTCGCGCAGCAGTTGCACGATAGCCTTGATACCGCCTGCCAGCTGGCCGGCGGTATGACGCACCGGGTAATTTTTTTCATCGATATTGTTGGTACCTATTTCCAGCGTCACCACTTTCGGTGACTGTCCTTTCAGCTCACCGTGTTCAAGGTTCCAGAGGATATTCTCTGTCCGATAGCCGCTGAAGCCCAGGTTCAGCGCTTTGCGGGGCGCAAAGAACTGGTTCCATACCGGTTGATAGGCTGTCTTTTCAAAGTTATGGGTGATGGAATTGCCGATCATGATCAGGTCGTACTGTTGGGAGGCGACTTCCTTCAACTTCTGGTCGTGACGTTTATGGTTGTCCCCTTCTGTGGGCACAGCAGCCGTGTTCACACCGGATGACAGGGTGTCCGGTTTTTCCAGGAAGGCCTGTAACAATGCCGGCCAATTTGCCGCAGCGCCGCGCAATGGCTTCTCCATGCCGAAGCCGTGGCCACCGTCGGGCAGCAGTTCGTAACGGCCTTTGCCGTCGTAGCCTTTCCAGACCTTGCCATATTGTATGCAGCTGTTGACCCACTCCTGGTTGTCATCTTTGGCGATAAGGGTAAAGAGCCGGGAGTGCAGCACCGGCGGCGGTAACACTGCCGGATATACGGAGCCGGGACGCGTTTCGTGGAGATAGGCCGGATATATCAGCAGGAGGTTATGTGGCTGGGCTGCCAGTGGCAGCTGTTGCATGGCGCTGGCAGCCAGATGCCCGCCGGCGGAATATCCCATCATGCTCAGTGTTTTATTATGCAGCCCCAGTTTACCGGCTTTGTCCTGCAACAGCTGCCAGGCTTTCAGGGCGTCTGCCAGCGCGAGCTTGCGGGTATCCGGGCCTGCCGCCACACGGTACTCCAGCATGGCCACATCGTATCCGAGTTTATTGAGAAAGGCGGCAGTCAGGCTTCCTTCCGACTTAACGGCCAGCACCTCGTATCCGCCGCCGGGGAACAGTAACACCGTGCCTTTCGCCGGTCTGTGGCTGGCGGGAAACAACTGTAGCAATGGTTGCCTGACGAGATGGACAAGGTCGTCTTTTTCTACAGGGTTGCCTTTCTGCAAAGGCGCGCCTTCCAGCGATACATAACGTTGGGCCCATGTTGCAGCGGGTAAACATAATAGCAGGAATACTGCTATACACCGGGAGTATCCGGATAAAAATGGAAAGTTCTTCATACGTAGCATTCAGCGCGTACAAAGTAGAAAAAAAATTCTGTTATGCATACTGCCGAATAAACAGAAGAAAGGGGCACGGGTCAATACCCGGTGATCATTTTATGCTGAACAGCGGCCATGATAAGTTCCGCCACATTTTTCACATCAAATTTCTGCAACAGGTTACGGCGGTGCGTTTCGATGGTCAACGGGCTTACATTCAGCTCCTGCGCCATCACAGGCGTGGTTTTGCCCTGTGACACCAATTGCAATATCTGTTTTTCCCGTTTGGTCAATGCAGGTACCTGTTTGAATTCATGTTGTGAAGGACGGGTAATAATTTCCTTTACTTCCCTGCTGAAAGCGATCTCTCCTTTCAGCGCCTCTTTCAGGCAGTTGAGCAACTCCGTGGAGGAGACGTTCTTTACGAGGTAGCCGCTGGCCCCATTCTGTAGTATCTGGAGGATGATACTGCGTTCGGTATGGTTGCTTAACGCCAGCACGACTGTTTCCGGCGACAGCTTTTTTATATCCCGGCAAAGGTCCATTCCGCTGGTGTCGGGCAGCATGATGTCCAGCAATACCAGGTCCACTCTGTTGTGTTGTAAAAAGTCCATGAAGTCTTTGCCACGCGTAAAGCTGCCTGCAATGGATATCTGCGGTTCTTCTTTCAGGAGCGTCCTTAATCCTTCGATCACGATAGGATGGTCATCAACAATGGCGAGGACGATATTGTCATTCATCAGCGACATGGGCACTACAGTTTTTGTAAAAATGCTACAATATCCTTACATGAAGAAGGGTCAGCACCAAAAATACCGGGAAACCAGTAGATAAAAAGATAACGGCCCCCGGTGTTACCGGCGGGCCGTTATTATCATGATCAGCCCTGTTAAAGGCTGGCTTGTACGTCTTTCAGCTTCATGGTCATGGACTGCGCCGACTGGAGCGTCCAGGCATCATATTCTTCGATGGCCTGTAGTCTTTCAGCTTCGGAGATGAACCCGTGTTCCACCACCTGCGGGCCTCTCAGCTCCGCCACTTTTGACCAGATGGCCGCCTTATTGGTGAAGCCGGCTTCCGCCCTGCTGTACTTTTCATCTGCGTTATAGGACTGGATATTGCGGTAACCTGCTTTTTCAAAAAGTGCCGGCAGATTGTCCGCTATTTTGTTGTCCATTCCCGCATCTGCGCGCCACCGGAGGAAGGCATCATAGAAGCGCTGCATACTGGCCGGCGGGGCGGGGTCCCATTCCAGTTTTGTATGGTTATAGTCCAGGATAGACACATAACCGCCGGGCACCAGCAATTCGCGGAAGCGCAGCAGCGCCGCCAGCGGATCATTCAGCCATTGTAATACCCGTGCTGAAACAATCACATCATATTTTCTGTGGGGCTGCCAGGTGTACAGGTCAGCCGTGAGCAGTTGCAGGTTGGCCACATCTTTTTGATCTTCCAGTCCTTTAGCGATCAGGTGTTCGTTGGCGTCTATACCGGTAGCGCTTCCGTGTTCTCCTACAATGTCTGCGATGCCGGCGGTGATAGCACCGGTACCGCAACCTACGTCCAGCACATGCATACCGGGTTTCAACAATGGCAGCAATGTCGCGTAACTGGTTTGTAATGTTCTGTCGTCCAGGATAATGGACGTTCCTTTTGGCATGGTAGCCCTTTTTGAGGCTTTGTCCTGCATATAGCTATTTTGATTTTTATTCCACCGCCGGTATATACCACCGGCGGTTGTTCTTATTCCACTACCCGTATGCCGCTGGCGGTATATCTTATTTCCCTTTTGGGCGCGGTAATGGCGTCGATCTCCTGTTGCGGCTTCCTGGCGTCTTTGGCATAGTGTTGTAATTCTTCCACTGAGGTAATATGCTGATAGGCTTCGCCGTCCAGCACAATGGTTTTTCCTTTGATATCGAGCGGAACAAAGAAGGCATACTCTTTCATCTTCACAAACGCCGTGGTGCTGTCATTTACTTTCAGCTGCATCCAGCATCCTTTTTTTGGACATACGTCCAGCACCTGTGCTTTGATTTTCACTGCAACTTTACCAGTGTCGTTATTCAACAGGGAAGGGAGTTTGGACGCATCTATAGCGCCGGCTGCCGTAGTACCGGCACCATAAGTGGTATTGAGGGTCGCTTTTCCTTTCGGGGGTTGTGCTGTCGCAGCCAGACCGGCTGTCATTAACAGTGCGCACAACATTACTTTGTATTTCATGTTCAAATAGGTTTTGTACTAAGATAAGAAAGAACTATTGACAATTACCATAGACTATTATTCCCATATCTTACAAAAACGTTAAAACTCCGGTAAACTGCCCTGTGCCCCTGGCATTATGTTGTATATTTGCCTCATCGAAAACTACCCCGCGGGCTTATTTACCTCCTACACACTGCTATTCCTGTTGTTGTTATTTGTCGAGATGGTATTATCTTAAAAATATATTGTCATGAAACGATTGGAAAACAAAGTAGCCCTTATCACGGGCGGAGCAGGAAGCATCGGCCAGACGACCGCAAAATTATTCATTGAAGAAGGTGCCAAGGTAATACTGGTAGACCTTGACGAATCCGCTTTACAAAAAGCGGTATCCGGGCTGGGCCCTGATGCAGCCTATGTTACAGCTGATGTTACCGTCGCCGCCGATGTGGAGCGATATGCCCGGGAAGCCGTCAAAAAGTTCGGAAAGATTGATATTTTCTTTAACAACGCTGGTATTGAAGGCGTAGTAAAACCCATTACCGAGTTCCCTGAGGATGTATTTGACAAGGTGATGGCCGTCAATGTCAAAGGTGTTTTCCTGGGCTGTAAATATGTGCTGCCGCAAATGAACGATGGTGCCAGTATGATCATCACTTCTTCTGTGGCCGGTCTTGGCGCATCGCCTAACTTCGTGGCTTATACGACCAGCAAACATGCCACCCTTGGCATTATGAAGACAGCCGCGTTGGAAGCCGCTCCCCGTAAGATACGTGTTAACAGTATACACCCGTCACCGGTAGACAACCGGATGATGCGCTCCATTGAAGAGGGCTATGAGCCGGGCAAAGGGGAAGAGATGCATAAAATGTTTGCTGCCGGTATTCCGCTGGGGCGCTATGCACAACCGCTGGAAATCGCCAAACTGGTGCTGTTCCTCGGATCTGACGACAGCCAGTTTATATCCGGCGCCCAGTATGTGATCGACGGTGGTTCTTCCGCCAGATAATTGTCTTACTAACCCATTCAGATAACGGCTTCCCTCAGACGGGGGAAGCCTTCTTCTTATTATTGGTTTTATATAGTATGTGCGTAAGTGATCACCTCTTTCACTGGTTCAAAGCCAAGGCGGGTATAAATGGGCAGCCCCGCTTTGGAAGCGTGCAGCACGCAGTAACGCCTGCCGTCTTCCACACATTCCTGCAGCAACCGCGTTGTCATCGCAGCGGCCAGGCCTTTGCCCCTGAATTCCGGCAGCGTACCGATAAAATGCAGTCCGGCATTACCGGCTTCATCATAGTATATCAGCCCGCTACATGCCGGAGCGCCATCAACCGTGCCGGTAAAGACTTTGATTTTATTTTCCTGTCCAAGCAAACGGGCCACTACGGCGCCGTCTACACGATAATTAAAAGAGCCTGCTGCAATAGTGGCGAAGGTGTGAGCGTCTGCTTCACTTTCCGCCAACCGGAAAACGATCTTGTCAGAACACGCTCCCGGCGGGTTTTCCCGCAGATAGATGATCATGCCCTGCAATGTCATTTTAGGCTGAAAGCCTGCTGCGGCCAGCTGTGGTCCGAAAGCTTCGGCTACAGATGCCGTAAAGGTGACCGCATCGGGCAACAGCCCCGCTTTGATTTGAGTGGATATTTCCGTCAGTGCCGTTGTATTTTGTACATCGAATACACGCCGCGGCCAGTCAGATCCTTCCGGCATGATGGCTTTATAGGAAGGCGCCGTAGTGAGCAGTCCCGCCCGCTCCCCTACGTACGCCCAATGTTCAAACAGGTTTCCGATAATATGTTTTTCTTCTTGTTCCATTTCTCCAGATAAGACTACAAAAATAGCAGTCTCTCCAATGCAAGTAGTAGTCCAGTATTAAACGGACCGGTAGTCCAGTTTACCGGCTACTTACAATATGTTTTCAGTAACTGAGGCGCCTGCTGCGAACCTAATATCGCGGCCTGTTGCAGGTCCTGACAGGCTTTGGGACGGTCGTTCAGCATCAGCCAGCTGACACCGCGGCCCAGATACACGTCCGGCTCCGCGGGTTTCAGCGCCAGCGCGGCGGTAAAATCAGCTATTGACTGTGCCACGTCCTTCTTCCTGTCACGCTCATACACGCCTTTGAAATACAACAGGCGCTCTTCTTTCGGATATGCCTGCATCAGCGAGGCGAAGAAACGGTCATTGTCCGCAGGCTGCGGCCACAACTTCACGAACAACACCGCCAGGGCTTCTCTCTCACGGTTCTGTATGACATACACAGGCGCAAAAGTGCTGTCATTCAGGAAGACGTTGACCGGCATATTCGTATAGTTCTCACCGGTATAGTGCGATTCCCAGATGACCAGCTGCCCCGGCTGCATCGCCGCTTTGCCGGCGGCCGATATGCTACCGGTGTGCACAGTGTCATTAGGATGGCGCCCCGCAGCCCAGAAATACCACGGATGGTTGCAGTACACTTTCTGCTGCCGCAACGGCCCACTCCCCACAAAGGCGGTCATGTCGTTCATGCCCCCTCGTTCCTGGTTACCATGACTGTCAGGATTTTCGTAGTACAGCGTAAACAACACCTGCCACACCAACAACGCGGCAGCTATGCCATACGGGGGTTTTCTCTTTTTGGAGAACACCGGCAAAACAGCCAGCAGACAGCATACCACCAATGCTTTAAATATCGTATAGTCTTTCTTGTCAGGGTTATATGTCTGCCGCAAATGCAATTCGTTCGTAAAACTCAGCCACGCCACAAGCAGGATAAACACTACGAATACCCATAACTCTTTGCGGTCGCGGGGCCTCGCCGGCCTAACATTCTTTTTTGTAACGGCAGGCACTGTAAACATGTCCCACCAATAGTTAAAACCATACACGCAGATCACGGCTGCAAAAGGCGCCAGTGTGATCAGGTTGCGCAAGGCGCCGCCCGACTGTCCCAGGTCCATATACACCGCGAAAATGACATAGATCAGAAATCCAACGGTAAACTGCAACACGATAAAATAATCAGCCAGCATCTTCTTTAAATGCTCCAGGTATCCCCAGAGAAAAAAGAAAAAAGCCACCGGGCCCAGTACGTACACATACTTGCCAATATGATGGGTGAGACCCACATGTCCATAACGGTTCTTCTTCTCACCGCTGGACAGCATCTCCTGCACCAGCGCCAATGGTTGGCCGGTATATATGAACAGTCCCAGGCCCCATGCCGCCAGGCCGGCGCCCAGCAAAGGAATATACCGGTACATCCGCTGCTGCAACAAAGGGAACAACCAGAAAGGCAGGAACAGCACCCCTTCCGGACGGGCCAGCGGCAGCAGTCCTCCTACCAGCGCAAACCAGCCAAACTGTTTGCGGTATAAAAAGTAAATACCCAGGCAGACTAAAAAAGAGGCCAGCGGCTCTGTCATCGCATCTCTGGAAATACCAAACAAAAATGTCTGGAATAATAAGAAAACCATGACTACCACAGCATGCGGCACGCCTTTATGTTTGAGCGCCCTGTACAGTAAAATACCTGATCCTGCTGTCAGCAATACCATCGTTACCACCACACCCATCCTTCCGAAAAGCTGCACCGGCAAATAAAACAACACCACAAACAAGGGCCTGTTCCAGGAGGAAAGAAATTCTTTCGGATGTTTGCCGGCGTCCTGCACGTTCAGAAAGCGGCTGATGGCGTCATCATCCCAGGTGTAGTTGGAGAGCTGCGACCATATCAGCGAAACGAGCACAAATACCAGCGCGCAGATCAGATAATCGTATTGTTTCCATTTTTTCATACTGCCTGTTTTTCTTCGTGATATTCCTGTTCTGTATTGATGCCCCAGATGTTGTCCCGGCTGGCGACGCCTTGTATGATGTTGTCTACCGCTGTCATGGCGGTCAGCATAGAGTGGTCTGCATTGTTGTATTTATGCATGCCATTGCGGCCCACAAGGAACAAGTTACGGACCGTGTCCGTATATTCCCGCAGCTCATCAAACTGCTGGTAGGTGCCAAAATAAGCGGGATAAGTCTTCTTCATGCGCACGATGGTGCTGTCTCTCACATGCTCCCGCCGGATGATACCAATTTTATGGAGCTCATCGATACCAAAGTTAATAAAGCGCTGGTCGTCCATGGCCCACAATTCATCGCCTTCGTTGCAGAAGTATTCCAGTCCTATCCATACGCGGTCCGGGTCGCTGACCATGAACGGGCTCCAGTTATTGAAGATCTGCAACCGTCCCACTTTGACATCGTTTTCCTGTATATAGATCCAGTTGTCTTTGATCAGGCCATGTTGTTGTTCTATCACCAATTTATCGAGCAGAAGCCCTATCGTCACAAAGTCGCGGTATTCCAGACCAGCGGCGATATCACGCACGCGCTGTGGCACAGGGCCTTTCATGGCGGCCACCAGGTCTTTCACCGGCATGGTGGAGAAGCAGTAATCCCCCTCAAACCGTTGTGCGGCCGTTTCCACGCCGGTAACACGACCGTCTTCCAGGTGGATGCCTTTTACTTCCTGGTGCATGTGTATTTCCCCGCCCATGGCTTTGATGCGATCCGCCACTTCTTCCCAGAGCTGTCCCGGTCCGTATTTTGGATACAGGAAACGTTCTATCAGGCTGGTTTCCGTTTCTTTCTGATGGATGTCTGCCGGCTTTTTGGGCGCTGCCATTTTTTTCAGGGCATGTTTAATGGTTTTGGAGACAGACAATTTTTTGATCCGTTGATGTCCCCAGGCGGCATCTATTTCATTACAGGGCTTTCCCCAAACTTTCTCCGTATAGTCTTTGAAGAAAGTCTTATAGAGTACTTTCCCGAAACGTTTGATAAAAAAATCTTCCAGTGTTTTTTCCTGTTTCCGGTAGAAGGCACGGGTACACCCATACGAAACCATGATCCTGCAAAGCCGCAACAGGCCGAGCTTTGAGATGGTGCTTACAGACATGGTGAGCGGGTACAGGAATAGTTTGCGCTGATAATAGATGCGGGACAAACGGTCACGGATCAGCATCACCAGGTCGGGATTTTTTGGTGTGTTTTGTTCAGCCGCCACAGAAAGCGTCCGTTCTTTCCGCTGGTAGCTGATACGCACCTGTTCGGACGGAGCGCCGATAGGCATGATTTGCAGCCACCAGTTCATCACACGGTCTGACTTCGAAAAGAAGCGGTGGCCACCGATGTCTATACGGTTGCCTTTGTAGCGGACGGTTTTGGATATACCGCCAATATCTCCGGATGCTTCCAGGATAATAGGCTTAATATCTGTACGGGTAAGCAGTTCGTAAGCCGCTGTCAGGCCCGCAGGGCCGGCGCCGATAATAATGGCTGTTTTGTTGTTTGTCATGGCGGAAATAGCTAAGCGGAATCATCACTTTCTTCCAGCACTATTCCTGTTGACAAACGGCAGACATCTCCCTAAAAATTTCACGGTCACCGCTAACAGGTACCATGGTAAGAAAAGGAGCCTGACAGCAGCCTTCCAGCATAGTATGGCATAATAAAAAGCACGTTCCATCATCATAAAATATTCGTGATACAGCCTGCGCGGGGCCAGTGTTTGTTAACTAACTGCCACTAATACACGATGATGGAACAATACCCTTATATCAGCATAAAAAAAGTCCGGGAATTTTCCCGGACCCGTATTTTAGGAGAGTTGGCCGTTGAGGCTTGCGAGCCGGTGTAGCTCATCGAACGTGGCTACAATGGTACTGCCGTTGTAGGTGGCAGACAATTCCTTTTCTTTCATGATCACGTCAAATGCCTTGGCTTTGAGATAGCTGGCCAGCGCCTGTTGATGGTCCATTTCAAATAAAGAAATCAGCTGTGGAAAAACAGTCAACACCCGTTGCGGGCTGTCGGTGCGCACCTTGTCGACCACTTCACTTTTGATGGTCACCAGCAGCGCGCCGCTGCCATAATCCGCCACATAGTAGGCGCTGGAGCCAAACATACCGGAGGCTATCAGTCCGATATAATGTACATCATTGATAGCACACTCAAACTGGCCGGTAGTGAACAAAGGCAACTGATGTTCTTCACCGTAGGCTTTTAGTTGCGCTGCCTGTTGCAAAAGGTTTTCCGGGAGGTCGGACTGGGTATTGGCCCAACCCCAGAGGAAGGTTTCAGACGAATGGGAGAAAGTGCCCATGATCTGGATAGGGAACGTCAGCTGGTCACCGAAGCTGATCACCCCTTCGCTGAGGTCGACGGTCCAGTTGTTATCGCCGATAACGGCTGACAGATCATTCTGTTTATCCAGTGCAATACCGCCGTATTGAGCGATAAGGTCCTTCGCGGACAGGGCTGTTGAATCAGACATGTTACTTCTTTTTTATTATCAGGTGTCAAGATACGTTATTGGCAGCTCACCTTCACCGACGCCGTGGAGAAATTTTTAGGCTGATGCCTTCTCCCGGATGCCTGCCAGATGATGGTCATCATGTTCGGCTACAAAATATGCCAGGTCAATAATGCGCATCGGCGTCTTCAAACGTGGATGCAGCGCGGTTTTATCCAGCTGTGCCTCATCCAGTGCGAGCAGCTTTTTCACCAGCAATGTCCGCTGCTCCCGGAAGCGCTGCAGCAGCTCTGCGAGCGCGGTCGCGTTGTGGTTGGCCTGATGCGTACGTTGGTTTGTCAGGTCCGCCACACGTAACTCCGCCTTCCCGTTGACAAAGTCATCGAACCGGCCGGACCATAGTGGTTCCATATCAGAGAGGTGCCCTGCTTCTTCCTTGACAGACCATTGTTCTCCGGATTTATTGACTAATACCGCTTCCGCCAGACCGCGGGTCAGCTCCTCCAGGCGGGCAGGTGTGCCCGCGAGGCGTTCAATGATGTCCGGCATTACGCCGTTGTCTGTAATAGCCGGAAATGACCGGTCAAACCATGCTGTCCTTTTCATCGTGACTATGCTTTATAAAAATCATACAATGCTTTGATATCACTACTGCAAAGCAATGGCATCGCAGCTTTCAGCTTGTCGTCCGGCCAGTTCCACCATTCCATTTCCAGCAAACGCGCGATATCTTCCTCCGCGAAACGTTTCCGTATTTCTTTGCCCGGATTGCCTCCCATTACGCTGTAAGGCGCCACATCTTTGGTGATCAGCGCCCTGCTGCCGATGATAGCGCCATGCCCTATTTTCACGCCCGGCATGATCACCGCTTCGGTGCCTATCCACACATCGTTGCCGATCACTGTATCACCCGTCGGCCTGAAACCATCAATACTGCCTTCAAAAGCAGCTACTTCCGGCATATAGAAAAAAGGAAAACTGGATACCCAGTCATGCCGGTGCCCCTGGTTACCTGCCATGATAAAGGCAGCACCAGTGCCAATAGAACAGTAACTTCCGATAATCAACTTATCTACATCCGTTCTGTCAGGCATCAGGTATTTCGCACAGTCATCAAAAGAGTGGCCGTGATAATAACCAGAGTAATAACTATAGGCGCCCACGATAATATTAGGATTGGTAACCTGTTCAGATAATAATTTACCACGAAAAGGGCTTTCAAAATAATTTTCCATGCTGCTCAATTTTAAATCACGAACAGCAAGATACGATTAGTTGACGAGCCACCGTGCAAATTTGATCTATACTATCTCCGCCATCTCTTGTGCTGTCACCGCGGTTTTCTTCACATCCATTTTCGTGAGCAGCATTGTTGCCGCTACCGCAGGTGGAATAATAAAACAGCCATACAGCCAGGTAGCCGCATTGATGGCGCCCGCAACCCCGCCCGGGTGCGTCATGCCGCCGGCATTGGCAATAAGGCCGGACAGCGCCGCGCCAAAAGTCATGGCCATCAGCTGAACGGTCGTAATAGATGTGGAGGTCAGTTCAATTTCGTTGGGTGGTGCCAGTGAGAACACCCTAACCACCAGGTGAGGCCATGGCAGTCCGATGCCGGCGCCGATCAGCAATAGGGAAACGCAGAGGCCTGCCAGCACATAGGTACTATACGCCATACCGGAAAGCCAGGCCACTCCCGCCAGTCCGGCGCTCATCAGCAATGCGCCGATGAGCGCCAGCTTCATCACGGCCGCGGAGTTCACGCCGGAAAATGCCATCGAAGCGGCAGACCATCCCAATGCCACCAGCACCGTCAGATAGCCGGCTTCCAATGCGGTAAAGCCATGTATGGTTTGCTCGAAATAAGGGATAAATATCTCTACCGCCGCCACCAGCGCCAGCAGTACGATTACCAGGTATACCATGCCCAGCGGAGAAGACAGGCGGTAAGCGTCGGAAGGCAACAATCTCACCTTACTGCCCCTCTCCGATCTCACCAACAACACAATCAGCAACAGCGCTGCAAGCAGGCCCGCCAGATTATACACCAGGCTTTCCATGACACTGCCCACGGACACTGCCAGTGCAGATAATAATAACAACAGCAGTTTCTCTACAGGGACCGGTGTTTTAGCGCCTGCCGCATGTTTGGCGGGCAAGATAAATTCGGTGAACACCAATAGCAAGATACCGATGACCAGGATAACGGCAAAGGCTGTACGCCAATTGCCATATTCGGCAAAGATGCCGCCGACAAAGGGACCGACAAAGGCGCCTACGCCCCACATGCCCGATACCAGCGCCATGGCCTTGGCCCACAGCCGTGATTCAAAAATGATCCGGATCATGCCATAGGAAAGCGCGAACAGCAGTCCGCCCCCCAGCCCCTGCACGGCTCTTGCCATCAATAATACGTACATCGTTGGCGCCGCCATAGAAATAATTGCTCCCGCCACAAAAAGCAGGATGGCCCAGCGATAAGCCTTCCGGGGGCCGCTGGCCGATAAGAAACGGGCCGACACCACCGACCCGATAATAGAGGCCACCACGAATATGGTAGTATTCCAGGCGTAATAAGCTAACCCACCTATCTCCCGGACAATAGAAGGCATAATGGTGGCCACAATATAAATGTTGGTCACGTGCAGTAAAACGCCCAATGCCAGCGCAATGGCTTTATATTTATTATTCTCCGCAAACAAATCGGTCCAACCGGCATTTGTCGCTGTCTGTTCTTTTGTGTCCATACTGTGTATATTCAGATTTGTCCACAAAAGTCGCCCGTTTTTCAGGCGGCATCAATCTCCAAACAGCGGAAAGAATAGCCAATTTTACGGAAGTTGCCGGTATTCCTTAGGAGTAAGCCCGGTTTTCAGTTTAAAGAAGCGGGTAAAATGCGAAGCATTGTCAAATTTAAAATAGCCGGCCGCCTCTTTTACAGACAAAGCGCTGTACTTCAGCTGGTATTGCATTTCGAGCAACAACCTTTCGTGAATTATTTCCAGGGCGGTCTTACCGGTTTCCTCTTTGACCGTTTCGCTGAGATGTTTGGCCGTTACGCCCAGCAGCACCGCATATTCAGCGATGGTGCGTAATTCCAGGAACTGTTCTTCCACCAGTTTTTTAAACTGGAAAGTAAGCTGGTACTGCCGGTTCATATTCTTGCGAAACCGCAGCAGGCAGTATTCGCAGGCCCTGTTATAATCATAGAGCAGTTCTGTGAGGACCAGGCGTATCACCTCAAAATGAAACGGCCGGGTGCCGTCATACTCTTCGGCAAGCGTCTTAAACTTGCGGTGTACGCCGGGAAGCGCATTATCCTCCAGTTCAAATACCGGCGGATATTCCGGATGCAGGTACAGCAGCTCGTCAATGACCTGCTCCCTGATATGGCTTTTGTACAAAAAACTTTGGGTAAACAGCAGTTGTTGCGTAGCAAAATCCGGCGTGATCCGATCTACCGAAAAGATCTGTTTCGGCGATATAATCGCCATATGGCCAGGGGCCAGTGTAAACCGGTGATACCCTACGGTGACGTCCATCTCCCCGCGCAAACCCAGCATCAGCGTGTAATAATCGTTCTTCACCGGCTGACCGGCTTTCAGGCATTCATTATTTTTCAGCAATACAAATTCAGCATCGTTGGACAGCATAGCTTCACTGGTTTCAAAACAACCAAATTTACGGATTCTGTTGTTTTAAAACCAGTGAAGCTTTGGGGTTATGCCTTCAGTGTGTCCAGCGCACCGAAAGCGTGGTCTATCACCACTTTCCAGGAGCCGTCCGCCTGACGCCGCATCACCTCTATTCCTTTGGCGCTGACTTTCACTTCGTCACCGTCGGTGATGTTCCATTCAGAGCGGCCTACCGCCACATCGCCGGTTTGCAGGCAATACACTGTTTTAATCTCCATCGTTCCTTTCACAGCCATAATGGCCTTTACGGCTTCTTCAAACTGCTGCTTACCGGATACTACTTTCCCCGGCTCGGGCACAATGATGCCATTGTAATCATAAATAGTATACACCTGGTTGATGTCGCCGGTGTTAAAAGCCGCCGCCAGCGCGGCGTGCACGTCTTCTGCTTTTTTAGGTAAATGCATGTCTGGATTTTTAATTTGTTTAGATAAAAAGAGGATCAAAACTACCTTCGGTGGTGATGGCTTCTGACAGCTCACCGATGGTGTCATATACTTTATTGTAGAGGAAAGGTCCCATACTGACGCGTTTTACGCCGAGCTTTTCCAGTGTGCCCAGGGCAGGCAGGCCGGGCATACACATCACGTTGAGCGGCAAATTGGTTTGACTGACTGCCGCAGCGATCGCCCCTTCTTCCATTATACAAGGCAGGAAAATACCATCGGCGCCTGCTGTTTCATATAGCCGCAACCGTTGTTCCGTTTCTGTTTCCTTGTTGGCCACATTCAGTAAATAGGTATCGCTGCGGACATTGAGAAAGAGCGCAGCACCTGCGGCAGCCAGCTTGTTGCGGAGATGTTCTACAGTGGCCGCAAACGTTTTTGCCTCCTGTAATACACGGCCTGTACTCCCGATAGTGGAGTCTTCGAGGTTGATGCCCACCACACCGGCTTCCAGCAACCGGGAAATATTAGCGTAGATCGCCTCCGGGGAATGGCCGTAGCCCATTTCAATATCCATGGACAAGGGTATACGCAGTACGGCCATGATGCGGCGTACCATAAACAGATAGTCGTCGAAAGGCATCCCTTCCCCATCTTCGTAGCCCAGGCTTGCTGCCACCGCCGCGCTGGACGTGGCCACCGCCTGGAAACCTTTTTCCTGGAAACGGCGGGCGCTCTCCGGGTTCCATACGTTAGGCAGCAGTAATAAATTTTCCTGATGCAGTGCTTTAAATGCATTAAACATGGATGACATGGTCATTCGTTTGAAATGAATAAATGTTGTTTGTTGACAACACAAAACTACTGCAGCGGGAAAGCGTGAAATTGTACAGATCGGAACAGCTTAACTGTTGGACGCCGCCAGTGTCACAGGCGATTGGTCGGGCGTATAACCGGAAGGGGTATGACCGGTAAAGGATTTGAATTCGCGGATAAAATGGGACTGGTCAAAATAACCACAATCATAGGCAATGGCCGTCAGCGGCGCTTCATTTCTGATCACCAGCTGCAAGCTGTTTTGAAAGCGATGAATTTTGCTGTACAGCTTGGGCGTGAGACCGGTATATTGCACAAATAGTTTCTGCAGGTAGCGGGCAGTAATGCCATAGCGGGCGGCCACGTTCTCTATATTATCAAAAAAGCCCGGCTGGCGGATTTCATGCATCACGCTGTCCAGCATGCTCACTTTAGTATGCCTTTTTTCAGACCACAACAGCCGTTGCCACAGAAAGTCCTCCAGCAACAGCAGTCGTTCCCGCCAGGCGGGTGTTTCCTGCAAACGTGCATGCAGCGCAGACACCTCCCTGCCAAATACCTCGCGGAAGTCGCTGACCTGATCGTTAAAGAGATCTACTTTATCGGAGAAAAAGAATGCGGCGGCATGGGGGAAAAAACGAACGCCCAGCATCGTGTTACGGCCTTCGGAACGCACCGGCAGCGGTTTGGTGATCTGGCCCCACAGCTCCACCGGCGGCGTGGCCTTAAACCCTGTGCCGTTGTCAGTCAGCCAGTGGCCGGTACCTAAATTAAAGATGATTTCCATGTTGCCGCTGGGGAAAACGGTATCTTCAAATGCCGTGGCAGCATCTGATTCATAAGTGTAATAACACTTTACATACTGTTTCAGCCTGTCACCCGGCCTTATTTCCTTGTATTCCATGGCTGTTGCTGGTACCGGAAGGTACGACAAATCCGGTCCGAGGTCAAAAATATAACCCTTTGACTGGTCATAATTGTACAAAACGGAACAAAAAAATTCTACTTTCACACCCTCTTCTTTCAAACAAGCAACTATGGAAACATCCCACATCCTTCCTGTCATACAAGCGGTGTTTAAAGGCGCCGACGCCCGGGACTGGGCCTTAGCAGAACGTTCATTTGCACCCGAAGTGGTATATGACTATACCTCCATGGCCGGCGGACAACCGCTTACCCTTACTGCTGCCGCTATTATCGGCATGTGGAAACAGTTTTTGCCCGGCTTCGATAAAACCGAGCACCGGATCTCCGATTTTAAGATCGCCGCAGAAGGCGATGCCGTGGCGGTGCAATTCAATGGTCATGCGACGCACGTGATCGATCAGGCGGTATGGATAGTAGAAGGCACCTATGAAACCAGGCTGGTACAGACAGCTGACCGCTGGCAGCTTACCTTCTTCAAATTCAACCTGCTACGCCAGGAAGGCGACCTGCAACTGCCGGCGCTGGCGCAACAACGCGCAGCACAAGGGCAGTAATATCACAACAAGGGGGCCGACCTTTCCGGCCAGCCCCCTTGCATGGTAGCAACAATCTTATCGTAATAGTTTATTTCTTTTGTTGTGACAGGAAGTTGACCAGTGACGCAAATTCCTCGTATGATAACGCATTGGCGAGGCCTGTCGGCATCATAGACGTTTTCATTTCCTTACGGCTGAGAATATCCGCTGTTTTGACTGTATACACTTCGCCGGCAATGTCTCTCATGACCACTTTGGTGGCGGTTTCTTCCGTAATGAAGCCAACGTAGGTTTTATTTCCCTTAGCCGTCACCGTTACCGTGGCAAAGCCCTGGGAGATAGATGCATTGGGCTTCAGGATGGATTCTGCGATACGCTCGCGGTTCATGATGGAACCGATCTGTCCCATAAACGGCCCTTTCATCTTTTCTTCCCTGGTAAGGCTGTGACAGGCCACGCAGCCCTGGTTGACGAACAGTATCTTTCCTTTAGCGGGATCGCCTTTTATCTGTTTCACCGCCAGGAGTACGTCTTCGATAGATGATTTACCCACCTGTCCTTTTTTGCTTTTTATCTTTTCCAGGTCGACTTTAGGTTCTTTTGCAGCAACAGCCTCTGTTTTCTTCAGCGGTGCAAAAGCGGCGATCTCCATTCTGTGGCGGGCATCCAGCTCACGGAACTGCTCCATGCGTGCCGGATCGGCTTTCAGGGCTTCTTTCTTCAGGAATTTTTCGATCACCGGTGACCCTGCCCACAGCACAGCTTTGTAGTACGGGCCATGTGAATCCGGGCGGGTGCCCCACCACCAGGACGCATCGTATGCAGCCTCTTTTTTATACAGGCGGGCCAGGGTGGTCAGTATCTGTTTTTTCAGTTTTATGTCTTTTGAGTGCTGATAGGCAGCGATTAAGCCGTTCACCGCTTTTTCATCATGCATATAACGCAAAGCCCATAAGGCCAGCGCCGGATTGGGGCCGTTTATTGCCGACACGGCCGCATCTACGGCATTCAGTTCCACCAGCGCCCGTACGGCGAGGTGCGGCAATATAATAGCGGCGTTAGGTGTAGCATGCGGACCTTCCTTGTCTTTCGCCGGCGCCACAAACGAGGCGGGCACTTTTGTTTGCAACAAAGCTGTGGCAGCGTCCAAGCGGCCGAGGCGGCCCAGTCCCACTATCGCTGCAGCGCGAACGCGGGGCGATGCGTCCTGCAGGCCATCCAGGAAAGGTTGCTCCGGCACGTCCGCCAGCAGGCCTTTACGATCGGCCAGCGCCCTTAATGCATGTTCCTTCATCGCCGCATCTTTGGTCAGTTCCACCAAAGCGGGGATACCATTTTTCCCTGTTGCCTGCGCATAGGTATACAGACCGGCTACGCGGGCATACAATGGCTGCTGTGCATCAGATGCGATCTTCAACGCAGCGGCAATTCCCTGCTGATCGTTCCGTTGCAGCAATTCGCGGGAGGCGCTTAACCGGGCTACCGCACTGGCTGACTTCAGCATGCCAATCAGCTCATCCACTGAGGCTTTGGCCGGGTCTGGGAATGCCTTATAAGTCCAGTTGTTTGGCACGGCACGCACCACAAAGCCGATGGTATCGCTGCCGGAGTAACCGGCGCCATCCCATGCGGAAAGGTAAAGCCTGCCTGACCCGTCAACATCCAGGTCGGTAATTTGCGGCAGCGCTATAAAATCTTCTTCTTTTTGTGTGAAGGTAGGCCCGTCGGGCGTTACACGGTGAATATACAGCATGCTCCTGCCCCAATCGGCCATCATGGGAACATTGTTGTATTTCTCAGGCCAGCCTGGTTCGGCCATGAACAGGGCGCCGGTACCGGAACCGCCGCCAAGGTCCGCCAGGGCAGGTACTATTTCATCTGTAAAATGCTGGAACAACACCGGGTATCCATATTCGCCGGACTGAAGGTGGTGCGAGAAACGTACGTTCCATCCACCGCCGTCGTTGGTATTTTCTCTTGTGAAGACATTCATGTAGGGATCGATGGCCACGTCATACACATTGCGTGTGCCATGGGTGAACACTTCCATTTCCGTGCCGTCGGGGCGCACTCTCACGATCCCGCCACCCAGCATGGTCAGTTTCTTGCCGGAACGGTCTGTGGCATCATGGAAGCCAAAGTCGCCCACCGCGATATAGATCCAGCCATCAATACCCATGCGGATACCATTAGTGGCGTGGTCTGTTCCTCTTTCCTGGATATATTTGGTGTTGCTGAGATGTTCAATGAGCGGCTTCGGGGGGCCGTCGGCCTTCCCATCGCCATCTTTATCTTCAAACACTACGAGGGCCATCCCTGTGGCTTTCCCTGTTTCTTTGGAAAAAGTGGTGTGCAATACAAATACCTGGTTGCCCATGACGATAATGCCACGTGGATTGTCAACATCGGCAAAATCCGTATGTTCATCCATTTTGCCGTCATTGTCCTTGTCTACCAGCTTCAATATCCGGCCTTTCCCCGGGTCTTTGCCAAGAGAGCCAATCATGTCTACGCCGACAAACACCTCGCCTGTGGGCGCCACCGCCAGGCAGGCCGGACTGGGTGTAATAGCAGGACCGGAAAACTTTGTAATAGTTAATTCAGCAGGCGTGGTTTGCGCGTATCCTGAAAACGGCTTTGCTGCGATGAGCGCTGTAAGGGAACAGGCCAACGCGACTGGAAATCTCGTCATTGTTAACTGCTTGTGTAATAGTGGAATTTTAATTTTATTAGCCGGTCAAGATATAAAAAAGTTTTTCTTATCGTGGAATTATTATTTGAAAGGCTAATGAACGGTTTTTATCAGATACTCCAACACCGGGTCTTTGTCCCCCACCTTATCCTGTAACTGTGGCTTCATCGCCACATCCGGCAGTACCGGCCCGTTTTTAGTTCTGTTACAATCGGCGCCGTGGCTCAGTGACGTGGTGGATTGTATCCTGATACCGCTGTTGGGGAGCACTATCGGGAACGCCTCTCCGAAATCTATTACATTTTCACCCGTAGGTTCCCCGAGGATAGTACCCAGTCCGTAGACCTTCACCACGTCGGCCATGGCCATGGCGCTGGAGAAAGTAAAGGCGCCTGTGATGAAATATACCTTTCCGTCGAACACAGTGTCTCTTTTAAAAGGGCCCTCTTTCGGGATACAGTCTTCGCTCTCCCACACCGTGCCGTTGGCATGTTGCAGATAACTGTCGGTGGTATCCCCTCCTGCTATCAGCATATCTTTATAAGGCTGGCTGATTTTCCAGCTTTTACGTCCCCAGGAGTATTTTTTATGGGTGATATAGCTGAACAACAGATCAGCCAGCAGGGTATTGCCACCGCTGTTTTGCCGGAGATCGATTGCCAGGTGACGGATGCCGGCTGTTTTGAATTCGTGGAAACAGCTGTCCAGAAAGGTGCGAAAAGCATTCACATTACCGCTCAGGCTTCTGACATCGATGTAACCCAGTTTGCTGTTCAGTAAACGGTACGTATACGGCTGTGCGATATGCGGCATGGTGGCGGCAAGCGCCTGTCTGAACGGCACTCCGGCAGATATGACAGTGCTACCGGTCAGGCCCTTGTTGTCTTTGTAACTTAGTACAAAAGGAGGTTGTATCCCCTTTAAAAACAGGAAGTAACTCAACAAACGGCTGGACGCTTCTTCCCGGAAGGATGGCAACCCGGCCATTCCACTCAGTATTTCTTCGTAAAGGGCGTCCATTTTCCGGCCATTAATATCGGTGATCTCTGCGCCTGCCGGAATACCCAGGTCGGCAGCCAGTTTAGCAGGAATATATATCCGGTGTTTATCCTGCGCCAGTTTATACGGGAAGAACTGGTCCTTTTTCATTTCATCTCTGAAAAAAGGTTGTCCCAGTTGCGGCGTACTGTGCGCATCCCCCAGCAGTGCCGTAATACGGTAGAATGTCCACACCAGATCACGGGTATGGATGGAATCTCCGATGGAGCGTTTAATCTTGTCTATGCCGGCGTTGTAGTCTTTTTGGGAGACATGCATAAACGGCGCGTAGTGTGAAGCCTGTAACGTGCGGGTGTATTCATCGATATCTGCGATTGCCTGCCGGCGTGACAGCGTCGACTGCCCCCGGCTGATATTTGTTCCCAGCAGCAGTGTCAATAGGAATATCCAGTTTTTAACATTCATGTAGCCGTTATTGTTAGGTATCAAGGCTGCCCAATATACACAATTTTGCCTCGGAATTCGTTACCTTGTGGCTCCTATAGGCCTGATACCATGGAACAACAACAGACCATTTTTGACAAGAGTTTTGACGAAGTTCATACCTTGCGCCGGCGCCAGCTGATGCAGCCGTGGCTGAAATTATACACCTGGATAACTATCGGTTTCGGCCTGCTTTTTTCTTTCCTGATTTTTAGGGAGTCGATCACTGCTTTTAAGGCATCCCCACAAGACAATGCCGGCTATATTGTTGGTTTCGCCATTGTGGGCATCATTATTTCGGCGATATACTTAGCGCCTGCGGTCCTGGTATGGCTCGAAGTCAAATGGGCCATATGGTTCAACATCGTCATTGCGGCGCTCTGGGTAGTTACGATTGCATTAGGCACCATCATGTCGGGCACAGACAGTCTGTATGTTGGTGTCACTATCATCTATTTTATTCCCTTCTGGGCGGGACTGTTCCCGCTGCGGCGCAGATGGAGCAAAGAAGCGATATCCGGCCCGACGCTCCGGAAACTGCGGGGACAGCTTTAAACCTGCCGCCCGTGCAGGTTTAAAGCCTTTATTTAATCACTTCATAATGTGCGCCGATCACGCCCGACTTCAGTTGTTTTGAACGGAGCATTTTCAGTTTCACCGGTGTTTTCAGGTCTTCAAACATCCGGGTGCCGGCACCCAGTACAATGGGCTGAATCGTCAACTGCAATTCGTCGATCAGGCCAAGGTCCGCGAAAGACTGGGCCAGGCCAGGACTGCCAAATATTACAAGATCTTTCCCCGGCGTGGCTTTCAGCTTTTGCACTTCTTCGGTGATGTTGTCTTTGATCAGCCTGGTATTGTTCCATTCTGCCTTTTCCATGGTGGTGGAGAACACTACTTTGGGAATATCCTGTACCCATTGGGCGTGTTTCAGGCTACGCGCATTCTGTGTCTCCGGTTTTTCCAGCACGGTAGGCCAGTAACCGGCCATCATGTCGTAAGTGGTACGCCCGTACAGTGGCATGCCTACTGAGTCTACTATGGCATCGGCGTATTCCTGTAATTCCTGGTCATAGCTGATCCAGCCCAGGCCGCCGTTTTCGTCGCACACATAATTATCGATCGAAACGTGCATGAACAATACTACTTTTCTCATTTTTTCAGGTTTTTGTGGTTTAACTATTTTTTTGGATAGATGTGATTACAGCTAAGTAGCCAATGGTGGCCGTATTTGTCCGTGAGCACCCCAAACAGGCCTCCCGAGATGGTGTCCTGCAGCGGATGACAGGCCACCCCGCCGGCAGACAGTTTCCGGTAACAGTCCCTCGTTTCCTTTTCACCCCGGCAATGCAATAATAACGAAACTGCGTTGCCTTTGATCAACCCTTCCTCACCTACCATATCAGAGCCTGTCAGCACCAGCTCACCGCTCACCAGCGTGGCCTGCACCACTGCCTCCCTGAACGGTTCAGGCAATACTGCCGCCCCTTCCGCTTCTGCCACCGTCCGAAAGCTCAGGTCACCGCCCAGACATTCCCGGTAAAAGCTCATCGCCTCACGGCAATTACCATCGAAGGTGAGATATGCGCTAATTTGTATCATTTTCCTATTTTTGGTGACAACACAAAACTACTCCGCCGCGAAAAGATCTACGGCAGGGTTTCACGACAATTGAGAAAGGCGAAAACGACAACACCGTTTATGACAACAGCTAACCGTATGAAACACATTTCAATCCTGATACCCAGAGGCCAAAGCAGCCTGGTAAATATCGAAGGAAGCCTGCAAATACTGTCAGAGGTCAATGTCATCCGCGCCGCCAGAGGCGAAGCGCCACTGTTCAATATCCAGCTGGTAGGACTTTCTCCCAATACCAGCCAGCGTAACGGACGGTTCACCATCAACCCCGACGCGTTAATCGACGAGGTACATCAGACAGACCTGATCATTATCCCTTCCCTGCAGGGCGACCAGCAGCGGGCCGCGGAAATGAACCAGGAATTTATTCCGTGGATACTGGAACAGCGCAAACAAGGCGCTGAAATTGCCTGTCTTTGTATAGGCGCCTTTTTCCTGGCAGCCACCGGCCTGCTGGACAACCGCCCCTGCACCACCCACTGGCAACTGGCAGGACAGTTCTCCCGGATGTTCCCCGATGCTAAAATGGTGCCTTCCCAGCTGATCACTGACGAAGACGGCATCTATACCAGCGGCGGCGCTTTCGCCTACCTCAATCTGCTGGTATATCTTATTGAGAAATATGCCGGCCGGGAAATGGCCATCGACATCGCTAAAGGATTTCTCATTGATATAGACAGAAAGAGCCAGTCGCCCTTTATTATTTTTGAAGGACAAAAAGCACATGACGACCAGGAAATCAAAATGGCGCAGGAGTTCATCGAACAAAACTATCCCGAAAAAATCACCATCGATTTTCTGGCCAATAAATTTGCTATCGGCCGGCGCAACTTTGAACGCCGGTTCCAGAAATCCACCAATAATACGGTCAATGAATATGTGCAACGGGTAAAAGTGGAAGCCGCCAAACGCAGGCTGGAAACCACCCGCAAGAACGTCAGCGAAGTCATGTACGAAGTAGGTTATACCGATACCCAGAGCTTCCGGGAGATATTCAAACGACTGACCGGTTTAACGCCTGTAGAGTATCGTAACAAGTACAACGAAACCGCTATTGCATAATCATCTTCTTACTTTTCTTTACGCGCCTGTTCGATATCATATTCCAGTTCCGGATCAATGTTCTGCGCTTCCACCTTTTTCTCTTTTTCCATTAACAGCTGATGATTGGCCGCCAGCCACGCCAGCTTCTTTTTGCCATAGCTCAATCGCGTAAACAGCACAAACAGCACCGGCACGATAAAGATGGCGATACAGGAAGAAGCCACCATCCCGCCCTGCACCGTTACCCCGATGGTTTTGCGGGACTGCGCACCGGCGCCTTCGGCCAGCACCATCGGCATCACACCCAATATAAACGCCAGCGAAGTCATAATGATAGGGCGCAGACGCAACTTCACCGCCTCCAGCGTGGATTTGATCAGGTTCTCCCCACGGTCTACCCTCACCTTCGCAAACTCCACGATCAATATCGCATTCTTGGCAGACAGCCCTATCAGGGTGATCAGCCCGATCTGCGCATACACATTATTGGACAGCGCCGGCATGGTGGTGAGCGCGAAAATGGCGCCGAAAGCGCTGATAGGCACCGCCAGCATCACGGAGAAAGGCACCGACCAACTCTCATACAATGCCGCCAGGAACAGGAAAACAAAGATGATGGAAAACAGGAAGATATACACCGTCATAGAGCCCGCCTGTATTTCCTGGTAACTCAACCCCGAAAATTCATACGTATAACCTCGTGGCAATACCTTCGCTGCCACTTCCTTCAGTGTTTCGATGCTCTGGCCGGTGCTGTAGCCCATCGGCGTAGAGCCGTCCACTTCAGCAGAACGAAAAATATTAAAATGTGTGATCAGCGGCGCCGTGGAAATAGGCTTGTAACTTACCAGCGTGCTTAATGGCAGCATCTCTGCGGCTGAATTGCGGACATAATATTTTTCCAGGTCGCTGATCAGCGCACGGGTGGCGGTGTCTGACTGCACAATGGCCCGGTAGGTACGGTTATACAGCGTGAAGTTGCCTACCAGCCTGCTGCCCATAAACCCCTGTATAGTACTGAACACGTCTGCTACGTTTACGCCCAGCTTCTGACACTTTTCCCGGTCGAGCGACAATTCGAATGCCGGCGTGTGTGCGGCATAGTTACAGTATGCCGTAGCGGTGGCCGGCTCCTTTTTCAGTGCGGCTACAAACTTGTTCATCACCGTTTCAAAAGCATGGATATCATCGCTGGTATTGCCCTGCTCTACCTGCATACTAAAGCCCGCAGCGGTGCCCAGCCCCCTAATGGCCGGCGATGCATTGATGGTAAGCCTTGCGTTACGCACTCCTGCCGCTTCTATACGTTTTTTGATCACGGCCATGATACCGGGTATCTGTGTCTCCGGCGTGGTACGTTCGCTCCACGGTTGCAGCATACAAAAAATGCTGGCGCCGTTGGAAGTGGCGCCACCGCTTAACACGTTCATGCCGGAGATAGCGTTGTAATGTTTTATCCCCGGTGTTTCCCCCACCACTTTCATCACCTTCATGAGTGTCTGCTCCGTTTGTGTAGTGGCCGTTCCTTCCGCCAGCTGTATGCCGATCAGCACACGGCCGCCGTCTTCTGAAGGGATAAAGCCCGAAGGCTTACTTTTGAAAAGCACAATGGTGCCCAGACAGATCACCAGCAATGTCAGCACCACCAGCATGGTGTATTTGATGCAGTAACGGACGCCATTGGCATACTTCACGGTTACTTTATCAAACCAGTTATTAAAACGAAAGAAAAAACGATTGAGGCCTTTTGACTGCTCATCGACCGGAGAAGGCCGCAGCAACAGCGTACACAGCGCCGGTGTCAGCGACAATGCTATAAACGCAGACAGCACCACCGATATCGCGATGGTAATGGCAAACTGCTGGTACAATTTTCCCGTGATACCGGGAATAAAACCCACCGGCACAAATACAGATGCCAGGATGAGCGCAATAGCCACCACGGGACCGGATATCTCTTTCATAGCGCGGTAGGTGGCCTCTTTCGGCGACATCTGCTCACGGTCTATAAAATGCTGCACCGCCTCCACCACAATGATGGCATCGTCCACCACAATACCGATGGCCAGCACAAAACCAAACAGCGTCAGGGTGTTAATGGTAAATCCCAGCGGGATAAACAAAATAAACGTGCTGATAACAGACACCGGGATAGCAATGATAGGAATGATGGCGGAACGCCAGTTCTGAAGGAACAGGAACACTACCAGTACTACCAGCCCCAGGGCTTCAAACAACGTCTTCACTACTTCGGCGATAGACACCTGTATGATGGTGACATTCTCAAACGGTACAGCATAGTCCACATCGGGAGGAAATGATTTTTTCAGGCGCGCCAGTTCGGCGTACACGTTTTCCGCCGTCTGCAAAGCATTGCTGGTGGGCGACTGGTACACCATGACCGTTGTGGCCGGATGGCCGTCTGCAAAACCCTGATTGCCATAGTTGAACTTACCCAGGTTAACCCGGGCGATGTCTTTGAGGTACACCAGCTCACCGGTGGCCGGAACCTTTTTGACCACTACTTTTTCGTATTGTTCCGGTTTGGTGAGCAGGCTGTTCACCACGATGGTGTATTCATGCGTCTGGTCACGGAACTGTGGCGGCGCGCCCACTGCCCCTGCGGCGATATAAATGTTCTGTCGCTGCAAAGCGGTGATCACATCTGCCGGCATCAGGCCATAGGAAGCCATCTTTTTAGGGTCCATCCAGATACGCATACTGAACGGGTTACCGCGCGACTGCACGTCCCCCACGCCCGGCACACGCAACAGGGCGTCTACGATGAACGTACTGGTGTAGTTGTCCAGAAAAGTAATATCGTGTGTGCCTTTAGGTGAGTAGATGGCCAGGTTCATCAGCTGGTCCGGGTTGCGCGCCCTTACCGTCACCCCCAGCTGGCTTACTACGGAAGGCAGTACCGGCGCGGCGAGTCCCACCCTGTTCTGTACGTTCAGCGTGGCGATGTTCACGTTGGTCCCCACGTCGAAGGTTACATTGATATTGGCGGAACCGGTCTGTGTATTGGTGCTCTGCATGTACATCATGCCCGGCACGCCGTTTACCTGTTCTTCTATGGGGATGGTCACCGTTTGCTCCACCGTCTGTGCGTCAGCGCCGGTATAGTTGGCGTTGATGCTGACACCGGGCGGCGTGATTTTGGGGAACTGGTCCAGCGGAAGCTGATACATACAAATAAGACCGGAGATCGTGAGCACAACAGATATCACGATCGCGGTAACCGGTCTTTTTATGAATGTATTGGCAATCATCCGTTTGCTGGTTTATCAAAATCGCGTGAGCGTTTTATTTCAAATTCCAGTTCAGGGTCTATGTCCTGCTGTTCTATCTTGCTGGCTTTTTCCATCAGGCTTTCATGGTGTTCCTTTAACCATGCCAGCTTCTTCCTGCCGTAAGACAGCCGGGTGATGACCACAAACAGTACCGGCACTACGAAAATGGCGATGGTAGAGGCAGCGATCATGCCGCCCAATACGGTGAAACCGATGGTGCGGCGGGAAACAGCGCCTGCGCCGGTGGCCAGTACCAGCGGCAGCACGCCCAGGATGAAGGCCATAGAGGTCATCACGATAGGGCGCAGCCTCAGTTTCACGGCATCCAGGGTGGACTGCATCAGGTCTTCCCCCCTGTCTACCCGCACCTTCGCAAATTCCACAATGAGGATCGCGTTTTTGGCCGCCAGACCGATAAGCGTGATCATCCCGATTTGTGCGTACACGTTGTTTGTCAGCCCGGGCACCAGCCACAAAGTGAAAATAGCGCCGAAGACACCGATGGGCACCGCCAGCAGCACCGAGAAAGGCACCGACCAGCTTTCGTACAACGCCGACAGGAACAGGAACACAAACGTGATGGAAAATATAAAGATATAGATGGTGGCCGATCCTGCTTTGATCTCTTCATGGCTAAGCCCGGAAAACTCGTAGGCATACCCTTCCGGCAACACTTTCGATGCCACCTGCTGTAATGCCTCAATAGTTTCGGAGGTACTGTAGCCTACTCCCGACACACCGTCTATCTCCGCGGAGCGGAAGATATTAAAATGCGAGATCAGCGGCGACGTCTCCATGGGCTTATAGCTGACCAGCGTGCCTAATGGCAGCATCTGCCCCGCCTGGTTACGGACATAGTACTTGTTCAGATCGGATATGACGTTGCGGAAAGCGGTATCCGCCTGTACCACCACATGGAAGGTACGGTTGTAGGTCGTAAAATCGTTGATGTACATACTGCCCATAAACGCCTGTATGGTGGTAAAAACATCGCCTACATCGGCGCCCAGCTTCTCGCATTTCTCGCGGTCCACCGTGACCGCAAATCCCGGGGTATGCGCATTATAAAAGCTATAAGCACCGGATATGGCCGGGTTCTTATTGGCTTCTGTCACAAATTTACTGACCACGTTCTCGAATGCGTGGAGATCGTCAGTGGTGCTGCGTTGTTCTATCTGGAGACTGAAGCCTACCGTAGCACCCACGCCGGGCAACGGCGACGGCTGTACGACCTCCACGTTGGCATCATTAATACCTGCGTCGGCAATTCGTTTTTTCAGCTCCGTGATAATACCCGGCACCTGCTCCCTTCTACGTTTTCGTTGGTCCCAGGGCGTTAGTTGCAGGTAGATGGTGCCGCAGTTGGAATTGGACGCGTTGTTGATCACGTTCAGGCCCGACAACGCGGCATAGTGGCCTACTCCGGGTGTTTCCGCCACCACCTTCATCAGCTTGTCCATCACCTGTACCGAACGTGTGGTAGAGGATGCAGGCGGCAGCTGATAGGTGACATACAGGTTGCCGTCATCTTCTGAGGGAATAAAGCCGGATGATTTATGCGCAAGCAAAAAGAATGCAGCCCCGCAGATGATCAACAATAGCACGATCACCAGGGCGGCCCGTTGAATACTGCGGTCCACGCCACTTACGTACCTGTCCGTGATACGGTCAAACCACCGGTTGAACCCTGAAAACAATTTACTGATGCCTTTTTCCTTCCTGGCAGGGTCTGTTGGTTTCAGCAACAGGGTACACAGCGCCGGCGTCAATGACAGCGCCACAAACGCCGAGATGATCACTGAAATGGCAATCGTAATGGCAAACTGCTGGTACAGCCGCCCGACGATGCCCGGGATAAATCCTACCGGCACAAATACCGCCGCCAGTATCAGCGCAATGGCCACCACCGGCGCGGAAATATCTTTCATGGCATAGTACGTGGCCTCTTTGGGCGACATCCCTTTTTCATCCATATAGTGCTGCACCGCTTCCACCACAATGATGGCATCGTCCACCACAATACCGATGGCCAGCACAAAACCAAACATGGTCAGCGTATTGATGGTAAATCCCAGGGGTATAAAAAAGCAGAAGGTGCCAAAGATAGAGACAGGGATGGCCAGCACGGGGATCAGCGTGGAGCGGAAGTTCTGTAAGAAGACAAATACTACCACCGCCACCAGGGCGAGGGTCATCAACAGTGTCACCACAACGTCGCTCATGGATACCTTCACCACTGTTACGGATTCGAAAGGTACTTTGTACTCCACGTCTGCCGGGAAAAACTGCTTCAGCTGCTCCAGCTCTTTATAAATACCAGCGGCTGTCTTTAATGCATTGCTGCCCGGCGCCTGATAAATGCGCAGGTAAGACGCACGATGGCCGTCCACGAAAGAGTTGCTCGAAAAGCTGAACTTGCCCAGCTCCACCCTGGCGATGTCTTTCAGGTATACCAGCGCTCCGGTGGCAGGCATGGTCTTCACGATAATGTTTTCGAACTCCGATACTTTGCTTAGCCTCCCATTGACCAGTATGCCCAGCTCAAAAGTCTGCGTACCGGATTGCGGCGGCACGCCCGCTGAGCCGGCGGCCACCTGTACGTTCTGGGTGTTCAATGCGTTGATGACGTCCTGTGGTGTGATGCTGTAGGCAGCCATTTTCTCGGGATTCATCCACACCCGCATACTGAAATTATCGGCGAAGCTGTTGATAGTGCCTACGCCGGGCACCCTCAACAGTGCGTCCTGGATGAAAATATTGGTGTAGTTATCGAGGAATGTAATATCGTGTGTGCCTTTGGGTGAGTAGATGGCCACCATCATCAACATACTGGGGTTGACGGCGCGCACCGTGAGGCCGAGGCGGGTGGCCGCACTGGGTATCAGCGGCGTGGCAATGCTGACGCGGTTTTGCACGTCCAGCGTGGCGATGTCGATATTGGTGCCGATACTGTAGGTGACAGTCGCCTGCATGTTGCCGTTGTTGGAGCTGTTGCTTTGCATGTATTCCATGCCGGGCGTGCCGTTTACCTGCTGCTCTATGGGCGTGGCCACTGTTTGTTCGACCGTCTGTGCGTCCGCACCGATATACTGCCCGTTGATCTGCACAACGGGCGGCGTGATGTCCGGATACTGGTCAACAGGCAGGTTGAGGATACACACGCTCCCTGTCAGTACCAGTAAAATGGATACCACAATGGCCGTAACGGGTCTTTTGATGAATGTATTTGCAATCATGCGGCGCCTTTCATCTGTTTATTTCGATTTGCCGGAACCGGTCCCTGCATGTGTTTTTTTACTTTGTAGGGTGATGGCCGAGCCATCATGTATGGACTGTATACCGTCTACGACTACACGGTCACCATCGGCCACGCCGGACAGGATGATCACATCAGGCCCGATCGTTTGTCCCAGCTGTACTTTTTTCTGGATGGCATGAAGGCCCTTTTCCGTTGTGTCGTCGGTGTTATTTTTGGCAGCTATCACGGTGTCTTTGGCCACAAACAGGAAGTATTCGCCCATCTGTTCAATGACGGCTTTGCCCGGCACTACCATCTGCGGAGCAGATTCCTGGTTACGCACCCGTACCACGCAGCTCATGCCTACTTTCAGGAGATACTGCGGATTGGGGAAGACCAGCCGCACCCGGATAGTGCCTGTCTGCGGGTCCACCGCCCTGTCTATCACCGATATCTTTCCGGGATAGGGATAGAGGGTATTGTCCGGCAGCTGCAGCGTAAACAATGAATCGGGCATCGTTTTACTGTCTGCCTTGAACCGTTCAAAGGCCAGCAGTTGTTTTTCGTTGACCAGAAAATCCACTGCCATCGGGTCGTTGGTGGAGATGGTATTGAGGATGGTCTGTCCGCCTGTCACCACATTGCCCAGCCTTACCGCGCTGATGCCGATGGTACCGTCGAAAGGCGCATAGATACTGGCGAAGTTCAGGTTGGTCTTCGCAGTGCGGAGTGCTTCCTGCGCCGCTTTGGTCTGGCTTTTTGCTGTTTCCAGCGATATCATGGCGTGATCGTAGAGTTGTTTGGCGACGGCGTTGTATTTGTTTAGGTACACGTAGCGGTCTGCGTCCTGCTGTTGCTGCAGCTGGTTGGCCTCCGCCACTTTCACGTTGGCGGCGGCCTGGTCATAGGCAGCCTGGTAAATCCGTTTATCTATCTCATACAACAGTTGTCCTTTATGTACCTGTGCCCCGTCGGCAGCAAAAATGCCGGTCACATAGCCCTGCACCACGGAAGGGACGATATTGACCTGGCTCAGCGCCTGTGCGGTGGACGGGTATTTGTCGTAGTAGCGGACCGCCTTGCTTTCCACCGTATACAGGTTGACCGGCACCGGCGGATTGGATGCCGGTGGTTTCTGTTTACAGGAAAAGAAAGCGGCCGTTCCCCATATCATGATAACGTATCGTGTTACGCTATTCATAGAGTGTATTTTACTTTTTGCAGCAATAATGTTAATACGTAATGTCCCCCATGGCCTTTTGCCAGTCAATTTTGCTGGAAAGGGTCTGGAACAATGCGTTCAGGTATGTCAACTGAGAAGTTCTCAGATTGGATTCGGCGGTAATTACATTAAGGTAGGGAACAATGCCCTGTTTGTATTGCAGGTCAACGACAAAGTACACCCGTTTGGCCAGCGCCACATTTTCCTTCAGCTGCCGCATGTTGTACACATTGCTTTTATAGCTGGCCAGGGCGGTCGCGTATTGCGAATAGATCGTTGACCGCAGGTTGGTCTCGCTCCAATCCAGCACCTGTTCCTGCAACCTTGACCGGTGGGCGTTCTGTATGCGGTTAAAGCCGGTGAACAGCGGCAGGCTAAGCGTCAGTCCAATCATGGAGTTAGGATAGGCGGCGTTGTACAGTTTATCGAAATTATTATTCTGGAAGGCCGCGTTATAGTTAAAGAAAGCGGAAAGCGACGGGAAGATGGCCGTTTTCTCATAGTAGCGGGTGAGCTCATGCTGCATGGCTTTTTGTACGGTTAACTGCTTAAGCTCTATTCTTTTCTCGTATTGTAACGGTTCTGAGATGTCGATATCAATGTCTTTGAGCATGGCCGTGCTGTCATAGGTAACGTTGAACTGCTGTTCCTGGGGATATCCCATAAACTGTTTCAGTGCAGCGTACTGGGGCCGGACGTTCTCTATGGCTTGTACCAGCTGTCCCAGTGAGGTGTTCAGTGTGATCTGCGCCTGTTCGTAGTCTGTTTCATCCACAATGCCGCCTACATATTGATGATAGGCCGTGCGCATGCTTTCCCCCAGGCGGGCGGTATCTTCCTTCAGCACATCGATCTGCTGCAGGGTAAGCAGCAGGCCATAAAAAGTGATGCTGACATTGGCCACAAGGTCAATTTTACTGCTGTCCACGCTCTGTTGGGCCGCTTTGGTATTGAGTGGCGCCAGGCGGGTAGCGTAAATCAGGCTGGGGTTAAAGATATTCTGGGTAACGCCGATGCCCGGTGTAGAGGTATTGACCACGCTTGTCTGTATGGGCGTTTCCACGCCGTTGATATTGGAAAGCGCGGTAGGACGTTGCAGGTAGTGGTTAAGATTGGCCGTGAGCCCTACCTGCGGGTACCAGCCCGACTGGCTGATGGCGTTGGAGGCTTTGGTGATTTCCGTCCTGATCATCGATTGCTGCAGCGCAGGCTGATGCTGCAATGCATAGTCAATGCACTGCCGGAGGGATAACGATGTAATACTGTCATTTACTTGTTGACCAACAGCTGCTAACGGAACAGTAACACAAAAAACGAGTAAAAAACAAATGGATATTGTTTTTGTCTTCCCCAAATGATTCATGCCATTTATCATCTTAGCTTAACCTTTGACAATAAACAGAACGACTATGTTTAAATCTTCAAAAGAAATAGAAGAATGACAAGAGATAGACTATTTTTTTAAATATCATCTGATACCTGAGGGGGTCACTTCAAACTTATAACGATCGTTTATAATCCGTCTTCAGAAAGCGGTAAAATGTCCCGGCTATCAGGAGGCAAACGACGCCCTGTAAGAGTGTACAGGTCTGCGGAGAAATCATTTTGGCCAGCCAGCCCACCAGTACGCTTCCCAGGGGCAATGTGCCGAATGCCGCCATGGCAAAGAAACCTACCACCCGGCCGCGCATGTGCTCAGCGGACACTGTCTGTACCACGGTATTGCAGATGGGGAGGGCAGACATTGTGCCGAAGCCGCATACGAAACACAGGAACAGGTATACCGGCAGGATGGTCGTCTGCGACATTACCATCAACCCAAAACCTAAAATGATCAGGTTTACGAACAGTATCCTTTTCAGTTGGCCGCTTTTCTTCTGGGACGCCAGGAACAAGGTGGCGGTCAATGCGCCGATCCCGGTAGCCGCGTTAATAAAGCCGTAGGTGGCCGCGTTGCCTTTAAAGACGTCCCGTGCATAGAAAGGCTGCAAAGTGTTGTAGGTGGCCACGAACAGGCATATCAGCCCGAGCACCAGCAGTATCCGGCTGATCTCTTTCTGCGAGCGGGTGTATGCCAGTCCGTCCCTGAAATCCGCCCAGGCATTTTTACCGCGTCTGGTCATTTGCCTTTGCGGGAACTTCATCAGTGTCAGACAAATGATCACCGCCACGAAGCTGACCGCGTTGGCGATAAAACAGGCCGTGGCGCCGTAGCGGGCCAGCACAATGCCTGACAGGGCCGGTCCTACCAGCCTTGACAGGTTGTTCAGGGATGAATTCATCGCAATGGCGCCTGCCAGGTCTTCCTTGTTGAGAACAATATCGTTGACCATCGCCTGCCTGGACGGCACATCATACGCGTTGGCCAGGCCCAGCAATACGCTCAGGCCCAGCAGCCCCCAGAGCGGATTGGTGCTGTAATGATAGACCAGCGTTAACGCCACCGCCTGTACGGCGGAGACAAGCTGGGTGGCCATCAGCACTTTATAACGGTCGTATCTGTCGGCCACAATGCCGCCTGCCGGCGACAATAAAAACGAAGGGAACTGCTCGGCGAAGGTGGTCAGTCCCACCAGGAAAACCGAGTGCGTCAGCGTGTACACCACCCATATCACCGCAGTGCGCTGCATCCACATACCGATGCGTGATATCAGCTGGCCGTAGAAAAACAGGCTATAGTTGCGTGATTCAAAAACCCTGAAGGTATGTCGAAAGCTCATCTTTTAGACTAAAATCAATTTCCGGTCGAATTTTATACAAAAATTTTTATTGCAGTCCCCGCAGGAAAAGCCGGCAAAATGCCGGCAGCATGCGGTCTGCCTGTTCAGCCGCTCCGAACACGTTGATTTCCCGGTTCATGCCTCTGAGCGCTGACAGGAAAATAAACACCGCCTCTTCCAGTTCGGCTGTTTTCAGCGGCTTAATATCACCGTCTTCCCCGCCCTGTATGAGTAATTGCTGCAGGATGACCTTTTCCTGCTGCAGGTACCGCAGGTGTACTGCTTTTTTCGTTTCGTTGTACCTGGACAGCGCTTCCGCGTCCATGCCCAGCTCCATGGTGCGGTAGAGGGATTTGCGTTTTCTTGCCATTTCGAACTTCACCGTGGCAAACGTCAGCAGTTTGTCCCGGAGGGATGTCCTGCTGCTGATACGTTTCATGGTTTCCAGGAGAATTTCACTGATTTCCGTTTCCAGCACCGCGTTAAAGATCTCTTCCTTGCTTTTGAAATAATAATATAGCGAGCTTTTTCCCATCCCGGCCGCCCTGGCCACGTCTTCCATGGTCACCATGCCCAGTCCTTTCTCCTGGAAAAGCTGCTGCGCTGTTAATAATATATGTGTTCTTTTATCAGTGGCCATCTTTCTTTATAATAGTGCAAAGGTAGTTATTTTCGACCAAATTTTAATTTTAGTCGAAAAACGATCGCCTTCCTTTCTTTCAGCCGCTTTTGTGTAAACTCCGGGAAGGAGGGACAGAAAGGCTGATAATTTCCATCTTTCCCTTATTTTAGCGGTTTGGCAGCGGCTGGTACGGCCGGCAGCTGTCATGCATAACCTATATCACGTACACCATTTGATTTTACATGAAAAAAGCAAGTAATCATCCGGCAGCATTGCCTTTCCTGTTCCTCTCCGAGATGTGGGAGCGTTTTGGTTTTTATCTGATCCTCGGGATTTTTCAGTTGTACCTGACCGACACGGCAAAAGGTGGCTGGGGCATGGACCGTGCCACTGCTGCGGATATCTTCGGGACTTTCATCGCTTTCGTATACCTGACACCGTTTCTCGGTGGGCTGATAGCCGACCGTAAACTGGGTTACAGTAAATCGATTATCATTGGCGGGATACTGATGGGCATTGGTTATATGGGACTGGCCGTACATAACCTCACCGTGTTTTACCTGTCCCTTGCATTGATCTGTATTGGCAATGGTTTTTTCAAACCGAATATCTCCACCTTGCTGGGAAATGTGTACAGTGATGAAAAGTACCGCAGCCGGAAAGATACCGGGTATAATATTTTTTACATGGGGATCAATATCGGCGCATTTATCTGCAACTTCTTTGCAGCTTTCCTGCGCAACACCATCGGCTGGGGTGCCGCCTTTATTGCCGCCGGTATCGGGATGTTCCTCGGGGTACTGATTTTTATTATCGGTATGAAACATTACCGTCACGCTGACGTGCGCAAGCCCGTACAGGAAGGAGACATGCCGCTGAGCAAAATTTTCTCGGTGGTGTTCCTGCCAGCCATCGTAGTAGGTTTGGGCGCATGGTTTATTCCGGGCAATATCTTCGGCTCTGACTCCACAGATGCATTCATCTTCGCCTGTATTCCCATCTTATTGTTTTTTGTTTCGCTGCTGGTCAAGGCCGATGCCAAAGACCGCAAGCCGCTCTCCGCGCTGCTGGCCATCTTTGCAGTGTCTATCGTGTTCTGGGCCGTATTTAAGCAGAACGGCACGGCGCTAACCACCTGGGCGCAGTATTACACCGACCGGGAAATACCCTCCGCTATCCAGCAACCCGCCCAGCGGCTGTACCTGGCCGAAACAGTGGTGAACAAAGCCGACTCCGTGACGGCCTACGATGAAGAATTCAGGGTAGTGCGTGACGCGGCCGGCAAACCACAGAAAGTATGGGACAAAGTCCCTTATTTCAAAAACGTGGCGCCGGAGAAAATGCCCGCTGAAGGACAAAGCATCAGTCTGTATAATACAGAGTTGTTCCAGTCCATCAATCCATTCTTTGTGATCACGCTGACACCATTGATCGTACTTTTCTTCGCCATGTTGCGCAAACGGGACAAGGAGCCCTCCACACCTTCCAAGATAGCCTGGGGCCTGCTGATATCCGCCCTTTCCACCCTGATGATGGTGGGCGCGGTCTACGTATGCAGCAACGGCGCTATCAAAGCATCGCCCTGGTGGCTGATCGGATGTTACGGCATCATCACCGTAGGGGAACTGTTTCTCAGCCCGATGGGATTGTCCCTCGTCTCCAAGCTGAGCCCCGCGCGTATCACCTCCCTGATGATGGGCGGTTGGTTCCTGGCCACTTCTATTGGCAACAAACTGTCAGGCATCCTGGCAACGTTATGGGACACCTATGACAACAAGGCGAACTATTTCCTCGTCAACTTCCTGTTGCTGGGAGGCGCGGCCGCTGTGATTTTCCTGATGCTGCGCTGGCTGAACAGGATCTTCAAGGAATCCGTCAGATAACAGTTACGGCTATATGTTCTTTCCCGGCGCAAAGTGACTCTGTCACCCGCGTTTTCCAGGAAAAATATTTGTATAAAAAGAGACCTGCGCTACGTAAGCGCAGGTCTCTTTTTATCTATGCCACCGCTAAGTTACGTCCTGATTTCCCTGCGCATAAAGAGATAGTATGCCCACGCAAAACAAGCCGTAGATGCCGCGAGCAGTCCTGTCACCTGCGGCCAAACTATCATCAGGCTTTCTTTGAAAGGCAGCGGCGCAGGGATAGCGCCGGCCATCTGCTCCATGCTAAGTGGCCCCAGGCTTCGTACCGACGGCATCAGCAAGGTAGTGGCCGCATCCGTGTACAGCTGGCTTGGCGCCACCCGGAAAAAGGAGATCAGGATATTGTTGTAGGCGATGACCTGTTCAGGCTGTAATGACGCCGGGTCTGGCAACAACGCCCTGGCCACCATGTTCACGATGATCTGGTAAAAGACGGTAAAGAACAACCATATGCCGATGGCAGTAATCGCAGAAGTGGCAGCATGTCTGAAAGCCACGGAAAGACATATCGAAAGACTTAGCCAAAAGCCGACATATATCACACTCAGCACTATAAATGCCAATATGCGGAACAGTTCAGCCGCTTCCATCGGAACGCCGGTAAGGATCAGCCCCGCTCCCGTCATCAGTAATACCAGGCTCAGAAAAAGCGTGCCTACAATGAGCAATGCCGCGTAAAACTTGGCCAGCAAAAGATTGTCACGGTACACCGGCTGCGCCAGCAGGCGTACCAGCGTGCCATTGTTTTTTTCAGAGTTTACCGCATCAAACCCCAGCGCTATGCCCAGCAACGGGCCGAGGAAACTGATAAAGACGTGAAAGGTAGGCAATGAATTATCTGATGTCGTCAGCAATTTCAGGTACACAAAAACGTGGTCGGGGTCATTTACGTCCCGTACCGCTTTCCCCAGGTGGGACAATGATATGTACATGGCGCCGGCAAAAGTAAACAGTACCAGCAGCAACATAATGATAAACCGCCAGCTGCGGATATGGTCCCCTACCTCCTTGCGGACCATCACTTCAAACGGGCTCCGGGCACGTTGCTTCGACAAAATGTTATTGAAATAAACTAGCGGGCCTCCCATTGGATATTTTCTTTTTTAATGTTGTTCTCAAAAAAACGATGGTAGATTTCATCCAGACCATATTCCTTTTTATGCACGCCGGTAATGTTCAGGCCATATTGCACCAGGAAGCCTACGATGTCCGGCGTGATATCCGTGCTGCAAGACACTTCTATGGTGTCTGCGCCGATAGTGATGCTGGTAACGCCCTCGAGGCGGCGCAGCTGCCGCTCCACCTCTTCCGGCGCTGACAGCGCTTCTCTGACAGTTATCTGCGTCACATAGGAATCTTTACCGAACAAGCTGCCGGACAAGGTTTCGATATTTCCTTCCGCCAGCAGTCTTCCTTCCACGAAGATGCCCACACGGTCGCAGATTTGCTGCATCTGGTGGAGATGGTGCGATGACAGGATGACCGTCAGTTCCTGTTCCATGCTGAGTTGCCGGATGAGGTGCAGAAAGTCGCGTATCCCGCTGGGGTCTATGCCCAGCGTGGGTTCATCCAGTATCATCACGTCCGGTTCCCTGATGAGCAGGTCTGCCAGGCCCAGACGTTGTTTCATACCTCGTGAGTAAGCGCCTGTTTTCTTATACATCTCCGCCCCCAGTCCCACCATTTCCATCGTCTTCTTTGCGCGGCCGGCAATTTCCTGTTCTGCGATCCCATTCAGCCGGCCGATGTACAGGAGATTATCAAGCGCGGTCATGTTATCATAAAACCCGGCGCTATCAGGAAGATAGCCCACTTTACGCCTTACCGCAACGGGGTTGCGGGTAGCATTGATACCGCACACCACAGCCTGGCCCGCAGATGGCTCCGCCAGTCCCAGCATCATCAGGATGGTAGTCGTTTTACCGGCACCGTTAGGTCCGAGCAGCCCGAATATCTCTCCCTTATTGATTTTCAGGGAGAGATTGTCCACCGCTTTTTTAACGCCGTAGTATTTTGTCAGTCCATCCAGTTCAATAATAGGATTCTCCATAAGCGCTACCTCCTTCCGTATTTACGCACCAGGTAATACACTATTCCCAGGGATGCCAGGATGACGAGGATGCCGATCCATCCCGCCAGCAGAGAGGTTTTCACCGTCATGCGGAAGGTGGCGTTGCTATTGACGTTGTTATTTCTGGCCGTAAAATTGGTGACATAATCGCCGGCGATCGTCTTGTCCGGGACCTGCAGTGTGGCAGTAACCTGCTGTTCCCTGCCCGGCTCCAGCCGGTCTATTTTAGCCGGTTCAAACGTAGCGGTCCATGATACCGGGGCCTGCGCTGACAGCTCCAGCGCTTCCAGCGGCAGCGTGCCGCTGTTTTTAACCGTCAGCTGGATTTGTTTGCTGCGGCCTTCCGTGATATCATCACTGAGCCTTCCAGACGGCGTAGTTAGTTCCACGCCATAGTTGCCCTTTACCACCGCTTCCACGTTCAGACGGAGTGTGTCCCCTGGCGTAATAGCGGCCACCGGGATAGTATATTTCCCTGGTTTAACCAAAGGCGCAGCGGTGATTTCAATGGCTATGTCCTGCGTTCTGCCGGAGTCCATCCGCAGCCCGGCTATCTGGCTGCCTTCAGTCCGGAACAGGACGCTCCAGCCTTCTGGTGCGGAGGCGCCTAATTCATACACCTGCGTATGACCGCTGCCGTTATACAGGCTGGCGTTGTACCGGAAGGGTTCTTTCGCGGCAGACTCCAGGTTCATCAACCGTACCGTAAAGGCGGACTTTCCTTTGCCGGCACCTTTCTGGGCATGCACAGGCATCGTGAAAACAAAGAAAGAAAAACAAAAAAGTGAAACTTTCAGATGGTGTAATAACACTGACATAGGAGAAAATATATTGGTTGTTGAAAATAAAATACTGTAGGCCGCTCCTGGTCGGGAGTAGCTTAAATAGGACAACAGACGGTGGTCAAACACCGTCCCTTATGCTGTTAATGCGGGATTTTGTCAATACGGGCCGTCTTTCCCTGAGCGGAAAGTACGCAGCGGCGGCAAGGGGGTGATATCCGGAATAATGACGTTGGTTACTTTTTCTGTGGGTACAGGTTTTAGAAATCTCTTGTGATGTGCTGTTTTGGTTTTTAGAATGTTCCTCATGCTAGATGAAATTGAATCGATTAAAAAACAAAATCAAATAGAAAAATATGTGCGTCCCCGTTTGGCAGACTGGATTTTTCTGACAATAGCAATAGGCGAAAGTTAAAATTTCATTTGTTATAATAATGTTAAAACAAGTCCAAACCCTTACGGGCAGGCGCTATGGGCAAATGCGGACACTAAAGCGGCGCAACGTTCCGGAGTGTTTCGTACTTTTGGAAACAAACATTCAGGAATTATGGCATTGGAATTCAGAAAAGCGACATCAGCAGATGCAGACCAGATTTGGAACATATTGGAGAAAGCTATCGCACGCAGAAAAGCCGAAGGCAGCGACCAGTGGCAGGACGGATATCCTAATCCTGCTGTAGTGGCCCACGACATAGAAAACGGACATGGCTATGTTCTGGCCGGCGAAGGTAAAATAGCCGGTTATATAGCAGTGCTCATCAATGATGAACCGGCCTATGCGGAGATCAAAGGCACCTGGCTGACAGACGGTGATTTTGTAGTATACCATCGTGTAGCCATTTCAGATGATTTCCTCGGTCAGGGCCTGGCACAGGAGATGTTAAAGCGCGTGGACGAGTATGCTGCCGCGAACAATATCAGGAGCGTCCGGGCAGACACCAACTTCGATAATAAAGGTATGTTGCGCATTTTCGAGAAGCTGGGTTATGTGTATTGCGGCGAGGTGTTCTTCCGTGGCTCAGCACGGCTGGCATTCGAGAAAGTATTGCCTTAACATTTATATTATGAAGCAGATCAACACCCTGGCCGGGCTACAACTGGCCAGAGCAGGATAGTGCCTGAAAACAAACCGGGCAGTCGGAAAAATTAGCTATATTTATTGCTCAACGCCTCCGGCTGTACATAACGACAGGATTTGACACGCTCGTTTTCTATTACAACTCCTATATCATGAGAAAGACCGTCTTCCTGGCATATCTTCTTGTCACTATTGGCAACGCATTCGGACAATCCTCCAAGGTGAACCTGTTTATCGATTCCTTTGTCATAAAAAACAATTTCAACGGTACCATTCTGCTGGCCAAAGAAAATAGTGCCTGGTATAAAAAGAGTTTCGGCTTCGCCAACTTCCGGCAGCAAATCCCCAATACAACTGATACCCGTTATAAAATCGCCTCTATCACCAAAGCCTTTACAGCCGTATTGATCTTCCAACTGTATGAAAAAGGTAAAATTGATTTATATAAAACCATCAATAACTATCTTCCCGATTACAAAGGAGAAGCAGCCAATAAAGTGACGCTCTTACAGTTGCTGAATATGACATCCGGCATCCACAATATGGATGCGGACCTCACCCTCGAATCAGCACTGAAGAAGGGCATGCCACAGTATCAGCTACCACATACCACTGACGAGATGCTCACGCTTTACAGTAGCGGCAAACTGGAAACGGAACCAGGTAAAGTATGGGATTACAACAATGCCGATTATATCATCCTCGGGAAAATAATTGAACGTGTTACGGGCAAAACCTTTGAAGAAAATCTCCAGGCCAGCATCCTGCAACCATTGGAGATGGCCAATAGCGGCATTGCCTATCAGCAGAAGATAATTCCCCGCCTCGCCGACACCTATTTCTACCGTGACGATATTAAAGCCCTGGTCAACGATCTTCCGGCTTACATGGAAAACTGGTATGCTTCCGGCGCTATGTATGCCACCGCCGATGATATACTCAGGTTTGCCAACGCTTTGTTTGGCAAGAAACTGTTAAAACAGGCTACGCTCGATCTGATGTTTACCTCCGGGCTCAACGAATATGGCTGCGGCGTGTGGGTTTATAAAGATTATGAGATTCACCACAGGCATTATACCATTATCAAAAGGCCTGGCTCTATTATGGGCGCACAGGCCATGCTGTTTCATGTGCTGGAAAAAGGCGCTACAATTATTATCCTCAGTAATGCCGCCACTACCAGCCTGGACGAGTTTGCGGCGAAGATCGCAGAGCAGGTCGTTGAATAACGATTACTTTATCCGGTCAGCTAACGATATCGTTCAATGCCCGGAAGATGTTCAAAGGATATTCCGCCAGCCGGTTGCATAAGTAGAGGTACCACTCTTTCCCATAAACGAAATACAATTTAGCGGGATGTCCTTCTTCCTTTAACACCTCCAGCTGTTCTGTCTGGATACCATACAGGCTTTCAAATTCATACCTGTCTTTAGCCGGCTTATACTGGCGTATCAGTTCCTTCACCTGCTGTTGCACCTCATGATGATGTGTAGCAATGGAACACAGATGGCCATCAAACAACAGTTGCGCCACGTAGCCGAGATAGGCTTCGTCCAGCTGTTCTCCCCTTGGCATGGAAAGCCCGGGGGCTGTTTCAAATGCACCCTTTACAATTCTGATTCTTCCCGGCTCTTTTATAAGCTCTTTAAAATCGTCTTTTGACCGGTAGAGATAGGCCTGCATGGTAATGCCTACACCGCTGTATTCCCTTACTGCACGTTTATAGGTGTTAATGATAGCGTCCGTACGCTCGGTGCCTTCCGCGCTGATGATCACCTCTGTCGCGCTTTGGGCAGCTTCCGCGCAGATAGCCATCAGGTTGCTAAAACACAGGTCTTCGGAGACGGCCAGTCCAATATGGGAGAGGTCCAGTGATACGGTTGAATATAATTTGCGGCTGCCTGTTTCCCGGCATATCCTGATGAACTCCCGGGTAGCGTCCAGGGCCTCCTGCTCATTCCGGGTGCTTTCGCCCATAAATTCCACCGAGCATTTAAAGCCCTGCTGATTTTGTTGTACTACTTTCACGAGAGTTTCCTCCAGCGTTTCACCACCGATGTACCTGTCGGCCGCCTTTTTCAATACGTTAAATAAAGCCTCGTTCTCCAGAATAAATGCCTTTGCCTCTTCATTTAAGGCCGCTTTCTTTAGCGCTGCTGATCCTATACTCAATAATTTATCCATTGGTCTTTTTTATTTAGCTAAATGTAAGCATTATACGAAAACAATGCGGAGGGAAAAAACGAACAGCCCCGTTTTCCGGCGAATATGCCGGAAGACGGGGCTGTTAAAGGCTTTTGACAGGTTTAATTTTTTATGAACGTGACGGCGCTGTTCCTGTTGGCGCCATCACCACTGATTTGCAGTATCCATACGCCGGCCGGCAAACGGTTTACGTCCAGCTGTACGGTATGCCAACCATCGTGGGATGCTTCGTAATACACCTGTTGCATGCGCTGCAAGGTGGTGTTATGAAGCACCGACAGGTAGTACTTCCCTCCTGCCGGCGCAGCGAATTTTACATACAGCACATTACCGGCAACAGGATTGGGGTATATCACGGTGTTGCTGACCGCCTGGCTGACAGCCGCGCTGGCGCCGCAATCCCGTACATACGTCCAGGGTTGCCCTGCGCCGCTGTTCTGGTCAGGCTGATTGTTTTGGGTCCACCAGTTAGCCTTGTAGATTTTGTTTTTATACACGGCCAGGTTGCCGGCGGAATAGGCTTTAGACGGCATCCATTGCGCGATGCCGCTGCAGCCGGTATCTGTCCGCGGGCCGCCGGTGCAGGCGCCCAGCAGTTCCCAGGTATCACTGCTGCCAGGCACGCTGGCGCTGCCTGCCCACCATTTATTACGGTAGATGTTGTTGTTATAGAGGACAATATTTCCTGCCGTGGTGTAGTTCTGGGAAGCCTGCCATGGCGGGAGGTTGGCGCAGCCTTCAAACGTAGTGCTGTTCCATACGGCGAAGCTTACGGTGGAAGTAACGGTATCCAGTCCGTTTCGTATACCCTTTGCCGTGGCAGTGTATTTGTTGTACGCCGGCGGCGTCCATTGAATAACGGAGTCATTGAACAGCTGGCCGTTTACAATGATCTGGATTTTGCTGATTTCATTACGGGGATCGTTTTTGGTGACGGCCACGGTAACGGGGCCCAGGTACGTAGTGGAAAGGATTCCATTGGCGGGTTGCAGGAAACGGATGGATGTAAGGCTGGCGCACTCTCCGTTGTCGACGGTAAATCTGGACATATTGGCACAACCGCAGTTGGCGGTGTTGTTGCCACCATTCAGTTCCAGGCTCACCTGTTTGATAGTGGCATAGCGCTGGAAGTGTGCGATGCGGCTCAGTACTTTGGTATTTTCCTGTCCGCTGCCGCATTCGATACCGCCGTTGATGATGTTGACCGTAGCGCCAAATCCTGGCTTAATGCCGGCGGCCTGCTGTGCCGGCGTGGGCGTCCATTTGCCGGGGACCATTACATCGTGGCAGGATGGTTTGGGATACTGAGGGGCCATCCAGAACCAGAGACCGGTTTCGAAGGCGATGACGCCATCCTGTATCACTTTTTCGGGATTGGCCAGCAATACGTTTTTGTCACCGAATATCAGCTCGCTGGCCTGGCCATAGTTGTAGTTGTAGCTGATCTGAATGGGTCCCCTGCCATGATAAGACTTCCCGGGCGCGGGAGGGTATATGGTGTTGGTCTCATCCCGGTAACCGATGTTGTTGGTGCCTTCGTAACCTTGCTCTTCGCGGAAATACAATCCCCAGGCGTATTGCCCGCCGGGGGCCGTGGGCCAGCCTCCCGTTGTTTCCTGGGAGATGTTGGCCAGAAAGGCCACCAGTTCCCTTTTCCGGGCATTGATATCGCCTTCTGCCGCAAAGGTGCCATAGTCCAGCACCTGTGTAATAATGGCCAGTCCGCTCCAGGTAGGGTCATTAAAACCCGGATCGGTCCGGATCACGGTGATAGCACCCGTGGTTTTGTCAGTACGGGTGATGCGGTAGTAGTCAGTACCACAGCGCCTTTCCAGCAGCACCTTTACATTGGCCATGCGCCGTACCGCTTCCACAAAATTGCTGTAGGAATAAAAATCCTTGTCAGGGCTTGTGGGCAGTGTTCCGGCGCCGGTACGGTCGTCGGGATTGAAACGGTGAGGAAAAAGCACGTCCCATTCCGCACTGCTGATCAGTGAAGAAACAGACGTATCGGCGGCAAACTTCACGTTCGCCGGATGTGCGGGTCCGTTGGCTGACGTACGTGCCCGGCATAACAGACATAGTAATACAATCGTAATCAGAGGGGGGATTTTCATAACTAGCTGATTTGAAGAGTGGGAAAATGATCGTTAAACTACAATCCCTCATTGCTACAATACAGCAGCTCCGCCGGAAAAGTATAGCCGTCGCCGGTATAGTAAAAATTATCCTGATCACTGCGGCGTATATGCCATTGGGTTGTAGCAACTGCAAAATGCAACCGATAATTATTTGCAGCCTGCAAAAAGATTTTTTTGTTATGCTGATCACCGGGAGAAATCCACTGCATAATCATCTCACTAAAACGATACTACTTTTAGTGTAACACGGCGGCAATCTGCCACGCGCCCGGTTTTAAGGCAGACTTTTTGTTATCTTTAAGAAAGATGAACCTTTGCCCTGTAGACCGTTCCCAGACACATTTACAGCCATTTGACCCACCCTTTAAATCTTACTGTTATGAAAAAGAAAAACCCGTTGAACCCAAAACTGTCCCTGAACAAAAAAACAGTCGGCATACTGTTACAGAAGCCTGGCATAGCGATGGCTGGGAACCAGCTCGCAGCGCTGAAAGGCGGCCGTCTCACCACTATCGGAAAGACCTGCATTCCCTGGACTTTCGGAGAAGCCTGTGAGGTGAACTAAAGGAGCGGCACGCCGCTTCCTGTTATAAACCGGAAAGCCGTATAAATCCTGCGATTTATACGGCTTTCACTTATGCTGACCACTTGTATCGATCCATTAAAACTGGATGTCATCCGCCACATTGCCGCCCTGGGCATCTGCAAACAGCTGCTGATATTTTGCCTTGTAAGCATCCTGCTGCGACGTATAGGCTTCGAAGTTAGCCTGTATGTCCTGGTGGATCTGTTCACTCCAGATAGATGCGGCAATCTGGAAATCACCCAGCGTGATACCGTATTTATCCGCCACCCACTGTGCGCCGTCCAGGCCGTATTCATATGCTGTGTTCCTGGCCACTTCCAGTTCCTGGTAGAAGGCTTTATCGGATTTAATTCTTTCTGTGTTCGCGTTTCCTTCTGCGGAAGTATTGGCTTTCAGGTTGCTGAATTTAGGATGCTGGTCGGCCTGGCCAAAATATTGCCCGAACAGGGTAACGATCTCGAAAGAAGCATCCTGCTTCATACGCTCGGGCCACAGGAGGTTGGCTTCCTGCCATACAGGCAATTCCACGCCGAGGGCGGTGGCCACATCGGCCTCGCTCAAACCGCTTCCTAATTTAGCACAGGCTGCGCTGTAATCTTCCAGGGTAATGCCGTGAATGGGGGCTAATAACGGATTTTCAGACATAAATAATCTTATTTATAATGATTAAAGGTATACTCTTCCAATAGTCGCTGATAAAATTTTTCATTCTCAGCCGTCATGTCCGGCACGATCTTATTCCACTCGTCGAACATGGCGCGCAGGTACTTTTTATATAGCTCCGGGTCTTGCGGACGGCTGTTTTCATAGGCCGTACGAAGCGCTGCTGTCCGTTGCTCTGCCAGCTCCCGTGCGTTATGTAGCACCATCCTGGCCCCTGAAGACGGGCTGAAGGTATTCTGTGACTGGCAGAAGGGGCAGGTAACGTAAGTATCAATGAAAAACATCTTCGGAATGGTCAGATGGCCTCCGCATTGTTTGCAGGCAAACTGGTCCCTGATTTTTTCGAAGGCTTCCAGCTGCTGCCGGTACTCGCTTTCCAGGTCCCGCTCACCGGCTGCGTGCTGCAGTGCTTCCAGTGCTTCGTTGAGCCTTTCATCAAAGAGATTGTACCGGTCCAGGCAGGCCATCCTGAAATCGTGGACGTACCTGCGGTATTCGCTGCCGGCCGGCGTGGTGATAGCCGGTAAATCCGCTTCAGCGCGATACATGAAGGAGATGATATTTTCCTCTTTTACATCATTGGCTTTGTCCCGCATATGGTTGATCTGCCCTCTCAGGCCTTGCAACATATGAGAATGCGACCGTTTGTACGGGTCTGTATCTTCCTTAAAAACCTGTTGCAGCTCCAGTATACCGGCGGCGGTGAGTTCAGCGATGCGGGCCTCGAGCTTGTCCAGAAATACAAACCAGCGGTCCTGCCTGGATTTCAGCTCACTCAGCAGTGCCGGGTTGTTATATTTCTCCTTAAAAAAACCAAACATTATCAGGAGTTATTTTCTTTTTTGATATGGATGCCGTCTGTCAGGGTGATGTTCATGAATTCAAAACCACAGTAGGCACAATGCGTAAGACCTTTATGGAAGGCCCGTCCGGCGCCGCAATTGGGACAATCGCGGATGTCCATTTTCGCCTCTTCATTGGGCACGTCGCCACCATAGTGTTGTTGCGTGGTGGTTTTCTGTTTGAGTTTTTCCAGGAAAGACGCGGTCCTGTTTTTATTCTCTTCAGTCATAAAGCTATCAATTGGGTCAGAGCAAATTCAGCAGTTCCTGTTTTTTGGCCGTGTATTCCGCTTCTGTGATCAGCGTGGCTTCATACAGTGACTTCAGTTTACGGAGCCTTTCGGTGATATCATCAGCCGCCGGGGCGGGTGGATTTTGCGCAGCCTGCTGCTGATTTACCATATTGGTCATCATGCCCAGCATGACGCCCTGCCTCGCGCCGTCTCCCAACACAGCCCCTTCCTTGTCCATCGCATTGGCGATACTGTATTGTGAGAACTTGTTCATATCGGTGACCATATTCATGCCGGTCACCTTATCGTATTGTTTTAATACCTCTTCCGGCAGCGTGATGCTGGTAATGGTGAAGCGGGTAACTTCCACGCCGAAATCATTAAAATAAGGCTGAATGAGCGGTTGTATCTTCTCGTTCAGGGCGGGGATATTGGCGGCAGCTTCCACCACCGGCACTTTCGCGAGCGACAGCACCTCTCCGAACTTCGGGGCGATGAAATCCCGCAGCTGCAGTTCCAGTTCAGTGATGGTGAGCCTGGGCCAGGTGCCGGCATATTCCCGGAAGAATTTGGCCACATCGGTGATGCGTATATTATAGGTGCCGAAAGCCCGTATGCGCACCTGTCCGAATACCGCATCTGTCATGAGTACCGGTGCAGGCGTGCCCCATTTCAGGTTTACGAACTGATGTGTATTGAAGAAGTATATATCTGCCTTAAAAGGGCTTTCAAAGCCGTACTTCCAGCCGCGCAGCCGGGAAAGCACCGGGATGTTTTCTGTTTTCAGGCTGTACCTGCCCGCCGGAAACACGTCTGCCAGCTGGCCTTCGTTGAGCAACAGGACGTGCTGGCTTTCACGAACGGTGAGCATCGCGCCGTTTTTGATCTCTTTGTCAGCATCCGCAAACTTCCACATGAGCACATTCGGGTCGGGAGTTAACGATTCTATAATCTCTAAAAATGGTAATGCCATACATGTTGTATTTAAAGCATGATCCGAAAGGGTCCGGGTGGCCAAACCACAACAGACAGTATGGTCCACTGCGGCCGGGGTTACAGCGTAAAATAACTGCAAATATTTCAGAAAAACAAAAGCGTGTCCAACATTTTTTGTTACTATTTCATAAAGTTTGTTTATCTTAATTACCTCAGTTAAATAACCCGTTACTATGCCCACATTCCCCCATATACGTTAATCGGCCAGTCACCACCTGCTTGCGCTGAAAATCCACCCCATGGCGCTACTCCGTGTAAAAGACAGGGGAGGCTGTAATCAAAATAAATGTTATGAAAAAGAAAAAAATCCAGCTGGAGAAAAAACTCACGCTGAAAAAAGAAACGCTGACTGCCCTCACAGCGCACCAACAAACCCAATTAGCCGGCGGTCTGGCTTTTGCAAGCCGGACACCGGCCTGTGAAACCCAACCGCTTACCGGAAGACCTTTCTGTATTCTGTGCCCCTGATTAGCAACGTTATGCTGTAATATTATTATCACACCCTCAAACAAGCAAACATGAAAAAGAAAAAACTGTCTTTAAGCAAAAAGCCACTTCTTCAGAGAGCCATTGTTGCGTCTCTTAACCAGCAGGAACAACAACAGTTAAACGGCGGCGCGCCCGCAACCACCTGGGGATGCCCAACATGGGTGCCTAACGATGGCTGCTATACGGAAACCAACCCGCGTATTCTTTGCAATTAATGTTTCCGTTAGTGCAGTGAATCATTATTTCGCTGAGGCGTCCTGTTGCCCTGCAGCAGGACGTCTCAGCACTCCTTCCCTCCCCTTCCCTCCTTTCTGCTCTTCAGCAATATCTCTTAATTATCATCGCGGTGATGGATTGTAGCACTCTGTTTTACTATCTTTAAAAAGATGAACCTTTGCCCTGTAGCAACGTATGAAACCCAACTGCAGTAAGCTCATCCAACGCACGAGGCTCACTACATGAAACCGTGATCAACAACCTGTTTTTTATTTTAACGAAAACCCAAGACGATTATGACCAAAGCATAATGACCGGACCCTCTATATTTTTCAACCAAATCTAAACCACATGAAAAAGACGTTATGTCTTATCGCCATTCTCATGGCGATCACCCTCCTATTGCCTGCGCAGCAGCGGCAGGTAACCGGAAAGGTGACAGGCAACAATGCACCTGTCCCATTTGCCAGCGTTCAGCTCAAAGGCGCTACCACCGGCACTATCACAGACCAACAGGGAAACTTCAAACTATCCGTGCCCGGCAGGGACGCCGTACTGGTAGTCCGAAGTATCGGCTACGTGTTGAAAGAAATACCTGTAGGAGACGCCACCAGCTTCAACATCGACCTACAGCCCGATGACAAGACCATGCAGGAAGTGGTAGTGACCGCGCTCAACGTAAAAAGGGAAAAGAAATCACTCGGATATTCCGTACAGGAAGTAAAAGGTGCAGATCTTACCCAGACCAAAGACGCCAACTTCATTAACTCACTCAGCGGAAAAGTAGCAGGCATACAGGTTACAGGTTCCTCCGGCAACATGGGCGGATCTGCGAGGATCACCATCCGTGGCGTCAATTCCATCTTTGGCAACAACAATCCGTTGTTCGTGGTAGATGGCGTGCCAATGGACAACAGCTCCTTTACCGGCAGCGACCCTACCAACAGCCTCAACATGGAACGTGGCCGCGGTGGATACGACTATGGCAATGCCATACAGGACATCAATCCCAATGATATCGAATCGTTGTCCGTCCTGAAAGGCGCCGCCGCCTCTGCATTGTATGGTACCCGTGGCTCCAATGGCGTGATCGCCATCACCACCAAAAAGTCAAAGACCGACGCCGCCAGCGGCATTGGCGTCACCTACAACTTTGGTGCGCAGATGGAAAAAGTATACATCATGCCCAAATACCAGAATGAATACGGTGGTGGTTATAAATTCACCAAACTGTATGTCAAAGAACATCCGGAAGGCTTCAAAGACGGCAAAGCCACCTATGACGACAATGACGGCAAAGGCCCGTACGATCTGGTGCCGGACTATGAACCGGACGTGTCATGGGGCCCCAAACTGGATGGCAAACTGGTTCGTCATTTCTGGTCATGGGACCCAAACAAACAAAACCCGGATTTCGGCGTGTCTGCACCATGGGAACCGCACCCCAACAATAACCGCGATTTTTTCGAAACCGGCCTGACGCTCACCAACAGTGTATCCGTTTCCGGTAGTAACGAAAAAGGCGCTTTCCGCCTGGCTTACACCAACCTCGATCAGAAGTTCGTGTTACCCAACTCTAAACTTAAACGTAATTCTCTCAGCTTCAACGGCACCTATGCCATCTCCAACCGGCTGGAAGCCTTTATAGGCGTCAACTATGCCGGCACCAATGCACTTGGCAGGCCCGGCACCGGTTACCACGGCAGGAACGTGATGCAGGGCTTCTCCGAATACGGTCACCGCGACTGGGACATGAACAAAATGAAAAACTACGCCTATGCGTATGATGGCTCACAGATCTCCTGGAACCGTGGCGCATGGGACGACCAGCCTCCCCGGTATACCGACAACCCCTACTGGATAAGATATAAAAACTATGAAACAGACCGGCGGGACCGGGTGTTCGGCAATGCAGGCTTCAATTTCAAACTGACAGACTACCTGTCCGTCACCGCTAAGTTCATGACCGACTTCTATACAGACAGCCGGCAGGAAAGAGTGGCCATAGGTTCCCAGGGAATCCCTTCTTACACGGAAGCCACCCGTTTTGTAAAAGAAAACAACTACGAAGGAAGGATCAACTTCAATAAGTCCATCGGCACCCATTTCTCCCTGACTGCCTTTGCCGGCGTCAACAGAAGGGAGAACTACCTGAAATTCACCGGCGGAGAGAGCAAAGACGGGTTAAACATTGACGGCTGGTACAACCTCGCCAACTCCCGGCAGCCGGCACGCGCATACGACCATGTAGAGAAACTGCGCGAAAATGCTGTCTTTGGCAGCGCCTCACTGGGTTATCAGGGCATGTTGTATCTCGATGTGACCGGCAGAAATGAATGGTCCAGCACCCTGCCCGCCGCCAACAACTCCTACTTCTTCCCGTCGGTGTCGGGATCATTTGTCTTCTCTGAAGCAGGAGGACTGAAAAACAGCAGCTGGCTATCTTTCGGTAAACTAAGGCTCGGATGGGCGCAGGTAGGTAAAGGTACCGTCCCCTACAGCACCTTGCTGGCCTATCTGGCAGAAGAGAACTTTGGTTCCACCGCCAATATCACAGTACCGGACCAGCTGAACAATGCGAACATCAGGCCTGAAATCACGACGGAAGTAGAAGCCGGCCTCGAACTACGGTTCCTGCATAACAGGCTGGGCGTTGATTTCAGCGTTTATGACAAAAAATCAAAAGACCAGATCATACCGCTGACCATATCCGCCTCTTCCGGATATACCACCGCGATCATCAATGCGGGCCTGATCCGGAACAAAGGTTTTGAACTCGCATTAACAGGAACGCCTATACGCACACAAAGTGGCTTCACCTGGGACCTTGGTTTTAACATTGCCCGTAACAGGAACAAGATTGAAAGGTTGTACGACGACCCATCCAGAGGTATCAGGGTCACCAACCTGCTGCTGGCCAATGCGCCTTTTGCCGTGTCCGTAAATGCCCGTGAAGGGGAAACATATGGCTCCATCGTTGGTTATGCCGTTAAACGGGACGCCAACGGCAACAAGCTGGTAGACGCCGACGGGTTCTACATCAGGGCCGCCACCCAGTCAGTGCTGGGCAATGCGTTGCCTGATTACACCGGCGGCTTCTCCTCCGTATTCAGTTACAAAGGTGTTTCGCTGGGCGTCAACTTCGATTTCCAGGTCGGTGGCAAATATTTCTCCACCACCACCATGTTTGGCCGTCAGTCCGGACTTCTGGCGGAAACAGCTGAAAACGGCATCCGGGAAAACGGTATTATCGCCGACGGCTACACGGAAGACGGGAAGAAGAACACCAAAGTCATATCAGCGTATGATCACTTCAATAACAACAACGGATATGTGGAGCAGGAACTGGACATGTGGGACGCCGGTTACCTCTACCTGAAGGAGATCAACCTGGGATACACTTTTGAGAAATCATTCGTGTCGGCCCTGCGGCTACAGCATCTCCGGCTGTCATTGTCCGCCAGGAACGTATGGCTGATCAGCAGCGACAATCCGCATCTCGATCCCACCAACCTGGCCATATCCGCCGGCAACGTGCAGGGGATTGAAGCGGCAGCCCTTCCGTCTGTCCGCTCTTTCGGCGTAAACTTATCCGTTTCCTTTTAAAAATCATGTCATGAAAACAATATTCAAGCAACTATGCTTCTTGTCGGTACTGATGTTCCTGATGACAAGCTGCACCAAAAAGTTTGATGAGATCAACCAGGACCCGAACAATCCTAAAACGACCGATCCGGGCTACCTGCTGGTCTCCGCCGAGAAAAAAGCCATGGACAATATCTGGAACGAATGGAACAACGGACGCACCGGCATGCATTACGCCCAGTATTGGTCCGCCACTACATATTCCAATGAAAGCCGCTACCAGATCCGTGAAAACCAGAACAACACCTTTTGGAACATTCTGTATGCCGGCTCCCTCAAAGATCTCAACGAGATCATTAAAATCAACACAGAAAAAACGTTCGAGTATTCTTCCAATCAGATAGCCATCGCGGAAATCCTGAAAGTATGGACCTATCATATGCTGGTGGATGTGTATGAAGACATTCCCTATAAATTATCCCTGGGCGGCCTGGAACGGCCCAACAGTCCATACGACAAGGCCATCACCATCTACACCGATCTGCTGAAAGTACTCGGTGAACAGGCCGCAAAACTGGACCCTTCCAAAGGGTCATTTCCTGCCAAAACAGACATCATCTACAATGGAGACATCAATAAATGGAAACGCTTCGCCAACTCTCTGCGGCTTCGTATAGCGATGAGGGTAAGCGATGTTCCTGCCTTGCAGACGCTGGTCAACCAGGCCATCAACGATGCCGTTGCCTCCGGCGTGTTCACCTCCAATGCAGACAATGCCCTGTTCAGATATGTGGAAGCTCCGCCGAACAACAACCCGCTGAATGAATCCTATAAGTCCCGTGTCGATTTCTGCATGTGCAAAACGCTGGTAGACTACATGCTGGACGTCAATGATCCCCGGTTGCCTGTATATGCCGCCCCCACCAAAGACAATGGCAGGTATATCGGTAAAGCGTACGGGCTAAACCAGCAGAACGGGGAAACCATTCCCAACAGCGCCATTTCACTGCCCGGCAGCGCCGTACTGGACGCCAAAGCGCCCGGTGTTTATATGGACTACGCCGAAGTGGAATTTATCCTGGCAGAAGCCGTGGAAAGGAAAATCATCAGCGGCTCCGCTGAAGACCACTATAAAAAAGGCATCAGGGCTTCCCTGGAAGACCGCGGCGTTGCCCCCGCTGACATCGATCCCTACATCGCAGGCGTACCGTATAATGGCGGCCAGTGGAAAAATGTAATCGGCACACAGAAGTGGATCGCCATGTACATGCAGGGACTGGAAGGATGGTTTGAAAGGCTGCGGCTCGACTTTAAGCGGCCCAACGGGCAGGACCTGTTCGTAGCGCCCGTGGACGGCTCCCTCGACCGTGAGGTAACGGTGGTGCCTACCCGCATGACCTACCCCGTAGACGAACAACAGCTGAACAAAAGCAACTACGACAAAGCCGTTCAGTCTATCGGCGGTAAAGACAGCAAAGCAGCCAGACATTTCTGGGACCTTTATTAATACACCCTTGAGAGTATAGAGCCGGTCATAAAAGGGCTGGTCTCCGAAAGGAGGCCGCCCTTGTTTTTTTCCCGCCGTTTTGATTCCGGCATTTATTTTAAACGTAAAAAAAATTGTTATATTTGGAGAGAACAATGAAACACCATCGTGGAAAGCCTTTGTTACCGTAGCATTTCCTCCTCAACCCAAACCCGCTGCATGGAGCACATTATGTTTTTACCCGGGGAGCCAGCCTGTTATTTTCTCACGGTGAGCCACTAACGTTACAGACTATCTGACAAAACCATAGTTCTTCATTTAAAACAGTAAACAATGACCAAAATCTTTCCTCTCCTGGTGGTTACCACAGTACTGATGATGGCAATGACCAGCTGCCAGAAAAAGCCGGAATCCGCCCTTTTGCAAAAAACCGGTGCTAAAACTGAATTGGGATCAGCCAACGGCGTGGCCAATGGCACTTATATGCTGAACATCGTGTATTTCGTTCCTTCCGACCTGGATACCGTACCGGGGTACCGGGCAAGGCTAAACGGCGTGTTCCTGTACATGCAAAACTTCACCTCCAAATGGATGAACCAGTGGGGATATGCCGGCAAAACACTGGGACTGCCGACAGACAGCACCGGACAGCTGAAAATATCGCTGATACGCGGGCAGCTGGGCAAAAGCAGTTATCCGTATGATGGAGGTTCCGGCGCAGTGATGAGCGAGGTGAACGCTTATTTTGCCGCGCACCCCACAGAGAAAAAGAGCGACCATATCATGGTGATCATCCCCACCTATTCGTATGGCGCCAATGGAGACCCCAGCGGCGGGCCGTTCTATGGCATCGGCCGGTGGTGCTTCGCTCTGGACTATACCGGTCTGGACACCATCAACCTGGGAAAACCGGATGACAAATTTTCCACCAAATGGATTGGCGGCATGGCCCATGAAATGGGACATGGCATTAATCTGCCGCATAACGGTGGCGCACAATCGCAAAATATCCTGTACGGCACTACGCTGATGGGCTATGGCAACGGCACCCTGGGAAAAGCGCCTACCTATTTTTCTCCGGCAGATGCAGCTATACTGGCCAACGGGCAGCTTTTCAGCAACGTTACCCGGGGCGACTGGTACACCGATCCCGGCTGCCAGGTGAAACAGGTATATGCTGAATACAACAGCGCTGCGGCAAGCATTATTGTTTCCGGCAAATTCTCCGCCACCAAGCCGGTGAAAGATATCGCCTATTACAACCGTAATACCGGTAATGACAACGGCGGATATAACTCCGTTACCTTCGCTTCCAAGCCTATCGGCACTGACAGTTTCCGTATAGTCATGCCTGTCAGTGACTTCAGGGACAAGGGCAATACCAACTATGAATTTACTATCCGGCTTTGCCATGAAAACGGCAGCATCACCAGTTACGTGGCTGCCTATAGCTTCGTCAACGGTACACCGGTCATTACCTTTGGCGATAAGCCGGTATACGATAAAACCGCCTGGACAGTGATCGCCTTCAGTTCACAGGAGACAGCCAGCGAAAACGGTGCCGCCATCAATATCATAGACGGTTCCGGCAGCTCGTTCTGGCATTCCCGCTGGTCTTCCAACGCCGCCACCTATCCCCATTACATCACCATCGATATGGGCCAGGCGCTGGATGTAAACCGGTTTACCTTTAAACAGCGCGACAGCAGAATGGTAAAAGTGGTGGAGATACTGACCAGCAACGACAACGCCACCTGGGCTTCCCTGGGCGATTTCACGCTGGCCCAAACCACCAATCCTCAAAACATCGTGCTTTCCGCTGTACAGCATTTCCGGTACTTCAAGCTGAATATGAAAAGTTCCTATGACGGCCAACAGTTTGCGGCCATGTGCGAAGTGGGGACCTATAAAGATTAACTACGACAACATCCGTACAATAATCCGGGCAGTTCCGCCCGGATTATTGTATTTAACGATTTCCCTACCGCTATTATAGCGTGTTCTCCTGCAGCTTTTTCAATGCCCGTGCCTCATGCTCCACCAGCGGCGCCAGCTGCGCTTCCGGTAAGGAAGAGGATGCAGGAACGAAGATGACCTTCGGGTAGTTGATGATCCTGGTGTACAAGGCCCTGGCCCTTGCCAGATGAAAATCAGAGGTGATGATCACCAGGACGTCCGGCTGCTCTTCCCATACCAGGCTTCTGGTCATTTGAAAATCTTCTATCGTATTGGAAGAAGGCGGACATTCCAGAAAAGCAGACGCCGGAACGTTGTTGTCTGTCAGGTACTTTACAGCATAAAAAAAGTGAGGCTTGTCTGTTGTATTAAAGTGCTGACCGAAGCCACCGGTGCAAACAATCCAGCAATCACTGTTGGCGTTATAAAAACGAAGCGCACAGGCCAGTCTGTCCTGCGCTATCTGCGACAGCTCACCAAGAGGGCCATTGGGCGCGCCCAGTACGATCAGTAGTTTTTTCATAAAAATTTACTGCTGCTATACAGCCTTTAACAGGATGAATATAAATATATTGCCTGACAAACATCTCCCTACCATTCCTATAAAATAAAAATATTTTTTAATCTGAATTATTACAGCAGTTACGCACGGTAACTTCATAGCTCAACCTATCAATCTTTAGCAAAACAACTGATCACTCGAAACCCGATTTTTTAAATTCCCACAAGACAAAGTTATGAGCATTAATTCCCTCTACGTTGCGGGCGGCATTGCCGTAGTCCTGCTGTTTGGCGCCTGTACCAAACAATTGAAAAACGATGTTAACGGTCCTTCTGACGCTTCCAAAAACCTCACTGCAGATGTAGCTGCGGCACCTGATCCGGACGGATTGAAACTTCACACATTTTTGAGAGCCAACGGGCCGGCGTATGAAACATATACAGTCGACCTTCAGGAGAACGCCACCTTTACCACCAAAGGCGGCCGGAAATATACCATTTCCCGCAACTCCCTGGTAAGGCCTGACGGCAGCCCTGCTACCGGCCCTATCACGATCTCTGTAAAAGAAATCAGCAATGCCGCCGGCATGATCTTCGCAGACAGGCCTACCGCCACCAACACCGGCGCGCCGCTGGAGTCTTTTGGTGAATTTTTCGTTTCCGCCCAGCAAGGCAGCACGCCGCTGCGGTTGCGTAAAGACAGCGCCATCAATGTTCAGGCCCCTGCCAAAGTAGGCGACCAGCGTATCCCGATGTGGAACGGTGACACCTCCATTACCATCACTACCAGCGGTTACAACTATGTGAACCAGCTGATCACCTTGTCTACCACCATCAGCGCCAACAAAGGCGTAGACTGGCAGCAGGTGACCAATCCAGCTTCCGCCTATGCCCTGTTTGACGGCACCAATGGCACCCTCAATTTCAGACTGGACAGCCTGATCAAATGGACTAACTGCGACAAGTTAATGAGTCTTCCGAACCCTAAAACTACCGTACTGGCCTATTTCAGCTCCAACTACAATCCGGCCACCGGCACCAGCTTTGGCGGAGAAGAGCCCTCTATGCTGTATTTCAAACCTACCGGTGTGAACAGCATCATCAAATTTTACAATACCATCTTCACTCCCCCTGCAGGCTTTGAAGGTTTCCTGAGCTATCAGAACGCCATCCCTGTAGGACAGAAAGGCACTTTCCTCGCTATCTCTTCTATCGGCGGTCAGTTTTATGCCGAACAGAAAACCGTAACGATCGGAGCGCCTGCTGCCGGCACCAATTACACTACCGTAACTTTCAACCCGGCCCCTGTCAGCGCCAGCACGCTTGTTTCGCTGATCAACAGCATGAACACCAAATAATGGCACATCACAAAACGGCCATTAACAGGTTGATTGACGGCTGTTTTGTGATCGTATATTCCTGTTTGTTATCTGGTTTTTGTCATTGTAATTTAATACGGAAAGGGTTGCACCGCACAATAACCGCGGTGCAACCCTCCTTTTTTCATGCATGTCCGATAAGCGATGGATTAACGATAGAGGTAATTCAATGCAATGATGTCATTGGAATTGAAAGTGCGGTTGCCGCCATTGGAGCAGGCCAGCATCCAGGAGTTTGGATCAGGGTCGCTGGGGGTGCCGGGCAGGTATACCGCGCCTACGCCGCCATCGCCTTCATCTACCGGATCACCGCCGCAGCTGTAGGAACGGTCCATATAGTCGGTATGGCGCATACCGATGCAATGTCCGATTTCGTGCTGGATCACGGAGCCCACGTACTGTACGTTCGGGTTGCTGCCGTACGCGTAGGGGTGGGTATTCATTTCTATCAGGTTAAACGGGTCTCCCGCATCGGTGGGGAAACCGGATGAACCCAAAGTAATATAACCGCCACTGGGTCCTTCATAGAAGCCCTGGATGGTGATATCAGCATTACCGCTGGTAATGCGCTGGAACCGGATGCGCAGTCCCAATGCGTTGTAACGTTGGATCGCCAGGTCGGTGCCTTGTACAAACGCGCTTCCCAGGCTGACCACCTTCACGGTGATCACGCGGGGCAGGGCCACTACCAGGTTATTGGTGGAATACTGTTCTGTTTTGGCAACCCTTACTTTCGTGTTTTGGGCTTTCCGGCTGAGGTCTTTGGAACTAAGGAAAATATCTCCTTCCACGAGATAGCCGTCTTTTACGGCGTGTACGTTGCTTGTACTGAAACCTTTTGCTTTAATCTGCGCCAGTACATCGTTGGAAATGTTGGGTTTGTCAGTGCTGCCCTGGTTGTTGTCTTTCCGGCACGAAGTGATGAGTGAACCGGCCAACAGGCAGATCAGAAAAAAAATTGCTTGATTCTTCATCGGTTAAGATTTTGGGTTTTTGGATTTTAGATAGCTATCGTTTCTGCATGAAAAATAGATGTCACTATAGTTGTGTTTGACAACTAACGTTAAAGCATACACGCACATGAGCGAACAGAAAATTCCTGGCTACTCACCGGCAAACAAGACCGTCATGGACTTTCTGCTATGTACGTTTAGAATGAATGGACAGACGGGTTCTCCAGTGTATCAGGTTTTAAAAGCGGGTTATTCAGATTTGCTTAAAGATTATGGCTCGTCGTTTGGGTTTCTATCGTGTTTACTTATCAATATTACAGCTTTCTCATTACTGAAAAAAAATATTTTGAAATGGCCACCGTCCATTTTCTTAGTAGTGCAGCAGCAGTGTGCTGCATTACTTTACATCCTCATTTAAGCCGATTTTAATCGCTTTTTAAGTACTTTTTAATTTGATCACGGTCGCTTACCTTTGCGTCTTTTTAAGCCACCCTGTCAAGGCTGGCACTATGCCACAAGCGTATATATGACCGACGTAGAAGACGATGATCACTCCTTTATAGCAGCACAGGAACAACAAGCGGGCACTGCCTTTTGTCCCTTTGCGGACCAGGGCGCCGCCAGGTCGATGGCCGGAACACTCACCTTTAACCAGGATGAAGACATTCATCCGCTTTGCGAAATAGCGGTTGCAGAACTTCAGCAACATCTTGCCGGACAAAATGAATGGATGCATAATTTCGGGCTGGACGACAAAGGCCATGGCGCCGTTATTGGCAAAATGTTCGGTATACTGATCGTACAGGACCAGGGCGGAACACTGGGCTATCTGTCGGCATTTTCCGGCAAACTGGCCAATGGCAATCATCACAACAGGTTCGTGGGACCGGTATTTGACGCGCTTACAACAGGCAGTTTCCTGAATACCGGCATGGTCCGTTTATCAGAAATCAATCGTGAAATTGCCGCACTCGCTGAAGAAGACGCCACCCTTCATCATCCTGCTATTACTCAGTTGAAAGCATTGCGCAAAGCACATTCCACCGGACTGCAACGACGACTCCTGGAGCAATTCAACTTCAGCAACAAGGCCGGCCATCTGAAAAACATGGTGGACATCTTTACTGCTCACGGCTATAAACAACCGCCCGCAGGCGCCGGAGAATGCGCAGGCCCCAAACTGCTGCAACACGCCTTTCGCCACCAGATGGAACCGCTGGCCCTGGTGGAGTTCTGGTGGGGCTTGTCTCCCAAATCGGCCACCTGGCAACATGGCGCCTATTACAAGCCATGCAGGGAAAAATGCGCGCCGATACTGGATTATATGTTGAACGGGTAAAAGCCCTCAGGTCTAAGGCCTGAAGGCTTTTTATTTTTTACTGTTTCCATTCCGCCGCTTCATCTGCCACAGCCACCGCCTCTATTTCGATCAGCGCGTCAGGAGAATAAAGGGAAGACACCTCCAGTATAGTATCTGCCGGGTACGGCGCTTTAAAATATTTTCCCCTTAACGCTACGATCTTGTTAAAGTTGCCCATGTCTTTCAGCAGGATGGTCACCTTTATTACATTTTTAAGGCTGGAACCGCCGGCTTTCAACACCTTCTCCAGGTTCTCAAACGCTTTATCGGCCTGCTTATCGAAATCACCGATACCTGTTAACTGGCCACTGTCGTCGATGGCGGTTTGTCCGGAAATAAACAGGAGATCACCGGCGCGATAGCCCTGAGCGAGACGAAAAGGTTGATACGGGTCGGGATTGATTTTTATTTGTGAGATTTTCATTTTATTGTTTTTTAATTGGTGAGATGAATTTTTTGATTGCGCTGATACACATAAGCTGTATAAGCTGACGAGCATTAAAAAAAGTGTTCTCATGATATAGCGGGGTGAATGGAGGTAATAATTTGATTGGTGTGAGAGATGGTGGCTTCCGGCCAAAGCATATCAGGATGAAAAGCCAGGGGCGATGTTCCGTTCAGCATATGCAGGGGCCATGCCGGGTCTGCCAGGGCAGCCTTTCCGATGGAGATCAAATCAGCATGGGATGCTTCAATCACCCTGGCAGCCCTTGCCGGCTGGTGCATGCCACCGTTGGCGATGACCACGCTGCCGGTTATTTGTTTGGCGAGTGCGGCATACGAAGTGCCATCGCTGTAAAAGCTGTCCCGCTCCCACTCCCCGCTTTGCACGGCGATATGAACAAAATCAGGTGCTGCTTTTCTCACTTCCCCCAACACCCCGACGGCCATATCTGCACCGTCTTTCCAGCGGTATTTGAGGTCGTTCACCTTTCCTTCCGACAACCGTATGCCTACCAGAAAATGTGCCGGCACCACCTCCCTGATTGCCTGTATAATTTCAGCAGAAAGGCGGAAACGGTTGCTGGTGGAGCCTCCATATTGATCCTGGCGGACATTTAGTTCCGGCGTTAGAAACTGGTCGAGCAGGTAACCGTTGGCCGCATGCAGCTCTACCCCGTCAAAGCCAGCGTCCATTGCCATCTTCGCGGCATTTACAAAACCTGTTTTAACGGCGTTGATATCATCTGCGCCCATGGCCCGGGGAAAAGGGAAAGCACCTGTGCCGCCGTATTGTGCCATTTTAACGCCCACCGGCTGTATGGCCGAAGGAGCAATCGTATGCTGGAAATATTGCGACAGCGCGCCGGCATGCATCAACTGCGCTATCATCAGTGCTCCATGCGCTTTCACCTGCGCCACAACCGGCTTCCAGGCATCGGCGTGGGCTGCATTGGTTAGCCCCGGCTGATGAGCATAACCGCGGCTGGCTATTTCGTCGGTATAATTTCCTTCTGTGATAATCATGCTGAAACCACCTTTCGCAAAAGCGGTGTAGTAGGCTTCCATTTCTGCCGTGGCCCGTCCTTCTTCGGTGGCACTTATGCGCGACATAGGCGCTACAACCAGTCTGTTTTTCATTGAGTGCCCCGGCCATGGCAACGGCCGGAATATCGGGTGTTTTGTCATCTCCATAAGTAAGTAATTATGGACACAAAACTATTTCATCCGCTTTTGCTGCAAGTTCAACTACTATAATAAATGAAGTTAAACTACTTTAACCTTCATGATCACTCCGGCATACCGATTAATATCTGCTTAAAAAAAAACCTTCCTGGTATAAATATTTCATTTTATTTGTACCTTACTTCCATAAACCTGTCTGAAGAACCGTGACTGTAGTGTAGATTATCCTTAATACCTGTTGTACTGAGCAAAAAGAGGCCTGATAACCAGGAAAAATTGCCACCTGGACGAAAAAAAGGAAGTACAGGCCGATGATGCATTTGTCAAATCATTTGTTGGACACTAAAAGTATTTAACCAGTCCAAACCATGTCAATTAATCAATTCCTATGAGAAAATCTGATTTACCGCTGCAAAAGATCTGCAGATCTTTCATTCTTTTATGTATCCTCGCCACCGGATGCCACAAGCCTGGTACAGGCGGCAAAGATGGCCCCGAAGGGCCCGGCGATACGGACGCCAATATATGGCCGTCATCGCCACCTGCCGAAGTTTGTGGCAACACTGCTTTGCTGACAGGGCCTAATGCGGCGCCGGCGGGGGCTATCACAGTGCCGGCAGGCGATAACAGCAAATTCGACTTTGACCGCAAAGGAGCCACCTTCTGGCTGGCGCCCGGTGTACACACACTCAGCAACAATCCCCTGAGCCAGATCATACCTGCCGACAGTACCACATTTATCGGCGGGCCGGGAGCCATTCTGGACGGCCGCAATATCAACCAGTATGCTTTTACCCAGCGGGCTTCCAACGTAACGATCCGTTATCTTACCATCCGTAATTTCGTGGCGCCCCGCGACGAAGGCGTGGTAAACCATGATGCCGGCGACAAATGGACCATTGAGTACAATACCATCAGCAATAACAAGGGCGCAGGCCTCATGGCAGGCCCCAATAACGTGTACCGTTATAATTGTATAAAAGACAATGGTCAATATGGTATCAACTCCTGCTGTGGAACAGAAACAAACGAAATCGTAAATTTTGTTTTAGACCATAATGAAATCACCGGAAACAATACCGATGACTGGGAAAGCAAAATCGATGGCTGTGGCTGCACCGGCGGGGTAAAATTCTGGATCAACAAAAACACCACGGTCACCAATAACTGGGTGCATCATAACAAGGGAGTAGGCTTATGGCTGGACAATAACAACCGGGGCTTCGTGATCGAAAACAATTACATCAATGACAATGACGGAAACGGATTGATGATAGAAGCCGGATATGATGCCCGCGTACGTTTCAACAACTTCAAAAAGAACGCTATTATCGCCGGCATGGAGAGCGCCCGTAAAGGGGATAATTTCCCGGTACCGGCCATATACATCTCCGAAGCTGGCAGTCCCCGCGGGTTTAACCTGAAAACGTCCCCCATGCTGATCAGCAACAATAACTTTGAAAATAACTGGGGCGGCGTGGTACTCTGGGAAAACTCCAACCGGTACAGCGGCTCCAGCGCTAATACCCACCAGGCAGGCACTATCAAAATGAAAAGCCTGTACGATGACTCCCCCTGCCGGTCTGGCCTGCCGGACGTGATCCCAGGCAGCCTTCCGGATAAATTTGTTTGTCGCTGGTCTACCGAAAACGTGGTGGTGGAGAATAACGAATTCAGAATAGACAAGGCCGTACTGGGATGCAGCGGCGGAAACTTCTGCGGCATCAACGGGATATTTTCAGTGTACGGCAGCTATCCTGAATTCAGTGGTTACCAGATCCCCTGGCGCATCACCTTTCAGCAAAACAATATCTTCCGTAATAATCACTACTACGGCGACTGGCAATTTGCCGGATTTGAAGTGACTGCCCCTGACGGCTCCCGCGTATCCTGGAGCGACTGGACAGCCCCGGCACCTCCGGTACCGGACAAGCCCACCACCAACAACCGTCCCAAAACATTCGGACAGGACAAAGGCAGTACCTATGTGAAATAAAACAGGTTTATTGTTATTGTTTTTTGGGTCTTTTCACCAGGAAAAAAATACAACCAACAAAAACGATCAGGTAAACGATGGCCAGAGCAGGCTTTTCAAACTTAAAATGTTGAAAGTCGAATTGCTTATACAATGCCGCTCCCAGAATGATGGCTACAATTAACAGTACAGGTGACAGTCCTTTTTTATTCTCCATAGGTTTAATGTAATACTACAATACTAAAACAGCTTCAGATCTAAAAACGGGACAAACCGGCATATCCGGTTTGTCCCGTATGGTGACCCTATAGGTACAAAATTCGAATCAATTAATCAAAGATAATCTCCCTGCAGTAATTATACAAGCCATATCATTCGAGTCAGTGCGCATCATTACCGGGAGTTCCAAGGTTAGCCATAATGTGCCGGGCCAATATAACAGCGTTGTCATCTTTAATCATAGAGAAGTGGCTACCCGGCGTAGTAACCGTTGTTACCTTATCTGTATGGTCCTCCCATCCCAGGCTGTCTGCCGCATATCCCTCCCATCCTGCTTCTTCGGCTTTTACCACCAGCAGGGGTGCGTGAATACTACCGCTAACTGTATACTGGTCCAACACCCTGGCATTATTGATCCTGAGATATTGCATACTAAGGGCAAATTCCAGCTGCTCCAGTTTATCCGAAGACACTTTGTCCTTTATCAAACCGGTGATGTACGGGATGATCTCATTTACCGCCAGTGCAGCAGTACCCTGGATAATCATCAGGCGAAGATCAGGCAGTGAAACGGTATTGTTTCTCTCCAAAATTTCGATGGCCGCTTCCTGTAACAGCTCCTTGATCAGCACCGCGTAGTTGCCGTCTGTCACTATTTTTTCAGGATGTGCGTCGGCATCCAGTATGACTATAGACTCAACCACTTCACCGTCGGCTTCCAGTTGCCGGGTCATTTCGTAGGCCACATAACAGCCGAAGGAATGCGCCATGAGGCGGTATGGCCCCGAAGGTTGCACCTGCTTCATCCACTGAATACATTGTGAGGCAATAGTAGCCATATCTTCCGGTGCAGGCTCCCCTTTCACTGTTCCGGGCAGTTGCAGGCCATATATGGCGCCTGCCTCATTCAATGCATGGGCAAGCGTATCATAGCCCTCACTGAAGCCGTCCGTACCTGGCAGTATAAAGGCAGGCCGTCCCGGTGAAAGCTTGTTTAAAAGAACAAGATGCTTTTTATCATATGCCTCATTATTGCCCGTCACGTTCAGCGTTACCGCTCCATTTCTTTCCAGGCAGGCACACAGGGAGGCGATAGTCGGGTATGCAAAAATGTCCCGTAGCAACACATCTGTCTGCCATTCCTGTCTTATGCTTGTTATCAGGCGGACCGTCAAGAGGGAATGTCCGCCCAGCTCAAAGAAATTGTCATCGATACCTACGCTGGCCATTCCTAACAGTTGCTGCCAGATGTCTGCCATCTTTTGCTCCATGCCATTGCGCGGGGCCGTATAAGCGCTTGTACGCAGCTCCCTGGCATCAATGGCGGACAATGCGGTCCTGTCTATCTTACCATTTGTGGTGAGCAAAAATTTATCGACCTCCACGAACACAGCAGGAATCATATAAGCCGGCAGTTTGCTGCTCAACCATGATACTACGGCTGTTTTGCTGAATTGCTCTTCGGGCACAATATAGGCTACCAGGTACCGGCTGCCGGCCGTATCTCCGGGCGCCAATACTACTGCCTGTTTCACCAGCGGACAACCAACCAGCACTTTTTCCACTTCTTCCAATTCTATGCGGTAACCACGGACCTTCACCTGATTATCTGACCTTCCCTGGAACAGGAGATTACCGTCCGGCAACCATTTGCCTATGTCCCCGGTCCGGTATAGCCTTGCTCCGGGCCTGCCACTATAAATATCCTGTACGAATTTTTCGGCTGTCAGTGCATCTCTGTTGAGGTAACCGCGGGCCACTCCATCCCCGCCGATATAAATTTCGCCGGGAACACCAGCCGGAAGCAGGTCGCCCCGTTTATCCAGCACATATACCTGCGTATTGTCCAACGGCTTCCCGATAGGCATCTCGGATGTACTGAGAGCGCCTGGTTTATAAAGATAGGCAGTAGCCACCACCGTCGTCTCCGTAGGCCCGTATTCGTTATAGAAACTGGTATTGCCCGCCCATTGGTCTGCCAGTTCAACTGTACATGCCTCCCCGCCTACAACTATATTACGTAAACGGCCGAAGTTACTGCACGGCGAAATGCTGCTCAGCAGCCCCGGTGTCACGTCCAGATGGGTGATGTCTTCCCTTAGAATGACATCCATAAACGAACGCTGGTCTAACAGCGTCTCCTTCGAGATCAGTACGAGTGTGGCGCCACCTGTCAATGCCAGGAAGATTTGTTCAACCGCCGCATCGAAGGTAAAGCTGGCCGTTTGCAGGATACGGTCATGGCTGGTGATCCGGAACTCGCGCATCCGGCAGTTCAGCATATTCATCACCGCACCGTGTTCTATCAGCACCCCTTTGGGACGGCCGGTAGAACCGGACGTATAAATTACATATGCCAGCTGTTTTGCGTGATATGTTGTTCCTGGCATTGTCACCGGGCAGGCAGCAATTTTCCGCCTGTGGGCATGCAGGTCTATCAGCATTATTTTCTCATCGACGCCCGTTAGGGTCATGTCCTGATGGCCAGTCACAACAATTTCCGCCGCCGTATCTTCCAATATGGCCCTGATGTGCTCCGCAGGGTATTCCGGATCGATGGGGACATACGCCGCGCCAGCTTTCAGGATTCCCAGTATTCCGATGATCATTTCAACAGACCGGGTGATGCATAAAGGCACGAGCATGCCTTCCCCCACTCCTTTACCGGACAGATAGCGGGCCAGCTGGTTAGAACGTTCGTCCAGTTCGCGGTAAGTAAGACTTTGGGCTTCAAACACCAGCGCAACAGCAGCCGGCGTAAGCGCTACCTGGCGGGCAAAACGTTCCACCAGCAACGTATCGCTGTTATCAGCAACTGCTGTGTCGTTGAATGTACGCAGCAGCAGGTCCTGTTCAGCAACGGATATCACATCCAGATTGTTTACCGGCTGATGGTACCGATGCAGGTAACAGTTCATAACCGCTTCGAAATAGCCGTGCCATGTTTCCAGCGATTTCCCTGCCTTCAGTTTTCTTCCGAGGTTATAGATGATGATTAATTCATTACCAGTCACACTGACCGTGAAATCAAGGTAGGTATTCGTTTTACCATAACCTTCCACGCCTTCCGCCACGCCGCCTGCATCTTCAAAGTCAAACAATCCCTCCTGCAGATCATCCAGTACGTGGAAGTTGACAAAATTGAACAACACATCAAAGAACGGGTTTCCCTGGTGGGCCTGTTCACCTGCCGCTTTGGTGATGTCCAGCAAACTGGACCTGTTCCGCTGCTTCATGATCGTCAGCTTGTTTTCAATCTCCTCAAAATATGCTTTCCAGGTAGTAACCCCATCTGCGGCCATATAGCGGAAAGGAAGCGTATTCAGGAAGCAGCCCAGTAGTTTCTCACCATCTTCCTTCAACGGTCTGTTATTGTCTACAACGCCCAATGTCACTTCATTTTCATAGGTAAACATACCCAGCACGTGAATGAAGGTGCCAAGGAACAGCGATTTCAGAGAAATACCATCTTCTTTTGCGCGGCGCTTCAGTGTATTCAACAAGGCCGTATCATGGCTTTTTACCAATGTTTCACTGGTTTCTTCCGATGAAAATATATCCAGGCGCTTATAACCGTCCAATTCATTTTTCCAGTAGGTTAATTCCTCCGTATTACGCTTCGCCACCATACTATCTACAATGAAATCCCGGTAGGTGCATTTCAGCGCCGGCAATGCAGGTATTTCCGGTTGTTTTTCCAGCTGCAGGTAAAGGTTATTCAGTTCCGTTTTGAGCGAAGCCTCGCTCCATCCGTCAATGATGGCATGATGACACTGGAACAGCAACCCCGTAGCTCCCCGGAGATGAAACACCGTAACCCTCCACAGCGGTTTTCCCATTTCAAAAGGCTCGGCACGTTCGATGGCCTGGTAGGTATTAATGTAGTCCTTCACTGCCTTGTTATCATGCTGCGACAGATCTATATAGTCAATTTTCACCGGCACCGTTTTATACACAATCTGTACGCCTTCTTCCCGGACGCTGAAATCGAAAGCTGTTCTCAGGATACTGTGTTTGGCCACCATCAGCTTCCAGGCCTGTTCAAACGCACGCTTATCAAGGTTATCAGGCATGAGAATACCTATCTGGTCATGATATATCCCTTTGTCGGGATATAACAGTGACGCATATACCATTCCGCTCTGAATATCGCTCATTGGATATACGTCCTCTATCAGGGCGGCATCCGGCCTGTTTTGCAGCACTTCCTGCTTCAGGGCGGCAATTTCAGCTTCCACTTCCTGGTGAATGTCACCAGGACCGGCAGCAGCATTGTTTCCGAGCAGGGCCACCAGTTTTTCGATGGTAGCCGCCTGATAGATATCGGCCAGTTTCACTTCTTTTCCAAAGGCTTTACGCATCCTGCTCACCAGGGTAATGATCATGATGGAATCACCACCCAAATGGAAGAAATCATCGTGTATGCCTACCTGTTCCACGTCCAGGATTTCCTTCCATATATCAACCAGTTTCTGTTCCGCCTCATTACGGGGCGCCGCCACCGTGTCGCCGGTGGTAAGCGGCTGGTCAGGATCAGGCAATGCCTTTTTATCTACTTTACCATTGGATGTCAGCGGCAGAACAGCTATTTCAATCAGCTGCGAAGGCACCATGTATTCCGGAAGATGCACTTTCGCATAGTCTGTAATAGCGGATGCATCAAATACCCCTGCCGGAACAATATATGCCAGCAGACGTTTATTGTTTTCTTTTCCTGACACCACCACTACTGCCCTGTTTACCTGTTCGTGCTGTTGCAGTACCTTCTCTATTTCTCCCAGTTCAATCCTGAACCCGCGGATCTTTACCTGATCGTCGATCCTGCCCAGGTACTCGATGTTGCCATCAGGCAACCAGCGCCCTAAGTCGCCTGTGCGATACAAGCGGCTTCCGGGATCTGTACTGAAAGTGTTCTTTACAAATTTCTCCGCTGTCAGTTCCGGGCGATAGAGATATCCACGGGCAAGGCTGGTCCCTCCTATGCATATTTCCCCGGCGACCCCTATCGGGCAAAGCCTGTTGTTTTCGTCACGGATATAGACTTCTATATTGTTTACCGGCTTACCAATGACAACCATATCCTCTTTCAGCGGATCATCGGCGAAAGTGGTCAGTACGGTGTTTTCCGTAGGCCCGTAACAGTTAATCACCCTTATTCCCTTCGCCTGCAGGTACCTTGTATCTTCTTTGATCATCGGCTCCCCGGCAGACACAATGGTAGTGACCGTGTCCAGCTCATCCTTGATTGTATGCAGATAAGAAGGCGTTACCACAATGACCGCTACGTCCCGCTTTCTTATCAAAGTTGTAATTCCCTGTACAGACAGTAGCTCTTCCTGCCGCGGCAGGACAATGCAACCTGCACTCAATAAGGTATTAAATATTTCATAGCAGGAAGCATCGAAGCCCAGTGCGGCAAACTGCAACGTTTTCATGCCCGGGTACAGTTTCAGTCGTACTATCTGGTCAGCAGTAAGGTTCAGCACCCCTCTGTGCTCAATCATCACTCCTTTGGGATTACCTGTACTGCCCGATGTATAGATGACATATGCCAGGTTACGGGATGTGATGTCAACAGCAAACGCCGATTCCGGCATAGCACTGATTTGCGACTGGTGATCGTCCAGGTTGATCACGGTAAGTCCCTGCGGCAACTGCAACTGCGGGTCCATTTCCCCGGCCGTAATCAATACCGCCGCTTTACTGTCATCCAGGATATAGTTAATTCTCGCCGGCGGGTAAGTAGGATCAATAGGCAGGTATGCCGCTCCCGCTTTCAGGATGCCCATTATGCTCACGATTACATCCGGAGAACGTTGCATACATACAGCCACCAGCATTTCCTCTTTTATACCTTTACTGTTCAGATAATGTGCAAGCTGATTGGATCGGACGTCCAGTTCACGATAGGTCATTTCCCGGTCATCAAAAGCCACGGCAAGGTTATCCGGATACAGGTTCACCTGTTTCTCAAAAACAGCCATGATCGTATTTTCTTCCGGCAGCGGAGCGGCGGTGGCGTTAAATGTTTCCAGTAGTTGCGCCTCTTCCGCAGCAGACATCAGGGCAATGTCAATCAGCCGGCACCCGGAATGACTGATGATATACCTTAATATTTGTTCGAAATGGCGGCACAATTGTGTGATATAAGTATCCGGCAGTAAAATAGCATTATACTTAAACACAATACGGACTTCCTCTTCTATCGTGATGGCCAGTCCCAGGGGATAGTTGGCGTGGTCCTTTCCACTGACGTCGCCTATATCCAGGTTCCATTCCCGGGTGGACAGTAATTGACCCACCGGATAGTTTTCAAATACCAGGAAGGTATCAAACAGGTCGCCGGATATACCAGCCCATTGCTGGCTGTCGTTTAACGACGTGTGCTGGTGGGTGCGCATCTGCGCCTGTTCATCCTGCAGCTGTTGCAACCAACCGGCCACAGGCTGCTGTTCATCCACCTTCACATGTAATGGCAGGGTATTGATATACATGCCCACACGTTTTTCCACTCCGGCCAAATCTCCCGGCCTGCCAGACACAGTAACACCATAAGCTATATGATCATTACCGGTATAACGGTATAACAGATACGCCCACACGCCCTGCATCAGGGTATTAACCGTAAGGCGCTCCTTCCGGGCGTAGGACAGTATATGCCGGGTAGTACCCGCATCCAGCACCAGCGGTTTGATCCGGAAATCGCCCAGACCTTTTGTTCTTTCGGTTGAAGCCTTAACGATCGGTAATAAGGTGGCCTTGGTAATTCCTGCCAGGTATTGCTGCCAGAATGAAATTTCATCTTCTTTGTCACGGCGTTCTATAAAGCGGATATACTCTTCGTAGCTGTCTTCGCCATCAGCCGCCACCGCGCCGCCAGTCAGCAACAATTCATAAGCCTGCAACAATTCTTCCAGCAATACGGGTATCGACCAGCCGTCCAGCAGCAGGTGATGGTAGGTCCATATCATCCTGTACCTGTCTTCCGATAACCGTATAAAGGCCAGACGCATCAGCGGTGCTTCTTTAAAATCAAATACACGGCCGTGGTCTTCTGTTTCAAATTGCTGCCATGTAATGGCCTGCGCGGTTTCATCCATGTGACGGCAGTCCAGCATCGTCACGGGCATCTGCACGTCGCGGTATACTACCTGCACGGGTATACTAAAATCATTGGCATAAAATGCGCTGCGCAGGATACTATGCCGGCGTACCAGGTGCTGCCAGCTTTCCACCATCGCCTGCACATTGAGTTGTCCCAGTTCACAGCTGAACTGCTGCATATACATACCTGCCCCGGAAGCATATAAACTATGGAACAGCATACCTTCCTGCAGACCGCTCAACCGGTACATGCCAGCTACCTGGCCGCGTCTTGGCGCTCCGCGGTAAGAAGCGTCCATGAAGGCGTCCAGCTCTTCGTTGCTGATTTCCCTGCCCAAGCCGTAATCCGAAGGTGTAAACACCGTCGTTTCCTGCGATGCGCAATGGGCAATCAACGAGGTAAGATGCCCAATAAATGTCTCTGCCAGTTGTCCTACACTGGCCGCTTCGTAATGTTTACTGCTGTACCTCCACTGGAACACCAACTCTCCGCCCTGCACCATACCACTGACAGACAATTTTTCTCTCACTGCAAAGTCTGCCGCCACCGGGTCTCCGGATGGTTCTGTGGTGAAATTGATATAGCCGTCGCGGTTAACGAGGTTATCTGACTGCCCCAGATAGTTGAACGTAACATCCCAGGGATCTTCTCCCTGCAAAGCAGTTGCCTTATTGAGGTATTTCAATACACCGTAGCCGATGCCTTTGTCCGGCACCTGACGTAACTGCTCTTTCACCGCTTTCAGTAAATCGCCGGCCTGCTTACCCTCTTCCGTTTCCAGCAAAACAGGATACAGGCTGGTAAACCATCCTACGGTACGACTGATATCCATACCGGAAGCAATATCTTCCCGGCCATGTCCTTCCATACCGACAATAACACTACCGGTCCCATTCCATGCAGATAGCGTAAGCCCCAGGGCTGTTAATAAAACATCATTGATTTCCGTACGGTATGCATGGGACACCTGCTGCAATAAACGTTGCGTCTGAGTGGTGTCCAGACGGACTTCAACATTACCTATGTCCGTCAACGTTACCCTTCCGGCATAAGCATGATCAACACGCAAAGGAGCATGATGCCGCACCATGTCTTCCCAATAAGACTGCTGGTCCAACAGCCGGTGGCGCCGGCCATAAGCTGTCAATGCCTGGTGCCATTCGCGGTAAGAGCTGCCTTTGTGGGCCTGTATCGAAGACACATCCCGTTTCAGCAACAGTTCCAGGTCTTCCAGCAGGATGCGCCAGGACACCCCGTCCACCGCCAGGTGGTGAATAACGATCAACAACCGGTTGCGCGCTTCACTGCCAGGTGTTAAAAACAATACCGTACGAACCAGTATTCCCTGTTCAATGTCAAGGCTGCGCTGGTACCGGTCGCCATACGTCATTATCTTTTCAGACAGCTCGTCCTGCCCTACGGATTGCAGATCGACGACTTCCAGCTCACCCTCATAAGCACCATAGGTTTGCTCCCAGCTATCACCACTACGGGCATACGTAAAACGCAGCGCATCGTGACAACTCACCAGTTGTCTGATGGCTGAGGATACATCAACAGTATCTACCTGTTTATCTATTCCCAATAAAACGTGGTGATTAAAATGAGATTCAGCAGTACCCGATAATTCAAAATACCATTGCTGGATGGGTAATAAGCCACTGCTGCCTGTGAGCAAGCCCTGTTCCCCTGAGACAACATTCTCCTTTTGAGACAACAGGCGGGAAGAAAGCCCGGCTATCGTCTGGAAGGTGAACAGGTCTTTGGGCTGTAAGGCATAGCCATAGCGTTTGGCGCGGCTCACCACCTGAATGGAGATGATGGAATCACCGCCTAATTCAAAGAAATTATCATTCCGGCCAACCTGTTTTACATTCAGTAATTCTTCCCATATGCCCGCCAGTTGCTGTTCCGTATCATTAACCGGGGCCACATAGGCCTGCCGGTGCAATGCGCCTGCATCAGGGTCCGGAAGCGCCTGTTTATCCAGTTTACCGTTGATGGTCAACGGTAAGGCCGCCAGTTCCACCAGCAACGCCGGCACCATGTATTCAGGAAGCCTTTCCTTTAAGAAGGTGGTCACCGCTTCCCGGTTAAAATCGCCGGCAGGCACCACATAGGCCACCAACCGTTTATGTCCTTTATCGTCTGTTTTAACAAGAACTACCGCTTCCTGTATCTGTGGGTACTGCCGCAGCACATAGGCTATCTCTTCGGGTTCTATGCGGAAGCCGCGCACCTTCACCTGGTCGTCCGCCCTGTCAAGGTATTCGATATTACCGTCCGGCAGCCATCTCACCTGGTCGCCGGTGCGGTACCAACGGCCGGCAATGTCTTTCAATGATACGAACCGTTTCCCAGTCTCTTCGCTGTTATTGATATACCCCAGTGAAACACCGTCGCCGCCGATATATAGCTCTCCTGCCACCCCTATCGGCGCCAGCTGTAGATGTTCATCCAGTACCAGCGCTTTGGTATTTGCCAGCGGACGGCCAATGGGCACCGGCATTCCTTTCGTTACCCTGTTGATAGGATGACAAACAGCATATACCGTTGTTTCCGTAGGGCCATACCCGTTAATTAACCTGTTCGGGCCGAGCAAAGCGAAAGCTTTCCCGATATGCCACGGCGACAGTTTTTCTCCGCCAACCATCAGCTTTCTGAACGGCTTTAATCCATCGATACAACTATCTACGAAGTTGTTAAAAAGTGCGCTTGTCAGGAAACTGAACGTTATCTGCTGCCGGGCAATAATGTCCGAAAGCGCAAATACATCTGAAGCGGCATCTTCATCTATCAGGCAAAGCGTAGCGCCGCGCAGTAAAGCGCCGTATATATCGTAGGTAGAACCATCAAACGCGTAATTAGACCATTGCAATACCCGGTCTTCAGGCACAATGGCAATATCGCCCGGGTCATATACCAGCTTCACAATATTCCTGTGGCAGACAGCTGTACCTTTAGGTTTGCCGGTAGTACCGGAAGTATACATGACGTATACACGGTCGTCTGCCGTGGCCTGTGTCTCAACAGGGAGCGCCGGACAATCTTCGGCGGCTGCTATGTCCAGCCCTGTAAGATGTGCATCCAGGCCCGATGCGGCATACAACGAACTGTCCGTGTACAGTACGTAAGATATGTCCGCATCTGCCACCATCAGTTGCAGCCGTGCCGGAGGATACGTTATATGAAGCGGTACATAGGCATTGCCACTTTTAAGGATACCCCACATGCCTATCAGCATTTCAGGGCTACGGTAGGCCAACAGCGCGATATTACGGCCGGTCGCACAGCCATTGGCGGCCAGGTACCCTGCTACCTGGCTGGAACGTTCGTCCAGTTCGCGATAAGTAAGCTGCCGGTCACCAAAAGTGATGGCCACCTTATCAGGAGATAATTGCACCTGTTCCCTGAACAGGGTTGTCACTGTTTTATCCGCAGGATAAGTAACAGCCGTACCATTAAAGGTTTCCAGCAGTTGATGTTGTTGTTCGCCTGTCAGTAGTGTAATATCTTCCAGCATGCCCGAAGGGTGGTCAATGATCTGGTCCAGCACCTGTACAAACTGGTGCTGTATCTGGAGAATATAGTCTTCGGTCAACAGATCAGCATTATACTGGAACTCGATGTTTGTTTCTTCTCCCGAAACAATAATGATCGTCAACGGGTAGTTGGTATGGCTCTGCCCTTCGCCCTGTACAATATCCACTATCCAGGAGTGGGACAGTAACGTTTTGTTTACCGGGTAATTTTCAAATACCAGTAACGTGTCAAACAGTTCGCCCTCAACAGCGGCGCCCCGCACGCTCTCTTTCAGCGGCACATGCTGATATTTGCGGCTTTGCACCTGTTCCAGCTGCAGTTGCTGCAGCCATTCGGTCACACGCTGTTCTCTTTTCACGCCTGTACGCAAGGGCAGCGTATTAATATACATCCCTACCCTGCGTTCCACGCCCGGCAGATCATCCGGCCGGCCGGCGACCGTTACGCCAAAGGCAATATATGCATTACCGGTATAGCGGTGCAACTGGTAACTCCACACGCCCTGCATCAGGGTGTTAATGGTAATATGCTGTTGCTGTACATAAGATAAGATGCTCTTTGTCTTATTATGGTCCAGCGTCAGTATGCGGCTTTTGAAAACGCCGGCCCCGCTTGTTCTTTCCGCCCCGCTGTCAATAAACGGCAATAAAGTACCGGCGGTAATATCAGACAGATACTGCTTCCAATAGGCAACTGCCGCCGGTTTATCCGCACGTTCCAGGTAACGGATATAATCTTCGTAACGGTCTTCTGCCACCGTCACCGGCGTCTTACCAGTCAACAGTTGTTCATAATTATTAATTAATCTCTCCAGTATTACAGGCAATGACCAACCATCCACCAGCAGGTGATGATAAGTCCACACCAGGCGGTAACGCTCATCAGACAGACGCACCAGCCCTATGCGCATCAGCGGCGGCGTATTAAAATCAAAACCGCGGTCGCGTTCTGCTATTTCAAATGCACGGCATTCCTCTTCCTGCGCTGAGGCACTCAGATGACGACAATCCAGTTGTCGTACCGGTATCTCCACCATATGATGCACGCATTGCACCGGCACACGGAACACATCATAATAAAATCCACTTCTGAATATGCTGTGTTCCTGCAACAAGTATTGCCAGCTCTGAATCAATGCATCGGTATTGACTTCTTTGACTTCTATCACCAGCTGTTCTGTATAGGTGTTCACTTCATCTTCATACAAACTATGGAACAGCATGCCTTCCTGTAATCCGCTCAACCGGTATATCGCATCCGGGTGGTGCTCTTTTCCGTTTGATGTCCATCTATTGAGAAACGCGTCCAGCTCCGCATTACTTACCAGCCCGGAGAGACCATAGTCAGACGGCGTATGTACCGGACCTGCAGCCGATTGCTCCACGATGTATGTAATCAGTGATTCGAGGTCCCGTTGGTATTGAGCGGCGAGCATTTCGATAGTCTCGTTGTTATAATGCAGCGTGCTGTAGCTCCAGGACACCACCAGTTCTCCGCCGGCCACCATTCCATTCACCGCTATGTTCCGCCGTACTACATAATCATCGCCGGCATTAGCGCCCGTATCTTCGTCCGTAAGGTTGATCCATTTACCCTTCTGACCGATAGTGTCGAGTTGCCCCAGGTAGTTAAACGTAATGTCCCATGGGTCGTTACCCTGTAGTGCAGGCGTTTTATTAATATATTTAGAGACCCCGTAACCGATTCCCTTGTCGGGCACCTGCCGCAGCTGTTCTTTTATTTCACGCAGCTGCATGCCGGTATCCTGAGTGTTTATATCCAGCAATACCGGGTAATGGATGGTAAACCAGCCAACTGTGCTGCTGATATCAATACCTTCCGCAATATATTCACGGCCATGGCCTTCCAGCCCTATCAATACCTGGTTGTTATTTGTCCACGACGTCAGGGTTTGGGCCAGTGCACATAGCAAAACATCGTTGATTTCCGTATGATAGACGGCGGGTACTTCCTGCAACAATTTTCGTGTATGCACGGCAGATAGCCTGGTTTCACAGGTAGTCATATCCTTTATATGCAGTAGTCCCTCATATGTTTTATCAACCGGGAGAGGCTGATACTGCTGTGCCATCCGTTCCCAGTGATGTTGCTGGCTTTGCAGCCGGTTACTGGTACCATACGCTTCCAATGCCTGGTACCATTCCCGGTAGGATGTCCCTTTCCTTCCCAGCGATACCGGCCTGCCTTGCTGCAGATCATCCAGCAATTGTTCAAGGTCGGCCAGCAAAATGCGCCAGGAAACACCATCCACTGCCAGGTGGTGGATTACCAGCAACAGCCTGTTATGTGTGGCTGCCGCGGGTGTCTGGAACAACACCGCCCGGAACAGGACGCCCTCTGCTATATTAAGGCTGCGCTGATAAACATCGCTATAGGCGGTCAGCGATTCCGGCAATTCATCCGGTGTTGCCGCCTGCAGGTCCACGATGGCCAGTGCGCCTTCATAAATACCATATGTCTGTTCAGGGCCTGCCGCTCCGTCACTGTATACGAAACGCAGGCTATCGTGGTAATGCATCAGTTGCGTAATGGCCGCAGACAATACCGAGCTGCTGACACCCTTATCTATTTCCAGTAAGAAGCTCTGGTTAAAATGTGAAGCAGTCGTGTCTGCCTTTTCAAAATACCATTGCTGTACCGGCAGCAATCCGCTGTTGCCTGCGAGCATGCCCTGGTCCTGTGAGGCAGACGAAGCTCCCGCCCGCAAAGACATAACAGCCGACAGGGTGGCAATTGTCTGGTAATCGAAAAGATCGCCTACCTGTAATTCATACCCCTTGCGTCTCACCCGGCTGACGATCTGTATGGTAATAATGGAGTCTCCGCCCAGTTCAAAAAAGTTATCATGTATGCTTACCGCCGGCACGTCCAGTACTTCTTCCCAGATACTTACCAGTACTTCTTCCAGGGTATTCCGGGGTGCAACCAGGGCATGTTGTTCCTGGTTTTCCCGGCCCGGTTCCGGCAATGACTTTTTATCAATTTTTCCGTTTGCCAGCAGCGGGAACTGTGTCAGCGCTACCAGTACGGCGGGGACCATATATTCCGGCAGTTGTGCTTCCAGATAGGCCTGTATGCCTGCCCGGTCAAAATCACCTTCCGGTATCACATATCCTATCAACCGCTTATGCCCGTTACTTTCCGTTCTGACCACCACAACGCCCTGCCGCACCAGCTCACATCCATTCAGCACACGGTCTATCTCTCCGGGTTCTATCCTGTAACCTCTGATTTTCACCTGGTCGTCTACTCTTCCCAGGAAGACGATATTACCATCAGGCAGATACTTCACCAGGTCGCCGGTGCGATATAGTTTTGTGCCGGCGCCCTCCGCGAAGGGATTATCAATAAACCGTCCTGCAGTCAGTTCTGCATTGTTTAGGTAGCCTGCCGCTACTCCTTCTCCCCCGATATACAGTTCACCGGGCACACCAACCGGGCAAAGCCGGTTATCAGGGCTTACCACGTAAACAACGGTATTGGAAAACGGTTTTCCTATAGGGATACCGGTATGATAGGCTCCCTCACGGTTTACGCGGTGCAGCAGTTTTCCTATAGTCGTTTCCGTAGGACCGTAGTGGTTCGCTACCTCACAGGTAGTGCCCGAGTTAAAGATACTGTCCGTTACGGCCGTTTCCAGCGCCTCTCCACCAAAGACCAGCAGTTTCCGGGGAAGTAATAACCGGTCCGGAGCAGACAATCCCTTCCAGTGTGAAGGCACTATTTTGATACAGTCTACCGGATGCTTGTCCAGATATCCGAAAAGTATGTCTGTATCATTAATCGCGGCTTTCGAGAACACGTGCAGCGCCCCTCCTGTAGACAGTGCACCGAACAAAACGGTGTTGCCCAAGTCTGTAGCAATGCTGGAAAGCAATCCAAACGAGCCGCAATCATCAATCGGCAAAGCGGCTTTTATGCCAAACACATAATCCATCAGGTTCTGATGCGTCACCATTACCCCTTTCGGCTTCCCGGTACTGCCTGACGTATAGATCACGTACACGAGGTCACTGCCCGCAGGTTTCTCTTCCGGGGCAATAGCCGGATACGTTGCAAGGGCGGTGCATGCTTCATCCAGTTCCAGTACAGGCGTTGCCGTTATATGACGGAACCTGGCGGCACAGCTGTTGTCTGTTATTATGATATGTGCGCCGGTATCTTCGAGTATATAATTGATCCGTTCCTGCGGGAAATCCGGATCTACCGGCACATAGGCCCCGCCGGCTTTTAATATTCCCATTATCGCCACTATCATACCAGTGGAGCGCTCCATGCACAAGGCCACCAATGACCCTCTGCGTATGCTTTTGCTGCGTAAATAAGCCGCCAGCTGATTGGCCCGTTCTTCAAGCATCCCGTAGGTCAATGTATTTTCTTCGTAAACGACAGCGACCGACGTTGATTTCGAAGACACCTGTGTCTCAAACAGGTCTACAATTGTGTTATGACGCGGGTATTCCACCGCCATTTTATTTCCACCGGACAGCAACCCTGCCTGTTCAGCCGGTGTCAATATCTCAAGATCTGCCAGGGTCAGGGTATCCCGGTCAATAATCTGGTGCAGGACCGTCTTAAAATGGCCCGCTATTTTTTCTATATATAATTCGTCCAGCAGCTCACTATTATAACTGAACAACAGATTGGTGACTGTCGTAATATGGACAATGATGGTCAGCGGGTAGTTGGTATGCGGATGCGTCTCCACATCGGTGATTTCCAATTTCCATTCCCTGGAATCTATCACTTCGTTAAGCGGATAATTCTGGAAAGTAATGGAGCTGTCGAATAAATCACCTGGCACGCCAGCCCACTGCTGGATTTCATTCAGCCCGGTATATTGATATTCCCGGCTCTGTATCTGATCTGTTTGCAGGTCCTGCAACCATTGCACCACCGTTTTGTTTCCCGTTACTTTTGCATGCAATGGCAGTGTATTGATATACAACCCTACCCGTTGCTCTATGCCCGGCAGGTCCTCCGGCCGGCCGGAGACGGTAACACCATAGGCAACATCCTGATGACCGGTATAACGGTATAACAGGTACGCCCATACGCCTTGTACCAGTGTGCTGGCGGTAACATGGTGACGCTGCACGTAATCTGCCAGTTGGGCGGTAACGAAGCTATCGAGTAGTATGTTCTTTCCTTTGTATACCCCTACCCCTTTTGTTCTTGATGCAGTGGCATTGATAAACGGCAGGAGCGTACCTTCTTCTATACCTGCCAGGTAATTTTTCCAATACTGGGATATATTCTCTTTGTCCTGCCGGTCCAGGTAACGAATATAATCTTCATATCGATCTTCGGTGCCTGCTGCCACTTGTTTTCCGGTTACCAGTGCTTCATAGGTGTTGAGTAATTCCCCTACGAGTACCTGTAAAGACCATCCGTCAAATAAAATATGGTGTGATGTCCACAGCATCCGGTATTTATTTTCCTCCAAACGCACCAGCGTAATGCGCATCAGCGGCGCTTCCTTAAAGTCAAACCCCTGCCGCAGATCAGCTGTTTTATACTCCAGGAATGCTGCTGCCTGGGCCGCTTCATTCATTCCACGGTAATCCAGCACCGTTACAGGCAACACGGCGTCTTTGTATACGCACTGTACCGGAATATCAAAGTCATCATAATAAAAACCTGTGCGCAAAATGCTATAACGCTGTAGCAAATAATTCCAGCTCTCTCTAAAGCTATCTTCCTTCAGATGCAACAGCTCACACACAAACTGTTCTATATAAGTTCCTACCTGCTCATCATACAGGCCATGGAACAACATACCTTCCTGCAAACCGCTTAACCGGTACATGCCCGCTACCTGACCGCGTCTTGGCGCTCCCCGGTAAGAAGCGTCCAGGAAGGCATCCAGCTCTTCGTTGCTGATTTCCCTGCCCAGGCCATAATCTGAAGGTGTAAAGACCGTCGTTTCCTGCGATGCGCAATGGGCTATCAGCGAGGTAAGACGCTGAATAAATGTTTCTGCCAGATGTTCCACACTTGCTGCGTCGTAATGTTTGCTGCTGTATTTCCACTGAAACACCAGTTCTCCACCCTGCACCATACCGCTGACCGCTAATTTTTCCTTTACTGCGAAGTCTGCTGCCACCGGATCTCCGGATGGTTCTGTGGTGATATTGATATAACCTTCCCGGTTAACAACATTATCCGACTGACCAAGGTAGTTGAACGTAACATCCCAGGGGTCTTCTCCCTGCAAGGCCGCCGCCTTATTGATATATTTCAATACACCATAGCCAAGTCCCTTGTCCGGCACCCGGCGCAGCTGTTCCTTTATTGCTTTTAATAAAGCACCGTCCTGCCGGTCACCTTCCAGCTCCAGTAAAACAGGATACAGGCTGGTAAACCATCCTACGGTACGACTGATATCCATACCGGGAACAATATCTTCCCGGCCATGTCCTTCCAGGCCGATAACGATACGACCGGTATTATTCCATGCTGACAACGTCAGTCCCAGTGCTGTTAATAAAACATCATTGATTTCTGTATGGTACGCATGGGACACTTCCTGTAACAAACGTTGTGTCTGGCCGGCATCCAACCGGATGGTGTAATTACCTATTTCCGATGCCGTTACCGTTCCTTTATAAGCATGATCAACACGCAAAGGAGTAACATTTTGCACTACACCTTCCCAATAAGGTTGCTGGTCCAACAGCCGGCGGCGGCGGCCATAAGCTGTCAATGCCTGGTGCCATTCGCGGTAAGAGCTGCCTTTACGGGCCTGTACCGCAGACACATCCCGTTTCAGCAACAGCTCCAGGTCTTCCAGCAGGATGCGCCAGGACACCCCGTCCACCGCCAGGTGGTGAATAACGATCAACAACCGGTTACGTGCTTCAATGCCAGGTGTTAAAAACAATACCGCACGAACCAGTATTCCCTGTTCAATGTCAAGGCTGCGCTGGTACTGGTCGCCATACGCCGCTATCTTTTCAGACAGCTCGTCCTGTCCTACGGATTGCAGATCGACAACTTCCAGCTCACCTTCATAAGCACCATAGGTTTGCTCCCAGCTATCACCGCTACGGGCATACGTAAAACGCAGCGCATCGTGATAACTCACCAGTTGCCTGATGGCTGAGGATACATCAGCAATATCTACCTGCTTATCTATTCCCAGCAAAACCTGGTGATTAAAATGCGATTCGGCAGTATCCGATAATTCAAAATACCATTGCTGGATGGGTAATAAGCCACTGCTGCCTGTCAGCAAGCCCTGCTCCCCTGAGACAACATTCTCCTTTTGAGACAGCAGACGGGAAGAAAGCCCGGCTATCGTCTGGAAGGTGAACAGGTCTTTGGGCTGTAAGGCATAGCCATAGCGTTTGGCGCGGCTCACCACCTGAATGGAGATGATGGAATCACCGCCTAATTCAAAGAAATTATCATTCCGGCCAACCTGTTTTACATTCAGCAATTCTTCCCATATGCCCGCCAGTTGCTGTTCCGTATCATTAACCGGGGCCACATAGGCCTGCCGGTGCAATGCGCCTGCATCGGGGTCCGGAAGCGCCTGTTTATCCAGTTTACCGTTGATGGTCAACGGTAAGGCCGCCAGTTCCACCAGCAACGCCGGTACCATGTATTCAGGAAGCCTTTCCTTTAAGAAGGCGGTCACCGCTTCCCGGTTAAAATCGCCGGCAGGCACCACGTAGGCCACCAGCCGTTTATGTCCTTTATCATCCGCTTTAACGAGTACTGCTGCCTCCCATATCTGTGGGTACTGCCGCAGCACATAGGCTATCTCTTCTGGTTCTATGCGGAAACCGCGCACCTTCACCTGGTCGTCCACCCTGTTCAGGTATTCGATATTACCGTCTGGCAGCCATCTCACCTGATCGCCGGTGCGGTACCAAAGACCGGCCATGTCTTTCAATGATACGAACCGTTTCCTCGTTTCTTTGCTATTATTGATATATCCCAGTGAAACACCGTCTCCCCCTATATACAACTCTCCTGCTACCCCCACCGGCGCCAACTGCAGATGTTCATCCAGTACCAATGCCTTTGTATTTGCCAGCGGACGGCCGATGGGCACGGGCATTCCCTCCGTTATTGTATTGACAGGATATGAGGTGGCGTATACTGTTGTTTCCGTTGGACCATACACATGCACTAACCTGCCAGGGCCCAGTAAGGAAAATGCTTTCTTTATATGCCAGCCAGACGCCTTCTCTCCACCGAACAATAACTTTCTTAAGGGTTTTAATCCATCAATACAGCTATCAACGAAATTATTAAAGAGTGCCGTGGTCAGGAAACAAACGGTTATCTGCTGTCGGGTGATGATGTCTGAAAGCGCAAATACATCTGAAGCGGTATCTTCATCTACCAGGCAAAGCGTAGCCCCGCACAGTAAAGCGCCATATATATCGTAGGTAGAGCCGTCAAATGCGTAATTAGACCATTGCAATACCCGGTCGTCAGGCATAATCGCAATATCGCCCGGGTCATATACCAGCTTCACAATATTCCTGTGGCTCACAGCGATGCCTTTAGGCTGGCCGGTAGTACCGGAAGTATACATGACGTATACGCGATCGTCTGCAGAGCCTTGTAATGCAACAGGGAGCGCCGGATAATCTTCAGCGGCTGCTATGTCCAGCCCTGTAAGATGTGCCTCCAGACCCGATGCGGCATACAATGAACTGTCTGTGTACAGTACGTAGGATATGTCCGCATCTGCCGCCATCAGTTGCAGGCGTGCCGGCGGATAGGTCGTATGAAGGGGCACATAGGCATTGCCGCTTTTCAGGATACCCCATATACCTATCAGCATTTCGGGGCTACGATAGGCCAGCAGCGCGATATTACGGCCGGTCGCACAACCATTGGCGGCCAAGTACGCTACTACCTGGTTGGAACGTTCGTCCAGTTCGCGGTAGGTAAGCTGCCGGTCGCCAAAAGTAATGGCCACTTTATCCGGAGATAATTGCACTTGTTCCCTGAACAGGGTCGTCACTGTTTTATCCGCAGGATAAGCAACAGCCGTGTCATTAAAGGTTTCCAGCAACTGTTTCTTTTCACCGGCCGTCAACAATTCAATATCCTGCCATGTAGCACTGCTATTATCCGCTACCTGCAACAGCACCTGCTCAAAATGTTTTGTTATCGCGTTGACATAAGTGGCAGGTAATATTGTTGAATTATAATTAAACTGAATATTTATTTCCTCCGCTGCTCCTATAACAATATCCAATGGATAGTTGGTCTGCTCCCGCACCACGATATTATCTATCTGCAATTGCCATGTATGTGAGGTAATGACTTTGCTCACCGGGAAGTTCTCAAATACCAGCAGACTATCAAACAGGTCGCCCGAAATGCCCGCATTCCGCTGGATAATATCCAGTCCGAGATACTGATATTCGCGGCTTTGCAACTGCCCCGTCTGCACTTCCTGTAACCATGCTGCAATATGACTGTTTTCATCTATCCGTGCGTATAACGGCAGCGTATTGATATACAGGCCCACTCTTTGTTCTACTCCCGGCAAATCTTCCGGCCGGCCGGACACTGTCACCCCGTACACCACGTCCTTTCTGCCGGTATAACGGTATAACAGGTATGCCCACACGCCCTGCATCAGGGTATTTATGGTAATACGGTGTTGCTGCACATAACGGGTTATGTTGCCCGTGGCAACAGTATCCAGTAACAGTGATGTCGCTTGCTGTATTCCCGTTCCTTTTGTTCTTTCAGCAGCAAGGCCGATAAAAGGCAACAGGCTGCCTTCCTCTACATCCTGCAAATAATTTTTCCAATAGGCAGTCGCCCGCTCCTTATCAGATTGACCCAGGTACCGGACATAATCCCAGTAATGGTCCACTGTTGGCGCCGGCACTGCTTTTTCTGCTGCGAGCAACTCATAGGTATTTAACAGCGTTTCCATTAAAACAGCCAAAGACCATCCATCAAACAAAATATGATGGAATGTCCACAGCATCCTGTAGTGATTGTCTTTCAGGCGTATCAGGGCGATGCGCATCAGGGGGGCAGTACTGAAATCGAAGCCGCGGCTCAGGTCTGCCGCTTCATATTCCTTCAGGGCCAGTTGCTGTTCAGCTTCAGTCAGGCCCCGGTAGTCCAGCAGTGTTACCGGCAACGTTACCTCATGGTACACACATTGTACCGGCACCGCAAATTCATCATAGTAAAAGCAGCTGCGCAGTATGCTGTGTTGTTGTAAGAGGTGGTCCCAGCTTTGCCGGAATATGTCCTCTCTCAAATCCGTAAGGTCGCAGCTGATCTGTTCCATATAAGCCGTACTCTGATTATCATACAGCCCATGGAACAATATCCCTTCCTGCAGACTGCTGAGCCGGTATAAACCAGCTACCTGTGTACGTCTCGCAGCATCTTTATACGGAGCGTCCAAAAAGCTGTCCAGTTCCTCATTGCTGATGATTCCTCCCAGGTCATAATCTGACGGCGTAAATGAAGGCACATCCTGTGCCACGCAGTGCGTAATCAGCGATTCCAGCTGCGCCAGGTACTGCTCTGCCAGGGCGGTTATGCCTGACTCATCGTAATGTTTGCTGCTATATCCCCATTCAAATATCAATTCACCATGCTGTACGATACCGTTGACAGACAGTTTTTCCGCCATCGGGAAATCCGGCGCTATGGCTGTACCGGGCAGTTCCGCAGCACCGCGGACATATGCTCCGTTGTCCACGACATGGTCCAGTTGCCCCAGGTAGTTGAATACAATATCCCAGGCATCTTGACCCTGTAAGGCAGCTGCTTTACTGATATATTTCAATACGCCATACCCGATGCCTTTATCCGGTACCCGTCTTAATTGTTCTTTTACAGATTTTAATGCCGCTCCTTCCGGCTGACCGGCTTCCGCTTTCAGCCGCACCGGGTATAAACTGGTGAACCAGCCTACGGTACGGCCAAGGTCTGTTCCGGGCTGTACATCTTCCCTGCCATGGCCTTCCAGGCCGATATTCACATAGGTGTTACCATTCCATGCCGACAAAGTAAGGGCCAACGCGCATAACAGGATATCGTTGATTTCAGTATGGTACGCACGCGGTGCGTTCTGCAACAGCCGCCGGGTTTGCGCAGCATCCAGTTTCACCTTATAGCTGCGTATATCCGCCATGGTTACCTCACCATTCCAGGCATGATCAGCCCTTAAAGGCACATACCCGTGTACTATTTGCTCCCAGTAAGGCTGTTGGTCCAGCAAGCGGGGGGATTGCGCATATTCGGCCAGTGCCTGGTACCATTGCCGGTATGATGTACCTTTAGGCCCCAGTACTTCATCCGCTGGTTTATGCCGGTCATGCTCCAATAACAATTCCAGGTCACTGAGCAGGATACGCCACGAAACGCCGTCTATGGCCAGGTGATGAATGGCCAGCAACAGCCGGTTGGGCTGCCCTTCAGGCATTAACAAAAATGTGGCGTGCATCAGCCGTCCTTTTGTAATGTCCAGCTGCCGGTGACAGGCGTTTCCATATAGTTCGAGCTTGCCGGTCAACTCATCAACAGCGATGGATTGCAGGTCCACTATTTCCAGCCCGCCTTCATCATTACCATATTCCTGTTTCCAGCCATCGTTGCCATGAACATATACAAAGCGCAATGCATCATGATAACGTACTAATTGTGTAATAGCCGCGGATAACGTACCCGCATCTACGGTTTTATCTATCTCCAGTATTACCCCCTGGTTAAAATGGGATATTGTTTTACCCGCCTGTTCAAAATACCGTTGCTGAAAAGGCAGCAACCCGCTGTCTCCTGTCAGCAGCCCTTGTTCACCGGTGATACTGCCACCCTGTTGTACCGCCAGCATAGCGGCGAGGCGCCCTACTGTCTGGTGCGTGAACAGGTCTTTGGGCCGCATCTCATATCCGGCGCGTTTAGCCCGGCTTATTACCTGTATGGTAATGATGGAATCACCTCCCAGTTCAAAGAAATTATCGTGTATCCCTACCCGTTCCACGCCCAGCAGCTGCTGCCAGATACCTGCCAACACCTGCTCTGCTTCGCTAAGGGGAGCTACATATTCATTTACCAGCAACTCATCCGCGCCGGGTACCGGCAACGCCTTTTTGTCGGCCTTACCATTGGCGGTAAGCGGTATTTTCTCCAGTGCCACCAGCATGGCAGGCACCATGTATTCCGGCAGCTTGTCCCTCAGATAAGCAACGATCGCTTCCCTGTTGAAAGTACCTGTGGGCACAACATACCCCACCAGTTGCCGGTGTGTGTCTTTATCACCCTTTACTACCACAACGGCTTCCTTCACGAGGCCGCTTTTCTCCAGTACTGTTTCTATTTCGCCCAATTCTATACGGTAGCCACGGACCTTCACCTGGTCGTCTGCCCGGCCGATATAGGCGATATTGCCGTCAGGCAGCCATTTACAGATATCTCCTGTTTTATACAGCCGCCCTCCGGTCCCTTTGACAAACGGGTCTGCCACAAATTTTTCTGCGGTCAGTTCCGCGCGATTCAGATAACCACGGGCCACCTGCACACCGCCAATGTGCAATTCCCCGGGCACTCCCAACGGCGCTATGTTACCTGACGGATCTAAAATATAAAGCTGAGTATTGGCCACCGGTTTCCCGATAGGTACTACTTTTATGTCCCCACCATGCTTCGGCGCATGCCAGTAACTTACGTCAATTGCGGCTTCTGTAGGGCCGTATAAATTGTACAGCTCTGCTGAAGACAACTTCTTCCTGAAGTGCGATACCTGCTGCGGGTGCAAAGCCTCTCCGCTGCAGATGACCCTGCGCAGGCTTCCGCAATCTCCCGCTGAAATACTCTCCAGGAACACGTTTAACATCGACGGTACAAAATGTATTGTTGTGATCCGGTGCGCTGCTATTGTTTTACTTAAATAGTCAACATCCTTCTGTTCTCCGGGCAACGCAAAAACAAGCCTTGCTCCTGTTATCAATGGCCAGAACAACTCCCATACGGACACGTCAAAGCAGAAAGTCGTTTTCTGTAATACGGCGTCACTGCTGTCAAGCTTAAAATAATCCTGCATCCACAACAGCCTGTTCACAATACCGCCATGCTCGTTCATCACCCCTTTCGGTAATCCCGTAGAGCCTGATGTATAGATCACATAAGCCAGGTGATGTGGCTGTAAACCTGAACCGGTGAGGATTACCGGCTGTTGGACAATGTCATCCCACGCTTCATCCAGCGAAATGACCTGCATGTCGTCCGGCAGTATTCCGGTTAACGATACAGGCGCGGTATGTGTTAACAATATGGCTGCACCGGTGTCTTTCAGCATATAACTGATCCGTTCTGACGGATACGCCGGATCAACGGGCACGTAAGCTCCTCCTGCTTTCAGGATGCCCAATATCGCGACGATCATTTCAAAAGAGCGTTCTGTATAAACGGGAACCAGTGTTTCTGTACCGACACCTTTACTGCGCAGGTAATAAGCCAGTTGACTGGTGCGTACATCCAGTTCACGATACGTTAGTGCAGCATCCCGGAACTGTACCGCAATTGCATCTGGCGTACGTGCCACCTGGTCAGCAAACAGGTCTGTGAGCGTCTTATCTTTGGGATAGGCTACAGCAGTGTCATTAAAGCCAAGCAGCAACTGTTGCGCTTCTTCCCCGGCCAACATCGGCAAAGAGCCTATTTTTGCCCTGGGGCTTTTTACAATGGCGCTTAACAACACTTCGAAATGCCCCAGCATACGTTTTATCGTTTCCGCACTGAACAGGTCCGTACACCATGATACCGTTCCTGTTAAGCCATCAGCACCTTCATTCATGGAAAAGCTTAAATCAAACTGGGCGGTAGTATCCTCCAGCTCCATCTGCGACAATGCTAATTCCCCGAGGTGAAATACAGGCGTTTCAGGCACATTCTCCAGTCCAAAGATCACCTGGAACAGAGGGCTTCTGCTGAGGTTGCGCTCTTTTGTCACGGCCTCCACCACTTTTTCAAACGGTATTTCCTGGTGGTTATAAGCTTCCAGGGTGGTTTGTTTCACTTGCTGTAACAGCGATACAAAGGAGGGGTTATTGCTCAAATCACTTCGCAGGGACAGCATATTGATAAATATCCCCACCAGCCCTTCCTGCTCCTGCCGCGTTCTTCCTGCTATCGGGCTGCCCACACAGATATCAGTCTGGCCACTATAACGATATAACAACACTTTAAAGGCCGACAGCAAAGTCATAAACAGCGTGGCTCCTTCCTGCCGGGAGAACGTCAGCAGTTGCGCCGACAACTTCCTGTTTAAGCTGAAAGGAAGGCTTGCACCACGCGTGCTGCGGGTTGCCGGGCGTATAAAATCGGTGGGCAACTCCAACGTTGCCACGCCGGTCAATTTATTTTTCCAATAAGCCAGTTTTTCATCCAGTAATGTGCCGGATAAATAATTCCGCTGCCAGATCGCATAATCGGCATAACTGGTATACAGTACGGGTAGTTGCAACGTCCGCCCGGTTACATAAGAGGCATATAATTCACCTAATTCCCTTATAATAATCCCAACAGACCAGCCATCTGCCGCTATATGATGCATCGTCAATGCCAGTACATGTTCTTCGTCGTTCAGTACTATTAACTGCGCCCGCAGCATATAATCCCGCGACAGGTCAAACGGTTTCACCATTAACGACTGGATATACGCCTTCAGGGCCGTATCATTTCTCCTGTAAGCTTCATTATCCGTTACGGTCAACTGCCAATTGTCTTTATCCTGTATATGCTGACGGGCCTGACCGTCTTCTTCCATGATGACCGTCCGAAGTGATGCATGCCGGTTTACGATGGACTGTAACGCGTACGCCAGGGCTTCTCTGTTAAGCTTCCCCTTCAACCTTAGCGCGCATGGCAAATGATACTGTACACTTCCTTCCAGGTGGTCAATAAACCACAAACGTTCCTGGCTATACGATAACGGAATGCCCGCCGCTTCTTCATAATGGGTTGCCGCCGGTACGGTATCTTCCTCTTCCGGCTGGCCTAGCAACGCAGACAAAGCGCTGATGGTAGGATTGTCAAACGCTTCATTGATGGATATCTCCACCCCCAGTTCTTTACGTATAGCTGAAATCAGGCGTACCACCAACAATGAGTGACCGCCCAGCTCAAAGAAGCTGTCGTATATGCCAACCTCTTCTATCTTTAATAATTCACACCAGATATCTGCCAGTTTCTGTTCGAGCTTATTACGCGGCGCCACCTGCTCGTTTGTCAGCAGCGCCGCCCTGTTAGGATCAGCTAAAGCGGCCCTGTCGACTTTCCCGTTTGACGTCAACGGCAGGGCATCCAACGCCACCAGCAACGATGGCAACATATATTCCGGCAGTTTTTCCTTCATATAAGCTAAAATCCCCTCACGGTCGAACGCTCCGGCCGGAACGACATAACCGATCAACTGGAAACCGGTATCAGGACCGTCGTCACTTTTCCGGGCCAGTATAACTGCCTGTCTGACCAGTGCGCACCCTTCCATCACACTTTCTATTTCGCCTAACTCTACCCGGTAGCCGCGGACCTTGATCTGGTTGTCTGTTCTGCCCAGGTATTCGATAGTGCCGTCCGGCAACCATCTTCCCAGGTCCCCTGTCCTGTAAAGCCTGTCGCCTTTTTCAGGGCTGAAAGGGTCTGGTATAAATTTACCGGCTGTCAGCTCCGGCCGGTTTAAATAGCCTCTGGCCACCCCTGCCCCTCCGATGCAAATCTCTCCAACTACGCCTACGGGCAGCATTTCCCGGTTTGGGCCTAATATGTATAACGTTACATTGTCCAGCGGTTTTCCGATGGATATGCCGTTGCTTCCTGTTAAAATATCTCCCAGGGTATTAAACCAATAGGTACTGCAACCAACGGTGCCTTCTGTAGGGCCATATTCATTTACCATCATCACATCATGACGATGCTCAATCCAATACCGGATATTAACGGGGTGTAGCGCCTCTCCGCCTAATACCAGTATATCTGTCAAATGCCGACCCGGAGAAGCCATCATGGCGGATTCCAATAATGGCAAATGCCCGGGTGTCAGTTTTATAAAATCATAGGGGGCATATTTCCACAGCTGGTCATCTTCAAATATGCTCACTCCCTGCCCGCTGCTGATCACTATAAATTTACCCCGGAGCAAAGGCATGAATATCCCTGTCACAGACGCATCGAAGCTATAGGGCAGGTGCATGAAACTGCCGGCCTTATTACCACCTTCACGGATATAATGGCATTGGCCGTTCAATAAATAGTTTAATAGATTGCTGTGTTCAATCAATACGCCTTTGGGCATGCCGGTACTGCCGGACGTGTATATCACATAGGCCAGATTATCCGGGGATGCAATACGGGCCAGTGGCGTGTCCGGGTATGCGCTTATCTGGTCCTGGTCTTTATCCAGGTTGATGATGGTAACTGACGGCGCTACCGTCAATACCCGTGTACCAGCGCTTACCAGCACCACAGCGCCTGTGTCGTTTAGTATATAAGCGATACGGTCCTGCGGGGAATCCGGTTCAATGGGCACATAGGCGCCTCCTGCTTTAAGAATGCCCAGTATCCCTACCATCATTTCAAAAGAGCGTTCTATACAAATCGGCACCAGGCTGTCAGGCTTTACACCTTTACTGACCAGGTAATGCGCCAGCTGGTTTGACGCCGCGTCCAGTTCCCGATAACTGAATTTCCGCTCTCTGAACACGACTGCAACAGCATCCGGCACGCGCTTTACCTGTTCCTCAAATAAATCGATGACCGTCTTATCTTTGGGCTGTGCTACCGTGGTTTTATTAAAAGTGATGAGCAACTGTTCTTCTTCTTCAGCGCTCAGCATCGATAAAGCGCCTATTCCAACCTCGGGACTTTTCACAATGGAACACAACAGTGCTTCATAATGCACCATCATACGTTCAATGGTCTCTTCCCGGAACAGGTCCGTACTGTAGGAAACAGTACCGGCCAGTCCCCCGGCCTTCTCATACATGGAAATTGTGATTTCAAACTGGGAAGTGGTGTCTTCAAGGGGCATCTGTGACAACTCCACCCCGTTCAAACGCACATCGAGCACTTCGGGTACGCTTTCCAATCCAAACAACACCTGGAACAGCGGGTTCCTGCTCGCATCCCTGTCACCCGCCACGGCTTGTACCACTTTCTCAAACGGAGCTTCCTGGTGATCATAGGCATCCAGTATGGTCAGCTTCACCTGCTGCAACAGCGATGTGAACGAAGGATTATTGCTTAAATTACTGCGCAGGGGCAGTGCATTGATAAAGAACCCGATCAGTCCCTCCAGCTCCTGCATAGGCCTGTCGGCCAACGGTCCTCCCACACAGATATCTTCCTGGCCGCTGTAGCGGGATAGGAGTACCTTAAAAGCTGTCAACATGGTCATGTACAAGGTAGTACCCTGTTGCCGGCTTAGTTGCTGTAACTGTCCTGTCAGTGTTTTATCAACACGAAAAGGTATCACTGCCCCTCGTGTGCTTCTGACAGACGAGCGAGGATAATCAACAGGCAGGTTCAGGGGCGACACGCCACTCAGCTTGTCCTTCCAGTAAGTCAGCTGTTTGTCCAGTAAGTCCCCTGAAAGATAGGTCCGCTGCCATATGGCATAGTCTGCATATTGCATTTGCAGCAGCGCCAGTTTGGGCGTACGTCTTTCTGTGTAAGCCGAATACAGTTCAGAGAACTCCTGTAAAAAGATATGGGACGATAATCCATCAAACGCGATGTGATGGAATACCAGGACCAGGACGTGTTCCCCGGAAGACAACCGGACCAGCCGGGCCCTTAACATGTAATCACGGGAAAGATCAAACGGAGCGTTCACCAAACCGGTTATATGTTCCTGTAAAGCCTGCGGTTCCCCGTTGTACACGGTGGTTGTCATTTCCCACGGTTCCGCGTCCAGCAGTTGCTGGTACACTCCGCCCTCTTTATCTTCCGATTGCCGGACTACCAGCCGCAATACTTCATGCCGGCGTACTTCCTCCTTCAGTGCATAGGCCAGGGCATGGACATCCGGTGTTCCCGCGAGTTTTAAAACGATGGGCACATGATACTGGACGCTGCCTTCCAGCTGGTCTATGAACCACAGCCCTTCCTGGCTAAAGGACAGGGGTATACGGGAAGAGGCAGGCTTCAATTTATCGGCGGCAGGCGTTGGTAAAAAACCGGCATGTTGTAAATCCCGGATGCTTTCTTTGATTGCTTTTGCAATGAAATCAACGTCTTCGTCGGTATGGGCATCTGACAGGAAACAGGTCCTTCCTTCCCAGACATACACTCCTTTCTCTACCAGGTGATAGAAGAAAAGGTCCATATTACTGGTGATGGTGAAGTAGAACAGGGAGCCAAAATTGTTTACCTGGATGGGCACATTGTTTTCTTCAAAGAAAGAACGGATATCATTTACCAGCCGGGTGGTACGGGCATTCAACTGCTCCTGCAAGGCGGGGCCTCTCCGTTCCAGTTCCTGCAGCAGCGCCAGCGAGGCGGTCATACTTAACGGATGTTTGCAAAACGTGCCCGCAAAAAACGTGGTGTCGGCCTGTGGATAGGAAGCATCTCCATACTCCCACATGCCACCATCCAGCGCGCTCATATGCCTCGCGCTTCCCGCGATGACGCCTATTGGCAGGCCACCGCCTGCGATCTTGCCGTAAGTGGCCAGATCTGCCCTTATCCCGAAATGTGCCTGTGCTCCGCCCGGGTGAATGCGGAAGCCGGTAATCATCTCATCAAAGATCAGTACAATATCTTCGGCCCGTGTCATGTCACGCAGTTCCTGCAGCAGCGCCTTCGGCTGATAGCCGGGACGACGGCTCTGTACCGGTTCTACCAGCACTGCAGCAAGTTCATGTGCATGCGCCTGTATTTGTTTTACCACGCCAGGATTCGTATAGTCGAACACCAGCACATCTGCTATCATATTCTGCAGGATGCCCGGTGCAATGGGGACGCCGGTATGCGCTGCCGCTGCATCTTCCGGCACGGCCAGGGTACCGTCGAAATGCCCGTGATAAGAACCTGTAAATACGGCGATCTTATTTCTCCCTGTAACAGTACGTGCCAGCCTTATCGCTGTCATGACCGCTTCCGTACCGGAGTTATGAAAGCTTACCCGTTCCATGCCGGTAAGCGATGTCACCAGTGTGGCCACCTGGCCGGCCAGTGGCGTCTGAGGCCCCAGCTGATAGCCACGTTCCAGTTGCTGCTGTAAGGCTGTTTTTATGACTTTGGGGCTGTGCCCCAGCAGATCTACGCCAAACCCCATGGCGAGGTCCACATAGCTGTTGCCATCAACATCCGTTAGTCTTGCTCCGTCAGAAGAAGCTGCCTGTATGGGATACAAAATTTCCTTAGTCGAAAAACGGAACCCCGCGGATGCACGGTTATCGGCCAAAACAGGGCGATACTGTTGCGTAAGCGCTTTGGACGTTTTTGTTTTTTGTATGTAGCGGCTGATAAAATCGTCCAGGTAAGCCTGCTGCGCTGCGGAAAATCCTGTCTGCCCCGGCGTGGTTTCTATCTTCGGAAAAATAGACGCCCGTTGTTTGGGGGTTTTGCTTTTTTCAGCAGGAGCGGATTTTACAATGGCGTCCAGTATCGCCACATCATCTGCATGAGGTGTAGCTTTATGGTCACCATTCGTGTGCGGCAGTCCGTTTGTATAGGGCTTCGCCGGCGGCACCCCGTTAGTATGCGGCTTTACAGGTGGCGCCCCGTTAGTATGCTGTGTTGCGGATGGCAGGCCATTCGTGTGTTGCTTTGCGGGAGGCGCTCCATTGGTGTGCGCTGTTGCAGGCGGCTGATGGGTAAACACCTGCAACTGGCGTTCCATGACCGTCAACTGATGCTGTACCAGCGAGTAATAATCGGGGCTGACAGCAGCGGCTTCTTTAACGCCATTTTCCGCCACCGGAGGGGCTGCAGGAGGAACAATAATTTCCTCCACCGGAGGTATTGCCGGCGTTTCCACAACCGGTGCCGTATAAGTGCCATGTTTCACGACGTATTGAGCCATCAGATCGAGGGTGTTCACCTCTTCAAACAGCTGCCGGATCGAGAAATTGAGCCCGTATTTTTTTTCTATCCTCCGTACGGCGGTGGCCAATGTCAGGGAATCGGCTCCCAGCTCGAGGAAACGGGTATGAATATTAATTTTATCAGGAGATATCTTCAATAGCTGGCCAAATACTTCGGCAAGATACCCGCGTATATCCGCTGTGTTATTATGTGCTGTATTGTTGGTCATAACCGGATGCTTTATGGTATTCTGAGAAGGTAAATGTTGTGTGGGTTCATGTTGTTCTATCCAATAGCGCTGCCGCTGGAAGGCATAAACGGGCAAGGGTACTTTCCGGTGCAGACCGTGACCGTAGAACCGGTCCCATTTTACCGGAAAGCCTTTTACGTACAGCGCCAATAAGCTTTTCAGCATGGTGCTCCAGGAAGATTGTCCGCGTTGCATGGCGGGCAACAGACAGTCTTCATCATAAGCTGCTGTCAGTTGCACCATTGATAAAAGATTGGGATGAGGCCCCAGCTCCATCATCACTTCTCCCCCCAACTCTTTGATGGTTTTCATGCTTTTGTGGAAATTGACCGGCAACAAAATATGGTCGCACCAATAGGATGCCCTGGTCACTTCATCAGTCGTCACTTCGCCGGTGATATTGGACACCAGCTGCAATACCGGTTTATGGTACCGGATACTGGCCGCTGTACTTTGAAATGCATCGCGCGCCGGCTTCATCAGGGGAGAATGGGAGGCCTGTGCGATCAGCAGCTCCCGGCCGTTAATACCGGCCTGCTCCAGCGATCTTAGCACTTCCCTTACCTCTGCTGTTCTTCCGGAGATAACCGTCAGTTCCGGGCCATTGATCGCCGCAACAGACAGCCCTTCATATGGCCGTATCATTTCCGCTACCAGTGTGGCTGGTGCAAACACCGTCGCCATCGCCCCCGGCTCTTCAACAGCCTGCATCAGCCGCGCTCTTTCGGTCACCAGCGTCAATCCGTCATCCAGGCTGAATACCCCGGCCACATAGGCCGCAGCGTATTCTCCCACGCTATGTCCTGCAACAATAGCGGGAACAATGCCCCAGGACCTCCATACCTCTGCCAATGCACAGGAGATGGCAAATATTGCCGGCTGGAAATAGGTCATTTGCAGCAGCAGCTCATTGGCCGCTTCCATCTTCATTTCATAGAGCAGTGTTGTAAGAGAAAAATCCCAGCGTGTTTTCAGATAGGCGTCACAGTGGTCTATCACATTTCTAAATACCACACTGGACGCATACAATTCTTTTCCCATGTTCCAGTACTGCGATCCACCGCCGGTGAAAAGCCACACCAGCTGCCCTTTCTGCGCCGGCACCATACCCTGCCGCAGGTCCTCTGCGAAGGTGTCGCCGGTATATGCCTGCAGGTATTGGCAGATATCCTGCGTCGTACTAACAGGAAAGGCCAAACGATATTGAAAATGATCGCGCGTTACAGCAGCACTGTAAGCCACGTCTGCTAAGGAAACCGCGGAGCAATCATAATGAAGGTATTGTTCTGCGAGCGCCCGCAGCGCTTCCGGTGTTTTGGCGGACAACAACAGCGGGTAGGAAGGCAGCAATGTTTCAGCATGTTGTGCTGCTGTTGTTGCTATTACAGGTGCTTCTTCCAGGATAACGTGCACGTTGGTGCCACTTAAGCCGAACGAGCTGACAGCTGCCCGCCTTTTCCCGGTATCAGCCGGCCAGGGCGTTAACCGGTCAACCACCTTCACCGCCATATCTTTCCAGGGGATGAACCTGTTGGGCGTATGAAAATTAAGGTTGGCGGGAATTTCCCGGTGTTGCAGGCAGAGTACCGTTTTGATAAAGCCAGCGATACCAGCCGCCGCTTCCAGATGCCCGATATTGGTTTTGACCGTGCCGATCAACAGCGGACGGTCAGCTGAACGGCGATGTCCATACACCGCGTTTAACGCCTGTACTTCCACAGGGTCACCCAGGCGGGTACCGGTGCCATGTGTTTCCACATACTGCACCATATCACTGTCTACACCAGCCTGCCGCAGTGCTTTTTCAATCAGCTGCTGCTGTGCCAGCCCGTTCGGCGCAGTAAGGCCGTTGCTCAACCCGTCATGGTTCACCGCGGACCCGTCAATCACCGCCAGGATATTATCTCCGTTGGCCAAGGCATCACTCAACCGTTTTAATACCACCACGCCTGCGCCTTCTCCCCTCACATAGCCGTCCGCGCTGTCATCAAAGGATTTACACAGTCCGGCAGGCGACAATGCTTTTAACCTGCATAGTTTAATAGTCGTATCGGGCGTCAGCATCAGGTTCACGCCGCCGGCAAGGGCCAGCGAGCACTCACCCTGCAACAGGCTTAAGCATGCCTGGTGTACGCTCAGCAGTGAAGACGAACAGGCGGTGTCCAACTGCATCACAGGGCCGTGAAAGTCCAGCACATAGGCAATCCTGCCAGCGGCAATGCTTCTTTCCACGCCAAGGCCACCAAATGCGTCTTCTACCTGGGCTGTGCCATTATTAGCAGCAACGAGCCTTTGATAATCATCTGTTCCCAGACCTATAAAAACACCACTGTCACTGCCCCTTAATCCGGACGGACGAATCCCCGCATGCTCCAGCGCTTCCCAGCATGTTTCCAGCAACAGCCGCTGCTGCGGGTCCATACCGGCAGCTTCCCGCGGTGAAATGCCGAAAAACAGCGGATCAAATTCATCGGCCTGCTCAATGAAGCCTCCCTGCCGCGTGTACATTTTACCCAATGCGTCTTCGTCTGTATCAAAATATGCATCTGCGTCCCAACGCTCTTTGGGGATAACGGTAATAGCACTACGCTGTTTCTTTAGAAAATCCCAGTATGCCTGCGGCGTACTGATCCCTCCGGGAAACCGGCACCCTATGCCCACTACGGCAACTCGTCTGTCACCCTCTCTATGGCTGTCAGACGACCAGTCTTTTTTATCTGCCACACTTACTTTAGAAAGATGCCCGGCCAAAGTTGATATGGTAGGGAAATTATAAATGACTGTTTTATCGATGGCGGATCCCATCCATGCTTCCAGATCACCTGCCAGCCTCACTGCATGCATCGAAGTCATTCCATAGGCGGCAAAGGTGTTTTCCACAGCCAGTTCCGCCACTGTCAGGTTAAACCGCTGCTGCAACCAGTTTTGCAGCCACTGCCTGATAGTATCAACAGAAAACTGATTTGCCCGGTCATTGGTTGTTACCGGCTTTTCTTCACCGGCGGCAATTTTACTTTTTTCCGCTATCTCCCGGATGACTGCATCATAGCTTCCTTTAGTATACTCCTCGGCTAACAAATATCTTTGAATCTTACCACTGGTCGTTTTAGGGAGCTGTCTCACCGGTATTACCTGTTTCACCTCCAGTCCTAATTTTTCTGCAACGAATCTCTTTATGGCGGCCACGATGGGCAGAAACTTTTCCACTGAAGATTTATGGACGACAAAAACCATAATGGCTTCCGACCCTGTCTCCTTATCTGCCGCCCCGCAGACAGCCACCTTCCTCGCACCAAGGCCGTCCAGCTGTTCCAGCGGATACTCTATATCATGCGGATATACATTGGTTCCGTTTACAAAAATGATATCTTTCACCCTTCCGGTCACAAACAGACAACCTTCCCATATAAACCCTGCATCGCCCGTATTCAGCCATCCATCCTGAATCGTGTCCCTGGTAGCTGTCTCATTATTATAATACCGGCTTGTAACGAAATCACCTTTGATCCGGATAATTCCTACATGACCATCCTCCAACACAATCCCGTTTTCATCCGTGATCCTGATACCCACGTCACCAATGGGTTTGCCAAGATTTACCAATTCGATGCTTTCTTTTATCCATTCACCCTTTGACACATCTTTTCCCATGACCGATCGCCCTATTGTTAATGTCTCCCTTGGAACATGGATGCTTTCAAATGGCGCATGAGCGCCTGGAAAAGTAACCTCAAGTGTTGCTTCAGCCAATCCATACCCCGGGCACATGGCATTGGGACTCAGCTTCACCGGGCCTAACCGGTCCATAAAACTCCTCGTTAAAGTAGCCGAAACCGGTTCCGCTCCATTGAGGATAATCCTGACACAGGACAAGTCCAGCGTTTTTGCCTTTTCCTCTGTAAAATAATCCAGATAGTGCTTATACCCGAAGTTGGGAGAGCCGATGATAGTAGCCCTATGCTCGGATATTTTCTGCATCCATAATAGCGGATTTTTAATGAAGAGGTCTGTAGGCATCAGGTAATGGTTCACCCCGGCCGCAATCGGGTACAAGTGAAACCCGATCAACCCCATATCATGTGTAAGCGGCATCCAGCTTAAATGGCGGTCAGCTTCCGTACAGGCATGTGCAGACAAGGCAGCCTGAATATTACTGACCAGGTTGGCATGAGTCAACACCACTCCCTTGGGGTTGCCTGTGGAGCCTGATGAAAACTGTAAAAAGGCGATACTGTCAGGAGTGGCAGGGTGTATGACTGCCTCCTGCGGTGTTCCTGCATGGTCTTCCATGAACAATACCCTTTCAAAATGATGCCCTTCCGGATGTTCACTTTCATCCTTATATAGGCATAATTTTTCATAGTGCGCACGGTTGGTCATCAGAAAAGGACGCTTTAAAAACGCCCTGATCTTATATAACTTCCTGGCATTTCCAACATGATAAAAAACTGAAACAGGCACTGGTATGATCCCACCTAAAATACAGCCCCAGAAAATCTGTAAAAAAGTTTTATTGTCTTCTACCTGTAATATCAATTCGTCACCGGGCTGTGCGCCTTCTTTCTGCAAATAATGCAGCCACGACAAAGCGCTTTCGTAAAGTTGGTTATAGGAAATAAATTCTTCCTGATTGCCTGACCCAATAAATGTTACGCCTCTATTCTCAACATCTTTCAGTCCTATTAGAATCGCAGACAGTGTTTGAGGGATGTTTGTCTTCTCCATAGAATAAAATCGTTAATGAAATGTGTATGCAATAGGCTACCATGAGGGTAATATGGCATTACCCCAAATATTATAAGTGAGCAAAAAAATACGTGTATACTTACACGATATGGCAAGGTATAAATGCCACAGCACGCAAGAAACAATATGCTGCAAAGCTTCGCAGCCAAACACCAAGGAGTGGATGAAGTATATATAGCAGTCTGCTGCTGCTATAAATAAAAAAATACCTGTTGAACTACATACTTGCGAAACAGCGGGCGGATCGCAGGATTTTCATGGTACAAACTCACAATGATCACGGGTCAATGTTTTACAGGATAGTATTCTGCCAATGACATCTAATCGTAGCATGGCTCTTACATCTTCTCTCAGTGATACAATTTAAGCGGTTTATGTTAAGATAATTTATTAACAGCAAAAACACCAGCAACGCAACAGTCCAGAACGGGCCACTACCGGGCTATTGAACATCTATCAATAAAAGTAGAATCCATCAATGCAACAAGATCACAGTAAATAATAAAATTTTCACGACACTTACTCCAACCATACAACACACAACGCCGCAAACAAGCCACCACAGGCCAATTGCGCCTCATAAAAATAAAAATAAAAACAGCATTTTCAACTGCAATACTACTTCACAACACAATATTCGGAGTGCTAACTTACCTCACAAACACACTGTCTTTTTGACCGCACCATATTCCACACGCAACATTTACAAGATAAATTTCCACCGCATCATTTAGACGGCAGCGCAAAAGCAACGTACGCATCAGAAGACTTCCCGCCCCATTTACCACCGCCGCAGGCGATGACTACATACTGCCGTCCATTCACTGCATAAACGGCCGGCGTAGCGATACCGGGAGCAGGAAGCATTACTTTCCAAAGCAAGGCACCTGTACGTTTGTTGTATGCCCGCATATAACCGTCCGCCGACGCCGCGATAAACAAAACGCCACCGGCGGTGGCGACAGGCCCGCCATAGTTCTCCCTGCCCGTTTCGGGAATACCTTTCTTCGTGAGTTCTTCAAATTCTCCGAATGGTATCTTCCATAAATATTGCCCTGTGTTCAGATTGATAGCGTTTAATGTGCCCCAGGGCGGACTGATAGCCGGATACCCTTCCTTTGTCAGAAATTTATTATATCCGGTGAACCCATAAAGCGCCTGGGGCGGAGCGTCCTCTTTTTTGCTTTGCCCCTTGTATTCCTGAAGCTGCAGCTGTTTTAAATCAAGAATGAAAGAAGCGATCGCGTCTTTTTCCAGAGAATCGAGATGATTAAATCCCGGCATCATCCTTCTTCCGGTTGACAGCAAAGCAAGCAACCGGGAGTAAGTGTATTTTTTTTCCACTCCGACAATGGACGGGTAATCGCCACCACCCAGTCGTTCCGGTCCGTGGCATTGCATACAGTACTGATGGTACAGGACCGCACCGGCTTCCAATTTGGTGCGCTTTTTCTCCTTTGGCGGGTCGTTGTCGACGATGTTCAATACCCACGCCATTTCATTAGCGTTAACATACAATACATTTGTTTCCGGGTCCAGGGACGGGCCTCCCCATTCTCCCCCGCCGTCATATCCCGGGAATACCAATGTGCCTTCCTTTGATGGCGGCGTAAAAATTGTTCCCGCCCGGTAACTTCTGAAGCGCTTTAATATATCCTGATAAGAAGCTTCGTCCACTAACCTGTTCAGGTCCGCCTCTGTTAACGTGTGCCGCGCAAAAGGTTTGGGCAATACCGGAAATGGCTGCGTGGGCCATAATTTCTCTCCCGTCAGCGTCGTCGTGGTATCTACCGCCCTCTCTTCAATCGGGTACACAGGCTTGCCTGTTTCGCGGTCCAGCACAAATATTAACCCTGTCTTGGTGGACTGCGCGATAGCGTCTATCTTTCTACCATCTTTTTTGATGGTCACCAAAACCGGCGGAGAAGAGATGTCCATATCCCATACGTCGTGATGTACCGTCTGAAAATGCCACAACAATTTGCCCGTGGCCGCATCCAGCGCCAATATGCAGTTGCCATATAACCCCGCGCCTCTTCTTTGTCCGCCATAAAAATCATTGGTGGGGTTCCCGGTCGGCGCGAACAATATGCCTCTTTCTTCATCCAGGCTGAAACCGGCCCAGCTATTGGTGGAGCCCATATATTTATAAGCTGTCGTATCTTCCCAGGTTTCATGTCCCGGTTCTCCGGGGTAAGGTATCGTATGAAATATCCATTGTTGTTTTCCTGTCCGCACGTCAAACGCCCTGATATGCCCGGGTGTTTCTTCGCTGACAAGACCACTCAGAAAAAAAAGATCTCTGTAAATCATCACCGGGGACGTAGGTGCAATAAAAACCTTCGCGGAGTCCCTGTCCAGCCCCTCCCGCAAATCAATACCGCCCTGCTTGCCGAAGGAGGTCACCAGTTTACCTGTTACCGCATTCACGCAAAGGGCCACCGCGCCAACGGTATAAATAATCCGTTTGTCATCCCCATCGGCCCAGTAAGCTACTCCGCGGTTCATATTAACACTGTTGCGGTGCCAGGTCTTATTGGCCAGCGTATCGGCAGGGTCAAAGGACCATTTTTCCTTTCCGGTGGCGGCATCCACAGCAAACAGTTTTAATTTCGGCGACACGCCATATAACACACCATCCACTATTACCGGATTACATTGCATGGCGCCATACCTGGTACTATCCTGTTTTTCCGAATAGTAGACCCACGCTACCTGCAACCGGCCTACGTTGGCCGTATCAATCTGGTCGAGGGAGGAATAGCGGATATTTCCCTTACTGCCACCGGTGCTGCGCCAGTCAGCATATTTTTTTATGCCCGTTGGATTACATGCGGCATAAAGCGCCGCCAAACAGATGAGCAGCAAGCGTCTTGTATTGTTTGATTTCACAGGATAATACATAGTTATAAGATATCTGTTTTTTGTGAAGTAAAACCGGGGGTATATTTTTTTAAAGTTTTTTTTTGTAAATCCGAAATACTTTCATTAGGTTTGTTCATAAGTTAGGTATGCATATTATTTAAATACATTTTTTCAGTTAACATTTACGCATCTCTAATACCCGATTTGTTTGTTTCAATTACATGTATGGATGTTTCCCGCTAGCAGACTCTTATTAAATCATGCAGCAATCAGATTTAAATTTTTCATTCCGGACCAAACAGATCAGATTACATTCATATCCAATCAAAACCGTATAAATCCTATCAAAACTTTTAAAGGACACCCATATTCCCAGATAATATAATCAATTTCCTGAAATCCCGAAGCGCTCCCAGTGTCTTCCGGCTTTATCAGTAATGATCCTCAAATGACCATAGTGGCCGGCCTCCCCCACTATCAGCTTATCGTTCCTATATAACTGCTTCCGGCAGCATGGAAAATTCATGTACCCTCAAAATATTCACCATGGCAATTTCGGCAAGACTCAACACCTTTTACGACCCCGAAGGGGCTATTTTCCAAAAATACTCACCCTTAGTTAAAAGTTCAGTCATCATCCAGGGCAATGACGGAGCAAACACCATCGAACAAATTGCGCAGCAAAGGATGGTAGCCATTGCAAAAACATCGATAAACCTGTATATACTTAATTTCTACGGTGATAACATTTCGAGCATGGCCGAAACAGAAAAAGGCAGGCAACCTCCACTAGCCATTATTTCAACCGGGCGAAGCGAATGGATCAAATCTATGTATAACGCAGGCAACAGCATTCTGACAGCTCTCGGCAAACGGCGCTTCAATAACATTGGGGATGTCGGTCCCTTTGTGAACGGCGATAAAATCCCTCTCTATTTCCCCTACCGGCTTTCTCAACAAGATGCCAACAACCGAGGGATCTATATCTTCGTTCAGGCGGCGGAGTACAAAATATATGTTGAGGACCTCGCTGGTACGGGCATTACCGTTATCGGATATGAAGTGGGAAGCAACCCCGACTTTATGCTTGGTTTCGGCGCCTGTCGTTATGCAGTTGCAAAATTCTTCAACCATATTAATGTGCCCAAAGCCTGGTTCCTGGATGATAATGTACTCTATATTACAAACGTTGACGAATTTTACAAATTCGAAGCTAAAATGACAAACGTTAGGGTAATAGGTAATTCAGAGCCTTTATGGGCGCTGGGGGCGCATGGCACAAACATGTACATGGCACAAACCGACGTTGTCAAAATTTACAACAGGTTTAACAACAGAAGGGTGTCCTTAAGAGGAAATCCAACGCCATATAACTTTCTTCAACAAGCGGTGTTCTGGAATGTTGATCAACTAAAAAAAGAGAACAATGTCCAGCAAACCAACTTTAATTACAGCCCATATTTCGTCAATTCCGGCGAAGATCTTAGCATTTCCTATTTCCTTGGAATGAACAGATGCCAGGCACTTACACAATGTGACATCTGTAAAGGCAGCGATAAGATTAACTCCTCGACAGATGATCGAGAACAGGTTAAAAAAGCGCTTACCACCAGAAAGGAACAAATTCGTCAAAGACTGAAAGAAAGTACACAAATAACCATTAAGGACACCTTCAATAATAACAAGGATACTGATCTCTGGAAATTATTTGACGACTATCAAAGGAAAACCCAATATTACAAGAAGGGCTTTAAAGAACCCGCCAACATCACTTACCTCAAAGCCGGAGAACAACTGTTATTGAAATGGATGGTGGATGAAAATGGAGCAAACCTGGACCCCGACGACGAAAACAGTACCATTAATAATATACCGCCAAAGTTATTAAACCCGTTATTCAATTTCTCAACATTGCAGTATCAAGACTTAATGGGACTGGAAAATGAAGAAATCGAATACAGTATCGGTCTGCTGGACACCTCTATCAATGCCGGTTAGCTAAAAGATCGTTGCTCATCCCTCTCTAAAAACAACTGACAATGGACATCACCCAGCTCATCGCCAAACTCAGGTCAGACACCGCAGCCAGCCAGCAGATAGTGTTGAACACCGACTACCTGAGCGACAAGCAGGTATCAACCATGCAGGGCATGGTGGGCCTCCCATCATCCCGGTATGTAACCATCAAACAACTCAATACCAGCGATATACCTGATGCAAACGGCAACTCCGTAACCATTACGGCAGGGCAGACAGACCTGCTGAACCAAACAGCGATGCCGGTGAAGGAACTCGTCTTTACCGTAACAAATGACACTGTAAATATTATCCTCCAACTGGTTTTGCCCGCATCCTGGACCTGGACAGACTCTTTTCCACGTCTTACTATCAAACCTTTCTCCTTACTAACCACATTATCAGACAGCTGTTTTATTTATAGCACTACACCCCAATCTGCTTATCAGGTATCAGCAAGCGGGCAGATACCCCTTGCTTTAGGACTTAACTTCTCCTGCCTGACAAACGTCAGCCAGATACCTAAATTGCCGGACATACTTGGCACCTCTATTTCTGATAACCTCAGATTGTATGGTGCTGTTGATCTTACCGGCAATTACGCCTATCCGGTCATGACCTTGTGGGTGCCCCTTGCTGACACCATTTCTCTGAAGAGCCTTAAGCTGGAAGGGCTGCAGCTAAAGATTGAAACCACTGCTCCCTCCGGCTTTATTCAGAAAATACATATGGGGTTATTAGCTACCGATGGACACTTCGATTTGTTGTTCCAACTGGACAGCACCTCCTCCCTTGTTATAACTGTAAGCTGCACCCCACACACAGCTTACGCACAAACGGTAACATCGTTAAGTCAGCTGAGTGACAGCAGTATTGCCACAGCCCTGATCAACGGGCCGTCCTGGCATTTTGAAAATTTTGTTCCGGCCACCCTCATCAGCGTATTTGACAGCATTTCCTTTGAAGCCGGTCTATCGCTGACTTTTTCGCCTGACTTTAAAGTCCGGGAAGTAAAGTTCATGGTATATACAAAACAGGGTGTTACAATGCCGCTCGGGCTATTTACACTTAGCAATTTCCAGTTGAATTTCCGTCTCATCAGTCCCGACACCACGCCTGCTGCCTATGTGCATATGTCGATGGCCGCAAAAATTCCGCTAAAAACATTTACCAGTGACTTTATTGGCACAATTGACATCAGCACCTCCGATAACACCAACACTAATGGTCAGTGGCAGATTGATTCCATCACTGCCAGTTATCCGGACATTATCTCCTTTAATGATCTGATAAACGAGCTGGAACCCGGCATCACAATATCCGATGATTTGCTGGAATTGACCTTCGACGATTTTTCACTGAATATAGACCCGGCCGGTGATGACTATAGCTGTGTTTGTTACGGAGAACTGGACATAAATCTTTTCGATGTACAGGTACATACGAAGTTCGCGCTGGTCATTACCCATTCCAACAATATTACCTCCTATAATCTCAGTGCGCATATCAATGTTGGCGAGTCCCTGCTGAACGTAGATATCACACTGGGCAGCAGCAACATCGTGTTTACCGGCACTGCCCAGGATATCCCACTTACGGACCTCCTGGTCAGCATCTTCTCTGATATAAATATCGACCTTACCGTTTTACCTGAAATTCTGCTATCAGAAATCAACATTACATACAACAACCCTGTAGGCAAACTTTCTATAGACGGCGCTCTCAATTACAATGGAATTACCGGCGTCTTCCACCTCGTTGGTGAAAAGATCGAAGATAAATGGCAGTTTATTGCGATGGCCGGCTTTGACCTCAATCCTACGTTTGACGTAGGCACACATATTCCTTTGGTTGGCAGTGAGCTGACAGGAGATTTCATATTAAAAAAGGGATATCTGATTATCACTTCCCAATCACCACAAAACATTCCTCCCCAAGACCTACCGTCCGACCTGCCCTCCAGCCCTCCGGCAGGCATCTCTTTTTATTTTGATATTACACTGATTGGGACTGATATTCCCATCACCTTGCCCGTATTGGCATATTCTCCGGACTTCAAGGCAGTTATGAGCAGGTTCAACTTTTCCGTTGAAGACGCCGACAGCAGTTCCGGCAATACAGCCTATACCATCAACATCGGAAAAAACCTTGGACCACTCTATATCGACTCTATCGCGTTAACCTTTAAAGACCAGGTCATTTACGGCATTATCAATGGGTCTATGACCGTAGGGCCTTTTAACGCCGCACTGGGCGGGCTGGGCATAGGCACCTCCCTGAGCGCATTCACACCTTCGTTCAGCCTGGACGGCCTCAGTTTTGACTTCACTTCCGCTTCTTTCACAATAGATGGCGCACTGATACGTATTCCAGACAGTCAACTGGCGCAGGACGTGTCTCTCCAGTTTGACGGCGCACTGATCATCAAAATACAGCAATTCGGGCTTGCAGCATTGGGTTCTTATGCACAGATGACCGATGGTACGGCGTCTTTCTTTATTTTTTTAAATGCCGACTTCCCTCCGGGTGGACCGCCATTCTTTATGATCTCCGGATTAATGGGCGGATTGGGCTATAACAGGACACTCACCCTGCCTGCTTTTAACCAGGTACAGAGCTTTCCACTACTAACTGTCGACGCCCCACAAACAGACAGCCAGAAAGATATCGCCCTTAACACCCTGGAAATACTTGAAGGACAAAAAGCGGGTAAAGATGGAACAACTAAACAATGGGTAAGTCCGCGCAGTGGAGACTACTGGGCGGCAGTGGGCATTGTATTCAACTCATTTGAAATTATTAATGGCGAACTGCTGCTGACAGCAGAATTAGGCAGGGATATGCAGTTCTCGCTGCTGGGGCTGTCCTGGCTTACCCTGCCACAAAAAGCCATAGACAATGAAAGACTGGTATTTATCGAACTGCAGATGTCAGCGGTGCTACAGCCACAGGAAGGTTTCCTGGGAATTGCCGCAAGCCTTACCAGCAATTCATTTGTATTAACGAAAGATTGTCATATTACCGGTGGTTTTGCCTTCTATCTCTGGTATGGCGACAACCCCAACGCCGGCCAGTTTGTAGTAACCGCAGGCGGTTATCACCCGGCATTTAAAGTGCCCAGCTATTATCCCGAGGTGGCCCGGCTGGGATTTAACTGGCAGGTATCCAGCGACGTGTCGATCAAGGGCGGGGCTTACTTTGCCTTTACGCCCTCCTGTGCCATGGCCGGCGGGCGTTTGCAGGCACAATACCAGTCCGGCGCCCTGAGCGCCTGGTTTGATGCAGGCGCCAACTTCCTGGTCACCTGGCATCCATTAACGTTTGTAGCAAATATATGGGTGGAAATCGGCGTATCGCTGACCATTCATGTATGGTTCATTCACAAAACACTCAGTGCGAGTATCGGTGCTTCGCTGGATATGTGGGGACCGCCTATTGGGGGCCTTGTGCGGATTCATGTTGTTTTTGTCACCTTTCAAATCCGGTTTGGCTCCGACAGCGCTGCGGATGCAAACCAGCAGCCACTTGACTGGACGGAATTTAAACAGTTGTTGCCCGCGCCTCAGGACCGTTATACCATCATCGCCAATAAAGGACTGTCAAAAATACTGGAGAAAGACGCCACCGGTCAGATCATCCACAATGGCGATACGACCAACAATCCGCCTACCACAAAAGTATGGTTCGTGAGAGCAGGCAGGTTGCAATTCACTACCAAGAGCTGCATTCCCGCTACCAGCCTTACTTACGGCAATGACGGCCAACAGCGGGTGGAGGGTGCGTCCAGCATCAACATCCGCCCCATGAATATTACCTCGGCTACAGCGGAACACAATGTAACCATCACAAAAGATACCGCTAACGGCGCTGTCCAGGTGGACATTGACGGATGGACCTTTACTGCCAACCGTGCTAATGTCGCTGCCACGCTGTGGGGGCCTCCCATTATTGATAACGGACAATTTGTACAGGCGCCTGTTACTCCTTCCGCAGATACGCTGGGCCAGCAACTCACCGGTTATACTGTTACCGGCCCGGTTTCAACACCTGGCAGTACTTTTGGGATTGTGGAAATGCGGCTGTTGCTAATGGATTATATCTCCCAAAAAGATAATCCACAGAACCCGCTAAGCAAAGCCCACACTTACTCCGACGACTATACGCCACAAACAAGCGGCAGCACCTTAACGGATATCAGCACGATCGGAACAACGCTTGCGGCTGCACGGAATACGCTGTATGCCGAGCTGCAACAGGACCAGCTCTATTCCGGGAGCAACGACAACATGCTACAGATGGGCGCTACCGTCAACAGTCTGTTTATTGACATTCCGATGGAACAAACCAATTGATTATGAAACACCAAAAAGATTTTACCAATGATATCCCTGTGGGCGACCTTGAGTTGTATGACAACTACATTCCCGCCCTGGAAGCCGGCAACTACCATATTACCGTCAAGCAACCACTGTATAGTACTAACCAGTTGGACGACGATGGTGTAAGTGTTACCCAGGATTTCATGGTAACAGCACCACAGTTTTTTATTGATAAGACCCAGGTCATCAATATGTACCCTGTGCCAGGCAGTACAGGCAGATACAACGAGGTACTTCCCAATATTGTACTTAAAGATGCGGAACTACCATGGGAAAGAGCCGTGGACGAATCCAACAGGGAAACGCCCTGGCTGGCATTGATGGTATTTGAAGAAAAAGAGTTGAATACCGGTGACAACACTGACGATAAATCTACCACTACCACAATAGGAGATTTTTTACAGGGGCAGACCGGCGTGCTTCAGCCCCAGCTTACGCGGGAAGATGACATCGATCCTAAAGGCAGCTGTAAAACGATCAGTATGTCTACCGCTACCTTCCAGGCAAACGTACCGATGCTTGACGAACTGCTCTACCTCTCGCATATCCGCAGGATCAATACCGGCAACAGCGCCATCGGAGGGCTGAATGAGCATGGACTATTTTCTGTGGTAGCGTGTAACCGTTTCTGTTTGACGCCGCCCGACGGCCAGCAGGGGAAGGTAAAAAACATTGTACACCTGGTATCGCTGGAGGGAATGAAGGACTACCTGCATAAAAACGCTGACCTGAGCAGTTACCAGAGCGTATCCCTGCTGAGCCTTGCCAGCTGGACCTTTCAATCCCAATCGGATACGGGCTATAGTTTCGGCAAGCTGGCAGAAAACCTCGTAGCAGCAGAAGTGATAAACAACAATGCAGATCCGTCACTGTTGTGGCTCCGGCTGCCTATACCGGCAGACAGGAATACAGACGCCAATGCCGCCGTACGTAAGCGCATCAGCGATGGGTACCTTCCCTTGCCCTGGCAAACCCGCAGCGGAGAAAGCACTTTTGCCTGGTACCGCGGACCACTGGCGCCGCTGCTGCCCACACCATCCACTGCTCACTACAACACCGCTGATGCAGCACTGATTTTCGACCAAACGCATGGCATATTTGATGTAACGCTGGCCGCAGCCTGGGAAACAGGCAGAGAAATAGCACTGGCGGATGCAGATTTTATGAGCAAAGTAAAGGAGTTTAGGAAACAGCTGAACCTGATAGTCGATAAGCTGCTGCACCGGTCCACTTCTCCCTATTTTGCACAACAAACCATCGCAGATATCGATCCATATGAAACCGTAGAAGAAAGGCTGCAAAGCATCATCACTCCGCAACTGATAGCCGCCATCGGCAACACCGCCACGCAAAAACAGGCGGCACCAGCTAATGTCGTAAAGACAAGAGCCGTACCGCCAGATCCGCAACAGATGCTGGCTACATTCCTGCTGCGCAGCGACGTACAGGAACGCCTGCAACAGATAGTAGCAAGCATTTCTGACGAGCTATCTGACTGGATGGCCAGATTCCAGCTACTTTACCCGGTTCCTTTCGGCAAAATGGTGGCCGATCTGCGCATGCTACCTGATGAGTCGCTGCGTTTTTTCTATGTAGACAAGAACTGGCTGAGCGCCGGTATTGATGGCGCCATGAGCTTCGGTATCGACAGCAGCAAAGCCAAAATGCTGCATGACCTGGCACTTCCCGTCATCCAACAGGCCGCACAGCAAAAGGTAAAAGGAATACGGCAGCAGATAACAGGCAGGCATATACTGGACACAACACCGCCGGATGTGATGAGCGGCTTCCTGCTACGGTCCAACATGGTGAAAGCATGGCCTACCCTCACGATACGTGCTAAAGACGCAAACGATAAATCTCTCAATATTATCCGGACAGACCTCCTGGCCCCTAACCTGCTGTTATGCATATTCGATGAAGTCCCCGACAACGTAACCTTCAGTGAGCCACAGGAAAGCCTTTGCTTTGGCGTGAATGATGCAGGAGAGGCAGTGATCAGAAATGTAGTTCCCGGCAGCAATGCGCTGGGGCAACAAATGGGAAGCGTGCCTATCCGGGACCTGAACGGATTGCAGCAGCTTTGTATGCGGGCGGCGGGCAGTCATGTGCTGAACCTGTCGCCTGGAGAGAACAACGGCCTCGTACAAACGTTGCAGCGCGCTATGAGCGCAAACAACACCCCTCCTCCCAATGGGGCCTTAACTTCCGGCACCTTCGCCCTGCAGATGATGAAATCAACGGAAGCAGTCGTATTCCAAAGTCAATCTTAAAATCAGTCAACATGAACGCTCCTGTCATAGTTCCCATAACGCTTGATGTACTGCTCGCCAATCCTGCCCTTCTGAAGCGGGATGATTTCAGGTTGTGGTCCTACAATTATCCTGTCATGAGCGGCGATTCCTGGGCTTCTCCCGAACCCGACGCCTTTGACCTGGATGACAACAATACCCTGCCGGGGCCGGGTGCATACCTGCACTGGACACTACCGCGCTCGCTGCGTGTAGGCAAGTCCGATAGTACCAGCGATTTCCCCCTCATTCCTAACCGCTGGCTCATTGTACGCATATACAGGGACCCCGGCGGCAATAATGTACGACAATCATGGATACTGGAGGCAGATTGCCCTAATGTAAAACAAGATAATAACTGGTGTAATTTTATTATCAGCGAAACCGTAAAAAACAATTGGGCCGCCAGCAATGACCCTAACAGGAAAAACTTTCCCCTGGCTCCTTTTGACGATAATGGCAATACAGACACTCAATCGTACTACCTTAACATGGGCCAGGCTTTTGAGATGCCGGGCTGGCAGGAAGCCTACCCCCAAAACATGTTCATGACCGCGCTCGGTCCCGGCAATGAGGAGTTCTGCGGGTACATGCAGTTTAATGCCGGCGTCCTTTCTTTTTATGACCCGCTAAATGGTGTACCGGAAACCACCGCGCTCAGCTATATGGTAACCGGCTGGTATGCCGACAGCAGCAGCGATATCCTGGCTACCGGCAACACCGGCTTCACCGGTGAAGCAACAGCTGACGAAGTACTATCTGCATTGAACTGGGACGTAGCAGCACAGCAAAGTGCGGGCAACAGCAATATCACTTTATACAGCGGCATGTCCTTTAACCTGCCCTGGGATAAAAACGCCAGTACACCACCTGCCAATGACGAACTTGAAAACCTGCGCGCCGATGATATATCCGTATGCGTGGCCAATACCGGGCTGGAAGCCTTCAGTACATTGGTAGCCACACAACTGGAACATTCCCTTGATCAGCAAACAACTATTGAATTATTACGTGCCTTCCAGTTTGATTTGTTGCCTGCACTTAACAACAAAAATGGCCACCAACTGATAGCGGAAAGAATACAACAAGCCTGGTTTAATTCAAAATTTGGCGGCAACCGCTGGCAGATCGTACCTGCCAGTAATGACCCTCAGACTGCACCTGTTACTAAAAACCAGCAAATACCCGACAGTGACGCCGCCTGGCTGGAACAACTAAACAAAGACCAGCAGTCGCTGGATGACGCGCTTACATTACTTTCCAGTCTCCAGTGGGACTTAAACGCCGTATGGTGGAAATATCACTACGCCGAGGCCAACTACGACCCGCAGGACGCCTGGCCAGGTGTATCGTCAGATCAGTTATCACCATACCTCGATCCCCAGAATGCTGATAAGACACTGGGATTGGTACTGGCACAATTAAAAATAGTGAATGCGCTGCTTCCCAAAGTACCGCAGCCCAGACAAGGTATCGCAAACTCCCAACAGGCACTACAGCAGGGCATCAACGACTTTGCACAGAACAAAAACATCACCCCCGGCTTTGTACTGAAATCCGTAGCACAGCCCCGTTACTGGCTCCCTAATAATCCCAACATACTGATATCCGGAATTTCGCCAGACCCGTTGGTCGACCCGGAGACTGCCCTCGTAGTAAGGCTGCCGGCACAACTGATAAAATCATTTACAGTAGCCTCTACACAAATAGATGCCTCCACACTGGGCAACATTATTCCTGCTTTATCCGACACACAGGTGTTACCAGCCAACGTACAGGATATTTATACCGAATTCTTTTTGGTGGACCCTGCCAATGCCGCGCAAATAGCCGTTAAAACGGGGCTTTCGCAGCAAACTGTTTACAGCACCATGCAGGCTCATGACAAGACCGCCTATAACAATGGGGTGCTGCCACAAACGGACCTCAGTGAATGGCGGCAGAAATGGCAGCCGGTATATATGGAATGGCAACTAACGCATATCGCTGTTCCATTTGCCTGGAAAACAAGTCCCGGCGACCAGCATAGCACGCCCAACTGGAGCTTTAACGGTACTGACTATGAGATGATAGCCTCTCCGCAGGGCGCGCAAACAAGTTATACCGTTTCCGGAAGAGCCGCGCTGAGCACCCACACACAAATGACTTTGGGCGCGCGGCTCAAAGCATATGCCCGGCAATATGATGATGACGCCCTGAATGACCTGTGGGATGAGATCAACAAAACAGACCAATGGCGTTTTCTGTCCCAGGAGCTCGCATACACGAACGACTACCTGACACAGCGTGACAGGAAACTCTACCGAAAGCCACACAATGATTCATTCAACTATGAAAACCAGACATTGAAGTTTTCAAAAGTCATGGGGTATTATGACACTACCAGCATCCCTCCTTTTGACACCCCTTCTTTTGCGCAGGGACAGGTAAACGCCATTCCTGCTATAACTGGCGGTGGTCCCAGTCCCTACCCGTTCCATCAAATCAGGGGCGGTGAGTTTTACTTCACACAACTGGCCATTTATGATAAGTTTGGCCGCCGATATGACCTGATACAGTCCACCGGTGGTGGCATATCCGATTATCACTCTTATCCTTTGATGGTGGACAGCGCCTTCAGTATCGAACATCAGTTGTCTGCCAATATAACGGCGCCATTCCAGGTACCGCCCCGCATATTACAACCCGCCCGGCTGAATATGCTACTGGCAGATTATCGCGACAAAACTAACATACTGGGCCTCAATACCGGTGTGAACCCAGTATGCGGCTGGGTGGTAGTGAACCATATTGACCGCTCGCTGCTGTTGTTTTTTCCTGATGGCAGTAATGCCGGCGAAATTATGGTGATGGCCGGTACACAGGGCAGCCATGTGCAATGGACGCCGCCACCACACAACAACGTGAATACGCTGGGAGATGTTACCTCCCGGTCTAAACAACTGGGCGCATTTGTCACCGCCTTAACGGGAAAATCAGCTACGGCCTTCCAGGCTTTTCTGAAAGCGATCGACAGCACGCTCTGGACGATAGATCCATTGGGAAAACGTACCAACCAGGATCTCTCCTTCTTCATTGGACGGCCACTGGCACTAACAGCGCTCACCCTGCAATTGAAGCTGAACGCTCAGCCGCTGCAAAGCCAGGACTGGCCGTTCCCTACAGGTGAAATCACCCCCAACCCCAATATCCCTGCAATGGAGGATTGTCCTTTTGATATCCGGTTTGGTGATCAGGCATCGCAGGAAGACGGCGTGATCGGGTATTTTAAAAATGAAAATTACGACCAGTTCAATTGTGTGGTAACACCCGATAATTCTGACAATTACCTGCAACAGATAGGGCCGCTCAACAGCAATAATGGCAATTACATTCAACTGACGTTCGGGGACAGCAATCCTACATACGTCACCGTACTGGCAGACCCACGGGCATCCATACACGCCTTTAGCGGCATTCTGCCTATCAAGGAAGTACAACTGCCGGAACAATTTGTAGATAAGCCGTTATCCGCCATGGACATCACTTTCAGGGCAGGGCCTATTCTCTCTGCCGTGCAGCTGTCAGACACTGCCAATGGTACGCCGCCCTATCCCAATGCACTCACTTATTTACCCGTAAGCGCCCGGTACGGCACCTGGACGTGGTGGCAAAGCACAGTAGCAAATCCGGGTACCGCTGAAGCCAGCTTTTCCTGGGAAGGGTTTACCCTTACCAAAGCCACTGCTACCGCCAATTTCAACAGATATCCGATCAGTCTGCACGACGGATACCTTCAATTCATTACTGACCAGGACCCTCAATAAAAACCTAAAACCGTTCCCATGCAAACCGACACCATTCCACTAATACTCACCTATCAGGTTTATGGAAAGGACCAAAAACCGCTAATCCCCAATACCGAGGGAGAAGTATGCATCGTACTTGAGCCCAACGACACCATAAAATGTGAGAAGATCACACTCAAGATACCAATAGGAGATGGTCCCGACCGTATATTCGAAGCGTCTACCGCCGTATTAAATCCTCCTGACAAACTATATTGGTCAGTGGGAAAATCTCAGGATACCACTGATGACCAGACGAATATTGATTACGTACAATGGGAGCTTCTGAACAAGGATCCCAATCGCAAGGTGAAGCATGGCGCTAATTGCAGCGTCACCGGCATGGTCAATAGCCAGGCGGGAACAGCCCAGGTGATTATTAAAGAAAATACGCAGAATACGGGAGACCCCGATTATGAACCGCGGCAAGGCGCCTTTCCTATTGATAAAAGTGGAACACCGGCATTTTATCTTCAGAACCTGATTGCCATTGACCCCCTGAACGCCGGAAATCCGTGTTGCGCCATACAACAGGGGTATGCCGTAGAACTAAGATGGGACAGTAATGGCACCTCCTTTGAACTATATCAAAGCGGCCATACAATACCGATATATAGCGATAAAAACACCAGCTATACGTTGAAAGACGGCATATCAGATACCACCACTTTCACCTGTGTTGCCAGTGATGACAATGGCAACAAAATATTTGAGTCTTTCACCTTAGCCGTCATCAGCCCTATCCTTGTACCGCCTGCAGTAATCACCAACACAAATGAAGTCATTGCGGGGCAGATGACTGCGCAAAAGGCCACCTGCAATACATTGGACCTGCATGACAATTCCATCACCCTGACCGGTACAAACCCCAATGTGGACAATGTTATTGATAATTCTTCCAGAATTGATGTGAGCGGCACTTTCACTGTTAAAGACAATGGTAATACCAGCAATCTAATTGAAACGCTGCAATGTGCGAGTATCACCGCTGACAACCTGACCATACAGGACTCCATAGACCTTACCCATCAGCAGCTGCCTATATTCGGTGCTTTTGAGCAACTGGCCTCCGGTACCAATATTCCGGTTACCACCGAAACAGCGAACACTGATGGGTATGTCATCATTACAGTAGACGTATCAACAGATGACGGCACCTCTGCCTATGGAGCACTTTCATTTGATGGCAACAACTGGTTCAGCACCTACGGGGCAAATGATGACCTGGAACCCGTTTATGGCTTTTTATGGTTGCCCGTTCCTGCAGAAACCACCTGGTATTATAAAGGCGAGAACCTTACCAGCGTTTCACATCCCGCTACGATAAGCATTTTCTGGGTACCAATAGGTAAGAGCACCCCTTCAGCACAACAGGATAGCGTAGCGCTTCCGGTACCAGATAGCAGCAACGACACAAACGACCCCCGCCGGCTGTTTGAGCAATATACCGCCGCAAAAAAACAGCGCCAGGGAAACATTATAGCCTCCATAGAAACATTACTGGACATCAAATTTGACGTTGCCACCAAAGAAGAAATGCACCGGCAGCTCACAGCGCTCTGAAACATTCACCCTCAATTCACTTAACATGCATCACGATACTTCCAACATACCACTCGATCAGGGACCGTTATACCTGAGGAGCTTTATTTCCTTCCCCTATCAAAGCACCGAGCAGGACGTGCCGGTTACCGCGTTTACCGCGGGCGGCCCGTTCAGTACCAAATGGGACAGTAACGGCACACAGTTTGCCCTATACGCCAATGGTAATCCGACGCCGATATATACGGACTCCACCCCCTCCTTCGACTTCCCGAAAGGACTGCAGTCCACCACTACCCTGGTACTGGAAGCGGATAACGGCCAAACAAAGCTGTATACTTACCTGACCATTATTATCAGTAATGCCGTACTTACACCAGATAGTATAACCGTGTCCGGCAGTATGATCAACTCCAATCAATTAACCGTTCAGCAAACTTTGTACACCAAAGCTAACCTGGCAATAAGTGGCACATTGAACCTGGAAAACAATACTTCATTCAAAAATATTGCGGTCAGCCTCAGTTCCGGCCCCGGGATACATTTGAAGCATGTAAACGCAGGCGCTGTAAGAGCTACTGAAAGTAGCACAATCAATCATCTCACCGTGAGTGACAGCATCACCGTAAACAAAGCGTCTGTTGCCATGACCGGCGGCATGCATCTCATCCGACAGGGCCAGTCATTCGGAGAAACAGAGATAACAGCGAAGACCGATGGATTTGCGATAATTTTTGTAGATCCGACTCAATCCGGCGGCGCCCAGGCCGCATCCGGCTGTATCACCTACAACAACCAGCAATATACTGTCAATGGAATCCATTTACGCCAGTATGCAAACTATGGCATACCCAAGTTCGGATATTGCTACGTCCCTATCCGGGGAAACAGCAAATGGAAATGTAGTGGCAACATATCTGGTGGCAGCGGCCAGACACCCGTCATCTCTATTTATTGGATACCACTGGGAGGGGGAACTGACTCCTATGAAATAAGCGCTGCTGCCCGGGAGCTAGCAAGCCTGCCAATACAAAGCAGTACTTCCGATTCACAAATATTATCCGAACAATGGTATACCGACTTCTATCAAACCCTGGCTAAAGCAATGGATAAAGACCCGGTACGAGCTATCGCACTGGCGCAACAATCAGCCAGCCTTTAATCATCAATCTCAAATTAAATTATTATGCATTTACCTTACGCCGAAGCAGATACGTCCGACTTCACAATTTCATATTTATTCGTCAGCCAGAACGACACACCAGCAACCGCATTTGATGCGAACGCTGCCATTCATGTTTCCTGGGAAAGTTCCGGCACTTACTTCAAATTATACGCCGGCGACGATAAGCAATCGCAACCACTATACAGTGGTGCAGATAAATATTTTCTTATAAGCAACGGATTCTCCGTTGACACCACCCTCATACTTGAAGCGACATACAACAACAATAAGCTGTACAAATCTGTCACGGTAACCATTAACAATCCCGCGTTAAAACCTGGCAGAATAACCATCGCCGATAACAACACGGTCAAAAAAGATATGACCACCAATGGGAATGCCACTATCAACCAGCTTTCCGTAGACGGGAAGCTGGTTCTTGCTGATTCCACCGACCCCTCCTTCCTGATAAATGGTCCTTTACGGAGCGGTTGCCAAATCAATATCACGGGCGAAACGACCGTCCCGGGACTCAGTACAGACAATACTACTTCAAAAGAACTGGAAATGCTGAGCAAACTCACCATCAATAAAGGCACAGTATCGTTATTTAACGAAAGCAATATCATTTACCAGGGGCAGGACGATCTTACCAACAACCAATTTACGGCTCATACCGATGGTTACTTCATCGTGTACATGCCCACCTTTGACGTACCTTCCGGAATTGGTTTCACCTCCACTATCACCATACAAATGAATGCCTATACGTTTAAAGCTACGGGAGGTATGGCAAGGTTTGGATCAGCTAATTCAACTGTTATCTGTCTTCCCCTGTCTAAAGGCACCTCATTGACCTACAGCACCACTTATCAATCCCTCTTCTTCGTCAAAGCACCCAAAGCCATTACCGTACAGTGGTATCCTATTGGCCAAAACAGCAGTTCAAAAGCAACCTATGAACTTATAGATCTGCCAACAGATCATATGGAAGCAGCTTCTATTGATATGGCCGCCCGGGCGGCATCCGGAAAAACAAAAAAACTAACTGCGGCCAAAGCTTTTATCCAAACTATAGAACAGGCTTGCGGCAAGACAATAGATGCGACGACGAAGGAATTATTAGCAGAAAAACTAATGACGTTCAGATAAAAAAAATTTCACAAACCCAAACATATATACCATGCAAACCGGTACCGATCCACTGATACTAACCTACCAGGTTTACGGCAAAGACCATAAACCGTTAACCCTCAGCACCGAAGGGGAAGTCTGCATTGTACTTGAGCCTAACAGCACCATAAAATGCGAAAAGATCATCCTCAAAGTGCCACAAGGGGATGACGCGGATTGTATCTTTGAAACATCTACGGCCACACTAACTCCGCCGGACAAACGATACTGGTCAACAGGAAAATCCCAGGTAATACATGACGATGAACTGGACATAGACTATATGCAGTGGACGCTTGTTAACCTGGACCCTAACCACCTGGTAACACATGGCGCCAATTGCAGCGTTTCCGGGATGGTCAATAACAACGCAGGTACCGCCCAGGTCGTCGTTAAAGAAAAAACAAAAAATACCGGGGACAGTGGCTACAAGTTGAGGCAGGGAAATTTTCCCATTATCAAAAGCAATGTACCGGTATTCTTCCTGCAGAACCTGATCGCCATTGATCCTCTGAATTCCGGATATCCTTGCGGTGCCATACAACAGGGATATGCTGTAGAAATAAGATGGAGCAGCAACGGCACCTCCTACGAGTTATATCAGAGCGGCAGCACAACGCCGATATACAGCGGTACTAACACCAGTTACACACTAAACGATGGTATAACAGATACGACTACTTTTTTCTGCATCGCCACTAATGCAAACGGAGACAAACTATTCGAGTCCTTCACATTGACCGTCATCAACCCTGCCCTTACGCCGTTAATGGTCAACACGGCGAACAGCGAAACAGTGCAGGGGGAAATGACCACCAACATCGCCAACAGCAACACCCTGAATCTGAGCAGTAATACGATCGTTGCAGATGGAGATCCTCATACGATCAACATCTCCACCACCTATGCGCCCCTTAACCTGACTGGTAACTTTACTATCGGAAGCGACGCCACTTTTGGGAATACAAGTGTCAGCAATCTTATTGTTGAACAGGACTTTAATGGTACTTTCCCGGAAATCAATGTGCTTTCCCCGCTTTCCTTAACAGCGCCCACAATCACGACGCTTACCAGTTCGGATATTGGCACTGATGACCTGACCATACAGAATGACCTTACCTTTACCGGGCAGCAGGTATCCATGTTTGGCACATTTACGCAGATAATCTCCAACACCCATATTCCAATAACGAGCAGCAAAGCAAACACTGACGGTTATGCAGTGGTCACAGTTGACCTTCCGCTACAGCAGGCTAATACGCTTGCTTATGGCGGCATTTCATTAAATAACAGCAACTGGTTTTATACATATGGCAATCAGGCAAGTTTTGGTCTTAGTACATTTACCTATGGATTTCTATGTATCCCCGTTGCAGCCGGGACTACCTGGTATTATAAAGGTGACAACCTCACCAGCGTTGCGCAACCGGCCAAAATAAGCATATACTGGTTTCCTGTAGGGAAGGATTCCATATCGCAGAAAGAAGATATCGCCCCCCTTTCCGCTATAGACAGTAACATAGCGAAAAATGACCCACGTATGCTTTTTGAGCAATACATGGTAGCAAAAAAACAACGCCGGAATGAGCTGATATCCTCCATAGAAATGATACTGGACACACAGTTTAATGAGGCCACCAAAGCAGAGATGCTCCAACAGCTCATGTCACTCTAAAACATTTACCCTCAATTTATCTACATGCAAAACAACATCTCCCACAAACAATCGAACCAGGCCCCACTATACCTGACGAATTTTATTTCCTTTCCTTATCAAAGCAGCCAGCAGGACATACCGGTTACACAATTTATGGCACTGAGCCCGTTCAGTGTTAAATGGAGCAGCAATGGCACCGGGTACAAACTATATGCAAACAGCAACCCCAATCCAATATACACCGGGACCGGCACTTCCTTTGATATACCACAGGGATTTAAACATAATACCACACTGATGCTGGAAGCCAGCAATGCCGCGGGCAAACTGTACGCTTTTCTTACCATCATTATCAGTAAGCCCACACTTACACCAGATAGCATAACTGTGGCTGGAACGATGGACAATCCCAGTATCCTGACCGTACAGGGCACCTTATATGCAAAAAGCACCCTGACAATAAACGGAACACTGAACCTGGGCAACAATAACAGCTTCAATGACATTACTGTTGGCGCCACCTCAAACATTCGTGGCAAAGCTACCCTGGCCCAGTTAACTGCCAATGCAATCGCTGGAGGCGCCAGTATTACAACTGACGCTAATTGCGCGCTGACGCTACAACCCAACGCAACGGTCAATAAACTCGACACGACCTCTGTAACCGCTTCGGGCAGCAGCAATATCGCGGATCTTACTGTTAATGGCAACATCACAGCCAACAAGGCGAGTATCACCATGATGGGCAGCTGGAACCTCATCAAGCAAGGCAGTGCTTTCGGGGAAATGACAATCACCGCCGGGACAGACGGACTAGTATTGGTTTACATAGACCCTGACAACTGTGATGCAGGCACAAACGCCACGGCCGTGATCACTTATAACGGCCAGCAGTATTCGGTGAATGGAGTTAATTTATATCAGGTCCAATCTAATAACGCCCTTAAACAGGGGTATTGTTGTGTGCCTGTGCAGAAAGGCACTTCCTGGCAATGCAGCGGCAGTACCAGTGGTAATGGCCAGTCTCCTACGATCTATGTTTACTGGATACCGTTTGGCGCAGATAAAAGTTCGTAGCACACCAGCGCAAAAGTCAGTCACCGCCTAATAACTATCATGTAACTAAAACCAAGTCCATTATGCATTCACCATTGAATACCGCTGATACCTACGGATTTGACATATCCTATTTATTGGTAAGCCAAAATGGTATACCGGCCACTTCTTTCAAGGCAGGCGTCCCGCTCACTATTTCCTGGGAAAGTACCGGCACCTACTTCCGGTTATTTGCAGGTGGCCAAAGCCAGGCTGTGTATGAAGGTACACAAACAACGGCTACTCTCAGCAATATAACGGTCGATACCACGTTTACCCTTGAAGCATCTGTACCAGGCAGTGGAAAACTGTATAAGTCAGTCACGATATACATCTCAAATCCCACCTTAACGCCCAACAGCATTAAAGTTACGACCGTACACACCGTCAACAAAGATCTCACGGCCAATAATAATGCGGCATTCAATCAACTTAACGTAAATGGCCAATTGGTGTTCCCTGATTCTCATGATCCTTCCTTACAGATAAACGGATATTTAAATACAGGCTGCGCGATAACGGTCTTAAAAGATACGAATATCCAGGGGACCGCCACTATCAATGATCTCACGATAAACAGCAACATCCGGGTAAATGGCAACTTTAACAACAAAAATGGGACACAGGTAACACATCTGGATGCCGCCGGTTTAAATGCAGCAAATACCACTACCCAAAAACTGGAAATCGCCCAAAGCCTGAACGCAGTTGATGGCAGCGTATCTATGCTTACTACAGGCAATACCGTCTATCAGGGAGGAGAGAACACCACCAAAAAAATCACCGCTAAAACAGATGGTTACCTGCTGGTATATCTGCCTACATCGCCTCCCGGCTACGCCATCATGACATTGGATATTTATGGATATAAATTCCAGCTTATGGGAAATTTTGTGCTCAGTGATACAACCATTCCCAATTCAAACACCCTGTTTTTGCCGATATCCAACGGTACACCATTTACTTTCACGATCCACCACTATCTTTATAAACCGATATTTACCATAAACTGGTACCCCATAGGCACAGCTGCCAGTGTAGCAGACACCTACGAAATCATCGATATACCTACAGACACGACAAAAACACCTCAGTTCGACATAGCGGCGCTTCAAGCTACCAGGCTGGAAACTGCCACAGCTTTCCTTGAAAATATTGAGAGGACATGCGATAAAACAATTGATGCCCCGATAAAACAGATATTGGTAGAAAAACTACTGGCATTAACATGGGCGCCCACCCCGGTTCTTTGATTTTCACAATTATTAGTTTGATAACGCCAACCGGCAACACAACATGCAGCCATACCTTTGAATCATTAAACCAAACAAAAATGATGAAAACTCTGGCAAACAATGTCGGCGTAGCAGATGAAAAACATCTGATCCAACTTACGCTGAATGATTATCTACAAGGGCGTCCGGCATTAGACATCGAAAGGCTCCGGTCTGCATTTCACCCCGATGCACATATCAGGACCGTCATAGACGGCAAGCTGGTGCAGTGGACAGCCCCGCAATACCTGGACCTGGTGGCCCAGGCAACTATACAGGAATGCCAGCCCGAACTGCTTTCTTTTACATGGGATGGAGATACCGGGTCTGCCCATGTGCAATTGACTTTTGCCACCTTCCGGTTCATCGACCGTTTTAACCTGATAAAGTTAGACGGGAAATGGCTGATCATGGATAAAATTTCCTATCGGGAAGATTTACAGTGAGCGATTTTCACTACTGGAAATCAGAAAGCCTTCCTTAATGGAGGGTTTTCTGATTTTAGATAAAGCGTATAGCATAAAAACCGAAGCTTTTCTTGGTAGATTTAAAGTTATTACCTAACTTCTTACAGGAAATCTGATTTTCCTTCTCCCCCGGAATATTTTCTACATTTAATCAACCCTTTCCCCTATGCGTTTAAAGTTGCTGACTTTCTCTGTCCTCTTAGCTATCACCATCGGAAAAGCACACTCGCAATCCTCCACACAGCCAGCCAAAGAAAAAGTATTGCTGCAGATGGACTTTGATGATCCTGCTAATCCAATGGTGCCCAATATCGTTCATGGCGATACTGCCTCCGCCCTCCTGCAGAACGGGCACTATGTCCTGGACGCCCAAAAAGCCAGCCGTTTCTGGGCGCTCAGATTGGGCACCCCTGCTGAAGAGGTGCCTGGCTGCAATATCCTGGAAATGAAAATGAAGGTGACCGCGGATGCCTCTCAGGCCAGGTACGGGATCTTATGGAATTCCGTTCAAAAGACACCCGGGGTCTTCAATGAGTTTGCTTTTTGTGTCTATTCAACAGGTCAATATACGATCTTCGCCAAGGTGGACAACGCCGCCTATGACATCGCTGAATTAACAGCATGCTCCTGTATAAACAAGGGAACTTCGGCATACAACACTTTGCGCATCGAGGAAATAAACAGCGGGGAGTTTCGTTTTTTCATCAATGGTCAAATGGTACACCAGGCCATGTTGAAAGTCCCCCCATTTACGACCTTTGGCTTTTATTCAGATGCACATACGACATTGTATGTTGACTATGTAAAATTTGCCGTGAGGGCTGATTAGCATAACCAGCACAAAAACATCAATGCCCGAGGCGTTCTGTTTTTTCCAGGTGTTGTAAAATATCGCGGCGTTCGGTCCAGGGCGTACGTAATTGTTTCTGTGCCATGAACTTCAACTGGTCTCCGATATGCCGGCTACCTGGCTGGGAAGCATTACCATATCCAAGTAGCACACGGGCTTTTATTTTCCTGCCGAATTCCACCACTGCCACATATGTGTCGCCCGCCGCTGAACGCATTCTGCCATCGGCATCTTGCATATATTCGATCGTACGATAGATACCGTAATTACCGGGGCCGCCGTTTGCGGGATAGTCGTATGCGCCCGCACGAAAGCGGAACATAGCTCCCCAGGGCACCTGTAACGACCCAAACATATTATGGATCTCCATGGCCGCAATGGACAACAGCTTTACCGCGGTCGCCGAGTCCTTCAGGCCACGAGGTGTTTCTGTGGGATGTGCAGGGTCCCAGGGCTGTTTAAACATGGAGTCATCCAGTTTGGAATACCAGTTGATATAAAGAATTCCGCCTACGCTCATGCTGTCTGTAGTGCGGTCCCAGTTCCGCAATACGCCCGCTGCCGCCTGTGCGATTGGATCAGGATATTTATCTGTTGCTCCAAGCAGCTCATCAAGGAACCTGTCTGCCACTTCCACGCCGGTATTGAGTTTGTACTTCACCAGGTCATCAAAAGTAACCGAAAAGTTATTTCTGATCATATTCACAGCGCGCTGCGGGCGAAACCCCATACCAACGGGCGACATGTACGACGGGTAGGCCGAAGGGGACAATACCGGCGGGTAAGTACAATACCACGGGGGATCATTGGCATTTTGTATAAAGCCGGCAGGAGGGTTAAATAACTTTGGCATATCAGCATAACCATGTGTCTGGCTCCAGGCGTTCTTCGACTGGCTGCCATCAATGGTGCCGTGCCAGAAGTCCCAATCCCCGGAGGCACGAACCGGAACGTTGCCACCGAAGAAATACTCAATATCGCCTGCCTTATCGGCATAGATCACATTGAACAATGGCAACTGCATGCGTTGCAATGCGGCCTTAAACTCGCGGTGATTATCGGCTTTGGCCATCATGTGCCATTCATAAAAGAAGCCGGCGCTGTCCAGTCCCGCGATCTTCAGCGTGTACGCTTTATTATCTTTCACGCCCACCACCGGTTCATCACCCGCATACTGCAGGATGGTCGTATCGTTTTTTACCGTACAATCAGGCTGCCTTATTTTCACAATTGTCGTGTCGTACTTAAAAGGCACGAGGGCGCTGTCTACCAGGTAACCGCTATCTTTAAGCGTATAGGCGTACCGGTCTGCTGCATCAATGGTATTTACGGTATGTGTCCATCCAAGATTTTCATTGAATGCAATATTCAGTACGGGCATCCCTACCAGCGAAGCGCCATAGGCATTAAACCCGGGCGCCTGCAGATGCGCTTCAAAAAAAGTATAAAAATCGAACCAGGGCAGATGCGGATTGGCAAGCAGCATAGCATTACCGGAAGCAGACCTGGACCGGCCCACAGCATAAGCGTTGGAGCCGGGCCTTAATATCTGGCCGAGCGCCGCGTTGTCCTCTGCCGCCAGGAATTCCAGAAAAAAAACACGGATAGCATGGGCCATTACATCTTCACCCGTCACCGGCAGTACCTCTTTTAACGGCGCACTGATCGCCTGAGGATTGGCAGCCACATAATCGTTTATACCAGCAGCGAATGCATCAATGTACTTTTTCATTTCATGTCCCTGCTTTGCATACGCTTCCCTTCCAAGTTCCGGCACTTTAAAGAGCCTTATCTTTTTATCAGCGGCTGCAAAATCAGCTCCCCAGTACTCCGCAGACCGGCCACGGGTCAGGCCGTACAGACGAAGCAGCAGGTTGCCATGATTATGCATCTGTGCCCATCCGAACGCATAATACATGGCACTGATGTCCTTCCCGTATATGTGCGGAACGCCATAGGTGTCCCAGAGGATCTCTGCTTTCTTTGAGTGATGTCCCGGAACGCCGGCTCCGGCAAAATTTAAATAAAGACATAGGAACAGCCAAAGGGATGATCGGACAAATTTCATACAACGGTATTATATTTTAGGATGATGGAAATAGGAAAGTATATTTTCTGCCAGGGCAGATACGTACGGCGATTTAACCAGCGTATGATGATCTCCCGGGCTTTGCTTCAATGTCAGTTCCGGCGCATATTGTTTCCACCCAAGCATATCATCAGCCGTATACGCTCCGCTACTTGCCCTCACCACCAATAAAGGGGCCGCCATCTTATGTTTTAATGTATAAGGTATCCGGATGCTGTTCAGCTCAAGGTCCAGCACACGGAAAGCCAATGACAGCATACCGTTATTATCACGCACGTTTTCCCTGACCGCCGCCTTCATCTTTTCCACTGTTTCGGCCAAAGGACCATCAACAGTGGCCGCCTTCAGCTCATTGAACCAATTGGGACAAGGCACTGCCATCAGCTGATGCTGCTCCAGGAATTGCTGTAGCCCGGACAACAGCTGTTCATTCAAATGCTGATGGTCCTGCACTTCCTTCCTTGCGTCCGGAGGCGTGTCCAGGAAAGCAGCGAAAGCGACTTCCTCTCCCTTTGTTTCCAGCTGACGGATCATTTCAAAGGCGACAAAACAGCCGAAGGAATGTCCGACAAAACGGTATGGGCCCGCTGGCTGTACTTCCCTTATCCAGGCGATATGTTCCGCTGCGATCTTCTCCATGCTTTGCAACAGTTGTTCATCTTCATAAATTCCTGTCATCTGCAAACCATACACGGTAAAAGTCTTATCCAGCGCAGCGGCCAGTTCACCATAGCCTTCGCTGGTACCGCCGGAGCCGGGAAGTATAAACAACGGAGCCCCGTCCCTGTTATGATTAAGGGGCAACAGATGCCTGCCATGCACCGCAAGGGCATGCACTTCCTGTTTCTCGAGTAAATCAGACAGACCGGCAATGGTGGGATGATCAAACACATCGGTAATGGTAACCGTCTTGTTCAGCGTTTTACGGATGGATGCTATCAACTTAATGGTGAGCAGTGAATGCCCGCCCCTGGTAAAGAAATTGTCGTATAACCCTATCCGTTCTACCTCCAGGAGGTTCTCCCATAGCGCCGCGAGCGATAACTGCAATGGTGTCTGAGGCGGAGTGTATGCATCCCCCTCCGGGTTGTCGCCGGGTTTGGGCAGGGCGTTCCTGTCTACCTTTCCGTTATTGGTAAGGGGAATGGTTTCCATCGGGATGAGCTGTTCCGGTAACATATATACTGGCAAGAACTGTTTTAACCAGGTCATTATCCCGTCATTATCGAAATCACCCTGCGGTACGATATAAGCCGTCAATTGTTGCTCATGCGCCACCACAACGGCCTGTTTGACCAGCGGGGAAGTTTGCAGCACATGCGCTATTTCGGCTGGTTCTATACGGTAGCCGCGCACCTTCACCTGGTCATCTGTACGACCCAGGTATTCCATATTACCGTCGGGCAGCCAACGGCCAAGGTCTCCCGTGTGGTACATTTTTCCACCGTGAAAAGGATTATCAGTGAACCTTTCCGCCGTCAGGTCCGGACGGCGCAGGTATCCCCGGGCCACCCCCGCTCCTCCTATGCAAATTTCCCCGGTTACGCCTCTCGGCACCAGCTGATGGCGGGCATCCAACAGGTATAACTGAATATTGTCCATCGGTTTGCCAATATTGATTACCTGTCCTTCCCGCGGCCGGAACGTATAGGTGTTACAGCCTACAGTAGCTTCTGTCGGCCCGTATTCATTTACCACAGTTACCTGCTGTCCGTTCAGGAAAGCCACATGTCCGGGCAATAGCGCCTCTCCTCCTATCACAAGCGTTGACGCCGGACAAACCGCCTGACGGCGTTGCATGGCTTCTTCCAGTAAAGGCAGGTGGGCAGGTGTTAGTTTGATAAAGTCATAAGGCGCATGCTTCCACAGTAATTCATCTTCAAACACCATTGTTTGCGGGGCAGCGCTTATCACCACCGGTTTCCCGGATATAAGCGGCATAAAGAGAGCGGTCACCGCTGCATCAAATGTATAGGACAAATGTATAAAACTGCCTGTCGCCCTACTCTCCCCGGAAACATATGCTGTCTTATTATTACAGAGATAATGTAAAAGATTGGCGTGAGTAACCATTACTCCTTTGGGAACACCGGTACTGCCGGAAGTATAAATAATATAGGCCAGGTCCTCACCACCGGGATAGTCTGTCAGCGGTGTTTCTTCAGCAGTATCTGCCTGTGATGCAATGATAATTTTCACATCGGCGTCCGGCAAAACACGGGCTCCTTCTTCGCTGCATACGATGACCTCAGCATGCGTGTCTTCGAGTATATGACGGATGCGCTCTGCCGGAAAGCCAGGGTCCACAGGAACATAAGCGGCCCCTGCTTTCATGACGCCCCATATGGCGGCTATCATATCCATCCCGCGCTCAAAACACAGCGGCACCAGCATACCAGGCTTTATGTTATGCTGATGACGTAAAAATGCAGCCAGCCTGTTGGCACGGTCCTTCAATTCCCGATAGGTAACTGTTCCGGCAGCAGAGACCACCGCGGGACTGTCAGGATTACTCAGCGCCTGTGCCTCCAAAAGATGCACCACTGTGGCGGCTTGCGGCACAGGCGCCGCAGTGTCATTGAAGATATGCAACAGTTGATATTCTTCCTCCTGCGTAAGCAGCGGCAACACATCCACCGCCAACAGCGGATCGCTGGTGATAGCTGTCAGCAACAGTTCATACGACATTACCATACGCCGTATAGTGTCCGGCAGGAACAAATCGCTACGATATTCTATACTCACCTGCAATTCTTCCGCTGCTTCTATCACCGACCAGTTAATGTCAAACTGAGTGGTATTGCGCACTACCGGAACAGCAGACAAACTCAGTTCCTTGAGATGAAGCTGTGATGCTACCGGCATATTAGGCATACCAAACAGTACCTGGAAGATAGGATTACGGGTCGTGTCCCTTTCCTTCACTACCGCCTCCACTACTTTTTCAAAAGGCACGTCCTGATGCTCGAAAGCTTCCAGCGTGGTTTGTTTCACCTGCTGCAGAAAAGTTGTAAAGGCAGGCGCGCCCGACAGATCACTGCGAAGGGCCAGTGTATTGATAAAGAAGCCGATCAGTCCTTCCAATTCCTGCTGCTGCCGGCCGGCTGCAGAGCAGCCCACACAGATATCCGTTTGCCCGCAATAGCGGTACAACAATACTTTAAACGCCGCCAGCAACGTCATAAACAGGGAGGCACCGTTATCAAGTGACAATTGCTTTATTTTTGATGACAGTGTTTTATTCAGCACGTACTGGAAAGTGGCGCCATCATTACGTTGAACTGCCGGTCGCCGGAAATCGGCCGGTATCTGCAAAAGAGAGACATCCTGCAATTGCCGTTTCCAATAGTCCAGCTTTTGCCCAAGGGCCTCGTCTGTCAACCTGTTACGCTGCCAGACCGCATAATCTGCATATTGTATGGGCAATGGCGCCAGACCTGCCTTTTCACCGGAAACAATAGCGTTATATAACAATGATAATTCGTTGATCAATATTCCGGCAGACCATCCGTCACCAGCGATATGATGCAGGGTCAGCACCACGGTATAATCTCCCGACGGGGCGCAAATCAGCAGCCCGCGCAGCATATCATCTTTGGAGAGATCAAAAGGCGTAATGCTCCAGTTATTGATATCTTCATCATTCACCTCCCCATTGATGACAGTCAGCTGCCAGCTGTCCGGGGCCTTTACGTACTGGTAGGGTCGTCCGTCTGTAACTGTGACGACAGTACGTAATACTTCATGCCTGTTCACAATTTCCCGCAGTGCCGCTTCCAGGGCTGGAATATTTAGACGCCCTTTTAACTTCAGGACCGCGGGCATATGAAATTGTACACTGCCGCTAAGCTGATCAATGAACCACAAACGCTCCTGGTTAAAGGAGAGCGGTATACGGTCAGGACGCCCACCAGCGGTAATGGCAGGTAACCGGCTTTCTTGTGACAGTCCGCTTATATAGGCTGCCAGCTCCGCTATTGTCGGGTACTGGAATAATGACCTGACGGGAAGCTCCACCTCCAGGCGGTTGCGCAACACCGCCGCTTCACGCATTGCCAGCAGGGAATGACCTCCCAGCTCAAAGAAATTATCATGAACGCCTATACGCCCGACACCCAACAATTCTTCCCATACCTCTACCAGTAACGTTTCCAGCGGGCCGGAAGCCGCCGCGTATGCGCGTTGGTTTCCGGCATCCGGATCAGGCGATGGTAATAAACCCTTGTCTATTTTCCCGTTGGCATTCAGCGGGAATGCGTCCAGCTCAATAATAAAAGAAGGGACCATATATTCAGGAAGACGCTCTCTGAGCGAAGACCGGATATGGTCTTTGTTGTAATCTTCAGCCGGCACGATGTAAGCCACTAACTGTTTTCCGCTGCTGGCGTGATTGCGTACCGTTACCAACACCTGTTTTACACCCGCAAGCTCCTGCAACACGCTTTCTATTTCCCCCGGTTCTATGCGGTAACCGCGGATCTTCACCTGGTTATCCGTCCGGCCCATGAAAGTGATGTGGCCGTCTGCTTCCCGCCGGGCAAGATCGCCGGTGCGGTACATACGTTCTCCTGCCACGAACGGAGAAGACAGGAAACGTGTGGACGTCAGCTCCGGATGGTTCAGGTAACCACGCGCCACCCCGGCGCCACCCACATACAATTCCCCGGTAACGCCCAAGGGCACTGGTTGCTGAGAACCGTCCAGGATATACGCCGTTCTGTTTGACAACGGTAAACCTATCGGCGTAACTGCACGAAGACCATGCTTGTCGATACGGTAACTCAGGGAAAAGGTAGTATTCTCCGTTGGGCCGTAGATGTTACTCACCTTTATCAATGGATAAGCGGCCTGTAACTTTTCGATATGTTTTTCAGACAATCGCTCTCCTCCCGTCAGGACTGCTTCTATCCCTGAAAAGACGGTAATATCAGTATCTACCAGCTGATTAAACCAACCAGTGGTAAAGAACATTTTATTTACGCCTCTGCTTTGCAATTCTTCTTTCAATACAGCGATGTCCAGCAGCTCATGCTCCCGGCTTAGTACCAGGCGGCCTCCATTGAGCAACATGCCCCAGTATTCGAACGTTGTTGCATCAAAAGACACAGACCCCGCCGACAAGATGGCATCTGCGGGCGTAAGCGAAATATAGTTCGGTTCGCATACCAGGCTGGTTACATTACGATGCTCTACCAGCACTCCTTTCGGACGGCCGGTAGAACCGGAAGTGTACATCACGTACGCGAGGTTGTCTGCACGTAGCTTCACGGATGCCGGGGCGCCGGTTGCCGGAGCATCCGCCAGTGTATCGATACACACTATCTCCAGGTCTGGCTGCAGCGATGCCAGCCGGTCAGCGTAATCGCCGACGGTGATCAGCAGCGGGCCTCCCAGGTCTGACAGGATGTAACGGATACGGTCATCCGGGTAGTCAGGGTCTATGGGCGCATAAGCGCCGCCGGCCTTCAGGATGGCCAGCAGTATCACGATCATGTCCGGAGCGCGGTGCATACATACAGGCACCAGTGTTTCAGTGCCAACGCCTTTGTCCTGAAGATAGCAGGCCAGCGCGTCAGAACGTTCATTCAGCGCAGCATAGGTAAGCGTAGTATCCGCAAATACCACTGCCGTCGCCTCCGGACGAAGAGCGGCCTGTTTCCGGAAAAGGTCCGGTATAGTGGCCTCAGAAGGATAACCGGCAGCAGTGTCATTGAAGTCAAATAACAGCTGCTGCTTCTCTGTAGCTTCCAGCATAGGCAATGCTCCCACGGTAGCGGACGGCGAGGCTGCCACCGCATATGACAATTGCCGGAAATGACGGGCCATCCGTTCAATGGTGGCCTCTTCAAACAGGTCTGTGCAATATTCTATACAGCCGTGTAGTTCGCCCGCCTGCTCCTGTAATAAAAAGGTCAGGTCAAACTTGGCCGTGTTTGATTCCAGTGGCTCCGGAGAAATATGAAGGCCGTTCAGGTGTATATCAGGTACAGGAGGCGTATTCTGTAAGACAAACAACACCTGGAACAGTGGGTTTACGCTTACATCCCGTTCTCTAACGACTGCCTCCACTATTTTTTCAAGAGGCACGTCCTGGTGGTCATAAGCCGCCAGCGTGGTGTCTCTTATATTTTTCAACAATTCGGTAAAAGACATGCCTGGTAACACTTCGGTTCGTAATGCCAGGGTATTCACAAAAAAACCGATCAGTCCCTCCAGCTGCCGTAGCGATCTTCCGGCGATGGGACTGCCCACACAGATATCTTCCTGTAAAGTGTAGCGGTATAACAATACTTTAAAAACCGCCAGCAACGTCATAAACAGCGTAGCCCCCTCCTGTTGTGAAAGCGCCTTTAGCTGGTCCGTCACCTCCTTACCGATGTTGAAATGGTATTCGCGTCCACGGAAACCCGGTAGCAGCGGACGGGGGTGATCTGTGGGCAGCTGCAGTGTGGCGACGTCCGCCAGCTTTTTTTTCCAGTAGTCCATTTTCAGTTCGAGCACCTTTTCCTTCAGGAAGTTGCGTTGCCATATTGCATAATCCGCATATTGTATACCCAGTTTACGCAACTGTGGGCTACGGTTATCAACGGCCGCATTGTACAGCTCTACCAGCTCTTCAACGATAATGCCCGCTGACCATCCGTCTGCGGCTATATGATGAAGGGTCAGTACCAACAGGTACTCTTCTTTTCCCAGCACAATCAAACGTGCCCTCAGCATATAGTCAGCGGAAAGATCGAATGGTTTCTCCGTACTGCTTTTCACATATCCGTTCAGTTTGTCCGCATCGTCCGCTATGCCTGGAATGTCTTCAACATCCATCGTCCATTTATACCGTTCCAGCAATTGCTGATGAGGTACACCGGCGGTTGATGTTATCACCGTGCGTAACACCTCATGCCTGTTCACAATTTCCTGCAAAGCATTTACCAGCTTATCTTTTTCGAGGATGCCCCGCAAACGCAGCAGTACGTTGATATGATAGGGTACGCTCCCTTCCATCTGATCAATAAACCACAGGCGCTCCTGGTTGAACGACAGGGGGACCGGCCCCGACGGCCGGTCCACAGTAAGCGGTATATCTGTATTACGCTTTGTGTGCTGCTGAAAATAATCAAGCAGGTCTGTTTTATTATGCTTCAGTTCTTTCAACAGCGAAGGATCAGGCTCATTGTCTTTATGCATTTGCACGATCAGCTCACCTTCGTCATATATGATCTTTATACCGTTATCATTGGCGCGTTTCAACAGATTGGTTATATCGGTTAACCTGGTATTTGTCATGTGTAATAATTTATTCTTTACAAATTGATAGACCTGGTATCTGCCTTATTCAGCTGCACGTCCTGCCGGTTTACCTGGATATGTACCGCCAGCGCGCTGATAGTAGGCAGCTGGAAGAATGTGCTTACCGGAAGCGTTACGCCATAAGTCTCCTGCACAGCCGCAAGAACACGCATCGCCAACAGGGAATGTCCGCCAATCTCGAAGAAATTATCGTTAACGCCTATACGTTGCACGTTGAGCAGCGCTTCCCACATCGTGGCAAGTGTTTGTTCTGTTTCGCCGGCAGGCGCTACATATTCCTTCGTACGCGCAATACCAAGGTCTAACCGTAAAAGGGCTTTCTTATCTATTTTCCCGCTGGGCGTCAGCGGCAGCTCATCAAGGAACGTCAGCATGGCAGGGACCATGTATTGCGGCAACCTGGTCCTTAGCCAGGACAACAGGCCTTCCTGGTCTATACTGCCTTGGCGGACGATATAGCCGGTCAGCATTTTATCATGCTGGTCAGTGGGCTGGACCAGCACCACCGCCTGGCTTACTTCGCTGTGTTCTTCTATTACGTTCTCAATTTCTTCCAGCTCGATACGATAACCACGCACCTTCACCTGTTCATCGGCCCTTCCGAGGTATTCGATGTTACCATCGGGCAACCATCTGCCCACATCGCCTGTTTTGTAGATCCTATAACCGGATGGCGTAGTGACAAAACCGGCTGCTGTGAGGTCAGGACGGTGCAGGTAGCCGCGCGCCAGGCCCGGGCCGGATACGCATATCTCTCCTTTTACACCTATCGGGCACAGACCACCCCAGGCATTAAGAACATATACCTGCACATTGGCAACAGGCCGTCCTATCACCACCGTGTTATCCGGTCGTACCGGGTCGCCGGTGAGCGTAGAACACACGGTATTCTCAGTCGGTCCATAGGCATTCACCACGCGGACACCCTTTTTCATCATATGACGGGCGTCTTCCACCCGCAAGGCTTCACCTGCGGACACCACCGTTTTCACCGGTCCGAGCACATCTTTTACAACGCGCTGATAAGAAGGCGGCAACGTCACCAGTTCCACGTGCTGCCGTTCCAGTAATGAAGCGAAACGCGCGACTGACAACAGGTCTTCTTCCTCTGGCAATACCAGCGTACCTCCGCTCGTCAGGGTGTTGAATATCTCATAACAGGCCGCATCAAAGCTGAAAGAAGCAAACTGTAATGACCTCATGCCAGGGCGTAAATGCAGTGCGTCCCGTTGGCTCTGCACGAGGTTATATACGCCTCTGTGCTCTACCATGACCCCTTTGGGGCGACCAGTGGAACCGGACGTGTAGATCACGTAAGCCAGTTGATCTGGGGAAGGGCAGGTAGCAGGTTGGGTGAGAGGATAAGCATCAATAATATGCTGTTCATCATCCAGCAGGATAACATCCGGCTGCTGTTCCACCTGCAAACGCTGTATGGTAGCGCGGTTGCTTATCAGTAATGTAGCCCCTGTATCGGACAACATATACTGAACACGCTCCGCAGGATATTCCGGATCAACAGGCACAAAAGCTCCGCCAGCTTTCAGAATGCCCATGACCGCGATGATCATTTCCGGTGTACGGTTAATAAATACCGGCACTAAAGTTTCTGCTGCCACTCCTTTATCCTGCAGGTAACGGGCAAGCTGTGAAGACCGCTCATCCAGCGCTTTATATGTCAGCATGCTATCTCCTTGCAGCACGGCCGGTGCATCCGGCGCGTTCGCTACGCATGCAGCAAAGAGGTCCATGGCCGTTTTGTCCGGCTCTAAAGTATAACTGGCAGGTATATCATTAAAGTCAACTGTTATGGTATGCGTTTCCGTCGGCGACAATACGGACAACAAAGCTACCGGCGTTGCAGGCGCCCTGAGGATATCTGTCAACAATTGCTCAAAATGAGCTGCCATGCGGTTGATCGTATTACCGTTAAAGAGGTCGGTACTGTATTCAATATTACCTTCCAGCCCCTGTGATGTTACAGACAAGATAAATGTAAGGTCAAACCTGGAGGTGGTCTGTTCAGCGCTCACCGGTAAAAGGCGGAGGTCTTCCAGCTCCAGTATAGACGCTTCCGGCATGTTCTGTAACGCCATCATCACCTGGAAGAGAGGGCTGCGGCTCCTGTCATGCTCTTTTACGGCCACTTCCACCACTTTCTCAAAAGGTGCGTCCTGGTGATCATAGGCATCCAAAGTGGTTTGCTTCACTTGTTGCAGCAGCTCCGTGAAAGCCGGGTTATGCGCCAGGTTGCTTCTGAGTGCCAGTGTGTTCACAAAAAAGCCGATCAGGTTTTCTGTTTCCAGTTGCGTTCTGTCGGCTACAGGAGTGCCTACACATATATCCTCCTGTCCGCTGTAATGATATAACAACACCTTGAAAGCGGCGAGCAATGTCATAAAGAGCGTAACACCCTGTTGCTGTGAAAAACCCTGCAATGCATCAGCCATCTCCTTGCTGAGATGAAAATGGCTGGAGGCCCCCCTGCCCGTCTGTACCGCGGGATAGGGATAATCTGTTGACAGCTGGAGCGGCGTAGTTCCGGTTAATTTACCTTTCCAGTAATCAAGTTTTCTTTCCAGTACTTTACCAGAGACATAGTTGCGTTGCCAGATGGCGTAATCTGCGTACTGGACTTCCAATGCCGGCAGTAATGGTTTTTCTGCCGCGCTATATGCCTTGTACAAAGCTGTCAATTCATTTACGATGACCCTTACAGACCAACCATCTGCGGCAATATGATGCAGCGTCAACACCAGTATGTGTGTTTCTTTCCCTTCCTGTACCAGGTGGGCGCGCAACATATAATCAGCCGACAGGTTGAACGGCACGCGTATCAGTGCGTCCACGTCATAATCGCCGGTGATGACCGTCCAGTCCCATTTATCTTTCTCAAGGATGTGCTGATAAGGCTGCCCGCCGGATGTGCGGATGACCGTGCGTAACACCTCGTGGCGATTGACAATCGTCTGCAAGGCATTCCACAGCGCCTTCCTGTCCAATACCCCTTCCATGCGCAGGATGGCGGGCATGTGGTACTGCACGCTTCCTTCAAGCTGGTCAATGAACCATAAACGTTCCTGGCTATACGAAAGCGGGAGGTGCTGCGGGTAGGCCGGCGTCTTCGTTACCGGCGGCAACGTTTCTTTTGTCAATCCGGCCATATACACGGAGAGCCCGGCAATAGTGGGATGTTCGAATATCTGTCTGACGGGGATGTCCAGCTGTTCATATTTCCGCAGGGCAGCTGTCAGGCGCATGGCCAGCAGGGAATGTCCGCCGATCTCAAAGAAGTTGTCGTGGATGCCCACGGCCTCAATGTTCAGCAACTCGCTCCAAATGCCTGCCAGCAACCGTTCTCTTTCATTGCGGGGGGCTATGTAGTTGTCAGCCCGCCAGGATGCATCGGGAGCAGGTAATGCCTGTTTGTCTATTTTGCCATTGGCAGTAAGCGGGAAACTGTCCAACGCTATCCAAATAGCAGGTACCATATATGCAGGCAGCTGTGCTTTAAGATAAGCGGAAACGCCATCTCTGTCAAATGTGCTGTGGCAGACGATGTAGCCGACCAGCTGTTTGCCGGTGGCCGTATCCTTCACCAGCACCACGGCTTGTTTGATACCGGGATATTGCTGTAATACATTTTCGATTTCACCCAGCTCAATACGATATCCTCTTACTTTCACCTGATCATCAGCACGGCCCCTGTATTCAACAGTACCGTCAGGCAGCCAGCGGCCAACGTCTCCGGTACGGTACATCCGCACGCCCGGACGGAAGGGGTCCGCCACAAAACGTCTGGCCGTCAACGAAGCCTGGTTGAGATAACCACGTGCCACGCAAATGCCGGACACGCATATCTCTCCCGGCACACCTACAGGGCATAAGTTGTTCTGGTAGTCCAGTATGTATATATGCATATTCTGCAAAGGCTTACCGAGTGGCACATTCAGGCTCTCCGGTGTCTGATGCATAATATGATGGCAAATATCATCGGACGCTTCTGTAGGTCCATAGGCATTTACAACCGGAATATGCCCATACAGCGGATGCTCGAACCACTGCGCCAGTATATGCCGTGGCAGTACTTCCCCGGTCACCAGCAGGTATTGCAGTTGTTGCAATGCGGCCGTGGCCTGCTCCTGCAGCAGTGCTCCGAGGTAAGACGGCACCACTTCCCATATAGTTACTCCGTCGCGGTCAATTGACTGCAGCAGCGTCGTTGGCTGTAATACTGTTTCCTCGTTGTAGATGGCGGTAGCGCCGCCTGTCAGCAATGCCGACATCATTTGCCAGACAGAAATATCGAATGTGGGTGAAGCGGTGTAAGCGACCACCGATGTATCAGTAATCTGCAGGTCATTTATTTTGGCATAGAGGTGATTAAGCATGCCTGCATGTTCTACCATAACGCCTTTGGGGCGGCCGGTAGACCCCGAAGTATAAATAACATACGCCAGGTCATGCGGAGCTACCGTATGTGGCAGCGGTCCCGCAGGATATCCGCTGATCTTCTCTCCGTCAGCATCTATAAAGATAACCGGGAGCCCTCCGGGAATATTATGTTTCCCGTTTTTACTGGTTATCACTATCCCGGCAGTGGTATCGTCCAGGATATACTGTATCCTGTCAGCAGGGTAATCGATATCCATAGGCACGTAAGCACCGCCCGCCTTCATAATGCCCAGTATGGAAATGATCATTTCCGGTGAACGTTCCAGGCATATCGGTACCAGCGTATCTGTTGTAACCCCCAGTTCGCGCAGGTAATGAGCCAAGCGGTTGGACTGCTCTTCCAGCTGAGCATATGACAGGCGTTGCCCATCCATTATTACCGCAATGGCGTCAGGCCTGGCGACAGCCTGCTTGCGCACCAGCTCTACCAGGTTGCTGTCTGCCGGGTAATCTTTTATTGTATCGTTGAACGTGTCAGTGAGTTGTATTTTTTCTGACGGGGTGATACAGTTCAATGCGCCGATGTGACTTGCCTCCTGCGTTACTATTTGTGCAAACACCTGTTCAAAATGGCCTGCAATGGCATTTACATAGCTATCGTCCAGCAGGGAGGCATTATAACTGAAGCGTACTGTTATCTTTTCACCGGTGGAGATGGCCATACTAAGCGGATAATTGGTCTGCTCATTCATCTCTACATTAGCTGCTTTCAGCTTCCAGGGCTGTCCGGCCAGCAAATGGTTCACAGGGTAGTTCTCAAATACCAGCAACGTATCAAAGAGATCACCGGGGATGCCTGCCCACCGTTGTATGTCTATGAGGGAAGTGTACTGATAACTGCGAACCTGTGTTTGTTTGGCCTGAAGTTCCTGCAGCCACGGCACAATTTCCTGCCCATCGTCTATCGCCGTGTGCAGCGGCAGAGTGTTGATGTAAAGTCCTACCCGCTGTTCCACTCCTTCCAGTTCAGCCGGACGGCCGGACACTGTCACGCCGTAGGCCACCTGCCTGCTACCGGTATAGCGGTACAGCAGGAAGGCCCATAAACCCTGCATCAGGGTGTTCTGGGTGATATGGAACTGTTGGGCGAAACGCTCGGCAGCAGCACTTTCCATGTAGATGACATGTTCCCTGTATTCACCGGTACCCTTATTCCTGGCTGCGGTAGTGCCAATAAACGGCAACAGGCAACCTTCCTGGAGGCCCGATAAATACTCCTTCCACCATACTTCTTCGGTCTGTCTGTCCCTGCGGTGCAGGTAACGTATATAATCCTCATAGCGGTCTTCTGCCACAGCCACCGGCTGTCTGCCGGTCGCCAGCGCCTCATAGGTTTGCAGCAATGCCTCCATCAATACCGGAATGGACCAGCCATCCAGCAGAATATGGTGAAACGTCCATTGCAGTCTGTATTTCTCATCGCTGAGCTGCAACAAGGTGAGGCGCATTAACGGCGGTGCGGCGAAGTCAAAGCCTTTGGCCCTGTCTGCCGCGCTGAAGGCCGCCACAGCATCCTCCTGCTCTCCGGCGGTCAAATGCCGGTAGTCAATAACTGTTACCGGTATACGAATATCGTTGTATACACATTGTACAGGGACACTGAAGGCTTCACTGTAAAAAGCGGTACGCAGAATACTATGACGGAGCAGTACTTCATTCCAGGCTTGCCGGAACAGATCTGGCTGCACACCTGTCAACTCACAGGCAAACTGGTCGATATAAGCGCCCACGCCTTCGTCGAACAGGTTATGGAACAACATCCCTTCCTGCAGGCTGCTAAGTCTGCTCATACCGCTCACATACCGGCGCCTGGTGGCATCCTGGTAAGGCGTGTCCAGGAAGCTGTCCAGCTCTCTGTTGCTGATAACGTCTCCCAGGTCATAGTCTGCGGGGGTAAATACAGGGGCTTTTACCGATAAACATTGATCTATCAATGCTTCCAGGCACCGGCAATATTTCTCTGCCAGGTGATGAATACTGTCCGCTTCAAAATGACGCCGGCTGTACCCCCATTGCAATATGAGCTCCCCGCCCTGTACCACGGCATTCACTGCCAACAGATGCTGTACCGGAAAATCCCCGCCGGCAGCTGTTTCCAGCGACTCACCTGCAATACGCAGGAAGCTCTCCCTTTCAACAATATTGTCCGACTGGCCCAGATAGTTGAACACCACCTGCCACGGGTCCTTTTCCTGCAAGGGTTCCAGTCTGTTGATATATTTCAGTACACCGTAGCCAAGTCCTTTATCTGCTATTTTACGCAGCTGTTCCTTCACGTCTTTCAACAGCTGTTCATACGAGCTGTTGTTGTCCACTTCCAGCAGTACCGGGAACAGGCTGGTAAACCAACCAATCGTGCGACTGGTGTCTACGGCGTCATTAATATTCTCGCGGCCGTGCCCTTCCAATCCTATCATCACCTGGCCGTTGTTGTTCCATTCTGACAGCGTGTATGCCAGCGCCGCCAGCAGCAGATCGTTGATCACTGTATGATATGCCTGCGGGACGTCCTGCAACAACTGTCTGGTACGATGGGCATCCAGGCGGACCGTATGGCCCTTCATATCAGCTGCGGTAACCGGCGCACCGGTGGTTTTATCGGTACGTAACGATATGTTCCGCTTCACGGTTTGTGTCCAGTAAGACTGCTGGTCCAGCAGCCGTCTGCTGCCGCTGTAATTCGTAAGTGCCTGGTACCATTCCCTGCAGGAACTGCTCTTCGTGCCTATATCGCCGCCTTGCAGCAATAGCGCCAGGTCCTCCAGCAGGATACGCCAGGACACACCGTCTATTACGAGGTGGTGAATAGTTAACAGCAACCTGTTCCCACTTATTTCAGCAGGGGTTTGTATAAATACGGCATTACATAGTATGCCCCGGGTAATATCAAGACTGTACTGGCTGTTATCATGTATGTCCCTGATGGCTGCCGGCAGCTCTTCTGGCGAAAGATCACGCAAATCCGTTACCATAACCTGCCCTTCATGGGTACCGTACATCTGTTCCCATGCAGGCCCGCCTTTTTTAAAGGTAAACCGCAGCGCGTCATGATGCCGGTGCAGCTGTTTGATCGCTGTGTCGAGAGCTGTGGCGGTAATGGACTTATCTATATCCAGCAGAACGCTTTGGTTAAAGGGTATCTGCGTATCGGCTACATTTTCGAAATACCACTGCTGTATCGGCAATAAGCCGCTACTGCTGGTCAGGGTGCCCTGTTCAGCGTTACTGGTCGCTCCTTCCTGTGAATAATAATGTGCTGAAATTTTTTCAATCGTCTGATTCTCAAAAATGTCGCCTACCTTCAGTTCAAAGCCGGCACGCCGTATACGGCTGACCATCTGGATCACAATAATGGAATCGCCACCCAATTCAAAGAAATTATCGTATATCCCTACCTGTGGCACACTGAGCAATTCCTGCCAGATGCCTGTCAGCGCTTCTTCCAGCGCATTACGCGGCGCCACAAAAGAAGCAGTGCCGGGTGTCTCTTTTTCCGGTGCAGGTAATGCCTTTTTATCAATTTTCCCGTTGGCATTCAGTGGCAGGGACTCCATCTCTATGAGGAAAGATGGCACCATATAGTCCGGAAGGTGTTCTTTAAGGTATTCCAGGATGCTCGCCCTGTCAAATGTGTGCTGGGGAACGATGTATGCTGCCAGGTGTTTATGCTGATGCACCGCATCTGAAACAGCCATTACAAAAGCCTGTTTCACCAACGGGCACTGATGCAGTACACTTTCTATTTCTCCGGGCTCTATGCGGTGACCACGGATCTTCACCTGATCATCTGCACGGCCCATGAAGGTGATATTGCCATCCGCTTCCCGGCGGGCCAGGTCTCCTGTCCGGTAAATACGTTCTCCTTCGAGGAACGGGTCTGTCAGGAACCTCGCGGCAGTCTGCTCTTCGTTATTCAGATAACCACGCGCCACGCCGGAGCCGCCCACATACAGTTCTCCCGTTACCCCCACAGGCACCGGCTGCATCAAACGGTCAAGCACATACGCAGTCCTGTTGCTCAACGGTACTCCTATCGGGGTAACTGCCCGCAGGCCATGCAAATCTATGCGATAGCTCAGTGAGAAGGTAGTGTTCTCTGTAGGTCCATAGATATTGCTCAACGCAATGGCAGGATAAGCCGTATGTAGTTTCTCCGCATGTTTTTCCGACAGCTTCTCTCCTCCTACCAGTATCGCCTTCATTCCCTCAAACACCGTGATATCGGTATCTACCAGTTGATTGAACCAGCTGGTGGTGAAGAACATTTTAGTAACTCCTTTGTTTTGCAGCTCTTCTTTCAACACTGCCACGTCCAGCAGATCATGTTCGCGGCGCAGCACCAGCTTGCCGCCGTTCAACAACATACCCCAGTATTCAAAGGTGGTGGCGTCAAAGGAAACCGATCCTGCCGACAGGATAGCATCGGTTGGCTCAAATGTGATATAGTTCTGGTCATATATCAAACTTGTTACGTTCCGGTGTTCCACCAGCACGCCTTTCGGGCGACCGGTAGATCCGGACGTGTACATCACATACGCCAGGTTATCTGCACGTATAGCAACAGCAGGAGCACCCGACGGTGACGAAAAATCTGTCAGCGTATCTATGCAGAGTACTTCCTGTTGCGGCCGCAGCGCATTGAACCGTCCCTTGTTTCTGTTGTTAGTGATCAGCAGCGGGCCTCCCAGGTCAGACAGGATATAGCTGACACGGTCGTCCGGATAGTCCGGATCTATCGGCGCATAAGCGCCGCCGGCCTTCAGGATGGCCAGCAACACCACCATCATGTCTGGCGAGCGGTGCATACATACCGGCACCAGTGTTTCAATAGTAACGCCCTTACTTTGGAGATAATGGGCCAGCGCGTCTGAACGTTCATCCAGCTCAGCATAGGTAAGCGTGGTGTCTTCAAACGCCACGGCAGTGGCATCCGGCCGTTGTGCCGCCTGTATCCTGAAAAGGTCCGGTATAGTGGCAGTGGCCGGATAATCTACGGCAGTGGCATTAAAACCATACAGCAGCTGGCTTTTTTCCGCAGGGGCCAATATGCTGATGTCGTCAAGGTGCGTTGCGGTTTTATAAATAATTTGCAGCAATGCCTGTTTAAAATGGCCCGCAATGCGGAACGCGTCATCATCACTGAGCAGGTCACTGTTATAGTTGAACGACAACCGGGTATTTTCACCCATTGTCACGATGATGGTCAGCGGGTAATTGGATATGGGGTCTGCCATTACTTCGCTGATCCGTAAAGCCCAGTTCTGTGATGCCAGCACATCGCTCACGGGATAGTTCTGAAATGCCAGGGCGCTGTCAAACATATCCCCGGTAATACCGGTGAGCCGTTGCACGTCATTCAACGGGGCATACTGGTACTCTCTGCTGTTCAGCTGGTCCACCTGCAATTCCTGCAGCCAGGCGCTGATCTCCCGCTCTCCGCTGACCGCCACATGCAACGGTACTGTATTGATATACATACCTACCCGTTGCTCTATGCCCTGCAAGGATTCCGGCCGGCCAGACACGGTGATGCCATATGTCACGTGCCGGCTTCCGATGTACTTATATAACAGGAACGCCCACACGCCCTGCATAACTGTATTGGGAGTAATACGCTGTTGTTGCGCATATCGCGACAACGCGGCAGTGACCGCGGCATCCAGGCTTACTTCGGCTTCCCTGAATATACCGATCCCTTTGGTGCTCTGCGCCGCATCGATGAAAGGCAGCAACGTGCCTTCCGTCTGATGCCGCATGTAATTGCGCCAGTATTGTTCTTCAGCGGCTTTATCCTGCCGGTAAATGAAACGGATATAGTCTTCATACCTGTCTTCAGGTACCACTACAGGCTGTTCTCCATTGAGCAAAGCCCCGTATACCTCCAGCAGCTCCTGTACCAGCACCGGGAAGGACCAGCCATCCAGCAGCAGGTGGTGGGAAGTCCATAACAAACGGTAGCGGCCTTCACCGAGGCGGACAAGCGTAATCCGCATCAGTGGCGCAATGCCGAGATCGAATCCCTGCCGCAGATCAGCTTCTTCAATAGCCCGCAACTGCGAAGCCTGTCGCCCCTCAAGTACTGTCACCGGCAGCGTCACGTGGTGATACACACACTGTACCGGCACATTGAACGCATCATAATAAAAAGCGCTGCGCAGGATGGTGTGACGTTGCAGCAGATATTTCCAGCATTGCAGGAATACATCTTCGTTTACATTTTCCAACGTGCATTTAAACTGCTCTATATAAGTCCCCGCCTTTTCATCATACAAACTATGGAACAGCATTCCTTCCTGTAAGCCGCTGAGGCGGTATAAAGCAGCCACCTGGCTTCTTCTGGGAGTTCCGTTGTAATCGGCGTCCAGGAAACTGTCCAGTTCCCTGTGATCCACCCAGCGCTCCAGGCCGTAGTCAGATGGGGTGAACGCATGCGCCTGCGCAAGGCAGTGATTGATGATGGCCCTGAGAGTCGCCAGATAGGCGTCTGCCAGTGCGGTGATCGTAGCGGCATCATAGTGCAGGCTGCTATATCCCCAGTGCAGTATCAGTTCTCCGTTCTGCACGGCGCCATTGATAAATATTTTATCATGAAGAATAAACCCTTCTCCTACAGCATCACCGCCGGATTCTTTGGCCATCCTGATATACCCGGACTCCTTCACCAGGTTATCTGATTGCCCCAGGTAATTAAAGCCGATCTCCCACGGGTCTTTTCCCTGCAGATTATCTGCACGGTTGATATATTTCAACACCATATATCCGACGCCGTTATCCTCCACCTTCCGCAGCTGCTCCTTCACTGATTTTACAAGGGAAGCAACATCCGATGTACTGTCAGGCTGTAACAACACAGGATACATACTGGTGAACCAACCTACTGTGCGGCTGGTATCAATACCGGAGATAATATCTTCACGCCCATGGCCTTCCAGTCCGATAATGACGCTGCGGCTCCTGTTCCAGTCACATGCCGTAGCGGCGAGTGCGGCCAGCAGAATATCATTAATGTCTGTATGGTAGGCACGAGGCACTTCCTGTAACAGGTTCCTCGTTTGCACGGCATCCAGACGGACCTCGCAGGTACCGGTATCCTGCATGGTTACAGGCCCGTTCACTTCCCTGTCTACCCTGAGCGGCGTGTGGAATTGCCTGAGCCCCTCCCAATACTGAAGTTGCTGCTTTAAATGCGGCGACTGACCATAATCCACCAATGCGTCATGCCACTGCCGGTAGGAGCTTGTCTTTGGCCCCAGAATAGTTTCGGGAGAAGCATGAACATCATCATTCAGTAGTAATGACAGATCTTCGAGCAGAATACGCCAGGAAACGCCATCCACGGCCAAATGGTGTACCAGCAGCAACAACCTGTTACATGCTGTTCCAGGTGCTGTCAGAAACAGCAACGCACGGAACAATACCCCTGCTCCGGGGTCCAGGCTCCGGTGGTACTGACTGCCCACCGTATTTATCCTCGTGGCCAGTTCACTTGCCGGGAAATCAGTCAGGTCAACCGTTTCCAGGCCGGCTATATGATTTCCGTACTCCTGTTGTATGCCGGCCGCATGGTGAGTATACACGAACCGGAGCGCATCGTGGTAGGCTGCCAGTTGTTGTATGGCCTTGTCCAGTTTTTCAACAGCAATATCTTTTGATATCTCCAGCAATAACTGCTGATTAAAATGTGCACCACTTTGGCCGTTGGTATCGAAGTACCACTGCTGTACCGGCAACAATCCGGCGGCGCCGGTCAGTTGTCCCTGCTCGGCAGTAACCTGTTGTTTCGTATTTTCCTGCAACAGCTCACCTAATGCGGCTATCGTCTGGCTGCGGAACAGGTCCCGCGGCTGTAGCATATAGCCGGCACGTTTAGCCCTGCTTACCACCTGGATGGTGATAATTGAATCGCCGCCAAGCTCAAAGAAATTATCGTGTATACCTACCTGTGATATGCCCAGCAGATCCTGCCAGATACCTGCCAGCACAGCTTCCGTTTCATTGCGGGGTGCTGTATAGGTGTTATGGGAAAGTTCATTGGCATCCGGGTCCGGGAGCATTTTACGGTCTACTTTCCCATTGACGGTGACCGGTAATTTCTCCAGCTGCTGTAGTATGCCCGGCACCATATATTCCGGCAGCCTTGCTTTCAGATGCGTAACGATGGCATCACGGTCAAAGGTGGTACGGGGCACTATGTAGGCAACCAGGCGTTTGTTGTTAAACTCATCCGTTTTCACGGCAACAGCCGCTTGCTCCACCCATTCACATTCCTGTAAAACCGCTTCTATTTCTCCCAGCTCAATCCTGAACCCGCGTACCTTTACCTGGTCATCCTTCCTTCCGGCATATTCAATATTCCCATCGGCCAGCCATCTGCCAAGATCACCCGTCTTATACATCCGGCCACTGAAGCTTGTATTATAGGGACTTTGAACAAACTTTTCCGCTGTCAGGTCCGGACGGTTCAGATAACCCCGGGCCAGGGCGGCGCCACTGACACAGATCTCACCCGGCACACCAACAGGGCATAATCTTCCGTTCTCATCCAGGATATGCACCTGTACGTTGTGGATCGGTTTGCCAATTACCACCCGGTCGTCTATTACCGGCTGTGGCGCTATCGTCACGGTCACTGTATTTTCCGTAGGCCCGTAACCGTTAAGCATGCGGATACCTTTGGCACTGATATACAGACCGTCTTCCTTATTAAATGCTTCGCCAACCGAAATAATTGTTTTCAGTGGCCCAAGCATGTCCCTGATAATATGCAGATAAGAAGGAGGCAAAGCGGCTACTTCTACCTGATGCCTGCGTATCAGGTCTGTAAAGCTTTCAGCGGATAAAAGGTCATCTTTTTTCGGCAGTACCAGGATGCCGCCGTTCAATAATGTGTTGAATATTTCGTAGCAGCTGCCATCAAAACCGAATGATGCAAACTGCAGCACAGGCGTACCTTGCCTGATGTGCAACATGTCCCGCTGTGAGCAGGCGAGGTTTACAATTCCTCTATGTTCCACTAACACTCCCTTGGGCCTGCCGGTTGAACCTGAGGTATAGATCACATAAGCCAGTTGTCCGGAACGCAACACCGGCAGTGTAACACCAGCCGTCTCCTCCGTTTGCGGGACAACTCCGTCCAGGCAAACTACTTCCATTGTTTCGGGCAAACGATGCCTGCAGGCAACACTGCAAACAGCGATGCCCGCAGCAGTATCTTTCAGGATATAACGGATGCGTTCATCCGGGTGGTCCGGATCAACAGGCACGTAAGCGGCTCCCGCCCTGAGTATACCTAATATGCCAATGATCATTTCCGGAGAACGTTCTGTGCAGAACGGCACTAACGTCTCAGGCTGTACGCCTCTGCTGCACAAATAACGTGCAAGCGCAGACGAACGCTCATCCAGCTCCCGGTAGGTCAGCATCTGCGACTCATACACAAGCGCCACCGCGTCCGGCGTGCGTGATACCTGCTGTTCAAACGTATCAATGATATGCTGATGAAGGGGATAATCAGCTTCGGTGTCATTGAACTGCCACCGCAGCATTTTTTCTTCTTCAGGAGGCAGTATGTTCAGCGCACCGATATTCACATGCGGGTCCTGTACAATCGCTTCGAGCAATACTTCGAGGTGTGCAGCCATGCGGCTAATGGTATCAGGGCGGAACAGGTCCGTGCAATATTCCAGGCTGGCCGTCAACCCTGTTGCGTCTTCAATGACGGATAACGTAAGGTCGTACTGGGAGGTTGCCCTTTCCACAGGCTGTTCTTTCAGTTTCAGCGCGCCCAACTGTATTTCCGGTACATCAGGAGTATTCTGCAATACAAACATCACCTGGAACACAGGACTATGGCTCATATTGCGGGCTACACCCACTGCATCCACTACTTTTTCAAATGGTATTTCCTGATGTTCCCAGGCGTTCAGGGTTGTTTTTTTCACTTGCTGCAACAGGGATACAAAAGACGGATCTCCTGACAGATTACTCCTGAGAGCAAGGGTATTGATGAAGAAACCTATCAGGTTTTCAGTTTCCTGGTGCGTTCTCCCCGCAACAGGCGTACCTATACAGATATCAGTTTCCCCGCTGTAGCGGTAAAGCAACACCTTAAAGGCTGTCAGCAGCGTCATAAACAGCGTACTGCCCTCATGCAGGGAAAGCGACTTCAAACCATCCAGCAAAGGCCTGTTCAGGTGGAACTGATATATCGTTCCGCGTGTGCTTTGCTCGGCAGGACGCGGATAGTCTGTTGGCAATTCCAGTACCGCTACACCGGCCAGTTGCTGTTTCCAGTAAGCTGCTTTTTCTTCCAGTATTTTTCCGGTGAGATATTTCCTTTGCCATAATGCATAATCGGCGTATTGTACAGGTATATCCGGAAGCTGTACGGGCGTACCTGTAGTATAGCTATTATACCAGGCGACCAGTTCTTTCACAATAATGCTTACCGACCAGCCATCTGCTGCAATGTGATGCAGGGTCAACACCAGTATGTGCGTATCTTCCGACTGGCTGATGAGATGTCCCCGCAACATATGGTCTGCCGAGAGATCAAAAGGACGATGGATAATGTCGTGGATTTCCGTACTTGTCAAGGGCCCATCAATGCGGCCCAGCAGCCAGTTGCCGGAGGGGATGACCTGTTGGAAAGCGATCCCGTTTTCCGTTGTCATTACAGTGCGTAGTACTTCATGCCTGTTTACAATAGCACCGAGCGCCTGTTCCAATGCAGCTATATCCAGCTCTCCTTTCAGCTCCAGTATCGCCTGCATATGAAACTGTGTGCTCCCACTGAGTTGGTCAATGAACCATAAACGTTCCTGGCTATACGAAAGTGGGATACGGTCAGGACGCCCACCTGCGGTAATAGCAGGTAACCGGTTCTGTTGTGACAGCCCGCTTATATAGGCTGCCAGCTCCGCTATTGTCGGGTACAGGAATAGTGACCTGATGGGAAGTTCCACCTCCAGGCGGTTGCGCAACACTGCCGCTTCACGCATCGCCAGCAGGGAATGGCCTCCCAGCTCAAAGAAATTATCATGAACGCCTATACGCCGGGCACCTAGCAATTCCTCCCATATGTCCACCAATAGCATTTCCATCGGGCTGGAGGCGGCAGTATACACACGTTGGCTTCCTGTGCCCGGATCAGGCGACGGTAATAGCCCCCTGTCTATTTTACCGTTGGCATTCAGTGGGAATGCCTCCATCTCGACGATAAAAGAGGGGACCATATAATCCGGAAGGCGCTCTCTGAGGGCTGACCGGATGTATTCTTTGTTGTAATCTTCAGCCTGCACTATGTAAGCCACCAACTGTTTTCCGCTTCCGGCATGTGTGCGCACCGTTACCAATGCCTGTTTTACACCGACCAACTCCTGCAACACGTTTTCTATTTCCCCTGGTTCTATGCGGTAGCCGCGGATCTTCACCTGGTCGTCCGTACGGCCCATGAAAGTGATAAGACCATCTGCTTCGCGGCGGGCGAGGTCCCCTGTCCGGTAAATACGTTCTCCTGCCACAAATGGCGATGACAGAAAACGGCTGGACGTCAGCTCCGGATGGTTCAGGTAACCACGTGCCACCCCGGCGCCACCCACATACAATTCTCCGGTCACTCCTATGGGTACCGGTTGCAGCGAACCGTCCAGTATGTACGCTGTTCTGTTTGCCAACGGCAAACCGATTGGAATGACCGCACGCAGATTATTTCTGTCGATACGGTAACTCAGGGAGAAGGTGGTGTTCTCCGTGGGGCCATAGCCATTACCCACCCCTATCGATGGGTATGCAGTCAGTAATTTTTCCACATGGCTTTCTGACAGCTTCTCTCCTCCTACCAGAATCACTTCAAACCCCGAAAAAACAGTAATATCGGTATCTACCAGTTGGTTGAACCAGCTGGTCGTAAAGAACATCTTGTTTACTCCTCTGCTTTGCAACTCTTCTTTTAACGTAGCCACATCCAGCAGCTCATGCTCCCGGCTCAATACCAGGCGGCCCCCATTGAGCAACATGCCCCAGTATTCAAAGGTCGTGGCATCAAAAGACACAGACCCGGCTGAGAGGATAGCATCTGCCGGCGTAAATGAGATATAACCAGGATCACACACCAGGCTGGTTACATTATGATGCTCTACCAGCACCCCTTTCGGACGGCCTGTAGAACCGGAAGTATACATCACATACGCCAGGTTGTCTGCATGTAGTTCCACGGACGCGAGGTCACCGGTAGCAGGAATATTCGTCAGGGTGTCGATGCACACTATTTCCTGGGCCGGTTGCAACGATGCCAGCCGGGTGCTGTGGTCGCTGACGGTGATCAGCAGCGGCCCACCCAGGTCTGACAGGATGTATCGGATACGGTCATCCGGATAAGCGGGGTCTATAGGCGCATAAGCACCGCCTGCCTTCAGGATGGCCAGCAACACCACGATCATGTCCGGGGCGCGGTGCATACATACAGGCACCAGCGTTTCGGTGGTAACGCCCTTATCCCGGAGATAGCAGGCCAACGCGTCAGAACGTTCATTCAGCGCGGCGTAGGTAAGCGTAGTATCCGCAAATACTACTGCCGTCGCTTCCGGCCGAAGAGCGGCCTGTTTTCTGAAAAGGTCCGGTATAGTGGCGGCAGAAGGATAATCGGCAGCGGTGTTGTTGAAATCAAATAACAACTGCTGCTGCTCGGAGGCTTCCAACATAGGCAATGCTCCTACTGTAGCGGATGGCGTGGCCGCCACCGCATACAGCAACTGCCGGAAATGCCGGGCCATCCGTTCGATGGTCGCCTCCCCGAAAAGATCTGTACAATATTCCACTGTCAGCTTTAAACCCTGCTGCACTTCCCGAACAGAAAAAGTGAGATCGAATTTGGCGGTATGGGTCTCTACATCAGCGCCGGTGACCTGCAAACCTTCCAGCCGGAGCGCATTAAGCTCTGGCGTGTTTTCCAGTGTAAACAATACTTGGAATAACGGATGCCTGGACAGGTCCCTTTCCAGTTCCAGCGCTTCCACTACTTTTTCAAAAGAAACATCCTGGTTGTCATAGGCGTTTAGCGTGATCTGCTTCACCTGTTGCAGATAGGCAGAAAAAGGAAGACCCGGGTGAAGGCTGGTACGCAGGGCGAGCGTGTTGGTAAAGAAACCGATAAGGGGTTCTGTCTCCGCAGCCGTTCTTCCAGCCACCGGCGTACCTACACAAATATCTTCCTGGCCGGCATAGCGGTGCAATAACACCTTGAAAGCAGCCAGCAGCAGCATATACAGCGTCACTCCTTCTTCGCGGGCAAGCGCCTGCAAGCCGGCATAAAGCGTTCTGTCCAGCTGGAAAATACGCGCAGCGCCACGAGTGCTTTGTACAGCGGGCCTTGCATGATCTGTCGGGAGGTCCAGGGACGCAGTGCCCGTCAATTGATTTTTCCAATAGCTCAACTGTTGCTGCATAGTATCCCCGGACAGGTATTCCTGCTGCCAAAGGGTATAATCCGCATATTGTATTTCAATGGGAGAAAGCTGTATTGCCCTGCCGGTTGCACAGGCATTATACAATTCCTCCAGTTCCTTGATGAGAATGCCTGTGGACCAGCCATCGCCGGCGATATGATGGATAGTGAGCACCAATGTATGCCGGGTATCGTGGTGACGAATCAGATGTGCCCTCAGCATATGGTCTCTCTTCAGATCAAACGGCTGGTCGATCAGTGCTTTAATCTCTGCTGCTGATAATGCGTGATCTGTTTCCTGCCACTGCCAGGCATCTTTGTCCATCACGCGCTGGTAATCATTTCCTCCGACTTCTTCCACTACAGTACGCAATACCTCATGCCTGTTGACAATAGCCTGTAATGCAGATTGCAAGGCGGGCTTGTTCAGCGTGCCATCAAGAATTAATACGCCCGGCATATGGTAATGCACGCTGCCTTCCAGCTGGTGTATGAACCATAAACGTTGCTGGCTATACGAAAGTGGGATACGTTCAGGGCGTGGTAAGGCGCGGATAGCGGCAACATCGCCGGGCTGCGCCTGTTCGCGGATATAAGCGGCCAGCAGGGCAACAGTGGAATACCTGAAGATGGTGTTCACGGACAATATTACCTGCATTTCCTTGCGTAATGCTGCCACCAGTCTCATGGAGAGCAGCGAATGTCCGCCAGCGGCAAAGAAATCATCATATATGCCTATCCGTTGTACACCCAGCAGCCGTTCCCATATAGCCGCCAGTTTCGCTTCCGTGGTATTCCGCGGTGCAACGTACGCCTGTTCGGGCAGCAGTGCCGCGGGCCCGGATAACGCTTTACGGTCCACCTTCCCATTCACGGTCAGCGGGATTTCCTCTAATTCTATCAGCAATCTTGGCACCATGTATTCCGGCAGTCTTGCTTTCAGCCAGGCCAGGATACCTTCTTTGTCGAAAGCGCCCTGCGGCACCACATAAGCCGCCAATCGCTTTGTATCAGCCCCATCTGATATGGCCAACACCACAGCCTGGTTCACCAGTTCACATTGTTGCAGTACGCTTTCAATCTCGCCCAGCTCAATGCGGAAACCACGGACCTTCACCTGGTCGTCTATACGGCCCAGGTATTCGATGTTGCCATCAGGAAGCCAGCGCGCCAGATCGCCCGTTCTGTACAGCCGGCCACCTGACCCGTTAAAGGGATCTGTTATAAATTTTTCCGCCGTCAGTTCGGGGCGGTTCAGGTAACCGCGCGCCACCTGGACGCCGCCTATATGCAGTTCACCCGCAACGCCCACCGGCAGCAGTTCTCCGCGCTCATTCAGGATGTGTATCTGTGTGTTCGATACCGGTTGACCGATCGGTACGATATTGTTTTCATAATATCGCGGAGCATGCCAGCAGGTAACGTCTATTGCGGCCTCCGTTGGGCCGTAAAGGTTATACAACTCCGCACCGGGTATACGTAACTGCACATCATGCACCTGTTGCGGCTTCAGGGCTTCGCCACTGCATATGATCCGCGTGAGCGGTAATATTTCTTCATCACCTATGCTGTCCAGGAAGACCTGCAACATCGATGGCACAAAATGGACGGTGCTGATATCATAACGCCGGATTGCTTCTTTCAGGTAATCGGCGTCTTTTTGTCCCTGAGGGCGCGCAAACACCAGACGGGCGCCGGTGATCAGCGGCCATAACAGTTCCCATACAGATACGTCAAAACTGAAGGTGGTTTTCTGCAGCACCCCTTCCCCTTCCTTCAAACCAAAGTAGGACTGTTTCCACAGCAATCTGTTTACTATGCCTCCGTGCTCATTCATTACTCCCTTGGGCTTGCCGGTAGAACCGGAAGTATATATCACATAGGCCAGGTGATGGCGCTGAAGACCGGCATCCACCGCTGTTGACGGGAAACTGTCCAGCAGGTCCCCGGATTCATCCAGCAACAATATCTCCGGTGATATGTCCAGTTCCCTGAGCACCGCCTCCTGCCGGCTATCTGTTAGCAACAGGTTTGCACCCGTGTCGGTTATCATAAACCGGATGCGCTCTGCAGGATAGTCAGGGTCTACCGGTACGTAGGCGCCGCCGGCCTTGAGGATGCCTACTATGCTGATGATCATATCAGGAGAGCGTTCCAGGCAAACGGGCACCAGCACGTCCGGCCCTACGCCTTTCGTACGCAGGTAATGGGCCAACTGATTGGTACGCATATCTAGTTCCCGGTATGTCAGCACTTCTTCTTCAAACAGCACGGCGGGCGCATCAGGCGTCCGCAATGCCTGTGCAGCTATCAGGTCTACCAGCGTTACGTCCGCATAGGATGCAGCCGTAGCATTAAAATCTTTCAGTAACGTTGTTCGCTCGGCAGCGGTGATCAGGTCAACGTCATGCAGTGTAGCGGTATTGGCAAGAACAATCTGCCGCAGTACCTGTTCTGTATGTTGGGCGATTGCCTGTACATAGGCGCCTTCCAATACAGTTTCGTTATAGCTGAACTGTACCTGCAGGGTATCCGCTGCCATCACAACAATGGTCAATGGATAGTTGGTTTGTTCTTTCATCACCAGCTCATCCATCTGCAATTGCCACTTGTGCGAAGTCAGTACCCTGTTTACCGGATAGTTTTCAAACACCAGCAATGTGTCAAACAATTCACTGCCTATGCCAGTCCAACGCTGCACATCGCCCAGCTCCACGTGTTGATAACGACGGCTCTGCAACTGGCTTTCCTGCAATTCCTGTAACCATTCTCCGACAGGCCTGTTGTTATCAACAGTGGTATATAACGGTAGTGTGTTGATGAACAGGCCCGCACGTTTTTCTATATCCGGCATATCTTCCGGCCTGCCGGAGACAGTAACACCATAAACCACCTGTTCCCTGCCGGTATATCGGTATAACAGGTACGCCCATACGCCCTGCACCAGCGAATTCAACGTAATACGGTGTTGATGCGCGTAACGCATGATCTGCGCCATAAACGCGGCATCCGCTTCAAATGTAAGCTGCCGGTACCGACCGGCGCTACGGGTACGGTTGACCGTTCCGGAAATAAAAGGCAGCAATCCCGGGGAGGACAGCCCCTGCAGATATGCTTTCCAATATTTTTCTTCCGCGTTGGTATCACGATGCCTGAGATAATGAATATACTCAGCATACCGGTCCTCACTTTTTATATCGATGGTTTGGCCTGCTGTCAGCGACCCGTAAGTTTGCAGTAATTCTTCCAGCAAAACCGGAACTGACCAGCCATCCAGCAGGATATGATGAAATGTCCATACCAGTCGGTAACAGTTATCATCAACCTGTATCAGCGTTATACGCATCAGGGGCGCTTCGCTGAAATCGAATCCCCGGCGGCGGTCGTTTTCAATGTATTGTTGTATTGCTTGCTCCTGGTCTTCTGTTTTACGATGATCGAGCAGGATGAATGGCAGCACAGCTGTTTTATATACGCCCTGCACCGGCACACTGCACACATCGTGGTAGAACGCCGTACGAAACACCGTATGGTGGCGGAGCAGCGTCTCCCAACTCTGACGGAACAATGAGATATCCACCTGGGAAACGGTCGCTATGAATTGATCGATATACGCCCCTCCCTGCTCGTGATAGAGACTATGGAACAGCATCCCTTCCTGTAAGCTGCTCAACCGGTACAGGTCTGTTAACTGTGACCGCCGCGCGGCGTCATTAAACGGTGCATCCAGGAAACGGTCCAGTTCTTCGTTGGTCATAACCGCTTCCAGCCCGTAATCAGCAGGAGTAAACACCGGTGCCACTGCTGCCTGTTCCACACAATGAGCGATCAGGCCGGATAATTTCGACAGGAAGATCTCAGCGATGGCTATAACACTATCTTCTTTATAGTGGCGGGAACTATACTGCCAATGCATCTGCAGCACACCTTCCATCACCACGCTGTTCAGCGTCAGCTTCTCTTTTACCACGAGTTCATCGCCGGCAGAAGCACCAAATATCACTTCATTATCCAATTGACCGAGATAATTAAAGAGGATATCCCATTGCGCATCATGCTGTAGAGAAGGTACCTGGTCCAGGTAGCGCAATACACCGTAACCCAGCCCTTTGGCGGGTGTCCTGCGCAGTTGTTCTTTTACTTCTTTCAACACATCTGCCAGCTGCTTTCCGGCCGGTAATGATAATGCTACCGGGGCAATGCTGGTAAACCAGCCTACCGTGCGGCTGATATCCAGTTCTGCAATGCCGTCTTCCCTTCCGTGGCCTTCCAGCCCTATGACCACATTGCTGATGCCGCGCCACTCATGCAGCGTTAGCAGCAACGCACAAAGCAGGATATCATTACTATTGGTGTGGTACGCCCTCGGAACTTCCTGTAATAACTGACGCGTACGTACAACATCGAGGGAGCATGTTAAGGTAGCTATATCTTTTACCGTTATCTTCTCTGTATAAGTATAATCTGACGGTAGTGGACGGTGCTGTTGTACCACCTGTTCCCACCATGTTTGCTGTTGCAGAAGCGCGGGCTGGCGGCTGTAATGCTCCAATGCCTGGTACCACTGACGATAGGAGGCCGTTTTTATATCGGGAATAGCCGTACCCTGCAGCAGTAATTTCAGGTCTTCCAGCAGAATACGCCATGATATGCCATCTACGGCCAGGTGATGAACCACCAGCAGCAGGTGATTACTGTCTTTGTCTGGGGAAACACATAAGGCGGCCTTTAGCAATATACCCTTTCGTATATCCAGGCCGGATGAAAGCTCGCGGGAGAAATCGGTGATCTGCTGCACAATAACTTTCTCTTCTGCCGCATGTACGGACAGTGTTTCAATGTTCCCGGTATAACTGCCATAGACCTGTTTTCCGTTGTTATAACTGAAACGCAGTGCGTCGTGGCACAGTAACAGGCGATTGACCGCAACGTCTACATCCGTTGCGGTAAAGTGTTTATCTATCTTTACAATAACATACTGGTATAAGGGGACGGCAGCGTTATCAGACAGTTCGAAATACCATTGTTGTATGGGCAACAATCCGCTTTCGCCGGCAAGTACGCCCTGCTCTGCGTTCGAGGCCTGCTGCCGGCGGCTTTTCAAAATGGTGGCCAATGCCGAGATATGCTGGGCCGCAAATATATCTTTGGGCTGTAGCTCATAACCAAGGCGTTTCAGCCGGCTTACGATCTGCAAAGTATTGATCGAGTCGCCGCCCAGCTCGAAGAAATTATCGTATATGCCCACCCGTTGTATACCCAGCAGTTCCTGCCAGATATCAGCCAGCATGCTTTCTACTTCGTTGCGCGGCGCAACATAATCATTGATTTGGAGCGTTTCGATATGCGGGTCAGGGAGGGCTTTTCTGTCTACTTTACCATTAACGGTAAGCGGGACCTCTTCTATTTCCACAAACAATACCGGCACCATGTATTCCGGCAGCAGGTTTTTCAGGAAAGCAGTTAAAGCTTCTTTATCAATCGTACTCAGCGGCACAATGTACGCGACGATACGTTTATTGCCCTGCCTGTCTTCGTTTACCAGTACAGCCGCCTGGCGGATATCCGGATAACGCAGCAATGTATTTTCAATTTCGCCCAGTTCAACACGGAAGCCACGGACCTTCACCTGGTCGTCTATACGGCCCAGGTATTCGATGTTGCCATCAGGAAGCCAGCGCGCCAGATCGCCCGTTCTGTATAGCCGGCCACCTGACCCGTTAAAGGGATCTGTTATAAATCTTTCCACCGTCAGTTCAGGGCGGTTCAGGTAACCGCGCGCCACCTGGACGCCGCCTATATGCAGTTCACCCGCAACGCCCACCGGCTGCAGCTCTCCATGCTCATTCAGGATGTGTATCTGAGTGTTCGATACCGGTTGACCGATCGGTACGATATTGTTTTCATAATGTCGCGGAGCATGCCAGCAGGTAACGTCTATCGCGGCCTCCGTTGGGCCGTAAAGGTTATATAACTCCGCACCGGGTATACGTAACTGCACATCATGCACCTGTTGCGGCTTAAGGGCTTCGCCACTGCATATGATCCGGGTGAGCGGTAACGTTTCTGCATCACCTATGCTGTCCAGGAAGACCTGCAACATGGACGGCACAAAATGGACAGTGCTGATATCATAACGCCGGATTGCTTCTTTCAGGTAATCGGCGTCTTTTTGTCCCTGCGGGCGCGCAAACACCAGACGGGCGCCGGTGATCAGCGGCCATAACAGTTCCCACACAGATACGTCAAAACTGAAGGTGGTTTTCTGCAGCACCCCTTCTCCTTCCTTCAAACCAAAGTAGGACTGTTTCCATAGCAATCTGTTTACTATGCCTCCGTGCTCATTCATCACTCCCTTGGGCTTGCCGGTGGAACCGGAAGTATATATCACATAGGCCAGGTGATGCCGCTGAAGACCGGCATCCACCGCTGTTGACGGGAAACTGTCCAGCAGGTCCCCGGATTCATCCAGCAACAATATCTCCGGTGATATGTCCAGTTCCCTGAGCACCGCTTCCTGCCGGCTATCTGTTAGCAACAGGTTTGCACATGTGTCGGCTATCATAAACCGGATGCGCTCTGCCGGGTAGTCAGGGTCTACCGGTACATAAGCGCCGCCGGCCTTCAGGATGCCTACTATGCTGATGATCATATCCGGAGAGCGTTCCAGGCAAACGGGCACCAGCACGTCCGGCCCTACGCCTTTGGTGCGCAGGTAATGGGCCAACTGATTGGTACGCTTATCCAATTCCCGGTATGTCAGCACTTCTTCTTCAAACAGCACGGCGGGCGCATCAGGCGTCCGCAATGCCTGTGCAGCTATCAGATCTACCAGGGTAACATCTTCATACGGTACGGCGGTCGCGTTAAAACTATCCAGTAGTCGATGTTCCGCTTCCGGCACAACGTTTATATCGCCTACCTTGCAGTCCAGATGGTCATTGAATTGCTGCAGGATGAAAAACAAACGTTTTATCAGCAGCTGTATATCTTCCGCAGTAAAGTATTGCGTATTAAAATCTATTCTGAGTTGCAATGGCTGTTGCTTGCCATAGTCCCGCCACCAAAGCTCCAGCGGGTATCTGCCATAACCGGTTGGTATGTCATAGGTTGATGCCTGTACGTTATCGCCCAGGTCAAGCTCCAGGTTCAGCGCCGCATAGTTAACCACCACTTCCAGCAGATGATCGTCTGCCGCGTTGATTTTAAAATGGCGGCTCAGGTCTCCTATAAGATATTGCTGGTGGCGGTAGTCTTCCCGCTGGGAAACAGCGATCTCCCGGATCATTTCCAGGACAGTAAGGTCTGGTTTGTATTCACTTTTATAAGGTAATATGCTGGTAAACATCCCTATGATGCTCCGCAGTTGTTTGTTTCTGCGTTTATGCAATGGTGTTCCAACAAGCAATTCTAAAGCGCCGGCTGTACGGGTGAAATAAACCATTAAGGCCGCAATGCTGATCTGTTGCAGACTGCAGCCGGTTTCTGCGAGCAGTGAATCCAATACCGTTATCATACCGGCATCGGGGTCTGTTATCACAGTACCGCTTTTATTGCCGGCTGTTGTTTGCAGCTGGTATCGTGGTTGGAATAATTTTCGGGGAACGGCTGTTATTTTGTTTTTCCAGTATGCAGCATCTTTTTGATAGGCATCGCTGTGATAGTAGCTATCTGCCCTGATGGCCTCTTCTCTGTAGGAAGGATAATCAAACGATATCTTCCTGCCCGCCATCAATGCTTTGTACTGGCTGCTGATATACTGATTTGCGGCGGAGATACCGAAACCATCCGTGATAAGGTGATGGTATTTAAAGTAGTACCAGTATTCACCCTCTGATATTTTGAGGAGATGTTGTTCAAACAGCAGGCTATTTTGGCTAATACTGAAAGGCGCATTTGTACGTGCCTCCATCCATTTCAGCGCGGCGCTACTTCCTTCATCACTAAAATCCAGCATGGCCAGGTCCGCCATACGGAAGTCATCGTCAAAACATACACCGGAAGCCTCCTGTGAGGGATCAAAACGCATACGGAACGCGTCAAATACTTCAGGCAGGGAACACACAACGGCAGTGAATTTTTCAACATCAAGGCGCCCCGTTATTTTCGTGTAACCACCAATGTTATAATAAGTGCTTTCTGTATTAATCAGCTGATCTTTATATACATCATACTGAGATGGATGTAATGGGCATAATACTCTTGTCATGGCTTTCTTTTTACGATCGAAATGGCTGTAAAAAAGTGATTGTAACTTGTGACAGATAGGAAATAGTAACGCATGCGGTATATTTTCCGCAGTATCAGAATGGCTATTTTGAGTTGGTGACGGTAAACAAATAGAGTTATTTCTTCAAATAGGCGATTTAGTTTTTATCAGATATAAGATATGGTTTTTATGCGCGGTGCTGTGCTGCTGACAAGCACAGTCGCCGTTTTCATGGCATGCGCCATCCATTCCCTGAATGGATATACCTCTCGCAGCAGTTTTCATAAGCGACTGCAACTATTTCAGCCAGCCGACTGAATAGCAAAGTTGCCAGGCTCCCTGACAGTTAGTATCAGCATATAACAAGTAACCTTCGTATCGTGTCATTTAAATGGACCTCATTCAAGTCTGCTGCTGACCAATGGCGGCACATCCATGTATTAAAAAGCTGCAACCAATTTTCTAATCCGGCAGCATCGAATGCAGTAGGTACGAGCGTGAGAAAAGTGCTGTATCATTTTAGAAACGGGTATCTCTTTCATAAGACTGCGGTAAAGCATATTTAATTAGATTTAGTTTCCCTTCATCTCCAGCGGCACCGGAGCTGGTGCATAATCTCTGAATTCCCTGCAAAATAAATTATTCAAAACGCAATGTAACATCAGTGAGAAAAAGTTCCACAATAAAATTCAGCGCCCCGGATTGCAAAACAAACGAACTAACGCGATGCTACTCCACCTCCTGCTGCTTCAGCACTTCATTGCCGGCCTTCCGGTTCTTCAGCAACCGGATATAGTTCAGCGCAAGCCGGTTATTATATTCCTCGTAAGCCTTCTGCGACCATTTAATCGCCAGGTCCAGTTCCCCGTTGATCTCACAGATGATAGCCATATTATAGCATGCCCTACCGGCTACCGTGCGGTCAGGGTTTGTAGTTTCTTTTTTCCACAGCACTGCTGCGCCGTCCCAGTTACCGGTTTGTGCTTTACGCCGGGCTATCCTGAAATTATCAGTGCCTTTCACATAGTAATCCCGGGTCACCCTTGTCCGATAAGGGATAATTCGCATGCCATAATTTTGTCCCGCCTGTATGCCCACTGTTTTTACCGCCTCTTTACGGTTGATCAGCGCCCCCGCAGCTGCCACGGGGTTAATGCCTCTGCCGGAGAATGTAAGGTCCCTGTTAAGAGCGAATTCATCCAAAATATTCCTGCCGGCGGGATCATAGATGCGCCAGCCCGTTTTTACGCTGGTCAGCATACTGGCCCGGTGCTCTATACCAGGTACATTACCGAACGGTGTTTTCAAAGAAACCGGAATGGCCGCATAGCTGATCTTCGAGTCGGTATCAAACAGCTCCAGGGAAAAGAGGGCGTCCACCTGATATTCCCGGCATATTTTATCTACGGTTTCCCAGGAAAGCGGCGCAGAAAAAAGTCCTGGTGCATTGGTGGTCAAGTCCAGCTCACCCAGCGCTTTTACCTCATTGAAACGGTTGTTCTTCCGTAGTTCGTCTGCCAGTCCGCCTACGCTGCTCTGTGCCCCTTCTTTGTCCAGCTGTGCTCCTTCCAGGCTAAATATCCTGTCTACGACATCTATTGCTTTGTTTTGCGGGTTAATGGTGGTCCTGTTCACTACACCGGCAGATTTCACATAAGCCGGTATGGTTACGGGCGCAGGCTTCAATACGTTAAGGTAAACCAGCTCGGTAGTAGCTTTGCAGGAAACGAAGGTAGCGGCTGCCAGCGTGATGAGCAGCAGGTGTGTTTTTGTAGGCATAGGATCGTGGTTGTCTCTCGTGTTGCTAGTATTCGGGGGGTGAATTTACATATAAAAAAAATATTTATGCTATTTTTAATGCGTTATTGTACTTAAAATGGAAAGAAAGATCACCATAGAAGAATTGTGGAAACAAAAGTTTTATGATTGCCTCGCAATTGAATTTTCCATTCCAGCCTATTTTGAAGTGCATCATTTGCTTGTCATCACCTATATGTTGCAGGCAGATGGTTACAGTCCTGCGTATTTTCCCGAAGCAGTCAAATTACTGGAAGGTTTTCTTTATGAAGGAGTATCTCCGAAACAGTGGATTAAAACGAATCAAAGCTCCGCCGGCGGCATTGAAAACAGGCAGCAAAGAAATTTGGACCGGTTTGACTGGGAAACAGATATACTGAGTATAAGAACGGAGGATGCCACCTCTTACTGTCAGGATGTTCGAAATTGGGCTGAGAATGTTTTACGAATAATAAAAATAACAAACTCAAAAGTATAAACGGCTCTGCCACGGAACATTTTCCCGGCGTCGCAGATGCATCACCGCTGAGTCTTATAGTAGTCATAGCAGCTTACGATACACTATAAAGCCCGACCGTTCCGCCAATTTATCATACAACCGCCTCGCCGTATGGTTTGTTTCCTGTGTTTGCCAATAGACCCTGGAACACCCGTTTTCCTTAGCAACGTTATACACCGCTTCAATGAGTTTTCGGGCAACGCCACTCCCCCGGTATTCCTGCGATACAAATAAATCCTGCAGATAGCAGCTTGGTTCTACAGTTATAGTACTGCGATGATAAAGGAAGTGCGAAAGCCCTATAAGCCTTCCATTAGTCTCCGCAACCAGGGCATGGACCGGCTCATAAACATCAAAAAAACGGGTCCATGTAGTCCGGGAAATCAGCGGGTCCAGCATTTTATCTCCCCCTCGCCCATAAAATTCATTATAGCCTTCCCACAAGGCAAGCCATTGTTCAAAATCTTCCTGATACAGGTTTCGTATAGTAAATTCCATAACTAAAGATAAATAAATCGGTTAAACGATTCCGCTAGATGCGATAATTTAGCGGATGTTTTCTTCCTTCCGTTTCTGACGTGTCTATATAAACTTATGGCTTAATTTTACTACTATGCAAGCTCCGATTTACGATCCGCACATGAATGATTTTTTTGATGTGATCAAAACGTTCATCACGCTTTCCGCCGACAGCAAACTGGCCATGGCAGGCATCCTTAAAAAGGCTTCTTTTCCCAAGGGCCACCATCTGCTGAACGCTGGATCGGTATGCCGGCATGTGTATTTCATAGAAAAAGGGCTTACCAGGACCTACTACACAAAAGATGGAAAGGATGTAACCGACTGGATCAGTGTAGAAAAAACCTTCGCCACATCTATCGTCAGTTTTATTACCGGTTTGCCGGACATACGCAGTATAGAACTGCTGGAACCAACGGTATTATGGACCATTGGTCATGATGATCTGCAAAGATTATATGATGAAAACCATGAAATAGAGCGTTTCGGGCGATTGTTGGTAAGCTACGGGCTGGTACAAATGCAACAACGTTTTGACGATCTCCACTTTGCCACCGCCCGGGAGCGCTACCGGAAACTGATGGAACAAACACCCTCCATTGTACAGCGGGTGCCACTAGGGATGGTGGCTTCCTACCTGGGCATTACACCAGAGACATTGAGCCGTATCCGTGCGGATTATACTATTTGATAAATGTCAAGAGAAAAAAGCTGTGAAGTACCAAACTTTGTGGTATAAAACTAAAAGGTTATGAACACGCTTTTATGGATCGCACAAGGCTTACTGACAGCCTTTTTCGGCTATTCCGGCATTATGAAATCCACCCAAAAAAGAGACAAACTGGTACAGATAGGTCAAACGGGGGTGGCCAGCTTATCCTATCCGGTTATCCGGCTTATTGGCATTACGGAAATATTGGGCGCGATTGGTGTCATCATCCCCGTAGCCATTGGTATACTGCCATTGCTGACTTCTTTTTCCGCCCTGGGTTTTGCAGTGATCATGATGATGGCTGCCCCCATACACTACAAACGCGGCGAATACGCTGCCATGGCTTTTAACATATTCCTGCTGCTACTATCACTGGGAGTGATGGTACTACGTTTTACAAAGCACTGATTATTTTAGTCGGTTTTAACTCCAACCCGTTAGCCGCTCCCGATAAGGATATTTTGTATCCTGGCAAAAGCTGAAAAGAAAAAGAGCCGTCTCACTGATAGTGCAGCGGCTCTTTGTTTAGTATAAAAACTAATTAAATTATCAGATTACTATTTATATTTGGGTATTCGATTTAGTTATAAAAAATATAATCCCTTGACAATTTATTAGCATAGAATTTTTTATAGCGATTTTTAATTTAGACTATCATGTTACTAATGTTAAAGCAATCACCCATTTCAAATATATCACGACGTGTAATCAGGGCTATTTTGGAACCTATCCGATACTGTTATATATCAGGTTGCTTTTGATATTTTATTTTTCACAAAAAAATTCTCAACATAGCAGTAAACAGTAGGCACCACTTGTCATGTAGCCCCTGTTTGTCTGGCAGTCCTACCTATTGCATTTCACAACAAAACTATATTCGTTAACCTATAATTTTAGCCCGCAAAAGCCCCCCTATACAGATAATGACATAGATCATATACATTCCAATTTCACCTGGAACGCGACGGACGGGTATACTGTCGGGTTTGCACACAATCACCCAGCGGGAACCGCCCCAACCCCACAGGATATATTTGACCTCGTAGAAAAGGCTTTAAACAGTCCTGAGCTTAAGATGTTTCCTTCTGATCAGAAATTTTTCATAAATAAGGTGAGTCTCACAGTGGTAACAAAAGACAATAACTATATTATAACGTTGAATGATTGGGACAAGATTAGAGCACTATATGAATCATTTAACTCCAATCGAAATATCTTCATGGAAAATTATGAAAAAACGGTACGTGATAATGGGTCTGCGACGTCAGCACTCCTTTCTATTTTTGGAACTGCAATAAACTTATATGTGGACACTCTTGACAACAGAGGAGTTATACCGGTAGAATTTGATAGTAATTCGAAAAAAGCAGTTGGTAAATCTTGTTAACAATCTTCATTAGCTACTTAAATAAACAATATGAAAACAATTTTTTCTTTACTCATAACTGTAATGACTACTATTGTCTCTTTTTCCTGTTCTGCCCAAGACGCGGGTAATATTTCAATATCATTTCAATTACCTGCTGGCTTTAAACCAGCTTCGGCAAAAGAATATAAAACACTGCTAAAAAAACACTTATCGGAACCAACGGAATATACTGCCGGCCAAAACATATATTACCACAACGACAAAGGCATTGGTATGATTATACGGGAAATGGAACCGGGCAGATTTGACCCCGCCAGTCTGACTGCAAGAAAGCAGATGTACGATGCTCTTAAGCTTGATGAATACTCATCTGTAATAGAGGTTTATAATGGATCCAAATTCATGGTGGTTAAATATACCAAGGGTAGTAATTATTATACTGAAATTGCATCCGATTTGAAGCAGGATAAATATGCGATCGTTGTGTTAGAATGCAATCAAACAATGTCCGAGGAAGTAAGCAGTATTGTGAACTCAATCAAAAAGACTATACGTTTAAAGTAATGCCTCTCATCTTTCAAACTTATCTCGCTGCACAGAACCCTGTGCAGCGTTTTTATTAGCTATAATATAAGAAATATCCGTTTTTTGACACCGGCTTAAGGCAACTACATAACCTCAATAGAGATTTTTGCATCTTAGTAAAAGCTGATTAACCCGTATGAAGTACACAAAAGAAATCGGGGTTATATAAAAGGAACTCGACTAAACGATCAACTAAAAAAGCAAAACCTGCTACCAGCGCAGGTTTTAAAAGTTACCTGTGATCCCCTTGGTACAAAATTCGAACCAATTGATAGAAGATAGCACTTTAATTGCAAATATTATAGATATGTAATCTTCTCACAATAAATTATTTAAAGAACAAATTCAATCCTTTAATACTACCTCCGGTAATACGGGTGCAAATAAAAGCAAAAATTTGTAACACAACAAATAGTTTGGCTTATTTTTTGATACATATTATTTATTTATCTAATATTTTATGATTTCTGGCCTTGAAAAGTTGAGAAAATTGTTAATCTCCCATTAACGTAGAAGTAATTAACAATAGTTACATTTTGAACAAATAGCTTTGCCTGCCATAAAAATTTGGCAAATTACAGTGTATTCGATTCGTTAGTCTATTTCATTCTATGATTGATTTCAACGCCAATGATCGCCTGACTCCATTAGACAGTTTTCTCGCTAACATGGAGTATGTAAAAAAGCAGGCTAATAATCCCACGGTGGAAAAACTAAAACCTCTAATGTCAATAAATGATCGTCCAATCATTTATGAGAAAACGATTGTAATAGTAAAAGGCAATAGGGGATGCCATAAAAGCCACATAGCAGAGTCAATTGCCAGCGCCGCTATTGCGCGTAAAGGTACAGACATCAGCAATTTTCTAAATCTCAAAAGACATTGCACCACCCCTATCGAAGTACATTATTTCGATACAGAACGCACTATCCATTCTCAATTTCCGGCGGCAATAAAAAGGATTTATAGAAACGCAGGTTATATTGAAAGACCCGACGACCTAGTTCCTTGCACTTTAGTTATGGAAACCAGGATCGACAGAATTAGCATTGTGCAATCATATTTAGAGATGGTTTTTAATAATAAAGATGCAAGCCAGGTACACAAGAAAAGGATGCTCTTAATATTTGATATAATAACGGACTGTGCTTCTGATTTTAATTCACTACCTAGCTCATTAGTCGTGGTAGATTCCCTCAATTTATTAGTTAATAAGTTTCCAGTATCGATCGTGGTTGTGATCCATGAAAATAACAGTAGTGAAAAATCAGAGGGGCACCTGGGAACTCAGCTTGAGAAGAAAGCATCCTCAGTATTGCGATCACAAAAGCATCTGGACGATACTGGTAGTACCTATTTAACAATAAGCATTAAGAAACAACGTGATTCAGAAGAAGATAACGAACCGATTTACACGAAATTTGATGGGAACACTCTATCACTCAGAATAATTCCCAAACCTGCATCTGCAGACAGCGGCGAACCCAACGGCATAAACAGCACATTTCAGAATGCTATAAGAGACTTCTTCACAAATAACGACGAAGCAACCAGGGACCATATATGCCAGTCCATTGGAAATATCGTAAACATGAAGCCTGACACGGTTGCCAGGAAGCTAATGAAAACAGCAAACGAAGAAATAATCATACCTACCGATGACGGTGAAAAAGTACTAAAGAACATAAAAAAGGGCAGAGAGACTTACTATATTCTGGAAGATCTTAATTAACGCTACTCCAGCGAAAAAGTTGAGAGGCAGTGTTGGCGCTAAGAGAAGGGGGCGTCCTGCTACGCCTTGCAGACACACCCCCGCCTCCCACACCCCCGTAGCGACTAGCAATACTTCACCTGGTCCATAAAGACATTCATTGGAAAAAAAATATTACCCGTAGGCTAAGGCTGAGGGAGGGCTGAAGGGGACGCAGTGATGGCGGCTAGTAGAGCGCTAAGGAGTGCCGGGGGGATTTTTTTTCCTTTGAATGTCTGAGAGACCAGGTGAAGTCTTAATTTTGCGAGAGGGGGTTTGTGAGGCCCTTTTTCACTATCGGCGAACTTTCTTCTTATTTTTACCTTCATCAACTTGCTTTCTTGCACTTTTCCCCGCTGGTTTCTTCTTTGTCGTTCTTGATGTCGACTTTGCTACCTTAGTTTCGGTAGTATTAGAAACGGACTTTCCCTGAGCTTTCTTCTCCGCTACATTATTAGAAGGGGTTGCCCCCCCTTCAATACCACCAATACTAATAAGATTGGACAATGCTACTCTAGCTGGTGTTTTTAGGAATTGCTTATGGTCCAATCGGATCTTCTCATTGAAAAACTTCAATCCCCGTGGTGGATCTGCTTCGATGAATATCTTGCCTTTTTGCGGATGTTGTGTTTCGATAATAATACCTTTCCTTAAAAACGTAATTGCATTACGTCTATTATTATCATTGTTATTGAATAGCGGAATGTCAAACCGATCGGCTATAGCGGTTAATGACATCGCCCCCAAAAATTCAACATTCTTATCGCTGTTAAGCAGGTTCTCGTTAGGGTTAAGGCGTATCCAGGAGTCAAATTTCAAACGTACAAATTTCTGATTGACTTCTCCATTGTTGTCGACAATACTCACTGTACGCATTCCAGGTTTGACAGCATCGACTTCAATCTTTCTAGTTAAATTTCGCTTATCAACGGACCTTCCTTCAAGCAGCGATAACAGCTCCTCCATTGTTGGGCGGAAATAGGAGGAAATAAGAGCTTCTGTTTTTTGCCCTTTAGATTTATCAACTAATGTTGAATGTATAGGTGAAATTCCAAGAAAGAAGTTAGACTGCTCATCTTGAGTCCATTTTACTTCAATTTTTGCCGACAAAGATTTATTCTTATCCTCGGAAGATACCGAGTGTGTAAAGGAGGCACTTTCAAGACCTTGGAAAAGGTCATCTCTTACCTTTATTATCTTGTCTTCAGGATACCCCATAATAACGAGACTTGAAACGACACTATTAATTTGCCTTCCAAGGTCATCTGAATCTCCAAAATTTCCTGTTGATGCCATAGTTGTTTGTTTTAAAGTTTAACTGAAACAATTAATTTGTCATTGATAATTGGTTTGGGTGCGGTTTTTTTCTTTAACTTGATGGTATGCCCTTCTTCGATTACGCTTTGTTTTGTAGTTCCCTTTTCTTCGTTTCCATTTTGACGAACATATATAGCTCGCAAGCCAGATTTTTCTTCCAGATCTTTTTTCCCATATTTAATCTGAAAGAGTCTTAACGAATTAAAATTGCTTTCCAGAGCTGTTTGGCCAGGAGTACTTGCAGATGGCCTTGTCGAATCTATTCTAAGAAGGCGTTTGGGCATCAAAGTATTTCCCCAATTGGATACGGAAGACTCAGCCGATAATATACCATTCAAACCATGTTCCGGTAATGGTGCATTTTTGAACTGTAAAAAAATTTCTCTCATATTATTATACTTCCTATCGGGATGTAACACGTCAGACAACTTTCGACCGATTCTTTGCATAAAACTGAGATCGCGCCCCCCGTTAATCTCTCGCATTAACGTATCCGCTTTTATTCTAACCATAAGCAATTCGTCCCGTTCATCAAGGGAAAGCAAAACCCGTTTTGATTGGGAGACAATGTGCTGCAACACTCTCCATTTCAATTTCTGAAAATCCATCCCAGATGTAGCCGCCCTCCCATATCGTTGGGAAAATTCCTCTTCTTTGGCAAGCCATCTATTATATGCCTGCAGAATACGATTGTCCATGTTCGTACTGTTATTTAAAAATACTACAACTTCTTGCCGTTAGAGATACCACCGGAGAGAACGACCCTACCTGTATGACGCCGCTTTAATTCAACTCGTTTAGTATTCTCGGACTTAACTTGGCGATCTTTCTTCTCGTTTAGGTCAGAAACTATTTTATCGAATTGTTCGGCCTTCATCTTACGCTCTCTTCTTTCAACGATTATCTTAACGATTCCTTTAACAAGATTAGACACCTTATTAAATATAGAATTGATGCTCTGAATAGTATTGATGATTCTTCCAATTCCAAGCCAAGGGTATAGCTGTCTATTAAGTTTCCTGACTTCACCATTAATTATCCTTAATGTAGCTCGGTCCTCCTTATCCTTTGTTCCTTTAAACTGACGTTGAATTCTAACTAGTCCAGCTTTCTTCGCGTGAATAAAGCTCCTTCTTTTCTCAATATCTTTTCCAAGAGCGTTGATGTAAAAGTTCGTCATTTGAGCCCACCTGTTGAACATTTGGTCAATTGGTCTCAATTGGTTCTCCTTCATAGCAAGCTAATTTGATAGGTTATCAATATGCTTACACCTGAGTAGGTGCTTACCTTTAATACTCAATTTTAAATGCCGATCCCCGCTTTTCTCAAAAAACTCAACATGAAACGTCTTTCCATCAGCAATCGTGAATTTATCAAACACTGTCACTATTTCACGATCTTCGCCGGGTGGGACGGTATTTGTTAAATTCAGACTTGAGTACGTTGATAGTAATTCCTTCTCCATGTGTGAGGTCCTCTTCGATCTCGTCCGGTCCGCAATGAAAAATTTGCAGAAATCGACATCAAACGGTATGGCACTCCCATTGTGAATCCCAAACCGAAAAAATAAGTTTCCGCCGGCAAGATAGATCCCCTTTAGTCGAATGGTAATATCTCCATTACTAAACTTTGGCTTCCTCGTTGTTGCGGAAATATACTGTATCATCCCAGCTATTTGCCTTACGCGCTGTTGCGTTAATGCGGCCCCACCATCTGCATACTGGTTGGATTCCGAAATATTGAAATCATAAATATTCTTAAATATGTCGCTAGTGTAGGATACGTTGACCGAATAAATATGGCCATCGTCAGTAAAGACGCTTACATTTGTGGGAATGAAATTCTCCTCACTAGCCTTAATTCGCAGCACATTGGAGACTTTATTAATTTCACCAATTTCGATGCTGGCAGATCCTCTATCCGCGTTTTTGATATTTGCTGGAAATACCAACAGTGTAGTTTTGCTTAAACAAACTTTCACTTCCTTGGTAAACACTTCCTGGGAGTAAGACTTGAAGCAAATGAACAATAGACTAACACAATAGCACAATACTTTAACACTTTTCATCTATTTAAATTTATTGGTTAAAAAAACTAAAATGAAGGTTGTCGGAACCCTTTTATTTTCAATTCCAACTTCATAAATGCGTGAGCTTCAAAAATTGTAGGAAATCGAGATAAATGACTAAATACCTGAATAGGATAAAATAGCCCCGCGTGAGAAAGAAGCCGAAATTCACCACAAACCGTTTTCCCAAAGGCTGTATTAAACCAGTACTTTACCTGCAGAGCAATGGAAATTACGTTAGCGGGATACTCCATTTTCTCCATTTCAAAAACAGAATTAACGGCTTCAAACAAATGAAATTTCTTCTTCTTAAATTCAGCGCTCAAAAAATTTCCTGATTTTTCAAAACACTTATCATTCCAGTCAATTTCTTGTAATAGCTTCTCCAATTTTGAAACAGATACACTGCCGAAATTCATGTTGGGCAGATCAATTGGCAATTTCAATATTGCATGATAGGAATCCACTTGGTAATCCTCTGTTGAGTTCTTGGAAAAAGATAACAGAAAAAAAAGCGTATCCTTTTTTATCTTCTCAACTCTCATAATTGTGAAAAGATCAGAAGATGGCTTAATGGAAGAAAGCTCCTTATCAGTAATCGTTAATGATATAGCCTTCACGGTTTGCTGGATATACTCGCTCATATTCTATACTTATTTAATCAATTTGAATCCTTCAACAAGACAGGGTGATCTGCCTTTATTGTCACCCTAATTAATTTGGTTTTCCGCCCAATTATGGTCTTGATAGATTGAATACCCGCACTTGCTGCCTGTGACGTGATACTCGGGTCTAACGACGCCAGTTGCAAGGACTGGAGGGCATTGTCAGCATCAGTCTTTGCAATATCTCTGGTGATTGAGCCTGGTACTGGTATCCCCTCGATACCATCTGTATTGTACATCTTGAGAGAAACAGGAAAAAGATTGTCTCCGTACTTGATCTGGGTAATTGTTAGTTGTAGTCTTTCGCCGGATATCGATGCAACACCATAAACAAACGTCCCACGTGGAATCTGAATGCCGTTTATGTATAAATCAACGTCCAATCTCAATTTGAGTGTCGAACCAGTGACAATAGTGGCTGTTGAATGTACAGTAGCAGGAATTGCATTGTCAATTCTTTGTTCTTCCGACGGCGAGATATCCAGAAAAGCCCTTCGCCGAACTGACTTGATGTGGGCAGTATCATGCTTACTGGGAAACAAGTCGGTAAACCCACTGTTCGGATCTACTTTGAGTGGAACGGCATGGTCTTGCTTTTGCATTGACAATTGCCTTGCACGCTCTTTTATTCGACTGGGATTCTGAATGTCAAGGACTTTATCCAACATCCCATTGAGTGCTGACAGCTCTGGGTCAACTGGCGAAGATTGAGTCTGGAGTGTAGCCATTGCCTCTTCAAGAGCTTTAATAGACCTACTGTCAACCGAAGCAGTGCTTTCGTCGGCTCTCATCTTGCCAGGAACATTTGACTCATCGGCGACACGTTTTGATAACTCATCTAGGCGCCCACGAATCTTTGATTCTGTGGTACTATTCTCATCCGAAGCAGTTGCAGAAAACGGCGCTTCAACGCCACCGTTGGGTTTTCCAGTATCACCTTCTCCAGACTTGTAGTAAGGATCATATTCTCTTGCAACGTTCAAATTGCTAGAATCCTGTTCCTGCTGCGCATATAAACTCATCTTATCAGAGGGCTTTTCGTCCTGAAAATCTGCGTTTGGAAGATTAAAATTCAGTCCGGAACTGGTACTCTGTGTTTCACCAGTGTGAAGTTTACCGCCGCCAAACGAATAAAATAAGAGTGCAACAAAAGGCACAACAATAACTGGTAAAAAAAGTAACGGTTTCAACTTCCTATCACTTAAATTTACTCCTGCAATCACACTTGCCATAACTCACAAAAATTTGAAGTGAAAAAAAAATCATCTACTAAAGAATAAATTCTCTTGAAATTTTTTAATAATCTTAGGTCCATCGGGTGTCTGTCCGATACTATCAAGGAGGTTAAGGTATTGCTGTATGTAAATTGAATCTGAAGCTGAGTTCGAGTTACCGTAGATTCTATCATCCTGAATTAATGGCATATCTACCTCCTGGTGAATTACTATACTTGGCGGCTTACTCATAAAAACTTCAACTAAACTCAAAATAGACAAACCACCGAATACTGTAATAAACACTGCCAAGTAGCGAATTTTCTGCAGCCGTGAAAGGTTCGACTGCTTTCTGTTCAAATAAGCCGCTATCTTGATAAACAAACAATCAACTTTATTTGAAATCCAATTCCCAACCGGAGATTCTCCGTTCTGCTCCTTGAAAATGAATCTGGGCAATCTCATCTTTTAAAAATTTGGAGGTCATTATTGCGTACTATTTCCCATTTTTCAATTAACAAGCCATGCGAATTTGCATCAGTACGATCCTGCAACACACGTATCTCTCCTGTTGTTATCAAGTCCCTCAAAACTGTACTGGTTGGTCTTATAATCTTCTGCTTTCCATAAAATGTAAAGTGAAAGGGCTGTTCTACTGTACTTACTGAAATACTGTCTATGGTAAGCTCTTGAGAGATGTTCCCACCTACCACTTGCTTATAGTAACCTGATTCTTTTAGGTTATCATACTGGATCTTGGCGCTTCTATCCGCTAAATAAAGTGCTTTTGAGATTTGATTCTCAATCGCCTTATCATCAGGAAGAAGAGAGAAAAACAACTCGTGAAAAACCTTAACGTGGTCCCTGCATTCAACTTGCATATTATCCCTTCGGTTTGCCGCAATGGCTTCCAACGCTTTCCCGGAATTTGTGATAACAAATATTCTCTTCCCAACAGCCTCTGCATACACCGTACATCGGTATATTGAAAATCCTCCTAGAAAGACAGAAGAAATCACCAGTACAATGCTAAACAATCTGATGTGCTTAAAAGCACTGTCTATATTTTTTAATTGTTCCAACATAAAACCACACATTTATCAATCACACAAAAAATTCATCCTGATATCTTGGACTTCATATAATTAGTAGCCATTCCAACACTCTGAGTTGCTGCGGTTGTCACTGTATTGACAGTGTTAGCAGCAATCCTAGTCACTTTATGTTGTAATGCATTTCCGCCACCGACGTGAACTATCCACTCAGCGATATTAGGAACAGTAGTGTATGCGATAATTCCAATAATCATGAAGATGATATATCCAGTATCGTATAAACCGAACACGGTAGTGCCATCGCGAGTCAGAGACGCCAAATCCAACTTCAAAATATTCTCCTGAATTTTACCAAGAATTGACGCTAGAATATTGGTCACGGGTAACCACAAGTAGACATTTACGTATCGGCTTAAGTAAACGGTTAGGGTATGATGAAAACCGTCGAATACGCTCAAACCAAATACTATAGGACCCAAAATGGCTAAGACAATGAGATTAAAGGTTCGTAATGTATTTATACATAATGCAGCGGCGGCATACAGAATTTGCAAAATAACTGATATTATCTGCTTGACAGAGTTTTGCATCCGGTATGCCAGCTTACTTGCAACGAATTCCATGTTATGCATTATTTTCTCCTTCCAATCCTCAGTCTGTACATCCTTATGCGCATATTTCATCCATAAGTCACGATCACCGGAACCACCCTCACCAACGAGTGCCTGCCACTGATCCGATCTCTTCATCATCTCCTCCTTTTTTTTAAACAGCTCCTTAATAGCCAGGTCCGATTTGTCTTTCACCTGTTTCGTCCCAATTACAGTAGGAGACAATACTCCGTCCATGATAGTAATCACAACGGGAAAATTAAGAATACACCAGCCCAAAACAAATGGCCGAAGTAAGGGGTATACATCAACTGACTCCCCATTGGCAATATGTTTCCACACACGGTGTCCGATGTAAAAAGTTGCGCCCATACCAGCAATTGCGCGGCCTACTCCTATTAAATCGCCACACATAGGCATCATATCACTTTTCAACTTATCCAAGACAGCTTGCAGGCTATTAATGCCGTCGGCAACTCCCTGGGCAAAAGCAAAAGATGGGGCAAACAATACAAATACAAACAATAGCACAATGCACCTTTTCATACAACACATTTTAAAATCATAACCTAATTTCGTTGGTCATAGAGTGACCCTATAGCCTTTATTTCAGAGGCTTCCTTTCGCTTCTGCAACTCCATTATAATGCTGGATGAAGTGAACTTCTTAAAAAAGTCAACCTTCTCCAACATCTCCACATGAATTGCATCTATTACCTTAAGCCGCTCTTCATCAGATGCTCGAATAGTGTTCGGTGTCAAAATTGCCAGCAAATCCTCGAGGTTCTTCAAACTTGCTTTTGATATGTTTGAGTACATATTATCCAGAAAATCAAGTTCATTGATGGAGAAACCACTATTAGATCGAAAATCCTTCATCGCGTCTTTGTACTGTTTACTAAGTTGTATTTGATACTGTATGATCTCAGCAACTTTATGATACTTTTTAACTTCTGGGCTGACCTGGTACAATGCATCCAAGAACGCCTCATGAAGTTTATAATTACCACTGGCAATATTCTTTACTTTATCGTAACCTTCTGTTAGAAGTTTATAGCCTTGGTACATATCCTGTAGGATACGTTTAAATTGGCTCAGCTTTTCAATATCGAGAGCCAGTTGGGCTAGTTCCTGCACTTGCCCACGTGATTTGATAGGCAAGATGGCCCCCACAACTATCAATAATAGAATGCAAATCACCTTCTTCAACTTCAAAAACACTGCATTCATAAAATCAAATTTTAAGGAAAAACAATCACTCAGAATAGACGCCATGAAGAGTTCTTAAAAACTCATCTTCACTAATTGTTAGTGAATTATTCTTGAGAATGCTATATAACTGATAATTGAAAGTTGTCATATCCTGCAACACATCATTTATGTTACCCAGAATACTATCAATCTTATTCAGCCTACCGTCCTCAGAAAATTCAAACACACCGTTAGAAAGCATATCTGCGGCATCAGAAAAATGAGAAAGAATAGCGGCAAACATACCTGCCAGTGTTTCATCAATAGCCTGAATTTGACTATCTGTAAACGAGGATGAGTTCTTCGCTTGATTAACTAGTTTCTTCGAGGCTGACAAGAGGTTATCAGACTGACGTAATAAGTCTGGTATATTGGCATACTTCACAAAAACCGGATTTACGTTCTTAAGCGACTTAAAAAAAAGACTATGTAGATTAAACTCACCACGTTTAAACGCATGGTAGGCATCCAGCCCCCCCTTTACTATTTTATACCCTTCACTTAAATAGGTTGTGTATATCTTCAGGGCCGCAAGCTGCGCCGCCATATACTTTAGCTGCGTCTTTTTCTGACTAAAAAAGGATTGAGAGAACGCAGCAGTCGTAAGTGCAAACAAGAATACAAGCATACAAACACGTCTTTTCATAAAAAAAGTTGAATAGTTTATAAAATTATTCCAGGCCATACAGTAATCGGAGGTTCTCTACTTCTGACAGGTCTTTTGCGCGTTGCAATGATGTCAAAACGTTGGAAGAGTTATACTCTCTCAAATCCCTGTAGTTCTCGTCAACGGCATCAGATGCCTTTTTGATAATCTCTAATCTAGCGGCATCACTCATCTGAGTTGAGAAGCTATTGATAACAAATGTCAGCTCATCAATATTCTTCAATGTCTTGGACAGTATACCTTCATACACCTGCTCCATGTTCCGGATTTCATCCGGCGTAAAATGCTTATCTGATTTAAAAAGAGAAATAGCGTGTTTATATTCGTCCACAATCCCAACCTGTTTCTGAATAATACTTTTGATGTTTCTGTAATAGGCAATGGCATTCTTCACCTTCCACAACTCATCGTAATAGTTTTGATACAACGCTTTTTGCTTCTCCATCCAGCTATTAATCTCTTTGAACTTCAGAGATGACAAAACATTCTCAATCTTCTTTTGTGCGTTTTGTAGTCCAATAGTTTTGTTCTGAAGGCGCTGTATTTGTAGATCGATCGCCATAATTATTTTTTTCGCAGCAGCCTTAACAACCACCCAAATAATCGCCTTTGCTTGCATGGTAGGTGTAATAGTAAATAAAGCACATAGCAACCACACGATAGTTATCTTCCTCATACATTTGTGCATTTTATAAATTACAAATCACGGAGTAACGCTTTTATACCTCTTTCAATATCACCTCCGAATTTACTGGCATATGAAAGCACCTTCACTTTCTCCGATTCCTCCGTAGTAAACGCCCAATACTCCTCTGGGCTAGGCTCATAGCGGTAAACCTTCATAACTTGCCCTCCCAAATCAATAAAAAGTTCCCGGTAACGTCTTGCTGGATCATTGGACCGATTGACAGATAGAACCAGTTCCTTTCCTTTATCGGAAAGGCCAAGCAAATTTTGTATATCGGAGAATTTGTTCGTAAACTTTCTTAGGTCCAAAAGAATTTTGCAATCTGCGTTGCTTATGATAGCATCTTTCACAATCGGGCTGCTGATCAAGTCGGATAATTCCTGAGTTACAGTAATTGCTTCTCCAAAGTGCTTTCTGACTGTTTTGTATAAATACTTCATAAACTCAGCCATACCGCTCCTCATGATCGCTTTCCAGGCTTCTTCAATTACAATGACTTTCCGAACACCTTTAACCTTTCTCATCTTACTGATAAACATCTCCATTACCAGTAAAGTAACAACCGGAAACAAAATAGGATGGTCCTTTATATTGTCTAATTCTACCACAACCAACCGTTGATTTAAAAGGTCCAAATTCCCTCGTGCATTTAATAAAAAAGAGAACTCTCCACCCTTATAATATGGTTTCAGGACATACAGCATGTTGGTTATATCAAAATCCTTTCCCTGCACACGTTCGTTCTCTAATACCTCCATGTAGTCAACTTGCAAAAACTCATAGAACGTATCAAAACAAGGGAAAATGCTCGGATTGTCAGATAATTTAGAATAGTACAACTGGAGAGCGTTTGAAATAGCTACATACTCACTCCTGTTAAATGTTTCCGTTTCCCGCTTCCAAAGACCAATTAACAGTGTTTTGAGACTTTCTCGTTTCTCGATATCTAAAGTATCATCGGAACCAATATAGAATGGATTAAACTGGATGGGATTATCTTCAGTATAGGAAAAATAATACCCACCTAGCAAGTTGCATAACCCCACATAACTGCCTCCAACATCTAAGATCACGGAATGAGCGCCATGTACTTGATAGCTTCGTATCAAACTATTCATGAACATGGACTTGCCAGAACCGCTGCCACCAATCACAATCTTATTCCTATTTGTGATAACCCCCTTCTTCATAAATTCATCACTAATATCAACATGAAGGGGGCGCCCACTAACTCTGTCACCTAACCTTAATCCAAACGGACTAACACTGCTTTGGTAGTTGGTCTCAAAATTTAGGAAGCAGCATGCTTGTTCCAGAAAAGTTGAAAACAATTCGTTGCCGGGAATTGCACCAGCATTGCCCGGAAGAGAAGCCCAATAGAGCTGCGGCGCTCCAACAACTTCCTGTCGAGGAACAGCATCCATTTGAGAAAACGCTGCAGAGCATTTATTCCTGACTTCTTTCGTGTCATTCCAATCTGCAGTCCAGGCAATAATATTAAAATGGGCAGAAACAGGTTGTCTCTGTTGGCTAAGAGATTCATTGAGATAATCGTTCGTTGCATCCCGACTGATCATATTCTCGCGGGAGTAGTTGGCCAATGACTGTAAACGTCTTCTCTTGGCTTCCAAATTTTTCAACGTCGTAACGGTATCCTGGATGACTATGAACTGGTTGTAGATATGATTACAAGACAAAAGCAAATTCGCTGGAGAGGAAAATCCTACACTGTATTTTGTATGATCCGTAGAATAGCGATCATAGGTAATCCTTGGACCACATAGTGAAGGCAAATCATCCACGCCAGCAATGGAAAACATCTGGCAAAATTTCTCACCAATTCTCCACTCAGGCTTGAATGATATGTCAGTTAGCTCATTCTGATTAGATTCAGATTGAAGAAATAAGCATTGTTCCAACAAACCACGCTTCTCGGCGTTGCCGGTAATTTCTTCATCTGTTAGCAACTCACTTCTAATAAACCCTCCGTCTGAAATCAATCTCTGAAACTGGCTAACACGATCTGAAAAGTCAGATAGTGATCTCTCATCCACAATTTCTGGTGCAATTGCCGTCCTCCGCAGTAGGTTTGAAACGACAGAAGTGGACGGTCGGCGACCAGGGCAGCGTCTGGTGATAAATAAATAGCAATAATGATTAAGGTATGGTCTCTCGTTATAAAAACGTTCACTACTCCTCCCCAAAAAAGATTGATCGCCACCTTCAAAGTCCGCTTTATATGAAGATTCAACGAACCAATCCTGCTTGTGAACAATAGTACCAGACGGAAGCACTTTCATTGCCTTTATCCAGGTCGCATGAATGTTTTCGTAGTCGGCAGTATTCAATGTAAATATCTCTGGTAGAAACACCTTTAACCCTATAGTAATATCGCCATCCCGCGATAGGATATTGCCGTCTTTGACTTTATAAATTGGGAAACATTTTTCGAGCGATACTCGCTTGTCTCTTGGTGGCGCAATCTGTAGTACGACCGCGCTCAGGACGATCAGAATGATTATCAACAGCACAAACATATCTCACACACTTAATCATTAACATTTATATTCTTCTTTTCACTGAGGCGCTACTATCGTCAACAACTCTCGGAATGTGGCCTCCTTTCGATCTCGTAGGTAATTGTTCTGGAGGGTCATTTGAACTAATCTGCACATCACTGGAACTGACCTGTCCTTGACTGGGGCTATTAGTAGCTTTCAACTTTTCTGATACCTTTTTCTGGAGGTCGGCATGTTCTGTTTTCAACTGTACCAATTCAGTATCTTTATCGAACTTCTTCTGAATTACACTATCCAGTAATCCTAAACTATTCTTAATTGAGGAAATCTTTTTTTCCTGTTGTTCCTTTAAGGACGTTACACGGTCAATAGCATTCAGAAAGTATCTTGCAGCGAGCTTCGGATTGTCGATATTGATGTTACCGTTGCTTTGCATATATTTAATTTCACTGTATGGACTCATTGCATAGAAAATTGTTTGAGACATTGTCCCACTGTCGGTCTCTTTAATCTCAGTTCGTTGAAACAAATCGAAACCGTATAGCACACCAATTTTCTTTACAATCAATCCCTGCGCTCTTTCTTCTTTTGTAAGTCCGATGTTATTTCGCAGGTCTATGAGGTAATTGCCAATGGATTCTGGGTTTGGATCATGAAAGTCATTCAGAGAAATTGAATTTATTTTGGTCCCATCTTTATCAAACTGTAAGCGGCTCTTGTATAACTGCTCGTCACCTACCAAAACACCCAACATAGGTTCTGCATGGACCAGGTTATACTTCTCCTGTTCATAGTCGCTCTTCGCGCGTGATAAATCACGGAGATATGCAGATTTTTTACCTTCCAATGCCGCAATCTTTTTCTCAATCTTTGACAATTCAAGTAATGAAGTATCACCACTAAGTATTGCCACGTACTCACTAAAGTTCATTCCATTTTGTTCGTCCATTGCTCCTTCATCGATAGTTCTTACATGAAGGGAGGAATTCTTCATCTGTGAGATAAAAAGTTGCTTATTCTTCAGCAAACTAAATTTGTAATTATCCAGTGTTCTTTCAACCGCATAAATGTAGGACTTGACTTTATTGCCATAGTAGGTCTTTGCTACCCAATTTCCGGCACGAACGCCACGTCCATTACGTTGCTCTAGTTCAGAAGGTTTCCATGGTATGTCTAGGTGATGCATCGCAACAACATTCCTTTGAATATTTAATCCTGTGCCAGCCTTATCAGTGCTTCCCAGAATAATTCTGATGTCACCACGATTGAGTTTCTTTATATACTCTTTTTTAGTAGCGTCGGTCCAGTCATGGACAAAAGTTATATGGCTTGCCGGTATGTTGAAATCCCTCGTCAATTTCTCTTTCAGTGCATCGTACAAATTGAACTCGTTGGGCTTAGGAGTTCCTAAATCAGAAAACACAATCTGCACACCTTTATGCTCTGCACTTTTCTGGTACCATTCGTTTACTTTCCTTGCACACACATTGACTTTGTTTCCAGGATCATCTTCGTAATGCTCAGAAACAAGCCTCATGTCCGCTGCCATTTTTTTGGCGTAATTGGTGGCGATCAACATTCTACCCTTATCTTCTTCCTTTGTTAGCGGCGCTCTTCCAATAAGCGTAGCATCACCACTCTTAGCAAACTGAATGAGTTTATCCATGAATGAAATCTGATCAGCAGTAGGAGAAATATTGATTAATTCTTCCTCCATTTCTGGACGATCTAACACGATATTCTTTGCGGTTTTATAGTCCGTAATCTCGCTGTAAAAAACTGCCAACTCCGGCACTTTTATAAAATGTCTAAACCGCTCTTTGGCAATTATTTCATTCGTGACGGAGAACTCAAAATCAGTAGACTTCTTCGCATAAACTGCCGCCCACGCATCAAAATTCCCGATTTGCTGTCGAAGTAGCTCCTTTGGACGCAAATACTTAAACAGAAGATACATTTCCGTCAAGCTATTACTGATAGGTGTACCCGACAAGAACGTGACACATAAATCAGAATTAAATCGCTCCTGTAATGTCCGAACAGCAAATAGCATATTCAATGCCTTCTGACTACCTTCCATGTTACCAAGACCCGCTACTCGGTTGTGTCTCGTGGTAAACGTAAGGTTCTTGAACTTATGGGCTTCGTCAACGAAAATGTGATCTACACCCATATCGCTAAATGAAACTCCTTGATCCTTCTTACCTTCAATGTTATTAGTGATTTCCGATAGTTTGGCCGTCAGGTTTGCTTTCCTCTTCTCAAGCCCTTTCCTCATCTCCTTTGTAACCTTTGCACCTAACTTTCCAAGAGTATCCAAATCTTTTTGAAGGTTGTCGAGTTCTTCTCCAATTATTTGACTTTGGATTTCTAGGGACTGCGGGATTTTACTAAACTGATCGTGGGTAATTATTACCGCGTCCCAATTGTTATTCTTAATGGTATGAAATAGCTGCTTACGTCTTGAAGGAGTAAAATCCTCTTTAGCCGGTGCAAGTATGCGGGCGGTGGGATAAGCTCGTCTAAATGTTTCGACAATCTGACCAACATTAGCCTTCAAAGCTAATATCATCGGCTTATTGATGATTTGTAGACGCTTCATTTCTTTAGCGGCACAAATCAGAAGGAGTGTCTTTCCAAGTCCAACTTCATGATCGATAATAGCGCCCCTGTTCTGGATTATCCGCCAGATCGCATCTCGTTGACTTTTATATAAATCGGGAACCCCCTGTTCGTTCAACCCTAATCCCAATCGCTGTCTATCAAGCCCAGGAAACTTTAAGTGATCTCCTGAATAGGTCCTTAGCTTATAACAGTTGAATGTTCTATTGTACAGGTCCTGAAGTTCCAGCTTTCGTGTCTCTGGTAGTTGTGCAAGCCATTCAGAAAACAGAGATCGGATACCCTCAATCTTTTGGTGAGCCGATTGTATTGCTTCGTTATCAGGCAGACGAATCACGCCAGTCGGAGTCTCGATAGAGTATGTATAATACGGAGAAGTATTTTCCAATGCGTTTTCAAAAATCACCTCCGGTGAGCTGTTACGTCGGTCCTTTGTTTTGACGGTAAATTCTATATCAGCTTTTGATCTCGACCCATTAATTTTTACTTTGAATACATCGACAGATCTAAGGAAATTCACTTCGCAGTTAGTGCCAAGCACCTGAGAAACAAACTCCCCGTAGAGCCTTACGGGTATCCAACGCTCGCCAAGGTTAAAATCGAGCAAGTCAAATGGGATTGGGTCCGGAAGGGCCTGACGCAGAGCCGCGCAACTGTGCTGAAGAAAAATATCTTCTGGAGATTCCGCCAATGCATCTTCCGCTTTCTCTAGTTTTTCAACAACATTACCGCTTAAATATCTATCACTAGGTTCCCAGGAACGCGTTTCAGCATTCAGGCAAATACTACTACCGAGTAGTTCAATAGTTGTACTCTCGTCCTGTTGTAACATTGTGGCTATATAAGGCAGATCTACACTTCCCCTTTCATTCAAACTTATGGCCATAGCCTCATGAGGATCATCCGTCAAATACGTTTCTTTCCTCTTCACAAGACTACCGGTAAGTATATCCCCACGAAGTAGATTCTCACCATCTTTCCTCTCAAGTGCTGACAGAACTGTTAGTCCGTGCGCTCCATCTTTCAAAATCAAATTTCTGTTTCCAGAAGAATTTAGCTTCCCGTATGTACCGGTAAAATCATCATATCGTTCATTGAGTGCTTCCCTTATAGCACCTTGTTCAATCTTCAGAACCATTTCCTTAGATACCAGATCGAAATAGCAATCTCGCATCTCAATGTATCTTTCAAGAAACTTACTGTCTTTATCATTAAACTGTAGAGCAGTGAATACGGCCTGGTCGTTCTCTTTGTCTACATTGGATAAAACGCCAAATCTACCCTGGAAATGTACCAGTGTTCCATTCTCGTAAAATGACTTTAGACGATGGATAGGTTCAGGTGCGTCATTTTTTAATTGAAAAGTGGACTCCAGGGTTAAGTCACCCTCATAGATGTAGTCATATCCATAATCCTTTAACTGAGCAGAAAACTCCTTTACCGCCGAAATGAGTTCAGGTGTTTCTAACCATGCAGTCGGCACGGCTATCTGCTTGACGTTTGAAAATATTCTGTGTTTCCATTTTCTTGCACCTTCCTTTCTAGCTCTAATAAGGACAAAGGATTCGTGATTGGGATTCTCAGTAGTTCTGATAATAGATACTACTTCAGCGGTTTCCTTAGAAATGAACTTCGTATCGGATAAGGATATATAATCAAATGCGCGATTTGCAGATCCGGCCAGATTTGTAGAGAACAAGCCCCCTTGAATTGCCTTTGCGGGTTCCTCGTCCGATGCCTCCGGCACTTTTAGGAAATCAAATTTTCTTCCTTCCTTTGTTTCAGAAATATTCTCGACTTTGAGAATTGACTGATCAAATCTTGCTTTAAAATCCAACGATAACCGATCTTCCAGTGGTGCGCCGATAGTGTCAATTGTACCGGAATACCAAATATTAAGCATCGGCTTACCATATTGGTTGGTACCCTCAGATATTTCACCAAGGGCAATATCAGAAAGATGCTTGTTTACGTAAGAATTAAAATGATAATCACCAGCAGGTGCGTTTCTTATAACAGTCTCAATAAGCTCTTGTTCCGCTTCTGACAATTGTTTCTTCGCACTGTTTTTTCTCGTAATAATCAAATGACTCCCGGCTTCGGTGTTTCCGGTATCCTTCATCAGATTATCAGGAAGAGCAACGACACTTATAAGGTCTGAGCAGTTAAACAGGTAATCCCTAGCGGGCCTATTCCCCGGTGTATTGAGAAACGCGCTTGTTGTTATGAAGGCCAAGATGCCACCTTCACCAAGTTTGTCCAGACCTTTAGCAAAAAAGTAGTTATGAATATGAGATGTCAGGTCTCTATTATCGATTAATGGGTCGAATACCTTAATATCACCAAAAGGTATATTACTAACAACTAAATCACTCGATTGGCTATGACTACTTCCAGTTGATTCAAATGGTGAGTTTATCACATCGCATTTTACTGGACTTTCGGAGAGGATAGCTTTCAATATCATTGCAGTGACGATATCCTTCTCAATTGCAACAATTGTGACACCTTTATCCCCGTTCACTTCAGCTTGTGAAAGTTGGGACAAAAATTCCTGAATAAAAATACCAGCTCCTGCCGATGGTTCATATAGTTTCTGCGGGAAGATTCGATTCTCACGCAGGACATTGAACAATACTTTGGGAACGATATCCGGTGTATAAAACGCTGTGAGTATATTGTTTTTAATGGACCCAATAGCCAGTCTATAATCAGAGAAGCTCAACTCACTCTTCAGAAGCTCGTGAAGCTCATTCACAAGCTCCCGCAACTTCATATCAGCATCAGATGCATCCTGTTGACGCCAACTATCTTCAGTTCCAGGCTCATAAAGAACAGCTTTTAGCCCCCCAAAACCGCTATATTTTTTCAATTGGCTTATATCGGAATGAGAAAGGGCTGAATTCCCATCAAACCTAAGTGCAATTTTTATTGCAGCAATATTATCCTGAAACTTTTCAACAGCACTATAACCCATAATCACAACAGTTTCAAAAACCAGATTCAATCACCCAAATAGTTAGCAATTGTACCTATAATCGCATATTCAAGAAATACATCATCTTCCGTTTCAACAGAAAATGAAAAGCTATTAAAAACGTCCCCACATTCTTCAATCAAGTTGCAGATTTCATATGTCAACGAACCTGTCTCAACCAAGGTTAAATACATATCCTCAAATTCCGATTCTAGTATTTCCGATATATACTGATACCTTGAAGGGATAAAGTCCTGTGTAAGTTCATGCATACAAACCTCAATTATTGTGATCTGTGGCACACCATCATGCTCCATTTGCTTAATCAAATCATCAATACCATTGATCTTATCCCAAATCACTTCTCTAATATTTCTCTTTTTCTCAACTGAGATAAGTTCATTGGGATTATTTGACACCAGATAACTCCAAAGGCTATCGAACAGTTCATGCTTCATGTAGAATCCGAATTAAAATCAAACCCGCCATGTCTACTTACTCAGCGAGGTAAAAATCTTTCTATCACGGCAGACAATAGCAGTGGGTACTTTTCCGAATGCAATTTTTTTCATCAATCCATGCGCCCCATACTTATGGGAGAACTTATAGACATAGGTAAACAATAGAAAACCTAATATCCCAACTGTAGGTATGATGAAATACACCGGTACCCCTGCTATATACGCTGCCGCAAAAAGTATTAACAAACCGACTAACCCAGCCGCGAGGTAGGCTACATACTGTGCTTTTAAGCCTCTAAACTCTATTTCTTTGTTAACACCCTTATTGATTTCAAATACAATCATGAAAAAAAATATTATCTACTTATTCGTTTAATAAAATCGTGTTTTCTTTCCAGGACCTCTTCCCGATATTTAGCCAGCTCCTCCGACCCCCCTCTTTGCTTTTTCCTAACCAGGCGAGTGTTCTTCTCTCGCTCAATTAATCCCTTCATTTGGGAATAGTAGGTATTATACCCGTTCATCAGGATTAGCACGCCGGCAGGGTCCAAAAAAGATAAAGTCTTAGTATCCATTGATACAGGTTCCTCAACTGTAAATCTATCAGAAGGTCTAAAATGACCCTGTGATTTTCCTCTAACAAAAGAATCAGGCACTTTGATAGGAATAATATTTCGTTCGCCAATGAACCGTAGCTGAACCGAATCCAAAATATATTCTGGTCCAAAAACAGATTTCACTTTTGGCAGAATACGTCCTATAAATAACTCAGGTGAATTTGTTTCATACCCTTTATCAAATAGGTCATTGATATTCTTAGGCAGCTCTATTACTTCAACGTGACCGGGTGGAGGCCATTTTGAAAATCCTTCTTCATGAATGGTATGACTTAGTGCATTGAAAAAAAAGCAAGGTGAATCGCTCCCTGGAAGCCACAACATATCCTTGAAATACATTTTTTTATGCGGATAAAATGGACTTCGCAAACATTCATTTGAAACATCCAGCGTCATTTCAATACCCATAATATCGACAACATTAGATTCCACCATATCGATAACTTTTTTCAACCAACATTGACCCAGGATTAACTACTGAGAGCTAGCACGTCTAAAGTCGTCTGCGAAATGATTTCCCTTGGCGGTCATTTTCTTCACCATTCCTATGCCGGGTCTTACCTTGTACCAATGCCTCTTTCAAACTAATCGCTTCATAATACCTTTCATAACCAGCCGCTAGTATGCCTGCACCGTGTTTGTCTATCCGAAATATTTCATCAAAATTGAGAAACACCATTTTTCCACACTCAGACCCTACTGGCACTATATGTCCAAGTTGCTTTGCCATTTGTGCCGGTTGATTTTGTATTTCAATGGGTCTATATACTTTATCACCAATCAGCACCGAATTAACAGCGTCAAGGAAATACTCTTCCTTATCTAGCAAGTATATCTTCGGTATAACTCTGGCGTAAAAAAAATCTGCATTTACAATTTCATATTGCAGCTCTTCGTCCCTTAACATCCCTTTTGGCAGGCGACATGCCGTGTATGGATCTAAAACCATCTTTGGAGGAATTTCAACCATCCCAGTAGAATCCGGAATTGGCCAGGCCATTTCTATTCCAGCGAATGCGTGGCGCGATGTGTCATACATAAATCTGTACGTACAAGCGCCTGGCATATACTGCATTTGCGAAAACGAAAATCTATTGTCAACATCTATAGCACTGTAAACGCAATTATCTTTTATATCAACAATTATCTCGTCTCCGAAAACGTTTACCACTGGTAGGTTTGTCATAAAACTAAACTTTAAAGAAAGCTTTTAAAACAGTCGCCACGACAACAAGGAACACACATGATCCAAACCAGGAAGCCGCGACCTTGCTCGTATCTTGATCGCCCGAGTTCCATTTTTGATATACTTTGACCGCCCCAATCAAGCCACTGACAGCTCCGACGGCATACATAAGATCAACGCCGGTAGAAAAATATCCTTTCACTTCTTTTTCGGCGGCCATAATACCCTCTTTCCCCTGGGCTTCAACCATGATGGATACTGTCAGATTCACCAGGCACCAAATCAAATAATATTTTCTCCTGCACAGCAGCTTATAGCCGCTTTTCAACGTCACAATTTTCATTTTCCAGTATTTAGATTTTAGAAATTCAGAGTGGGGATAGAGCTAAAAAACAGCAGGTGGGGTCCAAAGCATATTCAATTGAGACTCGCTTGCCTCTATGCCTGCAATTGACTGCAACTGGCGGCTGACCAAATTTGTAACAATACTTCGGTACGAGCCTTCAGACAGCTCTGGGAATCGAGAAATTTCAATCTGTATTTTATAAAGGATGGACGCGATATCGCTGGTCTGCATACCCTCTGTAATAATTTCTTCAGTAACATCTACCAAGGAGGCCATTGCATCTAAGGCAAGTTCCTCTTGGCTTGGCGCTATATAAGGAATATCTTCCTCTACCTGAACGCCATGATCAGCCGCATCAGCCTCCATCTCAGAAAGCACATGCCTTTCATTATTTGACACTAACTGCCAGGTCCGCTTATTATTCTGATTTTCTTCTTCATTAACCCTGGGTTTAGGCGGGCGATCATTACGCACCCCAACACGACCATACAACAACAGCACCACGGCGTAATAGATCACTCCCGCAATCCCCAGGACTGTAAAAAATACTCCCCAAGACACATTAGACAACATCACTGTATTTTTTTACATTAGTAATTTTGATGACAGTACAAATGTGAGCGATTCCAACATCTACCATATACACCATTTATAAAGCTGTATAAAATTCATCTCGGATTCTCGTCTGTCTCATCCATTAGCTTTATAAGATTGCCGGTAGCTCTATCGGTGAACTGCGTTCTGTTTCTCCGTATCCTTATAGCCTGGAATATCCTATATGGATTGGGCATTTTAATTCCAGAAGCCTCTGCTAAAACATCTGCTACATCTCGAATTGATGCGTTACCAAATGCCCCGCTTGAATATATTAAGTATACATACTCTACAAAATCATTTTTAGAAAACACCCACTTTAGTTTCTTTCCCCTATTTCCTAACGATTTGAAATACTGTTCTCCTTCTTCTCCTACGGTATGGAGATAAGACGAAAACCAGTTATACCCTTTTATAATAGCAAGTTTGCAACTCATTGCCGTGTTTAATCTTTTGTCACAAAATAGATATACATCATCAATCATTGCAGGCTCCATACCTCCGCTATTCGAGAAGTAAAAACTATCCAGATAGCTATGTCCCATTTCCAAATACGAAATCAGTTCGAGATTTTCTTGAAAGTATTGCTCCAGGCTTCTTAATGTTTTTTGAATCAGATCTTTTCGGGAGACAAGATCGAGATAGATCGATGCTTGTTCAAACTCAAGGATTCTCTGAAATTGGACCAGGCGCCCATCGAATAGGGGTCGAAGGTTTTTAAAAATGAAAATCTCTTCATGAACGCTAATAGACCCAGAAAGAATAATGTCGTCAAGCCTTTTTATATACTCCATCAATTTTGTTATTACTGTTGCAGCATCCCTAACTCGCGATTCACTTTCTTTCTCAGCCATGGAATCTACGTCCTGATTCATTTCTTCCAGTAGAATTTCTATTTTCTTCACAATTGCAGTTTCCATAATTGTAGATTAAATGGTTAACTAATACATCTCAATGCAAAGATGTAACTAATGAATACAGTATTCCCCTTCCACACCTACTAGTAGGTCGTCTAATAGATTGAAAAACAGTTTGTATAAAATAAATAAAAATGCAACAAAGGATGCTGTGGGGATGAAAAGAAGAATACGTACGGCCATTCAGGTTATAAGGGAAGGAAGTATTATCCATTTATATGTGCAATACCTTTTCTTGAACAAAAAATGGACGGATGCACGCAGGTATCATATAGATACGCATCCATCCATCCATTTACAGGAATCTAACAATTTTAGACATGTGCAATATCCTTTGCTGAATAAAAAATGGATGAATACATGCAGGTATCGTATAAATACACATCCATCCATCCATCCATTTGCTGGAGTTTCGCTATTTCAGAATTGAAATCAGAACAACAGACAAGTAATAAAAAGAATGGATAAACGCATCGTATGGGAATGTGGTGTATTCACCCTTATAAAAGCATCCAAATGACCGTGAGTCCCGATCAAGTAACATACAGTAGATGCATGCATGTACGGGAACACCATATAGCGTATCCATACATGCATCCGTTTTCGACGGGTTGCTACAAAGGCAATCCATTTTAACGTGAACCTTCGATCATCCAAGTCCCATCGGGCTTCTGGACAAAATTCGCTGTGAAGATTTTGGTGGAATCTATGGTGAGATTCGCCATTTGTACAAAAGGGGTCAAATCTGTGTATTTCACCGTATAGGTAGTTGATACAGTACCTTCGCCAGTTTTTTGAATGTTGATTATACGATTTAGATCCTGTCTGGCAACTAATACTTCCTGGAAATACTGCTTTTCCAATTCCGGTTTTGTCTTCATCAGAAATTTTCCAGCTTTCGAGGTGAAGAATATGAAAGGACTGTCGATGTTATTGGACCTTCGTACGGTCACAAGCCCCTCTTTCTCCAATGACGTTTCATCGATTTTAATCCTAGTTGCCGGATCACCGGCAGCAATTGTTTCCGTCAATTCCTTTGGAAATACGGTACGTAATAGCTTCTCGGCATCCGTAGCAGAGAACTCCTTTTTGGAAGTACATGCTACGACCAATAAACTAGGTAAAAGGAGGCTCCAAATTGACTTTATTTTCATACTGAAAAGTTATCAAATTATAAACATCATTCCCCAAAAAAACAAGAGAAACTTACCATGATGATGCTTTGGAAGGAAATTATATTTGAGAAAGCAACTTGTTCCTAAAAAAACTATTCTGGACAAATTTATACGCCGGAAAAATGGTAAACAACGTCCTGCAAACAAATATCTTGGGAAGGGAAGATTAGGTTCCGGATGCTGGTAGCAAATCGCCACTCATATCTGCCCATTTTTAAGCTATTGTAACGAGGGTTACAATCCGGAAAAATATGTAATCAACAGAAGATGGTTACTGCTCCCGTTTTCTTTTGGTTCTTCGTCTTTTTATTGCACATCTGATAGCCCGAATGAAGATTAGAGAGATTAATGTCACTATCAAAACACCTAAGACAAGAATGGCCGGCCTATATGATATAGCTCCAAGAATACACATTAGAAAAAAAGTGGCCGCCATTAAATTTCCACTACTTTCAAAATCGTCTGAAACCAGTAACTGTAATTTGATTTTCCTGCCCATCCACTCAATCAGTTTAAGAGTTATGAGCATTAGCATCATACATCCGAAAATTACTGCAAGGGCAGAAAATACAGGTGAGTTCATATAAAGAACAGTTCTTGAAACGTACATTATTTAAATAATTCAATGACAGCCGCTATCGCTGCTACTATCGCACAAATAGCAGAGACCCATGCCCGTAATTTGTGAACTGGGTGCCGCACTCCTTGACTTTTCAGAATTTAGTTCCGCTTCCTGTGCTGCGCTACAATTGAACTGACCAGAAATCTGATAGTAATAAATCTAATTCTGAAAGCAATGTCTTATCATTAAGCATAAATCAATATGATATTATTCCCTGGATAGTTAATAAAATCAAATAAAGCCAAATCTGTCGGGTTTCGGCTGTTTGATGTCCTTGCGATATTTAGCCTTTCTTTCTTTCTCTTCACCTCTCCAAATTATCGTGTCCTTTGTTATCGTATCAATAACCAGCTCTCTTACAGCTTCCTGGGAATGCTTATCTGTTTCTATTTTGGACAGAATATCATGTATGCGATAATAGGGGTATCTTCCTTTAAGGAAAATAAATGCTGGTAACATCTTAACATGTTTCTGTTCAAAGAAAAAAGAGTTTTTCAAAATACGGACTATAATCGTCATTCCAGCTTGCTTTTGTGGTTTTCTCATAATTTGATGACTTGATTGAATTAGTATAGTCTACTACACAAAAAAGTACTATCAAGTACCAACTGGTGAAACGAATAAAAAAGCCAGTTCGAGAAGAATCAAGAACCGGCCTTTCATCCATTGTTTGTTAACCCCAAATTCCTTTTTATCCACATGATACTCAGCTTTGGGACTATACACATAGGACGATAGAGAGCAATTTAGGAATATTAATTCGCAATTAAGCTCCCATATAAAATGAACAGGAAATGAATAGATTTTAAACATGACCAGATAACACTTTCATCATAACGTCAATCGATATGTGGTAATGCTTGGTAATTTCTATTAAACATTTTTGTCTTTAGGCTTCGTTCGTTTCGACCTGTAAGTAAAAGCCAACAGCTCTTTCATCAGTTCATCCTTCTCTTGGGGACTCCGGTCCTTCAACGATACAAATAATTCCCGTACATCCGAGCCAGTTACTAAGGCAATAAGAAAAAACATTTGTGGGCTCGGTTGAACGGTATTGGTTACATACTGGGAAACAGTTGATGGCGCAACCTTGATCTTCCCGGCAAGGTCTTCATTTGACATTCCTTTCTCTTTCAACACTGCGCCAATTCGGTTCAACACTAGCTTCGGACTATCAACTTTAGCTTCTGCCTTATCTTCTTTGCCCATAACCTTATTTTATTTACTTATAAGCAAAAGTAACTACCTGAAAATAAATGATTTTCAATCAACTATAACCTTGTACCTAATTTATTTTGTCTTATGACTTATATTATTTACCTTGGGGCTAAATATTTATTAACAACAAAAAAAATATAATTCGGTTTTAGAAGTGGAAAAAAGTACAACGTATAGTATTATAATGTAATTTGCAATTCGTTTTAATTGAAATTGTAAGCGTTTTGCTTCAATCTTGGCTCCAACAAACTGCGACTTTGGATCTACAGGCTGAGAGAATGAAGGAAAAACGCTCGCGCATAACTGCGTGGGCGTCTTCATTCAGCCTGGGGGTGTCGCAGCCTGTTGGGGTAGATGGGGACTAACCCACGTATTTTTTTTGTGTATCCCCGTAAAATTGTTGCTTTTCCTTATCTTCCAATTATTAAATACAACGATTGTAATACCGCTGTTACAGCCATACAGGCTGTGAGTTAAATTCGAGGAAACTGCGTGGGCGTATTTCTATCCGCCCAATTTTTCTTCTCTGTACTACCCACAACAGAGGGCTAAGGATATAGCCCTCTTCACTAGATCACATCACATTTATTTTACAAAATCAAGATCTGACATGAAAAATTTATTTTTTCTTCTGGGTATGTTATTGCCGTACATATCATTAGAAGGACAACCTATTACGTCAACCGAGATATTGACACATAAGAATAACTTACTACTCAATGGGAGGCCACAACTGAAGTCCATTGCATCCTTTAAAAAGAGGCATATTATACTGGATTTCTTTGCAACCACCTGCAGCGCCTGTATATCAAATATCCAAGAACTTGAGAAATTACAATTGGATAATGATTCGGTGCAAATTCTCCTGATTACCAAAGAGGACACGAAAACGATTCAAAACTTTCTCGCGCGGCGCCAGATCGGCATTTCGTTACCTATTGTTTATTCCGACAAAATTCTGAATCGGACATTCCAACACTATTCACTACCATATATCTACTGGCTAGTAGAAGGTTCCACATTCTTTCGCTCAACAAAAGAATATTTAATCGACTCAAATATAAAGCTATACTTAAGTGGAAAGAGGCCATCAGAACTGGACTTCACTGAGAAAGAATTTTTGTATGATAGCCCATCTGTAAGCTCCCGTTTAACGGACGCACCAGAAGGCCCATTATATTATAGTGTATTTGTACCATACGCAAAGGGACTACAGACGAGGTCCGGTATCCAATTTGATACAATTAAAAAAACTGTCCGGCGATATGCCATCAACTGGACAATACCGGAAATGGCACTGATGGCTGTTAACAGGTTTATGATACTCACAAGAAATAGGATTATACTCCCTGCAGGCGACAAATCCAAATATATACCGACTGGCTCCTATCAATACTATGAAGAATGGAAACGCAAAAATACATACTGTTATGATACAAGAATATCAACTGAAACATCGCTAAAACCATACATGCTGGAGGACTTAAAGAAATATACAAATACAAATATATACCTAACAACAAAGGACACTCCGAACATTATAATTACAGGCTACAGTGGTAAAATAACCGGATCAACAAAGAATCAGATAAAAACAAGTTATAGCAACGATGGGACATTCTTATCAATGTCAGATGGAACAATTGGAGACTTCCTCTATACACTAAACAACATTAACTCCCTTCTTCCAATTGTTGACAGCACACATATAAAGGGATACATAAACGTGGCTGGAGAAATATCAGATACCTCATCGTTAATTAGAAAACTAAACCAGTTGGGGTTCAGTTATAAAATCCTAACAACTCCGACTGAATATCTCGTAATAGAAAAAAAATCGAAAAATGAATAGTACTTCCATATATAAAATTCACAAATTGGTTCTTAATTTCGTTGGCATAGCTGCTATAATCATCTTGCTATCAGATCAACAGTTGTTGGCACAAGATCGAAAAACAACTATAGTGGGAAGGGTAACTACTTCCGCGGGCACTGTCATTGTTGGTGCAACTATACGCAGCGCCAGTAAAGGAGGAATAACTAGCACCAATCAAGATGGGGTATTTAACATACCTTCTTTTCAACTCCCTGACACATTGTTTGTGTCAAATATAGGATTCAACAGTGATACAGTTCCAATAACAATTCAGTACTCAGGACATGAACTGAAGATCATCTTAGCCCCCTCTAATACCACACTCAAACAGGTCGAGGTCTCAACAGGGTATCAATCTGTTCCAGCGGAACGAGCCACCGGCGCTTTTGAACGAATCACCAGGGCATCGCTTGATCGACAGTTCAATGTCAACATTACTCAATACCTAAAGGGGACTTCTACACTGTTATTTGACAATACAAGTGCATCAGAGAAGATTTTCATTAGAGGCCGAAATACCCTTTTTGCAAATAACACACCGCTTTTTGTTGTAGATAATTTTCCAGTGGATGAAATAAGCAGTATTAACCCAAACGATATAGAATCGATTACTATCATGAAAGATGCTGCATCCGCATCAATTTGGGGGGCCAGGGCAGCAAATGGTGTAATCGTATTAACTACCAAGAAAGCTGCATTTAATGGTAAGTCGAAGGTGACCATTTCAACAAATACTTCGATTTCAGAACGGCCGAACTTACTTAAAGACTATTCGATACAATCTACCGATTATATCTCTCTGGAAATAGATCTATTTCAAAAGGGATACTATAATAATGATTTAAACAATAGGCGAAGGTTTCCAGTTTTATCACCAGTTATCGAACTATTGGACAGCGCTAAAAGAGGCTTAGTGTCCAGCGCAATTGCTATGCAACGAATAGACCTACTTCGTAACAACAATTTCAGAAAAGACTTGCGGGACTACTTATACCAGACTGCAGTTAATAACCAAGTGGCAGTTAACATTAGTGGTGGTACAAACAATCACGCATATTTGCTCACTATCGGCTATGATAACGAACAAAGCTCCCTTGTCCAAAATACAATGGACCGATTAACAGTAAGAGCAGAAAACAGCTATAAATTTCAGAAGTGGCTAGATGCCAAAATAGGTATTGCCTATACTCACTCATCTACCAGGCAAGACAACGGTGGCCCAGATAAGATCACTCCCGGTGGAGCAAAGACCAGATATTACCCTTATGCAAAACTTGTAAATGAAGATGCTTCATTCGCATCCCTACCAAAGGACTACCGATCTGCTTTTAAAGACACAACAGGAAAAGGGATATTGCTACCTTGGAAATACGTGCCTATGCAGGACCAATTCACAATCGACAACATCAACAGGTATAATAATATCAGATTAAACACTGATGTAAAAATTAAACTAAACAAGGACTTTAGCTTAGACACTAAGTTTCAAATCGAAGATCAGAGAACTGAGAATCCTATATTTTATAGCCCAGATAATTATTTTACCAGAAACCTGGCAAATATCTACACCGGGTCCGTGGATAACCAGATCATCCATCATATTCCTATTGGACCAATCTATGATCTCACAACCAGTCGCTCAACTACCTACCATCTTCGGGAACAAATGAACTATCAAAAGAAAATAATGTCAAATGAGATAACAGCAATAGTCGGTGCTGAGATTAAAGAATCTAAGATAAATGGTGAGGTTAATCGAACGTATAACTACAATCCGGATTTACTAACTTTCTCACCGATAGATTACATAAGCTCCTTTGGAACTTATCAAAATCTGGCAGGACAGCAAAAAGTACCGAACCCCCAAGCATACACCGGCCAAATTTATAGATTTACAAGTTACTATGGTAATGTTGCCTATAACGTGCAAGATCGATATATAATCTCAGGCAGTGTTAGGAAAGACGCATCTAACCTACTGGGAGTAAATACCAATAAACGTGGTGTTCCATTATGGTCTACGGGCTTCCGCTGGAATATAAACAAAGAGTCTTTCTTCAACGTACAAGCCATTTCTGAATTAGCTTTGCGAATAAGCTACGGTTATGGTGGAAATCTACAGAATACGTTATCCGCATTGCCAATAATTCAGTATGGTACTTCAACAGACAATTTTATTGACGCCCCATTTGCCACACTTGTGTCACCACCTAATCCTAATTTGAAATGGGAGAAAACAGGGACTTTGAACGTTGGTGTTGATTTTGAACTTGGGAATGGCGTGGTATCCGGAACCATAGAGTACTACCACAAGAAGAGTACTGATCTTATAGGAAATACAGCAATTGACCCAACAACGGGTGTAATGTTTGTAAGTAGAAATTCGGCAGCAATTGCATCACATGGAGTTGACTTTACATTTCACGCGCTGCCGTTAAATCGAAAGGTAAAGGTGGCATTGGATGGTATTTTTAGTTATAGTCTGAACAAAATCACAAACTATCTTTATCACTATCCTTCAGCTAGTAGCTACATAAATTCCGGTATTAATCCAGTTGAAGGGTTTCCAACCGATGCTATCTTCTCATACAAATGGGCGGGACTCTCAGCACAAGGAAATCCAGTCGGCTATCTACATGGGAAGCCCAGTGAAGACTATCGGGCTATCAAATCAGAAACTACAACAGATGAGCTTGTCTACAATGGACGCAGCTTGCCGCCATTGTATGGGTCAATGCAACCTACCATCTCATATGGAAAATGGAGTATCAGTTCAACTATCACCTGGAAAATTGGACATTACTTTCGCCGCCCTTCAGTTAACTATAGTGGCTTTGCGAATTGGTACATGAATGCAGACTATTATGATAGATGGAAACAACCTGGTGATGAGGTAAAAACTAATGTGCCAGCAATGGTCTATCCTTTTGACAATGCTAGGGATGAATTCTACCAGAACTCCGAAATACTGGTGGAGAAGGCAGACATTGTAAGGTTAAAAGACATTTGCCTATTATTTCGCCCGGAGATAAAACAGGGGCATATTCTGAAGGCAATATCATTACAACTGTACATTAATAATGTTGGTGTCCTCTATCGCGCGAACAAATTCAAAATCGACCCAGACTATGGCAAAATGCCACCACCTCGCAACTACACCATTGCAGTAAAAACGTCATTCTAACTCTTAAACACATAATATGAAGTATAAAATAATTTCTGCAGTAGGCTTGATGCTTACTATACTTTTCAATATTTCAAGTTGCAAAAAATATCTTGATATTAAACCAGATAAAAGCCTTGTTGTTCCCTCTTCATTAAACGACCTACAAGCTATGCTGGATGATGCAATGACCATGAATCTATTATGGCCGATTGGTGGAGAGGTGTATTCCGACAACTATTATATAACAGATAGTGATTGGAAGTCTATACAACAGATTGATAGGCTAATGTACATATTTGATAAGGAAGCCAGCTATTCCGGAGATTGGTTCCTGACTTACAGAATAATTCTAAACACAAATCTAGTTTTGGAGACTTTGGAAAAAATAGAGGATAGAGATACGGATCGAAAGAAGAAGATTAAAGCCTCCGCGCTATTTTATAGATCAATGGCCCACTATATTCTATTGCAGGAGTTTTCATTGGGATACACAATTAGTTCAAAAAATGGAGACGAACCCGGCATTCCGCTAAAACTCAATTCAGATATCAATAGTGAATCCACCCGTAGTACTATTAAGGATTGTTATAGCACTATATTGGATGATCTACAGAACGCATTACCTGATTTACCCAGTGAAGTTCCATATAAAACCAGGCCAAGTAAGTCGGCTGGATATGCACTACTAGCAAGGATATACTTATCTATTGGCAATTATAAAGAGGCTGGTAAATATGCATCCCTATGCATGAATCAGGGATTAAACATCTTAGATTATAATTTAATCAATTCGGATGCGCCATTTGAAAGGTATAATTCAGAAGTCATTTTCCATATCACCGGAAACTACAATACCCTACTTGATCCTACGGTTAGTAAAGTGGACACCAATCTTCTGAGCCTCTATCCACCAGGCGACCTGCGCCGGCGTCTGTTTTTCTCCCAAAATATAGATAGTACCTGGTCCTTTCGCGGTAACTATGATGGATCGGCATCAGTTCAAATGTTCTGTGGACTGGCAGCAGACGAGGTGTACTTAATCCAGGCGGAATGCCTCGCAAGAGAAGGCCAGGATAACGACGCATTGGCTGTACTGAACACGTTCCTTAAAATGCGATATGATAGCTCATTCACCCCAAGAACCGCAAGCTCCGGAAACTTACTCACGTTAATATTAAATGAGCGTATCAAGGAACTGTTGTTTAGAGGGGTCCGTTGGGGAGATATCAGACGGCTAAATCTTGACGGAGACAATATAGTCGTTCAGCGAAAAATACAAGGCAAAGAATATCTCCTAAACCACAATGATCTGAGATACGCACTACAAATTCCGATTGATGTACTTGCTCAATCCCATATCCAGAAAAACCGTAGATAAATGAAAATGCCGCCTAAAACAAAGGCGGCATTCTTCGTCTCAGAACTACCTGACGAAAGATTAATAAGAAGGTTTTGGTGTCTCAAAACCTTTTGGAAGTGTCGAGGAAACTTACGTGTTTATATTAGGATTTTGATGTTTGTAACAACTCAATAAGGGTAAAGTCTAGCCCCCTGGCTAATTTCATAAGATTTAACATGGTAATGTCGGTTTTTCCCGTAATGAAATTATAAGCTGTTCCTACTTCAACGTCTGCAGTCGCTGCCAGGCTTCTATAACTGATCCTCTTTTCCTTTTTTCTATTCAAGAGGGCTTCCCTAATTGCGTTCAGCCTATGGATGTCCTCAATTTCATGATTCATGTATGGAAAATGAACCAAATGAAATCATTTGTTGTTATATTAAAATATAACAAAAAACACATCAAATATCAGTATGTAAACTCAAAAATCAATACAAACCTTAATCTCAGATAGTTATATATTATAACAAAATAATTGCAAATGCAGATAAATTGGTAAGATATATACAATTTTCTTTCAATACAAAAGTATCAGCACACCAACTGCACCTTTGGGCAGTATATTTGTCTGAAGGCATCGCAAGCCAAACTCTAAAGACAGTTATCACCGTGAAAAATAGTAAATTCTATATTACTACAGCAGAAGGGCTGGTCCCCATAAGAATTGTAAAGATGGACAAAAAAAGACTTTTCCACGTTCACATTGACGGGGTATTGGCCGTGTACATCATGAATGAAGAGGTCCGGATTAATTTTGAGGATGGACACTATCCAGGGGAGAAATTTGATATTGAAATACGGAAACACATTGAAACTTACTATCGTGGCGCTAAGGATCTCACATAGAAATCGAAAACCTCAATATTGCATAATCGACGACCTGGTGAGTATATTTATATGCACATTAACTCCCATGCACTGTCAAAAACTGGAGACCGAATTTCTGTTTCAAAATTTGACAATAGAATATTTAACCGCTTTTCCCTTCGGAAGAAAACTCGTTGACTACCTCTATCACCGCTAGTATCAGTAACGCATTTCACGTCTTGGACCTGGCTGCGATTCGGTACAGCATAGATGACGACATTCCCAAAGGATACTAACGATTTCTCAAAGTTCATGGTCGCGTTGCAATACTAATTACGTTGTTAAGAGAACATTTCAAGTCCCAGGCGCTGACTGAGCTTGAAATTTATCACATTCAGATTTAAGTGCCGACTCCAGCAATGCTAACCGATCGGCACTAACCCGTCGCAAAGGAAGAATAACTTTGGCGATTCTATTTACTTTGGCAACGATTCTACCGTATAACTCCTCCAAGTTATCTACACTATCAGCACTCTGAAGTCTACCTATCAACGTTGATAACAACTCCACTGAAAAAGCACTGTCCGATATAACCTGAAATTTGAACTCCACTGGCACCTTGATTTTCAAAAACTGAAATGAGTTAACAAGGTTAGGAACACCGGGTACATCAAGTATGTACCATTTTTTGGACTCCATGATGTTTATATGCTCATAACTTCGGCTTGATTTCGCATTTAATAATGTAACGGTGATAGAGACGCGCTCACCATCATGTGCTAAATGTAAGATCGACGTGAAATACATAAAATAATTACTAAAAAATTGAAAGATCATCTGTAAGATTTACGAATAGACGCTAACCCAGATATTACAAATACCTCTGTCTGATACCATATAGGTACTTGTATTTGTTATACAGATAAGTTTGAAAATTCAATTTTAATGTACTAAAATTAAATGCAACCATCAGTTTGCATGGATATTCTGGACTTGAGCAGCTATTCGGCCAAATATGAAGATCTAAGTAGGCAGAGTCGCCATTCTGCTGTCTAAACTCTAAAAATTTTTTCTCCGCATATAAATCCAAATACATCCCTCCTTGGTCAAGTAAAAGCCATAGTCTTAAGGATTGAATTGCTTGTTCCTCTTTAGAGAAACTTTGAACAGCCCACCCAGTGTGGTAAAAATTAAAAATACCGCGATGAGCGACACCACGTTCGTCGCTATAAACTATGGGACTACGCTTTTTTATCATCCGATTTCTGAAAATATACTACCTACTACAATTTCTAATCAATACCTTGCTTCCATTGAATCGATAGACACCTCGCAAACGCTTATACTATCGGATAAACGTTTCTGCTTAAAAACAGCATTGCCAGGTAATCTAAATACTACGCTACTATCAGTCAAATGCCGATATCTTGGTAACGCAACTGATAACTCGGAAAACTTCTCTTCTACTTTTCTTTGTGGAACTTCACCACCGTTAGGGACAGCGTAGTGCATAAGTAGGACATAAGTAATAATGTAGGATTTCTGCATCTTAAACTTTAGATTATGAATTTATGATTTTTTCCAGTAGCTTCTGCAAATGAATTTGGCTATCTAATGCTCTATTTCTCAGATTATACACATCATTCACCTGTTTTAAATAAGCACGAAGGAATCTTTCAGATGCGGAATTGATTCTGGCCAACAAGTCAGCAAACTTTTTAATGTGCATTTCATCGGTTATTGTTATCCCTTCATCCAATAGGATATAATGTAGATAGTGTACCAGGGTGTGCATATTGTCACAATTTACTATCTTCTCAACCGTTGCCTTCCGCATACAAGACGACGCGGAATCAGGAATGGATTCATAATACTTTAGCCACTCAACAAATTTTTCGGCAGTGTAAGGCTCTTTAAATAATTCTAACAGTGTACTACGCAAGGTCAGTTGATCCATATATATATAACGGTTGATAGCAGGTTAGCATGCACTCTCACATACAAAACGTAATAGTAGGAAAAAAGTACTATTTGGGTTATTACTTTTAAAACAATTACTGGTTCTCCACAGTTACGGTATACTCACACAAGATAATGGATCTTTCAATGTATTGAACCACATTCACAATTGCATAACATTTTCTATTCTAAAAACGAAGCATCTTCGTGCATCAAGTAAAAAACAAACTTCTTTCTTGAGATGCAGAAAGCAACTAAGAAAACCCGTTCCAATACAGGAACGGGTGAACGGGCTATTCGTCAGTATTCATGTAGTTACTGATTTTTAAATACAACCCGATTAGCGACAGGTTGTCCAGCAGCAATAAGTGACTGAACATTCGCCAGGTCGGTAGCATCCGGCAATCCTGTTGAAGGGTCTTTCTTAACTTTAATAGCGCACAATGTGTTTCCTGCGGTGCAACTGGTAGAACTAATTTCCGTATAGTTGTTTTCATCACTTGGACCACTGGAAGCAGGATGGTATTGGAACCATACTTCTCCAGCGAGTGGTGCCATTTTCGGCGCTGCATGATGCTTTGCGAACGCTACTGTAACTGCAATAACTACAGCAATAGCCGCAAGAATAGAAACTCTAGTTGTCTTCATGATTTCTTGGTTTTTTGTTAAAAAATAGCTTCACTGAAAGTTGGCAGGCGAAGCTGTTACCTGCTTGTAGCTACAATAGAACAAAGGAATGAAATTGTGAGATCGATTCCCCCTACCACCCCTACCAGTAGGGTAAATAACACACTGAACGTCAATTAATATTAATTTTAAAAAAATACAATAGTTGAGGATGTATTTTTAAAACGTTTAACATTGAATAAACACTTCAATATCCCAGGCAGATCATCTTTGCAAGAAATTTCCTAATCCTAAAAATTTCGTATGACAAAGTATGCCTTCATGGGAATCCCAGGATGTATTCACCATCACAAAACGCTGCATGCTTCAACAACAGCGTATATATGCAGTCAAGCAAGCCAGGAGATCAAAGAAAAGTACAAGCCAATTGGGTACAGGTACGTTGTTGTATGCAACGAGCATGAAGAAAAGATATATTCGCAAAGCACCTCAGCCGCTAAGCATTTGGCTAGTTCACCCGAATTATGGTGCAATACTTGTTGTTTGTTAGCGAGTGGTCCACAATGCTCCGCATTTATAAAAATAGGAGCATTGAATGTTCTCCGTACCTATACTGTTCACCCCAACACGCCAATATTTATTTCCGGAATAGAATCTGGATGCGCTGAAATTGTTTCGACATATAACGAGTATTCAGAGTTAAGATCCATGGCAAAACTCTATCTGTCAGCAAAGATTCATAACAGCTACATATTGTCTTTAAAATTTTCAGCTTGTCGAGGAACCCTTGCTTTAGCCGCGCTACATTTTGATGAGAAGGCATTGGATTTTGATCCTGGACCGTTTCCGGCTGTCACCTTTGGTTCTATCGTTTTATCCATTCCATCGGTTAGTGTGTAAAAGATTAGAGTTTTCCATGCAGTCAGGATAGTTACTGTCATGCTTCCGGAGTAAGAATATAGAAATATCGCCATGAAATCAAAATATTCTCTATCTTCAATATTAAATTTTTAAACTTGGAGAAGATACTGGCGCTAAATAATATCAAAACTGTTGACTTTATTGACAATAGCAATGTTGTGCGTAAATACTCGTTCACTAGCAAGATGGTAGCTAATAGTATATTCATTGAATATTACACCATTGGTGAGTTCGAGGTGGATGAAGAAGATTATGAGGATGACGAGGAAAATGATGAAGATTTTGAACTTCCTGAGCAAGGTAGTCGCTTGTCTGTTCTTTTGAAACATAGGAATAAATATTACGAATTTTTAATGTTTCACGACACCGTTGAAATTGGCGTTCCTATAATACTTTTGCAGACCATCATTTTCCTTGTCAAACTAATCGAAGAAACAGAGCCAGACCAGCTAATTGAGTACCTTACCGGTGTAGCCACCGATCCATTAATTCCTCATGAGATAGAGGACAAAGAATTCAGAAGTGCCGCGCTCAAGTTATTAAAAGTGAAGTTCCAAACTATTGAAAATTTAATTCAGGAGAATGACGCTGCCTTTAAATAAAGGCAGTGTTTAAGATAAATGTTTAATGGCCGTTTTCGTGCGGTTGGGCCACGCACTGTTGAACACCATTAGTTTTTGGTAAAAGAATATTTGCATCTGAAATATTATTAATGCTAAATGAAAGATGAAGAAGGCGGGCATTACCCACCTTCTTCATCTTTTTTATTCTCACGATCACTTACCCAGTCAACCAGGGCATTCCAATAAGCAGGTGGTAAATCATCACTATTCGGATAGGCAACCCATTCACCACCTAATACCCTTACGATCTGACCGTAATGGAATCTGTTCACAGTAACGTAGTAGCTGTTTCCGCCGGCACCATGAGGTTTAGATACCTCCACAATACGTCCGCGCCTATCTGTAAACTTTATACCATCCATATTCAACTTTTGTGCATAACAGATCAGATCTTCCAAACTATCACTCGACCATCCCAAAATACACAAATAGATTTATGCTATATCAAAGCCATCGACTCTTAAAGTACAAAGCAAAGACCGTTTAAAATAATACGTGCAAATTTTGTTCATTTAACTATTTGTGAATCACCAATTTTAACCTTGCAAAATGCAATGTATACATACCCCGAAAGGCTTTATTTGGAGACAAAGGTACATATTGTTTTGAGAAGCACCATTTTCGGACATTTGGATACTTCATGATAAATACTAATAACTTCTGCACTTCTTTGCCAGATCCATCAGTATATCATACAGCCGCTCCTTTATCCTTCGATCTATACTGTAGTAACTGCTATGTAAATGAGTATAGCTAATATTCGCGGTTTTCGTTGTTGTGAAATTTAGCGATATAAACTCCAACAACTTTGTAACATTGTCATTTACTATAATGCCTTTATCTTTCATCAACCTGGTAATTGCCCCCAACAAAGGTACAGGCAGGCTAGTTTGCACCTTAATATCACCTCCATCTTTCACTTCTACGGTCGTAACTTCGTCTGATAGCAATTCATCTATCTGGATAATGACATCAGGCAAATCCGCTCGATACTTCAAATTGGGGATCTTTTCTCTCTGTCTTATGGACTTTCGGATAGAATTAATTACTCGGATTCTTTCTTCATTTGATTCTGCAGCCAATATTCTCTCAAGTGAATACCTATTTACGAAGTAATCAACAAACATGTGTCCATTAAAATTTATCCTTATTAGAACATCAATAAGCAATGGGAATTGCAAATTATCCTCACAATACAAAGTTGAGTTATTCAATTCTTCCCATGCGTTTTTCATATACAGAAACTCCCTGTAGTTTACATGACTACGTTGGTTCTCAGAAATGAAATTCTTAATAAAGGTTTCAACTATTGCTACCAAATCCATATCTTGTTCCCGCTCAACAAAAAAATTCATCAATCCGTTCAGCTTCTTCTTCACATCGGATTTGCAGATGGCAATATATGATTCAGGAACTTTTTGGTCGAGATCAAAATATTTATTGAAGCTTCTCTCTATTATTTCCAGCAGGTCCTTCAAATCTCTTTGCATTGAACTTATAACCTTGGTCTCTAACTTATGTCCAGGTGGATGATGATGCAACTGATCAAGTAATCTAACAATGGCCATCTGAAATCGATTAACTGTAAGCCTAAGAGCCTCTTCATTAACTGCTTGAAACACCTGATTAAAGAAAGCAATTCTTGCTTTCTCTTTTTCATGTAAGGACTCTTCAATTATGTTACGTGAGAAATCTGCTGTAATGGTTCCTGTTGGCGTTGAGGGGAGTGTCCTCGTAATAAAAATATCAAACCATTCCAGAGCGTAGCTATTACTGTTCTGAAGCATGATATATACTATTTCAGCAAAAATAATGAGATACTATAACTAACAATTAGCATTACTGAAATAAAAATTATTCATTTTGTATTTTCTTGTTGTATCTCCTTATCTTCTGCGAAGGTTTCGAGGCGTTACTCCGAAATATCCTTTGAATGCCTTCAGGAAAGAGGAAACATGCTGGTAACCTGAGTTTGTGGCGATATCATCTAATGATCCGTTTCCTGATGTAATACTTTCTTTGGCCGTATTCATCCGTAGTTGCTGTTGAAAATCGAAAATAGACATACCAACCTCCTGTTGAAATCCCTTTCTTAGCTTAAACTGATTCATGTATGCCCACCGAGATAGCTCTGCGATGCTGAATATCTTTCCAGGATTTTTAAGTAAAAGCTGTTGAACTTCGTGTATCCTTTCTTTCTCGGCCCTTGAAATTCTAAACTCCTTCTGTGGTAAACTGACCCCTGGTGTAGCTTCAAATACAGCTATTACCAAATCAAAGAGACGAGCATTTATATAATGTGTTCTCAGATCTCCAGTATATGAACAATTGAATATCCTATCAAGCATATACTTAATCTGGGAATTAGTCTTCGTTGCGTTTTGCACAATTGAAGAACTTTCAGCTGTAATCCCCGAAACAAACCGGTCAATCACATTGAAATAGGGACAGAATAGCTGTATGAATTTTTGAGACATAACAATATCCAGAAACACGTACTTCTCATGGGGCCTTATCGTGAAAACTTGATTCAAAACCGGTTGGAATAATAAGCAAATCTGCTCCTGTAGAATATCATAACTTCTGGCACCGGGAATATCAATGCAAAGACGATTACGGAGTTGGAAATGCAACACGATCATTCCATCCCTACTGGCTACTTTAATTTGGTCTGCAGTTTCAATTTGCCATTCGTTATACCAGACTGAATAATCTGATGTCTCTTCGATACATTGATGTAGAACATATCCGTTTGTGCTTTTACCAAAAAATCGTTCGACCGCTGGAACGAGATTGTGAATAATTTCATCTGGTAATTCGGAATTATACTCAAAAGGATAGGCATACGCATTCAAGGCTACATTGATGGTCATGTCATAATTTTTTTGATGAAACAATGGTCAACTGGGATCAATAAAGGAACAGGTAAATACTATATTAATTTACTTAAAAAAGAAAAACGTAAACAAAATGACCAGTAGGTGGAACCACAATAGCAAAAATCTTGCAATTCTACTTGAATAGCATACATGTCGGATTTATACTAGGATTATTCCAACGAAATTTTATCGCACCAAAAAATTCATATAATATTAGAGGATAATACATTACATGAATATATAACATGTAAAATCAAAAGGTATTTTTCCAATACATTCAATATCTCTGAAAATTTTGGAGATTAATTTGACAATCTTTTCATGATCTTCAATTACTTATAAAAAGTAATAGGTAAACTACTTAAACTGTAAACAACTGTGGTTGGGTTTAATGACGGTTTATCAACCTGAAGTTTAATCTCTTTAAATCTATTCAAAATTGCATTTAGAAACAGAGACGCTTCCAGTTTGGCCAACGGCGCTCCAAAACAGTGGTGGATTCCATTTCCGCCAAATGATAGAACCTCTTTCAAATTTTGCCGGTGAATATCAAATTTTTCCGGTGATGGGAAAACTGACGGATCGTTATTGGCGCTTCCGATCCAAGCAACGATCATATCACCTTTTTTGATCGCCTTTCCTGAAACCACTGTGTCAATGCCGCAAACCCTGTACATACTTTGTACTGGGGTCCTATATCGAAGTAACTCTGCGATAAAAGAAGGAACCATACTCGGTGTTTCCCTCAACTCAGCGTATGCAATAGGGTTTTCAGCCAAATAATATACAATAATAGATAATAGGGCCGACGTTGTTTCAGAACCGGCGATAAGTAGATTGATGCAATTTGCTATTAGTTCCCTGCTAGACAATTTAAAACCATCTACTTCTTCGGAAATAAGGGCCGAAATAATATCGTTCCCTGGAAACTCTGTTTTACTCCTGATTAAGTCCTCAAAAAAAAGCGTCATCTCAGCCTGTACCTTAAAAAATCCCATAGGCCCACCGATTAAACTTGGGTCAGAAACCAGAGCCTTTGCCCAGAGGCTTACTTGACGGTAATCCGGCGCCGGAATACCCAGCAACCCTGAGATTACATAAACCGGTAGCCGGTCCGATAACACATCAACAACATCATATGTCTTCCCGGACTCAACCTGACGAATGAGATCATCCACCTGCGATGTAATTTGCTGACGTAGATTAATCTTCATTACTTCCAAAAACGCTTTATCCAAGACAGCCCGCACCCTAGCATGTTCAGGATTGTTCATCAAATTCACACCATAACTAAGGATAATGTTTTCGTTTGGCAAAATGTAGTTAGAATGAAAAACATTATTATCTTCCAAAATCTGCTTTACATCCTGGTACTTATAAATCTGCCAAGCACCAGCTTGACCGGTATTTAAAGTGAAGTGAGCATCGTAGTGGATGGGATTATGTAGTTGTTCGGATAGATAGTCAGCAGTTGGATTAAGGGAGAGCATAATATGATATTTAAATTAAATATAGACCATTAATACAAAATATTCTAGTTATCGAGTATTTTTTTGCTGACATTTATAATTTTCTTATATTACCGAATTAATTATTACATTCAATAGATTTCTGGATTTAGGTATCATAGGAAGAATAAGAAAACAAACAACGAGATCTACACTGTTAAACTGGAAGTGTCCCTAATAGTCCCATCGAATTTAATAGATTGATGAACAACGGTAGTACATGAGTTAATTTTTAACTTAAAGAACTAGTTGTGTCTATGATTATCCAAAAGATCACCTCAAAATTGGAACCATTCACCCATGTGGGTTCGTATCACCTCGCTGAACCGGAAAAAAGCAGGGTGATTACTGCAAATACCGTGTATCTATCTAGCGCGTTTCTTGCGACAATCACTGGTGTTTGCTTCTACTTTATTTGCCTAGATCAGAAAATATTGTGGCCAGCATTGCTGGAGGGTATACTATTCACCACCTGCTATCAGCTAACAAAACACCGAAGAAGGGTTCTCGGCGGGATAATATTTACTGCTACACATTGTATTGCAGTTTTATATTATGGTATCCTGTTCGGTTTTGTATTAGAGACTGAGCTTCTTGTCGTTTTTCTTGTTATGGTACCTTTTCTTCTGTTCAAGGACCGCAAAATTAGACGGGGAAGCATATTCTTTACGGTACTAGCTTTTATAGCCCTGGAACTGAATCAGGAGTTTGACTTTATACGTCCAGTAGAACTGGACCATACTGTACGGAAGTTGTTTCACTATCTTGGTTTGCTGGTTGTTATCGGCCTTATAATATTGGTAGTTTGGAAAATGGTCAGCAGAACAGATTCTTATTCCGAAAATTTAGAAAAACAGGTTGCGCAAAGAACTTTACAACTTGCTGAAGCCAACAAATACAAAACTGAGTTTATTCAATCGCTATCTCATGATGTTCGCGCTCCACTAATAGCCTCACTGCAGGTAGCTGAAAATCTGCAGACTCAATTGACAGATGAAAACCAGCAGGGCGGGATAGCGAAACTTCATGCTTTTATAAAACTATGTCTTGGAGTTGCAGGAAATGTCATCGAATTAACCCGGATAGAGACCGGCAATCTCCTGTCATCAACGAAAAGCCCCATTAATTTATCAAACTGGTTCAACAACAATACCGAACTTTTAAAGGTCATGGCAGATAGAAAGAGAGTAAATATTATTGATGTGATATGTGATGGTACGCCTGATTGGATAGAAGCCGATGAAGTTGCGCTGACCAAAATAATGATTAATCTGGTTAGTAATGCGATAAAGTTTTCCCCGCGGAACAAAAGTGTAGTTGTTCAACTGGAAGCAACTCAGAGTGAAATTAAACTTCAAGTGACTGACTGTGGTATTGGAATTGCCCATGAGCCTATTGATGAAATATTTAATCTATACTTTACCGGTGATAAAAAAAGAGGAACCGGTATAGGACTATATATATCAAAGAAACTGGCAGTTCAGCTCGGCGGGGATTTGAAGGCAACAAATAACGCACAAGGGGGCGCAACATTTACCTTAAAGATTCCTTGTTCCGCACCAACAGCAAAACCAAATGTGGTGACGTACCACCCAGAAGAAAACCTTTCGGACCATACAGCTCTTGTGGTGGAAGATGAGGAGATGGCCGCCCATATTATTTCGAGGATCTTAAAAGACTTAGGTTGTACTGAAGTTGTGCGTGTTGCAAGCGGTGAAGAAGCGATCAACTTATTCAGAAACAAAACCTATGATATCTTTATATTGGATGGGAATTTACCAGATACTCCTGGGATAGAGCTGTTACATGAGATTAAAAAGAGGCAGCATCTAAAAGACTCAGCAGTCATCATTACGACATCAAATGCAGTTAAGGAAGCGATTGATGATTTTATGGAGGCCGGGGCAGATGGATACTTTATAAAGCCAGTAGGACCGGAAACAAAACCTGCGATTCTGAAAGCTTGCAAGAAAGAACGAGAAATCATATATTAGTAACTACAACAATCCCAAGAATGACACCAACCAATATCCTCCTTGTTGATGATGCCGAAAAGACTGGTACAGCCACAAAAAGAAAATTAGAGGAGGCGGGGTTTAATGTGGAATACTGTAAGGACGGGGGGAAAGCCTGGACACTTTTTCAATCCAGCAGGTTTGACATTTGCTTGATAGATATCATCATGCCGGTCATGGATGGATTAACATTAACCTATCTAATTCGGGGAGTTAATCCTCATATTCCAATATTGCTTCTTACCTCCTTAAATCAGAAAGAGGATAGGATAAATGGTCTACGACAGGGCGCTGATGATTATATAATCAAACCTTTCAGCATGCGGGAACTCATCCTACGAATCAATGTCTTTATCCGACGAACGGCTTTAACCCCTGCCAACATTCCCTTACCCAGTGTCTTCCATATTGGCCAGCACACCTTCTACTATGAACAGTTCCAATTGCTCAATAATAACCTTGGTTTAACAACCCGCTTAACCCCAAAAGAAACCCTTCTTCTAAAATATTTTTGCGAAAACTCCAATAAACTATTAACCCTGCAACAGATACAACTGGCAGTGTGGGGAAATGATGACTATTTCACTGGAAGAAGTATGTCCGTATTCATCTCAAGAATTAATAGTCATTTGAAAAGTGACCCATGTATAGAAATAGAAAACCTAAAAGGTATCGGTTACCGATTTAAGGTACGGAAATCACTTTAGCAAAAAATCTTAGGTTACTGAATAAGCATTACCTGAAAAACAGAAAAGTATCCTCCATTGGCAACAAAAACGAGTGAGTCCTTATTGAAAGACGCCTGGCTCTGGAGAGCCTCCGGACTTGTATCGCAATGTATCTATTTCATACCAGATTTTATGCCCAGCAATCAACAAGTCACAATTGACCAAAAAGTTCTTTACCGCCCTATTGTTGTCCCCAAAACTCGGAAGATCCTCTTTAAGCTGTTGATACTTCTTTACATCTGCGGCATGGATATTCAAAAGTTCTTTATAGGCATCTTCCCAGGACACCCCATTATGGTGCATTAAAACAAGGACCATATTCATAACATCTCTGCCGCGTTCCTTTGGTGCGGAAAAAAAATCATTGGCCCAGGCAATTATACGACAGATATAGTAAGCAATGACTTCCATTTCCGGTGAATGCCTAACAAAGTCAGGAAGTGGTTGCTCGGTAACCACCTCAACAAAGTCTATCAGCGGGTACACGTCAACGCTCCTGGTACGGATTCGTATGTAATCATCCAAACTTGGAAATTCCATTCTCTTCTTATACCTGGATTCTTCGATCATCCCATCCAAGTACCCAGCCATACTCCGGCAAAACCTTTTCATCCAATATTCAGGCATAATGGACGACAGTTCAAAATACATCAACCTCAATTCGGAAAAAAGTTCGTCATATTTCAATAGTGGAACCCCACTTAAAACATCAACCACTTTCTGCTTCAGGTTCAACAACAGAGCCTCATTACTATATTCATTGTAGTCATCCCAAGCTAGTCCCCATAAGCTGGATCGCACCATCGGTGTAAGCCGCTCTAGCGATGCACGTGGGAAAAACCTCGCGGTCAATAATCCTGTCTTTGTTTTTGAATACTTCTCCCGCACGTTGGGAGGAAGGAAGGCGTAAATAGTCTCTATCCATTGTTGTGTCATTGTTTCACATTCAACGGCATGCCTATTTAACTCGTCGTTGAACGGATAGCTTAATTGGCAATCAATAGGTATTTGCATATAGAAATAATAGTGGTGACAGTGGAACTTATCATGTAACTCGATCTGATGAAAGTAGACAATCTACATGGAAATTCCACCGCATTCGTAATTCGTATTGGTCGAATCACTATAATACAAAATACTACCATATAAAAAAATAGATTTCCAAATTATTTTTTATCGGGACCAATAAATAATAAGTGGGCAAGCTCTGGATCGTTCTTAATACGTTCTATCTCTGTTTCAATGAGGTCAATCATATCATTTTTAATGGTTACATAATTATTCTGAACTTCCAATGGGGTTATGTTGCGAACCACCGGAAGTGGTTTGTAATTTTTTTCCTCCTCTGCTATTGCCTTATGATCATTCTGGATAAAGCAATGGAATCTCTTCTTTTCAATCACCTCCTGTGGATTATCAGCAACTAGGCCGCAAACTTCGCCAGATGTAAGTGTTGCAATTCGTGAAGCAGGAACGGCATAGTCTAACTGCGTGCTTTTAGAAACACTGGTATCATTTCTGTTAATTGAAACACTTTCCCGCGTTTGAACTATCTTCCCGATCCGCTCAGATACCTGTTTTGCTGTATCTCCGAAAGTCTGACCGCAAATTAAATTTCCTGGCAAACTAATCAGAACATCAGCCTGCTCTCTTCCATAATTCTGTTTTAACTGTTCCCCAGATTGGACTGCAACCGTAACGGCACAAAGATTGGATCTACTGGTACTTATCAGCACATCAAGTGGTTGATAAATGGTGGGGTACTCGTCAAAGATTAGGGAACTTGGCAACATGCCCTTCCTATTCACCAACTTAATTAAACGCGATGTGTAAAGCGAGATAACAGCGCCGTATATTTGTATTTTGAGAGGATTATTTCCTATTGATATAATCTTGGGACTCGAAGGATTATTGAGATCTAAACTAAATTCGTTGCCAGATAACACATAGTATAAAGTAGGAGAAGACAATCTTGCAAGAGCAATTTTTGCTGATGCTACCTGCCCCTCCAGCTGCTCCATCGCCCGATTCAAAAACGCCGTTATGAAAGGGTTAATGAGAACCTCAATCTCGGGTTCAGTACTCAAAACTGGGAACAATTCGGTGTAATCAGCCTGCATCAATTCAACAACGTGCGGCAAGGTGCAATAAATACCGTTGCGGTACTTTTTCAGAAACCAGATTACAGCCGTGACAAAGTTTATTGGGCTTTCCACGAAGAAATCGCCACTTTTCTTGATCCAGTCTTTATTTAAGCCTAACAAGATTGTCCTACTTGCCTCTGCGGCATCCGTGATGTCAATCATGGTGGCGGGGTCCAATGGATTACAACGGTAGGTCCTATTTAAATCATCGAAATTAATGTAGAAAAACTCCGGAACTACGGGATATGCGTGTTTATTATCAAGGAGCGCGTTGTATGCTATTTTGGTAAGATCATCAAATTTAAAGTCATACAAGAAAACACAAAAACCTTTAGATATGTGTTGTTTGATTACGTGCCTGATGATGAAGTAACTTTTTCCGCTTCCTCCCGACCCAATAACCAACGTAGCGCGAAAAGGATTAATTATATTAATCCACATCTTCCGCATTTTCCCCTTTAAATTATAAAGTCCAGGAAGGTTTATACTATATTTATTCTCAACCAATCTCTCCTGCTGAGGGAATGTCTCATTCTCTTCATTAAAAATATCTTCCCCTAGCTTTACTTTAATTAATCGGCTGAGTTTAGCTCCCCCGGATAGTATAAAAAGATACCCGACACTTGTGATAAGAATATACCAAATAGTAATGATGGTGCTGGACAGATTGACTTCCATTACCATGCTACTTCCGAAGTACAGGGAAGCCCCAACTATCAAACATATCGCGATTACAGGTAGCTTCAGTTTCTCATCTTTCTTTCCAGGAGTACCAAAAAGAGAAACTACCAACAATAATAAAGAAATTGACTTTGAGACAAGCACACTTTTAAAAATTCCTGTCTCCGCAAGACTCAACATCACCCGTTTAACAATTGGCCAGGTCAGATGCCAGTGTTCAAATGCTAAATAAAAAAAGAAATAATAATGTAAACAAAGAACTATAATACTTGACTTGCGAACGAAGTCAATAACAGACCTAAGTGTCTGTTCATTCTCACCACTACTCATACCACACAATTTTGAAAGGTTCTACTTCCTTTTCTTTCTGGATTTTTTTCTAGCTTCTTTTAGCAGCTCGGATGAAATTGAAGTACCAGTAAATTCATCTTCAATTGCCATCGCATTTGTAACTATCGCACCAATTCCATTCAAAACAGCATCCGTAATCTGGACACCGCCGAAGAACAAGTACTCTCCAAACTGTTCCTTAAGCTGTTCTTGAACATAGGTCGTCTTTTCGGGTGTTAGCTGATTAGCACGAAAATATTCTGACATCTTAGACCCAACATTCTGAAAGTTACCCACCTGAGTTGAGCCGTGTCCTAACTTATAGAAGATGCTGTCTGATTCATCTTTATACGAATGCACCAAAAATCCATCACGAATCCAATCCTTATAAACCGTCTTGAATCCCTTTGAAAAATCAGTTGTTTCAAAAAGGTCATTAATAAAACGCTTATTATATGTCGCTTCAGACGAATGCTGCTTACTCAGTAGATGTTTGGTTATACTGCCAATCGAAAGATCTCTACCAAGGTCACTTCCTTTATATATACACGCCACATCGTGAGAAACAAAGGTCACACCGTGTGGTTTTCCATCTAAACTCCTGGCAATAACTGTATCAATCTTTCTCTTACGTAATTCATTTATGAATCCGTTCATATCTAGGCCAGACTTCAACACCTCCCGGATAATATTCGCCGTTCGATTCCTAAACTTCTCTTTAATTTTCTCACCTTTAGCAAAAAGCTCCTCAATTCTGGAAAGTGTTGGTTTATTATATATGCTACTTGCTTTGATAGGCTTTCCAAGTTCCTTCCCCATTCCATCAACAGCTTTATAATAAATCCCTCTTCGCTTGAATAACAAATCCCCCTCTTTACCTCTATCAGCGACAATATTCTTCAATCTCAATGCAGCAGAAAACTCTGAAAAAGAAGAAAAGGAGTAATTCTCTACAATGTCTCTTACCTTCTTCGATATATCAGCTTTTGTAGGAACTCTGCCATTAGATACATCTAACTCATAACTCAATTCCGCATTTCTGCCCCTTGCCCGAACTAGGCCAAAATCTTTTTCTATCCTTTCCCTTGTAGGCTCGGATTTCAATTTGGCAATATCATGAAGGTAAATTCTATCTCCATGCATATCTATGCAGGTGGTAACAATATGAACATGTGGGTTATACGTATCGGTGTGCCGGTAGAGCAAAAACGGCTGCTCCCCAAATCCAATTCCAACCATGTATTCAATTGCGATCCGTCGAAGTAAATCGTCATCCAATACGTCATCTTTATGAAAACTAAGTGCAATGTGAATACAATTCTTTTTTGTTCTCGGTCGAAGATCAGCTAACCGTTGAAGCCTATTCAACTTTTGTGAGAAATTTAAATTGCAAAAATCTTCCGGGTAACTTTGCGCCAGCAATCCGTATGCCTGTGATTCTGCAACCTTCCTCTCATTATATACTATGGCCCCACTTATATTCTCCCCAATCATTATTCTTGCAACCATAAGCTAGAAAAATCACTGATTCTTTTTTGGATGTGTTCAATCTTCCCTAACAATTCCCGCTGATGCTTCTCAGATATTACCAACCAATGAAGATACTCTGCTGACGGGGGAATGGCGTTTAACTTCCGTACTACTTGGTTAAAATTATTGCCAAGAGCTGTTAATTCAAGTCGCAACGCAATTAGTTCCTCCATAAATGCATCCATACTTTGGTCGCGAACCTTGGTAGTTACTACTCCTCCAAATAGAACCCTACGCACATACTCACTTAAACTGTTGCAGGTTGTACCTGCCATTCTAGCCATCAAGGATTGATGTTCCGGCATTGACAGCCTAACATTGCACCACTTAGTTTTATTTTTTTCGGTTCCCATACTATAAACATTTACGACTAGCCTAACAAATCACTAAAACAATATTGCGAGTTACGAGCAATATTAAACTTCTGCTGCGACCCTGGAGCAAGCAAGGACAAGAGCAATTGTGTAACAATTGTACATCTTGCTGGAGGCGTGTTACAGCCGACAGCTTCAACTGAAACTAATTCAATTGTAATGCAAATAAGGTCGGCAACTCAACAAAAAAAGAATCACTAAATCAAGAAAAATGAAAATGATTTACAAAGCCCTCCCGATTTCCGTTTCTCTTTTACGATTTCAAATACAGCAGCATACAGCTCGGCGTAAGTCACGCAAACCCCCTGTTCTCTCAAGTTTAGCTTTGTTTCGCGAACCAATACAGCAAGCTCAATCAAAACATCACACCCCGTAAACCGATTAACTCTTGCAGCGACTTTCCGACACTTATAGTCTTTTGCAAACTCTGTAGCTCCTACCTCAGTACAAACTGATTCATTATCCAACATGGGCGACTGGACATCCACAATAACCTTTTCAATTGGCCTATCATCTTCAACACCTTTCTTTCTACAGCACTTCCATATATTACCGAGTATAATAAATAGTAGTGCAGAAAAACTGCGATAAGAAACAGAATGGCTAACGTTTTTTTCCTTGATTTTGCTCACTCTTTTCATTTATCCGTTTGAGTTTCTTCTTTACCTTGGAATAAATTCTTTTCTTTTCTCCCTGGTAGTCTCGATGAAACTTCCAGACAAGAATTGCGGCAAGCGTATAAAGCACCGGGTCAAATTTGGTAGATATCTCTTTCCTCAAATCCATTCGATTCGCTACAAACTGAGTAAACGAACCTCTATCTTCAGGAAGCATCTTATTCTCGTACTGCCAAATGCCGTTGTTATTATTCAATTGTATCAATTCTTTGTTACCTTTCTTGAAGAGATTATGATCGACTTGCTCAAAGCTCCCTTGCAGTAAATACGCCTTAAAATAATCACCTCTACCTACTGTACCGTTCACAATAGAGAACATACGAATCTCAGCCTTACTAAAGGCTCTATCTCTTGCCATATCTAAGATATTTAAGTTGCTAAAAAAAATAACTCAGACCTATTCCCTCAAACACATCGGGTTCCATTAAATGGAATTGCTTTACGGAAAGACAATATCCAATTAACCGCTGCAACTTTCCAATTGCGCATTTCACGACCTGAACTCAACTTCCATTTCGAGATAGAGTGATACCAGTAAAAGGCATCCGCATGTTGGATATCCAAGTTTAACTTGAAAAAATAATATCTTACCTGCTCCATTGTAGGAGGATTAAATACCGAACTTGTTTCCATAGAAAACTATTTTTTATGAATCAAAAGTGAAGCATCTTAAATAAGGACATGTACACCAAACATACAGATGTATACTGCCGACTGCTATTATTATCTATAGTAAACCAGGACCGTATTCAACAAAATCTTCAACACATATACATACATGCATGCACGCATTTATGATATAGATTTTGAGTGCATACATCAATCCAGAGATTACCAGGTCCTCAAAAAAAATCCTACCATAAACTCGAAGCGACTAATGCATGCACGGACATATACTACAATACGGATGCATGCATCCATCATTTCGGAACGTATTAACACCTAAATTGAAAGGAAGGCGGGAATTTTTTTTTTGGAAAACAAAAAAAAAGTGCTAATATGCTGTAGCAAAGGATACCCAATTACCCAATGATATATTGTATCCCTTAACACCAAAGCACTTTCCTCGAACTTTTACTCATTGTATCCGCCTGTATTTAAAGCTGTGACCCAGATAAATGCAAAACAGTTTTTACAAACATCTTAATACTCTTTCGGAGGCTGACTTGGTATCCCAAACAGAAACCATTATCGAATACATTATCTTTTTTAAGAACCTGGAACGGGAACTAAACAATAGGAATCCCCGGCAGATGGATAGCACACTTATCAGTTCGCAACTCGGATTACTGCAGGCTTATTTAAAGTCAATAAAAAAAGTTCTTCTAAACGATAAAAAGGGAAACAGGACTGCTTTTTGGAAGCGTATGCCAATTGCCAAGGAACTATATTCAATTGCCCATAAAAACTTAGAACGGAGGAAGCAGCGGGTAATGAATGACGTAAATCGCTTACTGGAAATTGAAGAGTTAAAAAGAGAGCTGCATTTAGAGCGCGAACGATCAAAATCCAAATCAATATTTGCCGATGTGCTTTTTGAGGATATTACCGGGAGGATGTTTGACCTTTCGCTGCTTCTTTACCAATGCGGCATACAGGAAGATGACGACCACGTTAGGAATGCCTTATTACTAGCAAAAGGATTCAGCTATTATGTAAATACACTAGTCTCCAACTTTCAGGAACAGAAAGTCTGTCAAATCTTAAAACACGATAAGCACCAGGTCCACTATGTAGATCCAGATAAATTTATAGAAACCATAATACGTCAGGCACAATGTTTTGCTACGAAGAATAATTGTTCTTTAGTGTATGAAAGCACTAGTCAAGGGTCCTATGTAAGGACTAACGAAGCGAAGTTTGGGCGAATCGTTAATAACTTGATTTTAACCTCCCTTCTGTCCGCAAGCGCGGGTTCTCAAATCAGACTTTATTCAAGGGTCGAGACTGCCGTGTGGCAATTTGAACTAACAGTGAATGACATTGGCAGACCCGTTGATATTATAAACGATGAAACTGCTGATTTCAGAAATATGAACGAATCAATATCGGCGGCATTTAGCTCCAAAAATATTTTGGTCGCGAATGCTATCCACTTATGTAAAGTACTGAATATCGACCTAGTTACTACTTCAGAAATTGGAAGCAGCACGACGTACAAACTTAATATTCCGCTTGTGTCAATAGAATCAAATCAGGAACTAGTCAACCAATTTGAATCAGATAGGCCGATAAAAGTTCTACTATTAGAGAGTAGTAAGGTATACACCGACTATGTTACGGACGAAATAGCTAGCATAAGCCCTCAAGCGAAGGTCGTAGCATTAGATTATTCTGATCCAGCGGTCCTTTCAACCCTTATGGAAAAACCCGACATGGTCTTCCTTCCCTTTGGTCCAAATTTCAAAAATACAATCCCAATCGTACAGCGTTTTAAATCAATCCATGCATTTAAAGAATGCAAAGTGGTTTGTTATGGCTCAAGTACTATGGAAGATACGATTACATCCTTAAAACAAGCCGGTACAGACTTTCTATTGTTTCTGCCACACACTGAACTTGAACTAAGAGATATATTATTTCACACACTGAAAAATTGAACAACAAACAATTAGCAGCAAATTCTGAACCCACAACTGATTTATGAATAACAAAAAAAAATCTACACGATCAATACTACCTTATTTGCTTTCCACGCTGTTGTTCTCTTGCGGAGACAGAAAGAATTCTAATCCTATGGGCACTGGTATCTTTGAATCTGAAGAAACTACAATATCAGCAGGCGGAACCGGTGAGATTGTAAAATTAAAGGTGGAAGAAGGCGATAACATTGATGCAAATTCCGTTTTAGGACAAATAGACACAACAGACCTCTACTACCTAAAAGAGCAACTTGTGTCAGAGCTGCACTCTTTACAAACTAAAAAAATAAACATCAAACCACAGATCAGTAACATTTCAGCAGAAATACTAGCCAAAAAAAAGTATACTGATGTCCTCGAATCCAGGCACAATTCTATTCAGTTTGAAAAGAAGAGATATACTGCTTTGGTAAATGCTGATGCAATTCCATCGAAATCCCTGGACGATATTGTCGCCGAAAATTCACTCGTTGAAAAACAAATCGACCAATCAAAAGAGGAGGTAAATGTATTGCAAACTAAACTAAAATCAGAATCGATAAAAAACCAGTCAGAAAACCTTGCTATAACGTCCGATAGTGGAATGCTGATAGCAAAAATTGAGCAATTGAACTATCAAATTAAAAAATGTCAAATAATCAATCCAATAAAAGGGACAGTAACCAAACGCTTTAGTAGAGCTTTCGAGCATATCAAAACTGGATCTCCAATCTACACCATCGCAGACAACAGCAAGATGTATCTTAGGGTCTATTTTCCCTATAGGGAATACACAAACTGTCATATAGGCCAACAAGTCGCTATAAAAATCGATGATGGCATTGGCGGCCAAATATCACACCGTGGACAGATCATTAGCATCAATACCCGTGCGGAGTTTCAACCAAAGGGCCTCCAGTCTCCTGACGAAAGAACAAATTTGGTTTACTCAGCAAGGATTTTAGTACTAAATCCCGAACTGAAAATTAAGTCGGGGATGTATGGTGAAGCATTCGCAATAACACAAAAATAACCAGGATGTCAAACGTTATTGATATAGTCAATTTGGGCAAAAGACATCGGCGTTCATTCGCGCTGAGTGATTTAAATTTCCAGATAAATAGATCAGAAATATTTGGAATTGTTGGGGCAGACGGATCTGGGAAAACAACACTTTGCAGAATACTTTCGACTTTAGATAAACCGGACACTGGCGACGCAGTAATTCTCGGATACTCACTCAAAAATCAATTTCAACAACTGCGTCCGCTTATTGGCTATTTGCCAGAAAAACCTGCGATATACAACGAGTTGACGGTTATAGAAAATATTTACCTGGTTGCGGACCTTCGGAAAGTTGACAAACAAACATTGCCAAACAGGAATAGTGAACTATATAAACAACTAAAAGAATTTGCTTCCCTCCCTGCACAAGAGTTGTCGGGAGGCACCAAGCAAAAACTGGCTTTGTATCTTTCAACGCTTCACAACCCGCCTATATTGCTGTTGGATGAAGCTACTACCGGACTAGATATAATATCAAGAGATGACTTGTGGAACAACCTATCGGAACTACAGGCATCTGGAACAACTATAATCTATGCTGGTAGTGATTTTGAAGAAGTGGAAAGATTCAGCCGATTGGCTGTGCTGAATAAAGGGAAAATGCAAATAGTGGGTACATTACCGGAAATACTTACCACTCTCCCTGACAATCGTATATTCACTATCGAATCGTCGGAAAACATCCCAGAATTATTTAGGATTGTAAAAGGTTTTCCTGGTATTTCAACCTGTTACTTATGGAAAGAGAATACAATTCGGATAGTCCTTAAATGCGGCGTGGAGAAATTTAATGCCTATTTATATGACTTCCTAAAAGAAGGAGTAGTTGTTAGCAAAGCCACCCCCTGCATTGAGGACTTTCTATTAACCCTATAGGATTTCAAAAGAAGGCTTATCACAATGTGGGTACATGCGTCAGTCTCTGGCGAATCTCTTTCAAAGTTTTTGTAAAAAATTAGAAAATGCGGGATATTAAAGAAGATACTGTTGAAAAAATCCATGTCTGTAACGCCTGGGGCGGGATACCTATTTATATACTCAATGCAGACATCGCGGGTATTCCTTATGAAGATTTTACGACAAATGCTGACAAGCTACTATATGAGCGTTGGAAAGGAAAGGATTGGAGAACATTGGTAAGGTTTGGTTTTTTACGAAAGCCGCGATTATATTGTTATCCTGAAAAATGGTTATTAAACCTAGAAAATCACCGTAGCATTAGTGAATTGAAAAGACTGAGAAGTAAATTAAGTATAGCAAACTCAGCCACAAAGCCTAATCTACTGCTAATACAGGATCTTAGAGAAAACATATTTGCTATTGACAGACAATTGAAACATTCATTAATGGTATATTTTTCTCAGATGCCACATTGGAATAAACGGAAACTATAAAATAAAAGGGCTGTGTCTAAAATCATAATTGTTGACGATTTAGTAAAAAAATACGACGGTAAAACCGTGGTAAGAAATGTTAGCTTCAATATATTTTCTGGTTCAATATATGGATTGCTAGGCGCAAACGGTGCTGGCAAAACCACCGTGATTAAAATGATAATTGGCTTAATTAAACCAACATCTGGAAGTATCTATATTGATGGAATCAATACGCAATCGAACAACAATAATAACTCGGATTTTAAAAGAAAAATTGGGTATATGGGACAGCAGTTCAATTTGTATAACCAGTTAACTGTTCGGCAAAACCTTATGTTCCATGCTGGATGTCATAACATGGGTAGAAGGAATGGACACATTAGGATTGGGGAATTAATTAGCGACTTTGAGCTGAGTGATATTATAGACATCTCGACCGCTAAACTATCTGCAGGGCAGCAACAAAAAACAGCATTCGCATGCTCGATAATACATCGTCCTAAAATTGTTATAGTAGATGAACCAACGAATCAGTCAGACCCCAACTCGAAACGGATATTCTGGGAACAGATAACATCATTATCAAAACATTCTGGTATCACCTTTCTTGTAACAACTCACAACCTGTATGAAGCGGAGTATTGCAACTATATCTCTATAATGGATGGTGGTATTATTAAAGAGGCTGGAACCCCTTCTGGGATCAAAACCAATTACAATGCCGATTCTTTGACAGAGGCATTTAGACGTATAATTAAAAGCAACAAATAACAAATCGATGTTCTCATTCCTAGTGCTTCTAAAAAAAGAGACTAAATTAATCCGAAGAGATTCAAAGGCTTTTCTGCTCTTGTTTGTACTTTCGATTTCGCTAGTGATTATTTTCGGATATATACTAAGATCCGATCTCAATAACTTAAAAATTGCCGTTTGTGATGAAAACAACTCAGTGTACTCACAAAGGTTATCTGCGGAGATTAGCGCCAGTAAACTATTCAGAGTAGTTGATATAGGACCATCACAAATAGAAACCTCTCTTCAAACAGATGTAAAAGCCGTTGTAGTTATCCCTCCAAACTTTACGACGGGAAACAAGGTCCAAATCATTTGCGATGCTACTGACCCTAATCTTGCCACTACTGCAAGTAGCTATCTCAATAAAATAATTTCCCAATATTACAATAATGGCCCTACAGAAGAACATTATACATCGGTAATGCTCTACAATCCTACATTAAATGCTGGTCTCCTTAATATTCCCGGTGTTCTTTCATTAATAGTAATGCTAATATGTGTGATGACCAGTTCCGTTCAGAGTGTTAAGGAAAAGGAATTTCATACCATTGAAACTTTGACGCTAACTAATGTTCCCAAATTGATTATATATTCGTCAAAATTACTGCCTTACTTTTTCATTTCCATTATCCAGATTTCTGTAACACTTGCCATAAGCATCATACTTTGGGACTTTCCTTTTTCCCCCGCAGATGTTTTTCCATTAATTATACTAAGTTCTATTTACATCATTACCTGTCTATCAGTTGGGCTACTCATTTCCGTCTTCACCCAAAACCAGTTTGATGCACAACTTGTGTCACTAATGGCGATGATAATTCCGACTGCGCTCTTTACTGGCTTCATCTTTCCTTTGGAGAACATGCCATTACCTTTGCAATATCTGAGTACAATCGTTCCTTCCAGGTGGTATTATTCTGGCCTACTTGATATCCTAGTGAAGGGTGGTGGTATCCAATCCGCTTGGAAGTATGTTTTTATACTGGTGATAATGTCTGCGTTACTCAACGTTATTAGCATCAAAAAAATTCAATCGCTATGAAATTATTTGACCACCCAATTTGGTTTCTTCTCAACAAAGAGATAATTCTAATCAGGAAGAGTGTAGCCGTACTTGTTTTAGCGATTCTTCTACCTATAATACAGCTTCTCGTATTACCTTTTGCAGCCCGGTATGAAATCTCGAACATTAGGTTGGTTTTAATAAGCTCTAGTAAAGACGCAAATGAGAATTTAACTACTCTAAGCAAAATTCACCAAAGTAGACTTTTTAATATAATCGGCGAAGCACCAAATTTTATAACAGCAAAAAGAATAGTAGATAAAGGGGATGCTGATGGTGTTCTTCATCTGAGAAGAGACGCCGATATAGTTAACACCTTTGTTGCGTTCGACGCAATCAATATGCAAAAAGCAATAGTAGCAGATGCTTATCTCAACTCGATACTGGAACCGAATATCATGGGGAATGAGAATAAGAACTTCCTACCCACAACATATACCACAATGAGGTACAATCCAATGATGGATTACACTTACTTCACTGTTCCTGGGATACTGGCTTTCCTCGTTACAATGTTGGGAGTATATCTTTCAGCGCTGACAATCACCGCTGAAGTTGAGAGTGGCACAATTCATCAATTATTTGTTACACCTGTAAGTAAAATAGCAATTCTATTAAGTAAACAAATACCTATATTTCTAATATGTGTCTTTGTGTTTACATCCGGTTTGATTTTGATGAGGTACTTCTATGGTATCAAAATACAGGGTAGCATCGCCTTGATATTTGCATTCCTATTTATATATATACTTGCAATAATTGGCGTTGGTTTAGTAATCAGCCTTTCATGTAAAAAAACGATTGAAGCGACTGTCATTTCTTTTTTCCTTATGCTGCTATCAATTTTAACCTGTGGTCTTTTCTTTCCCAGGGATACAATGCCGCAAGTTGGACAAATCATAGCAGACTATCTTAACCCTGTAACACATTTTGTAGAATTTCAGCGTTCCATTATCTTAAAAAATTGTACCTTTACACAAGTTGCATACAATTTCGTCGCTATTACCATCCTCTGCTTAATTTCCAACTTCGTCGCCTACTATTTATTAGGGAAAAACAACAGGTAGTACAGTTTCCAATCATATACCTTCAACTATTGAATTCCAACTTCGATTTATACACCATATGTGTAACAAGTAAAAGCTAACACCATCCCGCATCATACACCTGTATTCCTGGTGTACATATACCATTTCATTTACATATAATTTAGCTAATGGTCTTTTCATGATTTTTTCATGGAAAAAAGCGAAGCGGTTAACTGACATCTCGGATGGTCAGATAGCCATGCTATTATTATTTAACTGGAAGTGGCATATGGACAAAGTGACGCAGGCTGAGATCATTGATGCCTACAAAAAAGAAGGCATCGTAATAACACCGCAAGAGGCAGAAGAAATACTCTCTTTAATGCTTCTTGTAGTTGATTTATTTATTACTCAAAACTTTAGTGATGAAAAAAGCTGATATATATCTGAGAGGTCAAAGTGACTCCCAATTTGCAATACAAAAAGCACTGGTTGAAGAATATTGCGTAAAGCACAATATTACAATTAGAAAAATACTGTATGATTCGGGTGCAGGCAAGTCTGACAGCAGTTTTTGGAATGACTACATAATTGGTATTAGATTAACACCAGGAGCGATTGACCTCCTAATATTCACTGAATGGAGTAGGATTTCCAGGGACATCGGTGAAATGAAAAAAATAAAGGGAATCCTTTCTGGTGAAAAAATCATCCCCTTGGCGATTAATGAATCAATTCTAAGTGTTTTTTTTTTGAAGTGGACTGATTTTCAATTCAAAATTTGTCCGAATTGATTACAACAAAGAATAAATTCCAAACATGGTACCTTTAATGACAGAGGTTGACTTATACATTCGTGTCTCTACCGATGATCAAGTCGATGGATATTCGCCTTGGGAACAAGAGACTGCTTTATCCTCATATTGTGAGCGAAACAACTTGACCATTCGCAAAATCATTCACGAAGATCATTCAGCGAAGACTTTTAAACGGCCCAAGTGGTCTGCGTGGCTAACTGAACAACGGAAGTTATACAGACGGCCACGATTTATATTATTTACTAAATGGGATCGTTTTTCCAGAAATACAGCAGATGCGTATGGGATGATTGCCACTTTGCGTCGTTTGGGAATAGAACCTCAAGCCGTTACGCAACCACTTGACATGAGTATCCCCGAAAGCAAAATGATGCTCGCATTCTATTTAGCAACTCCTGAAGTCGAAAATGATCGGAGGGCATTAAACGTCTTTAACTGCATGAGACGTGCAAAGAAGGATGGGAAATGGATGGGAATAGCGCCACGCGGATACATAAATAAGAGTAAAGAAATACCAGGAACAGATCGACATGGTAGCAAACAAAAATATGAAAAGTTTATTGAGATCTTTGAGCCAGAAGCAAGCATCGTAAGGTGGATATTTGAGACGCTGGCCAAAGGAACTTTTAATACAGAACAAGTTTACAGATTGGCTGGCCAGAAAGGGTTAAAGACCAGTAAAAATAATTTCTGGGCAATGATACGAAATCCTATATACTGTGGTAAGATTTTCGTTCCTGCTTATAAGGGCGAGGAGTCGATGTATGTTGTTGGCAAACACCCCCCCTTAATCACTGAGTTCCTTTTTTATCAGGTGCAGGATGTCCTTGATGGCCGTAAAAGGAAACAGCGGACACAAATTGTTGTAGATGAGAATTATCCCCTTAGAGGCTACTTGCTTTGTCCTAAATGCGGTAAGACGTTGACGGCAAGTGCAAGTAAAGGACGTAAATTTCGCTACCACTATTATCATTGCACTTCTTCCTGCGGCTTTAGGCATAGGGCGGAGGAAGTAAACAACCTCTTTATAAAGGAAATTAAGAGGTATGTCCCCCGGGGATTTATGCGCGACATTTACAAACGATTAATTGTTAAGGCTATTTCTGATAAATATAAAGCAGATAACCATGACCGTAATAGTATTCTAAAAGAAATTGAGAAACTGAACGATCAGGTATCAGAAGCTAGGAGGCTGCTTTTTGGCAGAGAAATCGAGATAACAGACTTTAGAATAGGTAAAACTGAAGCAGAAAAACAGATAACGGTCCTGGAAGCAAAACTCCACTCGTTGCCGGACAAACTATCCAATATCGAATCAGTCCTTCAGAAGGCTGTTTATACCATATGCAGTCTGGATTCCATTTTTGAAGCTGGCTCTATTGCCATTAAAAGAAAGATCATTGGTTCGATGTATCCGCAAAAACTCACTTTTGACGGTTTGCAATATCGAACCACAAAATTAAATTCAGCAGCAATGCTCTTATACGATCTGGATGAGGCTTTCAGCCGAAAAAAAAATGGGACAAGTCCAGAAGATTTAGACTTGTCCCAGGAGGTGATCCCGCTGGGACTCGAACCCAGGGCCCATACATTAAAAGTGTATTGCTCTACCAACTGAGCTACGGAATCTTTTACTGTAAAGCGGGTGCAAAAATAGGAATTAATTCTTCACTTCCAAATTTTCAGCAAAAAAAATTTCAACTAACGCGATAGCATATACGCTATTCGTCCATTCCGCCGCTGTTGTCACCGGGGGCAGTTTTACTGCTGGAAGCCACCATGGCGTTGATACTGGTGATTTCTTCCCTGGTGAAATAACGCCATTTGCCGGGTGCCAGATCTTTCAGCGTCATATTCATGATACGCGTCCGTTTCAGGGTGACTACCTTATACCCCAGCACTTCGCACATGCGGCGGATCTGGCGGTTAAGGCCCTGGGTGAGGATAATACGGAACCTGTCTGTCCCCTCCTGCTGCACGAAACACTTCTGCGTAACGGTGCCCAGTATCTTCACGCCGTTGCGCATAGCTTTGATAAACTCCATGGTGACGGGCTTATCAACGGACACGATGTATTCTTTTTCATGCTGATTACCGGCGCGAAGGATTTTATTCACGATATCACCGTCGTTCGTCAGGAAGATCAATCCTTCGGAGAGCTTGTCCAGCCGGCCGATAGGGAATATCCTTGACGGGAAGTTCATAAAGTCGATGATATTGGTTTTATCTTTCAGGTCGGTGGTGCAGGTGATGCCTTTTGGTTTATTCAGCGCGATATATACGGTCGTTTTTTTCTTCTTCAGCGGCTCTCCGTCAACTTCCACCACATCGCCGGCCTTCACACGGTTGCCTTTGGACGCGATGTTATCATTGATGGTAACGCGGCCCTGTTCTATATATTTATCAGCCTCCCGCCGGCTGCAGAAGCCGGTCTCACTGATGTATTTGTTGATACTGATATCCATAATGGGACGCAAATTACTTAAAAGGATTTAATTCCGTTTAGGAAGCAGTTTCACCGCTACGCTCCAGTCGCTGCCGCTGCCGATATGGTATGCCGCTGCGAGGTTGCCCATATTCAGCGCAAAAGACAGCTGCATCAGGCTGTTGAGATATGCGAGCGGCTTGCCTTCCGGCACCGCGCCGAAAGTCTCGCTGTAAGGCGCCTGCAGGGTGGTCACGGCCTGCTGATGGTGGTAAAACGTGACTTCCATCATATCCCCGTATTTGGGCCGCAGCTCTTCCAGCAAAACGGCGTCGATGTTAGTCCACACGTTGCCGTATTGAATATCCAGGATGGGGATATTGCCTTTTACCACCTGTCCTTCGCGGACGGCCTTTTGAAACGGCAGCGTCACCACGCTGGCGGGCAATACCGGGCCAACCTGCTCAAAGGTGATAGTGCCGGATGCCAGCCTGGCGGCGGTATAGGCATATACATCACGGCCATGGAAGGTGTATGACTTCCCGGAGCCTTTCCGGCGGTTGACCGCTTCGTTGATCTCCCGCAGTTCGGAAACACCCTCAGATGCTGCTACCAGCGTCAGGGTGCCGTTATCGGGGGTGACGATAAAATGGCCCTTGCGTGTTTTCAGGACGACCGACTTGCGGCTGGTGCCCACGCCGGGGTCTACGACAGACACAAAAACCGTCCCTTCCGGCCAGTAGGGCACGGTCTGCTCCAGGCGAAAAGCGGCTTCCCATATGTTGTACGCCGGTATCTCATGGGTCAGGTCGTATAGTTTGAGATCGGTGGATACGCCGTTGGCCACGCCTTTCATAGCGGAAACAGCGCCGTCTTTTAACCCGAAATCAGACTGGAACACGACGATCTTATTTTGTGCCTGTACCGCCTGCGCCAGCGATAGCGCTACCAGGGCCAGACCATATACATTGATTTTTTTCATGGGGAGATCATGCTTATACGAAACAAATTTAATAGCTTTCGGGACAAACTGGTGCATCAGCATGACAACTGAAAAGATGTAAATTCAATGCTCACCCGACAGACCATGGAAAAACAACCACGTGATTACAGCACCATCAGCCCCTCCGCCAAAGCATTACTGCTGATGAAAGGGTTGACAGATATCCCTTTTGCCCGCGAAGCAGCACAACTGATGCTGGCACCGGAGCCCTATGTCCCTGATTACGACAAAAAAGAACCGTGGTACTGGGGACGGGTGGTGCATTTTGAAAACCGCTACCACAGCATCGATCAGCTGCTACAGGGAATACCGCACCAAAATATCCTTGAACTGTCTTCCGGCTTCTCTTTCCGGGGACTGGCTGCTGTACAGCAACAACCCATACATTATATCGATACCGACCTGCCCGATCTGATCGTTACCAAACAACGGTTCCTCCACGATCTGCTGCAGCACCTCCCGCCTGCCAAAGGCCAACTGGACACCCTCCCGCTGAACGCGCTCGATGAGCAGCAGTTCATGGCCGTCATCAGCCGCTTCGCGGATGGCCCCCTCGCTATTGTGAACGAAGGCCTGCTCATGTACCTCGATCAACAGGAAAAAAGCCTGCTTTGCAGCCTGATACGTAAAACACTGGAAGCACGCGGCGGATATTGGATAACGGCAGACGTCTATATAAAACGCAACTACGAGTCTGACCAGGCCTCCGGTACGGAAGATCAGCTCACCAGCTTTTTTGCCCAGCATCGCATCAACGACAATATGTTTGATAATTTTGACGCCGCCGCTGCTTTTTTCCATGAAGAAGGCTTTGAGATAGATAAAGAAGCCCGGACAGACTACAGCCGGCTCACCACTTTTAATCATCTGATGAAAAACACCGACCCGGCCATGCTGGAGAAAATGCGCCAGCGCGGCAAAACGCAGGCCACCTGGCGGCTACGCCTCCGATAACACGCTAAAACAGATCTCCGGACCATAAAAGGACGGCGCTAAAGAAAATCTGACGAAAAAACAAGTCCCTTTCATGGATGAAACACATGGTGTGGCATCAGGCACGATGCACCATCTTTGTATCATCTAAACAAAATCTCATGAAAGCAGTTACCCTTAACGCTTACGGCACGCCAGAAGTGCTGGAAGTGACTGAACAGCCCATGCCTGTTCCCGCCCCGCATGAAGTGATCGTGAAAGTACAGGCCGTGGGCGTAAATTATGCCGACCTCCTCGTCCGCCAGGGCATATACCCTTTTATCCCGCAATTCCCGGCCGTATTGCCCGGGGAAGTCAGCGGTACCATTGCCCAAACTGGTACCGAAGTACAGCACCTGCAACCTGGTCAACGGGTAACAGGCTACGCTCCTGCCGGATATGCTGCCTATACCGCTATCCCCGCGGCAGGCCTCACCCTGCTGCCAGACCGGATAGCGCCGGCTGCCGGACTGCTCACCCATTCCCTGACAGCGCAGCACCTGCTGGAACAAACCAGCGGATACCGCTCTGTGGTGATCACTGCCGCCGCCGGTGGCGTAGGCTCCCAGGCCGTACAACTGGCAAAGATCAAAGGAGTGCCACAGATTATCGCACTTACCGGCAGCGAAGCCAAACAGGCATATGTCCGCTCCCTCGGCGCCACCCATGCCATCAATTACCGTGATACGGACTGGCTCCGGCAACTGACAGACATCGCCGGCCCGCAGGGCGTAGATCTTATCCTGGACGCGACAGGCGGCGATACACCGGCTCAACTGCTATCGGTCCTGGCCGCTAATGGCACACTGATCGTTTATGGCAACAGCTCCGGGCACCCCACCTCCATTAATCCGCAGGAACTCATCATGAAATCCGCCCGGATTGTCGGGTCAACAGTATATAATATTCCGCCTGCCCAGCGACAGGAATGGAGCGATTACCTGGTAAACCTGATCGCCACCGGCCAGCTGCAGGCGCAGATCAACAGCTATCCGTTTACCGACGCAGCCCGCGCCCACAGCGACATGGCTAACCGCCGGAACACCGGCCGGACCGTACTTTCTTTCCCGGAATAAACTTTTTTTCAACCCTGCTGACATAAGGTTGTCACTACCCCCCTGTTATCTTTGGACCATCAACATTATAAACATCTAAAGAAAACAGACATATGGAAAACACTATCATCGCGAAACCATTGACAGCCATTTCCAGCGCCGATCTGCTGGACCACTACCAGGGACACCGCCGCCTTACCCGCCGCCTGCTGGAAGGTTTTCCGGAAGACCGCTTTTTTGACTACTCCATCGGCGGCATGCGCTCTGTGGCAGCATTGGCCATGGAACAGATCAACGTTTCCGGCATGGGCGTGACCGGCGCGGCCACCCGCAACTGGAATACCATCGCTAAAAAAAATCAACCTGCCACCAAACAGGAAATCCTTGATATGTGGGACGAAAATACCCGGTTGATCAATGAATACTGGCCGATGATCACCGAAGAACGTTTCCTAGAAACCGATAAAGCATTCGGCATGTACGAAGGCGTGGTGATCAACCTGGTACTGTATTTTATCGATAATGAAATACACCACCGCGGACAGATATACGTTTATTACCGCTCCCTGGGATTGGAGCCGGCGCCCTTCTATGAGCGCTAAGCGACATTAATAAGATGACAGGATTTTTCGCAGGCGTTTTGACTTACCGTCAAAAAACAGGAACTTTGTGTCCGTTTTAACCCTCCTGCGAAAAATCCTGTCATTTTTATTACATATGAAACAAGTCCTTATACTGGGCGCCAATTCCGATGTGGCAAAGGAAGCGCTCAAAATGTACGTCAGCCGGGGTTATCACGTAATGGCCGCTTCGCGCAGCACGGCAGCTCTTGCGTCATTTGTGCAGCAGGAACATCTTCCGGGCCACCTGGTAACGGTCCGCTATTTTGATGCGGCCGACTTCAGCAGTCACCATGCCTTCTACGACAGTCTGCCCGCCAAACCCAACATTGTACTGTACGCCGCCGGTTACCTGAAAGACAACACCATTGCCATGCACGATTGGGAAGGCAGTTTCAATATGATGCAGGTGCATTATTGCGGAGCGGTGTCTATCCTGAATATCATCGCTACGGACAATACCAACACAGGCCTGGAAAGGATCGTAGGCCTCTCTTCCCTCTCCGGCGTTCGCGGCAGGAAAAGCAATTTCATCTACGGCAGCACCAAAGCAGCCTTTACACAATACCTCGCAGGGCTAAGGCAACACCTGTTCGCCAGGCGTGTAACCGTCAACGTGATCGTGGCAGGTTATATCCGCAGTAAAATGACGGCAGGACTGTCTTTACCGGAATCATTGATGCTGGAACCGGCTTTCATTGCCGGTTCGGTGGTCAACGCAGGGAAACGTTTCACCATTGTACCGGGATTTAAATGGAAGATGATCTACCAGGTGTTACGGCTTATGCCGGAAAAACTGGTGGCCAGGCTGCCCTGATCACCGATCGTCTTTTTTAGCTGTCGAAGGGCCGCCTTCTTTTGGCAGACGGCCCGTTTGCCAACTATGCCTGCTCCGGCACCTGCACCAGGTGCAACCCCGCCAGCGGCCCTCCGGGGAAATGCTGCATCACGCCACCCTGCACCAGTCCGCCCAGGTCTACGCCGGCGAAACCGATGCGGTCCACTAACTGGCCCACACGTTCCTTGGCAGCCTGGTCATCTCCGGAAAAAAACACCACCCGCTTTCCTCCCTGTGCGGATTGTGGCGCCTGTACCAATGCAGGCGGCAGGGTATTAAAAATTTTCACCACCGCGGCACCGGGCACTTTGGCTGCTACCAGCTCACTGGATGTTTTACCGCCAAGGTCGGGAATAATAAATTCAGGAATGATCACCGGATTGAGGGCATCCAGCACTATTTTGCCGGAGAGGTCCGGCAGGCCGGCCGTAGCCGCTTCAAGGAACTGCCATTGGACAGACAACAGGATGATATCAGCAGTGGCCGCAGTAAGCCGGTCGGTGGCCGTTACACCTGGTATACCGGCCGCAAATGCTGCTAACGTCTCTGGTCCGCGGCTGTTACTGATCATCACCTCATAGCCTGCTGCTGCGGCGGCCTGCGCAAAAGCACGGCCAATGCCACCGGCGCCGATAACGCCTATCTTCATCGTTTTCATAAACATTGATTTTAAATGATGCCACAAAATTAGCGGCACAGGCAGGCGGTCACCAATGACAAATGATAAGAAAAAAACATGACAAACATCAAGACTTCCGGCGGGCCAGCGAGGCACGGATACGGCTCAACGTTTCGGGCGTAATGCCCAGATAGGAGGCAATCATATGTTGGGGCACACGTTTTATCAACCCGGGATATAGTTGTGCAAACTGCTGGTAACGTTCTTCGCCGCTCAGGCTGATAGCGGCTTGTATGCGGTTGGTGGCGGCCATCAGGCTGCGGTTCAGTAATGTCTCCGCCATTTTCTTCATCTCCGGCAAGGCCTCCAGTAAATAGTTAAAATCATCCAGGGTAAACATCACCAGGGTGCTGTCCTCCAACGCTTCGATATTGAGCACCGAAGGCTGACCACTGGTAATACTTTGCCGGTCGCCCGCCCACCAGTGCTCCGGAGAAAAACGCATGATACGCTCCACTCCCTTGTCGTCCACAAAGTATGACTTCAGGCAGCCTTCACATACGAACGCATAGTGTTTCCATGACTCTCCCTGCCGCAACAACAGCTGGCGACGGCGCAACTGCCGTACCATGGCGCGCGACCGTATCGCTGCAATGTCTGCTTCTGTAAACGTTCCCTTGCTATGGAGGTAATCAACAAATACCCCAAACATGTAGTTATATTTTGATTTACGGATTTCGAAATTTTTTGATTTCGAACTTAAAGTGCGAAGATCAACATTTATCTTACATATTAAATCAAATAGCCGGACCTTCGTTTGATAAATTCAAAAATCAAAAGATTTCAAAATCCGTAAATACAATAACCAAATAAAAAAGTATCCAAATAGCTCAGTATACCGGCCGCTGCAACCGGCCATCCACGCGGAGCGTGACAACGCCTCCTACCAGGAGCGCCTGCCATCGCTTCCGCTGGCCCCGTATATCTGTTGTTACTGGCAGCTGGCTTCGCAGCCCTCACTGTTACACCCTTTTGTGTACCGCGTGGTGGCCGACGGCTGCATAGATATTTTCTTCCATACCCAGCAGCCACAGGACATCTATGTGATGGGCTTCTCCACCACCTATACCGAATTTCCGCTGGACGTTCCTTTCAATTATATCGGCGTCCGTTTTATGCCGGCAGCGTTCCCGCTGCTTTTTGGCGTGAATGCGGCAGCGCTGACCAACCGTTTTGAACACCTCCGTGACGTGGTGCCGGCGTTGGCCCTAGCACTGGCGCAACAAACGGCCGGCCTTGACAACCTGCAAGCGCTGCAACCGGTACTCAACCATTATTTTGAAAAAATACTGGCTGGTCTTTCAGCAGATGCGGACAGCAGGCTGCTTGAGGCCATGGACCTTATTTTACGGACCGGTGGCAATATCCGGCTGGAAACGGAGCTCCATAGCGGTGTTAGCCCGCGGCACCTCCGGCGGCTGTTTGATTTTTATATCGGGGAATCACCTAAAACTTTCAGTAAGGTGGTACGCTTTCAGCAACTGTTGCACGCCATACCTACGGCCGACAGCCTGCGGGCAGACAAAATGTTTTACGATGCCGGCTACTACGATCAGGCACATTTTATCAAAGAGTTCAAAGCCATGTACGGCCTGTCTCCCACTGTGGCGCTACGCTGAGTTTGTCCGTTTTTTACAATACCGTCCCGGTAAATTCTTTCACCTTTGTGTCATCATCAAAAAGAAGCACATTATGAAAATGAATGCCGGTGTGATCACCAGTAGAATAAAGGAAAGCAAAGACTTCTATACCGGAGTGCTCGGTTTCGGGGTAACATTTGAAAATGATTTTTATCTGCTGTTGCATACCCCGGGCCATGAAGCCGAAATCAGCTTCCTGCTGCCAGGGCATGCAAGCCAGCAACCGCTTTTCCAGCCTGCCTTTCAGGGCAAGGGCATGTACCTGACAATAGAAGTGGAAGATGTAAAAAGCAGCTATGCGGCCATACAGGCCAAGGGTGTTCCTATTGAGATAGACCTGCGGCAGGAACCCTGGGGAGATCATCATTTTGCTATTATCGATCCTAATGGCATAGGTATCGATATTGTACAGTACGCAGCACCGGACGCCACAGCGGACAACTGAATAACGTTCCTGGTACGTTTGGCAGGATTATGACCCATTGTATTTTGTCGTTTTTTTCCAAAGCCGGAGGCCTTAGCGGCTGTTACCTTTGTATCAAAAGATCATGAAAAAGAGATGGCATATGGCTTTGGGCATCCTGCTGCTGCTTTCCTTTCAGACAAAGGCACAAACCATAAAACCGACAACCATGGCATTACCTGCACAAACATTAAGCATCACTGTGCTTCGTCCGGCAGACGACGTGTATGCGTTCCTGTCAGCACCCGCCAACTTCGCCTCCTGGGCTGAAGGCTTCGGCTCCCGGCTGAAAGAAACAGATACGCCCGGCACCTGGCATTTTATAATGGCCAATGGCAAAAACGCCACCGCTAAGTTCACGGCGCCTAATCCGTTCCGCATCGCAGACCACTATGTTTATCCCGGCAACGGGCAGGAGGTATATGTGCCCATGCGCGTGTTGGACAACGGGCCAGACAGTGAAGTGCTGTTCACGCTGTTCAGGCAACCGGACATGACCGACCAGATGCTGGCGAATGATAAAGCAGCGGTGCTCAGGGACCTTGGCAACTTAAAAAAGGTGCTCGAACAACGATAACCGGGCATCAATGTCTCTGGCCCGGAGAAACGGGCTTCTCCGGGCCGGAGACATTAGAAGTCATATGTCATATAAAAAGCCACTTCTCCCGGGCACCATACCGGGTCATACAGTTTCAGGTGAACACCCGAGACGCGGAAACCCTGTTTCTTATAAAAACTTACCGCAGGCACGTTGGTGTTCTGCGTTTCCAGCTCCAGCAAACGCACCTTCAATTGTTTTGCATGCGTTATCAGCGCTGCCATCAGTTGCTCTCCGATGCCTTTCCGTCTCTCAGCAGCTGCCACTGTCAGTTGTGCAATATATAACGTGTTGTTCCAGTCCCGCTTCTCCCCGATGATAAACCCTCTTAACCGGCCCTGCTCGTAGGCGCCAAAAGAATGCCCCTGCTCTATGGTTTCATTCAACTCTGCCAGCTCTTCGTCACTGGTATGCCAGGTCTTTTGTTTGGGCGATGCCAGCGTTTCCAGGCGGAAGGCAAAGACCGTCTCCTGCAGGTCCGGCTGTTGCACCGGCATCCAGGCCTGCGTAGAGGTGTAGCCGTTATGGCCCAGCTGTAGTATGTCCATGGCCGTTAGCCCACTGAGCGGAGAAATTGTTACCATACACTGTTTCCGTTTTGCCCGAAATTAACAAAACTATATTTTTAGTTTTAAAACTAAATTCTTAGTTTTATGCAAATACTTTCACTATGCGAAACTTTATCGGAGCCATGGGATTGTTATGTTTATCGGGTGTCGTCCGGGCACAGGGCATAGACAGGAACAGGGTCATGGAATACCTGCAGGACCAGCAATATGAGGAAGCCGTCGCGTATCTGCAACCCAGGGTAAACACACAGGAGCCGAAGGAAATGGCGCTGTTGGGCTATACCTATTATCAGGGAGGGAAACTGACTGACGCCGCAGACACCTATGAAAAGGTGCTGGCGCTGGACAGCACGCTGATACCGGCTTTGCAGTACCTGGCCTCCATCCGTTCGCAGCAGGAACGTTACCCGGACGCAGTAACGCTTTACCAGCGCATCGTGCAGCTGAGGCCCGCCAGCGCCGCAGCCTGGAAACAGCTCAGTTTCACCGCTTTCATCGCGCAACAGCCGGACTCCGGATTTATATGGCTGCAACAGGCCTACCAGCTCAATCCGCTGGATGCCCGTGTAGTGTCCCGTACCGCAGAAGAATGGATGGACCGGAAAGTCTATCCCCGCGCGGACTCCATCACCCGCGCATTCCTGGCAAAAGACTCCACGATGCCTGCCGTGCTGATGACAGCCGCGAAAACAACCTATATGGTAAAAGATTACAAACGTACCATCAATATCGGGGAACAACTGCAACGGCTAAACGCAGTAGGGCCCAATACCTTCATCTACGTAATGGCCGCCAACTACAACCTGAAGAAATACCAGGCCTGTATTGATATCTATGGGTATCTGCTGGACCGCAACGCAGCCTCGGAAAACATCACCTACTACGCAGCACTGGCCAATACCGCGTTGCGGCAGTACAAGGAAAGCAATGACCTGCTGTTGCGTTGTATAGACATGGCCAAATCATCCAGCCTGGAAGGTTACTATAACAGCATGGCCACCAACTACGAAAGCCTGCGGCAATTCAAACCTGCACTGGCCAGCCTGGACACATCCTGGTACCTGTCACACAACCCGCTACGGCAATACAGCATGGGCCGCATATACGAAACCGGGCTGCATAACGACAATACAGCGATGAAATACTACAAACGCTTTATGCAGTTATACAAGCCCGATTCACCCGAGGACGAGGCCGTAATATATCAGTACCTGAAATCCAGGATCAAAAATCAGGGATACAACAAATAACGGAGACGCATCTTTTTATAGTTGCTGAGCCCCGGCTCCCAGCTGCGGCGGATGTCCGCTTCGCTTTTACCATCGATGATCTGCTGACGGAAAGCAGTGGTACCGGCCAGCTTATCGATGCTGCCCATCTGTTTACTGTAAGACTGGTCAAAGAACCTGGCCTTATCAGGATAAGCTTTATACAGCTCAATCATCCAGCTGAGATTGATCCTGCCCGCCTTACGCAAAGGCGCCGTATCAAACTTGCGCAGGTCCAGCCCATAGCAGGCCTGCCCCATATGCAAAGGCGATTCAGACTTACCGGGAATGCTTTCCGGCGTAAAGGAAAATTCATATTGCCCTTTCAGCGCCGGGCTTCCCAGTACAGTAAAAGGCATATAAGTGCCTCTGCCCTGGCTGATAATCGTTCCTTCAAACAAACAAAGGGACGGATACAACAAGATCGATTGTTGTGTGTTCAGGTTGGGAGAAGGACTTACAGGCAACGTATAGTCCATACCGTGCCTGTAATTCTTTAGCCGGATGATCTTCAGTTTGCAGCGCTGTTTATCTTTCAGCCATCCTTCACCATTCACCATCTGCGCAAATTCACCCACCGTCAGCCCGTGCGTAATGGGAATGGGAAACTGGCCGATACCGGACTTCAGCTTCATATCCAAAACAGGGCCGTCCACATAATCGTTGGGATTGGGACGGTCCAGTATGATCAGCTCCTTCCCCGCTGCTGCACAGGCATCCATGATATCACGCAACGTATTGATGTTGGTGTAAAACCGGCAACCTACGTCCTGTATATCGAAGATCATTACATCGATAGCCGCCATGTCCTGCGGCGGTGGCATCTTGCGGGCGCCATACAGGGAAATGACCGGGATACCGGTAGCGGAATCAACTTCATCGGCCACATGGGCGCCATTGCTGGCATTGCCCCGGAAGCCATGCTCCGGGCCAAAAATACGGGTGATCTTCACCCCCAGCCTCAACAGGCTGTCTACCAGCGAATGCCCGCCAATAACGGCTGTAGGATTCACTACCATCCCAACCCTTTTGCCTTTCAGGTAAGGCACATACAGGCTGGTTTGTTCTGCGCCGGTAACAACCGGCTTTGCAGGCGTGGCGCCAACTGCCACCCCACCCGCCAATAACAACAAAAAGAATACGCGGAATACAAATTGCATAGTTAATTACGAATTACGAATTACAAATTACGAATTAGAGGCCACTTTTTGGAGCGGTTACTTATTGACCCGTCCATAAGACAGCCCTCCATTCGTAATTCGTAATTCGTAATTCGTAATTTATATCATGCTACTGCGCGCCAGCAATGCAGCATCCACCTCAACGCCCAGATAGCCGGCGTATTTCGCCAGCGCATGTTGTGCGCCCAACTGGTTAAAATAATCAGTCAGCGTGTTATGCAGGTACCGGGTGTCTAAATAAGTGTTGAACAGTACATAATGCAGCGCCTGCTGCATATAGCCCAGGCTGTACAACAGCCCGGTCAGCAACAGGTAACCATCGCGCAGGCTCATCTGGTAACCATCGTAGATAATCATGATATCTTCCGATGAAGGAGACGGAACATACAACAAGGAAGCCATGATCATGGTAGACACGACGGGAAATTTGGGGATCACATCGTTCACATTTTCGTAGTGCCAGGCATTGGGCACTTTATTGTCAAGGTCTGTGGCAAAGGCCATATCCCCTGCTGCCGGCGCAGCAAAGGTGAACAGGTAAGTGCCGTCATAACGAATGCCTTCGCGCTGAAGGGCTGTCACAAAATAAGAGGTATACACATTGGCGATGTTACCTCCCAGGCTATGCCCGGTGATGATCAGCCTTTTGTTCTGCGATACAACCCGCGTCTTCAAAAAATTGTAGATACCGGAAGAACCGGAGCGGAGCCTGTCTTTCATGCTGGCCACATTGTTAAACGCCCTGTTGGCACCAGCACTGATGCTGGCCATACCATAAGTCGTATAATGCCAGGTGGCCATGGAGATCACGTCCAGATCTTCCAGTATCCAGTTGGCAAAAGCATCCCAGTTTTTAAAAATACCGGAGGGTGGCAACGAGCCTCTGAAAGCCAGTCCATATAACTCTCCGGTAGGATCTGCGGCAATAAAACCAAAATTACCGTCCACAGTTTCATAACCCTCCCAGAGCAGGCTCCAGCCAGGCAGATGTTTGTCCAGATCGGCTTTGACATGTGTACTGTAGGCGATAGCGGATAATAACACCGCGGTTTTGACATGTGCAGGCACAATGCCCAACGCTGAAATAGTTTCTTGTAATTCCATACGGTTTCGGGGTTTGAGGTAAACAATTGCGGAGAGCAAATAACAGATGGGGCGTTGCGGGAGTCTCATGGCCATCTCCGTTTCTCTAATGTACGGATTTTTAAAGTACGGTTCTTTGATTTGGCACCGGGCATGCGGGTTTCCTTTAAAAAATCGTAAATTAAAAAATCTGTAATAGATAAATATATGAAATGGACACTTCTTCCTTTGTTTTGGCTGTTGAGTAACAGTTCCCATGGTCAACCGCGGCCAACCGACTACCGCATTAGCTTTCAGCAGGACTCCGCCCTGCGCAAATGGACTGGCAGTATCCCCGGCTTCACGCCGGATGCGTTTATATATGCAGCCACCAGTGATTTCGATCAGTTTTCACCAGATACGCTCTCCGGCAAAGACGCTGCCACGTACTTCAACACCTATGGCGGGTTGCTCAATTTCTCTCCTGATAAAAAACAATGGCTCGACTTCTACAGCTACCAGGTTGCACTGGAAAAAGCTCCCGGAGGCCGTTACCACGCTTATATTGAAGCAGACCAGGCGCTGCTGCTTGGCAACGCCGCTGCCCATACACACCGGCGTATCGCTTTTATGGGCGCTTCCTCCTGGATAGAAGAAGCATCGTGGATCGACAACCATACGTTTGTGGCAGTGGGGGTGACCAACGTCACCAAAGGACTGGAACCGTTTATTTATATTGGGGATACACGTGTCAGGCAACTATATCGCTACCACCCGTCAAACGACCGCTATAATCGAAACCCTGACCATAAGTATGTGTCCTGGCAATGGGCTAAAATGGCATCCCGGATTATTGAAGAATAGAACGCAGCAGACACCCGCTATTTTATAACGGCAGCGAGCGTACGAACTCCCTCTTCCAGCTCTGCAGGCGTCAGCGAAGCATACCCCAACCGAAGCGCGTTCAGGGGTTGTCCGTCAAAACAGAACAACTCCGTAGGCATCACGGAAACGCCTTTCTTCAACAGGCGTGCTGCCAGTTGCCCGGTATCTGTCGGTTTAACAAACCTCACCCAGAACGCCAGCCCGCCCTCCGGTTTTTGAAACACTACCTGTTTATCAAGGTACTGATGTAACAGCTGGTCCATTTTCTCTCTTCTTTCTTTGTAGATATTAAACGCCCTCCGGGCATGACGGTTAATGGCGCCGTCTTCCATCAGTCCGGCTACCGCCAGTTCCATGATGGGATCACCCTGGCGGTCTATCAGTCTTCTCAGTTGCGCCAGCGCCGCCACAAAAGCAGGCGGGCCGGTCACATAGCCAATGCGCACCGCAGGGGCCACCAGTTTACTCAGCGAACTGATATAGATCACATTGCCGGCGCCTTCATGGCTGGCCAATGGCAGCAGGCTTTTAGCACTGAAATGAAATTCATGGTCATAGTCATCTTCAATAATGGCAAAGCCATACCGGTTGGACAGTTCCAGCAGTTTAAGCCGTCGTTCCACTTTCATGCTCACCGCCGTAGGAAATTGGTGGTGTGGTGTTACATATACCGCTTTCAGCGTGGTGGTACGGCATACCTGCTCCAGTATGTCCGTCACCAGCCCTTTTTCATCTACCGGGATGTGGACCATATGGGCGCCTGCGTTCACGAAGGTCTGCCTGGCGGGCAGGTAGCCCGGTGACTCTATGGCCACCACGTCTCCCGGTTGCAGGAGTGTTTGTGCAATAAGATACAACGCCATCTGGCTGCCGCGGGTGATACAGATCTGCTGCGGGTCGGTGTTCATGCCCCTTTTAAAAGACAGCATGGCCGCTACGGCGGCACGCAGCCGCTCATCGCCTTGTTCATGGCCATAGCCCAGCATGCGCCAGCGTGCTTTCTGCTGGAAGATGCGCTTGTAGGCTTTGGCCAGTTCATCGAGCGGTGCCAGGCGCACGTCGGGCCAGCCGTCATTGAAGACGATCAGGTTGGCCGCTACTTCCTGCGGCACCGGCGCCAGTCGCTCGTGACGATTAAAAGTGAAGCTGGCCCCTTTTTTTGTCCCCTGCCCTTTCCTGTCGGGCAGCTCCGCTGAAACGAAAGTGCCGCTTTTATCAGCTGTCTCCAGCCAGCCTTCTGCTGTTAGTTCTTCATACGCCAGCACCACTGTCTTCCTGTTAACCCCCAGATCGGCCGCCAGAATGCGTGTGCCGGGCAGCGGCGTCCCCGGTTTCAGCCGTCCTTTTTTGATCTCTGTTACAATACCGTCCGCAATCTGGCGGTATACAGACAAATGCGGATCGTCGAAATCAAGGGTAAGTATCGTTTTCCAAGGCCTGAGCATCTGGACCATCTATTTTAGTTAAAACTGGATTATCATGATCATCCAAAAATAGACAAATTTTGTGGCATCGAAATCAGCTGATGAATTTATTCTCTCACACTTAAATCAATGTTAATATGGAAAAGGTAAAACAACCGGCAACATTTTCTTCCAACGATTTTCACCGCACCTATGCACGCCCGCAGTATGTGAAACCTGCAAAGCTGCTGCATAAGAACGTAGAGCAGGCAGGCGAACATGACCAGTTTTCTGCAGAGCGAAAACACCCGGTGTTCTTCGTGGACCTGCCTACCCGCAATGTAAGCATGACCATCGGCGGACTGTTGCCGGGGCAGCTGACCAACCGTCACCGTCACACCTATGAAACCGTGCTGTACGTACTGGAAGGCAAAGGATACACAGAAGTGGAAGATGAAAGAGTGGAATGGCAGGCCGGCGATGCGGTATATATTCCCAGCTGGGCATGGCATCGTCATCAGAACCTGAGCGATAATGAACCTGCCCGTTACATCGCCTGTGAAAACGCGCCACAGCTGCAAAACCTCGGCGTGGCACTCCGGGAAGAAGAAGGCAGAGACCTCTGAATCAATTATGAATCACGAATTACAAGTTACGATGAACAAGCATACCTTTAGCGGGATCATAGCCTATCCCATCACACCATTTGACAAACAGGAAAGGGTAGATATCCCGTTGTTTAAAAAACTGCTGGAACGCCTTGTCCAGTCAGGCTCCCACGGCATAGCGCCTTTAGGCAGCACAGGAGTAATGCCTTATCTCACCGACGAAGAAAAGGAAGCGGTTACCGAAGCCGCGCTACAACAGGTTAAAAGACGTGTGCCCGTTATCGTAGGCGTGTCCAACCTGACGACGGAACGGACCATCTACCACGCGCAGTTTGCCGAAAAAGCCGGCGCCGATGCCGTCATGATCATCCCGATGAGTTATTGGAAACTGACAGACGACGAGGTTTTCCGTCACTATGAAAAAGTGGCGTCCAGTATATCCGTTCCCGTTATGGCATACAACAACCCGGCAACAAGTGGCATCGATATGTCGCCCGCACTGCTGAAGCGGCTGTTGAAAATACCTAACGTGACCATGATCAAGGAAAGCACCGGCGATGTGCAGCGCATGCACTACCTGCGCCGTGAGCTGGGCGAAGACGTTGCCTTTTACAATGGCTCCAATCCCCTCGCCCTGGCGGCTTTCGGGGCCGGCGCCACCGGATGGTGCACCGCCGCGCCTAACCTCATCCCCGATCTGAACCACCAGCTGTATGAAGCAGTGCAGGCTAACGATGCAGCCCGGGCAAGGACCGTGTTCTATCAACAGTTCGACCTGCTGCGTTTCATCGTGGCCAAAGGACTGCCTAAAGCGGTCCAGGCCGGACTGAAGATACAAGGGATCGACGCCGGCTATCTCAGAAGCCCGCTCTGTGAACTGGATGCGCAGGAATATGTGGAACTGGAGAAGATCCTTCCGGCGGTGGAAGCGTTGGACTAAAATCGGGCAGCCCCTGCGGAGGATATGTAATATAAAGTAACTACAGTCCACAACGCTAAGCATCATCATGGCTGTAAGATCAATAGGATTGCATATAAGAACTGCCCCGGGCCTCTGCCCGGGGCTTTAGCGCTGGCAACACGCGCGCAGACAAACGATAAAATACCATGCGTATTTGGTTATTTCCTGAATTTTATTTTCCTTGGCAGCCGTAAGACGATATGCAGGAACTGGAAGACATACAACTGTTGCACCAACTCCGGGAAGGAGATGAACATGCTTTCACCACGATCTACAAGCGTTACTGGAAACTGCTGTTTAGCGTAGCTGCCAATAAGCTGGATAATCTGGAAGAAGCGGAAGAACTGGTGCAGGATATTTTTTCAGACCTGTGGGACCGTCGGGAGACGCTTGCGCTGACAGGTGCGCTGCCAGCTTATCTGGCCGTTGCCACCAAATACCGTGTCATCAATCTTCAGGCACGAAAAAAAAGGGCAAAGGCTTATTCTTCCTATGCGCGGGAAAACATATCGCCCGAAGACCATTCTACTGAACAATGGCTCCGTTTTGAAGACCTCAAAGGCCTGCTCTCCGGTCTGGTGGCGGCTTTGCCCGAACGTTGCCGGCTCACGTACCAGTTGAGCCGCGAAATGGGCCTCTCCCATAAGGAAATCGCTCAACGGATGAATATCTCCGAAAAGGCCGTGGAGCATAATCTCGCCCGGGCCGTAAAAACGTTGAAGTCCGGTTTAAAACACCTCTCCGCATTATTTTTCACGGTATTGCCCTGATACAATTTTCCCATTTATTAATTTTTATTATTGAAAGACCGATAATTTTTAATTTTTTTTAGAAATATATGGGGATTGGTCCTTTTCGATTGACTTAATATAAAAGACCTCTTTTGTATGAGCCAGGAAAAAGGACACAGCCGGTATGAAGAACTGGCGGAAAAATGGCTGAAAGGCACCATCACACCGGAAGAAGCGGAGGAATATGCGGCATGGTACAACGCCGGCCAGGATGCACCGGTGGATATACCGGCATCTTTCGCCGCTAACGAGGCTGAACACGAAGAAAGAATATGGCGTAAAATAACTGCCCGGACAGGCTTCCGGGACCATACGGCAACGGCTGCACCTTTGCGCCGGCGCCGCTGGTGGGCGGCCGCCGCGGTAACAGCCGCCATTGTTACCGCCGGCTACTGCTGGCATCATTGGCAAATAAAAGCGCCACGGCCGCAACGACTGGCTACCGTCAGGCCCGACGCCCTGCCAGGGTCGGACAAGGCGGTGCTTACGCTGGGCAACGGCCGGCAAATTATCCTCGACAGCGCCGGCAACGGGGCCCTGGCGCAACAAGGCGGCGTACACATCGTAAAAAAAGCCGACGGCTCTATCCTCTATGTGGATGATCATTCCGGCACGGTAACGGATACACTGTATAACACCATGACCGTCCCCAAAGGCGGCCAATATAAACTCACCCTCCCGGATGGCTCACGGGTATGGTTAAACGCTGCCAGCTCCCTGAAATACCCTGTGGCCTTCAGCCATCAGGAACGTACCGTGGAACTGGACGGCGAGGGTTATTTCGAAGTGTCAGCCACCGCAGCCAGCCCCTTCCGCGTGAAAGTACGCAATACACAAATCGCCGTGCTGGGCACCAGCTTCAACGTAATGGCCTATCCCGATGAAACCGGCATTCAGACGACCCTGCTGACCGGCGCCGTAAAAGTAAAACAAGGAAACAATGAAAAAATAATCTCTCCCGGACAACAGGCCGTCGTGAACAATGAAAACGGCCACATCTCCGTCGGGGAAACAGAAACAGCCCTCGCCACCGCCTGGAAAGACGGCCAGTTCCGCTTTGCCGGCAACAACATACCCATGGTGCTACGCCAGATCAGCCGCTGGTACAACATCGATATCGTTTACCAGGGCAGCATCCCGCAAGGCCATATAACGGGCAAGGTACCACGAAACATGAAACTGTCCGGCGTTATCCGCATACTGGAGCTCAGCGGCGTACGTTGCAGACAGGAAACAGGCAGGCTCCTCATATTTCCCTCATCCTGAATTCCGCCAACATTTATTCACCTTTAAAAACTACGGTATGACCAGTCATTATTAACCAAAATCATCAACGTTATGAAAAACGCGCTGTAAGCCGCGCTACACGGTATCCCATAAAAAAACCAGGTGCGCTTGGACCCGCCCCTGGCTATATGTCCGGGTTACCGTAAAACAACATCCGACTAAGATTATTGATCTCTAAACCCAAACACTGCAAATCTATGCAATTGGATTGTTATGTTAAAACCGTGCCCGTAACACGGTTTTTGTTCACCAGTCGCCACGGTAGGCGACAGGCAACAACGCCCCAGGGCCGTTGCCTCCGTAATAAAGTCATCAGGGTTATGAAGCTGACCGCTATACTGCTCACACTATTCTGCATCCAGGTATCTGCCGGTGTATCTGCACAAGAGATCACCGTGTCGGTAAAAAACAAACCGCTCGAAAGCATCTTCGCGCTCATAGAGCAACAAAGCCGCTACACCTTCGTGTACCGCGATGAATGGCTGACCGGCACCAAACCTGTCAACCTCCACATCTCCCGCGGCAGCATCGACCAGGTCATGAAAGCGGCGCTCCATCAACAGCCGCTCTCCTATGAGATCATCGACAACACCGTGATCGTGACCCGCAAAGCCGCTGCCGGCAACATCGCGCCCGCCGCCGTAGTGGCCACTATCAGCGGCCGCGTAACAGATGAAAAAGGAAACCCGCTGGCCTATGTCAGCATCGGCATCAAAGGCACACAAAAAGGCACCCACTCAGATGAAAACGGCGCCTTTAAACTGGAAGCCCGGGAAACAGATGTGCTGGTGTTTTCCCTCGTGGGCTACACGCCCCGCGAAATACCCGCCGGTAATCAGGCTACCTTGCAGGTAACGCTCACGCAAGCCATCAGCGACCTCAATCAGGTGGTGGTGGTAGGTTACGGCACGCAGAAAAAAGTCAATATCACCGGTGCTGTAGCTGCTGTAAAAGGACAGGAAATCGCCAAATCACCAGTGGCCAACATCAGCAACGCATTGGCTGGCAGGCTACCGGGCATCCGCGCCGTACAGAACAGCGGCGAACCCGGTAAAGACGGTTCCCGCATCGACATCAGAGGCTTTGGCGACGCCCTCGTAATCGTAGACGGCGTGCCTTCTACCTTCGATCAGCTCGACCCCTCGGAGATAGAAAGTATCTCCATCCTCAAAGACGCTGCCGCCGCGGTATACGGCATCAAAGCAGCCAACGGCGTAGTGCTGGTCACCACCAAAAGAGGAAACCTGTCCAGGCCAAAAATCACCTACAACACCTACTTCGGCCTGCAAAGCAATGCCCGCTACCCCCGATATGTGAACGCGGCCGAATTCGCAGAACTGACGGATGAATCGCAGCTCAACCAGGGCCTCGCTCCGGTATATGGAGCCGACAAAGTGCAGAAATACCGCGAAGGACAGCCCGGCTACGAAAGCACCGACTGGTATAAAGCCGCCATCCGCCAAAACACACCGCAGCAATATCATAACATCAACGTAAATGGCGGCACCGAATCCACCCGCTACTTCTTCTCCCTCGGATACCTCAACCAGCAAGGCATGTGGAAGAGCGGCGACACCCGCTTCAACCGCTACAACTTCCGCAGCAACATCAGCACTAAAATCAACAAAAGACTGACCGCAGAACTCAACCTCGGCGGCCGGCTCGAAAACCGCCACTACCCTGCAGCAGAAGCGGTAACGCTGATGGACCAGGTGCAGCGCGCATACCCCACCTACCCGCTGTACGCCAATAACAACCCGGATTATTATGCCGTGACCAACTTCAGCCAGAACGTGCTGGCTTCCATGAACAGTGACTATTCAGGTTATTCCGCCCAGCAATACAAATACCTGAGCGGCATCGCTTCCCTTACCTACGACATCCCGTTTGTAGATGGACTGAGCGCTAAAGCTCTCTACTCTTACCAGTCCGGCACCGCCAACAATAAAAAATGGGTGAAACAATTTAACCTCTATAACTATAACGCCGCTACGAATAAATACGACGTTGGTTATATTGGCAACTCCCCCACCAACCTCAGACAGGACCAACAACAGGAAGAGAACAGCCTCGCTCAGCTGTCGCTCAGCTATGTCAGAACATTTGCCCGTGACCATCATGTGAAAGGTTTACTGCTGTTTGAACAACGACAGACCATCGGCAGCCAGTTCGAGGCCTACCGCGAGTTTATGCTCGATGCGCTGGACCAGCTTTTTGCCGGCGCCAACACCAACAAAAACAATAACGGCAAAGCCAGCGAAGCCGCCTATATGGGCTACGTAGGCAGGGTGAACTATGACTACAAAGACCGCTACCTGCTGGAACTGGGCTTCCGTTACGACGGCTCTTACAAACTGGCGCCCGATCACAGGTGGGGCTTCTTCCCTACCGTGTCTGCCGGCTGGAGAATGAGCGATGAGGCCTTCTTCCAAAACATGACCCGTGTGGTCAACAACCTTAAAATCAGAGGTTCCTGGGGCCAGATGGGCGACGACGGCTCCGCCAATCCGTTCCAATACCTCACCGGTTACCGCTACCCGGAAGGCGGCTACATCTTCGGGAAAAATATCGTAGGCGGATTAACACCATCAGGCCTTCCTAACCCGCTCATCACCTGGTTCAACGCCACCACCGCCAACATCGGGTTTGAAGCCGGTTTCCTGCAGAATATGTTCACCGTGGAGCTGGACTTCTTCTCCCGTAAGCGTACCGGCCTTTTCGCACAAAGAGTGCTTTCCCTGCCGGGCACCTATGGCGCAGGCCTGCCGGCCGAAAACCTCAACAGTGACCGCACACAGGGTTTCGAGCTGGCGCTGGGCTACAACAAAAAAATCGGCAATGTGGTACTCAACGTATCACCCAATATCACCTGGACGCGTACACGTAATTTGTACCAGGAACGCGCCAGCTCCACCAACGCCTTCGCCAACTGGAAAGACAACTACAACAACAGATGGAGCAACATGATCTGGGGATATAAAGCCGCTGGCCAGTTTAAGCACCAGGAAGAAATTGCCGGTTGGGCCATACAGGACCGTAAAGGCAATACCACCCTTAAGCCCGGCGATATCAAATATGAAGATCTCAACGGCGACGGTATCATTGACAGCAACGACCGCACCGTTATCGGTCGCGGCAACACACCGGAACTGTTCTATGGCCTGAACCTCGCCGCCACCTGGAAAGGCTTCAGCCTCTCCATGCTGTTCCAGGGCGCCGCCAATTACAATATCCTGATAGACGGCGCTATGAGAGACCCGTTTAGCAACGGCGCCAACGCATTCGCCTACTTCACCGACCGCTGGCACCGCAGCGATCCATACAATCCGCAGAGCGAATGGGTGCCGGGCAAATACCCTTCCACGGTGGCCAATGGACTGGACAACAACAAAGGAGTATCTTCCTTCTGGCTGAAAGACGCGTCCTACCTGCGTCTGAAGACAATAGAACTGGGTTATTCCCTGCCTAAGTCCATGTTGTCAGGAGCAGGAATTGAACAGGTACGGTTCTACTTCTCCGCACAGAACCTCCTCACGTTCTCCAACCTGAAATTCATTGACCCGGAAATGCCGACCAATGATGATACCAATGCCGCCGGTAACGGTAAGTACTATCCGCAGCAACGGGTACTCACACTAGGCATGAACCTGCAATTCTGATCTTCTTAATTATTTGTCATGAGAAAACTACATAAACATATATCCTTTGCGCTGATGCTGACCCTGTCGGCCTCCTGCAACAAAGACTTCCTGGAAAGGAAAGCTCAGGACATCATCTCCGATGATGCCGCCTATGGCTCCGTGTCCGGCATACAGGCGCTTACCGCCAACCTCTATAATAATATGCAGACCGAAGCCTTTGACTATTGGGTGGAAGGAAACCAGGCTGCTTTCCCCAGCCAGGCCAGCGATGAAGCCGTACGCTCCTACAGCTGGGGCGCTACGCTCGATCCCATCCTCGGCGATGAAATGTTTGGCTGGTGGCGGTATGACGTGGTAAGAAACGTGAACGACTTTATCGAAAAAATCCCTGACGCCAAAAATATATCTGAAGAACAGAAGACCCGCTTTCTCGCCGAAGCCCGCTTTGTCAGGGCGTTCTATTACTTCTCCCTGGTAAAACGGTACGGCGGCGTCCCCCTGATAACGAAAGTACAGCGCTACAACGGTAATATCGAAGAACTGAAAGTGCCGCGTAATAAAGAACAGGAAGTATATGATTTCATTGCCTCCGAGCTGGATGCTATCATGGGCCAGCTGCCGGAATCCTACAATGCCGATGAACGCTACCGTGCCACACGTTATGCCGCCCTCGCCTTAAAATGCCGCGCGATGCTCTATGCCGCCTCCATAGCGAAATACGGCGCGGTGCAACTCGGCGGCGCGGTTGGCATCGCCGCTAACGCTGACGGCTATTGGCAGAAAGCCTACGATGCGGCACAACAGATCATCAACTCCGGAAAGTTCCAACTGTTCAACGGCTACAGCGATAAAACAGCCAACTTCCAGCAACTGTTCCTGACCGGCGCCGATCTCGACAAAAACAAGGAAGTCATCTTTGTAAAGACATATCAGTCGCCCGATCTGGCCCACGGATTCGACTTCTACAACGCGCCGCAGAGCTTTAAAATCGACTATGGCTGCGCCACCAATCCCACCCTGGAACTGGTCGAAAGTTTTGAGTACTCCGACGGCACCCCGGGCAAACTGAAAATCAATGATGCTGCCGGCAATCCCATTCTTTATAAAAACACCGCCGACCTGTTTAAAGACAAAGACCCGCGCTTCCTCGCCAGCATCCTCTACCCCGGCGCTCCCTGGCAGGGCGGTACCGTGGAATTAAGAAGAGGCGTAATAGACAACGGCGTACAGTTTACCTCCGCTAACCTGACAGACACCTACGGCAGCGGCGCCAACAGCATCCCACGCGTAGGCAGGGACGGCCCGCTGCTTAGCGGCGATCCCACCAAAACAGGCTTCTATGTTAAAAAATTCATGGACCCGGTGAACAGGCTGGCAGACGGCCGCTCCACCACGCCCTGGATAGTGTTCCGTTATGGAGAAGTGTTGCTGAACTATGCAGAAGCGGCCATAGAGCTGGGTAAAACCGCCGATGCGCTAAATGCAGTAAACCAGCTGCGTGAACGCGCCGGCATTAAACTCCTTGGCAGCGTCACCCGTGACCAGGTAAGACATGAAAGGCAGGTAGAACTGGCCTTCGAAAACCACAGATGGTGGGATATCTGCCGCTGGCGCACCGCCACCGATCTGCTGAACAACACACAGTTCCACGCATTGTACCCATGGCTCATGTGGGAAAACGGCAAATCACCTGCCGACATGCAATACAGCTTCCAGATCGTGCCCGCGCCTAAAAATACCCGCACGTTCCTCTCACGGATGTACTACCAGCGCATCCCTACCGGTGAGATCGACAAAAACAGCAACCTCGTGCAAAACCCGGGTTTCTAACCAAAACAACAGACAACACATGAAACAACATATCATCAACAGCTGTATGGCGCTCCTGCTGGGCAGCGCCGTACTGACCAGCTGCAAAAAAGACAACTACCCCGCTCCTGATGCCAGTATACAAGGGCGGCTGACCGATATCAAAACAAATGAAGCCGTGCCCGTACAGGCTTTCAATGGTGCCGTGCTCCGTTACTATCAGGTAGGGTACAGCAGCAGCAATCCTAATCCCATTAACACTGCGGTGCATCCCGACGGCTCCTACAACAACAACCTGCTCTTCACCGGCAGGTACCGCATTGTGGCGGAAGGACCGTTCTACTACAAAGACACGGTAGTAGTGGATATTGCCGCCAATACACAAAAAGATATTCCTGTTACGCCTTTCCTGAAAGTGACGGCAGCGGCAAGCAACGTCACTAACAACAGTGTAACGGTGAAGTATAGTGTAAAACACAACGACAACACACAGAAGATATCCAGGCTGGCAGCTATTATCGGCCCCACCGAAGGAATCGATGTAAACAGTTATACGTTGAATGACATACAGGATGTACAGAACGTACCAGACGAAACAGTAGAAGCTACTGTCTACGAAAAAACATTTACCGGCCTCAAAACCGGCACGGTGTACTATATCCGGGCTGCGGCCCGCATCGGCGGAGCAGACAACCCCGCCGGATACTTTAATTATACGCCTGTTATCAAAATAACGACGTCAAAATAATTTTCACCCCAATCCGCTAAAGGCAGGCCGGCAGTAACTCACATCATCCACGGTACCCCGGCTGTCTTTATATCATAATGAAGGGCTAACCAAAAGTACAACTGACTTTTGGTATAGCCCTTTTCTACGGATTGCTCTAAAGAGTCAATATGACACCGTTCCCTTAAACATTCACCCACAGCATCCAATTGCTGTCGAATTTATACCATTTTCCATCAGAGCCTTCCCATTTCCATTCCGGCACTTCTGACCACGATTTTCCGTCAGTGCTCCACACCAGCTTATGCTCGTGAATCTTCAGCCATTTGCCGTCTTTGTCGGTCCAGGCGCCGTCTTTGGCGGCCGACCATTTTTTGCCGTCTTCACTCCACCAGAGACCACCTTTTTTGTCAAGTTTGTACCAGATCGTCTTACCTTCTTTCTCAGCAGGCCATGTGGCTGTCGTGGATTTGGTCCAATCCCTTACAACCATGTAATCGTAATGATTGTGCGCAGGAGCTGCTGTGACAGAGAACTGCATGGCTACCGGCAGACATATGGCCAGCAGCATAATTGATTTTTTCATGATTGATTATATTAAGATGAAAAATGTTGTTTACACGATAAATGGTTTTACGATAGCCAGTACCTGATCGGCGGTAAGCGGCTCATCAAAGCTTTCACTGGCAGCATTGATACTGGCAAATTTGGTGATGTCCACGCCGGCCTGAGTGGTGAGCTCTTCTCCATTATAGCTGGCCTGCACCGCAGCGCCTATTCCACCGGTATCCTTGCCGGTAATCCAGGGTTTCAGATTGGCGCCCCTTGCCTTTCGCATCTGCCGGATATGAGAGGCGTGCCTTGCTTCCACGGTGTGTATCTGAAGTGCTGCCGTGAGCACGGCATGATTACTGATCAGCTCTGCCGCTCTTCCTTTGTAGGCCCTTACACCCGTGTCCTCAAATGTTTGCGCCACCGCCAGAAAAGTATCGTAGTTGGTGAATACGTCCGCAAATGCTCCGCCTGCGGTAAAATCGAATGTAGGTTTGGACACAGGAGTAGTGCCTATTGCACTGAGTGTACTCTTCAGGAACGCAACATGCGCATTTTCGTGGTCCCGTATGGTGTTAATAGCGCCTACCGCAGGGGTACCTGCCGGCACCACACCGGACGCGGCCCCTTTTGTATAAAACTCAGCCTCCAGGTATTCGAGTGTGAGCGCATAGTTGAGCACCGCCGCGACACCGCTTCCTGCAGACTGGCCATATGCTTTTTTGAATAAGCCGCCCAATGCAAAAGGTAAAGCCGTCAAGGCAATCCGGCCGCCCCAACGCGCAAGATGCTGCATTGTTCCCCTGCGGCTGTCAAGACGATCATATACTTCCGGGTCGATCTTTTCTATTTCAGTGATAATATTTTGAATGTTCATGTTTTGATTTTTTTGAGATACAGAAAAACATAGCTCACACCATAGGTAAATTACCGGCATACAATACTGACTTCAGAAAAGGTTTGGCAGCCATCAATACGTCAGCAGGCTTATTCGCCAAATCCAGCCCATTGGCATTTATCACCGTACTGTCTGCAAAAGACCCGTTACTGATCAGGTCGCGGATATAGGCGGCATGGCGCGCCTCAACGGATACAATTTTTCCGGCGAGCAGCAGATATGCCGGATCTGTGATCAATTGCCCTGCGCCGTTATAAGCAGAAACACCCAGGTCCTCAAATGCTTTGGCAGTCCCCAGTACGCTGTCACGGCTCCCGAAGTTGACGGCAGAAAAGTTCACTTCCAGACTGACGATCGCCTTGGTGCCCAAAGCCGCTTTAAAAAACTCCCGATGGGCCACCTCGTGATCACGGATATCCGTCAGCAACGCCAGTTCACCGGCAGTAATACCGGAATACGGACTTGCTACCACCTGGGTATAAAAAGCAGCTTCCAGCTGTTCCAGGGCATAAGCGTAATTAAGAATGCCGATATCACCGGAGCCCAGATCTATACTACCTGCAGGAGGCATATTGTTATTGTCATTGTCTTTTTTGCAGGCGGAAATAGTGGCAACGGAAGCGGCCAGCCCGCAATAGGAAAGAAATTTCCTTCTGCCGAATTTTCCGGGCAACAGGTCTTCATGATTGCCTGCGGGAGGCAATTCCGGATGTAATTTTTCCATAAAATAATTGTTAGATAAATTAACGAAATGAAGATTATAATTAGTTATCCTAACTACCTTAAAAACACATGCACATACCAGATACGGGAGTTTATCCTAAAAAGTTTGACGACCCAAAAAAAATTGCGTAAGATAATAAGAGATAGCCTGCTCAGATGCTCACCTTGCCCAGCACAAACATCTGGTCCATAGTCGGGGCAGGGCTGCCACCGGCTTTTTCCAGCGTAACAGCAAATGCTTCCGCCTGCTGCACAGGTGCTACAGCACACAGATCGCTGCATGCATTTTCCAATAACCCGGCCGATACCGGTTTTCCATTTACCAACGCCCATAGCTGATACTGCTTGCCTTCTGGCGGGACCGGCAGATGATTAATGATCAGGTAAACATTTTTCGTATGTGTGTTCCAGTAAACCGTTACCTGGCTGTCATTTCTGCCGGGCACGCCGGAGAGTAAAACTTTCAGGGTGCCGGGCGCGGTGATAAGCTGCAGCTCGTGCGTCATGGCAGCAAAACGGGCCTGATAGACCTTGTTGTCAGCTGCCATCATATCGTGCTGAGATTGCAGGTGGACAAAGTCCTGGCTGACGTTTCTGTACCGGTTGTAAAAGTAGATGTTCAATAACCCGCTGATACCCAGTAGCAGTAACAGTACCGCAGCTGCATACCTGAAAATATTTTCGCGGCGTATAGGCAGCACCGGTACCTGCCGCTCCGGTTCCGTGAATTCATCCTGCAAATGGTCTACCAACCGTGCTTTCAAACCGGCGGGAGCAGTTACCGCATACTGGTCTGATACCTCACTGAGCCATTTCTCGCAATGGAGAACAGCCGCCTTCACTTCGGGATACGTCCGGCTCAACTCCAGCAGCTCAGCCTCCTCCTCCGGCGCTGCGAGCCCGAGAACATAGCTCTCAATGATACCACTCTCTATGTATGCCTTGATGTCCACGTTAACTGTTTATCTTTTTTTTCAATTGTAAAATAGCGGCCCGGAGCCTGGTTTTGACGGTGCTCACAGGAATCTGGAGCAGCTGTGCGATTTCTTCCTGTTTATATCCCTGGAAGTAAGATAATTCCAGTACTGTCCTGTGTTCCTCTTTTAAAGTATGTACTATTTTACGCAGGCCAAGCTCATCTGACGGTAGTTTGGTTGTATCCGCCAGTTGATGACTGCCTTCTGTCAGAGCGCTGTTCCGCAAATTATTTTGCCAGGTTTTGCTCCGGACATGATCAATGGCCATCGTTCTGGCGACTGTAAACATCCAGGTATACAACCTCGCTCTCGAAGGGTCATAACTATCTATCTGTCTCCATATTTTGATGAATACGTCCTGTAAGATGTCTGTTGCGGTGTGTATTTCAGGGATGATATTAAGGATAACGCCGTTTAATGCAGCGGCATAATGATCGTACAAATAGCTAAAAGCATCTTCCCTGCGTAATTTCAACGCAGCAATCAGTTCTTGTTCGGTATATGTTTGCGGCTCCTTCAATACTTTTTCCGGTCAGATGGTATAGATACGGGAGGCTTTTTAAAAAAGTTTTAGCTCTTCCATATTTTTTTTCTGTACATACCGGTCTCCGCCATTCATTATTGACGGCCATAAAAAAAGCTGACCTAAAGGTCAGCCGTTGCCTGCGTTATTTCCTGTCCAGGTCGGTGGTGAGCAGCTCGTTCATCCTCACTGAACTGCTGTTTGTATTGCTCAAGGTCCATCATGTTTACGCTGCTGCTATTTTCACAAACGAATCCAGGTGCGCTTCAATATAATTTCTGAAACGTTTCACTTCTTCATCCATGATATCATAAAATTTGCTGTCCAGCGGCTCAAAGGCGGTGAACTGCTTATACAATGCCGAAAATTGTTCCAGGTCTCTTTCCTGTTCCAGGAGGGTTTTATTTTCCTCATAAATCGTCATGGCTTTCTCTAAAAGAGTGGCCGTCTCATTCATAGACCAGCGCTGCAGGTCTTCCACAAAAACCGGATCAAAAGCAAATTGTCCATATCCATTGTGTATCAGTTGCAGAAAACCACCGTTGGTAACCTGGCCGTACAGCGCGTTGTAGATCAACAGCGCGTGCTGGTCGTCACTCAGCTGGTCAAGAATTTCCTCTTCGTCTTCTGCTTCTTCGATGGCGTTCTCATAGGGTTCCAGTACCGTATAGATAAAATCCCAGTCTTCTGTGCCTGCGGCTTCGATAGCCTCCTTGCTGACAGTTGGTAAAAATTCCATGATATTGTTCTTTTTATTGTTCGTTTTCTTCTTCAAAAGGTGACTGTACCCAATCTTCCCCGATAAACCAATTACTGCGCACCCGTTCGCATGGAAAGATAAAGAAAAGCCAATGCAAAAATCCAAAACTTCGTTTTCATAATATGTATTTTTCTTTAACAAGATTAGATTCCTACCGGTGATTAAAGTGGCCTTTGCTTTTTTTTCAAAAAACATCAAAAAAAATTTGCGTAGCCAAATAACTACACATATATTTGTAGTCAAATAGCTACACAATGAATTTACGGAGAGATGTATTTCAAGCCATAGCAGACCCCACGCGGAGGGCCATACTGTTATTGGTAGCCACGCATGCTATGACAGCCGGCGCCATCGCAGCCAACTTCGACACCGCGAGGCCAACAGTGTCCAAGCACCTGGCCATACTTACGGAATGTGAACTGTTGAAGCAGGAACAAAACGGCAGAGAGATCTATTACCATTTAAACCCTCATAAAATGAAAGAGATAGCAGACTTCATTGAACCGTTCCGTAAAATGTGGGACGACAGGTTTAACAAACTGGAAGACATCATGAAAAAATATCAAACCAAAAAATAAGGACAAATGGAACTGAAAACAAAAGTACATGCCGAAGAAGGCAAACAGGAACTGATTGTCACCCGCGAATTCGACCTGCCGCTGGAACTGCTTTTCAGGGCATATACAGAACCTGAAATCCTGGAGGAATGGATGGGCACCAAAGTATTGAAACTGGAGAACAAAAAACACGGCAGCTGGCAATTTGAAACCACCGACCCGGCCGGCAATAAACACGGCTTCAGCGGCACTATCCACGACTTCGTTCCCGAAGAAAGAATCACCCGCACATTTGAAATGGAGAACAGCGGCTTTGGCGTGCAACTGGAATTCCTCGAGTTCGAAAAACTCACCGAAGACACCAGCAAACTCCGGATGCATATCATCTACAAAACACTGGAAGAAAGAGCACAATACCTGAAGATAGGCATGGCCCGCGGCATGGGCCTGGCACACAACCGCCTCGAGAAAGCAGCTATCAAATTCAAAAAATAACACATCATGTCTAAAAGAAACAAAATCATCTACTGGATCGCCACCCTCTGGCTGGCGTTAGGTATGACCTCCACCGCCATTGTACAACTGTTGCAACTGAAAACTGAAAACGATTTTATCACCCACCTGGGTTACCCTGTCTACATACTGAAGATACTCGGCGCCTGGAAAATATTGGGGGTGATAGCCATCCTGGCACCGAGGTTTCCACTGGTGAAAGAATGGGCCTATGCAGGCTTTTTCTTTATGATGACGGGCGCACTCGCTTCACATCTCATCTCCGGCGACGCGATGAAAGACATTTTCCCGTCCCTGTTGTTGCTGGTCCTCACTGTGATATCCTGGTACTTCCGTCCGGCAGACAGAAAAGTGCTGGCTACCGCCTGATCCCGGGGTGAATGTTCCTTTTGAAAACTACAACTGCACTCCATCTCTACCAGGTATGCTTCTGGTATTCCCATCACTACAGACTGGCGATCAGGATTAAATCCGTCACCGGCGTACCATCCCCGTTGGCAGAGGCGATCCGCTGCTCATGGACCACATGGAAACCATGTTCCTGCAACACTTGCTGCAGCCATGCACCCTGATGAAAGTACTGGTAGTAATCATCACCGGTACTGGACTTCCGCCAGCCCGATTTCGTATAGTCGTCCTCCATGGTACTCAGATACAACACGCCTCCGGGCTGCAGCATGCTGACTGCGTCCCGGACCAGCTTGACCGTTGCCTCCTGAGAAAGATAAGGCAACAGGAAACCGACCATGATGCCATCATATCGGTCCGGCAACGTTGTCATATCAGTGCAGTCCAACAGCTGGAAGATAGCGCCGGGATTGTTCTTACGCGCAAGGTCCAGCATGTCTGGCGAAAGGTCGGTGCCCAACACCCGGAAATCGGGCCGCAGGTGCAGCAGGTAGCGGGTAATGTTGCCTGGCCCGCAAGCCAGCTCCAGGATGTTGGCCTCCTGGCGGGGAATATGCCTGCAAAACACGTCCAGGGCATTTTGATAGCCTTGTGTGTCCATGAATTTTTCTTCGTAGAGGCGGGCGTTTTTGCCAAACAACTGTACGACTAACGCGGTTTTGTCATCCATGGGAAATGTGATTTACATAAAGATAAAAAAAAGCTACCAGCAAACGCTGGTAGCTTTATCCAATACAATACCCGTCTGCTATTGCGGGCCCAGAAATTTAAAGGGGTTGCTTCTTTTAAAGGACCCGGCCACATTGCCGGCGTATACTTCTCCTTTGGTCAGCGAGAGTTTCTTTACACCTCCCTTAGGCGAAAAATTCACATCGCTGAAATCCACCCAGAAAGTATTGGGCGTGAGCGCAGACTCAAAATAATAAATCATGTTCTTTTGGTCTGACACGGTCCTCCAGCGGGTGGAAGAAATATTGGGCTGGTCAGGCGTACTGATACCGTAAGGCACGGAGCAGTTGCGGATCACGCTGAACACGCTGGCAGCGGCCAACCGGTAATCCTTTGTTTTAGGAATAGCGGTCGTATAAAAAGAAGCACGCACAAAACGGTCGGCAGCCCTGTTGGTGCCCGGCAGCATGGTAGTGCCGCCAATCTCTTTCCAGTACTCGTTCAGCGCTAATTGTTTCTCGTACACAGGGGAGTTGGTCATCACCTGGTAAGCGGCATCATGATGAATCACCAGTTTACCTTCCACATATTCAAAGATGGCGCTGTCGCCGGTGGCATCGGAAATAGAAAGATGCAGGGTCGCCAGCCTGGCCTGTCCGGGCACATTGTCGGACACGATGGTGAAACGCTCCTGCTGCAACTCGTCCACGGCCTCTTTTACGGTAGCAAAATTGTCGAGCACATATTGCACCCAGGCAGCGATGCTCAGGCCCGGTTTCTGACGGTCCCAGTCAGGGTATTTGGATTCGGCCAGCCAGAGCAGGTTGGCCACCAGCCCTTTTTCGTTCATCCCGTCGGTGCTGCAAATATTGTACGCAGCGGCTACTACGCTGCCATATTTGGATTTCCATTTAACGGTCTGCGCGCCGGTTTCCCCGTTGCGGGACATGCCCCTTGGGAAAATCCAGAGATCGGTTTGTGTGTCCTCCTTCCAGTCCATTGACCGGGCGGTGAGCAACAGGCCGTCAAGACCTTTGTAAACAACACGCGTGCAGGCTCGTCCGGGGTTGATAACAGCAATGGCTGCAAGTGACACAATAATTGTGAGAGCGAGGGTTTTGAAAGTTAACTTCATAGTGGTTTAAATGTTGGGTTACAAACCACTAATAAACGATTTTTTCGCCAGATTGTTCACCTCACGAGGTTATCTTTAATTGAAAAGCCTGTTCACCGTATATTTTTCCGTTCACCTGGATACTGATCAAATGCCTCCCCTTATAATGTTTGCGGGTGGTCATATCCTTAAATTCCTGCTTTTTGGTGAAAGTCAATTGTTCTCCCGGCTGTAACACCACCTCTTTCAGTTTAAACACTTTCTGTGACAGTTCCCCCGAAGATTTCGGATAGTGTACCACGTAGTCTATCACCAGTTTTTGGGGAGACGTTTTTTCGCTTTTCAGCAGAAAGGTGAATGTCAGCGCATCGCCGAGGCGGATGGAAGGGGCGCTCAGTTTAAACTGTGCCAGCGATACTTTCACCTGTTTCTCGAAGTTAAATACGCTCAGGGAATCCTTATCGCCTTTTTTGATCAGCGTGCGGCTGGCATGTTTAACGATCCATCCGGTGTGCGGATGCTGCGTGTCCCACCCTTTCACCAGTTGCAACATATAGGCGCTGTTGTCTTTGGAGATATCATTCAGGTGGTTGGCCACGGATTTTCTGACATACAGGGTATCATCGGTTTTGAGCGATTCCAGGATGTCCCGCGTCAGCGAAGGATCTTTGATGACGGCATCGAGCTTAAACGACCAGGGCAAGCGGGGACGGCTACCTTCTGATGCCAGCCTCCTGACATGGTGATTGTCATGGACCGCCCACTGCTTCATCACCGTAAGGGTACGGTTAAAATCCGCTTTGAGGAACGTCCTGATGGCGAACTCCGCGGAACCCAGTGTGGTAAAGTATTCCAGTGCTTTCATGGAAAGATCGAAATGGTCTTTGCCATATAGCGCCACAAAATCAGGCAATACCAGCGCGGTATAACCGGTCTTCAGCGAAGGGGCTGCTTTCATTAATACTTCCACCGCTTTTTTATAATCCTGAGGCAGATGTTTTCCCAGCATTAGGGCAGTATGGCGCAAACGGTCGTTCAGCTCGCGGGTTTCCAGCGCATCGGTCACATCTTTATAAAAACCATGACGGTCAAATTTTTTATCCGCAGCCGCAAAAACATCAGCAAAATGCCGGTAGAAATCGCGGTTGAACATCTCTTTCAGTGGTTCCATACTATTTAATATTACAAACTACGCTGACCGGCCAGCTTTGGTTCATGTCAGATGTCCCCGCCTTCAGCTCGGACACCATATTATAAAAACGTTTCCGGAGTGATTCCAATCCGCTCACCGTGCCACGGATGGCCGTATCATTTAATCCTTCCACGATGGCCAGCGTGCCTACTTTTGTCAGTTGCTGCCGGCAAACGGCCGCATCGCGGTGTGTCAGGCCAAATTTGCTCAGCCCGAAGAAACACTGCTGTTCACCACCAAGGTGCTGCCATATCCGTTCTATGCCCGGCTGCATTTCTCTGGTGGTAGGGATATCATAAAAAGACAGGATGGTGCGGCCCAGCAGCGCACAGTGATGAAGATCTTTTTCAGCAGGTATGGTTGCTCCGTAGTAAGTGAGGGGCACCATCATGTATTCGCAAACGCCACGCTGCTGGTGTATTTCCGCGCAAAGAGCCGCCATATAATGACCATCTTCTAACTGAAACGCCAGTACGTCGTTGGGCTGAAAATAGAAACGGGTCACCTTGCGGTATTTTTTTCTGCCCCTGATTTTCTGGTTAGGCTGACTGATTTTTTTCCAGTAACGGTCCAGCTCTTTTTGCCTGGCTTTCCCGTCAGGCCCGTCAGCATCCCATGCTTTAATGAAAGCGCCTTTAACAATAACAGACCTGATGAACGCCAGTTTATGAGCGTCCATCAGGCCTATTTCCCACAGGGCAAGCCCGCAGGCAGTCACATATAGTTCGTGGTCCAGTGCGTCGGACCGGTATTCTTCGTTGTCCAGCGGAAACGTTGCTTCAATGGTTGGCAGGTCTGCTCCACCGTCGTACAGGTCCATGATACCGGAATAGACATCATGTGCCGTGTCGCTGTCAATAATCTTTATGCCGTCAATTGCCATTACAGTACAGGTGTTTTTTTTGTAACGGCAAGTTAAGCAAATTAGATATTGATCGCACCCTGGCCGGTAGCTATCAGGTAAGCGTCTTTGAGCGCTTCCGCATAAGTGGGGTGCGCGTAACAGGAGCGGATCATTTCTTCAGCGGTCATCTCCTGCTCTATCGCCAGTACGGACTGTGCAATGACATCTGCCGCGCGTGGCCCGATGATGTGTACGCCAAGTATCTCTCCGTATTTCGGTGATACCAGTACTTTCACAAATCCGTCTGTGTCCATGGAGGCACGGGCGCGGGCGCTGGCCATGTAAGGGAATTTGCCCACGCGGTATTCTACGTTCTGTGCTTTCAGCTGTTCTTCCGTAGCGCCTACGGCAGCTACTTCCGGCCACGTATATACGACACCGGGCACCAGAGCATAATTGATGTGCGGATGCATGCCGTGTATGGTTTCCGCCGCAAATACGCCTTCCTCTTCCGCTTTATGGGCCAGCATGGGGCCGTCTATCACATCACCGATGGCGTAGATGTTGGGCACATTGGTCTGAAGTTTATCATTGACTTTTATCTTACCGTTTTTCTCTGTCTGAATACCAATGGCGGCCAGGTTAAGCCCGTCTGTATAGGCTCTTCTGCCTACCGCCACGAGGCAGTAGTCGGCCGTGATCTCCTGCTGCGCACCTTTATCATCGAGGAATTTTACGGTGGCAGTGGCGCCGTTATTGGCGGCCGACTGCACCTTGCTGCCCAGCAGCAGGTTGATTTTCAGCTGGCGGAGCGACTTCTGCAAGGCTTTGCCCAGCTCCTGGTCCATGGTCGGTATCAGGTTGCTGGTATATTCTATGATGGTAACGCTGGTGCCTATACGGGCATATACAGAAGCCAGTTCCACTCCTATCACGCCGCCGCCGATAATAACCATGGAGGCCGGTTTCTCCGGCAGCGAAAGGCTTTCCGTGGAAGTGATGATCCGCTTTTTATCGATAGCCACTCCCGGTATGGTGGAGGGTTTGGAGCCGGTGGCGATGATGAAGTAACGGCTAGTCACGGTGGTCACCGTGTTATCTGCGGCAGTTATTTTCAGATGGGTGGTATCGGTAAAGCTGCCTACGCCGTGATATACCTGTATCTTGTTTTTCTTCATGAGATATACCAGCCCGGAAGTGTTCTGTGCCACCACTTCGCCCTTGCGGCGGATAAACTGCCCGAAGTCCAGACTGATGCCGCCGGTGTTAATGCCATGCGCTTTAAACTGCACTTCCGCCTGATGGTAATGCTCGGAGCTGTCCAGCAGGGACTTGGCAGGGATACAGCCTACGTTGGTACAGGTGCCGCCAAGGGTGCTGTATTTTTCCACGATGGCTACCTTATATCCCAGCTGGGACGCACGGATGGCCGCTACATAGCCGCCCGGACCGGAGCCGATGACAACAACGTCAAATTGATTTTCCATATACTTAAGATTGATCTGGACGACAATATTACGAATTATATACCAATCGGTATTTTTAATTTTATCAGTCACAGTTAATGGCTGTCTTTATAATGATGACAATTTTAATATGTCTATATGTAGAAACATATTTAATAAGTTGCGGCAGCAAAAACAGCGTGACATGATCCTTTCATGTCGTTGTAAAAATCACATCACTGGGCACTATCAGGTTGAAGCGCCTCAGGAGCTGATCATTCTGTCTGAAAAAAAATCTTGCAAATATGTATATATGTATATACATTTAAACGATGAACTTTCTGCCTGGCCACGTTATAAACCAAATGCCGGATATTAAACAGTTGAACAATGGACCTGGGTGTTGAAAAAACCGGTGTACTTCCTTTCAGAAAGAGATCATCGTATCTCAAAAATTTCTATCGTGAAAAGCACAAATCTTGTATTGCTGCTGATGGTCGTATCAATAGCTGCTATCAGCGCGCAACAGCGCGACACAAAACAACCAGTCAACCCCAGGGTGACTGACATATGGGTGGTGTTTAAGACCCACTTCGATCTGGGTTTCACTGACTTGCCGGAAAACGTGTTCAAACGTTACCGCGAAGAAATGATGACCAATGCATTGACCGTCATGGAAAAAAATGCGTTGTTGCCAAAGGAAAAACGTTTCGCCTGGACGGTTTCAGGGTGGCCTTTGCAGGCACAAATACTCGGCCCTCAGCAAACTCCGGAACGGAGAACAAGAATAGAACATGCAATAAAAAACGGCACCCTGGCGGTGCATGGACTCCACTTTACTACCCATACGGAATCATTGGACTATGAAGATCTGGTGCGGGGCCTCGGCTACTCGTCAGCGATCACGCGGAAATACGGCCTACCTATGACCATCAGCGCAAAGATGACGGATGTTCCGGCACATTCATGGGTAATGCCCACGTTACTGCAACATGCCGGGATCAAATTCCTTCAGTTGGGCTGTAACCCCGCCAGCCAATACCCACGGTTTCCGGAACTGTTCTGGTGGGAAGGCCCGGATGGTTCAAAAATACTCTGTAACTACACGGCTCTTTATGGGTCTGATATCAGGCCGACTGAAAACTGGCCATGTAAAAATTACCTGGCCATGCAAATGACAGGCGATAATCATGGTCCGCCTTCTTCGGAGGAAATTGAAAAGCTCCTCGCCTATGCGGCAAAGGAAATGCCAGGCATCAGGATACATTTCGGCACGCTGGACGATTTCGCCAGAGCAGTCCTCGCTGAACATCCGGACCTCCCAACTGTCAGGGGCGACTGCCCCGACACCTGGATACACGGCATACAATCCAACCCAAAGGAAACCAAAATCGCCAGAAACATCCGTCCGCTTGAATCTGCGCTGGACGGCCTGCATACACAAATGCAATGCTGGGGAATCCCTATGGCATCTATTTCAGACAAACTGGCAAAGGCATATGAACAAAGCCTCCTGTATGGCGAACATACCTGGGGAATGAACGCCGAATATGGCCCCCGCTACAGCTATGGCGAAGACTGGAAAAAATGGATGGACGAAGCAGCCGCAGAGCCCCTGCCCGCAAATGGCAATTATGCATTGCTGAAAAACAGTGACGCGCACAACACGGCCATAGGCAGCAAACGAAAATGGCTTCACTCTTACGATGAAAAACGTCAGTATATCCTGAATACAAACGATATTGTCAGCCACGAATGTAGTCAACATCTTCACCTGCTTGCTTCCTCCATCAACAGAGACGGTAAACGCATGGTGGTATATAATCCCCTTCCATGGAAAAGGTCGGGTATGATTGAAAATCCCTGGAAGAAGGGAAGCTATTGTTATATAAAAGATGTGCCGTCATCCGGCTATCTTTCCTTCTCCCCCGGTGAACTAACAGCTCAAAACACTGTCCATGATCAACAGCCCGTGTTGAGTACCCCTTACTTCCAGGTGACCTTTGACCTTGCAAGAGGTGGTATATCTTCACTGATCGAAAAATCGACAGGCCGTCAATTCGCGGACACCACTGCAACCTATGTCATTGGCCAGTTTTTGCATGAACGGTTCAGCACCCGCGAAGTGGACAAATGGTTTAATGCCTACAGCCGTATAAAAGACGGTTGGGGATTAAATGACCTTGGTAAACCCGGAATGATCGATGCTGAAAAGGCTCCTTACCTGGCCTTCACGCCCGGAGAATGGAAAATTGATGTTGCCCATAGCAACGTAGCAGATATTGCTACTCTGACAGCAACCAACCCTGAAGGCCATGCTCAGCTGTACTCGCTGACGTTTACGTTCCCCCGCCAGGCAGCATATGTGGACGTTATGTGGTCTGTAACTGCCAAGACACCGGACAAACAGCCAGAGGGAGGTTGGCTCTGTTTCCCGTTCAACGTGAAAGCGCCAACCTTCACAATCGGCCGCCCGGGAGGGACTGTCAACCCGGCCAAAGACATTGTACCAGGCAGCAACCGGTACCTGATGGCTGTCAATTCCGGTGTAGCAGTCACTCAGCCCGATAAATCCGGCATGGCATTATCCTCTGCAGACGCACCATTGATCAGCCTGGGTCAACCCGGCCTATGGCAATATTCCCTGGACTACATCCCCCGGGTACCCACCGTTTTTGTCAATCTTTATAACAACATGTGGAACACCAATTTCCCGTTGTGGCAGGAAGGTTCGTGGACAGAAAGCGTCCGCATATGGCCGGTGGGCAAAGGCAGTTCAACCATAACCGACCTGGTGCAACACTCATGGGAAACCCGTTTGCCGTTATTAACAGCAACCGCAGAAGGTGCACCGGGAAAATTGCCATCTCTAAATGAGGGAATAAATATTTCCAGACCAGGTGTACTCATCACAGCATTCGGCGAAAATCCGGACGGAGAGGGAACTATTTTGCGCTTATGGGAGCAAGCCGGCATTTCAGGAAAATGTACCGTGAAATTTAATGACAATAAAAACGTAAAAGCGTTGTTGCCACTTGATTTGCGCGGGAATAAAAAAGGAGCGCCTGTTGCTGTAAAGAATGGAACATTTACCTTTAACCTGAACAAATATGCTCCTGCATCATTCCGGCTGATCTATTAAAGGCTTCCCCCTTCATATAGCCCGGGGATAGAAGCCCCGGGCTATGGGGAATTATTAAATTTCAGTGTATTTAACCGTCACCACTGGTGTGGTCTGCGTTACCTTTTGCAGGTAAGGCTGGAGCCTGAAAACATCAGAGGCGTCCTTGTAAGCGAAATCAAACTCCTGGATATAGCCGGAAGGGAAATTACCGGACCTGTCCAGCAGTTCACTGAACTGCTCCTTATAAGCCCTGCGTTGTTTTTCCTTCAGTACGGTCTTCCAATATTTCATCGCTTCAAAACGCGACAGCTTCCTGCCTGCTCCATGGGAGCAGGAATAAAGTGCATCCGCTGCACCAGGCAGATAACCCGCTTTGGCCAGCAGGCTGCCCCTGGACATCGACAGCGGAATCACCGCGGTTTTGCCCTGCTGCAGTTCTGTGCTGCCTTTCCGGTGTATAATTTCTTTCCCGGAGAAACGCAGGTGGTTGTGAATGGAATCTTCCAGTACATACGGTGTTCCATGTAACACACCTTCCTCCTGCTGGTCGCGGTAGCTGTGCGTCAGATAGCCTTTGTCAATGGCCGCTTTATTGCAGACCAGGTAATTGGCGTTCTGCAAAAAGATCAGCGTCTTGATGCAGAAGTTTTTCCGCCGCTCATAGCCAAACTGCAGGATGTCCTGATAATACCGGATAAAATCCGGCTGTACAAAATCGCGGTGCACATAGTCCACATCGCGGCCGTATGCCTGCGAGAAATCACGGGTGAGCTGTATACAATGCTGATACAGCGCAATGCCCCTGTCCCGCGTGCCGGTATGGCAAATAATATATACGGCCTCGTTATCCTCTTCAATAGAAAGGAAATGGTTGCCGCCACCCAGACCGTCATCGGTCATCTGGGTATGCGCCTGCGCAAAAGCGCGGTAGTGGGCGTTTTTATCGAACGGCCGCAGCCAGTATTGTTTATCTATTTTAAGATACATCACGCCGCAGCCAATGTCTTTACCCGTGATCAACGGGTAAAAATAATCAATGGTTTTAAAGGCCACGCCCACTGGCAGGGCCTTCTCGGCGCAATAATGAATGTCTGTAAACGCACAGATGTTGTCAACAAACGGTTTTTGGGAATACTGCTGCAACTGCTCCATAGCGTTATCTTCAACACTATGTGCATCACAATAGAATGCAATAGATCGCATGTTCTTTAATTTGGGTAAAAAAGATTAGTTCGTGGGGCGTGGGTAGGAACATCTGCCCCTTACAGAGATGTCAGCAGCGGTGCAAAGATAGAAAAAATATTTAAAACAATAAACCGATGTTTCATTCGTCCTCATTTTTATAAGAAGACATACTATGGAATCGTCCCGTTCTTTCTTTGAACAACTCTACCCTTTAAGGGAAACCACCTGGCAACAGGTCATCCCGCTGTTCTCACCGGCCACGCTGGACAAAAACAGCTTCTTCATACGGGAAGGTGAAATCGCCAGGACCATGGCTTTCCTGGAAAGCGGCATCGTACGCGGCTTTTACCGGAAAGAGAACGGCGAGGAATACAACAAGGTCCTCTTTTCCGCGCCCACCTTCTTCGGAGACTATGCCTCCCTCGTCAGCGGCCGCCCCGCCCTGTTCTCCCAGCAGGCACTGACCCGGGCACGCATATGGGTGGCAGACTACCGGCAGTTTATCCGATTATACGATACATGCCCCGACCTGGAACGTTTCTCCCGTAAATGGGCGGAATCGGTCTTCGTGCAGAAAGAACAAAGGGAAATAGAACTGGCATTGTATGACGCCACCCATCGCTACCTTAATTTCCGTAAAACTTTTCCGGACGTGGAACAACAGGTCCCGCAATACCATATCGCCTCCTGGCTGGGCATCTCCCCTACGCAACTGAGCCGCATCCGTCGTAAATTATCGGCCAGCTGATTTCTTTACCTATGTCAACAGGTTTCAGCGACGCCGGGAATAGCTTTGTGTTTCAATTTTACTATCATGCATTACACAATTATCCTCACAGCAAAAGCCACTGCGCAATGGCTGACAAAATCCCGGCCCGAACGTGATCACTTCGTGGAAACGGAAGTAAGGCCTGTTCTTGACAAGTTTGCAGATCAATGCAGCGTCCGGCTGTTTGATTGTGATTTTACCCATGCACAGGTTTCTGATTTTATGATCATCGAAACCGACAACCTGGAACACTTTGGTTATCTCATAGGATATCTGCGCGAATCCAAAACGTTCGCCGCTCCTTACTTTGATGTAAAGGATATTATCATCGGTGTTCCTAATAATTTCAGGGGACCGATGAATATCGATGATATCCGCAAGGCAGGTTAACTAATGCCCCGGTATGATCTGTAATCCGGCAGGATCTTTTACGGCAGGGTGTTCCAGCGCCCATACTTTGGCAAACTGGCGGCCATTGTCACGGATATACAGGTAATATTCGTAGTCGTTGCGGAAATAGCTGAACATCGCATACGTGGGACGGTACTGTTTCATAAACACTTCCAGCGCTGGTGATTCAAGACCGGTGATCTTTTTCACCAGCGCCTTGTTAAAACGATGGTCCACATATTTTTCCTGTTCATCGCGTTCCAACAGCTCCCGGAAAGCCTCCATGCGCTTTACTTTTTTCGCATTGAAGATCATGTCCAGGTTGATACCTACGCCTCCGGGACCACTGGTGCCGCCCAGTAACGATGGCGCATAATCGAATACCTTCCGGTATTCGTCCCGGAATGCTGCGGAGTCTGCGGAATAGTCCTTTAACCGGTTCGTGGAAACCACTACGGTAGGCAATGTGGTCACGTCCACATGCAACTTCATATCAAACGGCCTGTTAGGATGGATCTCGTTGACAGGGAACTTCATAGTGGCTTTGCCCTGATAGGAAAAACTGAGGGAATCTGCCAGGGTGAGACGGATGCTGTAACGCCCCATGGAATCAGTGACAGTACCGGCGCCGGAAGTGCTCATCACACTAACGCCCGGCATACCGAAACGGCCGGAGCGGTCGTATATCGTTCCGCTCACGCGTAACTGCGCGCTCGCCGCCAAGTGCAGCAGGAACAGTAACGGGAATAATATCAGCCATCTAACCGGGTAAAAAGTGCTCATTTCCAGCTCAATCTAAGACAGGATCAAAACATAAGCAAACATCCGGCAAATATTAACAAAACGTTGTATCCGACGGCAGGCTTGCCAGGCTTGCATCCGTGCCCTATTTTTTGGGTTTTCGATCTATCTTGTCCTGAAGGGAAGCAATCAGTGCAGTGCACTCTTCCAACCGCTGCGTATGAACACTGCCGTCTACGGCCAGATCTTTTTTAGTGACTTCTGCACCATCCAGGAAAGCTTCCAGGAAAGAAAGATAACGGGGTTGCTGCCCATACAGCGCCTCATACATTTCTTCATTCAGCTTGTCCCCCTCTTTGCGCAGATCATTGCTCACCAGGTCGTTCACATCACGCATGTGGTTCATGACAGCGCTCATTTTTGTCTTCAGGTCTTCCAGCCGGTCCGGGTCCTTTTTCCCGGGAGCGATATTATTGCGAAACAAACTGTCGGACAGTTTTTTCCGGGTCTTCATATATACCTGCAAATCTTCCTTCAGTCCTTTAAGGTGCAGGCTCAGGTCCTCACCTTTCTCGGGCTTGTAATATTTATCAACATCATTATTTAAGTGTTTGACCCAGGTCAACAAGCCGGTGGTCACATCCATTACAGGAGGAGTAGTCTGTGCAGATGCATGTCCGGCCACTGCCAGTTGCAGTACCAGGGCCAGTCCTGCGCAAATTTTGTTGATCGTCATATTTATTTCGGGTTGTTCATTTGTTTTACAAGATAGTAAATCTGCCGGTTTATGGCCGCCTTAACCGCTCAACGGGCCAGACAAATCGCTTTTTGCCTATTTTTATACCCTGAATGAACCACGCTCATGCGAACCATCCTTATTCTTTGCTGTATCTTTTTCACTGCAGCGCTGAAAGCGCAAAGCCCAACCGATACAAGGTATATCGATAGCCTCGGGGCCGTTTTTTCCAAAGCGCGCACGGACAGTGAAAAGATAAGGGCCGCCGTACAGCTGTCCGGTTATTGGGTGTATACTGATACCGTTAAGGCCATGGCCATACTGGACAAAGTAGCCCCGCTCGCCCAGGGCAAGCCCTACTACGAAGGCCTGCTAGCCTCCGTTCGTGCCAACGCCAGCGTATTTGTGGATGATTTTGACAGAGGGCAACAACGGCTGATGGATGCGGAGCGCATCTTTGAAAAGCTGTCTACGCCCGCCGCCTACGGGCAACGGGCACGCCTCTGGTACAACTATGCCTTTATAGAACAACGCAGGGGCCACGATAAAGAATTCCTCCGCATCATTCTGGAACGCTGCATTCCCTATGGTGAAAAATCAAAGGAAAACGGGCTGCTGCCCCAGTACTACTCCGCGGTGGGCGTGGCTTTCATGAACGAACGCGAATACGACAAAGCCATCCAATATCAGCAAAAAGCCATTAACCGCTATAAGGAAGAAGGACAGAAAGATGATTTTATTATCTGGAACTATCTCCGGATGGCCAGCTGTTATATTTATAAAAAAGATCTGCCGAAGGCAAAACAAAATCTCGATATTATCTCCGCCATGCCGGAGTCCAGAGAAGAAAGGGCCTACACCTCCCTCTACTATACAACGGTGGCGCAGTATTATGGCGGGATGAAACAATATGACGCCGCACTGGAAGCGATAGACGCCGGCATGAAAGCAGCCCGGCATCTGAACCAGGGCCACCGCTACAGCGCCCTGCTCTACGAAAAATATTCCCTGCTAAAAGACATGAAACGGTATGGGGAGGCCAAAACCATACTGCTGGCCCTGTCAGACGACAAGACATTTACCGGGCATGAGAAAAATCAACTTACGCTGAAAAAAGAAATGGCTGAAACCATGGCCGGCCTGGGCGATTATAAAGGCGCCTACGACATGATGGTGGCGCATAATGAGCAGAACGACACCGTGAATAACCAGGCGGTGCGCCGGCAGGTGGAGGAACTGGAAATCCAGTACCGCAATGCAGAACACGAAAAGAAAATAGCTGTACTGGAATCCGAAAAAAAGGAAGCTGCCGCCAAAGCCAGGAACCAGCGGCTGTTCAACGGCCTGCTGGGCGCCGTGGCCTTTATCCTCCTGATACTGGCAGCCTTCTCCTGGCTGTTTTACCGCAACCAGAAAAAGCTGTCCGTTCAGGAAGAAGTCAACCACCGCCAGCAGGTAAAGGAAATGCAGCAACGGCAACAGCTGGTGGCCACGGAAGCCATGCTGGAAGGCGCCGAGCGCGAACGCCGCCGCGTGGCCCGCGAACTGCATGATGGCCTCGGTGGACTGTTGTCCGGTATCAGGATCAAGTTGAGCGGCGTGTCAGCGGCCAATGATGAAGTGGAAAAAATTATCCCGCAGGTAGACAATGCGGTGGCGGAAGTACGCCGCATTGCCCATAATATGATGCCTGAAACACTCGCCCGCTTCGGCGTGGAGACAGCCCTGCAGGAACTGTGCGATTCACTGCAGTCTCCCCGGACAACCATTCTTTTTGAAGCCTTCGATATGCAGAAAGACATGCCCGTTTCCGCTCAACTGGCCATCTACCGCATCGTACAGGAAGCACTTTCCAATGCCCTGCGTTATGCGGAAGCCAGAAACATCCTGGTACAATGCAGCCAGAACGGCCACATCTGCTTTATCACCGTGGAAGACGACGGCAAAGGATTTAATCCCGAAAGACCGCAACGTATTGGCATCGGACTGTCCAGCATGGAAAACCGTGCCCGCTATCTCAATGGTAAACTGGAACTGGACACACAACCCGGAGCCGGCACCACCATTCATGTGGAACTGGACCTGGAAGCCAGGATCAACGAAATCAATGTTTTATAATAATCTCAGCATTTTTTTTCCGATGATGTCCAAATCGGGGTAACCCACTACGTCATAGTTACAAAATCAAGTATTATGACAAACAAAGACATCGTAAAAAAGTATTTTGAAAGCATCAATAACAATAACTTCGATGCAGTCCGCCAACAGCTGGCAGAGGACCACCTCTTTTACAACCCGGCTACCGAACAACCGCTGAACACCGCCGGACACCTCGTTATGATGGAACGCCGGTCTGCAGCTTTCGACGGGCATTACTTCCTGGAACTGGTGCTGGAAGAAGGGAACTACGTCACCATCAAAGGTCGTTGGGAAGGCATCCATAAGGGTGAATTCGCGGGTATTCCGGCCACCGGCAACAAAGTGGTGTTTCCCTGGATAGACCTGCTGGAGGTAAAAGACGGGAAGATCGCCGCTGAACACATCGCGTTCAACCCTGCCAGCATCACAGGACAACTGAAAACACCTGAAAAAGTATAACCACATGCAGGAATTTTTATTGATCATCCGGGGCGGAGAAGACCTGGGAAACGCCTCGCCGCAGGAAATGCAGCAAACGCTTCAGCACTGGCAGAAATGGATGGGCGACCTTATGGCGTCCGGCAACTACATCGGCGGCCAGAACCTCGAATCAGAGGGACTGACAGTGCTCAACAGCACCACCGTCACCGACAGGCCGCTGGTAGAAGGCAAGGAACTCGTGGCGGGATACATCCTGTTACGTGCCAACAGCGCAGCTGAAGCCGCTGAAATGACCAGGGGTTGCCCCGGCCTCGCCCGCGGCTGTACTATTGAAATACGCGGCATCAGGCAGCTTCATCACCCATGAGTGCATCCTCCCATATTGATCAGGCAGTCAACCATCTTTTCAGACAGGCGTCCGGAAAGATGGTGGCTGTATTGGTGAAAATATTCGGTCCGGAAAACTATACCCTCGTGGAAGATGTAGTGCAGGACGCACTGCTCAGCGGCCTGGAAACATGGAAGTTCAACGGTATCCCCGATAACCCCGAAGCCTGGCTTTTCCGCGTGGCAAAAAACAAAGCCATTGATATCATCCGCAGGAAAAAACACCAGTACTACATTGACTTTTCCAGTCAGGAGGAACTGCCGCCCGCTGCGGGATATACGCCGGCGGACAATTTTGATCAGTACTGGCAGGACCAGGCCATCCGCGATGATTTTCTGGGGATGATGTTCGCCTGTTGTCATCCCGATATCTCGCCGGAAAACCAGGTTACTTTTATTCTGAAATCACTGTGCGGTTTTAGTACCCGCGAAGCGGCCCGGGCTTTCCTTACATCGGAAGACACCATTTCCAAACGATTATACCGGACAAAGGAATTTTTCCGCACCAATCATATCAGGCCCGCCATCCCGCCACCGGCACAGCTTTCCGGGAGACTGGACGCCGTGCTCAACAGCCTTTACCTGCTCTTCAATGAAGGATACAGTGCCACGCAACATGAACAGCTGGTACGGGAAGATATTATCGCGCAGGCGATTTACCTGTGCCAGTCGCTGCTGGAGCATGAACATACCAGGCAGCCGCGTACCAGTGCGCTCATGGCATTGTTCTGTTTCCATGCCGCCCGCATCCGCAGCAGGCTACAGGCCGACGGCACCATCATTCCGCTGTCGCAGCAGGACCGCCGCCAGTGGGACAAAGCACTGATCGCTTCCGGCAACGAATGGCTCAACAAAGCCGCCAGTGGCACTACCCTCTCTCCTTTTCACCTGGAAGCGGCTATTGCGTATGAACATTGTATGGCACCGGACTATGCAGCCACCAACTGGAAAATGATCCTCTCCTATTACGACGCGCTGCTGCAACTCACCAAAGACCCGGTGATACTGCTCAACCGCAGCGTGGCACTGCTCGAATATGCAGGCGCTCCCGCCGCCCTGCAATCTCTTGAAGCGGTGCAGCATCACCGCCAGCTGAACCGTTATTATCTGTACCACGCCGTATTGGGCGAGATATACAAACGGATGAACGAGAAAGACAAAGCAGTGGCCTGTTTTGAACAGGCCCGCCAGTTAACCGCCGCACAACAGGAGCAACAATTCCTCACCGCCAAAATCGCAGATACCTGATCATTGGTGTCTTTCTCCATCAGCCAACAATTCGTTAACTTGCTATATGACTTTAACAGAAGCATTGGTCACAGCGGCACGACGCTATTGTAAGGAACATCTTACACGATGGACCCGCCGTTATTCAGCAGAACATCCCGGATTCAACAGTCCCGTTTATTCCTTAACAGATTCGGATTACGATTTTCTCGCCCGCTATCATGTATTGGCAGCCATATTAGACGACGTGGAAAAACTGGTAGGTAAAACGTTCCCTTCGCTGGAAGCCTGCCGTGAAACACTCTTCCATATAGGCCTTACGGCCCGGTCATTGTTCACCGAAAACGACCACCCCATTGCCATAGCGGCCAGACAGGAAGAACGGGAACATTTTGTGCAGTACCTGCAAAACCTGGCGCCGGAGGCATTGGCACAGATAGCACCACTGCCCTATCGCAGGCGGCTAAACGAAGAAGAAAGCAGCATTGTCCGGCAACAGCTGCTGGAGCGCTGGCACTACGATGGCAATCATTGGGCGCCCCTGGCAGCCAATATCCCTGCTAATACATTGTTTGTTGCCCAGTCAGCCATGACGCAGGCAGACCGCAACGCTGTCACTGACTACATCTGTCAACACGCTATGCCGTATCTGTTCGAAATTACAGCAGACCATAGCGATGCAGAAATCACCTGCCGCGAACTGGACACAAACTGTTACGCCACTGTTTACTGTGATGAAAACTACAACTGGTTAATATACGGCTCTCATGAGTCAACACTCACTTTTGCAGGCGAACAGTTACTCTTGTTTGTCCGCCAGCTGTTTGCCGGACGGGAACAGGAGCTAAATAAATTTTGAGATCAATTCAGTCCTCCTGGTTGCTGCTGCATGCTTTTAGCGATGGCCAGTTCAGTTGCATAACCGGTAGCCATAGCGGCAGGAAGCGTTACACCTTTGGGCGCAGGCCATGGCAGTTGTTTCATGGGCCAGTCACATTTTTCCCGGAAGTTTTCGTAGGCGACGGTCCTTTGGTTGGACACTTCATAGGCATTGCTCCAGAAAGCGTTCCCGAGGCGGTAGTTATTATTGAAATCTTCAAAGTTGTCGAATAACTCATACACATAGTCGGCTGCCTGCAGGATATTTTTCCAGGCTTCTTCTGCCGTAATGTGCCCGGCCATATAGGCGTCCCGGGAGATCACGATGAGCCGCCAGCATTCGTAGCCCCAGATCAGTTTAGGCGGGCGGCCGTTGGACCGGTGCTCGAGGCAGGACAGGATATAGGACTCCGGCAGATTGGTCAGCGCTGCCAACCGTTTACTCACTTCATTATCAGTATTCCGCAACGACATCGTCATGGTAAAAGACTCCGCATGATATCCGGTCGTCAGCAGTTGTTGGGCCACTTTCCGGTAGTTTTCCGTTGTAAGGATGCCCCAGCTCTGGTCGAGGTCTTTTTTATAGAGGTTGGCATCAGCCGGCCGGAAAGTATGGTATTTTTCCGGTCCCTGTAACGCCGCCAGCGGATAGTATTCCAGCGTTTCGCTCCAGTAGCCGCCGCGGTAAATATCGACGAGCTCCAGCCGCAGCGCCTGTCTTTTATCTTCACTCAGCCAGGTGGCGCCGGTAGCTTTATAGTAGCGTTGTTGTTCCCTTACGGGCAGGTGGCACATGTACCAGGCTATTACCAGGAAAAGGCTGGTCAATGCAACAAAAGCGATGACCGCTATCCATTGCGGACCGGTGAGGGGCGCCGGTTCTTTGATCAGCTTCTGTATCAAAAGGACCACGAAAAAGAAATCGAGCGCGGCAAAGGAGAACAGCAGGATGGCAAAAGCATACAGGAGAGGCTGTTGTGTTTTGAATTGTTCAAAGTTTCTCCACTTGGCCTTGACAGGGAAATTAAACTCACGAGGGTGGTTCTGTAACAACGGTTTCATTATATATAAATCTTTCTGTCTACGAAAGTACAATAACTTTTAAGGTTTTAACAGTACAGCCACTTTTCTTAAAAATAAAAAGCCGTTTCCCTGTGAGGAAACGGCTTATCAGACGAATAATCATTATGATATCAATGCATTGGCGTTTCCCCTACCGGAGCAGAACCTTTGATGACACTGGCCAGTTCGGGGTTCTCTTTCTTCTCGCGTGTCAGCACTTTGTAAGTGATGATGACGCTGAGCATCATGCATACGGCACCGATCAGGAAGTGCATGCCGGGGAAATAAAATGGCGCCCGGGTGGAGGTGAAATAGGCAAAGGTGCTGTTCATGATCAGCGGGCCTACCACAGTGGTGAGGCTCATAAGGCTGGTCAGCGCGCCCTGCAGCTCACCCTGCTGATTGGGCGGCACATGGCCGGAAATCACCGACTGCAGTGATGGTCCGCAGATACCGCCGAGGCAGTAAGGGATCAGGAAGGCAAACATCATCCATCCCTGTGTGGCGAATGCGAAAAGCAATAAACCGAGGGCGTATAGGGAGAGACCGAGGTAGATGCTTTTTTCGTTTCCGATTTTAGGGTTGATGACCCTGGTGAGCCCTGCCTGGACGGCACCCACCAGTACGCCTACCACGGCCAGGGAGATGCCCACCATTTTCTCGCTCCAGTTAAAACGGTAGATGGTGAAGAAATTCCAGTTGCCCTGTACTGACTGGCTGCCCAGGTAAATCAGGAAGAAGCTGAATGCCAGTCCGCCGATTTCCGGGTGACGGGTCAGGAACTTCAGGGAGCCGAAAGGATTGGCCCGCTTCCACTCAAACGGCCGGCGGTTTTCTTTACTCAGCGATTCGGGGAGCAGGAAATAACCGTAGAGGCAGTTGAGCAGACAAAGCACAGCTGCCGCATAGAACGGTGCCCGGATGCCCCAGGTGGCCAGCAGGGCACCCAGTGCGGGGCCAAGTACAAAGCCCAGGCCGAAGGCGGCTCCAATAAGCCCGAAGTTTTTGGCTTTGGAAGTTTCATCGGTGCTGATGTCCGCGATATAGGCCGTAGCGGTGGTAAAACTGGCGCCGGTAATACCAGCTATCACCCGGCCTATGAACAGCCACCAGTAATGGGGCGCCAGAGCCAGAATGATGTAGTCAATACCGAAACCCAACAGGGACAGCAGCAGTACCGGACGACGACCATAACGGTCGCTCAGGTTGCCTACTACCGGTGCAAATAAAAACTGCGTGATGGCAAAAACAGATAACAACAGTGCGCCGTAGGTGCTGGCTTCGTTGACCGGAATGTGTTTCAGCTGGGCAATCAGATCAGCCATAACCGGAATGATCAGTCCCCAACCCATCACATCGATCAACAACGTGATAAAAATAAAGCTGATAGCAGCTTTTTTGGAAGTGGTATGCATAGTAGTGAATTGCAAATAAACAGATGTTGTTTCAAAAAAAGGGGAACAAAAAATACGTTGCAGGCCGGAAAAGAGAATAATGCTTCCCTTATTCCAGGGTCATCACAGGCGCGGTAACAACGATACATATTTTTCCTGCCGGTATTCCTGCAGATACTTTACTAACGCGGAAAAGACTACATGGTTCATCTCTTTCCGTTGGCTTTGGTATTATTCGTAGATCATGGTTTCATTATTTTATCAGGCTTCCAAAGGTACATCCGATTAAATTATATCCGAAACATTTTCCGGCTGAAATACATACGACCATCGGTAAAAACCATCATTTCACCGGTAAAACCGATGCCAGCTGCTGCATTGGCGCCAGTCTGACGGACCGCCTCCTGCAAACCGGACCAGGTACACACTGCCCTGAACGATCAGGAAGTTATACAGCTAAGCAAACTCCTGGATAAAATAAGGACAGGCCGGCAACTTCTCAGCGCCGGCCTGCCTCCCTCTTATCCAAACAAATGATCACCTCACCATCGGCCGGCTGGCACTGCATATACGATTATTATCCGACAGCACCCGCGGCGCCACCGCGTCTGAATGCGGATCAATGGAGACTGTCTGCCCCGGCACATCCATTACCCGGACCTCTTTACAGTTACCACTCCAGTCCAGGGTAAAGAAAATCTTTTTCCCATCGGCAGACCATGCAGGGTACCACTCCTTTACATCGCTGGTGGTCAGCTGCCGCATGCCACTGCCGTCAAGGTTCATCACCCAGACATGATAGTTACTCGTAAACAGTACCGACGCCCCGTCAGGACTGACATCCAGCTGCCCGGGCACGTCAGCGAACCGGCTCACGTCTGCAATACGGGAAGCACTGGTCAGCTGCGGATTGCTCAGGTAAAAACCACCGGACGCCGTCATCACCAACCGGCCATCCGGCAGCCAGGCATAATCTGACGCCCCTTCAAAACCAGCTACCTGCTGCCCGCTACGGGTAAACACCGCCACAAATTTGCGGGGGTAAGTGCTGGCCGGCTGCCAGATAACAGCCACTTTACTTTTGTCGGGAGAAATCCGCGGAACGCCATTGACATACTGCCTCACCTGAAAGGAAGCCGCCACCTGCCCGCTGTTGTTATAAATGGTGAAGCGCACCTGGTCGGATGACAGGCTTTCTTCATAAGCAACTATTTCAGCGCCATCGCGACTTACATCAAAACGCTCCTGGTGCGACATACTGCCGATGTCTATCAACTGCTGCTGCTGTCCGCTGCGCAGGTCCAGTTTCATGAACCCCTTAAAGGCGGCATAATAAAGTATTCCCTGGCCCCCGCCTCCGGCAATACCGCCGTTTTTGTCTTTTGAACAGGCCATCGGTAAAACCAGGAAACACAGCAGGATCAATGAAAGAATGGTCGTTTTCATATGGGTGACATTGAAGGGTTAACAGCCAAAAGGAGCTGCGTTACAAATATCTGCTACCAGCCATCACCGGTCAATTCGTGGATGTACGGATTTTCATCTCCCTGATTTTACGGAATTTCTATGCCGTATGTCCACCCTCCCCGCTATATTTGTATTATTGCCCTCAATCCTCCGACCATGAAAAACTATTTAGCCCCGGTCATATTGCTTTTATGGTTAACCAGGCCGGCACTTGGCCGGCAGGCGCCGGACAGTCTGCGGCAGTTACTTCACCACAGCACTACCGATACCGGTCGCACCAACATCCTCCTTCAGCTGGCGGACATCAGTTCCCGGGCAGGTGCAGCAGACAGTGCGTTACAGTACGCACGGGAAGCAGTAACTGCCAGCCGCCGGGGCAACAGCCGCCTTTACCAGTCCAAAGCCATTGCCATGCAGGGAACTGTCCTGATGCGGTCCAATCACCTGGACGATGCCATTCGTTCTTTTGAAGAAGCCCGGCAACTGCTGGACAACGATACCACTACCCTCGCACGCAGAACACGCGCTAAAACCACCGGCAACCTGTCAGTGGCCCTGGGCCGGAAAGGACTTGCCGACCGTGAGCTGGCGTTGCTTACATCCCTGGTGCCGGAATTCGAAGCACTGCACGATTCTGCCGCGCTCGCAGTATGCCTGCACAACATATCTTCCAAAATGATCAACATCGGCCGCTATGAACAAGGCTACCGTTACATGCTGCGCAACATCGCCATGGCGGAACAAAGTGGCGCAAAAGAGAATACAGCCGGCTCTTATATCGATATGACCACGTTGTTGTATAAGATGGACAGTATCGCCGCCATGCCGGCATACCTGCACAAAGCGCGGTTACTGCTCGATCAGCTTCCGTCTTCGCGGCAATGGAGCACCTACTATATCTATGCCGCCATGTACGCCAGCCGCACCCAACACTACGGCACAGCAGATACCCTGCTCGCGCAGGCGCGCACGGTCATCGATAAAATCGGAGACCGCCCCAACCTGTTCAATTATTACACCGCGCTGTTACTACAACAAAAGGCGCAACATCAATGGAAAGCCGCGCTGGCCACCGCTTCCACGCTGCAGCATATGGGAGAGGAAGACAAGCTCCCCTACTTCCGGCTCAATGGCCTGAAAGATATGGCCGAACTGGAAGACAAGCTGGGACACCCATTGCAGGCATTGGCCCTGTATAAACAATACCAGCCGCTCAAAGACAGCCTGCGGCAACAGGAAATGGACGTCCGTATCAATGACCTGGAAATCCGGCACCGGACACTGGAACAGGAAAAGAAAATACTGGCCCTGCAGGCTTCCGGTGAAGCACAGGAGAAAACACTGCAACAGGCGCGCAACCGCCAACTGCTCCTGGGCAGCCTCGCCGGACTGGTGTTACTGGGCGTACTGTTCTTTATTTTCTATTATCGCAACAAAAGAAAAATCATACGACAGGAACTGGAACAGGTGCGGCAGCAACAGCGCATCACCTCATATACCTCCATGCTGGAAGGACAAGAGCAGGAAAGACTACGGCTGGCGCGCGACCTGCATGATGGCCTCGGCGGCACGCTCACCGCTTTAAAGATCCAGCTGGACCAGATCACCCACCGCCCTTCCACGGAAGCCGTAGCTACTTCCGCCCGCAGACTGGAAACAGCTATCGCCGACCTGCGGCAGATTTCCAGGAATATGATGCCGGAAACCCTGTTACGGTACGGCCTCACAGAAGCACTGAAAGATTTCTTCGACACCGTGCGGCAGTCCGGTTTACAGGTCCGGTTCCACCACTATGGACTGGAACAGCTCTCCAATAATACCACCCGGCTGATGGTATACCGGATTATCCAGGAACTGGCCACCAATGTGGTACGGCATGCCTGCGCCACCGAAATGCTGGTCCAGGCCACTTTGGAGGAAGGCCTGCTGCTGATCACAGTAGAAGACAACGGTGCCGGCTTCGACACCGCTGCGGCCTATACCGGCGCAGGACTGACGAACGTTCGGGCACGCGTGGATTATTTAAATGGTAAAACCGAGATCATCTCCCGCAAAAACGGCGGGACAGTGATCAATATAGAATGCAGACCATGATCGATATCCTGATTGCAGACGACCATCCGCTTATTACAGAAGGGCTGCGCTCTTTTCTGCGGACCAAAAATGATTTCCGTATTGCCGGCACCGCCGCCAATGCAGCGGAAACCATGGCGATGGTACAACATACGCCGGCATCCATACTGCTGCTGGACGTAAACCTGCCGGACGGCAACGGCGTAGACCTCTGCAGCACTATCCGGAAAACGACGCCGGACCTGCGTATTCTGGGCTTAAGCAATTACAGCGAAAGAAGTGTGATACTGCGCATGTTCAACAACGGAGCTTCCGGCTATGTGCTGAAAAGCGCGCCCATGGAGGAACTGGAAAAAGCTATCCAGATTGTGGCCTCCGGTGGTATTTACTTCGGCGAAGGCGTGCAACAGGTGCTGACCGGACTGGCCGCGGACGCGCTCACGGAAATGCCGCCCGTTACCCGCCGGGAAAAAGAAGTGCTGCAATGGCTTGCACAGGGACTAAGCTCCCCACAAATCGGTGAAAAGATTTTCATCAGTGCTGTCACCGTCGACAGCCATCGCCGCAGCCTGATGCAAAAACTGAAAGTCAATAATACCGTGTCACTGCTCAACAGAGCCAGAGAATGGGGGCTTATATAAAGCCACCCTATTCTCTTTTTCCGGTGAAATAACTTAACTGTTTTGCGGGTAATTGTAATTCAGCATCCATTTTATGCCAAACTTGTCTTCACACATGCCAAAATAAGCGCCCCAGAATGTTTTGTTAACAGGCATTTCCACTTTGCCACCGGCAGACAGGGTCTCGAACAACTGCTCCAGTTCCTGTTCTGAACCGGTATTGATCACCAGGTGTATATTGTTGCCCAACACCAGTTTCTGTTCCATGGATTCCAGGAAATCCGTGGCCATCAGCACCGCACCGCTTTTAGTCGTCAGGCTCATGTGCATGATTTTATTGCGTTCGTTCGCCGGCATTTTTTCGGAGCCTGGCATATCGCTAAAACGGGAAAGTGAGGTGATCTCACCACCTAAAACCGTTTTATAGAAGTTCATGGCTTCTTCTGTGTTGCCCATGAAATTAAAGTAGGTGGTCATAGCCTGCATGGTGTTTTCTTTTTATGATACACAAAGGTAAAACCAAACACCATCTCTCTAAAGGGCAAATACGACAACCTTAGGCAGGCATTTGCGTCATTTGCAGTACTTATCTTTGCGGCATGGTCAACATATATATCCTTACGGTCCGTAATGCGCTGGTGGCGTCTATCGCCGACTGCCGGCATTTGTTTGATATGGTCAACGAGTTCCTGACAGAAAAAGGAAAGCCTGCCATCTTCGGGATACAGCTGGCCGGACTTACGGCTGAAGTACAATATGAACGCGGCGCTTTCTCTGTTCGCCCGGATGTATTACTGGATTCGGTTACCGACGCGGACCTGATCATTATTCCGGCGCTTACCGGCGATATGAGCACCGCCGTAATGCTCAACAGGGAATACATCCTCTGGGCGGCTTCCCAATACAAGGAAGGCGCGGAAGTGGCCAGCCTGGGATCTGGCGTGTTCCTGCTGGCTTTTTCCGGTTTATTGAAAGGCAGGCAATGCACCACGCACTGGTATTGCGCCAATGAACTGAAATACTACTATCCCGCCATTGAAGTGGTGGATGAAAGGATGATCACTGACCAGCAAGGCCTGTACTCCAGCGGCGGCGGTAACGCTTACTGGAACCTGCTGCTGCATCTGGTGGAAAAATATGCAGGCCGCGAAACAGCCATTTATACAGCGAAGTACTTCGCGGTCGATTTGGACAAAAACGTGCAATCCCCTTTCATTGTCTTCCATGGCCTGAAAGACCATGACGATGATGTGATCAGAGCATCACAGGCCCATATAGAAAAACACTACCGGGAAAAGTTCACCGTCGATGAACTGGCCGTTCGGTTCAATATGAGCCGCCGTACGTTTGAAAGGCGCTTCAAAAAAGCCACTCGTCATACCGTGGCGGAATACGTGCAACACGTGAGGATTGAAGGCGCCAAAACACAGCTGGAAATCGGAAGACGGTCCATACAGGAAGTGATGGTCTATACCGGTTATACAGACATGCAAACCTTCCGGGAAGTGTTCCGGCGTATCACCGGCATGACGCCTGTGGAATACAAAAATAAATATGCACACAAATCCGCCACTTAAAAATCTTTCGGCGGAAACCGGCTACAGTTTTTTGCGGATAGAAAGCGGGGATGCCAACAAACGACTGGTCTGTAGCAGCACGTCGTACACGTATTTCCGGACAGGCACCGGCAGCGCGCTCGTATCTGAATCAATCTGGTAGTATAATGAGGGCCGGTTATTAAATCCCAGTTCTACTAACACGGCGGGCTGGTCATGACAGTACAAACATCCCCAGCTGGCCGTATTGCCGGCGGTTAATAACAGTTCAGGAATACTATCGATGATAAAACGGCTTCGCTGCCATTGTTCAGTTGATTGCTTTACTACAGCGGAATCAATACCAGGACCGTTGGTGTCCAGCCGGCAGCGTACCAGTTCGTGAGCAGTGATTTTATAGGTGGCACGTACGCCCATGGACATCACGCCGAATTTTACCCAAACCGGGGAATTAGTGTCGGGTATTGTTTGTGCTGATACACAGCGGGCTACTATCAGGAAGCTTAAGAGGGCAAACAAATACTTGTTCATATATACAATCTAGGGGCGTTCTTCTGTCAGATGAGGATATGGACCTGTCTTTACTAACGCCTGCGCCCAGGTCCAGCAGCAGGTTTAAAAACAACACACAGGTCAGCACAGCATAAGCTTGTTTATCTCTTGCAATGGTCATAGCAGCAGGAAACGATGTTTTTTACAAGGTACAAAAAAAGCTGTTCCGTAACAGGAACAGCTTTTTACTTTGAAGGCAAGTTAAAAAATGGATGTTATAAGAAGATTAGTACAAAGTAAATTCCACTCTTCTGTTCTGCTGACGGCCTTCGGCAGTCTTGTTGGTGGCGATAGGCTGCGTAGAGCCGTAGCCGGTAGCTTCAATCCTGGAAGGGTTAGCGCCTTTGGATACCAGATAAGATTTGATGGCTTCTGCACGTCCTTTGGAAAGACGCATGTTGGTGGCTGCAGAACCGGTGTTATCGGTATGACCGGCCAGTTTCAGGCTGAAGTTTTTCTCTACCAGCAGGCTGGCCACCTTATCAAGGCTGGAGAAAGAGTTAGGACGGATGGTGGCTTTACCCAGATCAAATTCCAGGTTGTCGATCGCATCTTTTACCACTTTTCTGTCAGCTTCCGTTACGATAACTTTTTCTTTCACCACCTGTACAGGAGCCGGCAGGGGGCAACCAGCGCCATCTACTTTTGTACCGGCAGGAGTATTCGGGCATTTGTCCAGGTAATCAGGAACGCCGTCACCATCAGTATCACGTTTCATGCCGTCGATTTCATCTTTCAACTGGCCGATGGCAGCCTGATTACGGGCATCGCTTTCCGCCAGGGAAGTTTTCAGTGCCGCGTTTTTGGTCCACAGATCTTCTGCCAGTTGCGCAGCAGGGTTTACAACAGCCAGCTGTGGTTTTCTTTTCCTGCCGAGGGCAAATTCAAGGCCCAGTTTAGCAGTGGAAAACTTGTCTTTGTTACCGCTGTTCACACCGTCGAACACTTTGCTGTTCACGAAGTTTGTGTTATAGGCCAGGTCGATGTTTACGCCCGGGGCCACTACAAATTTGGCACCTACGCCAACGGGGATGAACATTTCAGTATGAGTGGATTTGCCACCGCTTGTTTTTACAGCTGTTTCTGTGCCGTCTGCTGCTGTAACCGTAGGTTTGAAGGCCATCGCACCGGCACCAACCGATACGTAAGGAATCACAAAACTCTGTTTGTTGATCCAGTTAACAGAACCGAGGCTGAACACACCGCTCAGTGAGGCAGACCAGTCAATGTCTGTCTGGAACGATTTGATGCCGCCTGCTAACGGAGCACCATTGATATCAGTCAATGTTTGCGATGCTTTGGTAGCGCCTTTCACCTGTCCGCGCATGAAGTCTGCCTGCAGGCCAAAGTTGTGAAATATTTGTTTTTTCACGTACGCACCATATACAAAGCCCACGTTTTTAAAATCGAAATTATTGAAGTAGTAGGGACCGCCAAATGGGCCAAAAGCTGCGGAACCACCGCCCCACGCACCTACAGACCACGTACGATAATCTTTTACGCCATTGAAGGGAACAACACGATCTTTTTTCAGGGTACTGTCCTGGTCCTGCGCAAAAGCAACGCCAGATAATGCAAGTACAGATGAAGTCATCATGACAGACTTCCCAAATTTCGTAAACATCTTCATAAACAATTAGTATTGGGTTAAATTATTTAATCTGTTCTATGTATAACACGTCTAAAGTTGTTAACAATCAAGGTACCTTTGTTAGAACAGGCTGGCTATTTGCAAAGTCTGTGCCAAGAGAAAAAAACGCCCTTCGTTCATTCCTCCAAAACACGCCACTGCACTACATTTGAAACGGATATAAAAAAATCGGCTACACCCCTTTACCTTATCTACTGGCTTATCACATAATATTTTTTCAAACTAAATAAATATCGTTTATACGTTTTAGTTATACCCTTACTTTTTTGTACTGAAATAACCAAATAAAAATTCCTTTCGGCAGTTGCCGGAGAAATGGGTTCCCATACATTAATACCTGGTGAAACGATAATGAAACGAATTCGGGTTATTGGCTGTGGTATCGTTAAAGGATATACGAATTTGCGGTAGTCAGGCATATAAATCAAAAAGCCTGTGCGTGGCGCACAGGCTTTTCAGGTATGGTTGTCCGGCTATATTTTTAGCAGGCAGATACTTCTTTTTTGTTGGGCATTGGCTGCAGGCCAAGGTTTTGCAGCATCTGCATATCTTCCGTCACGCCGGGGTTGGGTGTGACCAGCAGGGTTTGCCGTTCACCGGTGAAGATGGAATTGGCGCCTGCCATAAAGCACCAGGCTTGTTCAGATTCTGTCATCTCGATACGGCCTGCCGTAAGGCGCACGGTGGATGCCGGCATAACGATTCGTGCAGTAGCGATCATCCGCACCATGTCCCAGGCGTCCACTTTGGGATTGTCTTCCAACGGCGTGCCTTTTACGCGGGCCAGCGCATTGATGGGCACAGATTCCGGATGTTTGGGCATCGTGGCCAGCGTGAGCAGCATGGAGATGCGGTCGCGGTGTGTTTCCCCTAAACCGATAATACCGCCGGAACACACGGTGATACCGGCTTTACGGACGTTGTTGATGGTATTGATGCGGTTATCAAAGTTGCGGGTGGAAATAATCTCTTTATAATATTGTTCTGAAGTGTCCAGGTTGTGGTTGTAGGCATGCAGGCCGGCTTCCTGCAGGCGGATGGCCTGTTCCTCCGTAAGCATGCCGAGCGTGCAGCATACTTCCAGGCCCAGGTCGTTGACGCCTTTCACCATGTCGATGACGCGGTCAAAGTCGCGGTTGTCCCTTACTTCCCGCCACGCTGCAGCCATACAAAAACGGGTGGAACCGTTGTCTTTGGCCTTCTGTGCATGCGCGATCACTGTCTCTGTGGGCAGCAAGGCCTGTACTTTGATATCAGTGTGATACCGGGCTGCCTGTCCGCAATAAGAACAGTCTTCCGGGCATCCGCCTGTTTTGATGGACAAGAGGGTACACACCTGTATTTCGCGCGCGGAGTGATATTCGCGGTGAATGGTAGCTGCCTGATAAACCAGGTCCAGCAGGGGCTGGTCATAGATGGCCTGGATTTCTTCCAGGGTCCAGTCGTTTCTGATAGCTGTTGCGTTCATGCTTCCTGATTGAATTTAACTCGTTATGTAAGTGTCTTTATGCGTATTGCGCCAGTTCCTGCCCGATGGCGGCCAGCCAGCCGTCAAACAGCTGCTGCTCCAGTCCTTCCACATGCCGGGCATGTACTTCCCAGTCCGGTGCAAAATCCTGTAACTGGCGGATCATTTCTTCCAGGTGGCCTTCTTCTTCCATGATAATGGAGCGGACCATCACCTTACTGCCGGCTTTGTCCAGTTCGGCCTGGTATACCGGGTACAGGGCATCGGCCCGTACCTCTATGGCATAGGTCACGAAGAGGTAGGCGGCATATTTGAGCTCACTGCCATGCAGCCCGAAAGTATTTTTCAGATAGCGGCAGGCCTGCATGTCCAGCTGGTGCAGGTAATGCCGTGTCTGATGCGGCGCCAGCAGCTCGTGCAACTGGTAGGTCTTACAAGTATCTGCGCTTACTTTGGCAATTTGTTTTTTCAGGTAATAGGCATGGCGGTGTTCTTCTGCCGCATGTTTCAGCTGGATAAAATCCACCAGCGCAGGATGCTCGCAGGCCGAGATCTTGCGGGCGCCCGCATTCTCCATAAAAGAGAGGGTGTTCAGCCATTTAGCGTGCAGGTCGTTGTGCCCAACGATATGTTGCAGTATATCTTGCATATGTCATTCGTTTCCAGCCAAAAGTAACCGCTTACCGGATGATTCAACTGGGCCAGTTTTGATATGATAGCTAGTCCGGTCAAATACATCATCGGGCAACCGGCGTCAAAAACAGGATCAATCATCTCCCTATAGACTAAATACCATCTTTATAAATATTATATAAAATAATATAAATAGATAATAAAGCGGAAATAAGATAACTTGCCGGACCATTTAACAGTAATATTTATACCAGCATGAGCAGTCCGGTCCCTTATAGGAGTTTTGTGCATATTGACAGGCAGTCGACGACCGCCATCTACCTCCAGATCGCGCACCAGTTGATCAACGCCATTCAACGCGGTTACCTGGTGACTGGCACCAAGCTGCCCGGCACCCGGCAACTAAGCGAACTACTGGAAGTGAACCGCAATACCATTGTGGCAGTATACGAGGAACTGGACACCCAGGGCTGGATAGAAACGCGGCCCAACAAAGGCACGTTTATCATCGGGAAAACAGCCGGCCGGCCACAGAAAATACGCAGTACGCCGGACACGCCGCTGGCACGGTACCCCAAAGAAACGGGCTTCGACTTCCGCAAGTCCAGCCTGCTCGACAATCCCTTTGAACACTCCTCCTGCGAGTATGTGTTCAACGACGGCACGCCAGACATCCGCCTTACGCAGGTAAGCCACCTGTCCAGCCTCTACAGCGGGCATCTCAAACGGAAAAGCAACCACCGCAAACTGGGCTATTACAACCAGGATGGCAGTGAGTTTTTCAAAAAACACCTGTCCAATTACCTGAACCAGTCCCGCGGCCTGCACATATCCAAAGACAACATCCTCATCACCCGCAGCACGGAGATGAGCGTGTACATTACCTCGGAAATATTATTGTCCCCCGGAGACACGGTACTGGTGGGGTCACTGAGCTACTTTTCGGTGAACATGATCTTTCAGAAATCCGGCGCCCGCATACTCCCGGTACCCATAGATGAAGACGGCATCGATGTAGACGCTGTGCGCCGCATCTGCGAAAGGCAACGCATCCGCATGTTGTATATTACGCCACACCATCACTACCCTACTACGGTGACACTTAGCGCAGAACGCCGCATAACCCTGCTGCACCTGGCCTCCGAATTTGGTTTCGTCATCCTGGAAGATGATTACGATTATGACTTCCATTATGACAACAGTCCGGTGCTGCCCCTTGCCAGCGCCGATACCAACGGCATGGTGGTATATACCGGCGCCTTCGGAAAGTCGCTCGCACCGGGCTTCCGCACCGGTTTTATCATAGCTCCGGAAAACCTCATGACCGAAATGCGCAAACATCTCGGCATCATCGACCGGCAGGGCGATGTGCTCATGGAACAGGTGCTCGGCGAAATGATCGAGTCAGGAGAGATCCACCGGTACCTGAAAAAATCCCTCAAAGTATACCGCGAGCGGCGCGACCATATTGTAACGGTGATGCAGGAAGAACTACAGGATTTCATGGAACTGCGCAAGCCGGCAGGAGGGCTCGCCGTATGGACACGCTGGAAACGCCCCATTAACCTGATGCAGCTGGGGAAAGCCTGCGCCCGGAATAATCTCTTTATTCCTAAAACACTGTTGTATCAGCATAAAGACCTTACTGCCATGCGGCTGGGGTTTGGGCATTTTCCCCAGGAAGAAGCAGCAGAAAGTGTACGGATACTGAAAAAAGGAGTGCTGGACGTGATGGGAAAAGGGCAATAAAAAATGCCTGCCCCGGCGCGCCGGAACAGACATGCATTCACTATAAAAATACTATCGAAAGCGCCTTGTAAACGTCTTTTGTTTCGGAGGCTGTGCTTCCGTAACACTGATTACATGACCATCAATATCTTTCCCATGAAGGGCAAGGATCGCCTTTTCCCCTTCTGACCTGTTTGGCATTTCAACAAAACCAAAACCTTTGCTTCTGTTGGTGTATTTATCTTCGACAATTGTCGCAGATGAAATCACACCATATTCGATAAACAGGTTGACCAAATCCTCAATCTGGTAATCATATCCCAGATTGGATACATAAATATTCATTGGAGTTAAAATTAAACGTTAAAACTATCTGAGAAAAATGCAGTGTAACACAAAATAACCCGGCAGGAGCATGGCAGCTTACATTAGCGATAAAACTCAAATTCCGTTAAAGGTACGTTTTATTTAGTCATTTCCGGGAAAAGATAATTCCTGGTGCGATACAGAAAATATGGCGGCCGGCAGTGGCAGGTAAAAAACGCCTACCCCACTTTATTTTTTGTATATTTAAATATCAATCAGATACTTATGTCACGCATCATTCCCATCTTCCGCATGTTTGATTATGCCCGGGCCATACAGTTCTACGTTGATTGGCTGGAGTTCGAAATTCTTTGGGAACACAAGCCCGAAGGCGCGCCAATTTATATGCGCATTGCCAAAGGTGATGTACAAATCGATCTGTCTGAGCACCATGGTGACGGCACGCCCGGCTCCCGGATCAGCATCACCGAGTTTAAAGGTTTAAAAGCCTTCCATTCGAAACTGGGCGGGAAAGACTATAAATACATGAACCCCGGCCTGGAGCGGGCCGACTGGAACCCGGAAGTGCTATTGATGACCGTGATCGATCCGTTTCAGAACACCATTATCTTCGAAGAGTCTGCCTGATTAAAGAATCTCTTTCCCGAAAGGCGCGAAAGTAAGGCTCATCAGCTTAAAATGCTGCCGGCCCCAGGGAGCGCCAATAATGGTGATGGTCAGTAATACGCCGAAAAACAAATGGCAAAGGGCCACCCAGATCCCACCCGTAAATATCCAGATAATGTTGAACAAGGTGGACAGGCAACCGGTAGAACCGGCGCCGTCACGTACCTCACGCCCGAAGGGCATAAGCGTGAACAGCCCTATTTTAAAGCACTGTATCCCAAAAGGAATACCAATGATAGTGATACAAAAAAGAAAGCCGGATACGATGTAGCCGAGTGCTGCGGCCAATCCCCCAAAGATCAGCCAGATAATATTTCCGATTAAGTTCATAGGTGTAATATTACAGAAAAATACATACTTTCCACAGCAGTTATACCGCAATCTGCCTGCGGTGACGGTAATGGGCAATGGTAACCTCTACCAGCGGTATGGCCAGTATGAGCAGGAAAGTATAGAGAATGCCGCGCTGCAGCCCTTTCAGGAACTGGTCTACCTGTATCACCGCAATGTTGACAAACAGATTGCCGTTCACTAATTTCCCCAGTGAGGTATGCACCACTTCATTACTGGCGCCATCTGTCAGCCCCAACTTATCATGCAGTAAATTATACACCGCCTTGTGCATCATCCCTGCGATAGCTTTGCTTTTGCTGATCTGCAGCAGCAGGGATGCCATTTTCCCTTTGACGCCCTGTGTGCCGCCCAGCTGTTGTTCCAGCGTACTGCCGTACACGTTATACACCACCACCGCCGTGGTGTCAATGATCTGGTGCGTGCTGAGCGACGACACGCGTGCATTGCCACCGAAGAGGGAATCGACTGCCTTCAGCGCTGTTTCACTGAAAACCGGTGGCACATGGGCTGCATAAACGTCGGTATGTGCTTTGATGTCTTTTCGCAGGCTGTGGAAGAATCCCCATTTCATGCCAAAGAAACCGGCCAGCAGCGGCAGCGCCACCATATAAAGGTAAGCCAGCACTTTCAGCAGCTTATGGGAACGGGGCACGAGAATGTATTTGCGGAGCGCCAGTACAAGTATCAGTGCCGCAAAGAAAGCAATCAGGCCGGAAATAACAGCACCGGAAATAAATCCGTAGGGGTTAGTGAACTCGCCTGCCAGTTGGAAATAGGTAACAATGGTACGCATAAGGGTAAACAGTAAAAGAACGCAGCCAACAGGTGGCTGCGTTCGGACAAAAAATTATTTGGATGATTTTTTAACCAGGTAGGGTTTTATGGCTTTACGCCAGATGGCATAGCCCTGTGCGTTCATATGAAGCATGTCGGACACGAACAGTTCCGGGCGGGGCTGGCCCTGTTTATCGAGCATTAATGAAAATACATCAATGAAATGAGCGTTTTTTTCTTTTGCCAGGAAGGCTTTGATCAGCGCGTTGGCTTCGGCGGCCGTTTTCATATACTTCACCCGCGAAGGACTCGGCTTCAGGGAAATATATTCAACAGGCACCAAGGGCAAACGGGAGCGGATAAGGCCGTACAGGCGCTGAAAGCGGTTGTAAACGCTGTCGGCCGTAGCACCTTCCGGCAGGTCGTTTTCACCTACATAAATCACCACCTGGCGCGGATGGTAATCAAAAATAAGCTCCTGGGCAAAGTGGATGATGTCATTGGTCACGGCGCCGCCGATGCCTCTGTTCATCGCCACTTCATCGGCAAAGGTACGCTCGAGGTCGTCCCACTTACGGATAGAGGAACTGCCCACAAACAAGACCGGGTTTGCAGGAGGAGCATACATCTGATCAAACTTTTTGATCGTCCGCACATCCTCCTGATAATGCACCTGTTCCTGTGCCAGCAGGCCATTGGCCGATATTACCAGGCCTAACAAAAAAGGAAAAAACAATTTGGTCATCGGCACAAAATAAAAAAGAATTACGAAACAGGAAACCCTTTATCGTAATTCTTCTTTTTCCGGTTACTGTTTGGTGACCATTTTAGTATATACTTTACCGTTATGGGTGAGTTTGATAATGTAGGTGCCGGCAGCGAGATTTTTGGTATCGAGCGCCGTGCGGTGATTGCCTGGTTGCAGGGCGGTATTGAGCAACAGCCCTACTCTCTTCTGTTGGGTATCGAATACTTCCAGCATGGTATTGCCGGCTTCTTTCACGTCCAGGTCAATGTAGGTGATCTGAGGAAACGGATTGGGAAATACATTGATCGAGATGTTATCATGTGTGGCAGGTACCGTTGCCGCCGGTGGCGTTTCGGAAGTAGCTAACATAGGACTGCCGCAGGTAGCGCTGCCTTCCGCGATACAAAAATCGGCAAAGCGGACCTGCTCATCCCGGATGCCTGTCGCCAGCTTGCGGTAGATGCCCCATTTAGGGCGGCAGAAGGTGGTGCCGTCACGCCACATGTCGATGTTGTTATTGCTGTAGTTTAATAACGTGGTGCCATCGCTGATTTTTTTGATGATGACTTTATAGGAGCCTGTTGTAGAGAAGGTAATTTTCTCCTCTACTTCCACCCAGTTGCCTTTAAAGGAGGATAGCGGCGCGCTGGCTTTCTCACCGCCGCCGGCGTCACCACTGCCTGGTGTATAGATCACCTGTAGTTTCTGAGGTGAACCGGCACGGGGCGTAAGGGTGATCAGCGGCGCACCGTCGTCGCCATCACCAGCTTTTATCTGATGCAGGTGGCAGAAACTGGTGGTGGGAATGAAGCCGGCATCGATCTTAAATTTCCAGCGGTAGGTGACTGTTTCGCCATAGGTGGCTTTCACATTGTCGGGAGAAGGGCCGAAAGTCTTGATCTCGTTACGCTGGCGGTCCGTGTTGGGGCCGCAACGGTCATTGTCCGGTGTGGCATGGAGGAAAAACACGAACACGTTTTTGTTGAGCGAAGCGTCAAATTCTTCCGTGATGTGGCGGCCAAACGACGGATGCGCACAGTCAGGCACTTCGCTGGCCGTGCCGTTGCCCAGCACACTTTCAATCAGTTCGTACGTGTTGCCCGGGCCGTTGGCTGACAAGGTTACCTGGGCATGAAGCATGGCGGTACAAAGGATACCTGCTGTTGTCAGGAAGGCGGGTTTCCAAAATTTGTGCAAAGGTTTGCCGATAAGCGGTTTCATAAGTAATACATGTTTTGAGGGTTTTTGGATTCAGATTTCGGTGAATAATATGCAATCGATTTCATTGCATACATAATTTAATATTTTTATTTGATAAATAGGCTTTCTGTGGGGAAATTATTTTGGGGGATGTATTAAAGAACTGGTTATCAGCGCCGGCCGCTTATGCCGGAGGGACACGGCAACGAGGAGGTAGTGGAAGGATATGGGTCACAGCAACACCTTCTTTCCGGTGCGGGCCGACTCCTTCGCGGCTTCGAGGATACGCAGCACCAGCACATTATTGGGCAGGGCATACAAGCCGTACGGCGGCGGCGTTTCTTTGCCCCTGATAACAGCAGCCAGGTAACTGAACGGATCTTCGTATACCGGTATATCCGCTGCCGTTATATGCCTGGCCACCGCCGGTGCCGACTCCCGGTTGCGCAGCAGCAGCGTGTTTTTGTCTGCTGCCATGATATAGCCCTTCTCTCCGTATACTTCCATGTCTTTACGGCTGAAAGGCCAGTTCCACGAAGCCTGGATAATACACTGTGCGTCGGGGTAGTCTACAATGATGGTGGCGTCGTCATCTACTTTGGGGTAACGGTCAGGCTTATATTGCCGCGTTACCGCGGTAACGGCAACGGGCATACGGTTTTTCATCAGCCTGGTCATCAGGTTGGCGCCATAGCAGCCAAAATCCATCAGGGCGCCGGCGCCGTTGAGCACCGGGTCTGTCAGCCAAGCCAGGAAAGCGGGGCTGCAACCTATCTCCTGCGGCCCCTGATGCCCGTCATGGATCACCACTTTACGGACAAGGCCGATAAAACTGCTGTCTTCCACCAGTTGGAAAGTCTTTGCCACCGTAGGGTACCAGCTGGTTTCGTAGTTGGTCAGCAGTTGTATGCCGTACCGCCGCGCCAACGAGTCCATTACCAGTCCATCGGCGAGACTGGCCGCCAGCGGCTTCTCCACCATCACGTGAATGCCCCTTGGCGCACATGCCTCTACCACTTCCCGGTGGCTGTACACCGATCCGAATGCCAGCACGGCCTGTGGCTTTACGGCGTCCAGCATCTGCTCCAGGTCGTGGTACACCTGCTGCTGCGGGATATGGTACTGCCGCGCCACCTTGCCGGCCAGGGCGGTGTCTTTTTCGTATATCCCTGCCAGTTGGACATCGTCGTGACGGCCCCTGCCCAGTATCCAGCCGGAATGGCCATGCGATACACCGGCAACGGCCACACGCACTGCCTGCGCCGAAGCGCAGGCCTGCGTCAATATTAAAAACAAGAGGAGATACAGTCGTTTCATTACAGTTTAAATACTTTGCCTCCCACCATTACTTCCTGGGTAGCTTCATCAAAAGTTGCTTTCATACCCGTACGGTAAGCGGCGTTGCCCATGATGAGGGCAATGGAATGGGAATACGCGGCTTCTATCGGTGCATTGGGCTGTTTACGCTCACGCACGCTGGTCATCCAGTTACGTACATGCGCACTGGTGAGCGGGTCGCCACCGGTATTGGCGCTGGTCTCTACTTTCTCCTGCGAACTGAGCGTCATCGGGGTCAGCAGGTTGGCATGCATGCCCATTTCTGCAGCTTCTTTTTCGGTAAGGCCGCCGGTGCTGCTGATTTTGTTGGTAGACATATCGATGGTGCCGCCATTGGAATAATAGATCTCTTTCGTGCCCCCGGCAGAGTTATGAAAGCGGCTGCTGTACATTACCTGGAAACCTTTTTCCGGTTCGTTGGCGGGACCGTAGTCAAATACGGCTGTAAGCGTGTCCGGATTTTTACGGCCATCATGCCACATATAAATACCGCCGTTGGCCACCGCGCTGCGTGGGTGTTTCAGGCCGCTGAACCAATGCACAGTGTCTATCTGATGTGTCATCCATTGTCCGAAGATGCCGGAGGAATAAGGCCAGAACAGCCGGTATTCAAGGTATTTGCGCGGGTCCCAGCTATCGTTGGGGCGACCGGCAAGGAAACGTTTCCAGTCCGTGTCCGACTCGCGGATGCTCTTCACCAGATCGGGCCGCCGCCAGCGTCCCGGCTGGTTTACGTTCCACGTCATTTCCACCATGGTGATATCGCCAAACTTGCCTTCCTTAATGAAATTGGCCGCTGCGTGGTAACTGGTGCCGCTGCGGCGCTGTGTGCCTACCTGCATGATCTTCCCCGACTCTTTTACGGCTTTCAGCGCGTTGCGGGCATCTTCCATGGTTTCAGCAAACGGCTTTTCGCTGTATACGTCGCACTTGTTCTTCACCGCTTCAATGGTATGATAGGCATGCTGGAAGTCGGCCGAGGCAATAAAGACGGCGTCCAGGTTTTTAACCCGGTACAGTTCATCGTTGTTGATACAGGCCTGTACCTGGTGCCCTGTCTTCTGCTCCAGGAAGGCCTTGCCTTCTTCCCTGCGTCGGTTCCAGATATCGGAAACAGCGATCAGGTCGAAGTTCAGTTCTTTGTTATGGCTGAAGAAAGAAGGCATCAATGCCTGCCGGGCCCGGTCGGAAAAACCTACCAGTCCCACATTTACCCTGTCATTGGCGCCCAGGATGCGGGCATAGCTGCTGGCTGGCATTCCCATAGCCGTAATCGTTAGTCCTGCTCCTGCCATCAGGGACTGTTGCAGAAATTCCCGCCTTGTCTTTTTAGTGGATGTCATTGTACAAGTATTTATTTTTTTCCGGAGATATGATATACTTCCCTGAGTTGCCCTTCCAGGTACGCCACTGCCGGCGCATATTCCCTGGCAGGATCGGTCCATTTGCATTCCATCATGATCCGTCCTTTATAACCAATGTCCCGCAGCGCTGCCAGGTAGGGCCGGAAATCCTGCTTCTCCGTGCCGGGCGCGGAACGTTTCTCCCGTTCTGCTATGTGGCAGTGCGCCAATATCCCTCTGGCTTTTGCAATATTCCCCGCAGGCTCATTTTCCCGCAACATGTGATAAATGTCGGCCGTAAGCCGGAAATTAGGATGGTCCACCGCCGTCACGACTTCACAACCTTCCGCCAAAGTGTTTACGAAGTTGGTTTCGGTAGTGTTCAGATTTTCCATGGAAATGAGGCAGTTATACTTCGCAGCAATACCAGCCATTTTGCGGGCCAGCCGGATAAACTGCTCCTTCGCCGTTGCCCTGTCAACCCCTTCCGGAATTTTCCTGGCCTCTCCGCTGCCCAATACAATCAGCCTGATACCCGCCTTCTCCGCCCGTTGCATGACAGTGTCCACATACCCTAATATCCATGCTTCGTTGACATCCGGCCCCATTAGTTTGAGATACCCCGGTATGAACAGGTTGCAGGTCTGTATATGGCAACGGGCACGCTTTAATTGCTGTAAATGAGCGGCAAAGGCTTCGTCGCTTACCGCGGGCGCGAGTATCCTTTTGACAGTTTCCTCGAGATACACAAAGCCAGCCGCATTAGCCAGACTGTCACTGTCCACCGAGGCAGTAATGCCCAGAGAAGGCATAGTGCCCCCGTTACCCGCAGGCGACTGTGCATTCGATTGCAAAAAAGTAATGAAACCCAGGAGGAACAGGCCTGTCAGTGCGTTTTTCATAATGTGGAAAGCCCGGAAAAGAAAAGGCTATCGAAAAAGTAATCATTATCCGGGAAAAATCATAATCATTTTGATATTCGGTTATTTTGACGCTTAGCCCTTAAAACAGCCCGCATCAAAATAGCTAAATATCAAAATGTCTTCAGTGTTTCCAACAGTGGCTTTACCTGCCGCCGGAAATCATGTTGCAGGTCTTCATGCAGCCCCACTATCACCTTCACGATCTTTTTCAGCTGGGCGGCGTAAAGGTTATGCAGCACCGTGCTCTTATGCCTCAACAGGCCGGAATCCACCAACCGTTCACAAAAATAAATCAACAGCTCCGCCTCTGCCGGCTTGGAACCCATATAACGGATATGTTTGTTGACCAGCCGCAGTATTTTACGCAAACGTTTTTTGGCGTTGTGCAGATTGCTGCCGGTCATCTCTTCAAACCCATTGTCCACCTCCGTTTTCACCGCGTTGATATAGCCCTGTTCATCGTCAGCGTCGAACAACAGGTAAGTCAGCAGTTCCTTGTTTTCCTTTTTATATTTGGCCAGACGCAGGCATAAGGCCGCCAGCTGCGCCGGAGGTACGGAGGCCAGCTCTTTCTTCAACTCATTAATGGACGCTGTCTTCATCTTGGTTTTATTGCGGCATCGAAAATACAATTAAATAGGATGGTACAACACCTATGTCCGCGCCACATGGCTTAATTAGTTAAATTGCAATGCTTCGAGAACCCCATTTACTCACTCTAAACAACCTCTGACTATGAAAACACGCTATGTGTTGGCTGCCGCTATCGGTTGCCTGTTAACAGTTAACACTGCCTTCGCCCAGATGGACTCCGCTGCGGCCCACAAGGCATGGATGGCCTACATGACGCCCGGGCCTGAACATCAGCAACTGGCTAAAACCGAAGGTGACTGGACCACCGACATGACCTTCTGGAAAGGGCCCGGCGCCGCCCCTGAAAAGGCTACCGGCAGCTGCTCCAACAAAATGATCCTGGGCGGCCGTTACCAGGAAAGCCGCTTTACCTCCGATATGATGGGCATGCCCTTCGAAGGTCTTGGTACCACCGCCTACGACAATGCCAGGAAAATGTACCTCAACACCTGGATCGATAATATGGGCACCGGTATGATGATGATGGAAGGTAAATGGGACCCTTCCGCCAACGCTATCGTTTACCGGGGAAAATCATTTGACCCCTCCTCCCAAAAAACCATGGAGCTGCGCCAGGTGATCAAATTCCAGGATGCGGACCACTACTCCATGGAAATGTACCGCATGGCCAATGGCAAGGAGTTCAAAGAAATGGAGATCGCCTTCAAACGGAAATAAAAAATTATTAAAGTTTCCGGCACCAGCGGCCCCTGCTCTCCTGGCACGGGCCGTTGCCGTTTCCCCATCTTACTTAAAACCCTGTTAAAAAGCCCGCCGGCATTTGATTTGTTGGGAGGTTGCCGCTATTTTTGAAACGATCGCCAGTAACACCCTGGCGTATTGAATCACAAAGTCTCCCTGATATGAAAACACTCCTGACCACCCTCCTCCTATGCTTCGGGCTTTCCGCCACTATGAAAGCACAAACCGGCAAACAGCTGCCTACAGAGATGGTACAGTTCTTCCTTGGCAACTGGACCGGCGAAGGCGCGTTCGCCAGCGGCAAAAAAATTGCCGCCGACCTCAGTTTCAAACTGTCGCTGGACAGTGCCTGGATCATGTACGAACATACTGACAAAGCCCCCAACCGTTACAAGGCCCTTTCCATGTGGGGCGTTGACAAACAAACGGGCCAGTTGACAGACTACATCTTTGATAACTTCCAGGGGCACCGGCAATTTTTCGCCGATGGCTGGCAGGAAGGCAAACTCACCCTCACCCGGCAGATCCCCCGGCCAACCAACAATGTGCTGTATGAACGCTTCCGCTACGAAAAGCTTTCTTCCCAATCATTTAAGATGAGCTATGAAACCAGCACAGACGCTGATACCTGGAAACTGGTAGACTATCTAACGTTTACCAGGAAGTAAAAAACCCCTTCCAGGTGGGCTGGGACGAAACACATAATTATCAAAACGAATATAAACAAAACCCGTACGGATATTAAGTCATGCCCGCAGGGATAATAGCTGGCGTTATCTTTGAAACGTCCGCTATTTATCCGCCAATTGAATGAAGGTCCATATGAAAATCAGCAACTCTGCCTCTAAAAGCGCGGAACAGATCTTTTCAGAAATACAACGGCGTTTTCCGGGTGCCCGGTTATGGAGACCATTAACAGGTGCTCCTGTGATCGCAGTACAGCATCGGGGCTTCCGTTTTTTGTTGCGCTATAAAAAAGACCACCTGCGGCTGGATTTTCTTCCGCCGTTGTTGTGGCTGGCAGGCGGCGTGCTGACGACTTTTGTGTTGTCCACGGCAGCAACGAGCCTGATCTGCCGGGAGTTGACCATCAATATTGGCGGCATCATTCCGGTGATAGCAGGATTCCTGCTTATCAGGATGTTGTTCAAATCTTCCCGCAGGGAAACATTTGAACGCTTCCAAAGCGAAATAAACGTTCTGGTGAACACCGTGGCAGCACCGGCTTCTACATTGTTCAGTCATATATAGTTTGTTCTCCGGAAGACCCTATTATGTTTAAGCTGTTATGTCGGCCTTTTATTCTTTGTTGATAACCTTGCAGGTATTACCACCCGGTAATACCTGATTTTTTTCTACTTTTAACAACATGAGCGATAACCCATATCCGAGACCATGATCCGTACGTTGATTATTGACGATGAACCAGCCATCCGTAAAGACCTGGAATGGCTGATGAAACGATACCCCGATTTCCTTGTGCTGGGCAGCTGCGGCAGCATAGCCGAAGCCAGGGTGATCATCCCCAATACGGAACCCGAGCTGTTGCTGCTGGACATTGAACTGGCCGACGGCACCGGATTTGACCTGCTACAGGAGTTTCCCGACAGAAATTTCCGCATCATATTTATTACTGCATATAACGAGCATGCAATCAAGGCCATCAAGTTCGGGGCTTTTGACTACCTGCTCAAACCGGTGGACGAGGAGGAGCTGATGGCCACGCTCAAAAGGCTGTTGTCTGAAACGCCCGTCAACACCCGCACGCAGATGGATATTACCGACAGCCATCTGCAACCCAAAAAAACGGGGCTGCAGAACCGGATCGTGCTTCGCTCCTCTCAGTACCTGCAGGTAGTGCCTTTCGAGGAAATCCTCTACTGCCAGGCCGATGGCAGTTACACCACCTTCCACCTGTCCGATAAAAGAAAGGTGATGGTTTCCCGTCCTATCAAAGAATACGAGGAACTGTTGCCCGAAAGCTGGTTTATTCGCATCCATCAGTCATATATCGTCAATCATCACTGTATTGACCGTTTTCTCAAAGATGGTATCCTGGTCCTGAAAGACGGCACCGAGATCCCTGTTTCCGCCCGTAAAAGGGAATATGTCCGGCAGTTCCTGATGGGCGACCATTAACAGAATGTACATGCATATAGGCCGACAAGCGATTTTATTATTTATATGTTTTTGCTGCACCTTCTGCGCGTGCCGCCCCAAATCTGCTGACCAGCAGCCCTCAGGCCCCGCAGACGTTGCTGCGGCACCGGTAGTAAAAGAACTACAGCACCTGATTGACTCCGGTGCAAACTGGGACGGGCCACAGGCCATGGACCGGCTGGCACGGCTCAAAGGCAGCGCCTTGCAGGCTGGCCCCGTTGCCAGCGGCTATTATTATTACCTTGAAGGCATGCATTACTGGTATGCCGACAGTAACCAGGCGGCCATCAGCAGCTTCACGCGCATGCTGCCGGTCAAACCGACGGACACCAGTCAACTGGCAGACCTGGTCATCCTGCAGCAACTGGGGCTGCTACAGATACGACTGGCCAGCAAAATCGATGACAGCACTTTCACCCGCCTGTTCCATCTCATTGCCCTGGCAGAAAAATATCAGTATGCCGGCAGCTGGCGCGTATATGACCTCGCGGCAGAAATTTACTTCCGTTTCGGCGACTACGACAAGGCAGAGACCTATGCCGCTATGGCGCGGGACAGCTACCCGGCGGCCGATGACTACTTCCGGCTCTCTCTTTTTATGGAAGAACGGTCACGCATCTACGAACGCCGGCATCAGTACCGGCAGGCGCTCCAGTACCAGGACAGCGCCCTGCAATACGCCCTGCAACAACCCGACACGGTTCGCCTGGCCACCGTGTACAGCGCGCTGGGCGTGCTGTACGAGAAAACAGGCGACAAACCGCGGGGACATGCCCTGATGGAAAAAGCGTTTAACATCAAAGAAAAAATCAATAAAGTCAGTTTCCAGGAATATATCAATTACGGGCAGCTGCACCAGGAAAAAAAGGACTACCCGCTGGCCCTGCAATACCTGCACAAAGCCCTTGAAAAAGCCCGCCAGGCCAATAACAACGGCAATATGAGCGTTGCTTTCAACGGCATCTACCAGGTGTATTATGATAAAGGCGATTACAAAAACGCCGTCCGCTACCTCGATTCAGCCGCCGAAACGGCCCTTGCCGAGCAGGAAGACAGGCAGCTCAGAAAAATTGTGGAGATACAGGCCCTGAACGAACTCAAAGTACAACAGCATAAAACGCAGGACCTGAGCCGGCAGTATAACAACCAGGCCATCATTGCCCGCCAGCAGCAGGTCATATTGCTGATCATCATTATCCTGCTGGTACTTGGCCTGCTGATCACCTTCCTGCTGATACGGCAGCGTAAACTGGTGACCCAGAAAATGAGCATCGAGCTGGAACAACGGCTGCTGCGCAGCCAGATGGAGCCGCATTTTATCTTCAATACCCTGTCCGTATTACAGAGCTTCATCCGCCGGGATGAAAAAGAAAAGTCAGTCAAATACCTCAATAAATTTGCGCGGCTGCTACGGCTTAACCTGGAGAACTCGCGCCACAACCTCGTGCGGTTGCAACAGGAAACCGAAGCGCTGGAAAACTACCTCAGTCTCCAGGCCGTCCGTTTCGATAACCTCTTCGGCTATACGATCCACGATATTCCTTCCGAAGAAAGCAGTGGTATCTGTATCCCTCCGATGCTGCTGCAACCGTTTGTGGAAAATGCCATCCAGCATGGCATGCGCAACATTGCCCATCGCGGCCATATTGCCATTACCCTGCAACTGCAGGGCGACCTGCTGCATTGCGTTATAGAAGATAACGGCCAGGGCCTGCAGCCGGCCAAAAACAAGGAGAAGAATTCCCTGTCAAGCATTATTACGCAGGAACGGCTGAAAATACTGAGCATACAGACCGGCAAACTGGCCTCCCTGACCATCACTGACAAAGCCGGCGAAGGACGTACAGGCGTTCGCGTTACCCTTATCATACCCACGCAACGCTGCTAAAATTCATCGTGGCGGAAATAACAACAGCCATGGCGATTGCGCCATTACCGCATTAAAAAGGGATTATTTTTCCGCCGGAATGAACCAAATACCGGGTTTACCACTTATTATTAATACCTGTTGACAGCGCAGGCAGCGAATAGAACGGAACACGCCCCAAAAACATTGTTTATCAGAGAAAAGTGTAGTATCCTTACAACAGGTTACAGTGAGCCGGTATTACAGTCCGGACAGATGATTTTTGTATGCTGATAGTATCAAACCCGAAACAAACATTCACACATGGGCAACAGGACCTATTTAACCATCAGGACCGCTCCTGATCAGCAGGAAGTATTGTTTGAAGGCAACAACAGCCTGGCGTACTTCTGGTTACTGTTACTGAAGAGGAAAGACATAGAGCAGGTGCAGCCGGCTTTTCAGACCTTGTATGCCGGCGGGGACGATGAAGAAGACGATAATGCGCCCGAAGACAGCTATGTAGACACTGATATCCGGATACCGCTGGACGAGGCCCTTCATAATGCCGCCGCCCACCGCTCCTATGTAGAGCGGGTGTATCCTGCCCTGTTGCCGCTTTATGACGACTGGCGGGCTTATCTTGCCACCGTGCCGTCCCATGACAACATGCTGTATATCGACCTGGAGGAATTCAGCGGTTTTTATGTCAACGTGAACCAGTTCATCGGCGAGCTGCTGGACTTCTACACGCATGTATCCGGCAACAAAGCCTATTTCAGGCCGGCCATCCCTGATACCACCGGCTGGGAAGCCATTGGCCGCAAGCAGTTTTATGACTATTCCGGCCACTACCGCAATACACCGGAAATTGTGGACTACCAGCAAAAGAGCCGCCCCGACCGGCCGCTCCCGTTGGGCTATAAACTACTGATCGGCTGCTGGGTGGTTTTCAGTTTGCTGTTGCTGGGCGGCGGGTTTTATAGCCTTGGCTTCTTTCACTCCGTATGGCTGCAGGCGTTGATGGCGCTGGTCATACTGCTGCCCATTCTGCTGATTATTATCGGCGGGCTGGTATGGCTTATTAATAAAGGAACACAAAAGACGAAATAGTATATATATAGGAGACCATGCAATTACCACTTTACCAGATAGATGCCTTCACCGACCGGCTTTTCGGCGGGAACCCCGCCTGTGTGATGCCCCTGGAGGAATGGCTGCCGGATGAATTGTTATTACAGATAGCCCTCGAGAATGCCGTTGCGGAAACGGCTTTTTTTCTGCCGCAGGACGATGGGTATGCCTTACGGTGGTTTACCCCGGAGATAGAAATGGACCTCTGTGGCCATGCCACGCTGGCTACCGCCCATGCCATCCGTACCCTGCATGCCTATGCCGGTGATACGCTGCATTTCTATTCCCGCAGCGGCTTGCTGAAAGTTACGTTTGAAGGGGAACGGTACGCGCTGACCTTCCCGGCACGCAAGCCCGTGCCCACGGTGTTGCCGCCGGAGATAGCCGAATCGCTCGACCGTATGCCCGTGGCCGTTTTACAGGCGCGGGACTATGTGCTGGTATATGAAACGGAAACGGATATACGACAGATACAGGTCAACCGTCAGCTGCTGGACCGTATCAACCTGGACCCTGGCGGCGTGGTGATCACGGCCCGGGGACAGGACTGCGACTTTGTGTCCCGTTTCTTTACGCCGCAGGCTTCCATTTTTGAAGACCCGGTGACCGGTTCCGCCCATTGCTCGCTGATACCTTATTGGAGCGGGCGCCTTCATAAGAAGGAACTGCTGGCCAGGCAGCTGTCTGACCGTGGCGGTACCCTGTACTGCACAGATGAAGGCGACCATGTGAAGATGGCCGGTTATGCGCGCACCTACTTCACCGGACATTGCGAAGTGCCCGATAACATTCATTTCTAAGAGATGATCACCTGATATTCTTATCTTGATTTAAAATCCATTTTGATATACTAAGTATACTTATTATCTTTACACTTATAATAACAATCCATATGATACAGCATTCCTATTCACTGACCACTACCGCCGTTACACAGGCGCAGATCTGGAAACTCATATCTGACATTGACAACTGGAAAAGCTGGGATACCGGTGTGACCTCTTCCCTGCTGCATGGCCGTTTTGAGACCGGCCAGTACTTTACGTTGCAGCCGCAGGGCGGGCCCAAAGTGCGGATACAACTGGAAGAAGTGAGGAACAATGAATATTTCCGAGACCTCACCCGTTTTCCGCTGGCTAAAATGTACGGGGAACATTGGTATGAGGTAACACCGGAAGGATTAAAGCTGACAGTCACCATGACGATGAAAGGTTTATTGGCCCCGTTGTGGAACAAGATCGTCATGAAAAATATTGTGGCGGGCCTGGAGGAAGATGTGCAGCGGCAGATTGAAGCTGCCGGAAAGCTCTGATGGCTTTTGTTTTGAATTGGCGGTTAAAAATCTTTTCTTTGGACAGCGAACTACCGGTAAGTATGAAAACAAACGACAGCGCCTTTGGCGTAGAGAAAGCAGAAGACAGCTCCGGATTCCTGTTATGGCAGGTAACCACTTTATGGCAGCGGGAAATCAGGGCTATCCTGGCCCCGCTGGACCTCACCCACGCGCAGTTTGTGTTGCTGGCCACGCTCCTTTGGCTGTCGCAACACCAGGAAAGCGTTACACAGATAGACATTTCCCAAAACAGCAAGGTAGACCCGATGACAACTTCAACAGTGTTGCGGACGTTACAGACGAAAGGACTGATTGTACGCAGGGAGCATGCCACCGACACCCGGGCCAAGGCAGTAGCGCTGACAGCGGCCGGTCAACAGCTCACGAAACAGGCTGTTGCCGTAGTGGAAAAGTTTGATCTCGCATTTTTCAGCAGGCTTGGCGGCGATGTTAAGGCGTTTAACCGGCAACTGCATCAGCTGATCATGCCTGGTCCGACGACCTGAATTTGTCGCGATCTTCCCTTTATTGTGCGTAAAATTTCACCCCGACAATAACATGGCTACCGTTACGGTGGCCTTTTTTATCTCCCTAAAATAAAAATAAAAATCTGGTTTTCAGTTTATTACAATAACATATTGTATTTTTACCTCAGATTATCCGGGGTCAGCCGCTAACTTTACAAGAAGCTTTTGTTAATCTTTAAATATGTGGAAATATTTATCATTTATTTAACAGGTTTTTGTTAAATTTAGCTAAATGCAGGATGGAAGTTCATCATCGGCTCCAGTCCAATGCCACCCAGGGTAACCATTAATGACATTCTCGAGTGTAACCTCACCAGAAAAACTTACAATCCAGATGAAAGCAATTGTTGTCTTTATCAGGTCGCTCGCTCATTTAGGGAGGAGTAACTTCTACGAAAAAGAACTCAATTTCCGGATCTCCAAGATCAATATTGTCACCTTATTGCTGATCGTATTGGGTACGGGCTTTGGTCTTACATATTGGCTTAACTCCGGGTACCTGAGTATTCTGATCGCGACGTTATTGGGCAATGTATTGTTTGGACTGGTCATGTACCTCAATAAAAAGCGGAAACATGTGGCGGCGGGCATTATGCTTCAGATAACGATTAATTTATCGACACTTTATTTCGGCAGCATCCTGTCGGTAGCGGTGGACCCCATCTGGCTCACGCTTTTTCTGTTGATTTCCTGCCTTTCTTTTATTAAAGTAGGGCCTGCTCAGACCTATTGTCTGGCTATTTCAGCGGCCACCCTGCTTTTCCTGGAGCTGAACCGCGCTTTTCACCTGATACCGCCCAAGGACTTCAGCCCGGAAATGCTTAGCCTGATCTACTATTGCACGGCTTTTACCGTACTAACGCTGACGTCTATATCATTAGTCACCCTGGTACATTATAATGCCAAATTGTTTCAGACCATCAAAGTGCGCAACGAGCAACTGACCTCCCTGAATCAGGAGTTGCATGCCAGTAACACAAGACTGGAACATCAGGTAAAAGAAAGAACGGCCGATCTGGAAAAAGCGGTCACTGCTAAAAATATTTATGTACGGGAACTGACCCATGAACTCAGAACGCCGCTGAATGCCATATATAGTATTGCGCAACTGAAACTGTTGTCCGGTAAAGACAAAGCCAAAAGTGAGCAAAAGGTGGACGAAGACCTGTTCGTGGCATGCCGCAACCTGCAAACCCTGATCAACAACACGCAGGACAAATGCAAGCTGGACACCGGCAATTTTGACGAGGTCAAAAAAGAGCCCATCCTTCTCTACAGCTGGATCAACAACATCGTGAACATCTACCAGTATTTCGCCAATGAAAAACGGGTTAAAATAGAGCTGGAGGTACAGGAGTCTTTCCCGACCGCTATCGTGGAAGATAGTATCAAGCTGACGAAGATCGTTAACAATATCCTGGTGAACGCCATTAAGTTCACCCGCAGCAATACGTCCATCTTCCTGCGCCTTTACCGGGACGACACGCACTGGTACATCGCTGTGAGGGACCAGGGAGCAGGCATTTCCCCCGACAGGATCGCGACGCTGTTTAAAGAGTTTACCCGCACCACCATCAATTTTGCGGAAGGTAGCGGGCTTGGGCTCAATATTACCCATCACCTGGTGCGTATACTCGGCGGCAATATCCAGGTGCGCAGCGAGATGGAAGACGGAACGGAATTCGTGGTGTCGTTACCGTTAACACCGTTTACCGGGGAGATAAAATCCGCTACGGTGGAAGTCAAAGAAAACAACCTCATTTCTTTTGAAGGTAAAAAAATACTCGTGGTGGAAGATGATGTGATGACCCAGCGTTATCTGTCGCTTCTGCTGAGCAAACGCGGCTTCTCTATCATGCATGCCGACAATGGCCAGGAAGCCCTGCTCAAAGCCCACAACCATCCGGATGCCATCATTCTTGATATGAGCCTTCCGGGAAAATCGGGCAAAGATGTACTGATGGAATTAAAAGCAAATCCTGCGTTGAGACATATCCCTGTTATCGCCGCATCCGCAGATACCGATGAAACAAATATTGATGAAATAATGCTGGAGGGGGCCAGCGCTTATATGATCAAGCCAATCGATTTCCATATCCTTGTTGATGTGCTGGTCAAAAACCTACTTACAGGAGCAATCGTTAAAAATTAGTTTTAAGCAGATATCAACCGTTTTCCGTTTCTATTTTCGCACCTTACCAGTGCGACAGGTACCCTTTTGTTTATCACCGTTTGCACATTATTTATGAACCAAACCGAAACTGCTAAGATTGTCATTCCGAGGCTGTATTGCCCATTCCCTACCAGCGTTAGCCCATATGTGGAACTGGTAGCATCCAACACCTTTGAATTCCTGCACAAATACCAGCTGCTCGACAGTCCGGAGGAAGAGCGCCATTTCGCCCGGTACAAAATGGCCTGGATGACCTGCCGTACCATGCCCGAGGCAGGATTTGAATTGTTGTGCTGCATCGACAACCTTTATAGCTGGCTCTTCGTGCTTGACGAGCAGCTGGACCATGTTACACCGTCGACGGCCTACATCCGGGAAGAGAACTATCTGCAACAGCTGATAGACGGCTTCTCCTACGTGCTTAAATACAAGGTGTCCCCTGTTGACAACAAGTTTTTTCATGCGCTGGCAGACATCTGCGTGCGACTGGACGCACTGAGCAGGCCCAGCTGGCAGTCGCAGTTCCTGATCAGCGTACAAGCCACCTTCGAAGCTGCCATCTGGGAAGCCAAAAACAACAAAAACAGGGAAAGGCATCCTACTGTAGCACAGTACATGCATATGCGCCTGTTTTTCTCCGCGGCCAATATCGGCACCGATATCAATGAACTGGCCACGGGCGTATGGTTACCCATGTATGTGCTGCAACATCCGGACATGGTACATCTTACGTCGCTGGCCAGAAGAGTGGTATGCTGGGCCAACGACCTGTTCTCCCTCCGCAAGGAACTGGAGCATGGAGATGAGCATAACCTGGTGATGATGCTCAAACACCACCACAACACTACCCTTGAAGAGGCAGTGTTGATGGCGGCATCTATTCATGATGATGAAATCAGAGAGTTTGTATCCTGCAGGGCGGCATTTCCTGACTTTGGGGAAGAACTGAACAAAAGGATACAGATCTATGTGGATGGATTGGAAACGATGGTTGCCGGCTTCTTTTACTGGAGCATCACAGATACTCCGAGATATAACCCTTACTGATATACGCCCACGGCTGTAAACGTGACCGGTAATCCCGTAAAGCCTGTGATAATCGTACTTGGCGTCATCTCAATCCGGGCCCCCTCTTTAATCTGGAGCTTCCTGATACGGGAGAACACTACCTTTAATGCAATTTCAGTTTCCATCTTGGCCAGCGGCACACCAAAACAATAATGGATGCCGTGCCCGAAGCTCAGGCTGTCTGCGTGGTTAGGCCGGCGGAAATCAAACTTGTCCGGTTCAGGGAACACTGCCGGATCATGGTTGGCCGCAATCAGCCAGATATTCAGGTAGTCTCCTTTTTTGATTTGCTGCCCGCCCAGCTCCAGGTCGTGCTTAGCAACGCGGGTCATGGATTTGGCGGAAGGCAACACCCGCAATACTTCATTGATGATGTTATCGAAATCTTCCGGGTGTTCCAGGTAATGCTCCAGCACCTCTGGATGATTGGAGAAAGTATAAGCGATATTGCCCAGTAAAGAAGACGTTGTTTCAAAACCCGCGAGGAACATGCCTACAACCGTGCCCAGCAGATCTTCGTTGTTGAGCCGTTCTCCGTTCACTTCCGATTGCAACAGGTGAGAAATCAAATCATCTTTAGGTTCTACCCTGCGCATTTCTATCATCTTATCGAGATAGTCCGCGATTTGTTTCTGTGCAGCGAAAGAAGCCTGCATTTCCTCCATGGTGTTTACATTGGTCACAATGGTAGTTACCCAGCGATGCACCTGCGCATGGTCTTCTGCCGGGATGCCCAGCAGTTGAGCGATGACACGGTTGGGCAGCGCGATGGCAAAATCATGGATAAAGTCCATCTCCCCTTTTTCCAGCCATGGTTCTATTATTTCTTCACACTGTTGCCTGATCCAGTCAGCATGTTTGGAGATCACGGACGGCACAAACACTTTCGCAACGAGCGAACGCAGTTTCTTATGGTCCGGAGGATCGCTCTGGTTCAGGTTTCTACCCATGATATTCTGTCCCAGGTTAGGGATAAACAAATTGGAGAAGGCGTTGTAATCGCCGAGCGCCTGTTTGGCCTCTTTATGCGAAAAGATCTGCCATGCTCCTTTAACGCCGTAATAAAAAACAAATTCCGGATCATACACGACCGGGTTTTCAGATCTCATTTTTGCAAACCAGGGAATTGAATTAGGAGAAATCATAAGTGACAATCGTTTGTGCGGCCATCATGTGCAGTGGCCGCTGGTACAAGAAAACGGTGATAAAAGAAGAAAAACGGTGATAAACAGTTTATCGGTACAATAAACAAAATACAACTTGTATTGCTATCTATCGCTTCACCGGAGCAGTGTTAACCGAGCGTTAATCATACACCCTTTACGAGTAATCCCTGTTAAGCGCATGTTATGCTGATTTACCGCTGATCGTAATTGACATCCATCATATAATTTAGGTGTTATCTTTCAGGTATTGTTTACACCTACCTCCGCATCTATGGTTAAGAGAAAAATCAGAAAAACCGTACCATTGCCCAACGCACTGGAAAACATGTTGCATGAACTGCTCCAGGAAGCCGCCACACTGCAGGCCACAGATATCCGGCTGGCTGCCGACAAAACAGCCGCAGCATGGGCGTTGGTGCCAGCTCCCCGATTTAATACCAACTGTACCCTGATGGTGCTTAACGATCATCTGCTGCGTTTGCTGGATGCCGGCCGTATACAGGAGGCGAGCAATATCGCGGGGCTCTGGGTGGCGGACATAGAATCCTGCACGGAACCGGCGCATGAACCCAGGCCTTACATCCTGTTTGCCGCTTCTTTGCTTTATTTGCGCAAGCCAGCAGAAGCCAGGACCATACTGCGGATGGTCCGTAATTACGGCGCACGCAAATGGGACTTCAAAGGGCTGGCGCCATTTTACTGGGACCTTTTTACCAATCCGCAGATGCCGGATGCCGTGGTGATGGAACGTTTTCAACAGGAAGTATTGCAGCCTGCGCAGCAGTACCCCGCGCCGGAACCATTTGAACTGCATCCGTTCATTATAGATCATATGCAGCCGCTGCTTCAGCAGGGCCACAGCGCCTTTGCCGCCGGCAACTATGAAAAGGCCGCCCGCGCCTGGATAAGGGCACTGAAACAGATTCCTGGTCCGCAAACGGCATTTGGCCAGAGCCTTACTTTAAATGCCGCCATCGGTGATGCCTTTTTTCTGATGCGGGACTACCACCAGGCATTGCCCTATCTCGAAGCTGCCAGGGCCAATACCGCAGAAGACGGACAGACCAACGCCTTTGTACTGATGCGCCTTGGAGAGGTGCTGCTGGAGCTGGAAGAACACTGGGACGCCCGTGAATACCTGCTGCGCGCGCATATGCTCGGTGGGGACAAACTTTTTGAAAACGAGGAACAACCTTATCTGGATTTTCTGCAATCCTGCCTGAAACCAGCCCGAAGATGAATTAGAAATTACGAATGAAAGGTTGTTTTATGGGATGGTTGCTTTGTGACCATACAAGCGTAGGCGCTTCTCCGTTAGCAACGGAGAGGCGCCTACGTTTTTAGCGGCATACGAGGTTATGCCGGAAAAGTGTCCGCGTTATGCAGGGAAGGTATCTGCCCGTTCGGCCCAGATAGTGCCTGGGTAAGTTTCCCGTAACTCACGCCAATAGGGTACCAACGCGTCGAACGATTTGCCTTCGGCAAAGAAGGCAGCCACCCCCAGCCAGTACAATACCTCCTGATGCAGCGCAGGGTGCAGGTCTTCAGAGACCAGCCCTTTCAGCAGCGGGATACCGTCTGCCGGCTTGCCGCGGCGCATGGCCAGCAATGCCCTGCCGATCGTCAGTTCCGGCAGCAACTGGTGTGGCGGCAAATATCCGGTAGCTTCCCGTAGCACGTTACCATCCGGTGCATACATGAAAAAAGCGGGTGCCCATATCAGCGCCCGCGTCAGGTATTTGGTGGCGAATGCTTTGGTCACTTCCTTCACATTGAATTTCACCAGCACGTAATGTTGTTCCAGGTAATCGCGTACCTGTTCATCTTCGTATGTCACCGCGTCCATGCGCTGGCACCCTTTACAACCGTCTGCCCAGAAATCGATCAGCAATGGCCGCTGTGTGGCCTTGGCCAGTTCAAATGCATCCTCCACTTGTTGCCCTGTAAAATGTTTGATAGCTGTTTCCATATACCTATGAATTTTGTTGATCAAAGGTAGTCACCGGTCAAACATGAGAAAAATGAATACTTTTCTTACTTTTGATGAAAACTACTCATGATCACTACAAACGATCTTCAGCTGGTGTCCCATATCGTAGCAGAGGGTTCGCTTACCCGGGCGGCCGGGAAAATGTACCTGACACAGTCGGCCCTGAGCCATCAGTTGAAAGACCTGGAAAAAAGAACAGGCCTGCCGATGTTTGAGCGGGTCAACAAAAAGCTGTTGCTGACGGCTGCCGGTCGCAGGGTGATGGAGAGCGCCACCAATATACTGCCGCAGCTGACGCGCCTGCAGGAAGACATACAGGCTTATCGTAAAGGCAAATTACAGACATTACGTATCAGCACGGAATGTTACACCTGTTATCATTGGTTGCCGCGGGTGATCACCGAATTAAAATCGAAGCACCCGCATGTAGAGATCAGCATTGTGGCGGCAGCTACGCAGAAGCCGTTGAATTATCTGCTGAACGGGGAACTCGACGTGGCGATTATCAGTGACAACGCCGCTCCCGCCGGTGTACACACGCATACGCTTTTTCACGATGAAGTGGTGGTGGTGCTGCCGCGTAACCATCCGTTCGTTGGGCATAAAAAATCGCTGACGGCAGAAGACTTTGCCACAGAGCACCTGCTCTCCTATGATGTAGCAGAAGAAGCCGGCACCCATAATATGATGCGGGACTTTTTCCGGGAGTCGCGGCCTAAAGCCATCACCCGGCTGCAGCTCACCGAAGCTATTGTGGAGATGATCCGGGCAGGCATGGGGATTGGCATTTTTGCCACCTGGGCCATTGCGCCTTATCTGCAACACCGGGACCTTATTACCCTGCCTTTGCAAACGCCGATGCGCAAGCGGACCTGGAGAGCTGCTTGCCTGGACAAGAACAATCCGTTGATACGGCAGTTTGTGGAGCATATCCGGCAGTATTTCAAAGCCGCAGACCAGAAACAGTCCAAATAGCGTATTTTAGATTTAAAAAAGATGCGCTATCTGTACCTGACCCTGCCAGCCCTTTTTGTTGTTAACGCCTTGCAGGCCCAATCTGAAACTTCCGGGGTGAAACAAACCATCGATAAGATGTTTACCGCCATGCATAACAGCGACAGCGTGGCGCTCCGCGAGTGTTTTTCCCCTACTGCCGTGTTTCAGACCATTGATGAGCATAAAGGCGGCACTACGGTAAAGAATGTATCAGTAGAACGTTTTGCCAGCATCATTGCGGGTACGCCCAAGGGCGACCTCGACGAGCGTATCACCTATGGCGCTATACAGACAGATGACCACCTGGCTTCCGTATGGACGCCCTATCGCTTCTATCACCAGGGCAAGTTCCATCATTGTGGCGTCAACTCCTTTCAGCTGGTGAAGCTGGGGAAAGAATGGAAAATCCAGTATGTAATTGATACCCGCCGCAAGGATAACTGTGTGGAAGACAATGCCACCCCTCCCCCTGCACAATAGTCCGCCCGGCAATTCACTGAAATTTACAAAACAGCTCCATCCATCAAGGCCGGCGACCGGCAATAAATATTTATGTAAGTAATTACGATTATCGGTGTTCTTTTGCCACCAAAAGCCCCAATGAGACTGTCATATTTGTTTACTTTTATCTTTTTCATTTACGTTACTACTTACACAAATAAAACATTCGGCCAGGCTGGCGGCGTATTTTACAGTATTAAAGGCACCTTCGCCACGACGGACAATACTCCCGCACGGGATGTGGTGGTACAACTGTTGCAGGCAGCAGACAAGAAGCTGGTCAAGCTGGAATACACCGACGCACAGGGAGCCTTCTCCTTCGATCATCTGCCCGAAGGGCAATACCTGATAGCCACCCAGAGCATGGCCTATACACCCTGGCTGTCGGCCACTGTTACACTCAACAAAAACACACTACTCGGCACAATTCGGCTTCAGACCACTACCACCACGCTGCGCGAAGCCAATGTGACGGCCGCCAAACCATTCATACAGCAACAGTATGACAAAACCACCCTTAACGTGGCCGGCTCCATATCCGCCGCCGGCAGTACCGCGCTGGAAGTATTGGAAAAAGCGCCCGGCATCACGATAGATCAGAATGATAATATCGCGATGCGTGGCAGACAAGGCGTGCTGGTAATGATGGACGGCAAACTGGTGCCCATGTCGGGGCAGGAACTGGCCAACCTGTTGCGCAACCTGTCGGCCAACCAGATAGAAAAAATAGACCTGATCACCAATCCATCCGCCCAATATGACGCTGCCGGCAACGCCGGTATCATTGACATACGGCTTCGCAAAGGCCACCAAAGCGGCACTAACGGTAACGTATCCCTCAGCTACGGACAAGGTGTGTACCCTAAAATAAATCCTTCTGTCAACTTCAACAGCAAGATGAAAAAGGTCAACCTGTTCGGTTCCTATAACTACAACTACCGGCAGTTTATGAATGACCTCACCATCGAACGGCAGTTTTATGATGCCGCCGGCCATTACACAGGCGGCATCAACTACGACAACTTTTTCCGGCTTGGCTTTAACACCCACAATGCCAGGCTCGGCGCAGACTATAACATCACACCGGACATCACCGTCGGCGTAGTGGCCAACGGCATCTTTAACAAAGGCAACATCACGTCCGACAGCAGGGCGGAATCCTTCGACATACAACAACAAAAAACCGGTTCATTCACTACCATCGGAGATAACCATCCACAAAGAAACAACGGAAGCATCAACCTGAATTATAAACACCGGCTGGACAGCAGCGGAAAAGAGTTGTCCGTAGATCTCGACTACGCGCGTTTCAGCAACGATGAACTGCAAAATTACCGGACGTCTTACTTTGACCTGCAACAGGGGCAGTCGAAACCCGATTACCGGCTGTTCGGCAACCTCTCCGGAGAGCTCAGCATCAAGTCCGTCAAAGCAGATTATACCCAACCCCTGAAAAGCCTAGACGCGCGGCTGGACGCCGGTATTAAAAGCAGTTGGGTTAAAGCGGACAATGATGTGCGTTTTTTTGACCGGAGCAGCGGAACAGACATACTGGACACCGGTAAAAGCAACCGGTTTGTATATGATGAAAACATCAATGCCGCCTATCTCAATGCTTCCAAAAAGTGGGCGCGTCTGAGCATACAGCTGGGCCTTCGCGTGGAAAACACGATCGCCAAAGGATTACAGGTCACCAATAAGGAAAACTTTGACCGCAACTATACGCAGTTCTTCCCCAGCGGGTACGTTGGTTATGCGTTCAACAAAACACATGATCTCGGCATATCACTCAGCCGTCGCATCAACCGGCCTTCCTATCGTGAGCTGAACCCGTTCAAAGTGTTCCTTGATCCGCTGACCTATTCTACCGGTAACCCCTATCTGAAACCGGAGATCACCAACTCCTTCGAGCTGACACATACCTTCAAAGAGAAATACATCACCAAACTGGGCTTTAGTACCACCACCGATAATATCCTGGAGGTACTGTCTCCCGACAAAGAGCCCAACAGCGTTATTCAAACCGGTCATAACCTCGCCCGGTACAATTATTACAATATAAGTTTCAGTGTACCCTTCACCGTTGGACGGTGGTGGAACAGCACCAACGAAGCACTGGCCTACTATGGCGAATACAAAGGCGATCTGGCCAACACCCATCTGAATGCCAGCAGGGTTTCCTTTAACCTCAACAGCATCAACAGTATCACCATCAGTCCCAATACCACGATGGAACTGACCGCCACCTATAACAGCCGCACCTATTATGGTTTCCTGGACGTGAAAGGCGTATGGTTTATGGGCATCGGCGCACAACGGCAGTTATGGAACAAAAAAGCATCGGTGAAACTGAACCTTTCCGACGTGTTCTTTACCAACTACACCAACGCCGTCACCCGGTTGACCGGCTACGGTGAAACCTTCTTCCAGCGCAGGGACAGCAGGGTATTCACCATAACGTTCAACTACAAATTCGGCGGTAATGGTTCCGGCGGCGGTAATAAAAAGGCCGGTGGCGCCGAAGAGGAAAAACGCCGGGCCGGATAATTTTGCTAAATTGGCTGCATGAATCTGGTAAATGAACTGGAAGAACTGGCGCTGGCCACACGGCTTAAAAGGCTCAGCGAGCGCCTGTCCCAGGATATAAGCAGGATATATAAGGAGTCCGGACTGGACTTTGAAGCGCGGTGGTTCCTGATACTGGAACTACTGGTGCGGCAGAAGCAGTTGAGCGTCACTGAAATATCCGAAGCCTTGCAGCTAACCCACCCTGCCGTAGTGCAGTTTGTAGATCAGTTGCTGGCGCAGGGACTGATCAAAACCACCGCCGACAGCCGGGACAAACGCCGCCGGTTGATATCGTTGTCGGCCGCCGGTAAGCAGATGCACCGGAAGATCAGTCCACTGCTGAACGTTATCCGGGAAGAAAACCGGAAGTGGCTGGAGCAGGCCAGCGCCAGTTTACTCACGGTAATGGGTGAACTGGAGCGTGCGCTCGATGAAAAAAGTATGTACAAGCGGGTGAAGATCAGTCTGCTGGAACAGTCTGACGAGTAGTGCTTTCGCTATAAATAAATGATGCCCGGGTGCTTTGGAAGCGCCCGGGCATTTGTGTGTAAGGGGGAGACTCGTATTTGTTAATCCGTTTAAATTATGACGATTTAAACAAAAAATAAAAATTGAAAACTGATATTGCCGGTATCAAATCGACTGTAAATGAATCAAGACCCAGTGTTCGAGTTCAGCGAACATTTTGACATTACGTTTTTACTGGACCTTTATCAAAACGACATCGACTACGCTCTGGATATTTTCGAGTTTACGCTTTCACACTATCCTACTGCATTAGCGGAACTGCAGGTTTCAGTGCTGGAAAATGATTGGCAAAACGCCGCCGTATTTGCCCATCGCCTCAAAGCCGACATTCGTGGCCTGGGGCTTACACAACAAGGCAACAAGCTGGGACAGTTACATAATCTAATCATCGTCGAAAACGGCAAAGACATCGCCGCCATAAACAAATTGTGCCATGAAATACAATTTTCTTTACTTTCAACAGTACCTATTGTCTGTGATGAGATAAACAGAATGAAACTATACCTTGATACATATCCTCCGAAAATATGGAATTATTAAAAGTACTTTCAATCGTTATACCCAGCCTGACAACCATTTTCGCAATTTTTTACCTAAGGCGCAGCAAACTAAAAATCCTCCGGTATAAAGAAGATATCACCCGGGCCAATGAGGCGCGTCGTGCTACTACCGAACTTTCCACAGGGAACATTGACCAACTGGGGGACGCACTTCAACAATATACCACCGTAGTCCAGGAAACGAAGGATGAACTACGGGCATTAATTCAATTGTTCGATCTTACCAGTAAACAAAAAAGAAATGCCGAGCTGGAATTGCTACGACGGGAATTGAAGACTACCTACGCATCATTGCGTATTCATTTCGACAATGCAGGATTTAAGGATTGTGCCCATTTCATTAAAAGCGATCTATTGGATATTATTATTAAACTACAGAAAAACGGACTGGATGATCCCGACCGATACCAACAAACCATCGACGCTGTAACCATACGGCAGCATGAACTACGTACAGGCATCAACAGGATACTCCTCCGGATGCAGGGATCTCTTGCGCAATCTTATTCATAACATGCAGGTACTTTGCTTTGACCCTACCAATGCGGGCAACCCGTATATTGACAATCTTGCGCACAGTTACCCACATACATTACGAACTGCCGATTACCGGTCTTTCTTATCGGAAGTTAAGTCCCACGCCGTTGACGCTGTTCTCATTGGCTGCAATGACCGCTCATGGCAGGAGATATTGCGGACAAGGCGTATGGTTACAATTGCCCGGCGCAAGCATCCAATCAGCCTGATTGTGATACAACGTTTTTTTGCCGGTCCGCTTCCACCCTGGTTTGTTCGTATTCCTCCGTCATTATATGACTTTCGATTTGACAACTATCTTTCGCCAGCCTTTTTGCCTCAGGTAGTAACGGTACTAGCACACCGGCGAAAACACCTGTTGCGATTACATCAAGACGTTCCCGGCATCAAAGGGATGATCGCAATCGACCAGCGGATGGGCGGGATACTACAGTCTACACTTGCTCTAAACCACTTGATAACTATCCCTACCGAGGTAGATGATAATTTCGAAGCAAAGTTCCGGCATCAGTTTCCCGACTTTGTCGTGTTGCATTGCCACAACAGTGACGGTGATTTCGACATTGTCAGACAGACTACTCATACCATCAGAAGACTGCATCCAGGCTGTATCATCTACCTCACCTGCGCCGATGAAGCGCTGGAATATTATTCATCACGATATCGGTTTCATGAGTATTTTTATGATGAGCTGCTCACCCTTCCGGTCATCGGCAAGCAGTTACTGACAAAGCTCATCAACCATCTGTCCCATCGCTATCATATCAGCTTTCCTGTCTCATAAAAAAGCCCCCATGCATCGCATGAGGGCCACAATGTTCCAGTGAAATGCCGTGCTGTTACTTAGCGCCTGCCACGTTTACGTGTTTGATCGCCGAGCTGTCTCTTATTTCCTCACTGGCTACTTTGATAAGGGTATCATTCAGTGCGAGATCGCCGAATACTTCTGTCTGGTCATCTGTTTTACGGCCGGTTTTTACCGGTACCCAGTGGGCTTTGCCGTCAATCACCTTGATCACAAACACGCCTTGTGTGGAGTTGAGCACCGCTTTGGACGGCACCACAAAGGCGCCTGCATGGTTGCCGGTGAGCGGAATGGATACTTCGGCCACCATACCCGGCAGCAGTTGTTTGTTATCATTGATCACGTCCATTTCGATGCTTTGGGAACGCAGCCGCTCGTCGAGTGCGCCGGACAACCTGCTTACTTTGGCAGTAAATGTCTGGTTGAGCATGGACTTGGTGGTGAATTTCACTTCGCTGTTATCGTTCAGATAACTGTTATATGCTTCGGGGATACTTACTACCAGACGCAGTTTTTTCTGTTCCTGCAGGGTGAAGATAGGCAGGTCGGAGCCTTTACCGGCAGGGCCTACATAGGCGCCTGCGCTCACATTCCTGCGGCTGATCACGCCACTGAAGGGCGCGCGTATTTCGAGGTAGTTGCGGGTATCCCCTACTTCGCGGTAAGACGCTTTGGCAGCATCCAGCTGGGCCAGGTCTGACTTCTGTTTGGCGTAGGCGATGTCCAGATCGTTCTGGGACACGGTGCCGGGTGTTTTGCTGGTTTCCAGCAAGCGGTCATAGGTAGCTTTGCTGGAGAGGTAAATCGCTTCCTGGGATTTGAGGCGGGATTCGGCGCCGGACAACTGTGAGTTCAGTTCCGGTGCTTCCATGGTCACCAGCAGCTGGCCGGCTTTCACTTCGCTGCCCACGTCCACGTACAGCTTTTTAACAAAGCTGCTCACCTTAGCGTATAGGTCTACCCGTTGAAAAGCCACCAATTCACCGGGAATTTTTATGGAAGTAGACAGTTGTCCCTGTTGAAGGGTAAAAGCTTCCAGAGCGGGCGCAGCAGCTGCTGCGCCTTCCTTATGCTCTTTGTCGTCCTTAGCTTCTGTGGAGCTACAGCTCTGCAGGGCCATGGCAGACACACCAACTGATAAAAATATGAGGGCAAATTTTGATGCTGGTTTCATAAAATGATATTTATTTCCTGTAATTCTCATGGTAATATTTATGCTGATGCTTTTTCCGGTTTATCCTTTCATGGGAATATAATGTGTGCTTTCTTCATCTTCCGGATCAAGCGAAACACTTGTTGTTGATGTTTTCCCTTGTCCCCATGCAAATACCAGCGGTAAAATGAACAGGGCGGCAAAGGTGGAAGCGATCAGTCCTCCGATAACGGCACGGCCCAGTGGCGCCGACTGGTCACCTGCTTCACCCAGCCCGCTGGCCATCGGGATCATGCCTACTACCATCGCGAGGGCGGTCATGGCAATAGGGCGCATACGCAGCGCGGCGGCTTCTTTTGCCGATACCAGGGCGTTGCCGTTCGTTTTCCTGATTTGCTCCGCATTGGTGATCAACAGTACCGCGTTGGAGATAGACACGCCCACTGACATGATCATTCCCATATAGGACTGCAGGTTCAGTGTGGAACCGGTCATCATCAACAGCGACAGGGAGCCGAGCAATACCGCCGGTACGGTGGCCAAAACGATCGCAGAGACTTTAAACGACTGGAAGTTGGCCGCCAGCATCAGGAAGATCACCACTACCGCCACCAGCAGGCCACTTTGCAGACTGCCCAACGTATCTATCAGGGTACTGCTAAGGCCGATCAGGTCTACGTTCAGGCCGCGGGGCAGTTCACCGAGGGAGTGAATGGCTTTCTGCACCTCTGTGGACGCGCTGCCCAGGTCTTTGTTGTTCAGGTTAGCCGTTACCGTTAGCATCGGCATGGCGCCCAGGTTGTCATTCTCCCCATAGGTGGTTTCAGGAGTAATGGTAGCTACATCACTCAGGATAGGCCGGGTTGAATTCTTCAGCAAAGGTATTTCACCGATGTCATTTTGAGAAGTAAGTTTACTTTCCGGTACCTGTACCTGTACGTTGTAGCTGAGACCGGCTTTTTCGTCCACCCAGATGTTTTTTTCTGTCAGGCGGGAAGAAGAAGTACTGGCGATCAGGGAACGGGAGATATCTCCCACGTCCACACCCAGTTGAGCTGCCCTTGTCCTGTCTATATTGATATTCAATGCCGGATAGTTCACCGCCTGCCCCAGCTGCACATCGCGCAGATAAGGGACCTGTTTGAGCTTGTCTACCATCTTCAGGGCATATTCCAGGTTCTGCTTTTTATTCCTGCCGGAGAAGCGGACTTCGATCGGGGTAGGCGAACCCTGGCTAAGGATTTTATCTGTCAGCTCAATGGGTTCGAAAGATAACTTCATCACCGGATCGATCTTTTTCACACGATCACGGATTTTATCTTTCAGCTCGTCGAGATTAACATGGTAATCTTCCTTCAGCGCCACCTGCAATACAGACTCCTGCGGGCCGGCCATCCAGAGGAAGATCGGCGCAGTGGAGAACAGCTGCGGGTGGGTACCTACAAAGGCGGAGGTGATAGACACGTTTTCCTTTCCTACGATATCATTCACTGCATTGATCACCTCAATGGTTTTCTTTTCCGTTTGTTCGATACGGGTGCCGTCCGGCTGACGAAGCCGCACCTGGAACTGACCGCTGTTTACTTTCGGCAGTACGTCGCGGCCGATGGTGTTCATCTGTAATGCCACGGCGAGCCCACAGATGACCAGGTAAGCTGCCACGATCACTTTGCGGTAAGGCATCATACGATCGATAAAGCGCAGGTAACGGGCACGTATTTTTTCGAAACGGCCGACTTTACCGTCACGGTTGCTGTCTTCCCTTTCCACCAGCGCTTTCTTCTGGCTCCAGGTATTGCCTTCCTCACCGGCAGCGAGGCCGGCCGCTTCAAATTCCTCCGCATCGGTCATCACACGGCCGTCTTTTTTGTGGTGATGTTTGGATTTCATGATCCAGTTGGCCATCACCGGCACAAAGGTCTGCGCCAGGAAGTAAGACACGACCATGCTGAAACCAATGGCCAGGGCCAGCGGAAGGAACAGGGAGCCGGGGATGCCGCCCATGGTAAAGGCCGGGGCAAACACGGCGAGGATACAAAACAGGATCAGCAGTTTCGGGAAAGCGATTTCCTTACAGGCGTCCCAGATGGCCAGTGCCTTGGGTTTGCCGAGATCGAAGTGCTGGTGTATATTTTCGATCGTCACCGTACTTTCATCCACCAGGATACCGATAGCCAGGGCCAGACCGCTCAGCGTCATGATGTTGATGGTTTGCCCGAACAGGCTGAGAAACAGTATACCGGAGATGATAGAGGTGGGAATGGTAAGGATCACGATCAGCGCTCCGCGGGCATCGCCGAGGAACAGCAATACCATCAGACCGGTAAGGATAGCGCCGATCGCTCCTTCAGACAACAGGCTTTTAACGGAATTGATCACATAGGTGGACTGGTCAAATTCGTAGCTCAGTTTTACGTCATCCGGCAACTGCGCCTGTATCCTGGGCAATGCTTTTTTCAGGTTCTGCACCACTTCCCAGGTAGATGCGTCAGCGGCCTTGGCGATGCTCACATATACAGAGCGTTTGCCATTGATCAGCGCATAGCTGGTGCTCACGTCCGCACCATCTTCCACAGTGGCCACGTCCCGGAGGTAAAGGTTCTGCACCCCGCTTTTAAACAGGGGAATATCTTCAAAGTCTTTGATGGCTTTCAGGGTGGTGTTTGCCGGAGTGAGATAGTTCTTATCACCGATACGGACGTTACCGGAAGGAGCCGTCTGGTTATTAAGCCGCAGGGCTTCCACCAGCTGGTCGGGCGTCATATTGTGGGAACGCAGCAGCTCGGGGTCGGCTTTGATCACGACGGTACGCATGTTGCCCCCGAACGGTGTAGAGCCAACCAGACCGGGAATAGAGGTAAAGGAAGAGCGCACGTACACGTTGGCCAGGTCGAGCAGTTCATTGTTGCTGCGCTTGTCGCTACTGAGCACGAGCTGTCCTACCGGCAAGGTGGAGGCGTCGAAACGGATGATGAAAGGCGGGTTGGAACCAGGCGGAAAGATTGCCTGGATACGATTGGAGAAGGCGCTCACTTCCGCGGCCGCCTGCGCCATGTTGGTACCGGGATAGAAGTTGATCTTGATGAGTGTGAGCCCCTGGATGTTCTTTGTCTCCACACTTTTCACCCCGTTCACGAACAGGAGGATATTAATGTATTGTTTACCGAAGAAGGATTCCATCTGGGTGGAGGTATATCCGCCAAATGGGTGGGAAAGATAGATCACCGGCATATCCAGCTTCGGGAAGATATCAATTTTGATCGTGGTGACCGCTTTGATACCGAAGAAGAACAAACCAGCAACCAGCACCATGATGGTGATAGGTTTACGAAGTGCGAAACGAATAAGGTTCATACTATCTGTTTAATGTCATTGGCCTGGTGGCTTGCCGTTGATGGCCTGCCACCTATATCCATTCGTTAGAGTTCTTTTGCAAACATGTTAAAATCTCCGGAGGCGGAAGCTTTGAGCAACAGCGCCTGCCATACGTTGCTATACGCGATGTCGCGGTCTGTTTCCGCACGGATCAGGGCATAGAGCGCCTGTGTCACGTCTACCAGGTTGGTGAGGCCGTTGCGGTACAGGACGGATTTCTGAAGATATGCGTCAGACGCGGCTTTCACCTGTGACGGCACTTCGTGGTAGTTGTCCAGCGCGTTGGCGATCTTTGTGTCCGACAGTTGCATCTGTGCCCGCAGCTGTTGGTCCGCCAGATCATATTCTGCCTGTAGCCCGGTGCTGATCTGCTTTTGGGCTTTCACCTGCCGGGAGATGCGCAGTGGCTGTGTGAGGTTCCAGGTAACACCTACGCCTATCAGGTAGTTGGTGCGGGTGGGTTTTACGCCGTCCCAGTAGCCATGCGTATAGGCGTTGAGGTTTTGTGCGCCATAGGTGGCGTCAAAGCCGGAGCCCCTGGTCTGGAGCACACCTACCAGTGAAAAGGCAGGGTACATCAGTGTACGGTAGTATCTGGACTGCTCATCGCTGAGGGCGATGCGGCTTTTATACCATTGCAGCAGCGGGTGGCTTTCAATAGCTGCCGTATCGTTCAGCAGCGCCGGCACGCGGGACACAAAAAACGTATCGAGCGTAAAACGGCCGGGAGGCACGCCCATCAGCTGCGCCAGCTGGTTGGCCTGCGTTTGTTCAAAATCGATGGAGCGGGTGAGCGCTATTTTGGCGCTGGACACTTCAGCGTTGGCCTGTGAGGAGTCTACGCCGGCGCTCAGGCCATTTTTCACGCGGGTGACCACCACCTGGCGGAAAGTGTCTGCCCGGCTCAGGTTCTTCTGGTAGGACAGCGTCAGTTTCTGCGCGGCCACCAGGTTTAAGTAAGCAGCTGCCACCTTTACTTCGTGCTGAAATATCTCTTGTTGCCAGTCTTTATTGTCCCGGGCAGCAACTGCTTCTGCTGTTTTTATTTTTTCTTTGGCGCGGCCAAAAGCGAAGAAATCCCAGTTGATATTCGTCAGATACAGCCCACCAAAAGCGGCGTTCCAGTTCTGTTCCGGCAGCGGAGCGCCGGAAGAAGCGGCAGCGAGGCCGCCGAAGCCGTACATAGGACCATTTTGACCGTTGATGGTCCCGTAGTCCTGTTGCGCTGATACGTTGAGGTTAGGCAGATAGTCTCTCTTTGCCTGATCTATGCTGGTTTTAGAAGCAGCAGCATAATTGGATTTAGCCTTAATGGTACCGTAATTATTAATCGCCGTTTGAATAGCATCTTTCAATGTAAGTACCTGCTGGGCTTTCACGGAAGTTGAATGAACACCAATCAGAAAAAGAAGGATCAGCCAGTATTTATTTCCAATCATGTAGGGAGAATTTTGCAGCATGGTATGAACTAAAGTTGTTAATCCGGATACAAAAAGACTCCATCATTTTGAAGCAATTTTGAAGTATTCATTTTTTTGCTCCCGAAGGGAAAATAAAAATGGGCAAGACCGAAAGCCTTGCCCATGAATAATTTCAGCGAATCCAGCTGAATATTTTGCTACGCGGTCACAACCGCCGCCGTTTCAAATTTATCTTGTTCCGCTTCGTTAATGACACTTCCCGGACAAAAGTCGACCTGTAAAATATGCAGCGGCGCCTTGTATTTATAGGACACTTTAAAGTCGCACACCTCGCAGATCTGTTTTACGATGGCCAGGCCAAGGCCCACGCTTTCGCTGCACTGGTTGCTTTTGCGGAAACGTTCAAACAGTTCTTCCGTCGGGGTTTCCGGCGGAAGACCGGTATTTTTGATGACCAGTTTTTCCTGCTTCAGGATGACGTGGATCATGCCGTCCTGCACATTGTGGCGGATAGCATTGCCCAGCAGGTTGTTCATCAGCATATCTGCCAGCACGGGGTGTATCCGGAGCTGGATATTTTTGTCCAGTTCCCTTTTTACCTGAATGTTTTTCATCTCCAGCCTGTCTTCATAAGCTGCCAGCACATCTTTGGCCACGCGGCAGAATTTGATATGTTCCGTCACCGCAAATTCGTTGTTCTCCATTTTAGAAAGGAGAATGAGTGAACGGTTGATCTTCGACAGTTTTTCGATGGCGTGGTGCATATCTGCCAGCAGGGAAGCCTGGTCTTCATCGATATTGGTTTCGCTGAGCAGTTCCAGTTTGCCACGTATCACCGCCAGCGGCGTTTGCAGCTCATGCGACGCGTTCTCGCTGAACTGTTTCACCGCTGTATATTCTTCCACAGCCTTGTCCGTCATCTTCTTCAGGAAGGTGTTCAGCTCCTTGAATTCCTCTGTATTGGTCTGTGGGAAGGTGATCTTTTTCTTCAGGTCGAAGTTGTGTATTTTTTTCATGGTGAGCCGCAGCGTATGCAGGATGCGTTGCGACAGGAAGCGCGCCGACACTGCCACACAGACAATGATCAATAGCAGTTTCCACGCTACCGTGTCCATGATGGCGTTCAGTATCTGGCGGGAAGCCGGGATATAGCTGGAGGTAGTGACTTCATACGGTTTACCGTTGATGGTCATGAAAGTGCTCACTGTGAGGCGGCTTTCCAGGCTTTTGTGATTGCCGTCAGGGTCTGCATCTTTTCTGATGCGGAAGCTGTCTGCTGGCAGGGCCGGTAACAGCGTAAAGGTGGTGAAGGAAGCGTCCCGCGGTATGTTGACCGTCGTGCCATCGGCCATACGGGCCGCCGCTTTTGTATTGACTATTTTCAGGCGGGCAATCTCCACGTCATCGATCTTTCTCTCTATATTATTCAGACAGATATAAGAAGTGATGGGGGTGGTGATCACAATCACGCCCAGAAACCACAATGTAAATTTATCAACCAGTTTCATACTTTGGAAGCATTAAATTTATAACCCAGGCCATACACCGTATCTATATAATCTGCTCCGTTTGCCGCGCTGATTTTCTTGCGAAGGTTTTTGATATGCTGATATACAAAATCAAAATTAGCTAAATTATCGGTATAGTCGCCCCACAGGTGGGTGGCTATCGACTGCCGGGAGAGCACCCTGTTTTTGTTGACCACCAGGTACAGCAGCAGGTCGAACTCCTTTCGGGTGATGTCCAGCAGGATATCGTTGATGGTGGCTTCCAGCGTATCAGTATTGAGCGTGATCTCATTAAAGGTGATGATATTGCTGCCGGACAATTTTTTACGCCGGTAGATGGCCCTGAGCCGGGCATGCAGCTCCGGCAGGTGGAATGGTTTGGTGATGTAGTCGTCTCCCCCACCCTCCAGGCCTCTGATTTTATCGTCCATGGCGTCTTTGGCGGAAATAATGAGCACGCCGCTCTGGATGCCCTGGTCTTTCATGAACTTCAGCAACTCCAGCCCGTTGCCGTCCGGCAACATGATATCGAGCAGTACGCAGTCATATGAATACAGCAACAATTTCTCCTGTGCTTCGTCAAAACTATATGCCAGCTCACAGATATATCCTTCCCTCACGAGAAAGTCATGAATACTGCTGGCGATTTCTTTACTATCTTCTACTACTAACACTTTCATATAAAAGCTAATGTATATGGAGATTTTGAAGCAAATTTGAAAATTTGCTCCGGGCTTGCCGGTTTACCGGGTTGCCGTCAGCGGCCGCGGTGGATGAAAACGTCTGTAAAAAACTATTGTCTCACATTACTACAAATTGATAATCAAAATCTATATAAAGATCATTAATTTTAATTTGTTATTATTTTATATAGATTTAAGCGTGATTGTCCGGTGAAACTGACCTGCAAAATTAACGCAAAATTTGTAGGGAACGATCGTTCCGGGCAGCGGAAGTTGGGCGGATTTCAGTATACTTATTGTTTCAATCAATCATCTCCTGATGGAAAACTACAGCATCATATTAGTGATCATGGCCATCATGATCGGCGTATCCGGTATTGCAGAGAAGATAAAGTTGCCCGTTCCCGTATTGTTGCTGGCAGTAGGCATAGCCATTGGATTTCTGCCCAGTATGCCCGGCATTGAACTGAACCCGGAGATCGTGATGTTACTGTTTCTGCCGCCGCTGTTATATGACGCGGCCTTTAACATATCGTTCCGGGAGTTCCGGATAAATATCAATACCATCAGTACGCTGGCCATCGGGCTGGTGTTCATTACCACCGGCGGCATTGCCGTGGTGGCGCATTACCTGATACCCGGCATGACGTGGCAGCTGGCCTTTGTGCTGGGCGCCATTCTTTCCGCCACCGACGCCGTGGCGGCCATCGGCATTACCAAAGGGCTTGGGCTGCCGCACAATACCGTAACGATCCTGGAGGGTGAAAGCCTCGTGAACGACGCCTCCGCGCTGGTGGCTTATCGTGTAGCCGTAGCCGCAGTGGCCGGCACTGCTTTTGTCACCTGGAAAGCGTTGTTGCAGTTCCTGCTCGTTTTGGGAGGCGGCTTTGTGGTGGGCGTGATACTGGCCAAAACACTGGCCTTCTTCATCCGTTTTTTCCGGACCAATGATATGGTGGTGATTGGCCTGATGCTGCTGATGCCTTTTGTGACATATGCCGTAGCGGAACATTTCCAGGTATCCGGCGTTATCGCCGTGGTAACCCTCGGACTGGGCATGTCGCGGTTGAGCCGGCAAAAATTCCCCGAAGAGCTGCGCAACCAGTCCAAACACTTCTGGGACGTGATCATCTTCCTGCTCAACGGCCTGATCTTCCTGTTGATAGGCCTGCAGTTCCCGCTGGTACTTAAAAAGATGCAGGAAGCGCAGGTGTGGCCCTATATCGGTTATGCCGCCCTTATCGCCGTAGTGGCGCTGGGCATACGGCTGGTGAGAGTATACCTGCAGCAGTTCAACCTGCAAAAGGCTTTCCAGGGAAAGCGGCGTATCAGCCAGTATGCGCTGTTCGATTCCAAAACCAGTTTCATCATCACCTGGTCGGGCATGCGTGGTATTGTATCGCTGGCCATCGCCATCGGTTTGCCGGTACTGCTGCAAAGCGGCGCCCCCTTTCCCATGCGCAACGAGATCATCTTCCTCTCCATCGCGGTGGTGCTGTTCTCCCTGCTGGGACAGGGCCTGTCCCTCCCCTGGGTGGTCCGGAAATTCAGTAAATAGGGTATCTCCGGTGATATCACCGGTTATTCGTAACTTACATCCACGAAAGCACTGATATGAAAGCAATGACTTTTTTATTGGCGATATTGATCACCGGTTCTGCCTGCCAGAGCCAGCAGAAAAAACAGCAGCCTATGACGAACGCCCCTGCCAATCCTTACTATTCCCGGACAGACACGGAAAAGTTACATATTACCAATGCCGAATGGAAGAAGGTACTGCCACCGGAGCTGTATGCAGTGGCACGGGAGGCCGCCACAGAAAGGCCTTTCACCGGGAAATACTGGGATGCTGACACCAAAGGCACCTATTATTGCGCCGTTTGCGGCAATGCCCTGTTCCGTTCTGACGCCAAGTTTGCCAGCAGCTGCGGATGGCCCAGCTTCTTCGAGCCTGTCCGCGCAGCCAGCGTTATATACCGGGAAGACAACTCCTACGGCATGCACCGGACAGAAGTGCTATGCGGCAGATGTGAATCACATCTCGGCCATATCTTCGATGATGGTCCGCCGCCAACGCATAAACGCTTCTGCATGAATTCTGTATCGCTTGATTTTGAACCGGAGCGGTAACCGCCGCTACCGGTTACGCTCCCAGCGTACGATTTCCGTCGTCACCGTATCACCGGTGATGGTAATGATACTGTATCCGAAATAAGAGAGATCAACCACCGCCTCCGTGGCTTCTTTGATAAACTGCGCTGAAGTGGCGGGCGTAACTGTCTGCCGGATATTTTGCTCCTGTCGCTGGTCTGTGATGTGAAGGTGGCCGCAGTAAATATGTACGTCATGACGGTGATCCAACAGCAACGCTTTTATTTTCTCACGTCCCCGGAAAGGCTGCAGCCCGTCCAGCCACACAGGTATTTCCACTATAGGGTGATGTACGAACAGGATCACTTTACCAGCCGTTTTCAACGCCTGCTCCAGCCATTGCAGCTGCGCATCGGACAATACCTCTGAAGAAGAATCAAGGAAAATATACCGGAAACCATCACGATCTTCACTATAACACATCGTTCCATCTACCATAACCGGAGGATCATAATGCTGCCGGACATCTTCCAGCTTATCGAAATTACCCAGTATGATTTTGTACTCCGGCGTATACGCTTTCAGCGCATCAAAGAGGAAAGTATGCGAAGAAGGTTCACCGATGTCACCTCCTATGACTACCTCACGAATGCCTTTACCGGCAATCTCCTGTAGCAGCAGTAAAAGGTCTTCCCGCGCAGGTACCTGGTTGCCGCGGGTAAAAGCATCATCCAGATGCGGATCGGTGACAAATGCGAATGAACGGGTCATCATGAGAGCATGTTTATCTCCCGAATATATAACTAAAATACGGTACCGGCTATACGTTTATATCTCCGCCATCTTTTTATTATAGCGGTTGCGGTATTCATGCGGCAACAGGCCCGTTACCAGTTTAAAAGAGTTGCGGAAAGTCTTGGTATCCGAATATCCTACTTCGGACATGATATCATTGATTTTGCGATCGCCAGCCTCCAGGTGTTTTTTGGCGGCCTCTATTTTCACCCGCTGGATATATTCATTCATGGTATTGGCCGTCGCTTTTTTGAAGCGGCGCTCCAGGCTCCTGCGGCCGATGGCCAGCATCTCCGCCAGCTCGTCCACCCTTATCTTCTCCCGGAAATTATTCTCGATAAATTCCTGCGCCTGTTTCACCGGTTCATCATCATGTTCCTTCTGCGCCTGGAAGATAATGAAAGGCAACTGGGCAGACCGTTCCAAATCCACCTGAAAAAACTTGGCGCTATAAATAGCCGCTTCACGACCGGCATATTTCTCTACCAGGTACACGAGCAGATTCACCAACGAAAGGCCCCCGCCACTGGAATAAATACCGTTTTCGTCAGTGATCACTTTTTCTTTAACCAGATGCACATCAGGGAACATATCGCGGAACAAATCAGCCGCTTTCCAATGCGTGGTACATTTTTTACCGATCAGCAGGCCTGTCTGCGCCAACAGGAAAGCACCGATACAAAGGCTCGCCACTTCAGCCCCCTTTTCATATTGTACACGTATCCAATCCACCAGCTCACCGTTTCTCGCTACATTTTCCTCCACATTTTTATGTAACGCCGGAATAATGATCAGGTCTGTTTTATGCAGCTCCTGCACAACAGCATCTGTTTGGATGGTAAACAATCCATTGTTCAGCTGAATAGCGCGCCAGGCACCCACCAGCTGCACCTTAAACAGCGGCTCACGGCCTTCATTAATGAGGAAATCATTCACTTCTGTAAAAACATGGCGGGCAACTTCAATACCGGTCATGGCGGCACCGAGTGGAATCACAATAGATACATGTTTCATAAGGCGACAGCGTTATAACGTTTGCAGGTTTCTCAATCTGTCACAAGATAAAATATTTATCGCAATCATTTCCCAGGGCTGAAGCCCTGGGCTACGTTTTGTTTTAGAGCTGTTTTAAAGAGCAGCCGGATATGGAAGCATTAATCCATTTGTTCACAGGGGCTGAAGCCCTGGGCTACGTTTTGTTTTAGAGCTGTTTTGAAGAGCAGCCGGATATAGAAGCATTAATCCATTTGTTCACAGGGGCTGAAGCCCTGGGCTACGTTTTGTTTTAGAGCTGTTTTGAAGAGCAGCCGGATATGGAAGCATTAATCCATTTGTTCCCAGGGGCTGAAGCCCTGGGCTACGTTTTGTTTTAGAGCTGTTTTGAAGAGCAGCCGGATATGGAAGCATTAATCCATTTGTTCACAGGGGCTGAAGCCCTGGGCTACGTTTTGTTTTAGAGCTGTTTTGAGGGGAAGCCGGATATGGAAGACTGAATCCATTTTTCCCAGGGCTTCAGCCCTGGGCTATGATGTTGTTCAAATTCGTTCGGGGACCTGGTTCAATATTGAAGCCCAGTGTCTACATTACCACAACGAACACATGAAAATGCTAATGGCCCCAGAAAACAAAACGTAGCCCAGGGCTTCAGCCCTGGGACCACGTGTTTTTGATGAGGTTGCCCAGTTTACGAATGGCTTGTTCCACTTGTCTGTTCCAGTGTTTATTGCAGCTGATGCGGATATAGTTGCGATAGCCGCCCGTACTGGAAAAGAGCGGTCCGGGTGCGATATTGATATGATGTTCCAATGCGAGCTTCTGTAGTTTCAGGGCATCCACCTGTTTGGGTAATTCCACCCATAGCACCATGCCGCCATCGGGCTGGCTGATCCTTATGCCGGATGGGAAGTATTGTTCAATGTACTGGGTGGTGAGCAGCACTTGTTTATGCAGCATGGGCCTCAGTTTGCGGAGATGCCGCTGATAGGTGCCGCTGGTCAGGAGGTCTGCCAGGGAGAGTTGCAGCACGGAGGCGGTGGCCACATTGGTGGTCGCTTTCAGCTGTGCCACTTTCTCTATGAAGCGTCCTGGTGCGCACCAGCCGATACGGAAGCCTGACGCCACTGTTTTAGAGAAGGAAGCACATAACATCACCCAGCCGTGTTTGTCGTAGGTTTTGATGGTGGTAGGCCTGGAGGGGCCAAAATACAGTTCTCCGTACACATCGTCTTCAATCACGGGCAGCTGGCGTTTCCAGGCCAGTTCAGCAATCCATTTTTTCTTTTCGTCAGATAACACGACCCCGTTGGGGTTATTGAAATTGGATATGAAGAGGCAGGCTGCGATGTCATAGGTGTCCACGATTTTTTCCAGTTGCCGGATATCGATGCCTCCCTCTGCGTCACAGGGCAGCTCTATTACCTTTAGCTTCAGTTGTTCGAGGCATTGCAGGATGCCGTAGTAACAGGGTGATTCCACTACCACCGCGTCACCGGGACTGGTTACTGCGCGCAGGCTGAGGCTAAGTGCTTCGAGGGTGCCGTTGGTCACCAGTATGTCGTTGGCAGAGAGGCTGCCGTTCCAGTAAAAAGAGAGGCGTGCAATCTGTTCCCGCAGCAGGAGGTTGCCCATGGTAGACTCGTATTGCAGGTGCGCGCCCGTGAGATCGCGGGAAGCCTTCTGCAGGCTGCGCCGCACAGCATTAAACGGCACCATGTGCGTTTCCAGCGACGCATTAAAAAAAGAGATAAAACCGGGAGGATGTGGCCCGGCATCGACAGGCATTTTGCTGATGATGCGGCTTACGCTCACCTCACGGATGGCCGGTGCCGCCGAGGTGGCCACCGGCTGCGCTGTATGCCCCACGGATTTGCGCAGCGGCACATACCCTGATTTTTCCCTGGATGCCAGCAGGCCTTTGTCTATCAGCAACGAATAGGCTTTCAGGGAGGTGCCCACACTAACGTTAAAATGTTCACTGACCGCGCGCAGAGAGGGCAGTTTCTCTCCCAACGGATAGGTGTCATTGTTGATCATGGCCTCTATCCTGTTGGCTATCTCGATGTAATGGAAATCTTTCATCTGTTACAGTAAAATATATGGACTCTGTATCTGTTACAGTACTTGCAAAGTAAATAATTTTGGAGAAATAATTGTGGCATGGAAATAATCAACAGTACGCTTACAGACATAGACGATATCTTTTACCTTTACGAAGAAGGTACCAATTACCAGCGGCAACAGGGAGCAGGCCGTTACTGGAAAGGATTTGAGCGGTCAGTGGTAACAAAGGAAATCAACGAAAAGCGGCAATGGAAACTGGTAACCGACAACAAGACGGTCTGCGTGTTTGTTACCACCTTCAATGATCCGTTGATATGGGGCGACAAGGACCATGAGCCTTCTCTGTACCTTCACCGTATCGCCACTCACCCGGAATACCGGGGCCGGGGATTTGTGAAGCAAATCGTAGCGTGGGCGAAGCAGTACGGACGGGAGCATGGCCGGCAGTACCTGCGGCTGGACACCGGCGCCGGTAATGAGAAACTGAACAACTATTATGTGAGCTGCGGCTTCACTTACCTGGGCGTAGTAGAGATTCCTAATCCGGAAGGCCTGCCTGCCCATTATAAAGACGGGGGTTTTGCTACATTTGAACTGGCCCTTTAATCACTATCTGCCGATATATGAAAACATATCTTCTATCGCTGTTCACCGCTGTGCTGATCACCAGCACCGCCACCGCCCAAACCGAAAGTTACTCCAACTGCCGCAACGGCGCCTATGCGCTGAGCGATGGCAGCCAGCTGGTGATAAGTCCGTCACAGGACAACGATCTTCGGTACCGCCGGCTGGACGGCACTACCGGCCGCCTCTTTTTGCAGGCCGACAGCAGCTATCTTTCCGGTCCCGGCTGGGCCAATGCAAAGGCCCCAAACGTCTTCGCGTATTTTGGGGGCTGTGCCAGCGGTTCGCTTGTTTTTAAACAGGACGGGAAAACGTATACCGGAAAGCGTATACCCTTCCCCGTTATCCCCATGCATATCCCTGTGAAAGGGGCTTCTGTTTACGGGGAACTTTACCTTCCTGTCAACCATAAGCCCAGGGCGGTAGTGATACTGCATGACGGTTCCGGTGGTTCATCGGCAGTATACAATAACTATAAACAATATATCCTGCCACTGGGCGATATTGCCGTATTTGTATATGACAAAAGGGGCACCGGCAGATCTACCGGTCAGCTGAGCGCCAATTTTGAACTGCTGGCCGCCGACATGGTGGCCGTCGTAAAGGCGGTAAAAGCACAGGCCGCGGTGAAAGGTCTGCCTACTGGCCTGATGGGCGAAAGCCAGGGCGGATGGGTGGTGCCGCTTACTGCTACCCTTACGCCGGTAGATTTTGTTGTCGCCAGTTACAGTCTGCTCATCGCACCCAAAGAAGAGAACCGCCAGGAGGTGCTACACGATTTGAAAAACGGACATTACAGCGACGAAGACATTGCCAAAGCGATGCAGGTGGTAGCTGCCACCGACCAGGTTTTCCGTACCGGGTTTAGTGGCGGGTTCGCTGAACTGGACGCCCTCAAGGCAAAGTATAAACAAGAGCCCTGGTTTGCCTCGTTACAGGGAGACTACACCGGTCCCATCCTCAACCTGAGCCGGGCACAGCTGGACAGCCTGAAACAGACCTTCCCGACAGACATCCAGCTGGATTATGATCCGCTGCCACCTTTCCGTCGTGTCAATGTACCTATGTTATGGGTGATCGCCGGAAAAGATACTGAAGCGCCCAACGCCGGTACCATTGCCGCATTAAAAGACGCCACCGCCACCCGCAAAAATATCGATGTTGTGATTTTCCCCAATGCGGACCACGGCATCATCGATGTCAGGGACAGTCCCGATGGCCCTGTGCTGCTAAGGCAATCAGCCGGTTACTTTGACCTGCTGCGTGACTGGATATTGACCCGGCAGATTAAAAAGCGTTATGGTGACGGTTTGTCAATTACAAATTACGAATTACGAATTACGAATTGAGGCTCCTCATATGGCAAGGTTATTAAGCATGCTCGTAATTCGTAATTCGTAATTCGTAATTCGTAATTCGTAATTTTTTGTCGGAATACCCCTTGGCGATTGTCGCTGGCCTCCCCTGCCAATTACCTTTACAGGGCTACCTTTGCAGCAATTTGCCTTTTCATGAAAGCTATTGAGAATATTTCTGTACCCGTTACCGATCAACAGCTGTCCAAAGACTTTTACCTGTTACTGGGCTTCGAGTTGCTGGCAGAAGTACTGATGCCCAACGGCGACATGTGGATACAGCTGGGCTTCAGCAACCAGGTCACCACCATTTCGCTGGTGCGGCAATGGCCTTACAGCCATATGCATGCCGGCACTTTACAGGGCCTGGTACTGGAAACAGAGAATATTGTCTGTGAAAGGGAACGGCTGCATCAGGAAGGGATCATTGTTTCAGACATCCGGGAATCTGCTTTCGGGAAAGTTTTTTTTCTGCAGGACCCTGACCGCAATGGGCTCAGTATTCATCAATTCAGCTTTTAAAAGTCTGCTTTATCATCTTCTTAAGATATTGATTTAAAATATCTTACAATAATTTTAAAAAAACCGGCGGGAAGATGTCTTATTCACGGAAGCATGGTTGTTATTAGGATATAAACATCTAAATTTAAGGCCATGAAAAATTTCTTATTTCTCTACAGAGCAGACACTACACAGGCAGCCCAACGTTCACCTGAAGAAATGCAGGCTAACACCAAAAAATGGATGGACTGGATCGGCGGCATTGCAGCACAGAACAAACTGGCAGACCGTGGCAACCGTCTCGAACAGACCGGCAAAGTAATCAGACCTAATAACGTGGTGACCGACGGACCTTTCACCGAAATCAAAGAAACACTGGGCGGCTATACCGTCATACAGGCTAATTCCATCGAAGAAGCAGCTGAACTGGCCAAAGGATGTCCTATACTGGCAGTTGGCGGCAACGTGGAAATCAGGGAAATCAGCGTGTTGTAATTACGAATTACAAATTACAAATTACGAATTGAGAGTTTACTTATGGAGAGGTTGCTTATTAACCTTGTTATAAGTAAGCCTTCAATTCGTAATTTGCATTTTAATTATGGAAGAAAAAGAACTGCTCCCCCATTTGTTCAGGACCGAATACAGCAAGATTACGGCGGTATTGTGCAAGCTGCTGGGATTTGAACATCTGGACATAGCTGAAGATATTGCCAGCGAAACCTTTCTGTCCGCCTCTGAACTATGGGGCCTGAAAGGCCTGCCGGAAAACCCGGCGGCCTGGTTGTACACCGTGGCCAAGAACAAAGCGAAAAACCACCTGAAACACCGTGCCGTGTTCCAGCAAAAAGTATCCGTGCAGTTAAGCCAGGCTGTTACCAGCGAAGTGCCGGAAATAGACCTTTCTGCTCAGAACATTAAGGATAGCCAGTTGCAGATGATGTTTGCCGTCTGTCATCCCGCCATTTCCCTGGAATCGCAGATAGGGCTGGCCCTGCGGGTATTGTGCGGCTTTGGCATTGAAGAAATCGCCGACGCTTTTCTCACCGGTAAAGATACTATCAACAAACGGTTGCTGCGGGCCAGAGAGAAACTGCGTGAAGAGAATATAGCCATCGCGTTCCCGGAAGCCTCGCAGATCCCCGGCCGCCTGGAAGCAGTGTTGCGCACGCTGTACCTGCTGTTCAACGAAGGTTATTTCTCCGCCAGCCATGACCATTCGCTGCGCAAAGACCTGTGCCTCGAAGCCATGCGGCTCACCTTTTTACTGACAGAAAACGAAGCCACCAACACCCCGGCCGTCAACGCCCTCATTGCCCTGATGAGCTTTCAGGCATCGCGGTTCGAAGCCCGTACTGACGACAGCGGGGAAACTATTTTATATGATGACCAGGACACCAGTCTGTGGGACGAAGACCTGATCCGACAGGGACAGTTTTTTCTGAACAAAGCCTCTGAAGGCAATACCGCTTCCAAGTACCATTTTGAAGCAGGCATTGCGTACTGGCATACCATTAAGACCAACACGCCGGAGAAGTGGGAAAATATCCTGCAACTATATAACCACCTGTTGACAGTAGAGTACTCTCCCATTGCCGCCCTTAACAGGACCTACGCCCTTTCCAGGGCCAACAGCAAGGAAGCGGCCTTACAGGAAGCGAAGAAACTGTCACTTAACGACCATTATCAGTACCATCTGTTACTAGGGGAATTGTATACCGGCATCGACAATAGTTTAGCGCACAGCGCATTGGAAAAAGCCCTGGCCTTAAGTCATTCATCTGCCGATAAAAAAATCATTTCTCAAAAAATACAACAGCTCACGGAAAATGGCTGATGTTGTTTACTACCAGGTTGTATAGTTGTTCGATCAGCGTTGCACGGTGACGGCGGAAAGCGTCTTTATCCCCATCCCGGATGGCAGCGGCCACTTCAGGGCATGCCAGCGTATCCCGGATGGTATTGCTCACCAGTTCCCGGTAAAAATACAGCGCGTAGTCAAAATCTTCGTAGGCTTCATACGAGAGCCATTCATGGATGGTCATAAAAGTCTGCTGGTACACATTCGGCAGCTTCATGGTGTCCAGTGGCAACCAGAAGTTCCGTTGCAATGGTGTGGCTATTTCAATGATGGTCGCCACCTTGTCGATAGCTGCCTCATGATTACGCTTGATTTTTCGTAGCGCCCTCTCTGTTATCGAATACAACACTTCCTCTAAAGCAGCCAATGTCCTTGGTATATCATACTGGTGCCGCTCCAGCAGGGGCAACACAATTTCCGCCGGAGCATTTGTTTTGCTCAGCGCCACCGCCTGTATTTCCTGTATAAACAATTGTTTGGCAGTTATGATATCACCGCCGGTCTTTTCCAGTAAAATCCCCGCGTGGCGCAGGCCGACAGGCACCTGCTCCCTTAACTGTTTTATTTGCGCAATGTGGTCCATGGTGCTACAAAGTAAGTAGATTTTTGCCGTAATTCAACCTGTATTTATTTTCGTATATTGGTTGAAGTTATTACATATTGTTCCCGACAAAAAAAACTTAAAAATTTCTTGGAGGTGGCTTCGCAGATTGAACGCACCAAACAATTAAAATCCTTCAAAATCATTACCAGCAATACATACAGCGCCTCATACATTGACAAAAAACACTAGCTAATTGAAACTGTTGCCATCTGCTTAAACCGCCTTATCTCATCATTAGAAACCGGGTGTCATCCATAAATCCAACACCTCATCACTGTCAATTTATATTTGTTTCTTTTGCAGAAAAAACAAATATGACAGACCTCCTGCATATAGATGACATCGATGCTGAGAGCTGCCAGGCTTCATTCCGACGTATCGCAGAAATACTGATGAACAATCATTTGTTACGGGTAGGAGAAAACTTTTACCGGATCGTGGATTGTGAGTTTTACTACTGCAGCGATACCCATAATGACCCCTATGCTCATGCGCATGAGCATCCCCGCAGCAGTAACGGAGAGTGGTATTTCCATGGTTCGGGGATGGACGTCACACTGGCGACAGAACGATCGTTTGGTGGAATCCTTATCCGCGGCATCGCCCCTGTGGCCGATACCCGGCATCTACCTTCCCGTGCCGGCGCCATAGCGGGACCATTGAAAGTCTGCACGGAAATCTTCAAGCAGTTTGGCAGCATCATGCGGGAGGAGCCTTTACATTTCGGGCTGGTACACATCGCTACCATGCCATCGTACAACGACATCGGCAATGTGCGTCTGTTTGCCGTGCCTCGTGCGGGGCTTAACCTGGCCAAAGATGCGGAAGAGATTTTCTACGGAAGGCCTTACCGTTTTCTCAGTTTCCTTTACCTGCCGCATAAGGACAGCGAGAAGGTACGCAGGTACCTGCTTCATTATCCTGAAGATCCGCTTTCGCCGATAGAGTACGACGCCTACAGCAGCGGCAGGAGCTGGTGATACAAAAAGCCCCGGACTTTCGCCCGGGGCCTTATTAATGCAGTAGTTGGCCGAGTGAAATAAACCGGTAACCTTTCTTTTTCAGGTCAGTGATCAGTTCATCCAGGCGATTGTAAAATTTATCGGTGCGGGCCGGATCGGTGCCGATGTGCAGCAAGAGCATAAAGCCGTTTAGTCCGGCCGGTCGGGTGTCGGCATATTGCAGAACGGACTGATAGATTTCTGCCGAAGAGCGGTACCCTTTCATGGCCGGTGTAGTATAATCTGCGTTGGAGCGTGTACCTGGTGTGAAGTTGACCAGTTGCAGCCCTGCCGCGCGTGTCCATTGTGCGATGGTATCGTTGTACCATTCATAGGGCGGTAAAAAATAAGGCGCCGCGTTTTTAGTGATGCCCAGCACCTGCATTTTCCGGTAATTGGCGGCGAGGTCTTTTTCAAAAGCAGCATGGGTAATCAAAAGGCTGTCGCGTTTCTGCCAGTCGCAGTACAGCGGATGCTGATCGGAATGCGGCCCGAGGTAATGGCCGTCTGCTTTGAGTTGTTTAACCAATGGCCGGAAAGCCGGATTAGCATAGAACTTCCCTGTCAGGAAAAAAGCGGCAGGTACTTTTTGTTGTTTTAAAACGCGGCGTATGACCTGACCCCCGTCCGCAAATTCATCGCCGGTGAAGACGAGCGTCAGCGTTTTCCGGGTGGTATCGCCACGGATGACGGCGCCGGCCGCATACGTATATGCCGCATTGTTACCCGACACGGCATTGTTGTGGTTACGGCCTTCCTGGTCCATGGCTGCCAACAGGTATATCAGCGAGGCGGTGCCATCCATCGTAGGTTCGTTGGTGCTGTAGTCTCCAAAATCATCGTGGTACACTGCAAGGTCACTCTGAAACTCCGTATAGGCGTCTGGCTTGGACAGCTGGATACCGATCAGGTTTTTATAGATGTTTGTGTATACCGGACCGTCAACCAGCGCGCCATCCACCGGGTAATGTCCGAGATGGGAGAAAGCGGAATGAGGATCTTCGGGTGTGTCGCCATGGGCAGGCAGACCGTACACCATGCTGGTGCCCCATGGATTGCAGCCGAAGAGCCAGTCGAAGTTGGCCTGCTCCAATGCAGCATATTCATTGCTGCCGGTCAGTTGCCGGTACCAGTAGCACTGGACCGCGAAAGCCGTAGTGAGGTTATTGCTGCACCAGATAAAAGGAATATAACGATAGAAAGCATTGTTCTTAGCCTGTTGCCATACTTTGTCGATACCGGTTTGATAATAACCGGTGATGGTTTGCCGGGAGGGGCCTTTTAGTTGCCGGGCCAGTTCATAATGTCCGAGGTTAATGAAGGGATACCATTGATAGTGATGGGCAGTATCTTTTCCGAGCCAGGGCGTTACTTTTTCCTGGGCGGCATAGTCCAGCGCCTGTTGGCGGTAGTCATCTTTTCCGTTTAGCCGGTACAGTGATGCCGCTGCCAGTTCCATATCATCCACCCAGTTGTCTTCCGCGTAGATGTAGGGCGACTTCACAGAGGCGGTCTGGCATACGCCCGGTTGTTTGCGGCCCATATCATAGGCTGTAAGCGCTTTCTGGCGGAGTGTGCCGGCATACGCCGCGTCTTTATCTTTCAGCAGGTCGTAGCCCAGTGCGAAAGCGCTGGAGAACTTACCGGCAGTAGAGGCAACGCCGGTAGTCTGGTTCATGAACTTGCCCCTTACCTGTGGCTGGCCGGAGCAGAAATATACCGGTCGTTCGAATCCTCTTCCGTAGAAAGGGTCTTCTTTGGGGAGGCGCATGCCGTTATGGTCACGGTCATCAGCGATCTGGTTGAACATCCAGTTGTCGCGGGGATGCATTTTCAGCAGCCAGTCGAGCCCCCAGCGTGCTTCATCGAGGATGTCCGGCACATGGTTGCCGCCTTCCAGTCCATTGGCCGCATAGCGGTCGCCGAATACCTGCGGAAAATCGCGGTATGCCGCCAGCAGGTGGTAGGTAGCGTTGGCCGATGTGGTGGAATACTGGAGGTAGTCGCTGGCATCATGCCAGCCGCCGGCCACGTCCAGGTGGGTGCTGTCCGGCATGGGGCCGTACAGCGTATAGCCGTCATGGGTATGACAGGAATCTTTCAGGAAAGGATTAAAGAGCGACCGTTGCTGTCGCATATACCGCAGGGTGAAGTCGGCGGCGCCGGCATATACGTTGTCGGCTATACGGAAGTATGGTGATCTCACCTCCCCTGCTTTCAGGTAAAAGGTGCCTGTTTTTTTCCAGCTGCTGAAGTCCAGTCGCGCTGTTTCATTAAAAGGGCCGTAGCGGCCAAATGGTTTGCCGGTGCTGCCGGTGAAAACGGTTTTATTGCTGGCGGAGTCCACCAGCTGGAAAGTAGCCGGTACAGCGGCGCCTTTGGTGGCCCATACCGCTACCTTAATGCCCCGGGGCAGATACCCGAGCTGGTTAATCCGTATCCAGGATGCCGCGGCCCCCATGGCAGTGGACACGCAGAGGCTGGCCAGCCACAAAGTGGCTATTATTGTCAGACAGTTTTTTTTCATCTCCCTGTATTAACATTTTCCCACGGCTCACTGTTGTGCGCCGGCGATATATACATTTTTCACGGTATACTGATGATCGAATACGACCAGGTCTGCGCGGCAGCCAGGTTCAATACGCCCACGGTCTTTGATCCCCATCAGCGTGGCAGGATATACGGTAGCCATGCGCAGCGCTTCATCCAGGGGGATACCGGCATACTGCACACAACGTTGCACGGCGCGCATGAGCGTCAGGCGGGAACCGGACAGTGTACCGTCAGGCCGTGTGAAGCGGTCTTCCTGCGCCACATGCAGACTGGCGCCTGTATTGTTGGCTTCCACGGCGTCCGTAATCAGGAAAAGGCGGTCGCCCAGCACCTTTTTGCTGATGATCAGGGCATTGTCGTCTACATGGATATTGTCTGCGATAATGCTCGCATATACGCTGTTGTCGCGGAATGTAGCGCCCGGCAGGCCGGTATCGCGGTGCTGCAGGGGCGACATGGCATTGAACAGGTGTGTGACGGCGCGTATGCCGTTCCGGAACCCTTCCATGGCTTCGTTGAAAGTAGCGTTGCTATGTCCGGCAGAAAGGATGACGCCCTGCGCGTCGAGCCAGCGCAGGATAGCGGGGTCGCACATTTCAGGAGCCACGGTGATCATCTTCACGATACCGCCGGCGGCAGTGAGCAAGCTTTCCAGCTCTGCACGTTCCGGGCGTTTGATCAGTTCGAGGGTATGGGCGCCTTTTTTTACCGGATTGATATAAGGTCCTTCCAGATGCATGCCCAGTACCGCAGGATGCGGGTTATTGCGCACAATGCGGATACATTCATGGAACACTTCCATCGTATCGGTGGCCAGGGTGAGCAGAAAGCCGGTCGTGCCGCTTTTCACCAATGCCTGTGCCATAGCGTTGAGCGCTTCCGGAGAAGGATGGGCCGAGAAAAGGTATCCGCCGCCGCCGTAGATCTGGAGGTCCAGCAGGCCCGGCGCGATGATATGTCCATTGCAATCCACTATTGTAGCCTCTGATGGAACTTCCGCCGGGTTGACCAGTGCCTGTATTTTTCCTTGTTCCGTCAGCAGTGTTTTGCCAGTGATCACCTGTGCGCCGGTGTAGATGGTCCCGTTTGTAAAAGCAGTAAGCATATTCTTATTTTGACGCCGGTGTCATGCGGTTGCCGGCCATTTAAATTCAGTAAAGGGGAAAAAATAGGAAAAGATCAGCATAAAAGCAACGCGTACAGGTGATAAGTTTCATGACGGCCGTGTTGGTCAAGTGCGAAAATTGATTATATTGTAGGAAACAGCACCGGTGGTCCATATGCCAGGATTGCCGTTACTGCTGGTGTTGACGATGATGGTGATGTCTTCTTTTTCGCAGGAAACGATGCCGCTTTCCCAAAAAGACAAGTCTCTCCCGGAACCGTAATATTGAAAAGATGAAACATGGAGATCATCGATTTCCTGGTTATAATTTCATCTTTATAACATATATTTTTTAGTATATTTAATAAGAACTGGTACCTATTACATCACTAAATCTACCTTATGAGTACGCTCCCGAGGCACAGGCTATTCGACGCAGTAAAGTTTCAGCTGGAGAAATTCCCCAAACAGGACATGCTGGCCGCCAAGATCAATGGCAGCTGGAAGACATTCAGTACCGCCAGTGTCAGTGAAACAGTGAACCGCTTTAGTGCCGGCTTATTACAGTTGGGCGTAGGCGGCAACGATTTTACGCCGGAAGGCGCCGACAAGATCGCTATTATCAGTAACAACCGGCCGGAATGGGTGTTTACAGACCTGGCCGTACAACAGACCGGCGCAGTGCTGGTACCCCTGTACCCTACCACTAATCCGGCAGAAATACAATTTATCCTGAATGATGCCGCCGTGAAGTACATCTTCGTCAGCAGCAAAGAGATGCTGGATAAAATTCAGGGTATCCGGGGCGGCGTGCCTTCCCTGAAAGAGATCTTCACCTTTGATGAAATTCCGGGCGCTACGCACTGGAGCACGATTACAGCCCAGGCCACGCCTGCGCTGCTGTCGCAGGTGGAGACTATCAAGGCAGGCATTGACGCCGAACACCTGGCTACCATTATTTACACATCCGGTACCACCGGCACTCCCAAGGGAGTAATGCTTACCCATGCCAATATATCCTCCAACGTGATGTATTCCAAGGTCAGCTTTCCTTTTGATGATGCGCCGCAGCAGAAGGTGCTTAGTTTTCTGCCCCTCAATCATATTTTTGAGAAGACAGTCACCTACATCTACCTTTTCAGTGCTATCAGCATCTACTATGCGGAAAGCCTGGACACGCTCAGTGAGAACCTGAAAGAAGTAAAACCGGACGGGTTTACTACCGTGCCCCGGCTGCTGGAAAAAGTCTTTGAGAAAATTATGGCCACTGGCAACAGTCTCACCGGCATAAAGCGGCGGCTGTTTTTCTGGGCAGTGTCCCTTGCCGGCAAATATGACAACAATATCAGCGGTGGCGCGTGGTACAATTTCCAGCTGTCTATTGCCAACAAGTTAGTTTTCAGCAAATGGCGGGAGGCGCTGGGCGGCAATATCAGCTATATCGTTACCGGCGGCGCTGCCTGCCAGGAGAAGCTGCTGCGTATTTTCAATGCCGCCAAAATACCGGTGTATGAAGGTTATGGCCCCACCGAAAACAGTCCCGTTATCTGCGTTAACCGCAGGAAACCCGGTGGCACCAAATTCGGTACGGTAGGCCCTCCTATTGACGGCATCGAAGTGCGCCTGGACGAAGACGGTGAAATATGCGTAAAAGGCACTACCGTCATGAAAGGCTACTACAAACGCCCCGATCTTACCGCAGAAACAGTGATCGATGGCTGGTTGCATACCGGTGATATCGGCATATGGGTGGATAAGAAATTCATCAAAATCACCGACCGCAAAAAGGAACTCTTCAAAACCAGCGGTGGTAAATATGTGGCGCCACAACCCATCGAAAACAAGTTCAAGGAAAGCCCTTTCATTGAACAGATCATGGTGGTAGGCGAAGGACATAAGTTCACCGGTGCGCTGATCGTACCTGCGTTCCCGTACCTGAAGTACTGGATGAACAAACAGAACATCCCCTTCACCACCAACGCCGAAGCCATTGCCCGTCCGGAAGTGCAGCAGGCCTATCAGAAAGTGATAGACGACTATAACCAGCACTTCAACCATGTGGAGCAGCTCAAACGCTTCGAGCTACTGCCCGAAGAGTGGAGCATCGCCGGCGGTGAAATGACGCCCAAGCTAAGCCTGAAAAGAAAAGTAGTGCTGGAAAAATACAAAGGCGCGATAGAAAGGATCTATCAGCACGAGCATGAATAATATTCCATGGCCCTGGCAGTTTACTGTCAGGGCCAGTTTATTGTCCGTACAATTTTTTCATCCATTTGCCAGGCCCGTATTTCATCGTTCCTGTCGGCCACAGCCTGCTCCTCTCCGTCCGTTCCCACTGACCATACTGCTTTATACTCTTCCGGTTGACGATTGTATACCCTGAAAGCGGCTTCCAGTTCCTGTTGTTGTGCTACCAGATCTTTCAAATGCTGGTAGGTGATTGTAAAAACGCTACTATATAAATACGGTAGTTTCTCTCCCATTGGGCTAAGTGCCAGGTAAAAAAACTGGATTGTCATAAATCTGAACAAATTAAAAGTGAATAGCTCTGGCAGGTTTCCCTTTACAGTGTAATGTTGTGAATATAAGGAAAATTATGGCGGAGATGAGGCGGTAGTACCATATCAAGACAAAACTATTTCATCATTTTAGCAATAGTTCATCACAGATGTGAAAATGCCATGATTAACATCTCCCCTTATTTCTGCTATCTTTGAGGCATGAACCAGGGTATACATGAAGACTATCAGCAATCGCGGCTACCTGTTCCGGCGGAATATGAAACGGTGTTTTCCCATTTTTATCATGCTGCCAATAATACCAGTGCGGCGGTGAGGAAAACGCTGTTACCCACCTATCAGATGATCATGGTTTTTGTGTTTGGCAGAAAAGGCATCCTGCATTCTGCGCAGCAAACGCAGATGGAAGTGGAGCAGTGTATTGTATTGGGCCCGGTAAAACAGGCATTTGACTATACCCTGCCGGCAGGCACCAGCATACTGGTGGCTAATTTCAAAGATGATGCCTTTTATCGCTTTTTTGGCCGCGCCACCATGGCGGGGCATCCGGACGACCTGGTAGACGATAATTGTTTTACCGCGTTATGGGAATCATTACAACATATACCTGCTCCCACGGCGCAGGTAGAGCATATCCTGCATTTCTGCAGACCCTATCTGCAGGACCAGCACCTGCTCTCTGAACAACTGGCCAACTTTGAAGATGATAACCTGAACCCTGTCAAAGCGATTGCTGACGCAACGGGGCAAAGCGAGCGCAATGTTCAGCTGCACCAGAAAAAACAATTCGGCTATACTGTAAAAGAACGCCAGCGGTATCAGCGCTTTTTAAAAGCTGTACAGATGCTACAGCAACAGGTGGCGACTGGTGCTTCCACCGACTGGTTTGAGCTTATTGATGCCTGCGGCTACTATGACCAGAGCCAGCTGATACATGACTTCCAGCATTATGTTCGTCTGAGCCCCAGGCAGTATCTGAAATTCCAGGAAGACATCTGTCTGGCGGCTCATTAGCGCTATTCAGCCAACCAGGCCCCTGCCTTGTTGCTCATTTCCTGCATATCATTGATCAGCTGGCAGGTATGATAACCGTCGGCCACAGCATGATGCACAAAAATGGTCAATGGCAGCATCACTTTTTCATGTTCCGTATAATATTTGCCAAACCGGATAATCGGGAACAACAACGAAGACTCTGTATATGTATCCTGATTAAAACCGGCGAAACTAAGCCATGGCAACGCAGATACCGGGCAGAAGTTCTGTGGCCGGCCGGAACGGGCCTTTAATCCCTTCACGTTTTTATAAGTCTCCATATCATGGATGATTGTCTTATAAAAATCCGCGAAGCCTTCGTGGTATTCACTCCATAAATCAGAAAATGTCTTATCGTCTTCATGAAAAATAGTGTACGACGGAACGACATAGTTCCAATGGCCTAATATCCCTTTGTCATCAAAGCTATAGCGGAAGGCTTCATGCCGGTTCACCATTTTCATGATGACATACAACATCACAGGGTAAAACTTTAATTCTCTTTCTCTGACTTCTTTTATCAACGTTGTTATATCAAGGTTATAATTGATATTGTATTTGGTTTTCACGCCATAGTAGAAGTAATCAAAGTATGGTTTTCTTGGCCAGGTTTCCAAGTCAACGGGAGAAAAAACAGGTTCCATTTTGTTTGTTTTTAAAATATAAAAGGCCGGCAATGGTTTGCCAGCCTCGGGTGTTGTAAGGAATACATACTTTATGATGTGATGAAAAATTTAGAAGCAGCAATCCAGGAATTTTGACGCTTCATCCTGGACTCGCGACGAAACTCCTCCATACGTCTGTTTATTTCTTTTATATTTTGCCAATACTCAGGACTGTCCACGACATGAGCTTCCCCTTCTTTTTCCAATTTGGCAAAAATTTCTTTAGCTCCATCTATTTTTGTTGCCATATCAAAAGCCTTTTAGGTTATTGGTAAAAATATTAAACTCATTCAAAGATAGAGAATTATTAACTAATTTATTATCCTCAACTTTTCTATAACAAAACCTATTTTCGTAGCAGCACACGATCAATGCATTGTCATAAATCGTATTGGTCTCTGTCGCATCCACAACAATAAGCCCATTTGCTTTATGTTGTTTTATTAGTTCCTTTGAAGAGACTTCCGCCACCCAAATAAACTTTGGCATTTGCATAGATAGAATAGCGTTTCTGACATGGTCGGAAAAGCTATCTTCTATAGCAAGATAATCCTTGTAGGATCTACTGCTGGTGAGATAAATGCGAATAAATAGTTTGGCTCCTGATGGAATCCGAAATAACTGACTTAATAATAACTCCTTAATATACCTTCTAGCTTCCAATCCGTCCAAATAAACTTTGGGATAAAGGGGGACTAACACTTGCATAATTTCACATTTTCTCCAGGCGTCGTCTTCATAATATGCCATTGGCGATTCAAGAGGAGCAATTTGATAAGCCGGGTAATTATCATCTATAAAAACAAAACGACGTTTTATGTCAGCATTGTCCTCAATACTGATATTCTTTCGTTTCATCATTTCAGCCAGCTCTGCACTACCTTCCTCTACAGATGAAAGACTATCGATATCGGCATTCGTTGTTTCCGAACGTCCCACTATCACTGCTGCATGCCTCACGCTTCCTCCGAGATGAACATTTGACACTACTACAATCAATGGAATACCACTTTCGACGTATACCGATAACAAATTTGTAAACGATGTCAATGAATACTCTGATCTGTCATAGGCTATCGTTCCAAAACCGAACTCCCTCAACGCAAAGCTCATTTGCTCGATTGTAAGTCCTTCTGATGGAATTTGCCTTGAACTGGATCGGCTTTTCAACATATCGATAATATCAGAAGGTACTACAGGCTTATATTCAGCATATCGTGAGGCAAAATACTCCATCATGGCCCATAATGACGTTTCAGAACAAGTGAGTGTTTCCCTATCCTGCGAAGCGTGCGGAAAGCCCCTTGCTTCAAATCTGACCGCATTCACGGTTGTTGGAAACCTCCCCATAAGACTAAAAAAACCATGCTGTTGCAATGCATGTGGAGATAGCACGCTCCTACCAATAACATGAGGCATGGTAGGCCTTATCACCATAAATCCCCGGTACCGCTCCCGCAGGCTGGCAATGCCTTTGGCATTTCTGAATTGGTCCGGCAGAACGATACCATCAAATACAGACACCCGGATACAATTCTTTTGATACACTCTTCGCTTGGAAGAAAAGTATGCATAGTAGCTATCCCGATAAACCTTATCCACATAAGGATACTCGATCACAAACTGCACCCCTGCTTTTAATCGGCAGAAATACCCTTCCAGCATGCCTTCGTAGGCTTCCCGGGCAATCTGAAGAGAAACCGCAAACTCATCCTGCATGATTTGGACTAACTCATCTTTTAACTCATGTGGCAAACAAACAATTGTGGTAATACTCATAAAGAAATGATTTTGGCAAAAATTGGCGTTAACATTTACCAAAGCTAGTTATAGTATTACCGGGCATTCTCATGATTTTATTAAAAGCGGATGATTAACAAATTTCTTATGATTTCTTCTTAAGTCCCTGCATATTTTTCAGTTCACTGCTAAGCGTATCCTGCACGATGGCTGTCAACCGGGCAGCTGCAGCAGCGTTCTTTTTCCGTGGCGCCGTCAGCAGGTAAACGAATATCTGCGGCAATGCCGGCAGGCCGCGGGAAACCGGCAATATCTTACAATCCGGCGGCAATCCTATCTGCGTGCGGATAGTGATGCCCAGTCCGGCCCTGGCAGCTGCCCACATACCTGCCACATTGCTGGCGGTGAGCACCGGCTTCCAGGCCACACCGGATTTTTCCAGCGCCGCCAGGCCGGCAGCGCGGAACAGGCAGGGCGGTTCAAACAGCAACAACGGCAACGGCGACTGCTGTGCCACCGTTCTATTCCCGATCCAACGTAAAGGCACTTTACCAATCGGCACAGCACCTTCCGGCAATTGCGCCCCGACACATACGATCACGTCCAGCTTTCCTGACAGTAATTTTTGTTGCAGCACCACCTGCTTGTCGATCGTTATCTCCATCTGCACGCGCGGATGCTGTTCGGCGAAACGCGCCAGCACCTGCGGCAGACTGCCCTCGGAAAAATCCGTCAGCATGCCCAGGCGTACTACCCCTGCCAGCTGCCGGGTGGACAGTGCTTCTACCGCCTGGTCGTTCAGCCGCAGTAACTGCCGGGCGTAACCGATCAGCAGCTCACCGCTGGCCGTCAGCTCGCGGCCACGCCCCTGCCTGACAAACAGCTGGTGGCCCGTCAGTTCCTCCAGTCGCTGCATCTGCAGGCTCACGGCCGACTGTGAGCGGGACACCTGCTCCGCCGCACGGGCAAAACTGCCTAAATCCACCGCCAATACAAAAGTGCGTAATAAGTCCAGGTCCAATACATCAGTGATCATACTTTAGTTTTATTAAAGTATTTGATGAGATAATTCAACTTTACAAAAGTATGAAATTCACCGAAGTTTGCAGGCAAATAAACATCATGCAAACACCGTTTACTTTCCGCGTAGGACACCTGGAGCTGATGGTCTTCAGCGACGGCCATCAGTCCCTGTCCCCTGCGCATCCCATGATTGGGCCTTATGAACAGCCCAGCCAGGTGCATCATTCGCTACGGGCACTGCTACTCCCTACAGATGTGCTGCAACTGGACCTTAACATCCTCCTGGTACGCCATCAGGACAGACTGATACTGATCGATGCCGGCCTCGGACAGGAAGACACCACCAGCGGACTGTTGCCCGCAAGCCTCGCTGCTGCCGGTATTCCGGCGACGTCCATCACCGATATCGTGTTGACACATGCCCATAGTGACCATACAGGCGGCCTTTTACACCCGGATGGTCCACTCGTTTTTCCAAATGCTATTGTTCATTTAAGCCAAACGGAATACGACCATTGGATGCAAGACCAGCCCGACTTTTCTGCCAGCCCGCTGAACATTGCGCCCACGATGCAAACAGGGCTCACTACCCGCATACCGCAGATACTGCGTACCATTCGGCCACAGCTGCGACTGGCAGCCCCACGGGCAACACTATACGATTGTATCAGGTTAATACCTGCGCCCGGACACACTTCAGGGCACAGCATGGTAGAGATTTTTTCCGGTGAGGAAACCTTACTGCACAGCGCCGACCTGCTACACGCAGCCGTACTGTTGCAACATCCGGAATGGGGAATGTTTTATGACATGGATTTTGAGCAGGCAGCCCAAACACGGGAAAGTTTTTTACAGGAAGCGGCAAACTCCGGAAGGATGACCATGACCTATCATCTGCCATGGCCGGGGGTGGGGAAAATAACAAGAGGGGACAAAGGATTCAAATGGGAGCCGGTCACCCCTTGCGGTAAATGATCCGGTTTTCATATTCTCCCAATATAACCCTGCCATAAATCACCTTGGTCCATCCATTTTCAAACCCGTGGTTATTGGCGATCAGGTATCCTTTGTTAGCATCTCTTTTGGTGATCTTGTGCGCATCAATATAACGCCCTTTCACTTTACAAAACACGATGTCTCCCACCGCATATTCCTGTTCCCGCTGAAACGTCAGCAGGGTACCGCTTTTAAGGATGGGCAACATAGAGGCGCCAAAGGCTTTCATTTTTCCGGTCCCAACTGTTTCCAGTTCATTTTTGAGTCTTTCATATTTATTCATAATATAAAAATTAAGTGCATTTTCAGGGCATAGGTCAACCGGGCCGCACTCAACAGGCGACAAAACAGCGCACGCACATTGATGCATGCATCAATGACACGGGTCTACCGGTAAAAAATGACTTTAAAAACTTGATGATTACGTATCTGAAAAGGGATTACAAGGAGGAAGAATTTTAACCGGGGATACAGGTGTACAATACTTCGGGGTTGATATGGCAGAAAGCCGTTTCTGCACTATATACTACAATCTCATAACGATCTGAATCAAAAAGTTCCTACTGTCAAGAACCTTATTTCCGATGCAAAGATGTGTATTTATTTTAAAATAACCTAAAGAAGCATAAAAAAAGCTGGTGTGATGCACACCAGCTTTTTTATCATTTTGCCGCATTGATCAGCTCCATGGTATAAGATATTTCAGGGTCTTTGTCTGCCAGCACGTACCCCATGAATTTATCCATCGGGACTTCCTTGTCCGGCATCACGCCATGTCCGGGGTCCTGTGTGGCATTGAAGAAATACAGCTCTGATAACGGCACCGTCAATACGCATTTGGTGCGCGGCAGCAGGTAACGCTGGAACCAGGCTGCAGTGGTAGCTGCTTCGCCGCTACCGGTTTCCTTGCCGATGATCATACCTCTTTTGTTTTTCTGTACCAGCGAAGCGAAGTAAGTCGCGGCGGACACCGTGCCGCCGCCGGTCAGTACATATACTTTACCGTGAAAGGCATCTTTATCCGGCGGGAAGTTCTCCAGCAGGCCGTCTTTCAGGCGGGCATTGCCTACGTAAAAGCCGGAGCTGTCTTTGTCGAAACGCTGATAGAAAAAGTTTTTCTGTCCCTGTATGTCTTCATCGGAAAGCCTTCTGCCATTTTCCGCTACGGCATAGTCCGGGTAGGCCACGCCGATATTGCGGGTGCGGTAGTTGTACACGTTACGGAAAGGCGCATCTGCCATGAAAGAATACAACAGTGCCGAGATAGCCGGATTACCACCGCCGTTGCTGCGTACATCGATGATCACCTGTTGATAGTTCCGTTTTTTTACTTCCCGGAAGAACTCACTGAATTCTTTGTAAGCCTCCTGTTCCCCGATGCCAAAAGTATTGACGGTCAACCGGCCGGTTTTCGTACTGTCGTCATAGTCATTGTAGATGTAATAGGCCCTTTGCAGGAGGTTGAACGGGAAAACAGCCTGCCTGGTGGCATGGAAAGCGGCGGTAGGCCCCGACGCCGGCAGCACCGTCTTTTTGGTTTCTTTGCTGCCGGGCGCCGTCCAGGTCACCGGATAGGTGGCCTGGCGGGGCGTCAGCAGACTAAAGGTCACCTGAAAATCGGAATAGAGCCGGTCCATGCCGGTAGGAATAAAACCATCACTATAGGCGGAAGTGGAGAGGTTCTGCAGAATTTCTTTGGCCGGTTGGTTGTTAATGCTGGTGATTTCGGCGCCAAAAGGAATAGCGGCGCCTTTGATATTCACGTATATCCGTCCCCGTTCGATGATCACCGGATAGGGAAAGAAGCGGAGCGTACTATACAACTCACGGGAATTATCATTGGAAAGCCGCAGGCTGGTATGTACGTCCCGCACGAGGTAAACAGGTGAATATTGCAGGCTGGTCAGCACGTCCGGCTCTTTGGCCATGCGGTCCATCAGTGAGTCCACCCGGCGGGCGAAAGTCACGGAGTCAATGAACTTATACGGATTGGGATGTTGTTTTTTCAGAATATCGACTGCCAACCGGAAGTCAGCGATAAAATCCTCTTTCGTAAGGCTGGCCAGTTTTTTCTCCTGGGCCGGCGCCTGCAGGCATGCGCAGGCCAGTATGGCGCTGGCGCCATATGTCAACAGCTTCTTCATATGTTATATGTTAGGTGTTTTTTACAGGTTATTGGCATTAATAAGTTCCAGGATGCCTTCGTTGCGGATGATCATCATCCCCTGACGGTCTTCCGTAATCCCGTCTTCCAGGCGATAGGTATAACGGGGACGGCTACCCTCCATCACTGTAGGCAGGAAGCGGAACTGTATATTGGGTTTGTCTTTCAGCGCCTCTCCCACTTCAATGATATGGGTGGACACGATGAACAGGCAGCCGGTATATTCTGCAAAAGCAGCTGTCACCGCCAGGGTGCCGTCATACGCATCTTTTACGTTGGTGCCTTTAAAAAGCTCGTCAAACATGAGCAGCAGGCGTTTGCCGCTGGCCGTGGCTTCGGCTGCCTGTTTCACCCTTACCACTTCCGCATAGAAATGGCTGTAGCCCAGGTTGATATTGTCGGACACGTTGATCGAAGAATAGAGTCCTTCCCGGACGGAAAAAACAAACCGGGAAGCTGCTACCGGGAAGCCCATATGGGCCAGGTACAGGGCGATGCCGATCGATTTCATCAGCGTGGACTTACCCGCCATATTGGCGCCGGTGAGGAACAGTACATTACTGCCCTGCTGCATCTCAATATCATTGCCGATGGCATTGTTGATACAGGGATGGTGCAATCCCGTTGCGGAGAGCATATTTTTTTCCGGTGGCAACGCCTGCGCATAATCGAACCCTTTGGCCCGCGCCACATCGCTTACAGCGATGTATACGTCCAGTTCATCGATAAATGCCAGCAGTTCTTCCATGGCCTGCCGGAGTTTGTTCTTCAACAGATGGTCATAGGTGGCCAGCGTTTTCACAGGCAATGCCTGATAGATGTCCATGTCGGCCAGCTGCTCCAGTTCACGGGTACGCAGCAGTTGCCGGACAGCGCTTATACGCTCGTCATACGGACCTGACCGCAATGCCATGGACGCCACAAAGGCGGTACATTTCTTCACCGTGACAATGGTGGCCTGCAAGCCCTGCACATTCTTCCGGTAACGTTCATCACGGGCCACGGTAGAGAGACCTTTCTTCAGCAGGGTGTCGGCCATCGACAGCAATACGTTTTTACTGCCGCCGGTGTCGAGGTATTCCCGCATCTGTGACAGCTGCGGCACATCAAAAGGAAATACCAGCTGCGCATCCTGAAAGAAACGGAAAATGCTGCTCCGCTGATTGATGGCTGCCATATCTTCCAGCGGCGACTGGAACATGGTGTCCAGCAAACGCTCTCCTCCCCTTGTCTTCACCTGGTTGAACAGGTGATATACTGAACCCTGCCGGAACTTGCCCAGCAGGTTCAGTTCATCCATCGTTTGCCTGTCTATACTAAAGCTCATAACTGCAATTTTTATTTAGTCTTGCGACCGTTCCTGAGAATATCCAGTATGCCTTCATTCCGGATGATGATCATACCATGACGGTCATCGGTGATACCCTGCTCTAACGTGTACGTATACTCGGGCTGGTGACCGTTCATGCGGGTAGGCAGGTAACGGAAGTCTACACTGCCGGCTTCTTTCAGCCCCTCGCCTGCTTCCACGATGTGGGAAGAGATCACGAAAAGGCTGTTTTTACGCCCGGCGAATGCACGGCTGACGGCCACGGTAGCCTCATGTGCGTCCTTCACATTGGTGCCCCTGAACAACTCATCGAAGATGACCAGCAGCGACTGTCCGCTGCTCAGGGCCGTCGCTACTTTTTTCACGCGCAGCACTTCAGCATAAAAGTGACTGGCCCCGATACCGAGATTGTCCGGCAGGTTGATAGTGGTGAAGATGCCGTCCATCACGGAGAAGACCATCTTACGGGCCGCCACGGGGAAGCCCATATGTGCCACATACAATGCTGTGCTGAGCGAACGCAGGAAGGTGGACTTACCCGCCATATTGGCGCCGGTAAGAAAGATCACGTTGCTGTCAGGCCCCATGAACACATTGTTGCCGACCGGGTTTTTCAAAGACGGATGATACACGCCTTCCAGCTGTAATACCGCACTGCCTTTATCGAGCGCCGTAGGGAACACGAACTGCTTCTCCGTGGCCACCGCAGCCACTGACAGATATACGTCCAGCGTATATACATGCTCCAGCAGCTTTGTGATACGCTGCCGTTCCCGTGTGCGGAACAGCAGATCGAAGGCCGTCACCGCGCCGTATGACAGCTTCCCTTTCATTGGTTCATTCAATGCCGGCTCCAGCGCCGGTTCAGCCAGCAGCAGCGCAATAGCGGTACGCTCGGCGGTATATGCCGCCGCACCGGCTACTGTCGGGCTTTCTATGAAACGGTGCAGTTGCTGTACCAGTCCGATGACGGAGGTGACACCGTTGTAGATGTCTTTCTCTCCGAGCACCACCGCGCGGCCGGCGCTTTTCGTTTGTTCGTCTCCGTTTTTCAGGTATTTCTCCGCCATATCAAACATAGCGGCTTCAAACGGGAAGGCCACGCGTTGCTGCGCAAAATGAGCGATGATACTGCTTCTGCGGTTGATCGCTTCCTTATCCGACAAGGGCTGCCGGAACATTTCCTGCAACAGCGTTTCCCCGCCTCGTGTATGCGTGTGGTTATACAGCTCATAGATACCGCTCACATCCCGTTTGCCGAATATCCGGAGGTCTTCTATGGTTTGTTCATCCGTTTGTAAAAACATAGTTTCCAGGTTTATTGCCTTTTACGGCGCACCAGTAATATTGTTCCTGTCAGCAGCACCAGTCCAGGTAAAATCCACACGAACAGGTACTTCTCTATATTCGCCGTGGTGGCGGTTATCGTCAGTTTGGTGTCGATCGGTTTGGGTTTTGGCGTATAGATGGGGAATGCGTCATTGACCATCCAGGCGTACAGGTTTCTGCCGAGGAAGCCGCCACCCATGCGGAGATTGCTCATAAAATCCGCGTCAGCGCTGACGGCTATACGTTGCTCTTTTCCGTTGATGGTGCGGGTCAGTGCTACGGCCGTGGCGTATGAGGGCTGACGGGTATCTCCGTCCTGCGGATTAAATACAGGGGCAGTGGAGTCTGTCACCACCGGACCGGCTTTGAGCCATACATTGCCCGGAACAGTCGCCAGCAAAGGCATTGCTTTGAAAGCGCTGCTGTCTCCGAAGGTGATGCCGGTGACGCCAGGCATCAGCAGGCCCATACTTTTTCCATCTGTCTGCATTTCCCGCAACGCGATGAGCGCCGGGTCTTCAGAAAGGTGGGTACCCGCAGCGGTAAGACCGGGTTTCACCATATGCGGCATTTCGTCTTTAGACACTTCTATCAGCGTACCGTCCATGAGCTGCACGCCCAGCTGTTTTAATACAGGATTAAGCATCTGCTGTTTGCCGGGCTCTCCGAATATCAGCATGTTGCCACCGTTGTTGATGTAACGGCTGATTTTTTCCATCGCGGCCGCGCTCAGGGCCGTCTTAGGGTCGGCCAGCACCAACGTGGAGATGCCGGCAGGAATCTCCTGTGTCTCCACACACAGGCTGTCTGAATCGAAACCGATGTTGATCAGCGACTGACGGTTGTCTCTTGCGACAGCATGATTGGAATACTCGCGCTCTCCTTTTTTGTAGATGCTGCGTTCGAGGTTACCGGTCAGGAAGATGTTTTTAGGCACATTGCCCAGCAGCCTTTTAAGTGCTGCCGCTACCTGTTGCTCTTCCGGCCAGAAGTTGGCGTCATCAAAGGTACGCAGGAAGGTGGTATTGCCTTTGTATTTCAACTGCATCACGAGGCGGTAGCCTTCCGGCCGCAGGTTGATCATCTTACGTACTTCCGCCGGCGCTGTAAAATCTTTAACATTGACCTGCAACCCTTCCGCTGTCTGGCCGGCTATTTCCGGCAGGCTTTTGCCCACCCAGGTTTTATACAGCGTGCTGTCAGCATCATCGGTATCATAGTAATAAACGTAATTAAATTTGATGTCCGGTTTAAAACGGAGGTATGGTTCCCAGAGGTTCCACAGGTAATCATTGCGGTTCTCCGGCAAACCGCGGTGAACGCCGGCGCCCAGCAGGTTGGTGTACAGTGTAATCTCCACGGGCTCTTTGCCCAGATCTTTTAGTATGGTCTGGGTATTGGGATGCAGGGTGTTGGACTTGCTGCGGGTAGTGTCCCAGTAGCCGATAAAAGCCGGCCGGGAACTCACATAGCCGATCACCAGCACAGAAGCAAATACCATCACATAACGGGAAGCCTGTGCCCACCAAGGCCTGGATTCGCGCCCTGCTTTCATTTTGATGAGCGTAAAGGTGACAAACATATACACTATCATCACGAAGTAAACCACGTCTTTCGTCGTGATCAACCCTTTCAGCATTTTGACGGTACGGCCGGAAATAGACAGAAAGTAAGTCAGGTCTCTTACGATATCATATTTCTGCCAGAGGCCACTGATGTGGCTCAACACAAAAATGATGATAAAGCTGCCGATGGCCGATACGATTTGGTAGTTGGTCAGGCTGGACATAAATAGCCCGATGGCCGTATAGGTACATACCAGCAGATAGAAGCCCAGCGCTGCAGAGAGCAGCACGCCATAATCCGCAGCATGAATATTGAGTATCCCAACGACCATAAACACTCCTACAATACCCACCAGCAGCAGGTTATAGATCATGATCGCGAGATATTTCCCTAACACGATCTCACGGGTACGGATAGGCGAAGAAAACAATAGTTTGATCGTGCCACTGTTCACCTCGCGGCTGATAAGCCCCATCGTCAGCAGGGGAACGAACAGGTAAAGATTTTGCAATACATTGGCAAAAATACCGTCCTGTCCCAGAAAGAGGGCATCGGTCATGGAGATACCGAAGTCGGTAAAATTGGGATTGTTCCGGGAAATCACATCCTGCCAGTTAGCCAGACCATACAATGGAGAAACATAGTATACGCCGCACTGCACCATAAAAGCGATTGTTAAGAACCAGGCCACCGGCGAGTAGAACAGGTTACGGAGCTCTGTTTTAGCAATCTTGAATATCATCTTCATGTATAAAAATTATTGGAGCGATTGAATAGATAATTGCTTGAAAATATCATCGAGCAATCCTTTATCGAGGTTGATCTCACGCAGGCGCCATCCGTGTTGTACGCTGGCGGTGATGATCCTTTCGGTGATGCTTTCATCGCCATCGAAGTAGATACGGATTTGCCTGTCATTGAGGAAATCCACCCTGGACACGCCGCTGATCTGCTGTAGCTCGGCAGCGGTTGGCGGCTGTTCCATTCTTACCAGCACGCTGTGCGGCTGTACGTAGTTGTTGAATGCCTCCATAGTATCGGAGAAAATGACACGGCCTCCTTCGATCATCACAATTTCGCGGCACAGCAGGTGTACTTCGGAGAGGATATGGGAAGACAACAGCACCGTATGGTCCTGCCCTATTTCGCGGATCAGTTTTCTCGCTTCAATAAGCTGGTTGGGATCGAGGCCGTTGGTGGGTTCGTCCATCACCACCAGTTTGGGTTTGTGGATGATAGCCTGCGCGATGCCTACACGCTGGCGGTAGCCTCCGGAGAGGTTGCTGATCAGGCGGGTGCTGAAATGGGAGATGCCCACGCGCTCTTTTGCTTCTTCCACCGCTTTGCGCACTTTGCTTTTTTCGATATGCCGCAGCTGCGCCGCGAAGCGCAGGTACTCGTCCACTGTCAGGTCTGTATATACCGGAGGGTTCTGCGGCAGGAAACCGATCTCTTTTTTCGCCAGTTCAGGTTGCTGGCGGATATCCAGCCCGTTCACATACACCTGGCCTTCCGTCTGGTTCAGCACACCGCAGATGATATTCATGGTGGTAGACTTACCAGCGCCATTGGAGCCTAACAGCCCAATGACACCGGTATGGCCTATTTCCAGATTGATATCGCGGATAGCCCAGGCACTGCTGTACCTGTGAGAGAGCCGGTCAATTTTTAAGATAGTGCTCATAATACGTTTTGAATAATTGAATGTTGATGCCCGCCTAGTATTTGATGGACAGCACCTTTTGCTCCTGGCCATTGGTACCGCCCGGCGTACCTGTCAGCGCAAAAGTGTAATTCTGGTACAACCATGGATTAAGCCAGCCAGCAGGCAGGTTGTGCACGTATTGGGTGACGATGCTGGCAATGTATTGCCCGGTGGCAGCGTCGCTGAATACGAACTCATAATCTTCCTGGGCGGCGTTGACAGAATAGCTGACAAATCCGGTGATACCTTTAAATGGCAGGCTGCTGACTTCCGGTGCGCCGGATTTTCCCTTGATCGTCACTTTCACCGGTGCGCTGCCGGCAGAAAGGTTGACGAAACGGAAACCGCACACGCTGTCGCCGATCGGGTGGAAAGGCACCGCATCGTTGGCAAACACCGTGTCGGGTTTGGCAACAGTGCCGGTAAGAAACAATGTACGCATGGCACCTACCGGCAGGTCGAGCATCAGGTTGAACAGCGGCTGGCTCTTTTCTGTGGTATCAGGATACTGGTACAATGCCAATGGCTGGTTGCCCACATAGGAACTAAAGCGGTTGTTGGCCAGCGCAAATGTGTTGTACGGTATCTGATTGGCGACATCGTACCGGATAGGGCTGGTACCGTTGAAATTAGTGACCAGCGGCCGGCTGCCGGGCACCGCATTGATGATCGTCAGTGAAGCGGTGCCGGGAGGTGTTTTATCTTTGGAGCAGGCTGCCAGCAATAATACCAGGAGGCTGCCCACATAATAAATAATGCGTTGCATAATCAGTAGCCGGGATTTTGAATCAGGAAATGGTTTACGGTGATCTCTGTGGGCGGGATAGGATATACCAGCTGGTAATCGCCGGCCCATGGCTGTTTAAGTGAGAGCGCAGTCAGGACGTCATGCGCCTTGCCGGTACGTTTCAGGTCAAACCAGCGATGGCCCCATTCAGCAAAGAGTTCTGTCTGTCTTTCTTTGGCAACGGCCGCAAGTACCTGTTCCTTGCTCAGGGAATTGGACAAGGCAGGAAGACCGGCCCTGGAGCGGACCACGTTCAGGTCAGCGATGGCAGAGGCAAGTCCGCCGGGACCGCCGTTGGCCGCTGCTTCCGCGCGTATCAGGTACTGTTCGGCCAGGCGCAGCATCATATAATATTCCCGGGGCGGAGCGCCTATAGCATTGTTGTTCTTGCCGATTTTGTATTTGTTGGGAAAGTAGGCTACTACCTCCGGTTGGCCCAGTCCTGGCGATGTTTTGGTGCTGTCTATCCAAGAGAGGCGTTTATCGCCCGGCTCAAACGCTTTCATTTGCACATCAGTAAGACAATACGGCGCAATACCGACCTTGGGCACGCTTGGGCTGAAATCATAGCCCTCTGGCGTGGCATTTCCCCGCATATTAGCGGCGTTGGCCTGTTGCAGCTGCCAGATAGCTTCCTTGCTGGCTACGGTGAAGGCATTGTCCGGGTCCGGCTCCAGTTGATACAATGATGTGTGGTTGATCACGGTGGTAGCTGCGTCCACGGCGCCGGCGTAGTCTTTCTGGTAGAGATACACCCGTGCCAGCAATGCGCTGGCTGCATACCGGTTGGGGCGTATTCTTTCACCCATGCTGGTGGGATATGTTTCAGGCATGGCAGCTGCCGCCTCTTTCAGGTCCTGCACCAGTTGCTGGTAAATCTGTACCTGCGGCGTACGCGGCATGATGCGTGTTTTATTAAAATCGATGGTAAGTGCCAGTGGCACATCACCAAAAAAATTAGTGAGATAGAAGTAAGCAAAGGCACGGACAAACTTTGCTTCTCCGCTCAGCGCCTGCTTCACACTGTCTTTCAGGGCGGTGGAAGCACCTACTCCTTCTATGATGCTATTGGCACCGTATATGGAAGTATAGGCAGAGTTCCAGAGATTATTGCTGCGACCGGCGTCGAAAGCGGTCAGCTTATTGGTGTTTGGCAGATACCAGGACTTGTCCGCCGAGCTCATGAAAAAAAACAGTTCATCGGAAGACAGGCCGCCCATAAAGGTGGAGAGACCGCCGGCAAACGACTGGTCCGCTACCGATATAGTAAGGAAAGGATTGTCACCATTGATCATGCGGGTATATACGCCTGCTATAGCGCCGTTGGCCTGTTTCTCCGTTCCGAACACCTGGGACGTAGAGATCGTATTCACCGGGTCCGGCACAGATACCAGTTTCTTGCAGGATGAATGAAGGATGGCGCATAACAGCAGCCCGCCTGAAATAGTCAGTATTTTATGATAGTTCTGCATCACTGATCATTTAAAAGTTAAGCGTTACACCACCGATGATAGTCCTCGGAGCCGGAAGCGCCAGGAGGTCCTGTTGGTCCGGATCTAAGCCGGGATAACGGGTGATGGTAAAAATGTTCTCCCCTTGCATAAACACACGGCAGCTTTCCATACGGGCTCTTTTCACCAGCTTGTCCGGCAGACTGTAACTGATGGAAAGTGAGCGCAGGCGGACATAAGAAGCATCTATAAAAGCGCCGTCAGATACGCTGAGGTAGCTGGCGCCTGAAGCGGAGTAGCTGGCATATTTGGCATTGTCTCCCGGCCTGGACCAGTGATTGTTCAGTGCTTCCAGCGGCAGGTTGGTAAGGCCGCCCGGTACAATACCGGCGAAAGGATCAGTGCCCAGTTGTTTTTTGTAATCAAAGAACAGATCGAGCGTTATTCCTTTCACGGTAAACTGTGAACTGAAACCGCCATAGTATTTAGGCGCTATATCGATGGCCACATAGCGGTCGGCCGTAACGGTAGCATCCGGATTAGGTTGCGCGATATCCAGCTTTCCGTCTTTGTTGTAATCAACAAAACTGTGTTTGCCGGTCAGCGGATCTACGCCGAGGTAATGCAGGAAATATTGGGTAGACAGGGACTGCCCTATTTTGTATACGCCATAGTAGGGCGACTGTTCCAGTCCGGGGTACGCCACCAGCTTGTTGCGGTTACGGGAGATATTGAAGGACACTGACCAGGACAAATCTTTTTGCTGCACCAGGTTGGCGCGCAGCATGCCTTCCCATCCGCTGTTCTGCACTACTGCCGCCCAGTTGGCGGTCACACTGCCAAAACCGGTAAAAAGCGGTGTGGGCAGGCTGGTCACCTGATCGTTAGTACGATTGCGGTAGTGCGCCACTTCCAGGCTGATGCGGTCATTCAGGAAACTGGCGGTCAGCGCTCCTTCCATTTTTTTGTTGGCTTCCCAGTGGTAATCCTGGTTCATGGCATGGATGGGCGCATAAGGCTGTATGCCATCATATTTGCTCATTAGCATCGTGCCTGACAGGGCAGCGCCCCATTGTGACAGGTATTGGTAGTCGCCGATAGATCCATCGCCACCGGTGATACCATAGCTGCCGCGGAGTTTCAGGAAGCTGACCCATGATGGCAATACTGTTTTCATCCAGGGTTCTTCAGACAGGATCCATCCGAGGCCCACGGAACCAAAGTCGCCGTACTGGCGTCCCGGCGCAAAGCGGGAAGACCCATCCCTTCTGGCGTTGAGGTTCATCATGTATTTATTGTCCCAGTTATAGGAGATACGGCCAAATACGGCAGCATATTTATAGCGGGCCACATTTTCAGTTGCCGTTTGGATAGGGGCATTGGAGATACTGCCAAGCAGGGCATCGTCACCATAACCGAAGCCAATTGTCGTCCCGCCATTAGTGGCTGCTGACTGGTAGCTGGTGCCCACCTGTACGGAGAGGTCTCCCTTGCCTACGAAACGGCTGTAAGCCAGCTGTGGCTCCAGTATCCAGTTGGTATTGCGTGTGTTGCCGAAGAACGCTGATCCAACAGGGTTCAGTATTGGATTTTGGGAGGCGATAGGTATAAAGCTGCTATTGTTTCCGGAGACATAGGAGTATCCGCCGGTGGTGCTGAAGATGAGTCCTTTGAACAGCTCATACCGGATTTCCATATTACCATCGAACTGGTTTGTCTGATTGTTGTTTTTCTGCAGCAGGTAGGCAAACGGGAATATTACGCCCGGGCTGGCATTCCATTCCGCATAGTTAAGATCGCCTTTGCTGTCAAATGCCGGCGGCGCATTGGGGGCCAGATACATCACGGCAGGATTGTTGGCGATGGCATCCGCCTTTGTATAACCGATAGTAGTGCCCACCATGATGCTAAACTTCTGATCACCGCTGCTATGCCGGAGGCGGGACATCAGGGACGCTTTTTGTGAGGCGCCGCTCTTGTTCAATATGTCCACCTGGCGGCCATAGTTGGCGCCCACATAAAAAGTATTGCGGCTGTCGCCACCGGAAAGACTGGCAGATACGGTAGTCAGTTTGCCGGTGCCCAGCACTTCTTTCTGCCAGTTGGTATAGCGGGTGGTATCCCACAATGTCAGGTCGGGCGCATTGCCAACATTGGGCGTCACACCGTCGTTTTTAAACGCTTCCCGGCGCATTTGCAGGTACTGGCGCGTGTCCAGCAGCTGCCATTTGCGGGGAACGGTGACGATCCCTTCTTTGGCATCGATCGACAAAGTAGTCTTTCCTGTTTTTCCTCTTTTAGTGGTGATGATGATGACACCATTGGCGCCACGGGAGCCGTAGATAGCGGTGGCATCAGCGTCTTTCAGCACTTCGATGCTTTCTATGTCTTTAGCGCTCAGGCCAAACAGTGGACTTTGGCCGCCGGTAACGGAAATACCGCCCTGCACAAATCCCGGTGAAGTGTTTTTAGTGAAGCTGGTTACATTCAGCACGGTCAACGGTACGCCGTCAATGATATATAGCGGGTCAGACAGAAAGCCCTTTCCGAGGGAGTTCCGTCCTCTGATTTCCAATCTTACGGGGGAGTTGGCATAACCACTGGTTTGTGTGATCAGCAGCCCAGGCACCTTGCCCTGTAAGGCTTGCAGCGGGTTCATGACCGGTTGCGCCGCAATTTCGGCACCGCTCACGCGGGTGATATTACCGGTAGCAAGACGTTTGCTGGTAACACCATATCCCTGTACCACGGCCTGGTCCAGCTCATTGGTGGCCACCTTCATTTTCACGTACATCATCACGCCGGGCTGTCCCGCAGCCATGCTCACCTTCTCATAGCCAATGCTGGAGAAGGTGAGTATTTCTGCGTCTTTCAGATTTTTAAGGGAGAATACTCCCTTGTCGTTTGTCTGGGTGCCTTCGTTGGACGCGCTGGCAAAGACGCTGACACCGGGTATCGGCTGAGATGTTTTTTCATCGTACGCTACCCCTGTGATTTCCACGGCTGCCGGTGGTGTATTCAACTCTGGCGGCGTGTCCGTTTTCCGGAACACCACAATCGTAGTGCCTACAATTGTGAAGTTCAGCGGCGTTTTGGCCAGCAGCGTTTTCATAAACGCGTCCAGCGGCTGATTGTGGGCATTCACCGGAACAGTTTGCGTTACGTCCACCTGCTCCGGATTGAATACCACTACATGGCTGGTTTGTTTTTTTATTTCTGCGAACACCTGTTGCAGCGTTACTTTTTTGCTGCTGTAATTCATAGTCTGGGATAATCCCTTCAGCGGCAGTCCCATGGCTGCTATCAGCAGTAACAGTCCCAGCTGCTTCCACGGTATATACCGCTTTGGACGTCTCAATTCTGGCATAACATATTTTTGGTTGATAAATAATAACCGGTGGCTGAAGTGGCCGGGCATGGCTCCGCCGTTAAGCCCGATGGGCCTTCCGTTCCGGGACATACCAGGCCCTGACCACTAAGGCCGGCATGTTCACCTGCTCACCTGTTGTTGCTTGTTAATCTTAATTTCTATTATGGTTGCTTTATGGCATTACAATCAGTTGTTTCCCTTCTATCCTGAAGCGGACGCCCATGCTTTGCAGCACGGTCAGCGCCTGTGTCAGGTCCAGGTCTCTTTTTATTTCTCCGCTGAAGACGATGTCTGCGCTGCCGGGTTCATATACGACGGTCACGTCGTACCACCGGGCCATTTGCCGCAGCACTTCTTTCAGGTGGGCATGATCAAACTGGAAGGAGCCGTTTTTCCATGCCACCGCCATCTCCATATCGGGATGTTCTACCAGTTGCAGGCCGTTGGCCGCTATGGCCGCCTGCTGACCGGGTTTCAGCACCACCGATGCCTGGCGGTGATGTACCCGCACACTGCCGTCTACCAGCGTGGTACGGATACTGTTTTCATCTGTATAGGCGTTGACGTTAAACTGTGTGCCCAGTACCTCTACGGAGGCTTTTCCGTCCACGTCCACGCGGAAAGGCTGGCGTGCATTGGCGGCCACTTCAAAGTAGGCTTCGCCGGTGATGATAACGGCACGGACTTTCTCCGTAAAAGCTGTCGGGTATGTGATGCTGGAGGCGGCGTTCAGCCATACGGCCGTACCGTCGGGCAGCGTGATGCGGTATTGTCCGCCCCGTGGCGTGGTCAATGTATGATATTCCATGGCAGCGGTGGCCCCCTGGTAATTCAGCCGGCCGCTGTCGTTCCGTACGGTGAGGCCAGGCTCCTGTACGATGCTGCCATGTGTACTGTCCAGCATAATTTCTTTCCCGTTGGCCAGTTTCAGCACCGCGCGGTTGGTACCGCTGGTGATGGCCACAGGCGGTGGCACCACTGTCTTTTTCCGGCTGGTCAGCATCCGGGCGGCAGGAATGGCGATAGCCGCCACCAGCACCGCCGCTGCTGCGTACCGTACCCAGGTGCGCCGCCACAGCGGCAGTGGCACTACAGCGGTATCTTCCGCGGCCACAGACACCATCAGTCTGTCCAGTATACGCTGCGTAGCACCCGGCAGTAAAGCCGCCGGTTCTGCAAAGGACGCGTCATAACTGGCCTGCAGCATGCTCTCCATCGCTTCACTATCCGCTGCTGCCGGATTTTCCTTCAGCCAGGCAAACAGCACTTCACTCTCCGGACCCGTAAGGGTGCCGTCGAGGTACTTTTGCAACAGGTCCGCAGGAAATTTATTTGGTTCCATACTAATAAGACTAATGAGTAAAAGAAATGGGTGGATGGTCCGGAAAAAAAATTTTCCTTTTTTTATTTCATGGCAATCAGCAGCATCAACAAGGAAATGCTGCCATGTTCCAGCAGGTATTCCCGGATGGATTTCACGGCCAGCGACAGGTGCTGCTTAAAGGTGTTGCGGGAGATATTCATCAGCGCAGCGGCCTCCTCATAACTTTTCCCCTGCTGGCGGCAGAGGATAAAAGCCTCGCGGCGTTGCGGCGGCAGGTTATCGATGGCGCGCTGCAACAGCTCCTCGTACTGTTTCTGCTCCACCGCATTGAGCACGGAGGGCTCATGGATGCCCAGGGACACCCGGTGCATCACCTCGTCCCTTACGGCATCGAACAGCGTAAGCCTGTTTAGCTGGGTAAGCGCCGCATTACGGGCAAGACGGTAGAGATAGGCGGCAAAAGACGACTTAATGTCCAGCTGTTCCCGGATCTCCCAGATCTTCAGGAAAACGTCGTGCACCAGATCTTCTGTGAGCAGCGGATTTTTGGTAAATTTCAACAGGTAGGTATAAATACCACCATGGTATTGCAGATAGATCGCTGTAAACGCCGCCTCGTCGCCAACGGCAAGCCGCTTTAGCAGTTCCTGTTCATTCATTCTATGTAAGATATCAGACAATCAAACTCCCCTACACAGGGCACCGGTAAATTTAATATTAAAAGCATCAAAAAAAGAAGCCTTTCCCTCCGGCACCCCTAATTTGTCCATTAACGTAAAAATCAATAAGTTTAGTCCCGTTTTACGTTTTTGCTTATTTATTTACTACCTGACACTACAAACCTGTCACATGCAACCAAATCACCTGCGTGCCAACACTTGTCAGCATCTGCCACAGCTGCTGCTTTTCCTGGCTATTATCCTGGCTTCCCCTTTCGCGGCCCATGCACAAAACAACGATGTCACCGACAAATATGCCGGTGGCAAAAAACTGATCACCGGTTTGAGTAAAATTCTGAGCCCAAACGGTGTCCAGGAAAATTTTGAAGCCACACTCGGCGGTACCAAACAATGGGTATTTGTACGGGGCCAGGACCGCAACAATCCTGTTATCCTCTTCGTACATGGCGGTCCCGCCTCCCCTATGGCGCCGGTAGCCTGGACATGGCAACGGCCGCTGGAAGAGTACTTCACCATGGTGCAATACGACCAGCGCGCTTCCGGCAAGAGCTTCCTGGCCAATGACACCACCAACCTCGGCGCCACGCTTCATATTGACCGCTACGTGGACGATTGCATTGAACTGGCCGAACAAATCCGTCAGAAATACCATAAAAAGAAACTGGTGCTGATGGGACATAGCTGGGGCACTATCATCGCCATGCGGGCAGCCCTCAAACGTCCTGACCTCTTTTATGTATATGTTGGCACAGGCCAGAACATCAATACGGTCGACAATGAGCGGGTGAGTTTTGAATTTGGCCTGAAAGAAGCAATGCGCCGCAAAGATACCGTCGCTATCAGGGAGCTGCAATCTATCGCACCCTATCCCGGCAACCAGCCTATCACCCGCGAGCGGATCATTATCGCCCGCAAATGGCCACAGGAATATGGAGGTCTCGCCGCCTACAGGCCCGTACCGGCGTATTTCTTCAATGCGCCGCTGATGTCGCCGGAATATGATAAGAAAGACGTAGACGCCATCGACCAGGGCAACATCTTCACCCTCGGCCGCGTAATGGATGAATTCCTGGCAGTAGATTTTAAGCATGTAAAGGAATTCCCCATCCCCGTGCTGATGTTCATGGGCAGACATGACTACACCACCCCCTCCGAACCTACCGACGCCTGGCTGAAAAAAGTAAAAGCCCCCTATAAAAAAGGTGTGTGGTTTGAGAACTCCTCCCATCTGATGATGATGGAAGAACCTGGCAAGTTCCTGCTGACACTGGTCCAGGACGTAAGGCCGCTGGCTTTGAAATAGCTTTTCAACACGATATATTAAAAAGGACGCTTGCGATGGCGAGCGTCCTTTTTATATCAAACAACCGCATGTACTGGCAATAACCGCATGTTTATGCGATTGGAAAATGTCTTCAAAAAAAATGCAGGAAGCTAACGCCTCCTGCATAAGGAAAATAAACTTTGCAAACCTACCGGCGGAACCAATCGAAATCCGCATAACCAGTACTTTCCGGGCTGTTAAGGTCTGTATTAAAAAGAAACAGTGCAAAGCGGTTGGCCGTCCAATCCAGCCCCAGTCCCATTTTCAGTTGATTACCGATGATGGTAAAATGTTTGCCGTCATAGCTATAGGCAAATGTTGCCGTGAAATCCTTCTCCCGTACCATGGCCTTCAGCCATATTTTTGAAGATGTGCAGGGTATAACCGTCACCGTGCTGTCGGCATTTACCATCACGAGCTCCCGTTTTTTTCCGTTATAACGGACACCGATATACGCATAGGGCGACTGGAACACGCCTAGTCCGGCTATATCTCCCTGCTTCAGGCCGGAGAGATCGAGCAATGCCGTGCCTTCCGAATAAGGCCCTTCCACGCGCTGCGTCAGTGTATTGCGCGCCTCCATAAGGTTGCGGGCTTTGCCGGCATACAACCGGAGATACCCCGGTCTTTTAGTCAGCGACCACTTGTTATTGTCAGGGTTGTGGTTCCACTGCCACTGTAATCCCAGCATTTTGTTGTTGAATTCGTCCGTAGTGGCCGGCACTGACACCGGGTAGGTTTTGCCGACAGCGGGCTTAGGGAAAGTGTCCACTCCTTTGCCGCCGGTGCCTAACATAGGCCAGCCATCCACCCAGGTTACCGGTTCGAGGTTGGGCACGCGTCCAATGGGACCACGGTCCTGCATGATGATAAACCACCAGTCACCGTTCTGTAGTTGTACCATCCCGCCCTGATGCAGTCCATTGCCAGGATAGGTGTGATCGTCCTGTATCACCACTTTCGATTCGTACGGGCCGTATATGCTATCGGACCGCAGACATACCTGCCGGCCTCTGGTACCGCCGGTGCTTCCCAGGATATAGTATTTCCCGTTGCCTTTATACATATGGGAACCTTCCAGGTAAGGAAAAGCGCGGTTGTCGTAAATCTCACGCCGGGGTGTTTTTACCGACAGCGCGTTGCTGTTCAGCTCTGTGATAAATAGTTTTTGCTGACCGTGCACCACATATACTTTTCCATCGTCATCAAAGAAAAGGCCCGGATCATAGAGGTATTCCGGGAAGATGGTGCGTGTCCAGGGACCCTCGATGTTTTTGGCGGTACACATGGAGAACTGCCCTTTGCGGCCGTCCATGTCCGGTGTACAGAACCCGACATAGAAAAGACCATTGTGATGACGGATGGTGGCCGCCCAGGACCCGCTCAGGTACATATTGCCTCCTCTCAGGTCATAACGCGGGTCTTCTTCATAGCGTGACACTGCGTATCCCGCCATTTTCCAGTTCACCAGGTCATTGGATACAGCAATGGGGCACCCTGGGACATAATGCATACTGGTAGATACAAAATAGAATTTGTCGCCCACCCGGATGATGTCCGGATCGGGCCAGTCGCCCCACATCAATGGATTTTTGAATGTTCCGTCGCCGTTGTCCGGCGTCCAGGAGGTATTCGTTTGTGCGTGCAGGTCGCTGCCAGCTAGCAGCCATAGTAAAAGGCAGGCCCATCGCGACAGGAAAGATAGATGTCTCATTGTTCACTTTTAATACCCGGCGGTGCGGACCGCCATCGTCATAACGCATTTATTCTATGTGCGAACATATGGACTTTTTTTGATCAAAAGGGAGAAAATTTACCAGATAACGTGTTCTGTGAATGGTTGTTTTAAAAAAGCCGCACAAACCCGAAGGCAGTGCGGCATGCTGATATTGTTGGTATGTTACTCGCACAGCCAGCACGACTGCGTTGTACCAGGCGAAGTTTCGCAGGTGTTATAAAGCGTGGCACAGTTATAAGGACTGGTTTCAAATGCTTTACCACCAACGATCTGATTACGTTGAGAGGTGTTAAGTACAGCTACGGTGGCCTTGGTGAAGGCCAGTTTTTTATTGACAGCGATTTTCTTTTTCATGGCGGTATTTTTAGATGTCAGAGAAATGGTACAGCCAGGAACAAACCCGGCACTAGCAGGAGGTAGTGACCAAAGTTACACAAGTGGGCGTCTTGGTAATCTGAAGTTTAGCTCCACCGGCTACCATGGCACGTTGCGTATCATTGAGCGTAGCGATAGCTTCTTTTTTGAGATCCAGTTTTTTGCTGATAGAAATTTTCTTTTTCATAATAACATTTTTACAGTACTGAAAAGCCGCGCAACCACAGAGGAATGCGCGGCTGATGGAGATTATATTTTTATCTGTACATTACCCGTTGCATTCTTCGCAGGGCTGGCCCGGAAAAGGTGAGGTAACACAGGTAACAATAAGTGTAGTGCAATTAGGCTGATTGGTAATCGGCGCCCGGCCACCGGCGATCATATTACGTTGTGCATCGCAGAGCACCGCGATGGTCGCTTTGTTGAAAGCCAGCTTTTTGCTGATAGAGATTTTCTTTTTCATGATAATGATTTATAACATTGAAAAAATAAGCCACTACATGCAGCGTACGCATTGATGACCGGTATCAGGAATCGTGGGACAGGTTTTGTCCAGTCCGGTGTTGCAGATGGCCGGCCTGGTCGGGCAAATGGTGGTTGCTGCCCCGCCGGCGATTAGCTGTTGCTGTTCCATGTTCAGCGCAGCAATAGTCTCTTTGTTGAAAGAGAGTTTTTTTCCAATTACAATGTTTTTCTTTTTCATAAGAAAAAATTTCAGGCAGTGAAAAATCAGGCGCAGTTATCGCATACGCCTGTATTGGCTGTCGTTACACAGGTAACACCGTTGGAAGTACAGGTAATGAGTTTGGTAACGGTTTTGGAACCGCCCGCCAATACCTGCAACTGTGTAGCGTTCAGGGTTGCGATAGTGTCCTTGTTAAAGGAGAGTTTTTTTCTGATGGCTGTGTTTTTCTTTTTCATAAGAAAACTATTGTATAGGTGGGCATAATTCGCACGGACCACCCGGACGCTGAATAGTGGCGCAGGTTTCCATGTTGGATTCGCAATTGGCGTTACAGGTGAAGAAAGTGGCGCCACCCGCGATCAGTTGCTGCTGGCTGCTGTTCAGCGCGGCAATTGTTTCCTTATTAAAGGAAAGTTTCTTTCCGATGTTAATGTTTTTCTTTTTCATGAGCTGTGTTTTTAGATGGCGGTGGTAGTACAGAGGATGCAAGGGCGGGTAGGTGCCGGTGAGGTATCCCATGTTGGGCAGTTGCGGGTAGCCAGCAGCTTTACTCCCATGCCGCCGGCAACTATCGCCTGCTGACTATCATTCAGCGAAGCGATAAAAGACTTACCGAGCGTCATTTTTTTGTCAATGGCAGCTTTTTTCTTTTTCATACAATGATGGAATGTCAGGTTAAAAAATGGCCTTAGCAGGCGATACATTCAGGTACTGTATAAGGATACGTCATACAGGTTTCCAGGTATGTAAAACATTTCCTGTCTGTAGTTACCGGAGGGATGCCACCGGCCAGCTTTCCTGCTTCAGCACCGGACAGCACGGCCACGGCAGATTTACCGAAATACAGTTTCTTTTCGGCACTTAGTTTTTTCTTTTTCATGGGTAGTGTTTTTTAAGGACATAATTGACATGGACGGGTAGGACTTGGCGCGGTGGCGCATGATTCCGCACGGGAAGTGCAGTTGATAATTCTTGTCACCGGTATACCGCCAACAATCATTTCCTGTTGATTGCCAGTCAGGGACGCAATGGGAGACTTGCCCAGCATCAACTTCCTGTCGATGGAGATTTTTTTCTTTTTCATGTGCCGTTTTTTTTAGATAGTGGTATCTGTTTGACAAAATTGGCAGGGCCGGGTGGGACTTGGCGCGGTAGCACAGGTTTCCACACGGGAAGGACAATTAATAATCAGGGTAGCAGCCATGCCACCGGCAACCATTTCCTGCTGAAGATTGTTCAGGGATGCAACGGGAGATTTGCCCAGCATCAGTTTTCTGTTGATGGAGATTTTTTTCTTTTTCATATAGATTGGATTTTAACAGATTTCGCAGGGACCGGTTTGAACATGCACGGTGACACAGGTTTCCACGTACGATTCACATTCAATAGGCCGGGTAATATACATCGCGCCACCGGCGATTTTCTTTTGCTGGTCTGCATTCAGCGCAGCAATAGTTTCTTTATTGAGCAACAGTTTGCGCTCAATAGTTGCTTTTTTCTTTTTCATAAATGATAGACAGTTCAGATTTAAAATTGCCTGCGGGACAAAACTTCTCCGCTGGCCAGCTTTACAGCCGCCAGGACAGTGCCCCCGGGATTAAAAAAGATTAATTCAGCTTAGCAGTACACACACTGTTCCTGTGTATACGGGAAGGTGTTACAGCTTGCGTAACGGGTTTCCTGGCAGATCTTGGAGTAAGTGGCCGTGGTGGTTGGTATGCCACCCGCGAGCTGTTCCTGCTGTTGTGCGTTCAATTGAGCGACAGTTGTCTTGTTAAAAGACATTTTTTTTCCGATAACTGTTTTCTTCTTCATAAGGAGGATTTACGGGTTCAAATTTCGGTTGTACATTACAGTTTAGCAGATCACACATGCGTCCTGTGTGTAGGGGATTGTTTCGCAGGATATGTCTCTTGTTTCCCAGCACCTGATTTCTCTGGTGATGATAGCCATACCACCGGCGATTTGGGCTTGTTGATGGGTGTTCAGTTGGGCAATAGTTGTCTTGTTAAAAGACATTTTTTTTCCAATAACTGTTTTCTTCTTCATAAGGAGGATTTACGGGTTGAAATTTGGGTTGAGAATTACTTTATATGGTATGGGTTAATTGGCATGAGTCATCGATTATTTTGAGAATATTTGAAGATAACAAAAAGGAACAGAAAAAAAGAATTTTTTTTGCAGGCCTCTCGGCCTGCAATCGTATACTACTCCTGAACAGTATCAGGCAAGTTTTTTACGGCCCAGTTCCAGCCACGCGAACTGATCGTGATGATGTGTTTTCATATAGTCTACGCCCCATTCATACAACGGCTCAAAAATAGTACACAGCTTTCTTCCCGATTCGGTCAGCATATACTCCACCCTTGGCGGTACTTCCGGATATACTTTACGTGTGATGATACCGTCTTTTTCCAGCTCACGCAACTGACTGGTGAGCATTTTTTCCGTGAGATTCTCGCAGGTACTTTTCAGCAGTTCACCATACCGTTTGGGCGTACCGTCAGACAACATGCTGAGTATATATAATTTCCATTTGCCGCTAATGGCCTTCACTGCCAACGTCAGCGGACAGTGTAATCTTGGGTCTCTCATATTTTTTTAAAAAAATTTGTTTGCGCCTGCCGGCGATGCTTCACAAAACCTACCAAAAAGTAAGTAAGGAACGGAAAAGTGCCTACTTATCCAGCAGGGTATAAAGGTATACTTTTGACGCCATCAAATAAAACAGCACCATATGAAAAAAGTAATCCCACTGATACTTGCCTGTATCAGCGCCCTGACAGTAAGTAGTATCGCACAACCGTTACAAATCCAACTCATCCGGCAGGCTACCGTTAAGATCACGATGCATCAGCAGCATCTGCTCATAGACCCGGTACTGGCCGATGAAGGCACAGAGCCACCCATTTTCTTTTCCAATGAGAGGAAGAACCCCACGATCGGGCTGCCTTTTCATCGCGACAGCGTACTGAAAAACGTGGATGCCATTCTGCTCACCCACTATCATCCCGATCATTTTGATATGGCAGCCGAGAAATATGTGCCCAAAGACATGCTCATCTTCTGTCAGCCTGGAGATGACGCCAAACTGAAAGAAAAAGGCTTTACCCATACACAGGTCATTGACAGCACCATGACCTGGCAGGGTATTTCATTTCACCGCTACCTGTCCAGCCACTACCCTGGCGCCAACGGAGAACCGCCTTTCGGCATCTCTTCTTCCTGGTATCTGCAAAGCGGCACCGACGCTGTATTCATCACCGGCGATGCCATCCTGGACGACCGGCTGAAGGCCTCCCTCGCTGCCACCCGCCCTCCCATCGTGATCGCCAACAGCGGCGAATGCCACTTCACCCGTGAAAACCCGGTGCTGGCGCCCGGCATCACCATGACGCTGACCACCGGCGAACTGAAAGCCATCACGCAGCTGTTGCCCGCCACTACCGTAGTGGCCGTGCATATGGACGCCATCAACCATTGCAGCCTTACGAAAGCTGAGCTTCGTCAATATGTAGCGAAAGAAAAATTACAAAAGAGAATAAGGGTGCCCAATGAAGGGGAAGTCCTGCGCGGCATTCCGGGGAATAAATAATATCTTCGCGGGGTTTAACCCTAACGATAACAATGGATTTCTGGCCACATATACAGACGCTTCAACATTCCCATAACACTGCTGCCAGGCTGCATGCACTGGAACAGATACAAGCGCAGGGCTACACCTCGCTGATTTACCACCTTCTGAAGGTATTGCAGCTTTCACATAACGTACCGGTAAGAACGGTTATTTGTGATGCCATTATTTATTTATTCAGGCAAAATACAGCACCACGACCGTTATATCAGACATTAAACGATTGTGAAATAAGCGTGTCGGATATTGATTTCTTCGAGGTGACTTTTGATCGGTCCAGGCTTACTTACCTGTTGATGATCTGTTCTCTCAACTGCAACGGTTATGTCCGGGAAAAAGCGGTCCGGAAATTGGGAGAAATGGTGAATGACGAAGCACTCCCCTTTCTGCTTCACCGCCTGGCCGACTGGGCAAAACCCGTCCGCCAGGCGGCTGAAACGGCCGTCATTGCTTATCTCCACCCAGGCAGGGCAAAGGCATTTATCATGTGCCTGCCGGCACTGGAGGAGTTACAGCAGGTAGAAAGAGCTGATCTTACAGGCATACGGAGCATCATCCTGGATTATCTTACCGGCCGCGCCCGGAGTGTATCGGTAGATCTGTTTCGCCGTTTGCCGGTTAAGCACCGGCTGCTCCTGGCCCGTCATTTGGCCGAAAGTAATGCCCACAGGAATGAACTGTTGATGTTTATGGCCGACCGTTGTCCTTTAGTAAGACAGGTGGCGGTAACCCACATGGCCCTCCTCCTGCCTGAAGATATCTCCGGATTGCTGAAAGACAAGTCCCCGCACATCCGCCTGGCCGTACTTCGAAAATTACACCAACAAGATCCTGGTTTTTCTTTGATACCCTTTGTGGCCGATCCTGCTGCCGGTGTCAGGGAATTCGCCCGGTATTATCTTGCGGGCGCGGATATTGACTTCGTCGCTATTTATTTGGACGGGCTGCAACAGCAGCAGCAACTGGTCGGTTCACTGAGTGGAATGGCGGAGATGAATGCCCGCCATCATGCAGGTAGAATAACACCCTTCCTGCAACATAACATCCTCAGGGTAGCAAAAGCAGCTTTTTCCGCGCTTAAAAAACTGAACGATTCGTTATGTTATGATTATTGTATTGAACACATGGACCATCCCGCACCGGGAATGCGCCGGACCATTTTAGATCATCTCGCCAACGGGGCAAATGACAAAGTACTTCAGCTGGCAAGGGAACATTATCTGAACGGAACTGCAGAACTTAAACTTTCCATGTTACGTTTTTTTTCCCGTATAGGTGGATGGAAAGTAGCAGCTGATCTGATGCTGGGGACTATTGACTCCGATCGGCGTATCAGGGATTACAGTATGTCTGCACTGCAGCAGTGGAGACATAAAGCGACGGCCCTGTATGCCACCCTTCCGGCAGCAGACCGCGAACGCACCCTTTCTATTCTCCGCTTCGCCACAGAGCTGCATGACCAGCACCCATACTTCCCTAACAATCCATTACAGGGACTGGACTTTTACTTTCGCTGACAACCGGCCGCTGCCCGAATCGCTGCGCCTGGATACGGTCAAACTCCTTCACATAGTCCGGATGCTCCGTGCCCATTAACCGGTCCCATATGCGGAAATACAGGCCGTAATTACCTTTAAAACGGCTATGGTGCAGGTTGTGGTGAACGGAGCTATTGAGCAGCTGAAACAACCAGCTGTGACGGAACCAGCGGGGCATGATCTCATAACCCAGGTGGCCGTACACATTGATCATAAATCCGGTAATGGTAAATAACAGTACTGTCAGCGGGTGAATGGGCATGATACCAACCAGCACCACCAGTACGCCTCCCTCTGCAACAGCCTCCAGCAGATGGAAACTGTAGGACGTCCATGGTGAAGGGTTAGTGCTTTTATGATGCACCAGATGGGTGGCCTTAAAAAGTTTCGGATGGTGCAACAGCCGGTGCATCCAATAAAAATAGGTATCATGTACCACCAGGCTCAGCACCAGGCTCACGCCCATGTACCACAGGGGATAATCATCGATATGCCGGTACAACTGTGTAAACTGGCGGGCCGGAGTAAACAGCAGCACCACCGAGATAACGGTGAACACGAGGGTGGTCTGCATGGAATGCCATATCTCCCGGAAAAAGTCCTTTCGGGAAGCCTCCTTCCGTTGGATTTTCTGCTTTTTAAAGCTCGCAGGATATATCAAATAGAAAATAGTAAAAGGGATGCCTGCCATCAAAAAATAGCGCAGTGCGGAGAGACTGAAAATACGGGCCAGTGCTTCTGTCAATATTTGCATTTTTCCAGGTCGTTTTTGAATGAAATACGACCCAAAATTAGCCGCCACACCGGTATTCATCGGTTAACAAAGGATAAGAAATGACGTTAACAAAGGTTAATTTCCGGTGCTATTGTTTGCCCCGGCTGTGTATTCTCTTCCGGATGCGGCTCAACGAAACGGGCGTAACGCCCAGCATCGAGGCAATATATTTATCGGGCACGCGGTTCACGATACCACCACGGCTGTCCAGTAATTGCAGGTAACGTTCTTCCGGCGACAGCGTCACAAAAGATTCTATGGAATCCAGCGCTTCCGCCAGCATAAGCTGCAGAAAATGACTTCGCAACGGTTCCAGGCGGGGATTTTCCCGCAATACCCCGTCCAGCTGTTCGTAGTCTATCTCCACCACTACGGTATCTTCCAGCGCCCGGTAAATAAAGCGGGACGGCCGTTGACGAATGATCGTATCATGTGACGCGATAAACTGTCCCTCCCAGCGGAGAAACAACGTAGCTTCGTCCCCGTTATTCCTCACCGCATACGCACGGATAATGCCTTTTTCAAGATAAGCCAGTTTCCTGGCAGTATCACCTTCACGGATATACGTTTCTCCCGCATCCAGTTTCACCTGCCGCGTAGCGGCAAACAAAGGCGCCATATCTGTCGCCGGCACTGTATTCAATTGTTGTAACAGATTTTGTAACGTTTCAATAGAAACCGCCATGACCCCGATTTTAGGCCCAATATTAAATATTTTTCGGGGAGATGCGAACAAATTTATCCCTGTGCTGTTTAACCTGCAGGCAAAATAACCAACCATGAAAAAAACACCCTTACACCTCTTACTATCATTATTGACCCTATTGATCTTTTCCCGTTGTCAGGACAACACACAGATCGCCGACGAAATTCTCAAAGGCCACGTGCGCACCATGAACGAAAAAGACTCCGCTAAACTGGAAGAATGCGTTGCCATCCGTGACAGTACTATCATTTTTGTTGGCAGTTTCGACGAAGCAAAGGCCAAACATTTCAAAGAAGGCCATACCAAAGTGATTGAGTACGGCGATTCCGCGCTGATCATGCCGGCCTTCATTGACGCGCACGCGCACGTCGGGCTCTTTGCCATGACGCTCCCACTGGCCGATCTCTCCGCCCGCCCCTATGGGAATGTCAATGATACGTTAACTCTTGAATCTGTCATGAAAACCTATTTCAACAGCAAAAATCTCAGGGAGAACGACCTCACTACCGTGGTGATGGGCAATAACTATGACGATTCGAAGTTAAAAGGCAATCTACAGCCCACCCGATATCTGCTTGACCGTATTTCCACCACCCATCCCATTTACATCATGCATGTGAGCGGGCATATGGGCGTTGCCAATACCAAACTGCTGTCTATGATGGGCATCACCAACCAGACATCCTCCGACTCCATAGCTGGCGGCGTGATTGCCAAGGAGAAGGGCGTTGTCACCGGTTTACTCACGGAAAATGCCAATGTCAGGGCCATTGAAATAGGTATGGGATCAGCTACCGCCGGCGCCACAACAGATGCCGCCAAAAAGATCATGCTGGACAGTGCCGTATCCCGGTTGCTACAGGCAGAAAAAGAATGGTTCAAATACGGCATCACCACTATCTGCGAAGGCAGGGCGGACGCCAGCACTGTGCAGCTTATCCTGGGCGCCAGCAAAGCAAATAAACTGACCGGAGACTTCATCGTGTTGCCGGACTATGATCAGAACAGCAACCTGGGCGAACTGGCAGCTTACTATCCAAATTACCAAAACCATTTTAAAATAGGGGCTGTCAAATTCACCTTCGATGGTTCACCGCAAGGCAAAGACGCCTATCTGTCCCAGCCTTACAAAAAGCCGCCTGTAGGACAAGACGTTACCTACAAAGGTCAGCCTATCTATCGTTATGCAGATGCACTGCGCAAAATAGACAGTGTGACTAAAAACCTGAAAATGCCGGTACATGTACATTGTAATGGTGACTCTGCCATCGACATGGTGCTCAGCATCTTCCAGACATTAAAAGCCAAAAAGGACCTGGACAGCCTCCAAACGCCTTGTGTGATCATTCACTCACAGATCACCCGTCCGGAACAGATAGACGTCATGAAAGCGCTGGCAGGCCCTGTTATGGAGAGCTTCTTCCCTACGCATGTGTATCTGTGGGGCGACTGGTATCTCAGCCAGGTGCTTGGATCTCCCCGTGCGGACCGTATTGCGCCGTTGGGCGATGCTAAAAAAAGAGGGCTGCACTACACTATCCACACAGATTCACCGATCACACCGCCCGATCTGCTGACAGCCATACATGCAGCCGTCAACCGCCGCACGCTGGACAGCGTATTGCTCGGTTATGATCAGCACGTATCTGTATATGACGCCTTAAAAGCCATCACCACGGAAGCAGCCTATCAATGGGGAGAAGATTCCACCAAAGGAAAACTGTTGAATGGCTACAGGGCAGACATCGTGGTATTAAGCCATGACCCGGTCAAGGTAAAACCGGAGACACTTCGATACAGTGTAAACGTGTTATCTACCTACAAAAGCGGCAAACAGGTGTACGCGGCGGCCACCTCTCCTATGTCCGCGCTGACAAAAAAATAAGCAAACGGTCACGAATAAACGAATCCCGCTTCGCCCAGTGGCAAAGCGGGATTTTTTTATACTGTGGATGACCATTACACTATCTTGTTGTATACCCACCGTTGGCAAATATCGTTTGCCCGGTGATCCACCAGCCATCAGTGACGAGGAACTCCACCAGCGGCGCGATGTCTTCGATCTTCGTCAGTCCGCCCAACGCTGAAGCGGATTTGTGGTAAGCCACCGCATCATCTGTTTCCTGTCCATAGAAAAAAGGCGTGTCCATGGGGCCGGGCGCTACGGCCGTCACCGAAATACCACGGCCGCCATATTCTTTGGAGGCGGCGCGGGTATAGTGTTCCACCGGTGCTTTACCACCTGCATAAGTGGAATACAGACCTGTATATGCTGCCAGCAAAGAGGTTACGATAGTACAGATTTTACCGTTGTCATTCAGTTGTTTGCCTGCTTCCTGTATAAAGAAATAAGCCACTTTGGAGTTGATATCAAACATGCTGTCATACTCCGCTTCCGTAGTATCGGAGAATGGTTTCTTTAATACCTTGCCCACTGTATTGATGGCGATATCAATACCGCCCCATTGTTTGCGGGCTTCCTGAAAGAGGCTGCGGATATTTTCCACTTTGGTGAGATCTGCCTGGAACAGGACGGCTTCCCCACCGGCAGCCTGAATATCTTCCAGTGTTTTATCTGCGTCCGCTTTGGTAGAGGCACTGTTGAAATGGATGATTATTTTAGCCCCTTTTTTTGCGATCTCCCTGCTCAGCAGACCACCCAGGTTCTTTGCCCCACCTGCAATGAGCACAACTTTTCCTTTTAAATCGTTTCTTCCCATGATTACTTTTTTAAAGAATGTTTAACGATGGGATAAAGGTCAACAAATCTTATCCCCCGGCATGGTGAACTTTCAGGAATTTTGGAAAAGCGGCGTCTATCGTACAGATTCGCGGTACTGCCCTGGCGTTTGCCCGGTCATCTTCTTAAAAAACTTCGAGAAATTAGAAGGATCGTAGGTTAACACATTCGCTATCTCCGCTACCGGCTTATCTGTTTCGGCCAGCATTTTCCGGGCAGCATCCACAATCTTCTGATCATAAAAATGACAGGGGTGATGTCCCATGGTTTGCTGAATGGTGGCCGTCAAATGAGCATGGGACACAAACAGCGCGGAAGCAATCTGATTAAGTTCCAGGAACTCCGGCGCCTCGCCACTGATCACTTCAGCGATGTGTTTATCTAAAAAAGCGAAATAAGCTTTCGTAATTTTTTCACTTTGCTTCATGGATGTATTAGCTGCATTCTTTGAACAATCAGGCTGCAATGGTTAACACTTCACCGGGCCGGTCACAGGTGAAGCTTGCAGCGGACATACCGGCCCTTTGTCCATCAAAGCTAATGATTTCGGGGAATTTTTTCGCTCTTTGTTTCTAAACTGTAATATCACCCGCCACGAACAGGTATTAAGGATTGCTTCCTTTTTACACCCGCCTCTGCGTGCAATCGTCACTCCCGTTGCATGCTGTCGAAGTGCGACAAGGCAAGTGCATTCGTATTTGCTGTATGACAAATTACAGCAAAGGCGGGTCTTCATCAATGACAGGTATCAAATCCGTCCATGATCTGTATCATCATTACAGGCGGTGCTTCTTGCTACTTTTGATAAAGAGGCCGATATGCCTTAAAGATCTCATCAACGTAAAACTTTGTATCATGTTATCCGAGAAACTATCTGCAATGCAGGCTCACGCAATACCACCCTGCCTGTCACTGATCATCCCGCTTCAAAACGGTTCATCACAGAGCAGAAAAGCGGTGACCACCCAGATAAAAAAGGTTGTGAAGAAAGCGGAAGAGTATATTGAAAATACTTATCCGGCGCAGGCGGCACAGTTAAAGTCAGCCTTAGAAGAACAGTATACGCTGTTTGAAAAAAATTATCATACCGATGCGGCAGGCCTCGGCATTTATGTGTCTGCCAGTGGCGCCCGGCAGTTCCTGTTTCCTTTTCCGGTAGAAGAAAAAATTCATCTCAGTGATTCCTTTTGTATACGTGAACTGTTATACCTGGAACATTATGCTTCAGGGTATGTCCTGTTACATATCAACGGAAAGACGGCAGAATGTTACATGGGCAGGCTAAACGAGCTGCAGGCCGTATCTGACAGCGTGTTCCCCCTGCAGTTTAAAAATGACTACGAATATGCGAAGCCGGCACAGCTCACTTCGCATGGCGGATATGAAGGCACCAAAAGCTTTGAAAAAGACAAGTCCGCATTACAGGCCATTCGCCTCAGGGACTTCTACCGGGAAGCTGACCGGCGTTTAAAAGGGCTGCTTAACGAAAGGCTTTTAATAATAGCCGGCCCGGAAAAAGACTGCGCCTTGTTCCGGGAAGTAACGGAACACAAACAACATCTTATCGGAGAGGTCCCTGGTAATTATGCACATACAGGATTAAAAAAACTGGCAGATAAGTGCTGGGGAGTTGTCAAAAGATGGATCGACCAGAAAGAGGCAGACAGTGTGTCTCAACTGGTAGAGAAAACCTGGCCCAAACACATGATCGATGGCATCAAGAATGTATGGCGCGCTGCACAGGATGGCAAAGGGCTGAAATTACTGGTGGAAAAAGATTACGCCTGTGCCGGTTTTATCGGGGACAAAGCGGGGAAATTCTATCTGAAGGCGCCCAAACTCGCCCACCGCACCATAGCAGATGCGGTGGATGATATTATTAAAACAGTGCTCCTTAAAAACGGAGATGTGCTTTTTGCTGATAAGGACACCTTGCGTGAACACCAGCATATCGCATTGGTCACCCGTTATTGAATCTATTGTTGTAACGCCATCAACGGCACAGGGCAATGCATTGTCAGGTGCCGGGTATGGCTTTTATGCATTAAACTGTGCAACAGGTCATGCTGCTTCGGTAATACAACCAACAAATCCAGCTCCAGTTCTTTGGCTGCTTCCATAATACCTTCGTCGGTTTTAGGGTGTACGCTGTAGTGGTAATGAGGTGCCATAGACTGCAATATATCATGTAATACATTTGACTGGCGCACTACTGCCGGTGTGGCGTCCCGCTTGTTTTCCACGTTAAGCACATGTAATTCCGCATGAAAATCCCCTGCAAACTGCTCTATACGTTGCACAGGGACTGTTTCTTCCACGTCATTAAAATCGCATGCCAGGCCAATTTTTTTAATGCCTTCAAAACTACGTTCAGGCGGAACCGTTATTAACGGCCATTGTAAATGGCGCATGGCATAGGCGGTATGCCCTCCCAGGAAAAGCCTTTCTGTGGCGGTAGTGCCCTGGCTGCCCATGATAACGGCATAAGGCTCCATCCGTTCACAGAGTGTCTGCAACTCGGTATAAAAGGTCCCCATTTTCACCACTACTTCAACAGGTACCTTTTCTTCCGTTCTTTCCATCAGCTGTTGCTTCAGTTTGTTCATCTCTTCCTGGACATCCTGCAGTATCCTGTCCGGATCGAAGGCCAGCGGCACCTCAGCAGGGGATACCGGCAACGTATACACGTGCAGCAACACTACCTGTTTACCCAGTGCTTTGGCCATGTCTGCCGCATAAAAAGCCGCGTTCCGGGCTACCTGTGAAAAGTCAGTTGCCACGATGATTGTTTTCATTTTCATATACCACATTTTAGTGGTGAAAAGGTAGAAAGAACCCGCCGGGCAAATGCTGACAGTTGTCAGCCTCCGGTTTGATTCTGATCATTGGGCAGGGCATGGCAAGCAGTTAGCTTTGTGGTAAAATATGTATATATGCGGTCCCCGGCCCCACACAAGTATACATTATACAATAAGTTACACATCACGGTGTTGATGGATGTATACAACGTCTGCCGGTTTATACTCCGGTTCTTTGCAGAAGTTTTCCGGCCCCCTTACGAGTTCAGGGAAACGGTCAAACAATGTTACAACGTTGGTTATAAATCCTTTGCGCTTGTATCGCTGACGGGGTTTATCACCGGGATGGTATTCACGAACCAGTCGCGGCCGTCCCTGGCGGAATTTGGCGCCACCTCGTGGCTGCCGGGACTCATTTCCATCGCTATCGTCCGGGCATTGGCGCCGCTGATCACCTCCCTGATCGTTGCCGGGAAAGTAGGCTCCAACATTGGCGCGGAACTGGGCTCCATGAAAGTAACGGAACAAATTGAAGCCATGGAGGTTTCTGCCACCAACCCCTTTAAATTCCTGGTGGTCAGCCGCGTGGTGGCCACTACGCTCATGAACCCCCTACTGGTGTGTTATATGGCGTTTGTCGGGCTGCTGGGCTCCTATCTCAATGTACACCAGCACGAAGACACCAGTTTCGCGGCATTCTTTCAGCATGGTTTTTCCAGCATCTCTTTTCTCGACATCACTGCGTCTCTTATCAAATCAGTGGTATATGGTTTTACGATCAGCATCACCGGTTGTTACCAGGGATATAACGCGGCCAAAGGCACCCAGGGCGTAGGCAAGGCCGCCAACGTGGCGGTGGTCATTTCCATGTTTCTCATCTTTATTGAAGAAATGATCATCGTTCAGATCGTGAATCAATTCAGGCCCTCTTAAAGTTACCAGTCATGAGAAAACCACCGGCCAATATTGATAAACAAAACGCCGTCATCCGTATACGGGGACTGTATAAATCTTTTGACACCATCGATGTGCTGACAGGGATGGACCTCGATCTTTACAAAGGGGAAAACGTAGTGGTACTGGGCCGTTCGGGCAGCGGGAAATCCGTGCTGATCAAACTCATCGCAGGGCTGTTGAAGCCCGATAGCGGTACTATCCGCGTGGCCGGCGAGGAGATAGACCAGTTGTCGCCAGGGGCCTTACAACAACTGCGGCTGAAAATAGGATTCCTCTACCAGGGCAGCGCACTATACGACAGTATGACCGTACGGGAAAACCTGGAATTCCCGCTGGTCAGAAACAGTGCTCATCTCACCCATGAAGAAAGGGACGCCGCTATCCGGGAGGTATTAAAGAATGTAGGACTGGAACAGTCCATTGACAAGATGCCGGCGGAACTGTCCGGCGGGCAAAAGAAGAGGGTCGGCATTGCCCGTACCCTGATCCTGCACCCGGATATTATGTTATACGACGAACCAACCGCAGGGCTGGACCCCGTGACCTCCGGTGATATCAATACCCTGATCAACGAGGTGCAGCAGACATACCGCACCAGCGCAGTGATCATCACCCATGACCTCACCTGTGCCAAAAGCACAGGCGACAGAGTGGCCCTGATTTCAGACGGTAAATTCTGTGTGGAAGGTTCGTTTGAAGAGGTGTTTCAAAGTGGCGATGCAGAAGCTAAAAAATTCTACGATTACAATTTCATCGTTGACACATGAAAGCGGGCAAAAACAGGCAGCTGCTTATTGTAAGCATCTTTTCAGTACTGGCAGTCGCCATACTGGCCACCGCCATATTGATGTTAGGAGAGCAACATAAGTCGTTTGAGCGAAAATTCCCGGCCAAAACAGTAATGACCGATGTCAACGGCCTGAAGGTGGGCGACAACGTGTGGTTTGCCGGCGTCAAGATAGGTATCATCAAAAGTATCGATATTACGGATGATGGCCGGGTGTTGGTCACTATGAGCATCGAAACAAAAGCCAGAAAACATATCCGCCGGGATTCCCATACCAAACTGGGCACTGACGGGCTGATTGGCAACAAGATCATTATGATCTCCGGCGGCTCCGCCTCAGCGCCGCTCATCGCCGACAACGGCTACCTGTCAAGCATCGCAGGCGCCGGCGATATGATGGACGTACTGGACTCCGCCAGTAAAAGCCTGGTGCAAATCACTCAAAACCTGAAAACTGTCAGTCAGCGGATACTGACAGGCAAAGGTACGCTCACAGCATTGTTGAACGACTCCACTATGGCCAGCAACCTGCAATACACACTCCAGGACGCCCGAGGGGCTATGGCAAAGGTACACGCAGGCAGCAGCAAAGTAATGGGCGACCTCTCGGCTTTCTCTTCCCGGCTTAACCGGTCCGGCACGCTGGTCAACAGCCTCCTGGACGATACGACCAGTTATGAAAACATCAGTGAAAGCATCGCTCAACTCAAAGCGACCATGGACACATTGGTACTGTTCTCCCAAAACCTGAAAAAGGCCAGCGAAGCGTTGAACAACCCGCAACACGTAACCGGGGTACTGTTGAACGACAAAGCTACCGCTGAACATTTACGCAACACGCTCAATAACCTTGATTCTTCCAGCATCAAACTCAAAGAAGACCTGGAAGCCGTGCGGCACAACTTCCTGTTCCGCGGGTACTTTAAAAAGAAAAGGGACTGATGCCCGCAGGCACCAGCCCCCATAGCTGTATAGCTGACCACTGAACGAAATTAGTTGCCTACTGCTTGCTGCGCATCTACCACGCCCCAGCCCAGCTGACCATTTTTGTTGTTGTAGAAGCTGGACGCACGGCGCATGCGCGCTACGATGCTGTCACGGGAGTAAGTGGGGTATTTGCTCCATACCAGCGCAGCAATAGCCGCACAGCTGGCAGTAGCCACGGAAGAACCACCCACTGTTGACGGCGCGTTGCCGGTAGCAGCGGTAGTAAGCGGATTTCTGCCGGTGGTGGATTTTTCCATGATGATATCGAATGCCACTTCACGGCCGGAGTGACAGTCTTCGCAAGGAGAAGTACCGTTGTCTTTTACGCCGGTCACTGCCTGTACTTCAGGCATGGTAGCCGGGTACACCACGCCGAGGAAAGGACCGAAGCTGGAGTTGGTGGTACCTGCAGCACAGAACATCAGTTTGCCTTTGTTGTAGGCATAGCGGATACCATCGGTCACGTGACCGAAAGAAAACAGGGAACCCATGCTCATGCTGATGATTTTAACAGCAGCATCATCACCACCGATCACATAGGCGTCACCGATACCCTGAACAGATTCAGGAGACAGGATCACTACGTTTTCAGCAGCGTGAACGGTCACCAGGCTGGCATTGTACGCAATACCGGCACTGCTGCCGCTAACACCACGGGGCGCTGCTATCACACCGGCCATTTTAGTACCGTGGCCACACACATCGGAAGGTGTACCGTTCGGCCAGGTGGCAATTTTAGTGATGGTACGGCCGGAAGACGCTCCCTGATTGAAGTTGGCGCCAAGATTGTCCTGTGTGGGGCTTACGCCGGTATCGATCAGCATGATCTTAACGTTGGCGCCGGTAGACTTGGTCCATGCCTGCGGGATATTGTGGTTAACATAGTTCCACGATTGTTTGGCGCCGGGTGTGATGTCCGTATAGTCGACACCGGGAACCAGCGATGTATTGGCCAGGTTGGAATCGCAGCCAAAAGTGAGCAGGGAGCTTCCGGACGCACTGCCACCGGAGGCGGGTTTCACCTGCATGTAGCGGGCGTAACCTACCGGCTCTGCATACCTCACCAGCGCCGAAGCACGGAGTGCTTTCACCGTGGCAAAGCGGCTGGCTTTCACATAAAACACCGGCAGTTTGGGAGACTGATAGGTAACCAGGCCTTTTTCCTGCTTGGCATCTCCTTTAAACTGTTCAGTTTCATTGATCAGGTTTAACACCTGCTGACGCGCATCCTGCCAGTTGCCGGCGTTAACGTTGATTTTGTCGATTTCCCGGCTGATGTCGGCGGTGCCGGCAGGCTGGAAGCCGACGGACAGGATGCTGTCGCCCTGTACCAGGGCGCTCCATACAACGCTGTCATTGACCATGTTCCAGTCGAACCGACCGGTTTTGTTGAGTTGTTCAAATACCAGTCCATTGATAACAGATTTTGGTACGACGCCTTCTGTGGCCGAAGGCTGGCCACCCTGCAGGACGGACTCTCCTCTTTTACAGGACATAAACGTGGCGAAGAGGATGCAAGCTGCAAATAAATTAACAATTTTCATGTGAGGGTTTGCTTTTAAATGATGAGGATTTGGGTTTGGGTTTTAGATATGATGTAATTGTGTCTTAATATGTGTCGCTACAGTGGCCGCTCCGGTTTCCTTGGTCATGGAGATGTGGTCGCCGGGCGCTGTCAGCGCTGTGGCGCGGGTGGCAAATGGTGCCCATCCCAGGCTGTCGTCTTCGTCAGCAACACTTCTCTCTTCTGCACGGATGACTGTCAGCGCAGTATCCGCCTGACCGGCGACAGTATATTCCATAAACAGGCTGTGAGTGGCCATATCAAACATGCGCATCACAAAGCCGAGATGTTCTTTTTCTTCCGGCACATGTTCTTTCAGGTATTCGAGTATGAATGGGATGACCGCTTTGGGCTCCAGCTCTTCTATGGCCGGCTTAAGCGCTTTCACCCATTCGGGGTATGGCTTCACGGCAATTTTATATACCTCAAAGGCTTCCAACAGGGAGTTGTACAGCGTGTCCTTGTCCAGCGCACTGCGTTTAGGCGCTACGTGCGTGTCGAGGATAAAGAGCGCTTCCACCTTATCGCCGAGCAGCTCAAGCTGCCGTGTCATCTCGTAGGCCACCTGTCCGCCGAGCGAGTGCCCTATAAGGCGGTAAGGGCCTTCCGGTTGCACGGACTTCATCCACGCGATGTTTTGGGCAGCGATGGCGGGCACATTGTCCAGCGGTTTTTCACCTTCAAAGATGCCCATCATCTGCAGGCCATAGAGTGCGCCTACCTCTTCCAGAGCAGCGCCCAATACCGTATAGCCTTCACAGATACCGTTGCCGCCAGGCAGGAAAAAGAGCGGTGAAGCCTGCGGGCCGTTGTTCAGCGGCAGGATATGCGGATTACCATTGAAACCGCTTACCTGTCCTGCTGCATTGACTTTCGCCATTGCGCGCTGGTCCAGCACATTCCCCAGCTCCGCGATAGTCGGATAGTCGAAAATGTCGCTGATAGAGATTTCTCCCGCCAGCTGCTTACGGATCACCGCGATCAGGTGGATGGCCAGCAATGAGTTACCGCCCGCCTCGAAATAGTTGTCGTGGACACTTACTTTTTCCATCTTCAGTTGTTCCGCCCAGAAAGCCGCCAGCGCTTTCTCCGTTGCCGTGGCAGGCGCTACGTAGGCCTGACCGGATTGAATGATGGTGTCCGGGTCCGGCAGCGCTTTTTTATCCACCTTACCGTTGGCCGTCATAGGCAGTTTCTCCAGCGGTATCAGGTAAGAAGGCACCATATAATCCGGCAGGCGTTCTCTCAGCCATGCCACCAGTTTGTCCCTTTCGAAATCGCCTTTGGGCACAATGTACCCCAGCAGGCGTTTGCTGCCGTTCTCTCCTGCTTTCGCGATGACCACCGTTTGAGCTACCTGCGGATATTGCAGCAGTACGCTTTCCACTTCTCCCAGCTCAATGCGGAAACCGCGCACCTTCACCTGGTCATCCTGTCTGCCGAGATATTCCACGGCGCCATCAGCGCGCCAGCGGGCCATATCGCCGGTTTTATAGAGGCGGTCGCCCGGCTTGCCGAATGGATGCGCGATGAAACGTTCAGCTGTCAGTTCCGGCCGGTTGAGATAACCGCGGGCCACGCCATCGCCGCCAACATACAGTTCTCCCGCTACGCCTACCGGCACCAGCTGCAACGCAGCGTCCAGGATATAGGCGGTACGGTTATTCAGCGGCATACCGATGGGCGTATTGACGGTAAGCCCTCTTTCGTGAATAGGATAACTCAGGGAGAAGGTGGTATTCTCCGTAGGTCCGTAAATGTTACTGATCTTAATGTCCGGATAAGCCGTCCTGAAACGCACCACATGTTTCTCCGACATTTTCTCGCCACCGGTGAGGATAGCGTGCAGGTGGGCGAATACGCTGACATCTGTATCTACCAGCTGATTGAACCATCCGGTGGTGATAAACAGTATTGTCACCTGTTTTCCATACAGCTCCTGCTTCAGCACTTCCGTGTCCAGCAGGTTGTTTTCCGGACTGAGCACCAGGCGGCCGCCGTTGAGCAGTGCGCCCCAGTATTCAAACGTAGTGGCGTCGAACGACAAGGAGCCGGCAGACAGGATCGCGTCTGTAGGTTGCAGCGATACGTAGTTGGGCTGCATTACCAGGCTGGTCACGTTGCGGTGTGTCACCAGTACGCCTTTCGGCTTGCCGGTAGAACCAGAAGTGTACATCACGTAAGCGAGGCTGTCCGCTTCCAGCTTGTTTTGAACAGCGCCTTCCTGATAAGCAGGCAATATTTTATATAATTCTTCAACGCAGAGATGGCTCATTTCCGGCCTTTCCGCTGCGAGCCGTGAAACATACGGGCTAACGGTGAGGGATATATGGCTATTGCTTTCCTCCAGCATGAAAGAAATTCTTTCTGCCGGGTAGTCCGGGTCCAGCGGCACATAGGCACCGCCAGCCTTCAGGATAGCGAGGATGGCCACCATCATTTCCGGAGAACGCGGGATACATACCGGCACCATCATCTCTTCCCTTACACCCTGCTCCCGCAGGTAAAGCGCCAGCCTGTCGGACCATTCGTCCAGTTCCCGGTAAGTGATCTTTTCATCTCTGAACAATACCGCCACGTCGTTCGGCCGTTGACGTACCTGTGCGGCAAACAGCTGCACGATGGTCTGATCGGCCGGGTAAGCGATGGCTGTATTGTTAAAGTCTTCCAGCAGCATTTTTTCATCTGAGGTATCCAGCAGCGGCAACGCTGCCACCGGTGTTTGCGGCGCATCTGCAATGGAGCGCAGCAACCGTTTGAACTGAGACATCATCCGCTCGATGGTGCTGGCTTCGAAAAGGTCTGCGCAATATTCCACGCTGGCGCCCAGCCCTTCAGGCCCTTCGCGGAAAAGTACCGTCAGGTCCAGCTTAGCCGTTTCATGCGCTGCTCCTTCTTCCGTCATCACCAGCTCGCCAAGCTTCAGTTCCGGCACATCGGGCAGGTTCTGCAACACCAGTGCCACCTGGAAAATGGGGTTACGGCTAAGGTCCCTGTCTTTGGCCACCACTTCCACTATTTTTTCAAACGGCACTTCCTGGTGCGCGTAGGCCTCGAGCGTGGTTTGTTTCACCTGTTGCAGCAGGGCAGCAAATGACGGGTTGCCGCTCATATCGGCCCGCAGCGACAAAGTATTGATGAAGAAACCGATCAGTCCTTCCAGCTCCTGGCGGGTGCGGCCCGCGATGGGGCTGCCCACGCAGATGTCATCCTGGCCGCTGTAGCGGTACAACAATACCTGGAAGGCTGCCAGCAACGTCATAAAGATAGTAGCACCTTCCTGTTTGGCCAGGGCATGCAACGCATCTGACAACTCACGGTCCAGTATAAACGAAGTTGTAGCGCCGCGGTTGCTTTGTACCGCACTCCGGGGATGGTCCAGTGGTAACTGCAACGCCCCCACGCCGGACAACTTCTGTTCCCAGTAGCCCAGCTGTCTGGCCAGGCTCTCACCGGAGAGATGTTCCCGTTGCCAGATAGCATAATCGGCATACTGAAGTTCCAGCGGTGCCAATTCCGGCTCGCGCCCGGCTGCATAGGCTTCATAGAAGGCAGCCAGCTCTTTTACCAGCACGCCGGTAGACCAGCCGTCAGAAGCGATGTGATGCAAGGTGGCCACCAGTATATGTTCGTCCCTGCCCAGTACGATCAGTTGTACCCGGAGCATATGATCTGCCGACAGATCAAAGGGTTGGTTGATCAGCTCTTTCACAAAAGCATGCAGCGCGGTGGTATCTTTCCTAAAGGAGGGTTCTTCGTATATCTCCATCCGCCAGCGGTCTTCCGGCATGATCTGTTGCCAGGACTGGCCGTCGCCGGAGGTGATGACGGTACGCAGCACTTCATGGCGATTGATGATGGCCTGTGCGGCGCGGGCCAGCGCATCAGTGTCCAGCCGTCCTTTCAACCGCAATACGGTAGGCAGGTGGTAATGCAGGCTGCCTTCTGCCTGGTCGATGAACCAAAGCCGTTCCTGGCTGAAAGACAGCGGGATGTTGGCCGGTCTTTCTTTCCGCAGGAGGTCCGGCGCCTGTGCCGCTCCCTTACGGGATTCCAGCAGCGTGGCCAGTCCACCGATGGTCGGATGATCAAATACATCACCGATGGTCACCTCCAGCTGCAATTGTTTTCTGATGGCGGAGATCAGGCGGATAGCCAGCAACGAGTGGCCGCCGAGGGCGAAGAAATCGTCGTGCAGCCCTATCTGTTCCACTTCCAGCAGTTTTTGCCAGATGGCAGCCAGGCCTTGTTGCACAGCTGTTACCGGAGCTGCAAATTCCGCTGTATCGTTCTGTGCTTTCTCCGGATCAGGCAAAGCACGTTTATCAATTTTGCCGTTGGCCAGCATGGGGAATACATCCAGCGGCGTAATAGCGGCAGGCACCATATAGTCGGGCAGTTGCGCGCGCAGCTGGGCGAGCACCGCTTCTGCATCGAAGTCATTTGCAGGGACCACATATCCGAGCAGCCGTTTGTTGCCGGAGTTGTCTTCACGGGCAATCACCACGGCCTGTGTCACGCCGGCGCATTGTTCCAGCACCCGGCCTATTTCGCCCGGCTCTACGCGGTAGCCGCGTATCTTCACCTGATCGTCTATACGTCCGGCGAAAAGGATGTTGCCGTCAGGCAGGAGCTTCACACGGTCGCCGGTGCGGTACAGCCAATCTGCCGGATTCGTGGTGAACGGATCTGCGACAAAGCGGTCGGTTGTCAGCGCGTCATTATACAGGTAACCGGCTGCCACCCCTTCACCACCGATATAGAGCTCTCCCGGAACGCCCACCGGGCAAAGTTGTTTTTCCGGATTAAGCACATAAGCGCGGGTGTTGGAGAACGGTTTCCCTACCGGGACAAAGGCGTCATATTCCGTATGTGCGTTTACGATATGCAGCAGTTTGCCGATCGTGGTCTCTGTTGGTCCATAGTGGTTCACCACCATGCATTCCGCACGGGCGTCACGGATAGCTTTCACCACGCTGCTTTCCAGCGCCTCGCCGCCAAAGATCAGCAGTTTTTCCGGCAGCAGCAGCTGTTCCGGTTCAGACAACGCCTTCCAGTGTGAGGGCACTATCTTGATACAGTCTATCTCATGTCTTTCAAAATAAGCAAGCACCTTCTGCGCATCGTTGATGGTGTCTTTGGAGAAAAGGTGCAACGTAGCGCCGATAGACAGCGCCGCAAAAAGCACCGTATTGCCAAGGTCGGTGGCTATACTGGACAGCAGGCCGAAGGAATGACACTCATCTATCGGCAGGTGCGCCCTTAAACCTACAATGTAGTCCGCCAGATTGTGATGTGTCACTTTCACGCCTTTAGGCGTGCCGGTGCTGCCGGAAGTGTAGATCACATAGGCGATATCCGCAGGCGCAGGCAGTTCGAGCTGCGCTGTTGTCGTATATCCGTTGATGATATGCTGCTGTTCGTCGAGGAAGATTACTTCCAGTCCGTCTGCCGCCGGTATGATATCACGGTGTTGGCCGATGCTGACCATTACGGCAGCCCTGGTGTCCTGGAGCATATATTTGATCCTTTCTGCCGGGAAATCAGGTTCTACGGGCACATAGGCGCCGCCGGCACGCAGGATGCCCATCACCGCCACCAGCATGTCCAGTGAACGGTCCACGCATACCGGTACCAGCACATTGGCTCCTACCCCTTTGCTACGCAGGTAATGTGCCAGCGAAGCGGAACGTTGTTCCAGCGCTTTCCAGGTCAGCAGCTGTCCTTCGAAGGCGAGCGCGGTGCTGTCTGCATGGTGGCGGGCAGCGGCTTCAAACCAGTGCAGGAATGTCTGCTGCCGTGGATAGTTAACCGTCTGGCTCAATGCAGCCAGTTGTTGCTGCTGCTCTTCGCTGGTCAACAAGGCCAGCTGATCGATCTTCTGCTGTGGTGCAGCCACTACGGCTTCCAACAGGGTTTCAAAATGCGCCAGCATCCGCTGGATAGTATCTTCTTTGAAAAGGTCCATCGCATATTCCACCGCTGCATGTAAACGGCCATCACCGTCTTCTGTCATGGAAAGGATGATGTTAAAGCGTGCAGTCGTGTGGGTGACATCTTCCGGCGCCAGTGTCAGGTTGTGCAGATGGAAGTCGGGAGCTGACGGTGTATTGTCCATCACGAACATCACCTGGAACAGCGGCCTTCTATTGGGGTCGCGGTCTTTTACCACGGCTTCCACTATTTTCTCAAACGGCACCTCCTGATGATCGAAGGCGTCGAGGGTGGTCTGTTTTACCTGCTGCAACAGTTCGGTGAAAGCCGGGTTGTTGCCCAGATCGCTGCGTAGCGCCAGCGTATTGATAAAGAACCCGATGAGGTTTTGTGTTTCCTGTTGCGTTCTGCCTGCGGCGGAAGTACCCACGCTGATATCGTCTTGTCCGCTGTACCGGTGCAACAGCACTTTAAAGGCGGTGAGCAATACCATGTAGAGCGTAGCGTCCTGCTGCAATGCCAGTTGCTGCAACTGCCTGCCGAGGGACTGGGGCAGGCTGACGCCCATCCTTGCACCTTTCATGCTGATGGTAGAAGACGGGGTAAAATCTGTCGGCAGTTCCAGTGGCGCTACGTCTGCCATTTTATTTTTCCACCAGGCCAGTTTGCGGTCCAGCACATCCGCGGAAAGCTGCGCCCGTTGCCAGATGGCAAAGTCTGTATACTGCAACGGCAGTTCCGGCAGCTGTGCCTCGTCGCCGGTGGCGAAGGCGTTGTACAGCGCCATCACCTCATTGGTGGCGATACCCATAGACCAGCCATCGGCCGCAATATGGTGGATGACCAGCACCAGCAAATGTTTCTGATGGCCTAACCGCAGCAGATGGGCCCGCAGCAGGTGGTCGTGCGACAGGTCAAACGGTGCGCGTACCAATGCGCCGAGATAGGCTTCCCGGGTAGCTTCGTTCGTATATTCTTCCACGTTATCTATCACCTGTAACTTCCAGGTATCAGCGGGTTGTATTTCCTGGTACACTACGCCATCTTCTTCTTTCATGACAGACCGGAGCACTTCGTGGCGGTTGATAAGCGTTTGTAGACTGCGTTCCAGGGCGGATATGTTCAGATCACCATGCAGTTGCAGGAGTTGCGGGATATGGTACTGAACGCTACCTTCCAGCTGATGGATGAACCACAGCCGCTCCTGGCTGAAAGACAACGGAATTTTCGGACCTCTGGCCTGCGCTGTCAGTGCCTGTGTTACCGGTTGTATGCCAGTTGCCGTTGCCAGCCAGTTGGCCAGTCCTGCCACCGTAGGATGCGCGAACACTGTCCGGATAGGCACTTCCACCTGCAAACGGCTTCTTACCAATGCAATGAGGCGTACCACTTGCAGGGAGTTACCACCGTATTCAAAGAAATTATCGTGTATCCCTACCTGTTGCCTTCCCAATACTTCCTGCCAGATACCTGTCAGTATTTCTTCGGTCGCATTGCGGGGCGCCACGTATTCATTGGCCACGATACTATTCATATCCGGTGCCGGTAAGGCGTTTTTATCAATCTTACCGTTGGCCGTTAATGGCAGCTTTTCCAGCGTTACCCATAATGCCGGCACCATATAGTCCGGCAGCCGTTTCTTCAGGAACGCAACGGTATCTGCTTTCCGGTAATCAACAGCCGGCACTACATAAGCCACCAGCTGGCGGTTGCCTTCATGGTCTTTGCGTGCTGCCACAACAGCCTGCTGTACCTGTCCGCTGGCAGCCAGCGCACTTTCTATTTCGCCCAGTTCAATACGGTAGCCCCGTACTTTCACCTGTTCATCGAGGCGGCCCAGGTATTCGATGGTGCCGTCCGGCAGCCACCGGCCCAGGTCTCCTGTTTTATACATGCGTGAACCGGCATGGAACGGATCGGGCACAAATTTTTCCTGTGTAAGGTCCGGGCGCCCCAGGTACCCCAATGCCAGGCTGTCGCCGGCGAGACATATTTCGCCGGCGATACCAGCCGGGCAGAGTTTTTCACGACGGTTAAGGATGTACACCCTGGTATTGCTGACCGGGCGGCCAATCACCGGCGCGCGGTCTTTGTCAGCCGCCGTCAGTTCATACCAGGTAGCCACTACGCTGTTCTCCGTAGGGCCGTAGTTGTTAATGATTTTATAGGACAGACCATTGATATCTGTTGCCGGCAGCTGATCGCCGCCGGTAAGCAGGTATTGCAGCGGCAGGATTTTGTCTGCTGCCGTACGGATAAATTCCTGTACCTGCGCGGTGGAGATAAAGGCATGTGTAAAGCCCTGCTGCCGGTGCAATGCTATCAGCGAAGGCATGAGCACGCGCGTGTCATTGTCGGGCAGGTATACATAGGCGCCTGCCGCCAGGTAAGGCCATACTTCCCATCCGAAGGCATCGAAGCCTACGCCGGAAACCGCCGTGGCCCTGCTATGGGCATTTACACGGAAAGCTTGCTGATGCCAGTGTATCAGGTTGCTTAAACCACGATGCGGCACCATCACACCTTTCGGCTGACCGGTAGATCCGGAGGTATAGATCAGGTAAGCTATATGCCCGGTTGTTATTTCCGGCAGCCCGGCGGCAGATTTATAACGGGTGATTTCATCCCGGTCCACGTCCAGCCGGATGACGGCCAGCTGATCGATCTCCGGTAAGCTATCATAACATGCGGTATCCGTGATGATAACGGTAGCGCCGCTGTCCTGAAGCATATAACGGATACGGTCCAACGGATACGCCGGGTCTACCGGCACATAAGCTGCACCCGCCTTCATAATGGCCAGCATCGCCATAACGATATCCGGCGAGCGTTCCAGGCATACCGGTACACGGTCGCCTGCTTTTACGCCCTGGCCCAGCAGGTAATGCGCTAGCTGTACGGCCCTATCATCCAGTGTTTTATACGTCACGGCAACACCGGCAGCCGCCAGTGCGGTTGAATTTGGCCGCATAGCCACCTGCGCGGCGAACAAAGACAGGATGGTATCTTCAGCCGGATAAGCTACCGTGGTTTGATTAAACGCATGCAGCAGCTGTTGCGTTTCCGATGCTGTTACCAATGCCAGTTCATCTATCGTGGTAGCCGGCGCCTGTACGATAGCGCGCAGCAGTTGTTCGAAATGGGCCACCATCCGCTCTATCGTGGATTCGCGGAACAGGTCCAGGCAGAATTCGACACTGCCCATCAGCCCTTCGGTGCCTTCTATCAGCGACCAGCTCAGGTCAAAACGGGAAGTGGTATGCGTGCTTTCCTGTTGTGCCAATGCTATATTGCCCAGCTTCAACTCCCCTTCTTCAGGCGCGTTCTGTAAAACGAACATCACCTGGAACAGCGGCGTACGGCTGATATCCCGCTCTCTCACCACGGCGTCCACCACCTGTTCAAATGGCACGTCCTGTTGCTCGTAAGCGCCCAGCGTGGTCTGCTTCACCTGTTGCAGTACGGTGGTAAACGCAGGGCCATTGCCCAGGTCGCTGCGCAGCGCCAGCGTATTAATGAAGAAACCGATCAGTCCTTCTGTTTCCTGCCGTGTTCTGCCGGCCACCGGTACACCTACACAGATATCTTCCTGACCGCTGTAGCGGTACAACAGTACTTTAAATGCGGCCAGCAGCGTCATAAACAAGGTAGTACCCTGTTGTTGTGACAATGTCTGCAAAGCATTTGACAACTCACGGTCAAACCTAAACGAATACATGCTGCCACGGGTGCTTTGTACGGCGGGCCTCGGGAAGTCCGTCGGAAGCTGCAATGTAGCGGTGCCGGACAGTTTGTTTTTCCAGTAGGCCACTTTGTCCTGTAACATGCTGCCAGAGAGGTATTCCCGCTGCCACAACGCAAAGTCGGCATATTGAATGCCCGGTTCCGCCAATGAAGGCGTACGCCCTGTTGTCAGCGCGTCATACAATTCCACCAGTTCATTGACGATAATGCCGGTCGACCATGCATCGGAAGCGATGTGATGTTGGGTCACCACGAGGACATACTCTTCCTCCTGCCGGGCGATCAGGTGCGCGCGCAGCATATAGTCGTTAGCGAGATCGAAAGGTGCGTTCACCAGACGGGTGATATAGTCCTCCAGGGCTGCTTCGGCCATAAAGGCGGTACCGGCAATGATTTGCAACTGCCAGTCGTTGGCCTGCAATATCCTTTGCCAGGTTTCTGCGCCGTCATGTTCAATGACCGTGCGGAGCACTTCATGGCGTTCAACGATCGTCTTCAGGGCAGTGGCCAGTGCCACCGTGTCCAGCGGGCCTTTAAGCCGCAGTACTGCCGGCACATGATAGTGCACGCTGCCCTCCATACGGTCAATAAACCAAAGCCTTTCCTGGCTGAAAGACAGCGGAATGCGGGCCGGTCTTTCTTTCCGTACGATGACCGGTGCGGACGACTGTGTTGTCCGTTGGGCCAGTTGCCCGGCCAATGCGGCCACCGTAGGATAATCGAATACGTCCCCGATAGTCGCTTCCGCCTCCATCTGCTTACGGATAGCGGAGATGAGGCGGATAGCCAGCAGCGAGTGCCCTCCGAGCGCAAAGAAATCGTCATGCAGGCCCACTTCGTCCACCTCCAGCAACACTGACCAGATGGCGGCCAGCTTCTTCTCTGTGGCCGTTTCGGGCGCTACATATCCCTGTTGTGTTTCGATGGCCTCCTCGGGATCAGGCAGCGCCTTGCGGTCTACCTTGCCATTGGCCATCAGAGGGAAACTATCTACTATCGACCATAACGCAGGGTGCATATGATCGGGCAATTCATTTTTCACATAAGCCAGCAGGGCGTCCTTGTCGACTCCGCTGCCACGCAGGACATAGGCCACGAGACGTTTATCTCCGTTACGGTCCGGCTTCGCCAGCACTACTGCCTGTTCAGTCAAACCGCTCCTGACGAGTGCGTTTTCTATCTCCCCTAATTCCACGCGGTATCCACGGATCTTCACCTGGTCGTCTGCACGGCCCAGAAAGAGGATATTACCGTCCGGCAGGTATTTCACCAGGTCACCGGTGCGGTACAGCAGGGAGGTAACACCAGGCAGGAAACGGTCTGCCACGAACTTCCCGTGGGTCAGCGCTTCCTGGTGCAGATAACCGGCAGCCACACCGTCGCCACCGATATACAACTCACCCGGAACACCTACAGGGCTTAACTTCCCGGCAGGTGACACTACATATATGCGGGTATTGGAAAATGGTTTACCGATCGGCACCTGTTGTTCGTATATGCCATCGGGTTGAACGATATGGACCAGTTTTCCGATAGTCGTTTCCGTTGGGCCATAGTGGTTTACCACAGTGCAGTTGCTGCCTGAGGCCCGGATAGCTTCTATAACGCCGGCATCCAGCGCTTCTCCTCCGAAAATGAGCAGTTTCCGGGGCAACAGCAGGTTGCCCGGCAACGACAATGCTTTCCAGTGCGAAGGCACAATTTTGATGCAGTCCACCGGATGTGCGGCAAAATAAGCAGCGATATGTTCCGCGTCATTCACGGCATCTTTGGTGAAGACATGTAATGCTCCGCCAGTCGCCAGGGCGCCAAACACAACAGTGTTGCCCAGGTCGGTGGCGATGCTGGACATAAGACCGAAAGAACGGCTGTCTTCCAGTGGCAGCGCATGTTTCAGTCCATATACATAATCCATCAGGTTCTGATGGGTAACGATCACGCCTTTGGGATTGCCCGTACTGCCGGAAGTGTAAATAACATACACCGGTTGGCCGGGTATCCATTCGCGTGCAATTCTTGTAGCCGGCATGGCATCCAGCAGGGCAGCATCGCCATCGAGCGTAATCACCTGCAGGCCTGCCTGCGGCAGTTTTCCGGCGCAGGCGTTGTTGGTAACTATTACCCTGGCTTCCGTGTCTGCCAGCATAAAGGCCACTCGTTCTGCCGGGAAATCCGGATCAATGGGCACATAAGCCCCGCCGGCTTTCAGGATGCCCAGTAGCGCCACCAGTATATCGGCAGAACGTTCCAGGTACAAGGGCACCAGTGAGCCGGTGGTCATGCCTTTGGCACGGAGATGATGCGCCAGCCGGGTCGCCTGTTTATCCAGCTCGCTGTAGCTCAGCACGCGTTCTTCACAGCGTACGGCGGTTTGTTCCGGGACCCGGTCGGCCTGCGCTTCAAATATATCGATAAGGGTAGTATGCGTCGGATAGGCCACCGTAGCGGTATTCAGCAGCTGTTGTTTTTCTGTGGGCGTCAGCAGTTCAATATCCTGGATGGTCTCTGCCAAACCGGTAGTTATCTGTTGTAATACCTGTTTAAAATGTCCGGTAATGGCTTCGAGATAATGATCGTCCAGCAACGCGGTGTTGTAAGCAAACACCAGGCTGGTTTCTGCGGCAATGCTGATAATGATGGTCAGCGGGTAGTTGGTATGCGGATGTGATTCCACCTGCTTCACCTTCAGCTGCCACTCCTTCGCATTCACTATCTCATTCACGGGGTAGTTCTGGAAAGTAATGGAACTATCAAACAGGTCTCCGCTAACGCCTGACCATTGTTGGACTTCCAGGAGATTATTATATTGATGTTCCCTGCTATGCAGCTGACCTGCCTGTATCTGTTTTAACCAATCGATGATGTTGCTGCCCTCGTCCACCGCGGTATGCAACGGCAGCGTATTGATGTACAGCCCCACTCCTCTTTCTGTACCGGCCAGCGTGTCCGGACGGCCGGAAACGGTAATACCGTAAGCCACGTTACGATGACCGGTATAGGCGTGTAACAGATACGCCCATACGCCCTGCATCAGCGTGTTCACCGTGATATGATGACGTTGCGCAAAACGCGACAGCTGTTGCGTAAAGGCGGCGTCCAGTACCAATTTCCGGTTATTGTATGCGCCTACGCCTTTGGTACGAGCGGTGGTATTGCCGATAAAAGGCAATAAGGTGGCATCGTTCAACTCATGTAAATATCCCTTCCAGTAACGTTCTGCTTCCTCTTTGTCGAGGCGGTCCAGGTATTGGATATATTCGCCATAACGGTCTTCCTTCAGCGAAGGCAGCGCACTGCCGGTCAGCAAGGCATCATACCCGGCCAACAGGCCTTCTACCAGGATAGGCAATGACCAGCCGTCCAGCAGAATGTGATGCGAAGTCCATAACATCCGGAAATTATTACCGTGTAGCCGTACCAGTGTTAAACGCATCAACGGTGCTTCTGCAAAATCAAATCCCCGCCGAAGATCAGTGGTCAACAACTCCTGGTACAGCCGGTGTTGTTCGTCCTGATCAAAAGCAGTATAGTCCAGTATTTCTACGGGCAGCTTAACCTTTTTATAAACACATTGCACGGGAATGCTGAACCGGTCATAATAAAAAGCGGTGCGCAGGATCGTGTGTTTTTCCAGCAGCAGGTCCCAGCTTTTCACAAATGCGTCCACCTCCAGGTCGTCGATGTCCACGGTCATCTGCTCGGTGTAAGTACCGGCTTCTGCGGCGTAGAGGCTGTGGAACAACATCCCCTCCTGCAATCCGCTCAGGCGGTACAGGCTGTCCACCTGTTCACGGCGTGGCACGCCGTGGTGCGTGGCTTCGAGGAAACTGTCCAACTCACTGTTAGACACCCAGGCGCCCAGACCGTAGTCGGAAGGTGTGAACACAGGCGTTTGTACCGCTACACAATGCGCTACCAGGCGCTCCAGCTGCGACAGGTATTCATTGGCCAGTTGTGCAATGGTGGCCGCTTCAAAATGTTTTGTGCTATAGTTCCAGTCCAGTTGCAACTGCCCGTTACTGACAAGGCCAGTCACGGTCAACAGCTCCTGCAGCGGGAAAGACGCGGCGGTATCTGCACCGGACGATTCGGATGCTCCGCTGAACAGGCCTGCTTCATCTTTCAGGTTATCAGACTGCCCCAGATAGTTGAAGACCACATTCCATGGATTGGCGCCCTGCAATGCAGGTATCTTGTTGAAATATTTCAGGACACCGTATCCCAGGCCTTTGTCGGGAATGCTCCGCAGCTGTTCTTTGACAGCCTTCAGGGTCTCACCCGGATGGCCGCTGTGGCCGGTTTCCAGCAGCACGGGGAATAGGTTGGTAAACCATCCCACGGTACGGCTGGTATCTATATTTTTATTGATGTCCTCTCTGCCGTGTCCTTCCAGTCCAACGATAACAGCGGAATGATTGTTCCATGCCGACAACGTCAGCGCCAGAGCAGTCAGCAAAACATCATTGATCTCCGTATGATAAGCCCTGGACGTATCTTTCAACAGCTGGTGGGTCACCTCAGCGCTCAGTTGTGCGGTATGGCTTCCTACATCCGACACCATTACTTTGCCAACATTCGCGTGATCTGTTTTTAGGGTCAGTGACTGCTGTACGACTTTTTCCCAATAGGCCACCTGCGAGAGTCCGCGTTGCGACGTGCCATATGCCGACAGCGCCTGCTGCCATTGACGATAAGAAGAGCTCTTTCGCTCCGGCTGTTGGCCTTGCAGCAATTGTTGCAGGTCTTCCAGCAGGATACGCCAGGAGACAGCATCTACGGCCAGGTGATGCACCACGATGAACAGCCGGTTGGCCGCTTCTGTCTCCGGTGTCAGCAATAATACCGCTCGTATAATCGTTCCCGTTGTAATGTCCAGACTGGCCTGATAACGGTCTGCTGTGGCAGTAATGGCCACTGGCAGTTGATCCGGCGCTACGCTGCGCAGGTCGGCCACTTCCACGCTTCCTTCAAAGGTGCCATACTTCTGTTGCCATACACCATTGCTGTGATGGTACACAAAGCGTAAGGCATCGTGATGGCTGACCAGCTGTTGAATAGCAGGAGTCAGCATTTCCTCTGACACTTTTTTATCTATGCCCAGTAGTACGCTTTGGTTAAAATGATTGGCAGCAGCGGTATCAATATCCAGGAACCATTGCTGTATAGGCAACAATCCGCTTTCTCCGGTGAGTACGCCCTGCTCGCCAATCACCGCATGGCCTGCATTTGCCTGTATATGAGCAGCCAGCGCAGCGATGTGCTGATGTACAAACATATCTCTTGGCTGCAATTCATACCCTGCGCGTCTTATTCTGCCTACGGCCTGAATGGTGATGATAGAATCCCCTCCGAGTTCAAAGAAGTTGTCGTATATCCCTACCTGTTGCACGCCCAGCAGCTCCCGCCACACAGTGGCCAATGCTTCTTCGATGGTATTGCGGGGCGCCACGTAGCTGGCAGCACTTTCCAACAACGGCTCCGGCAATGCTTTTTTATCGATTTTTCCGTTGGCAGTGACCGGAAACTTGTCCATGGGCACAATCTGGGAAGGCACCATGTATTCCGGTAATTTCGCTTTCAAATAGCTGACCAGCTGGTCTTTATCCAACGTATCAACGGGCACCACATAGGCCACCAGTCTCTTAGTGCCTTTATCGTCCGTTTTGACTACCACCACACCCTGCGCTACCGCAGGGAAGGTCAGCAGTATATTTTCTATTTCGCCCGGTTCTATGCGGTGGCCGCGGATTTTCACCTGGTCATCGATACGGCCCATGTAGATGATGTTGCCGTCCGGCTGCCAGCGGGCACGGTCGCCGGTACGATAAAGCTTTTCTTCCGGATTATCGCTGAAAGGATGGGGAACGAATTTCTCTGCGGTCAGTTCCGGCCGGTCGAGGTAACCGGGCGCCAGGCCGGCCCCGCCCACATACAGTTCTCCTGACACTCCTACAGGCACTAACTGCTGTGCGCTGTCCAGCACATAGGCCGTGCGATTATTGAGCGGTACCCCTATGGGTGTATTAGGAATAAGTCCCTTGCTGTTGATATGATAACTTAAAGAGAAAGTCGTATTCTCCGTAGGTCCGTAAATGTTACTGATGCTGATGTCCGGATATGCCTGCCGGAAGCGCTCCACATGCTTTTCAGACATCTTTTCACCACCGGTGAGGATAGCCGACAGCCGGCCAAAGACGGTAATATCGGTATCCACCAGCTGATTAAACCAGCTGGTAGTAATAAACAACGTAGTTACCTCCTTGCTGTAAAGCTCCTGTTTAAAAACGGCGCTGTCGAGCAGGCTGTTACCGACGCTGAGCGCCAGGCGGCCGCCATTCAGCAGGGCGCCCCAGTATTCAAAAGTGGTAGCGTCAAATGCCAGCGATCCGGCTGAAAGCACAGTGGTGTCCGCATTCAGCGCAACATAGTTCGGCTGCAGCACCAGGCTTGTCACGTTGCGGTGTGTTACCAGCACGCCTTTGGGTTTGCCTGTGGAACCAGACGTGTACATCACGTACGCCAGGTCATTGGCGGATGGCGGATTAGCAACCGGGGTATCCGGCTGCCTTGCCAGTAACACCGGCAGCTGATCTACCAATACCAACTCTTTATCCGGCTTTTCCGTTATAAACCGGGCGTGAAAATCAGTCGTGGTCAACAATACATTACTGCGGCTTTCATCCAGCATAATACGCAGCCTTTCTGCCGGATAGGCCGGGTCCAAAGGCATATAGGCCGCTCCTGCCTTCAGTATGGCGAGGATGCCCACCATCATATCGATGGAGCGTTCCGTGCAAACAGGAACGATGCCCCCCTGCTGCACGCCCTTGCTGCGCAGATAATGCGCCAGCTGGTTCGACAGGGTTTCCAGTTCTCCGTAAGACATCACGGCGTCACCATACAGGAGCGCCACGGCGTCGGGAGTCTGTAGCGCATGCGCGGAGAACAAAGCTGCAATGGACTGGTCGTCCGCATAAGGCACCGCGGTATTGTTGAAAGTGTTGAGTGCCTGCTCCCGCTCTTCAGCAGACAGCAATGGTAACAAGTGGACCGGCACATCAGGCGTCTGCAACACATTTTTCAACAGCAGCTGAAAGTGCCCGATCATCCGATGAATGGTTGATGCATCAAACAGGTCGGCGCAATATTCCACGCCGCCTTTCAGGCCATCGTTCGTTTCTTCCATGATCAGGGTAAGATCGAACTTGGCATTTTCGGTGATGATTTTTTCCTCAGACAACCGTAGCTTACCGGGCGCATCTGCTTTGGGCGCCGGGGCGTTCTGCAATGCGAACATCACCTGGAACAACGGGCTGCGGCCGGGATCGCGGCCTTTCACCACCGTTTCAATTACTTTCTCCAGCGGCACTTCCTGGTGATCATAGGCACTCAGCGTGGTCTGTTTGATTTGCTGCAACAGCGCCCGGAAAGTAGGATGATCGCTCAGGTCACTGCGCAACGCCAGCGTGTTCACAAAAAGGCCGATCAGCGTTTCCATCTCCGCCCTTGTCCTGCCGGACACCGGACTTCCCACAGTGATATCACTCTGACCGCTGTACCGGTACAACAATACCTTGAAAGCGGCCAGCAATGTCATAAAGAGGGTCACATCTTCCTGGCGGGACAGCTGTTTCAGTTTTTCAGCCAGCGTATGATCGATTGTAAAATCAATGGTAGCACCGCGGGTGCTTTGTATGGCGGGCCGCGGATAATCCAATGGCAATTCCAGCGGGGCTATGCCGGACAACTGTTTCTTCCAGTAGTCCAGCTGTTGTTGCAGTCCGTTACTGCCCAGCTGCTGACGCTGCCATAACGCGTAATCGGCATACTGAATTTCCAGTGGCGCCAGCTGCGGCGTGTATCCGTTGGCATAAGCATCGTACAACGCCTGTAGTTCACTCACGAGGATACCGGTGGACCAACCGTCAGAAACGATGTGATGCAGCGTCAGCACCAGTATATGTGTATCTTCTTTCAGGACGATCAGTTGCGCGCGCAACAGGTGATCATTTGCCAGATCAAACGGAATGGCGATATATTTTTTCAGGAGGTCTTGTAAAGCGGCGTTATCATGCAGACAGTGGGCCCCGTCTGTGACGGTAAGCTGCCACTGGTTTTTCTCCATCACATATTGAGACGGGCGGCCGGTGTCTTCATGGGTACGGATGACCGTACGCAGTATTTCATGGCGGTTGACGATCTCACACAGGGCTTTTTCCAATGCGGCACGGTCCAAAGCGCCTTCCATGCGAAGAGCGGCTGACAGGTGGTACTGTACGCTTCCTTCCAGCTGATCGATGATCCACAGCCTTTCCTGGCTGAAAGACAGGGGAATGGCCGTATCCGCAGACCGGCCCGAAGCCGCCGCAATAGCCGTTCCCGTTACTGCCGCCGTACGCTGGTGGTATTGCCGGAAATACGTGATAAGATGTTGTTTGTTGTCCTTCAGTACCTTCAGTAAGGAACTGTCGATCTTTTGTTCCTTGCTAACTTTAACCACCAGGTCGTTTTCGTCATAGGATATTTTTATTCCCGAATCCTGGGCCTTTCCCAGTAGGTCAACGATGTCAACTAAATTAAAATCTAACATAACCGGTTGTTTGAGTAATAAAAAGAATTAATGGGGTGTATACTTTATAGGGTGATGGTTTCAAGATCGTCATCATCATCGGCCGAAGGCTGATCAAGATTTAACCGGATGTACCTCGCCAGTTGCTCGATGGTGGCCAACTGGAAGAATGTCCTGACATTTACCTCCACACCGAACTGCCTGCGGACGGTAGACGTGAGCCGTATTACCTGCAATGAGTGCCCACCCAGGTCGAAGAAATTGTCCTGCACACCTGCTTTTTCTATGCCAAGCAAATCTTCCCAGACAGCAGCCAGTTGGGCCTCTGTTTCATTACGGGGAGCGATATACGTTTGTGACGACCATCCCTGTACTTCATCCGGTGCGGGCAATGCTTTGCGGTCTATTTTACCGTTGGCCGTCAACGGCAGTTTTTCCAGCGGCACCAGCCAGGACGGTACCATATATTCCGGCAGGCGGCCTTTCAGGAACGCATATACGTTGTCACGGTCATAAGCGTCCGTAGTAACCACATAAGCCGCCAGTTGTTTATGCCCTCTGCGGTCTGCGCGGGCTACCACCACTGCCTGCTGTATCTGTTCATGCAGTTGCAGCGCGTGTTCTATCTCGCCCAGTTCCACCCGGAAGCCTCGTATTTTCACCTGGTCGTCCATACGGCCAAGGTATTCCACCGTGCCGTCAGGGAGCCAGCGGCCAAGGTCACCAGTACGGTACATCCGTACAGCCATTCCCGTGATAAACGGATCGGTGATGAATTTTTCGGCTGTCAGTTCCGGACGTTTGAGATAACCTCTTCCCACGCCTACGCCTGAAACGCATACCTCACCGGGCACGCCGGGGGGACATAACTGCATGGCTTCATTCACCACGTAGATGTTGAGGTTCTGTACCGGATATCCCAGCGGGATATTGGACTGTACGGGCGTTTCATACATAATGTAGTGGCAGATATCGTCCGACGCCTCCGTAGGGCCGTACGCATTTACGACGGGGATACGGTTGTAATGCGGATGCATGAACCACTGCGCCAGTACCTGTTGGCTCACCGCTTCACCGGTCACGAGCAGGAATTCCAGATCGTCCAGTTTCACGGGAATATCTTCCTGTAATACCGTAGCCAGATAAGAAGGCACCAGTTCCAGGATAGTCACCTGCTGGCGGTTTACCTCCCGCATCAGCTGCTCCGGCTGCATAATGGTTTCTTCCGAATAGATGATGGTGGTACCGCCGCAAAGCAGTGCTGCCAGCATTTGCCATACGGAGATATCGAAGGTATAGGAAGCCGTGAAGGCGATTACCGAACGATGGTCGAGCCGCAGGTCATTGATTTTTGCATACAGATGGTTCAACATGCCCCGGTGTTCTATCAGCACGCCCTTGGGTTTGCCGGTGGAACCGGAGGTATAGATGATGTAAGCCAGGTCCGCGGGAGATGGCAACAGCAGGGAGCCTGCCACAGGCTGACGGAACAACTCCTCCCGGCGGTCATCCAGCGCGATCACGCGGGCGCTGGTGACAGCGGCTATTTTTTCTTTCAGCAGCAGGCTGCTCAATACCACCGTGGCTTCCACATCTTCCAGCAGGAAGGCGATTCTTTCCGCGGGGTAGGCAGTATCTACCGGCACATAAGCGCCGCCGGCCTTCAGGATGCCCAGTATACCGACCACCATCTCCGGTGACCGTTCTATGCAGATGGGCACGGCCATATCTTTTTTCACGCCCAGGCTTTGCAGGTAGTGGGCCACCTGGTTGGAGCGTTCTTCCAGCACGCGATAGGTCAGCTCCGTTTCTCCGAAGATGATCGCGGTGGCATCCGGCATCATGTCCGCTCTTTCACGGATGATGGACACGGCTGTTTTCTCCTGCGGGAACGCCACTTTGCGGCTGTTCAGTGTTTCTGTCAGCAGTATCCGTTCTGCTGCCGTTAATATGTCCAGTTGATGTAATTGTATGTTGTCATGAGCCGTCATCTGCAACAGCACTTCTTCGAAATGCCCGCGGATAGCGGCGATATAGGTATCAGCCATCAGGTCCGCGTTGTAGCGCAGCGTGATGCGGATGGTATCTGCCACAGCGGCCAGTATTTCCAGCGGCAGGTTGGTTTGTTCATGTACTGCAATATTTTCCACGCCCAATGCGCCTTGCTGCGCAGCCTCCATCTTGCTTACAGGGTAGTTTTCGTATACCAGCAGCGTATCAAACCAGTCTCCTGTAATGCCCGTCCATCGTTGCATATCATCCAGCGGCGTATACTGGTACTCGCGGCATTGCAGCTGCGATGCCTGTAATTCCTGCAGCCATGCGGTGACCGGCCTGGCCGGATCGATGACGGCACACAAAGGCAGGGTATTGATATACATCCCCACGGCCTGTTCTACGCCTGGCAATCCTTCCGGCCTGCCAGACACCGTGATGCCGAAGGTAATTTCCCGTCGGCCGGTGTAACGGTATAACAGGTACGACCACACGCCCTGTATGATGGTATTGGGCGTGATACGGTGACGGTGCGCAAATTGGTGGATGTTGCGGGTGACCGCCTCGTCCAGCTCCAGCAGTTCCTGGCGGTAGCTGCCCACGCCGGCGTTGCGCGCTTCAGCAGCCCCGATAAAGGGCAGCAACGTGGCGTCAGTGGCATTTTTGATATAGTTGCGCCAGAAGGCTTCCTCCTGCTCTTTATCCTGACGTTCCAGGTAGCGGACATAGTTTTCGTAATGGTCTTCCGTAAACACCGGCAAAGGAGCCTGTGTCACGACAGCTTCGTATATCCGTAACAGGTTTTCCAGTATCAGCGGCAATGACCAGCCGTCAAACAAAATATGATGGGAAGTCCATACCATGCGATGACGGTCGTCATCCAGGCGTATCAATGCCAGCCGCATCAGCGGCGGGTGACTGAAATCGAATCCTTTGTTGCGGTCCGCTTCCAGGAAAGCCGCCATGTCTTCCTGCTGCTCTTCGGCGGTAAGGCCGCGATAGTCCTGTAACACCACTGGCACCTGCACGTCCTGGTAAACGCCTTGTACCGGGATGCTGAACTCATCGGCATGGAAGCCGCTGCGTAAGGCGGTATGCCTTTGCAGTAAAAGGTTCCAGCTCTGGATAAAAGCGGGCTCGTTGAGGTGCAGCAGGTCGCAGGTAAACTGCTCCATATAGGCGTTGGAGTGCTCATCGTACAATGCGTGGAACAGCATGGCTTCCTGCAGCCCGGTGAGCCGGTAGAGGCTACTGATCCTGGTACGACGGGCGACGGCGCCCACTTTGGCATCGAGGAAAGTATCCAGTTCCGCAACACTGATTTCCCGGCCCAGACCGAAGTCCGATGGCGTAAACGCCGGCTCGTGGCGGTCTGCACAGTGCGTGATCAGCGCCTCCAGGTGCCTGATGTAGGCAGCGGCCATTTTCTCCAGGGCGGCAGCGGAAAAATGCTGACTGCTGTATTTCCACCGGAGCACCAGCTCTCCATCCTGTACCATGCTGTCCACCGCGATTTTTTCTGTCAGCGGGAAGTCTTTGCCGATCGCGGCGCCCGGAGATTCCGCGGCCATACGCAGCAAACCGTCTGTAGCGGTGATATTGCCGGTCTGACCAAGGTAATTGAACACCACGTCCCATGGATCGTTGCCTTGCAGCGCCGGTTCCTGTTGGAGGTATTTTAACACGCCATATCCCAGACCTTTATCAGGGACATTGCGCAATTGTTCTTTTACCGCCTTCAGTCGCTCACCGATGCTGCCTGCGCCGGTGGAAAGTTTTACGGGATAGAGGCTGGTAAACCAGCCTATGGTGCGACTGATATCTGTTGTGGCATCGATGGCTTCACGGCCGTGGCCTTCCAGCCCGATGGTAACATTATCCGTATTGTTCCACTCCTGCAACGTGATGGCGAGCGCACATAACAGCAGGTCGTTTATTTCGGTATGGTATGCTTTAGGGACGTCCTGCAACAGGCGGCGGGTTTGCCCGGCGTTCAATCGCACTACGTGATTGGCCGTATCCCTGATGGTCACCGCCCCGTCAAAGGCCTTGTCGCCCTGTAACGGCGTGTAGCCTGCCGCTGTTTGTTGCCAGTATGCCAGCTGCGCCTGCACTTTAGGCCGCTGACCATAAGCGGTCAGTGTTTCCTGCCATTGGCGATAGGAATTGCTCTTCAGCGGAAGCGCGGTAGCCGCTTGTTTCAGCAGCTGGTCCAGGTCCTCCAGCAGGATACGCCAGGAAACCCCGTCAATGGCCAGATGGTGTACCACGATCAGCAGCCGGTTGTGGGAAGCGGTATCCGGTGTGGTCATGAAAACGGTACGCGTCACGATGCCCTGTTCAGGATGCAGGCTGCGTTGATAGTACTCGGCCCTTGTGGTGATTTCCGCCGGCAGCGTGTCTGTTGTTTCATCACGCAGGTCAATGACTTCGAGCGTGCCGTTGTGCGCGCCGTACGTTTGCTGCCATTGCCCGTCGTTCGTTGTATAGGAAAAACGCAACGCATCGTGGTGCTGCAACAGCCTTTCTATCGCTGTCTCCAGCGCACTTACCTCCACTGTTTTGTCTACTTCCAGCAACAAGGCCTGGTTAAAATGTGTTTCCCCGGTAACATCCGCAGTATGGGCGAAGTACCAGTGCTGTATGGGCAACAGTCCGCTGGCGCCTGTCAGCAGGCCCTGTTCGGCATGACTGTCCGGCGTGTCCTGTTTGGATGCCAGCATGGCGGCGAGGCCGGCAATGGTCTGATAACGGAACAAGTCGGCCGGATGCAGGTTCAGGCCTGCTTTCCTGGCCCTGCTTACAGCCTGTATGGTGATAATGGAATCACCGCCCAGTTCAAAGAAGTTATCGTATATCCCTACCTGTTGTACGTTCAACAGGTTTTGCCATATGGCGGCCAGTTGGGATTCGGCTTCATTACGGGGCGCAACAAAAGCATTGCCGCTCAGTGCTTCCACGTCCGGTACCGGCAATGCTTTTTTATCTACCTTACCGTTAGGGGTTAACGGTATGGTGGCTATCTGAATAAATTGCACAGGCACCATGTATTCCGGCAGCCTGTCGCGCAGGAAGGCGGACAGAGCTTCCCGCTCCGGCAGTGTTTCGCCGGTGAGGTAAGCCACCAGCCTTTTGTGGCCGGCGCTATCGGCTTTCACGGCCGCTATGGCTTCCCGTATGTCCGGATGTTGTGACAGCGCGCTTTCTATCTCGCCCAGCTCAATACGGTAACCGCGCAGTTTCACCTGATCGTCTATACGGCCAAGGTAAGCGATGTTACCGTCTGCCAGCCAGCAAGCCAAGTCACCGGTACGGTATAGTTTGTCGTTATGGCCGGAGAATGTATCATAAACAAATTTCTCTGCGGTAAGCGTCGGATTGTTCAGATAACCTTTCGCAACCTGTATGCCACCGATGAACAGTTCTCCGGGTACGCCTATAGGAACAGGACGATGGTTATTGTCGAGTATATAAGCACGTACGTTGGTCAGCGGCTTGCCGATAGGCAGCATCTCTGTACCTATTGCCTGTTGCAACTGGAAATGGTACGCCGTGGCCACTACCGTTGTTTCCGTAGGCCCGTACTCGTTATGGAAGTCCACATGCGGCGCCCAGGCAGCTGCCAGCTGCAGGCTGCAGGCTTCCCCACCGGAAACCACGCGGCGCAGGGAGCCGTAGTTGCCCGGCGTAATAGACGCGAGGAAACCGGGCGTAGTGTCCAGATGGGTAATTTTCTCCTGTTCCAGCAACAGCTCAAACTCCTGCCGGTCCAGCCGCAATGCTTCCGGTATCAGCACCAGCACGGCACCATTCACCAGCGGCAGGAACATTTGTTCTACCGAAGCGTCAAAGCAGTAGTTGGAGAATTGCAATACTCTATCGGTCACGTCTATACTAAAATCACGGCTGCGGTGAACGATGAAATTGACGATCGCCGCGTGCGGGATCACCACGCCTTTGGGGACGCCGGTGGAACCAGAAGTATAGATCACATAGGCCGTATCTTCCGGTGCAGCGGCTTTTATTTCATAATCCTCTCCTGCCGGATTGTTCCAGTCATCGGGCAATAATAATTTCGCCTTCGGCGGAAACAGGTGCGTGAGCGCTGGTGTGGTCACGATCAGCGGGTCGCCACCCATATCTTCCAATATCCGGCCGATACGTTCTTCGGGCTGCTGCGGGTCCAGCGGCACATAAGCCCCTCCGGCTTTCAGGATGCCCAGGATGGCCACCATCATGTTCAGGGAGCGGTCAATACACAGCGGTACTAACGCGCCTGCACCAACGCCATGGCGCGCCAACTGTGCCGCCAGTTGCCCGGCGCGTTCGTCCAGTTCCTGATAGGTCAGCGCGGTATTGCCAAACACCAACGCCGTAGCGGCAGGTGTGCGTTTTGCCTGTTCTTCAAACAGGATGGCCAGTGTTTTTGTGTCCGTTTCGGGAGCAGGCTGGCTGGTGGGATTAAATCCGTACAGCAGCTGTATCTCCTCTTCTTTTCCGAGCATAGGCAGGGATTGGAGACGGGCAGCCGGCGCTGCCACCACGCTGCGCAACAGCTGCTCAAAATGTTGTACCATACGGTCTATGGTACCAGGCACATACAGGTCCGTGCAATATTCCACACTGCCCCGCAGGCCTTCTGCTGTATCTTCCAGCGTAAAGCTAAGGTCGTATTGTGTGGTAGCGTAAGACAATGGTTCCGCCGCCAGTTGCAGTCCCTCCAATTCCAGCGATGCGCTATCCGGCATATTCTGCAGGGTAAACATCACCTGGAACAGCGGGCTTCTGCTGAGATCGCGCTCTTTCACCACCGCCTCCACTACTTTTTCAAAAGGTATTTCCTGGTGCTGGTACGCGTTGAGCGTCGTTTCCTTCACCGCCTGCAACAGGCTGTGGAAAGACTGTTCACCATCTACGTAACTGCGCAATGCCAGGGTATTGATAAAGAAACCGATGAGTGATTCAGTCTCCTGCCGCGTACGGCCGGCAACCGGACTGCCCACACAGATATCTTCCTGACCACTGTAACGGAACAACAACACTTTAAATGCCGCCAGCAATGTCATAAACAAAGTGGCTTCCTGTTGCTGTGCCAACGACCGGAGACCAGCTGTCAGCTGCCCGTCCAGCCGGAACCATGTCACAGCGCCGCGGTTGCGTTGTACCGCAGGGCGGGAGTAGTCGGTCGGTAACTGTAACGTCTCTACGCCGCCCAGCTTTTCTTTCCAGTAATCCAGCTGCGACGCCAGCACCGTATCTGTCAGGTAACGGCGCTGCCAGATGGCATAGTCGGCATACTGCAACGGTAGCTCAGGCAGCTGGCTTGCTTCCCGGTGAACAAAAGACCGGTACAGGTCCACCAGCTCTTTTACCATGATAGCAGAAGACCAGCCGTCAGATGCGATGTGGTGGATCACCGCTACCAGCACATGTTCGGTCGGTGACAGCACTACGAGGTGCGCACGCATCATATGATCTTTAGCGAGATCGAAAGGCGCCTGCACCAGCGCATGCACCAGTGAGGACAATGCCAGCGGATCTTCATGGTAGACCGGTTCGTCAGTGACTGTCAGCTGCCACTGGTCGCGGTCCAGCAGCCGTTGCCAGGCAACACCGTCTTCCTGTGCAATGACTGTCCGGAGTATTTCATGGCGATTGATAACGGTTTGCAGCGCAGATGCCAGCGCTTCTTTGTCCAGCGCTCCTTTCAGCCGCAATACCACTGGAATGTGATATTGTACGCTGCCTTCCAGCTGGTCAATGAACCACAAACGTTCCTGGCTAAACGACAACGGCACCCTTTCCGGGCGTGAAACCGCCTCTACTACCGGCAATACAGGGGCAGCATGCTCCTGTTCCAGCAGATGTGCTGCCAGCGAGGCGACGGTGGCATGGGTAAACACCGCTTTCACCGGCAGTTCCAGCTGCAGCTGTTTACGCACCGCTGCTACCAGCCGCATCGACAACAATGAGTTGCCTCCCAACGCAAAGAAATTATCGTTAACGCCTACACGCGATATTCCCAAAATATGCTGAAAGATATTGGCCAGCACCTGTTCTGTTTCATTTCCCGGAGCCACATAGGCTGATGATGCCAGGAAGGTTTCATCCGGTGCAGGCAGGGCCTTCCGGTTGATCTTTCCGCTGGCGGTAAGCGGCATAACAGGCAGCGGAATCAGCACAGCAGGCACCATGTACTCAGGGAGGCGGCGCTTCAGGTTGTCCAGCACCGCTGTGCGGTCTATCTCCCCTGCCGGCACTACGTAGCCGATCAGGCGTTTACTGCCATCAGGCGCATCTTTCGCGACAACGACCGCTTCGCTGACCTGTTCGTTTTCCAGCAATACGCTCTCTATCTCTCCCAGCTCAATGCGGAAGCCTCTGATCTTCACCTGGTCGTCTATTCTGCCGGCGTATTCTATATTACCGTCCGGCAACCAGCGGCACCAGTCGCCTGTTTTATACAGTCTGCCATTGCTGAAGGGATCGTCAATGAATTTCTCTGCCGTCAGGGTTTCCCTGTTCAGGTAACCACGGGCCACCTGTACCCCGCCGATATGCAGTTCCCCGAAAACACCCGGTGGCAGCAAGCCGCCGGCTTTATCGAGGATATATAGTTGTGTATTCGCTACCGGTTGACCGATAGATACAATTTCATGTTCGCCCAAATCATCCGGCACATGCCAGCAGGTAACGTCAATAGCAGCCTCCGTAGGGCCGTAGAGATTATACAGGCCGGCATACGGGATCTTCTCGCGGAACAGGCTTACGTGTTGCGGCTTCAGCGCTTCGCCGCTGCACAGCACTCTTTTCAGCCCCGGAACATCATCCGGCGTCACATCTTCCAGGAAGAGCTGCAGCATAGACGGTACGAAGTGGACCGTGGTAATACCATAACGATCGATGGCGTTTTTGAGATACCCGGTATCTTTCTGTCCGTCCGGAATGGCCATCACCAGCCGCGCTCCGCAGATAAGCGGCCATAGCAGCTCCCATACGGACACATCAAAACAAAATGTTGTCTTCTGTAAAATGGCATCGTCTCCATTGAGGCCAAAATATTTCTGGGTCCACAACAGGCGGTTCACCACCCCTGCGTGTTCATTCATCACCCCTTTGGGTTTTCCGGTGGAACCGGAAGTATAGATGACATAGGCCAGCTGGCCGGGCTGAACAACCTGCGTGGGCGGGGTGTCCGGATAAATGGCCAGTACCGGCCGTATTTCGTCCAGGCGCACGGCTCCGGCGAAATTGTCCGGTATGGCGTGGAAACCACTATGGTCTGTAAGGATGATATCCGCATTGGTATCTTCCAGTATGTGCAAGATCCTTTCCTCCGGATAGGTAGGGTCTACCGGCACATAGGCAGCTCCGGCCTTCAGGATAGCCACAATGGCCACGATCATGTCCAGTGAGCGTTCCAGGCACACGGGCACTAACGTTTCCGCACCTACGCCTTTGCTGTTCAGGTAATTCGCCAGCTGGTTCGTGAGGGCGTCCAGCTCACGATAGGTCAGGCTTGCCTGCTCGTCCACCACGGCGGTCAGCAGCGGCGTACGGTCCACCTGTGCGGCGAAGAGATCGACCAGCGTCTTTTGTTCCGGCCATTTAACTGCGGTGTCATTGAACGTACGAAGCAATTGCTCTTCTGTTGTCGTGAGCCACGGCAGCGCCGGTAAGAGGTTGTCTGCATTGTCCGGCAGTTGTGACAGCAGTGTTTCAAAATGACCTGCGATAGCTTGCAGGTAATTATCTGCCAGCAGAGCTGTATTATAGCTAAAACGAATGTTGATCGTTTCTCCTGCACCTACCAGGACCGTCAGCGGATAGTTGGTCTTTTCCTGTACTGCTACATTTTCAATCTGCAGCTGCCAGGCCTGCGCTTCAATCACTTTGCTGACGGGATAGTTTTCAAATACCAGCAGGGTATCAAACAGATCACCGGCAATACCACACCAGTGCCGGATAGTATCCAGTCCTGTATGCTGGAACTCGCGGCTCTGCAACTGGCCTGACTGTAGCTCCTGCAGCCATGCTCCCAGCGTTTGCTGTGCAGGTACTTCCGTATGCAACGGAATAGTATTGATGTACATCCCTACGCGTTGTTCCACGCCGGCCAGGTCCTCCGGACGGCCGGACACTGTTACGCCATAGGTGATATGGTCCTGCCCCGTGTAGTGATGTAACAGCAACGCCCACACGCCCTGCATGAGCGTATTAACGGTCACATGCTGTTGTTGCGCAAAAGCATTGATCTTTGCCGTCAGCGTTTCATCCACGCGGAGTATATGATCTTTATAGGTGCCTGCCTCACGCGTCCGGTCTGCGCCGGAGCGTACAAAAGGCAATAGGGTGGGGTCTTCCACGCCCTCCATATACCTACGCCAGTATTGTTCTTCTTTTTCTTCGTCCCGTGTTTCGAGATAACGGATAAAGTCTTCGTAACGGTCTTCCGCTCCTTCCGGCACCGGCCTGCCGTTCACCAGGGCCTCATACGTGTGCAGTAAGGATTCCATTAAAACAGGAACAGACCAGCCATCAAACAGGATATGATGGAATGTCCATAACAAACGGTGACGGCCCTCCGTTAATTTGATCAGCGCGATGCGCATCAGAGGAGCTGTTTTAAAGTCGAACGCTTCTGTGGCGTCCTGTTGTGTGAAGGCTTCAACCGCCTGCCGGCGCGCGGCTTCGTCCATGCTGCTGTAGTCCAGCAACCGGAACGGCAGTGCCGCTTCTTTGAAAACGCCCTGCAACGGAATGGCCGCTTCATCGCTGAAGAAAGCCGTGCGCAGGATCGTATGCTGCCGCAGCAGATGCTCCCATGCCGCTTTAAATGCGTTGGGCTGCACGTTGAGCAGATCGCAGCCGAACTGCTCTATGTAAGCGCCTCCAGCCTGATCATACAGGCTGTGGAACAACATGCCTTCCTGCAGCGCGCTTAAACGATACAATCCGGAAACCTGCGCACGCCGTGATATACCGGTGTGGGCAGCATCCAGAAAGGTGTCCAGTTCATTGATGGTCATAACCCCTTGCAGCCCGTAGTCTGAGGGAGATACCAGGGCTGTTTGCTGTGCCAGGCAGTCCGCAATCAGCTGTTGCAGTTGCAGGATAAAATCATCGGCCAGCGCCTGTACCTGTTGTGCCTGAAAGTGTTTCCTGCTGTAAGACCAGATCAGTATCAGGGAACCATCGTTAACAATACTGTTGACACCCAGTTTTTCCTGCACTACATAGTTGTCTCCTACGCCCGCTCCGGAAGATTCTTCTACCAGGCTCAACATACCATCTGTTTTTACCACACGGTCCGATTGCCCGAGGTAGTTGAATACGATGTCCCATGGATCGTTGCCTTGCAGGGACGGCGTTTGCAACAGTTGTTTTAATACGCCGAAGCCGATGCCTTTGTCAGGCACGGCGCGCAGCTGTTCCTTGACGTTGCGCAGTACCGCACCGGGCGACTGATGGCTGTCTACTTCCAGCAACACCGGGTACAAACTGGTAAACCAGCCCACGGTGCGGCTGATGTCCATGCCGCCAATGTCATGCCGGCCATGGCTTTCCAGGCCTATGCAAACACGCCCGCTGCTGTTCCATTTGCCAACGGCCAGCGCCAGCGCGCTCAACAGGATATCGTTGATCTCCGTATGATAAGCCTGCGGAGCGTCCTGCAGCAGGTGCCGGGTAAGACCGGCATCCAGCCTTGTTTCGATATTATCAACATCAGCGATGGTCACCTTTCCTTCAAATGGCGTAGCTTCTTTTAAAGCCGCCAGGCGGCCTTCCTGATATATTTTTTCCCAGTAAGGCAATTGCGCCGTCAGACGTCGTTGAGCGGAATAAGCCACCAGCGCTTCATACCATTGACGATAGGAATTACCTTTATCAAGGGTCAGTGCAGGAGCATCTTCCTGTAACAATACTTCCAGGTCTTCCAGCAAAATACGCCAGGACACGCCATCTACAGCCAGATGATGTACAATGATCAACAGCCGGTTATGTTCTTCGTTATGCGGCGTCTGCAACAGCACTGCACGCATCAATATGCCTTTGGTGATATCGAGTGACTGGTGTATGGTACGGCTATACGCAGCAATATGTTCCGGCAGTGATCCTTCCGGTATTTCACGCAGATCTTCCACCGCGAGGCCCGCTTCGTAGGTGCCATACGTTTGATGCCATCCGCTTTCATCTGAATGATAAACAAAACGCAGTGCGTCATGGTAACGCACCAATGCTCTGATGGCTGACGACAGCCGGTCGGGAGATATCTTTTTATCGATGCCGACCAACACGCTCTGGTTAAAGTGGCCCGCAGCCGCTGCATTGTTATCGAAGAACCAGCGCTGTATCGGTATCAGGCCGCTTTCGCCGGTCAGCAATCCCTGTTCGCCGGTCATCACCTGTTCCTTGTTTTCAGACAACAGTATTTCCAGCCTTTCGATGGTCTGATGCTGAAAAAGATCGCGGGGATGCAGTCTGATACCGGCCTTCCTTGCGCGGCTGACTACCTGTATGGTGATAATAGAATCGCCGCCCAGTTCAAAGAAATTATCGTATATCCCTACCTGTGGTACACCGAGCAGTTCCTGCCAGATCTGCGCCATGTCGCTACCCACTTTGGTGCGGGGCGCTACATAGCTATGGGCAGACAAGGTGTTCAATTCAGGCTCCGGCAACGCTTTCTTATCAATCTTTCCGTTGGCAGTGACCGGGAATTTATCCATCGGTACGATGACCGAAGGCACCATGTATTCCGGCAGCTTCACTTTCAGGTAGCTAACCAACTGATCTTTATCTAAAGTATTGACCGGCACTACGTAAGCCACCAGCCTTTTGATGCCTTTATCATCCGTTTTGACGACCACTATACCCTGAGCCACATCAGGAGAGGCCAGCAATACGCCTTCCACCTCACCTGGTTCTATACGGTGGCCGCGAATTTTCACCTGATCATCGACGCGGCCCATGTATACGATATTGCCGTCCGGCAGCCACCTGGCGCGGTCCCCGGTGCGATAGAGCTTTTCTTCCGGATTATTGCTGAAAGGATGAGCGATAAATTTCTCTGCTGTCAGCTCCGGCCGATCGAGGTAACCAGAGGCCAAGCCAGCCCCGCCTACGTATAATTCACCGGCTACGCCTACCGGCACCAGCTGTTGTGCATCGTCCAGCACATAGGCTGTACGGTTATTCAGCGGCACGCCTATCGGCGTATTGGAAGCAGGTCCCCGGTCATTGATATAATAACTTAAAGAGAAAGTGGTATTCTCCGTAGGGCCGTATATGTTACTAATACTGATATCAGGATATGCCTGCCGGAAACGCTCCACATGTTTCTCAGACATCTTTTCACCACCGGTGAGAATGGCTGACAACCGGGCGAATACAGTAATGTCCGTATCCACCAGTTGATTAAACCAGCTTGTCGTGATAAACAACGTCGTTACCGCTTTGCTGTATAGCTCTTGTTTAAACACCGCACTGTCGAGCAAACTATTGCCAACGCTGAGCGCCAGCCGGCCCCCATGTAACAGCGCACCCCAATATTCAAAGGTGGTGGCATCGAAGGCCAGCGACCCGGCAGACAGGATCGTCTTACCGGCGTCCAACGAAACATAATTTGGTTGCAATACCAGGCTTGTTACATTGCGGTGTGTTACCAGCACGCCTTTGGGTTTGCCGGTAGAACCGGATGTATACATCACATAAGCCAGATCATTGGCAGATGGCGGATTACCGGGCATAGTGTCCGGTTGTCCTGTCAGCAACGCCGGCAGCTGGTCAACCAACACCAGCTCCCTGTCCGGCTGCTCCTCCAGGAAGCGGTTTTGAAAGTCCGTCGTAGTCAATAGCACGCTACTGCGGCTTTCATCCAGCATGAAACGCAGCCTTTCCGCCGGATAGGCCGGGTCCAGCGGCATATATGCCGCACCGGTTTTGAGGATGGCGAGAATGCCCACCATCATATCGATGGAGCGTTCCGTACAAACAGGAACGATGCCTCCCTGTTGCACGCCTTTGCTCCGCAGGTAATGCGCCAGCTGATTGGACAGCGTTTCCAGTTCACCGTAAGACATCACGGCGTCTCCATACAGGAGTGCCGTGGCTTTGGGCGTCTGTTGCGCCCACGCGGAATATAGCGCCACAATGGACTGGTCATCGGCATAGGGAACAGCTGTATTGTTAAAAGTAGTCAGCGCCTGCTCCCGCTCTTCGGCAGACAGCAGGGGTAACAAGTGAACAGGTTCATCAGGTGTCTGCAGGACATTTTTTATCAGCAGCTGCAAATGCCCGATCATCCGTTGGATGGTTGACGCATCAAACAGATCGGTGCAGTATTCCATCCTTCCTGCAAAGCCGGTTGTCGTCTCTTCAAAGGAACAGGTAAGGTCAAATTTGGCGGTGGTATGTGCTGTGTCCATGTAGGAGAACGTAACGCCGTCCAGTTCCAGTTCCGGTGCTGCCGGCGTGTTTTGCAGGGCAAACATCACCTGGAACAATGGGTTTCTGGCCATGTCCCTTTCTTTTACCACCACCTCCACTATCTTCTCGAAGGGCAGTTCCTGGTAGTCGTATGCCGCAAGGGTCGTTTGTTTTACCTGCTGTAACAGGGAGATAAACGACGGGTGTCCCGACAGGTCACTGCGTAATGCCAGTGAGTTGATAAAAAAGCCAACGAGGTTATCTGTTTCTTTCCGTGTTCTGCCGGCCACCGGTGTACCGACGCAGATATCTTCCTGGCCGGTATAACGGTACAGCAATACCTTAAAAGCCGCCAGCAGTGTCATAAATACCGTAACGCCCTGTTGCCGGGAAAAGGTCTTTATCTTATCGGACTCATCACGGTCAAGGTTAAACGTAATCACAGCGCCGCGGCTGCTCTGAACAGCCGGCCGCGGGTAATCCGCCGGCAGGTCCAGTACCGGGGTACCGGAGAGCTGACCTCTCCAGTACCCTAACTGCGCGGCCAGCGTATCACCGGAGAGGTACTGACGTTGCCATACGGCATAGTCTGCGTATTGTATCTCCATCGCCGGCAACTGCGGCGCTGCACCTGATACGCCGGCGTGGTACAGCTCTACCAGTTCCCGCACGATGATGCCGGTTGACCAGCCGTCTGCCGCGATATGGTGCATTACTACCACCAGAATATATTCCCCTGCTCCCGGTGTGATCAGGCTGGCGCGCAGCATATGATCGGTCGCCAGGTCAAAGGGCGTATCGATAATCGTTTGTATGGCCTGCGCTAATGCTGCCGGGTCATGATAATATTCCGGCGCCGTGATCATCTCCATCTGCCAGGCGTCTTTATCTAACACCAGCTGGGAGGCCACCCCGGCGATGTCCCTGAACACAGTACGTAACACCTCATGGCGGTTGACAATGGTGCGCAGCGCCTGCTGCAGGGCTTCCACATGCAGATCTCCTTTGAGCTTCAGTACAATGGGAATATGGTATTTAACACTTCCTTCCAGTTGGTCGATGAACCAAAGCCTTTCCTGGCTGAACGACAGCCGCACGCCTGTATGGCCCGCTGCCGCACCTGCCTTGATGGGCGCCGTTTCTGCAGAGATGGACTGATGCAGCAATGCGTTGATCTCATCCCGGTGCAGTTTAATTTCCTCCAGCAGTTCCGGCGTAATACCGGCATCTTTCGGTGTCCGGAATTTGATTTTACCATCTTCCAGAAAAAGTATAACTCCCTGTGCCCGGGCTTTTGCTACTACCGCTATTGCTTTATCAAAATTAACCTCAATCATATGTTGTAATTATAATACCAGTAAATGTTGATGGATACCGACTTACAGCTCATGTACATCATAGGCGGCATCACTTTCGGTTGGGGCGGCAGTCGTCACCGCCTGGATGTAGGCGGCCAGCTGCGCGATGTTTTTACATTCAAACAGCTTGCTGACAGAGAGCTGAATGGCCAGCTTCCGTTTGAGGTGGGCCACCACCCTTACCGCCAGCAGCGAGTCGCCGCCCAGTTCAAAGAAATCATCGTATATGCCTACCTGTGGTACTTCCAGCAGTTCCTGCCAGATAGTGGCCAGGTCTTCTTCCATGGTATCCCGGGGTGCAACGAAGGTGCCTTTGTGCAGATCGTCCGGATCAGGCAGGGCACGGCGGTCTATTTTACCGCTGGCAGTCACCGGCAGTTGTTCCATGGGTATCAGCAGGGCAGGCACCATGTATTCCGGCAGTTTTTCCTTCAGGTAACTGAGGATGCCTTCCTTGTCAAAGTCGCCCTGCGGCACGATATAACCCACCAACCGTTTGTTGTCGGCACCATCGGCCCTTGCCAGCACTACGGCTTCGTTTACCAGTGCGCATTCCTGCAGGACGGTTTCAATTTCGCCCAGCTCAATACGGAAGCCGCGTATTTTCACCTGATGGTCTATACGGCCGATGTATTCGATATTGCCGTCTGCGAGCCAGCGGGCGGTATCTCCCGTGCGGTACAGGCGGGCGCCCGGCACAGTACTGAAAGGATGCGGGATAAATTTCTCCCTGGTCAGTGTTTCGCGATGGAGGTAACCACGGGCGAGGTTAGCACCTCCGATGCACATCTCCCCTGCCACGCCGATGGGGCACAAAGCGCCATAGCGGTCCAGGATGTATACGTTTACATTGGCAATAGGCTTACCGATGGTCACCACATTATCTTCCCGTATAGGCTGGTCGGTGAGCGTGGTACAAACGGTATTCTCCGTAGGCCCGTAGGCGTTAATCAGCCGGATGCCTTTGCCTTGCAGGTACTTGCCGTCTTCGCGGTTCAGCGGCTCTCCCGCAGACACGATGGTCCTCACCGGTCCTAACACGTCTTTGATAATATGCTGGTAAGAAGGCGGCAGTGTTACCAGGTCTACCTGTTGGGTATTCACCAGTTCCGCGAAGCTATCGGCCGACAGCAGGTCTTCTTTGCGCGGCAGCACCAGGATACCGCCGCTCAGCAGGGTATTGAATATTTCGTAGCAGGAAGCGTCAAAACCGAAAGAGGCAAACTGGAGAGAACGCATGCCAGGCTTCAGCCACAGGGCATCGCGCTGGCTGAGGGCGAGGTTTACCACGCCACGGTGTTCCAGCATTACGCCTTTGGGCTTACCGGTAGATCCGGAAGTATAGATCACATAAGCCAGGTCTCCCGGTGCCGGCAGTCTCGCCGGTTCAGTTACCGGGCAATTGCCGATGGCGGCGGCTTCTTCATCTACCAGCACGATGGTCGCATCGGGATTGGCTACACGCAGTTTGCTGCTGCAGCTGTTGCTGCTGACCATCACATCAGCACCGGTATCTGCCAGCATGTAGCTGATACGGTCTGCCGGGTATTCCGGATCGATGGGCACATAGGCCGCACCGGCCTTCAGGATGCCCAGTATGCTGATGATCATTTCCAGCGAACGTTCAAGGCAGATGGGCACCAGCGAGTGGTTGGCAACGCCTTTGCTGCGGAGGTAGTGCGCTACCTGCGCCGCGCGTTCGTCCAGCTCACGATAGGTTAAATGCTGGCCTGTGAATATCAGCGCGGTGGCTTCTGGTTGCAGTTCTACCTGGACCTTCAACTGATCAATGATGGTATTGTTAAGCGGATAATCAACAGCCGAAGCATTGAATGTATGCAGGAGCTCCGTTTCTTCCGCACTGCTCAGCATGGACATAGTACCGATGCTGGCCTGCGGTGTGGCCACTGCGGTACGCAGCAGCTGCTCAAAATGCCGGGCCATCCGCCGGATAGTATCTTCCCGGAAGAGGTCAGCACAGTATTCAACACAACCCCTGAGCTCTTCTCCCACTTCTTCCAGCGTAAAGTTGAGGTCTACTTTGGTAGAGGTGTAAGGGATATCTTCTATGGCAAATTGTACGTCCTGAAGTTTCAGTTCAGGTACCGCCGGTGCGTTCTGTAACACAAACGCTGCCTGGAACAGTGGCGTGCGGCTCACGTCACGGTCTTTCACTACGGCGTCCACGATCTTCTCAAAAGGCACTTCCTGATGCGTAAAGGCGCCAAGCGTAGTGGCCTTCACCTGTTGCAGGAAAGCAGAGAACACCGGGTTGTCACGCAGATCGGCGCGCAGCGCGATAGTATTGATAAACAGTCCTATCAACGCTTCAGACTCATGTTGTGTTCTGCCGGCTACCGGGCTGCCCACGCATATATCATCCTGTCCGCTGTAACGGTGCAGGAGCACATTGTAAGCTGCCAGCAGCGTCATAAACAACGTCACGCCTTCTTCCTGGCAAAGTGCCCGTATGTTGCCGGTCAGCTCTTTATCCAGCATGAACCAGAAACGTGCGCCACGGTTGCTTTGTACAGCCGGACGGGTAAAGTCCGTAGGCAGCTGTAACGGCGCTACGTCATCCAGCTGGCGTTTCCAGTACCCTAATTGTTCTTCGAGCACATCGCCGGAGAGATAGTTCCTTTGCCAGAGGGCATAGTCTGCATATTGTACGGGCAATGCCTTCAGTTGCGGTGTACGTCCTTCCACGCCGGCGGCATACAGTTCCACCAGTTCATCCACCAGGATGGTGTTTGACCATCCGTCGGATGCAATATGGTGGAGTATCACCACGATCAGGTGTTCCTGTTCAGACAGGGAGATCAGGTGTACGCGCAGCATGTGATCATGTTGCAGATCGAACGGTATTGCTACCAACCGGGCTATTTCCTCATGCAAGGCTTCCTTATCATTCAGATAGGTAGGACGGCTGATCCTGTCCAGGCGCCAGTTGCCCGCAGGCTTCACGCGCTGGAAGGGTTGTCCGTCTTCCTGCTCTATGACAGTGCGCAATACTTCGTGGCGGTCAACGATTGTCCGGAGCGCGTCTTCCAGCACCTGCGGCTGCAGGTCGCCTTTCAGGCGTAACACCACCGGTACGTGATAGTGAACGCTGCCTTCCATCTGGTCGATGAACCACAAACGTTCCTGGCTAAACGACAGCGGCACTTGTTTCGGTCTTTCCTGTTTCACGACCGCAGGCACCGTAGTGTCCACACGGTTGCCCTCGAGGCGGGCCGACAGGGCTTTGACGGTGGGATAGTCAAATACGTCGCCGATCACCACTTCTGCTGTCAGTTCTTTACGGATGGCAGAGATCAGGCGGATGGCCAATAGAGAATGTCCTCCCAGTGCAAAGAAATCGTCGTGCAGGCCCACCTGTTCCACGTCCAGCAGTCTGGCCCAGATAGCGGCCATTTTAATTTCCGTTGGCGTAGACGGCGCCGTATAGTCCTCACCGGTAGTAGCGGCGACTTCCGGATCAGGCAGCGCTTTACGGTCAATTTTACCGTTCGGCAGCAGCGGGAAATGGTCCAGCACCACTACGGCGGAAGGATGCATATAATCCGGCAGTTCCTGGCGGATATAGGCTGTCAGGCCTTCGCGGTCATACTCGCCGTTGGGCACTACGTAGGCCACGAGGCGCTTGTCACCGGAGGCGTCTGTCTTCACCATCACCACCGCCTGACTGATATTGTCAAAGGCAGCCAGCACGGATGCTATTTCCCCTGGTTCCACGCGGTATCCCCGGATCTTCACCTGGTCGTCTATACGGCCCAGGAAGAGGATATTGCCATCGGGCAGGTATTTCACCAGATCGCCGGTGCGATAAAGCCGCTGGCCGGCGCCTGGCTGAAATGGGTCAGTGATAAATTTATTTTCAGTGAGGGCTGGTTGATGGAGGTAACCTTTGGCCACGCCGGCGCCGCCAATCAGCAGCTCTCCCGGCACGCACGCCGGACACAATTTACCCGCCGGGCTCACAATGTAAACATTGGTATTGGAGAAGGGCTTACCGATCGGTACGGTTTTCCCGTACACCTTATCGGCGCTCACCACGTGCAACAGTTTTCCGATAGTCGTCTCCGTTGGGCCGTAGTGGTTCACGACGGTGCAAGTTGCCTTAGCTGCGCGGATACTGTCTATCACGCCACCCTCTAATGCTTCACCGCCAAATACCAGCAGCTTTTCAGGGAGCAGCAGCGTATCGCCCGAGCAGAGCGCTTTCCAATGGGAAGGCACAATCTTGATGCAATCCAGCGGATGACGGCGCAGGTAACGGTTGATTTTCTCCGGGTCGTTGATAGCATCTTTGGAGAACAGGTGCAGTGCGCCACCTGTCAGCAGGGACCCGAAGATCACCGTGTTGCCCAGGTCTGTCGCTACGCTGGATAGCAGGCCGAAGGTATGGCATGTATCCAGTGGCGTGGCCGCTTTCAGGCCGTACGTATAGTCCACCAGGTTGCCATGGGTGACCAATACGCCTTTGGGCTGCCCCGTACTGCCGGAAGTATAGATCACATAGGCTACGCTGTCAGGGCTAACGACAGCGCCTATACGGGCGGTATCCAGCACGCTGATCTTCGCGGACGTACCATCAATGGCAATGACCTGAAGTGAAGGCCGTTGCGGCAACAGCTGCGCGCAGGCATCGCTGCTCACCACAATACGGGCGCCGGTGTCTTTCAGTACAAAAGCGGTCCGCTCTGCCGGGAACTCGGGGTCTATAGGCACATAAGCCGCACCGGCTTTCAGGATGCCTAACATACCCACGATGAGATGTACCGAACGCTCTATGCACAAGGGGACCAGTTCCCCGGGCTGTACGCCCAGGTTACGCAGGTAACGGGCCAGTTGGTTAGCACGATCTTCCAGCTGCTGCCAGGTAAGGCTGTCGTCTTCAAATACGACGGCGGTTTCCCGTGCCACACGGTCTGCCTGTGCTTCAAACAGGCTCACAACAGTAGCGTCTTTTGGATAGTCTACCCTGGAAGTATTGATCAGCCCAGCTTTTTCGGCTGTTGTCAGCGGTTCGATGTCCGCCAGTATTTCCACCTGTTGTGTCGCCAGCTGTTCCAATACTGTTTGGAAATGCCCTGCTATCATACGAACAGCCGCTTCCGGCAGCAGTCCGCTGTTATAGGCAAACAACAACGATGTTTGTTCTGCGATAGCAATGATAATAGTCAGCGGGTAGTTGGTATGCGGATGTATCTCTACATTTCTTATTCTCAACGCCCATTTGCGGGATTCCAGTACTTCATTGACCGGGTAGTTCTGGAAGGTAATGGAGCTGTCAAACAAATCGCTGCCTGCGCCGGTCCATTGTTGTACGTCGTTCAGACTGGCGTACTGGTAGTCGCGGCTTTTCAGCTGGCCTTCCTGTATGGCCTGCAGCCAGGCTACAACGTTCTGTTTTTCATCCACGTTGGTATGAAGCGGCAGGGTATTGATATACAGTCCCACCCTTTGTTCCACACCGGGCAGGTCATCCGGCCTTCCGGACACCGTAACGCCGTAGGAGATTTCATCACGACCGGTGTAGCGATATAACAGGTACGCCCACACGCCTTCCATCAGTGTACTGGTGGTAATATGGTGTTGCTGCGCGAAAGCGGTCAGCTTTTGGGTGAGGGTACGGTCAAGTGCGAGCTGGTGTTCCAGGTACACGCCGCTGCCTTTGGTCCTTGCGGTGGCCGCATCGATAAAGGGCAACAAGGTACCTTCGGTCGCGCCTTGCAGGTATTGTTTCCAGAAGGCGGCCAGTTGTTCTTTGTCTTGCTTCTCCTGGTAACGGATATAATCTTCAAAATGGTCTGTTGTTACGGCAGGCAGTTCTTTTCCCGTCACCAGCAGCTCGTAGGTATTGAGCAGGCTGTCTACCAGTACCGGCAATGACCAGCCATCCAGCAGGATATGGTGAGATGTCCATAACATCCGGTAGTTATTGTCCTGCAGCTGCACCAGTGTAAGCCGCATCAGCGGTGCTTCACGGAAATCAAATCCCTGGCGCAGGTCATCTGCTTTAAAGGCAGCAAAATCCTCTTCCTGTGCGGCTTTGTCCAGGTGCCTGTAATCCAGTATTGTGACCGGTATTTCCACCTGTTCGTAAACGCATTGTACGGGGATGCTGAATTCGTCGTAATAAAATGCGGTACGCAGGATGGTATATTGTTGCAGCAACCGGTTCCAGCTCTGGATAAAGGCGTGCGGGCGCAACTGCTCCAGGTCGCAGATAAACTGCTCGATGTAGGTGCCGCTTTCGCCATCATAGAGCCCGTGGAAAAGCATCCCTTCCTGCAATCCGCTGAGGCGGTACAGGCCGGACACCTGTTTCCTTCGCGCTGCACCTTTGTGTGGCGTGTCCAGGAAGCGGTCCAGTTCCTGCCAGCTGATTTCCCGTCCCAACCCGTAATCAGCCGGTGTGGCTTTTGTTTCCTGTTGAGCCACACAATGCAGTATCAGAGCCTCCAGCTGAGAAAGATAATCTGCCGCCAGTTGTGTGATCGTGGCAGGGTCGTAGTGTGCCTGGCTGTATTTCCATTGTACCACCAGTTCACCACCCTGTACGATGCAGTCCACGCCCATCTTCTCGTTGACAGGCAGCTCCGGGGACATGCCGGCGCCGGAAGATTCATGGGCGATACCGAGGTAGCTACCGCCCTGTGTCACATTATCCACCTGTCCGAGGTAGTTGAAGATGATATCCCAGGGATGGCTGCCTTGCAGCGACGTCGTTTTATTGATGTATTTCAGCACACCGTAGCCAATACCTTTATCGGCTACCTTACGCAGGCTTTCCTTCACTGTTTTCAGCAGTGCGTCCGGCCCTTCGCCTTCGGCGGCAGGGAGGTACACAGGATATAATGAAGTGAACCAGCCTACTGTGCGGCTGGTGTCCACACCAGTGGCGATGTCTTCACGGCCGTGGCCTTCGAGGCCGATGACAGTGCCGGCCCCGCCGCTCCAGGTGGAGAGGGTGCGGGTCAATGCGGCCAGCAGGAGATCATTTACCTCCGTGCGGTAGGCGGAAGTGGTGCGTTGCAGGAGTTGTTGTGTCAAGGCAGTGCTCAACCGTACTTCCTGTGTACGTATGTCCGATGCCGTTACAGCGGCTTTGCTGTTAAAGTCTGTCCGCAGCGGCAGATGACGTTCTTTCACTTGCTCCCAGAAAGGCAGTTGACTTTGCAGGCGGGCGGACTGGCCATAGCTGGTCAATGCCTGCTGCCATTGGCGGTATGAAGTGCCTTTCGGCATCGTCAATGCCCCAGGGCCTTTTTGCAGCAACAGTTCCAGGTCTTCCAGGAGAATACGCCAGGACACCGCGTCCACAGCCAGGTGATGCACCACCATCAGCAGGCGGTTGTCTTTTTCCGTTGCCGGTGTTTGTACCAGCACTGCCCTGACGAGAATACCGCTTTCGAGGCTGAGCGTTCCGTGATAGTGGAGCGCCAGTTGCGCCATACGGTCTGGCAATTGCTCTGCCGGCACGGCCTGCAGGTCTTCCACATCGAGTACGCCTTCGTAGTCGCCATAGGCCTGTTCCCAATGGCCGCCGGTGTAGGTGTACCTGAACCGAAGGCTGTCATGTGTGGCCAGTAATTGTTTGATCGCAGCAGCCAGCGTATCAGCACCTATTTGTTTGCTGATGGTCAGCGGTACGCTCTGGTTGAAGTACGGCACATCGGGGCCGGCTGTTTCCAGGTACCACTGCTGAATAGGCAGCAGGCCGCTGGCGCCGGTCAACAGGCCTTGTTCGCCTGCCAACACTGTCTGGCTGCGGGATTGCAGTGCTGTTGCCAGCGCGGCAATGGTTTGATGCGTAAATATATCGCGGGGCTGGAATTCCAGGCCGGCCCTTCTGGCGCGGCTTACCACCTGGATGGTGATGATGGAATCGCCACCGGATTCAAAGAAATTATCGTAAACGCCTATACGCGGCAGGTTGAGTAATTGTTGCCATATGCCGGCCAGCAATGCTTCTGTTTCATTGCGCGGCGCGGTATATTCGCCGGCCGCTACCGTTGTAAAATCCGGATCAGGCAATGCTTTACGGTTTACCTTGCCACTGGCGGTAAGCGGAATAGCTGTCAACGGCACGAGGATGGCCGGCACCATGTATTCGGGCAACCGTTCCCTGATTGCGGACAGGATCGCTTCTTTGTCAAATGTTGCTGCGGGCACCACATAGCCGATCAGGCGTTTATGTCCGCCGGCGTCTTCTCTTACCACGACAGCTGCATCGCTGACCAGTTGCGAATCGAGCAGCGCGTTTTCTATCTCGCCCGGTTCCACGCGGAAACCGCGGATCTTCACCTGGTCGTCTATACGGCCCAGGTATTCGATGTTGCCATCCGGCAGCCAGCGGCACAGGTCACCTGTACGGTACAGGGTAGCGCCGGCAGTTTGACTGAAAGGATCGGCCACGAATTTTTCCTTTGTCAGGTCGTTGCGGTGCAGATAACCTCTGGCTACCTGTACGCCGCCGATATGCAATTCGCCTGCAATACCCGGAGGCAGCAGATGACCGGACTTGTCCAGGATATAAAGCTGCGTATTGGCTACCGGCCTGCCTATTGGCACAATATCGACATGACCGGCCTTGGCCGCGTGCCAGCAGGTGACTTCTATCGCCGCCTCCGTAGGGCCGTACAGGTTATACAGCTCCACATGCGGCAGTTTTTCCCGCACAGCCATCACCTGTTGGGGTTTCAGGGCTTCGCCACTGCACAGCACGCGCTGCAGTGACGGGCAGGCGCCGTTGGTAATATTTTCCAGGAACACATTTAACAGCGAAGGCACAAAGTGAATGGTAGTAATGCCATAGTGCCGGATAGCCGCCTGCAGGTAGTCTGCATCCTTCTGCCCTTCCGGTTTGGCGAACACCAGTTTCGCGCCGGAGATCAATGGCCAGAACAACTCCCATACAGACACGTCGAAGCTGAAGGTGGTCTTTTGCAATACAGCGTCCTGCGGTAACAGGCCAAAATAATCCTGCGCCCACAGTAGGCGGTTCACCACGCCTTTGTGCTCGTTCATCGCTCCTTTCGGATTGCCGGTAGAACCGGAAGTATAAATTACATAAGCGAGGTTGTCGGGTGTGATCTTCACATCCGGCGCCAGCGGAGGGAGATTGCTGATGGCGGCCCAGTCGGTGTCCAGCCTGATCACAGTAACATCGGCAGGCACTAAAGCAGCTGTCCGGCTGTCACCCAATACCACCTTCACTTTGGTGTCCTTCAACATATAATGCACGCGGTCTTCCGGATAGGAAGGGTCTACAGGCACATAAGCGCCGCCGGCACGCATCACGCCAAGGATAGCTACGATCATGTTATTGGAACGTTCGAGCAAAACCGGCACCAGCGTTTCCTTGCCTACTCCTTTGCTGTGCAGGTAAGCTGCCAGTTGCGCGGAACGCTCTTCCAGCTGACGGTAAGTCAATGTTTCTTCTTCAAAAACAGTAGCGACAGCTTCCGGCGTACGGCCGGCCTGTTCGGTAAAGAGGCTGACCAGCGTTTTATCCTGCGGATAGTCTGCCGCGGTGTCATTAAATACACGCAGCTGTTCGCGCTCTGTGTTTGTCAACCATTCCAGCTCGCGCACCAGTACATTGCCGGACGACATGATCTGCAACAGCACCTGTTCAAAATGTCCTGCGATCGCTTTTACATATCCTTCCAACAGGATGTCTGAATTATAATTAAAACGGACGCTGGTCGTTTCTCCTGCTTCGATGATAATATCCAGCGGATAGTTGGTATGCTCATGAACAGACACATTGTCTACCCGAAGACGCCAATGATCGGCCCCTACGGCTTTGCCGACCGGGTAGTTTTCAAACACCAGCAGGCTCTCAAACAAATCGCCGGAAATACCTGCACCACGCTGGATGGTATCCAGACCGGTATACTGGAACTCCCTGCTTTCCAGCTGAGCGGCTTGTATATCCTGCAACCAGGACACCATGCGGCTGTTTTCCTGTACTGACGTATGCAATGGCAGCGTGTTGATATACAGGCCAACGCGTTGCTCTACGCCCGGCAGGTCTTCCGGACGGCCGGAAACGGTCACGCCGTAGGTCACTTCATTGCGACCGGTATATCTGGATAACAGGAACGCCCATACGCCCTGCATAATGGTATTGATGGTTACCCTTTGCTGTTGCGCAAAGCGGGTCAGTGTAGTGGTAGTATCCTTGTCCAGTAATACGCTCACCGCTTTATAGACACCGGCACCTTTGGTACGCGCAGCAGTAGCAGGAATAAACGGCAGTAATGTTCCTTCGTCTGCATCTTTCAGATAGCCCTGCCAGTAAGCTGACGCCTGTGCTTTGTCCTGCTGTTCCACATAGTGGATATAATCACTGTAACGATCTTTTTCGTAGGTGCCTGCAGGTTGTCCGGCTGACAGTCTTTCGTAGGTATCCAACAGGTTTTCCAGCAGCACCGCCAGTGACCATCCGTCAAACAGGATGTGGTGGAACGTCCATAACATGCGGTAACGTTTGTCTGCCAGGCGTATCAGCGCCACGCGCATCAACGGCACCTCGGTGAAATCGATACCTCTCTCCTGATCGGCTACCTCATAATCTTTCAGCGCCTGTTGCTGCGCCGCTGCGTCCAGGTGGCTGTAGTCGAGCAGCTCAAAAGGCATTTGCACCTGCTCATAGGCACATTGCAGCGGTATGCTGAACTCATCATAGTAGAAACCGGTGCGTAGTACGCTGTAGCGGCCCAGCAGATGGTTCCAGCTCTGTTGCAGCAGGCTGATGTCCGGATCTTCCAGATCACATCCCAGTTGCTCTATATAGGCAGCATTGTGTTTGTCATACAGTCCGTGGAAGAGCATCCCTTCCTGCAGGCCGCTGAGGCGGTAGATGCCTTCCACCTGCCCTTGTCTTGGCGCGCCCCGGAAACTGCCTGCCATAAAGGTATCCAGCTCAGCGATGCTGATAACATTGCCCAACCCGAAATCGGATGGCGTGAAAACAGCTTCCTGTCTGGATGAGCAGTGGGCAATCAGTTCTTCCAGCTGCTTCAGATACAGCGCGGACAACGCGGCGATGTCTGCTGCTTCAAAATGATGGGTGCTGTAACTCCAGTCGAGCACCAGTTCCCCGTTTTGGATAATACTGTTGACTGCTATTTTTTCATGCACGGGATAATCCGGCGACATAGCCTGACCGGGTAACTCATCCGCATGGCGGACAGGCCCTGCTTCACTTACCACCCGGTCTGACTGACCGAGGTAGTTGAACACGATGTCCCATGAATCTTTACCCTGCAATGCAGGGGCTTTGGCGAGATATTTCAATACCCCGAAGCCGATGCCCCTGTCGGGCACCTGGCGGAGCTGTTCCTTGACAGACTTAAGCGCGGCGCCTGTGTCCTGTTTTCCTGCCACATCCAGCAACACCGGATACAGCGAGGTAAACCAACCTACTGTATGTGTGGTATCGATGCCTTTGGCAATGTCTTCGCGACCATGGCCTTCCAGGCCGATAATCACCTGTTGCTGGCCATTCCATTCCGCCACCGCCTGTGCCAGTGCGCATAACAGTATATCATTGACTTCAGTATGATAGGCCCTCGGTGCTTCCTGCAGCAGCGCAATTGTCTTCGCTGCGTCCAGTCGCACCTGCTGTTGACGTATATCCTTCAGCGTAACAGGCCGTGAATTGTCTTTTTGTTTTTTCAGCGGCGTATAACGACCGACGATCTTTTCCCAGTAAGCCGGCTGACTGGTCAGCAGCAGCTGATTGCCATAGGCCGCCAGTGCTTCCTGCCATTGGCGCATAGACGTACCTTTGGCGCCCAGCACTTCCTCTACCGGTTTGTTGTCCTTGTTTTTCAGCAACAGTACCAGGTCTTCCAGTAAAACTCTCCATGACACGCCGTCTACCGCCAGGTGATGTATCGCCAGCAACAGGTGGTTATGAGCTTCCGCCGAAGGCGTTAACAACAGGGTGGCGTGCAACAATGTACCGGCAGTAATATCCAGGCTGCGGTGTGCAGCTTCGGCATATGATAATACCTGTTCGGGCAACGCAGCGGATGATATCGCCCGCAGGTCCACCACCTCCAGGGCGCCTTCCGTGTGGCCATAATGCTGCTTCCAGCCGGAAGGCTGTTGCTGATACGTAAAGCGCAGCGCATCATGGTAACGGACCAGGCTGGCGATGGCAGTAGCCATGGCCTCCGGTGTGACGTCCTTGTCGATCTTCGCCCATAAGCCCTGATTGTAGTGTGATACGGCAGGCGGTTCACTGTCAAAATACCATTGCTGAATGGGCAGCAGGCCACTTTCTCCGGTGAGCGTGCCCTGTTCGCCGGCATTCTCCGTCTGTTGACCGGCGCCCAGCATAGCTGCCAGACTGCCGATGGTTTGATGCAGGAAGAGATCGCGTGGATGTAAATGGTACCCTGCGCGACGGGCGCGGCTTACCACCTGTATCGTAATAATGGAGTCACCTCCCAGTTCAAAGAAATTATCGTGCAGCCCTACCCGTTCTACACCAAGCAGGTCTTTCCAGATAAGTGCCAGCGCACGTTCTGTGTCGGTGCGCGGCGCAATGTATTCGTTGGCCAGCACCGCACCGGCGTCAGCATCGGGCAGCGCTTTTTTATCTACTTTACCGTTGCGGGTCAGCGGCAGTTTATCCAATTCCACCAGGATGGCAGGCACCATGTAATCCGGCAGTTTATCTTTCAGATAAGCCAGAATAGCAGCCCTGTCGTAGGTGCCATTGGGCACTACATAACCTACCAGGCGTTTATTGCCCTTGCTGTCCGCTTTTGCCAGCACCACCGCCTGGTTCACCAGTTCACATTTGGTCATTACACTTTCTATCTCACCCAGCTCTATACGGAAGCCACGGATTTTCACCTGATCGTCTATACGGCCCAGGTATTCCACCGTGCCGTCCGGCAACCAGCGACCGAGGTCACCGGTGCGGTACATACGGGCTTCAGGATCATTGCTGAAAGGATCGGCCACAAACCTTGTTTCGGTCAGTTCCGGACGATGGAGGTAACCTCTCGCCAGTCCCGCACCGCCTACATGCAGCTCTCCTGCCACGCCGGCCGGCGCAAGTCCGCCGTAAGGGTCCAGGATATACAGGCTCAGGGTCGGAATAGGCACACCTATCACACTGCCGCTGTTGGCGTGATGCAATGCGATCGGCTGGTAGGTGACGTGTACCGTGGTTTCGGTAATGCCATACATATTGATCAGACGGCAGTCGCTATAGCGCTGCAGCCATGGCTGTACTTTGCCGGGATTCAACGCCTCTCCGCCGAAGATCACATAACGCACCGGTACTTTATCCGCTACACCTGTCAGGTAGTCCTGCAATACATAGAAAGCAGAAGGCGTTTGGTTCAGGACAGTCACTTTTTCTTTCAGCAGTAACTCGCCGAAAGCAATAGCATCCTGCGCTACCGGCTTAGGCACTATTACCACGCGGCCGCCGTAAAACAGCGCGCCATACATTTCCCAGACAGAGAAGTCGAAGCAGAAAGAGTGGAACATGGTCCACACATCATCACTGTTGAAGTCATATAACGGCGCGTCCGTTTCAAACAGGCGTACAACGTTGCGATGCTCTATGAGCACGCCTTTGGGGTTACCGGTAGAACCGGAGGTATAAATCACGTAGGCGAGGTTGGAAGGCGTCAATTGCGTTACCGGCGGCGCTGCCTTATGGGCAGCAGGCGTGCGCAGTTTTTTATCTGCGGCCACCAGCACGACGTCCTTACGACCGGTTTTTACTTTGTCTTTGCAGTTGCTGCTGGTAACAATTACCGTAGCGGCGGTATCTTCCAGCATAAAGCGGATACGCTCTTCCGGATAGTCCGGATCGATGGGCACGTACGCGCCACCGGCCTTCAGGATGCCCAGGATGCCGATGATCATTTCCAGCGACCGTTCTATGCAAATAGGCACCAGTGTATCCTCCTTCACGCCTTTTTCGCGCAGATGGTGTGCCAGCTGATTGGAGCGGGCATGTAATTCCTTGTACGTCAGCGTATCTCCATCGAGCGATACGGCTACGGCGCCGGGCGTACGAAGCGCCTGTTCCATCAGCAGGTCTACGATGGTCTTTTCTTTGGGATAACCGACAGCCGCGGCATTGAAGGTCTCCAGCAACTGTTCCCGTTCTCCTTTGGCGAGCATGGGCAGCAAACCGATTTTTTCTTCCGGCTTCAGCACCACGCTGCGCAGCAGCTGTTCAAAATGCTGCCACAAACGGAGAATTGTCCGATGGTCGAACAAGTCGCTGCAATATTCCACGTTCACCTCGATACCGTCTCGGTTCTCGATGGCGGAGAAACTTAAATCAAACTGCGCTGTGGTATGTTCAAACACTTCTTCCTTCACAGACACGCTGCCGAGGCTGATCGCCGGGATGTCCGGCATGTTCTGTAAACCGAAGACTACCTGGAACAACGGTGTTCTGCTCAGGTCCCTGCTGGTAACAACGGCATCCACTATTTTTTCGAAAGGCACTTCCTGGTGATCATAGGCGCCCAGTGTTGTTTCTTTCACCTGTTGCAGCAAGGTCGTAAAGGAAGGATTATTTCCCAGATCGCTGCGCAATGCCAGCGTATTCACAAAGAAACCGATCAGTCCTTCCACCTCCTGCTGTATCCTGCCGGCAACGGGGCTGCCCACGCAGATATCATCCTGTCCGCTGTAACGGTGCAACAGTACTTTAAAAGCTGCCAGCAATGTCATAAACAGGGTCGCGTCCTGTTGTTGCGCCAGTTGTTTTAACTGTTCCTTCAGAATGTTTTCTATTTTGAAGGTGGCCATGCTGCCACGTCTGCTCTGCACCACCGGACGGGTACGGTCGGTGGGCAGGTTCAGCGGCGCTACGCCTTCCAATTGTTGTTTCCAGTATTCCAATCGTGTTTCCAGCACTTCCGGCGTCAGCCAGTTGCGCTGCCAAACAGCGAAATCAGCGTATTGCAGCTCCAGTTCAGCTACTGCCGCCGGGCTGTTTTCCGTATAGGCTTCATAGTAAGCCGCCAGTTCATTTACCAGTATGGAAACAGACCAGCCATCGGAGGCGATATGATGCATGACCATCACGAGGATGTATTCCTCATGGGCGCCTTCCATCAGGTGGGCGCGCAGCATATGGTCTTCCAAGAGGTTGAACGGCGTGTTGATCACCGACAGGATATGCTTATGCAGGGTAGCCGTATCAGTTAGGCGCAGGTCCCACTGCGATACGTCCATCTGCCATTTGTCTTTGTCCATTACCTGCTGATAAGCGGTCCCGTTTTTCTCGCGGATAACGGTGCGCAGTATCTCGTGGCGGTTCACCAGCGCCTGCAGGGCTTTTACCAGCGCTTCTTTGTTGAGCGCGCCTTTCAGCCGCAGCGCCAGTGGCATATGATAGGCTAATGAGCCTTCCAGTTCATCAATAAACCACAAACGTTCCTGGCTAAACGACAACGGTATCAGGGAAGGGCGACGGCCGGTCAGTACTGGTGGCAGGAGACGGCTTCTGTCCTGCTGGTCCAGATAAGCGGCCTGTTGACTGATGGTCGGGTACAGGAAGAAGTCCCTTACCGCCATTTCCACATTCAGCACTTTTCTGATAGCGGACACCGCACGGGTGGCCAGCAGGGAGTGTCCTCCCGATTCAAAGAAATTATCTTTTACGCCGATGGTATCCACCCGGAGCAGGTCTGTCCAGATAGCAGCCAGCTCGCGCTCTGTGGGCGTTACCGGCGCCTGGTAATGGATGTTGCTTTTGCGCTGCAGGTCTTCCCGCTCGCTGAGGAAGCGGCGGTCTGTCTTACCGTTGTTGGTCAGCGGTAACTGCTGCAGGGCGACAAAGTCAGTAGGGACCATATAATCCGGCAGCAGCCGGGCCATCGTTTCTCGGATATCGCGCTGTATCAGCGCGCAGATATCGGGGAACAGCGGAACACTCGTCCTGGGCGTAGTGGCGGCGACTGCAGGCACTGTGGCCCGTTCGATGATACCGTCAAAAGGATGCCGTTCCAGTACCAGGTCTGCCTTCAGCGGATCTTCATGTACCAGCAGGCGATAGTGATAACCTTTGGCTTTGGCCAGGCGGATGATTTCCTGCACCATGCGGGTTTCCGGGTCTGCTTTGGTACTGAAAGCCGCCAGCTCCCGTACCGTTTCCACTGCCTTGCTTCGCAGCGCCAGGTCCAGCAGCCTTTCTTTCCAGAGCCTTGGGTTAGGCACGTCTTTTAAAGCGATGATATCATGGTCCGCTGTCAGCTCGTCGAGCACGCTGTTCTTGTCTTCCAGCGCATCCCACGACTGCCAGTTGGTACGAAGTACGTTCTTTTCCTTCCCTACATGTATGATGACCGTATAACGGTAAAGGCTCAACTCATTACTGTAATCGGCCTCTTTCCATTGAATATTGATATGCGTGATCTCCGGGAAGATGTTGGCCAGCTGATAAAAATAAGCCGGAGAGAAACACAGCTCTTCTTCCTTCAGCACCTCTTGTTCCACCTGCCAGTTAAATTCACGGATGTTGGTCCTGTCCTGTAGCACAGCCAGTTGCAGCCGGCGCTTGAAAGACGGCAACAGGCGAAGATCGCGGACGTCGCCAATGATGATGGTACCATTGCCTTTGAGCAGGGACACACATTTGGTGAGGACGTCCGTCATGTATTGTTCTCCCGGGAAGTACTGTACGATGGAGTTAAGGATGATGGTATCGACGGACTCCTGTTCATCGATTGTCACATCGTGTGCCGCGCACAGCTTCAGCGTGGTATCCGGGTAGGTACGTTCTTTTTTATCTATTCTTCGCTGTATCTGCGCCATAGATACGCTGGAGAAGTCGGTGCCGATGTAGCGGTCGATATGTCCCGCCAGCTGATAATAAATCAGACCGGTACCGCTGCCTATTTCGAGTACCCGTTTGGGTGATTCTGCGAGGATGACTTTGGTGATATCCTGTAACCACTGGGCCATCAGTTCAGGCGCAATGGCGCCGCCGGTGAAGCTGTCGTTCCAGCCGGTGATGTTAAACTCCTCGTCGAGATCGGGCACCTCTTCTGCTTTGGTGTAGGCTGTTTCATACAGCTCCTTCCATGTCTCCACCTGTTGCAGGTACAACTGTGCTTCTTTTCTTCGTATAGCCTGCTGGTCCGGGATATAATAGCCTACCAGTCTTTTTTCACCGGGCGCCTGTTGTTTTACCACTACAGCACCGGCGGTGACTTCATCGAGGCTGTTGAGTACTTTTTCTATCTCGCCGGGTTCTATGCGGTAACCGCGGATTTTCACCTGGTCGTCTATACGGCCAAGGTATTCCACGGTGCCATCGGCCAGCCAGCGGGCGCGGTCACCGGTGCGGTACAGCCGGGCGCCCTGTTCGCCACTGAATGGATCGGCCACAAATTTTTCAGCGGTCAGTTCCGGCTGATGCAGATAGCCCGCCGAAACACCGGCGCCGCCAACATACAACTCCCCTGCTACGCCAATCGGCGCGGGGTTACCGAAAGCATCCAGCACATAAGCGGTACGGTTGCCTAACGGACGGCCGATAGGAATGCTCTTACCGCGTATTAAAGTATCAATGGGATAAGTAAGGGAAAACGTGGTATTCTCCGTAGGACCGTAACCGTTAATAACGGTCGTCTGCGGCCATGCCGCCCGGAAGCGGCGGATATGTTCCTCCGACAGTTTCTCTCCTCCCACCATCACCACGGCGAGCCCTTCAAACAATTGTATATCGTCATCCACCAACTGATTAAACCAGCTGGCGGTAAACCACATCTTGGTGACTTTCCGGTTGCGGATCTCATCCCGCAGCAGGCGGTTATCGAGAAAATGATGTTGCGGGCACATGACCAGCTGACCACCGTTGAGCAACATCCCCCAGTATTCTATGGTGGTAGCATCAAAGGAAGGAGAGCCGGTAGACAACAATACATCATCCGGGCCGAGCGGCACGAAATTACCGCCGGTGGCCAGGCTTACCACGTTACGATGTGTTACCAGTGCGCCTTTGGGTTTACCGGTAGAACCGGAAGTATACATCACATAGGCCACTGCGTCCGCGGTAAGATTGGTCTGCACCGGTATTCCGGGCAGCGCTTCCAGTGCGGCCGTCATCTGATCGGTGCACAGCAGTACCGCATCCGGGGCCGCCTCCAGCAGGAGCGCCTGATAGGCTGTGTTAGTGAGTATCCTGTTGCCCCCGGTATCCTGCAACATGAAGCGGATACGCTCTTTGGGATATTCCGGATCAATGGGAACATATACGCCGCCGGCTTTCAGAATGCCAAGGATGCCGATGATCAGTTCCACAGAACGGTCCAGGCATAAAGGCACGAACATACCCGGACGAACACCCAGATTTTTCAGGTATTGCGCCAGGCGATTGGCACGGTCTTCCAGTGTCCTGTAGGTCAGTTGTTCACTGCCGAAAGACAAGGCTATGGCTCCCGGTGTTTTCTGCGCCTGCTGATCAAACAGGGCGGTGATCGTCTGCCCGGCAGGATAGGCCACGGCTGTATCGTTGAACGAATGCAGCACCGCTTTCTTCTCTTCTGCCGGCAGTATATCGAAGGAGCCTACCTGCCCCGTGGGGTTGTCCACCACAGCATTCAACAATTGCAGGTAATGGGTGACCATGCGTTGCATGGTGGCTTCGCTGAAAAGGTCCACGCAATATTCCAGTTCCACTTTGAGGCCTTCCTGATTTTCTTCGAGCGACCAGAACTGATCGAACAGGCTGGTAATGTGTTTCACCGGTTCGCGGCTGATGGTGGCGTCTCCCAGTTTCAACGACGGCATCTGAGGCGCGTTCTGTAACACAAATATCACCTGGAAGAGCGGGTTCTTACTGATATCCCTTTCCCCTCCCATCATCTCCACTACTTTTTCAAAGGGCGCTTCCTGGTTCTCATATGCGTCCAGCATGGTATTTTTCAGCTGTTCGAGAAAATCCGTAAATGCAGGATTGCCGCCCAGGTCACTTCTGAGCGCCAGGGTATTGACAAAAAAGCCGATAAGCCCTTCCACTTCCTTCTGCATCCGTCCAGCTATTGCGCCGCCCACGCAGACGTCTTCCACGCCGCTGTAGCGGTACAGCAACACTTTAAATGCAGCCAGCAGCGTCATGTACAGCGTGGCTTGCCGTTCATGGGAAAGTTGCCGCAACCGCTCCGTGAGTGTTGTATTGATCGTAAAAGTGATCATGGCGCCGCGGGTGCTTTTCAACATACCACGGTCGCCATCTGCAGGCAATTCCAGTAAGGTGGTCCCGGATAATTTTTTACGCCAGTAGGCCAGTTTTTTATCCAGTAATATCCCCTGCAGGTTTTTACGTTGCCACAACGCATAGTCAGCGTACTGCACAGGCAGCGGCTGTGTGGTATCTGCATGTCCGCTGGAATAAACGGCATACAGCTTTACCATTTCATTGATCAGCACAGACAGAGACCAGCCATCGGCAGCAATGTGGTGGATCACGATCACCAGCATATGTACATCCGGCGCCAGTTTGATCAAATGTGCCCGGAAAGTATGGTCTTTTGAGAGATCGAAAGGTATATTGAACAAGGTGGTAATGTAGGCATGCAACTGCTCCGGATCTTCACGGTACCGGTCATCATCCGTAAGTCCCATATGCCAGGTGTCTTTTTGAAGCAGATGTTGATACGGGCGGCCTTCTTCCTGCAGGATGACAGTGCGTAGTACTTCATGACGATTAACAATAGCCTGGAACGTTCGTTCCAGCGAAGCGGTGTCGAGGCGGCCATTGATCCGGAAAGCGCCCCGCATGTGGTATTGCACGCTGCCCTGCAACTGGTCGATGAACCAGAGGCGTTCCTGACTGAACGACAACGGAACATGCCCTTCAAAGATGGCTGCCAGCGGGGTTATCTCGTTGGTATATGCCTGTCCGTCGCCCTGTTGCTTCAGGTATTCGATCAGGTGTACTTTATGCTGTCTTAGTTTCGTAAGAAATGATTCGTCGATTTCCCTGTCTTCCGCGATGTCCAGTAACAGGTTGTTGTTTTCAAAAGATAAGGTGACTCCATTTTCAGCAGCCTGTTGCAGGAGGGCTACAATATCGTTGACGTTTAAACTTGGCATTGTGCTGAGATTTAATAAAAAATGCTGGATGATGTTGAATTTTTGTCACAATACGATTCTCTTTTCCTTTTTGGGCTGGCTTCGTGTGGTACGGTCTTCCAGCGTTTGAGCGAGAGCAGCCACGGTATGAAGGCTGAACAGTTCTCTCACGGTGACGGTTATACCGAATTGAGCCTGTAAAGACGCCGCCACACGCATCATGAGAAGAGAATGCATACCCAGCTCCGGCAGCTTATCGTATATGCCTATCTGTTGGATTTCGAGCAGGCCGGCACAGATATCGGCTATCTTCCTTTCTGTTTCGTTGCGGGGGGCAACATACTCCGGCGCCTGTAATGCTTCGCCATCAGGCGCAGGCAATGCTTTCCGGTCCTTTTTACCGTTTGCGGTCAGGGGTATTTCATCCAGGGGTATCAGCAATGAAGGCACCATATATTCCGGCAGCCGGCCCTGCAGATATTGCAGAATAGCATCTTTATCGAAAGTTGCTGCGGGCACCACATAACCAATGAGGCGGGTATTGTCCCCGTCTGTTTTGACCACCACGGCATCGCTCACCAGCGGACAATGCAGCAACACGTTTTCTATCTCTCCCAGCTCGATACGATAACCCCGGATTTTTACCTGGTCGTCTATACGGCCGAAATATTCAATGGTGCCGTCAGGCAGCCATCTGCCTAAATCACCTGTGCGGTATAACCGGGCATGATCGCCATTATCAAACGGATTGGCAATAAATTTTTCTGTTGTAAGGTCCTGCCGGTTGAGATATCCGCGGGCGATGCCCCAGCCGGAAACGGCTACTTCACCTGGCACCCCTATGGGCAAACGATGCAGCGAGGGTCCCAGTATATGTATCCTCGTATTACGAATAGGCTTGCCCAACGGTACATTGGCGCCGGCAGGCGCTTCATGCATAAAATGATGGCAGATATCGTCAGAGGCTTCTGTAGGGCCGTAGGCGTTAACAACCGGAATACGGCTGTACTCCGGATGGCTGAACCACTGTTGCAACAGGTGGCCATTCACCGCTTCACCGGTTACCAGCAGGTATTCCAGGTGCTTCAGGGTAGCACCGGTATTTTCTTTCAGCACCGCGGCAAGATAGGAAGGCACCAATTCCAGTACCGTCACATGATGATGGTCCACTGCGCGGATGAAAGCAGCCGGATTGTAAATCAGGTGGTCCGGGTAGATAACCGTAGTTCCGCCACAGACCAGCGCCGCCAGCATCTGCCATACAGAAATATCGAAGGTATAGGGAGCCGTAAATGCGATGGTTGAATACTGATGAATATTGAGCTCCGTTATTTTGGCCAACAGGTGATTGAGCATTCCTTTATGTTCCACCATTACGCCCTTTGGCAGGCCTGTGGAACCGGAGGTATAAATCATATAGGCCAGGTCGCCCGGTGCCGGGATATGCCCTGTGGCTTGTACCGGTTCATTGGTAAAGACATCCGGAACATGGTCGGCCAGGATAACGCTGACGGCTATATCTTTTGGAATATTTCTGCGGCCGTAGCTGCTGCTGATCATCACATAGGCGCCGGTATCTTCCAGCAGGTAACGGATCCTCTCCTCCGGATATTCCGGGTCGATAGGAACGTAAGCCGCGCCAGCCTTCAGAATACCCAGAATGGCCACCAGCATGTTCACCGAACGCTCGATGCATACCGGCACCAGTTTATCGGCTTTCACGCCTCTTCGTTGCAGATAATGAGCAAGCTGATTGGAACGTTTGTCCAGCGCCCGGTAAGTAACCTTGGTGCCCTCATACAGGAGGGCTATCGCGTCCGGGGCCCGCTCTGCCTGCTCTGCCAGCAAGGTGATCAGGGAAGTATTTTCATCACCCGGCTGGTCTGTGAGGTTGAAACTGTCCAGTAATGCTTTTTCCGCGGCAGGAAGAATATCAATATCATCGATGCTGCTGTCCAGTTTATCGGCGAACTGCATCAGGATATACAGTATGCGTTCCCGTAGCAGACGGATTTCTTCTGCGTTGAAATATTGCAACTGGTAGTCCATCCGCAGTTGTATAGGTTGCAGACGGCCATAATCGTACCATCCCAGCTCCAGCGGGAAAGGCATATATCCGCTGGTAACGCCATAGGTAGTGGCTTCCATCCCTTCTCCAAAATCCAGCTCGCAGGTAATGGTGGCATTGTTGATGATCACTTCCAGCAGGTAATCTTCTGCGGGATTTACCCGTAGCTGCCGGGCAAGGTCCCCCAGCAAATAATTCTGGTACCGGTAATCCTCCCGCTGTGAAGCAGATATCTGACGGACCAGCTCTGACAGCAGCATACCGGGCTCATAAATGCCCTTGAAAGGAATAATGCCCGTAAACATACCGGCGATACCGCGCAACTGTTTGTTTCTGCGTTTGTGCAGCGGCATCCCAAAATGATATTCCGAACGTCCGTATATTCTCGAATAGTAGATAATGAAAGCGGCAGTGGTAAGCTGTTGCAGGCTGGACTTTGTTTTTTCCTGCAACACTTCCAGAAAGCGACGTGTCTCCTCAGGGATTTCAATGGTCTGTGTTTCGCTTCTTTTGTCGTCCACGCCAACATACTGTGGTTTCTTTTGAAAGAGCGGTACCGGTTTCTGTGGAATTTTATTTTTCCAGTATGCTCCGTCCTGATGATACGCCGGTGTGTTATATTCCGCCGCAGCCTTCGCACATTCCTCCACATAGGAAGCAAACTTAAATGTTTCACCGGTCCCGTATTTAAGCGCGCGGTATTTATCTGCTATGTACCGGTATTGTGAAGTGATCCCGTAGCCGTCGGAAGCCAGATGATGGCATTTAAAATAATAAATATGCACGGTATCGGACACCTTAATCAGGCCATGCTCATAAGGGGGTTCATCTTTATTGACCATGATGGGGATATTGAACTGCGCCCGCAGCCACAACATGGCCTCGTCCAGCCCCTTGTCCGTAAAATCTATTTCCTCCAGGGTTTCCTGATGGTAATCCCAGTCCACATAAGCATGGTCAGCATACGTGCTGAGGTCGAAACGGAGCTTGTAAGCATCAAATACCTCCGGCACCGACAAGACAGCTTCCCTGAAAATTTTCTTGTCCAGGTCACCAATGATTTTCGCATAGCCGCCATTGTTATTCTGCGGGCTGTCGGGATGAATCAGCTGATCCATATATATATCATGCTGCGAGGGATGCAGCGGTACTTTTTGCAGTGGCATATATATCATATTTTGACGGCGGAGCGCAGGAGCGCCGGCCGATAGGGTTCACGCCTTAAATAGCTGAGGGGTTAACAATACAGGGCGGTTAATCAGGCATCATCATGCCTACTTTGCGGCTGATGGCCTGCTGATAATAGTGTCCGCCAACGGCGATGTCATAAATGGCCATGCCCATCGGGTTGAACATCACTACGCCTTCCTGGTCTTTTAATGCGTCTTTACAGACCACATCGGCGATAGATAATGTGTCTCCTTTTTCAAGGCCCATGACCTTATGCATGTTTTCGATATCGGTGTTCTGGCGACAGACTTCCTCCCAGTCGTCTACCACCACTACGTCCATATGGCGCACCATTTCCACTTTATAGTCGCGCAGCGACACGTTCAGCTGCAGGGATGATTTTACCGGCGGCAGGTCAACATATGGCGCAGATGACACGGTGCAGGTAATAAAGATATCGGCCGGCGTATAACACTCCTGCCAGGAGCCGGCCACTGCTACCTTATCTTTCACGGCAGGGTCCACAGCTGTCAGGTCCACTCCGTTGATATCGTACAATAAAACCCTGTTGAGACGGTCGCCCAGTATAGCAGTGACCATGTTGAGATGCATTCTGCCGATAGGTCCAAAGCCGATAATGCCTACGGTAAACTGCTTATCTTCCTTCCTGGAGGCGAGATACTTTTTCAGTATCACGCCGGAAACGGCCGCCGTGCGGATGCCGCTGATAGTGGCCGTATTGATGACGCACAGTGGTATCCCGGAATGATGTTCATTGAGGATGGTCACTGAATGTGCTCTTAGTTTGTTCTGGTAGATATTGCCCGGGAAACTGGCTATCCATTTGATGCCGGCCAGCGGCGCCTGACCGCCTACATAGGCAGGCATGGCGATGATCCGGTTTTGCGGGTCTCCGTAGCGTAAATACGGTTTGATCGGCTGCGAATAGTCCTGCTGATGCAGGGCGGTAGTGGCGTCACTGATCACATTCGTCAGTTCCTCCCATTGAATACCGATTTCACGGATATGGTCCGCATTCAGATAAAGCATATATAATTGTTTTAAGCGATGGTGGCAGATTCTAATTTTTGCGCCAGCTGTGTGGCCCATTCCCGGTTATAGATGGTGTCGAGGTAAGAGTGGCCTTTGTCCGGGAAAATGAGCAGCGAATTAGGCGGCGTATCGAAGGACTGTTGACGGAAATAATTTTTGGCAGCGAGGTATACGGCGCCGGAAGAAGCACCTGCAAAAATCACCTGCTCGTTGAGCAGCTCCAGGCAGCCTTTAACGATATCGGTTTGTGAAAGGATCACCACATCATCGATCAATGCGTTTTTGATGATGGGTGGTACCTGACTGGCGCCGATACCGGAGATATAGCGCTTTACCGGTGGTGCATTGAAGATAACGGAGCCTTCCACGTCCACGCCAACGATTTTAATATCAGGCCGTTCTGCCTTGATGCTGCTGGAGATGCCGGTGATAGCGCCGCTGGAGCTTACCGCCACAAACACATAGTCGATCGGCTCCGGACAGGCCAGGATTTCTTTCGTTAATCCGTAGTAGCCTTTGTAGTTATTAGGATCGCCGTATTGGTCAGCGATGAACGAATTTTCGATAGTAGCGTGTAGTTTGTTTACGGTGTCGATACGGGTGAGCAGATAACCGCCGGTATGATCGCGTTCGGTAATCTTCACCACTTTATACGCCAACAGGTCCAGCAACGATTCATAAGCGCTGTTGATATTGGGATCGATAACGGGAATAAATTTCAGGTCGAGCATCTTACAGATGGAAGCTACCGCGATAGCGAGATTACCGGAGCTGGAAGCGATGATGGTGGTGTCCTGATTGATATGGCCCGCTTTGATACCGTTGTAGATAATACTGTAGCCTGCGCGGTCTTTAGAGCTACCGGAGAAATTGTTGTATTCCAGTTTGGCCCACAAAGGGGTGTCTGTATTCCGGAGGGAAATGAGGGGCGTATTGCCTATGAAAGCAGACAACTTTTCTAGCTGTTGTAACATGTTTGGATTTTTTTGGTAAACGAGGGGGGTATACCTGCATCCAGAGGTGGATGCAGGTAACAAATAGTTGGCAGTCTGTAATGGTATTCAGAAAAGAAAAAGGAGCGTAATAAACAAACAATCAGAAAGGGCCGGCATTATTGCTCTTCCGCCACCAGGGCTTCTTTTCTGTTGTACAGGAGCTCTTTTTCTCCATATAGACGTTCAGCGATGATACCTTTCGCCTCACATTCCTTCACCAGTTTGTTGGACTGGATGATGGGATTAGATTCATCGGTGTATACAATGCTGCTGATAAATTCCAGCCATGGCTCCATCCCCATCGCATATACGTAAGCTTCCTTGGGTTTGAAGATGTTCACCAGCGCCATGCCTTTCGGGCAGTCGGAACCGGCGAGCCTGCGGCTGCTGTCCTGATCGCGGGTGATCTTTTTGGTCAGCAGCGGGCCATACAGCCAGGTAAGCGGAGCGCCGTCGCATTCCATGCCCAGGAACAATACGTCCACGTCACCGATCTGGTTGTGGATATGCCTGTAGAGGGCGGATTCCACGATCCTGGAGTCGGCGAGGAACAGCAGTTTGAAGCCGCTGATCTGCACCAGGAAGCAGGATTTGGTGAGAATGTTCATATCACAGTGTTCGCCGGTGAAAGGCAGACCGGTGATAACGGTGTCCACAAACTCGATGGTTTCCATCGGGTCTACTGCCACCACATTCTTGAAGCCGATATTGTTGAACATCAGTTTCAGGTCCGGATCTTCCAGTTTACCGCTGGAAGTACGCGGCACGATCAGGTTTTTGATTTTATGGCGCAGGGGCAGCAATGTTTCAAACAGGATGTGGTCCTGGTGGTTATGGGTGATCAGGACATAGTCGATCACATCCGGCAGGTCTGCGTCTGAGAAGTGGTCGATGCTGCTTTCATATCCGTAGTAGCTGATCAGCGGGTCTACCAGGATGCTCACGTCTTTTGTTTCCACGAGGATACAGGCGTGACCGAAGTAGCGCATACGGATTTTATCGCCGGTATAACGTTTATACGGTGGCGGTGGTGTTTCCGTGAAGAAGGTATCAAAGAGCGCTTCCTGTTCGGGTGTGATACCAAAGATGGCTTTGATTTCAGACAGCGAGCGTGCATTTCTTTTCATACGGCTGATAGCATCGATGCCGGGATGATCGAAGGGAATATTGAGGTGCAGCACATCCGGTTCATCGAGGCGCGGCGTACTGAGACAGAACGGCCGGTGGTCGTTATTGGTGATCCACAGCGCGATGCTCTGGGCTTCTTTGTTATAGAATTCGCTTTTATACAACAGGGACTCAAACAGGCGGTAGTCTGCGTTGTTGTTGCGATCATAGTACAGTTCAACATATCCTTTGAGGATGTCGGGGACTTTTTCGTATAGTGGTTCCAGTCCGAACCCTTTCGCTTCCGCAGCCAGTATTTTGTCCAGTTCCTTGCTGGCCTTTGCAAATTCGATGGTACGGTGTTGGCGTTTCAGGATATCCTCTTTCAGGGCCTTCACTTCCGCAACTCTTTCACCGTTGAAGTCCATGAACGGGCCGCCTTTCATTTTCGGATTCAGTACCGCTTCCGCGTGGATAGCGGGGTCATCGAGATAAGAATCCATGATGGTGAGGTGGCGGGCAATGGTGTTCATGGCGGCTGTTGCCGGAGAGATAAGATGGCTCCAGGCATACCACCTGTCATACAATGGTTCGAGTACTACGTTAGGCTTCAGATATACTTTTTTGTCGCTCATAATTGATATGATTTGTGATGTACAAGTAATTTTTTGGCGATGATGCTGACGATCTCGTAGGGGTATTTGAAGATAAAGAAGTGATGGCCGGGCATACGGCGGAAGTCTACGGGGTTCCTGGCTTCCTGTTGCCACAGGCGGATATCTTCGGGCTTCATGTCCTCTCTGGTGCCGGTGATAACGGTAACGGGCACGTCCAGCGGTTCCTGTCTGGTGTGGGCATAGTTTTCCGACACTTTAAAATCGGCTCTCAAAATAGGTTCTATAAAATCCAGCAGTTCGTCATTTTGCAATATTTCATCCGGGCTTCCGTTAAGGTTACGGATTTCTTCGATGAATGATTTTTTATCCAGCAGGTGTCTTTTTTTCTCTGTTCTGGACAGTGCGGCGGGACCTGAAGTACCGGTGATAAAAAGGTGCAGTGGCGGCATGCGTCCTTCTTCCCTGATTTTGCGGGCCAGCAGGTAACAAAGTAATCCGCCCATACTGTGTCCGTAAATCGCGTACGGTGCTCTGTCGAGTTTGTTCTCCACCTGCAGGTAGAGATCATGCACCAACTGCCGTATATCTTCTTTCAGGGGCTCACTCATCCGCGTACCTCTGCCGGGATATTCCAGCGGAATAAGGTTCAGGAAAGATGGCAGGTGTTCTTCATACAGCCGGTAGGAATATTTACTACCTCCGGCAAAGGGCAGACAGAAAAGATTGATTTTCTCCATGTGTCAAAATTTCCACGTTGTCAAAAAATATAGGCACAGGACACCCTGTCCGGGACCAGGGGGACCGGTATCTCAACTATAAGAGAATGACGACAGCCGTCATCTGTAAGTAACAGATGATGTTTGTCTATTCACGCTTCATACCAGGGAAATTACAGGCAGACGAAGCCTTGCAGCAGAGGGGAGCCTTCCTGCTGAAATTGGACGAGCCAGGGTTTCCACGCCGGCCATGCTTGGCATAACAATGGCCTGCCGCTTACACAGCAATTGAATCGAGGTATTCAGCAGATACGGCAACCAGAATATTCTTCTGCAGCAGGTTAACCCTAACCAGGAACTTCTGTTCTCCCTTTACTTCCACTACTTCACAAACGAGACCGGATAACATTCCATCTTTGATCATGAGTTGTTTTCCGGGCTGAAAATAATCATCCGACACCTCAATATCGATGTTGTCCGGCTGTTGGGTAATCAGTCGGATACTATGTATGACATCTTCTTTCACTTTCACCACTTCTTTTCCTGTCTTTACATAGTATAACACCGCCTCCAGGCTTAGCACCTTATAATAGGTTTCCAGGTCCTCCAGATAAATAAAGAGGTAAGAAGGAAATAAAGGAGCGTCGATGTATTTTTTTCGGTCTTTCCACGCGCGTAAAATTCTGGCTGTAGGTAAAAAGTTGACAATATTCAAAGTTGACAAAAAAGCGGCAACCTTTTTTTCGTGACGAGGCTTGGTATACACCACATACCAGCCATTAACGGAAATGCTCATTGAGGGTATTTTCTAAAGGATGCTAATAAAGCAATAGGCTTTTCCTTCCAGACATGGCCCACACGCCCCTTTCAGAAGCCCTGCGGCTCATTGGCGGGCATAGCTGTCGCTAGCGTGAATCCAGATCCTTCACATTAAATAAAAAAAATAAAATAGTTGTTTTAAACGACTTAATAAGTTAACATAAAACACCACCTTGGATGTCTCAGAATTTTCCGGATAGTATTAGTTTGTGCTTAATGCTTAATCCCTTGCCTCAGTCATTGAAAACATTTAAGGAAAATTTGATTATTTGAGGGTCCGTTAACTACTTTTTTTATCGTTGTACAATAATTAACACTTCTATCGTCCTTATCAGTGGCCCGAATTTAGCAAACATATTTTATTCAGCAAAAAAAATTATCAGGTGCGCTATAGGCGCAATAGAAAAAAACAATGCAGCCTGACAAAAGTATTCCGGTGAAATGTGAATTCAGTAAAAGGATGCATGGAAATCCTGCCACAGTAAGGTTTTGCAGGCAGAACGCCGTTGTTAACAATCATTTAATATTATCAGTACGACTGACGACTTTTTTTCCGGCTTTTTTCCATTGTCGTAAATCATTTTATATTTAACTTGCCGTTGGCTGCTAAATCTTATGCCACCGAAGTTTTGTTGCAGCAGCATACAATCATGCTATTGTCAACGCACCTTAAAACCCTTTTTATAGCCATCCAAAATTAGTTCATGCAACTCCCCTCAACAACCATCAACAATGGTGACCGTGTTACTGTCAGGCCTAAACGAATGCTGCGCATGTTACGGTTATTGCAACCTCACCGCGCTCTGTTTTCAGCGGGTATGCTTTTCCTGGTCACCACCAGCCTGGCAGGCCTGGCCTTTCCTGAATTACTGGGACGACTGATCAACGCCGCCAAACAACCGCAGGCTGCTTCTGCTATAAATGAAGCCGGGTTATTATTGATAGCTATCCTAACCATTCAGGCCATCAGTTCATTTTTCAGAACACTGATATTTGTAAGAGTGGCCGAAAAAACCCTGGCCACATTGCGGCAGACAGTCTACAACCACCTGGTAAAATTACCCATGCAGTTTTTCCTCACCCGCCGGGTAGGAGAACTGAACAGCAGAATATCCGCAGACATTTCCCTGCTGCAGGAAACGTTCACCAATACCATCGCTGAGTTTATACGGCAGCTGGTCATCATCATTGGCGGCATCGCTTTCCTGATGCTGACCTCTATCCACCTGACCATTTTTATGCTGGCCATTATGCCGGTCATGGTGCTGGTCGCCGTTGTCTTCGGCCGTTTCATCCGGCAGTTTTCACGGAAAGTACAGGACCAGGTGGCCGCTTCCGGCACCATCGTGGAAGAAACATTGCAGGGTATTTTCAGCGTAAAAGCATTCGCGAGTGAATTCACGGAAATGAAACGCTACCGGGAAAGGACCAACGAAGCCGCCAACATCGGCATCCAGAACGGCAAATACAGGGCAGCCCTCTCCTCTTTTATCATAGCAGGCATCTTTGGCGCACTGGTGGCCGTTATCTGGCGCGGAGCACTCATCGGGCTGGACACCGGCCAGCTGTTCTCCTTTGTATTATACTCTGTTTTTATTGGCAGCTCCATCGGCGGACTGGCAGAAGTATATGCCTCCCTGCAGAAAAGCCTCGGCGCCACGGAAAACCTCTTCGACATCCTCGATGAACCGGCAGAACCGCTGACGCCGGTCACCCGCGTGGCACCCGAGCATACCCTGCACGGCTATATCAGTTTCCGTCATGTGTCTTTCCGTTATCCCGGCCGTGAAGACACGCCGGTACTGAAGAACCTCTCCTTTCAGGCCCAGGCTAATCAGACGGTGGCATTAATAGGTCCCAGCGGCGCCGGCAAAAGCACCATCGTGTCCTTACTGTTACGCATCTACGATCCTACGGGAGGGCATATACTATTTGACCAGAAAGACAGCAGCAGCTTCCCTTTATCTGCGCTCCGGTCGCAGATAGCCACCGTGCCGCAGGACGTATTCCTCTTTGGCGGCACCATCGCGGAAAATATCGCCTACGGCAAACAAGACGCCACCGAAGCCGAGATCATCGCCGCTGCGCAACAGGCCAACGCCTGGGAATTCATTCAACAGATGCCGCTGGGATTACAAACACTCGTGGGTGAACGCGGCATACAGCTCTCCGGCGGACAACGCCAGCGTATCGCCATCGCCCGCGCCGTACTGAAAGCACCCCGCATCCTTATTCTCGACGAAGCCACTTCCGCACTGGACGCAGAATCGGAAAAACTGGTACAGGACGCGCTGAACAAACTCATGGAAGGACGCACCGCTATCGTCATCGCACACCGCCTCGCCACCATCCGGCAGGCCGACAAGATCATCGTCATTGATAAAGGCGCCATCGTGGAAGAAGGCACCCATCATGAACTGATCAGCAATGAAGAAGGATTATATAAAACGCTTTGTGAAATGCAGTTCATTCAGTAGAACGACCCAGGGCTGAAGCCCTGGGTTACAATGAGGTCCAAGTAGCAAAGTATGAATGGCGCTGAATAAAACTAAGAATTGCTTTTTCCCGGAAAAAGCAATTCAGACTATAAGATATCAGTGTTGTTATGACTATCCAGTTCATTGGGAAACCACAAGTTTTTTGAACCTGACTCACAACGTAGCCCAGGGCTTCAGCCCTGGGAAACAAAAAGGCCGGCCCTTTTGAGGCCAGCCTTTGCATATGGGTTGATCACTAATTACTGTATTAACTTCTCCATCACAGCATCGAAATGCTGCCGCTGGTAGTAGTCCATCGATACGGCGATACGGCCGTCTTTGTCCACGATCACCAGGTGTGGTATGCCGGTGATATTAAACAGTTTCCTGACGCCGGTTTCTTCTTTGAAACCGCCATCGGCGAGTACCTGCATCCATTCCATGTGCAGCTCTTCCATGGCTTTTTTCCATTTGTCTTTATCGTCGTCTACTGACACGCTTACAAACACAACGCCTTTGTCCTTATATCGGTTGTAGTGTTCCCGCAATGCAGGCACATAGGCGCGGCAGGGCGCGCACCAGGAGGCCCAGAAATCCAGCACAACTACCTTGCCTTTCAGGTCGTTCAGTGATACCGGCTTGCCTGTAGGGTCTTCCGTCCTGAACGCAGGCAGAGGTGAACGGGCTTCTATTTTCCGGTAGGTTTCTATCCGTTCTGCCAGGGCTTTGCCTTCCGGTGTATTTTTACCTTGCGGTGTGAGTTGCGCATACGCGGCTTTGGCTTCATCATACTTCAGCGCGTACCGGCTGGCAATCCAGGGCGCAATCTCCTCTTTGGGATGTTCTGCAAAGTACCTCATTGGCGGGATGCCGCTGGTGAGGTACTGCTGCCACTGGTCGTTGTAGCTGCCTCCTTTAACGCTGCTGCCGGTGAGAGAATCAAAACTGCATTCCATGGTGTAGTCTGCATTTTCAAGGAACACCTCCACCCTTTTGGTGCTTATTTTCAGCAACACGAGTCGCGGGTGGTCTATTTTACCGGAGTAGGTGAACTGTCCGTTCTCGATACGTACGCGGGGCCAGTCGTTGTTACTTTCCCCGGTACGTTCCAGGATGGCCACACTACCATTGGCCACCCCTGTTATTTTGCCGCGGATGACGAAGCCGTCACCAGCGAAGCTGAACAGGGGCAACAACCATAAAACCAGTAGCGGGATATATTTCATAGGACAGGTTATTTGATGATTTCAGCCAGTTTTTTCTCTACGTCTTCTCCATACAGGCCCATTGCAAGCACTTTACCGTCTGGTCCTATCAGCACATTAAAAGGAATATAGCTGGCGCCATAAGACGCGATGGTTTCATCGGCCCAGCCTTTCATGCTGCATACGTTGGTCCAGTTGATACCATGTTTCTCTACGGCGTTTATCCATGCTTCTTTTTTCGAGTCCAGGGAAACGGCTATCATAGAGAAGTTTTTGTCTTTGTATTTATCGTTGGCCGCTTTCAGGTAGGGTATCTGTGGTTTGCAGGGACCGCACCAGCTGGCCCAGAAATCCAGGAACACGTACTTGCCTTTGAAATCGGCCAGGGACACCATTTTACCGTTGGCGTCGGGGACACTGAACGTGGGCGCCATGTCACCAACTTTTACTTTGCCCAGTGTGCCCTGTGCTTCTCCCGGTTCGCCGAATTTGAGTGTCATCGGAGACGGATCTACTTTACCGGGATGAAGGCGGCGCTGCATGATGCGGGACGCAATAGCGTGTTCTCCCAGGCCGGCGAAGATTTCATCAAACTCCTTTTGCCCATTAAAGAAAACAGTGGCCGCATAAGCAGAGACTCCGGAGTTAGGATGTTGCTTGATCCAGTTGCGGTAAGCGTTTTGCAGACGTTCTGTTACCTCCTTGTATTCTTTACCGTATTTTTCGGCAGCATCTTCGTCGCCCACTTTCATGGCCTTATTGATGCTTTCCATCAGCTCATTTTGTTTTTTGCCGTCCCCTTTTTCCGGGTCCATGAGCGCCATCATTTCCTGCCATTCTTTTACCCAGACGTCTCCACTATACCTGGCATTTTCGAAATACGGCCCTTTGCCGGAGATATGTATTTTTCCGCTTTCCAGGTAAAGGAGGGTCGCTCCTTTTTCGCCCTGCTTGCCTATCGCCAGCACATAAATACTTCCACCCTTCGGCATCGGCCTTTTGATAGTAAAGCTGTGATTGACGATCCGCACCGTGTCAAATTCGCCGGTATAGGGCTCGAACAGCTGTACAAGCGTATCGTTAGGCGCTTTGTCAAGTTTGGCCGTGATGACGACCTCCTGTGCGTAGGCGCCATATGCTCCTGCGCTTAACAATAAGGAAAAGAGTATTTTTTTCATAATGGATTCGTTTATATATCAGGCACCCTGAATGGCGGAAAGGGTGAATCCTGATAACATTTTTTTAATTTGATTATTGAGATATTTTATTGCCAACCATGTCTTCCATGATTTTTACGGTTTCAGCCAGGTAGATGTCCTTCGCTGTTTTCCGGAGGAACTCCGTAGTGGCGGGACTGTTATCCGCTTTTAACAGGGACGGGTGAACGGACCTGTCAATGGGCAGGGTTACACGAAGTATATTTTCGCCACTGCCCTGCTTCGCATCTTTAATCTGTTGCTCCAGCCGTGCTGTCTGCGTATAGCGCTGGTAAAAAGATGGCAGGTCCAGTGCCACAGCCCGGCTATTGAGCTGTTCCAGTTGTTGGGCGCCGGCCGCCACAGTGGCAAAGGCGGATTCCTTCGCTACTCTTTTGCGGGCTGTTTCCACAACCTTGTTAAAATCAAAAGTGAAGGTCTCCGGCGTAAAAGGCAACAGTTTCATCGTATCACATACCATGGCGGAAGAATAGTCTTTTTCCATAACAGACTCCCGGCTCACCCTGTCCTGCAGCACAATATCGGGCCTTACGCCTTTTAGCTGGGTGGACTCTCCCGTGACGCGGTAGAATTTCTGTACTGTCAACCGCATGCTGCCGTAGCTGATATCGGCGGTGCCTTTGGCGGGGTCGCCCATTTTCCCGAGGTTTATGTTGGTCTGTGCAGTCCCTTTCCCGAAAGTGGAGCTGGTACCGATGACCAGTGCGCGTTTACGGTCCTGCATGGCGGCCGCAAATATTTCAGAGGCGGAAGCGCTGCCTTCGTCTACCAGCACGGTGAGCGGCCCATCATAGAGGGGTGGTGTGGCGGGCGAGTTATAGCGGTCCACCTTATCCTTGCCACGAAGCCAGCTCATAGGTCCTTCCGGAACAAAGCAGTAGCCCATTCTCACGACTTCGTCGAGTGCGCCACCGCCGTTGCCCCGCAGGTCCATCACGATGCCTTCTACTTCTTCCTGCTTCAGTTTTTCCACTTCGCGCGCCACATCGTTACAGGCGCCGTTTTGTTTGGTAGGCGTATCATCAGTATAAAATACCGGCAGCCAGATGTATCCGAACCGTTTGCCGTCACGCTCTATCACAGCGCTTTTGGCCCTGTTCTCCTTGTCAATGATTTCTTCCCGGGTGACCGTCACATTGCGCGGCTGGGCGCCGGGTTGCTTCAGGCGCAGTTTCACCGGGGTGCCTTTTTCGCCGCGGATCATGGCAGCCACTTCTGTTGGCGGCACGCCGGCGATATCCTTCATCTGTCCCTGATGATCAGAGATGGCCAGGATGAGGTCATTCTCTTTTACTTCACCGCTGCGATAAGCCGAGCCGCCGGGCAGCATCCGTTTCACAAAAAAATCAGCTTCCTTTACGCCCAGCTCAATACCCAGGCCGAAGTAACGTTTATTGAGCATATCATTAAGCGTCAGCGCCTGGGGAGCAGTGTACATGGTATGCGGATCTACCTCCATGGCAGCATCTCCTATGTACTGGAAGAACTTATCGTTTACTGCCTGGCCGCGGGTGTTCTGGCGGAAGAAATCAGCATACCACTTCCCTACTTTTTCACGGGCTTTGGCTTCCAGGGCAGCGTCCGGCTTTCCTTTGGCAGCGGAGTCCTGCATCTCCATATAGTTACGGAGCGTATGGTATTTGAGCAGTTTGCGCCACAGATCGGCCTGTTCTTTTTTACCTGCCGGATAAGGCGCATTTTTTCGTTCAGCCAGCACCGTTTCCTTCACCGTAAAATCAAAGGGTTTGGCCAGTGTCTGTTCACATAGTGCCTGTACTTCGTGTATCCGTTGGGTATAGATGGCCATCGCTGCATCGAAAAAGCCGGTGCCGGATGATTTTATTTCATCGTCGATAGTGGATTGAAAGGCCGACAGTTGTTGGATGTCTTCCTGTAAAAAGATACACCGGTTGGGGTCCAGCGTAGCTATATAACGTTTCCATACCTCGGCGGCGTAGGCATCGTCCAGTTGCCTGGGAGCGAAATGGCTTTTATTGATTTTATTAAAAACAGCGGCTATCACGTCTTTCCGGTAAGCCGGCCATGCAGCGGTATCGGCCGGCGCCTGGGCGTGAGCGGTATAGCTGGCAGACAACGCACAAGCCATCAACAGCCATGGATTATTTTTGCGAGATAATAATTTCATCTGAATCGGTTAAAAAATATCGTCTAAATAACAACATCAGGGCCTGTCGCCAACAGCCTGCAGATCTGTTCCAAAGGTGTTGGCAAAGTAGTTGATCATCACTTCATACTTCCTTTTGATCATCCCTTTGGTATCGATGGAAGGGTTAAAAAAAGTAGTCTCCAGTTCGGCTTTGCTATGGGAAGTGATCATTTCAATATAATCGAGGTAGTCTGTTACGATGTTCATGGACTGTCCGGTGACTTTCCCGACTATGCCCATACTGTATTTGTTGGCTTCATTGGAAGTCGTATAGTCAAAAGGCACCAGTTCCTGGAAAGCCAAAGGAATATCAATCCCTTTCACCCTGTAGGCGCGCTCCATATAAAACCGGTGCAGCAGGCCACGCAGCCGTTTGATCTCTGCGGGTGTTTTATTCAACAACGTACTGTCGGCCCACCCAACGGTAAGCGTACTGACGGTGCTGGCAAAACCGGCGGCATCACGTTCCGGCCCCTTGCCGATATAAGATGCCAGCAGGATCTTAAAAGGCAGCGTCTTCTGCAGGAAGGTGTCCGGGTACTGCAATATCAGCTGGTCATACACAAAACGAAGCGAGTAGCCGATATAAGCCGGGTTGGCATTAAAGGCGCTGTCTTCCCGCATATTGGTGTAATTGTACGCGAAATCAGCATGGGTAAACCGGTACAGGATATAACAGTTGTATTTTTTGTAGAACTGAACGATGGAATCGTCATAGCTATGATTGCCCTGTGGCAGTGTGTAACCGGGTACTTCAGCCGGTGATGTCAGTATGGCTTCCTTGCGGCAGGCCATCAATGCCATCAGGATAAAGGCCAGTAGCAGGTAATATCTTCTCATCAGTAGTCACATTAAACGTTAGGAAATACTATTGCGGCTTGCGTGTACCGGAATACAGCGGATTTTGCACCAGGGCGGGATTACGGTTCAGCACATCGTCCGGTATCGGCATCACGTACATTGGGTCGCGGGCTTCCAGCCGGAACACCTGTACAGTGGTCTCGTCAGGTGTGTAAATATGCTGAATGGCAGGCATGCCATATCTTCTGAGGTCAAACCATCGATGCAACTCCTCACGGAAAAGCTCCCTGCGGCGTTCTTCCCGGCACATACGCAACAGTTCATCAGCAGGCTTGATGTCCCACGCTTTAAAGGAAGTCATATCTATGCGGTAAGACCGGAGGGTGTTCAGGCTTGTCAATGCCTGTGCGGCGGCGCCGGCGTCACCTTTGGTTTTATAAAGCTGTATGTATGCTTCTGCACGATTGAGGTAGGCTTCTGCCACGCGCCAGCTATTGGCAAAATAATTTTCCTGCGACTTATAGGTATCGGTAATTTTCTGTTGTCCTAATTCAACAGGAACATACTGCTTCATGAATGGTGGCAGCACCATGATGCCTATCTGTCTGCGCAGGTCATTGTCTTCAAAAGCATGGTAAAGATTATAAGACACCTCATATCCAGTGGTAAAAGGATTGTTCAATTGCTCTATCGGGGAACCATAAGCGAAGATGGTCTCTTCGTTGTTAATTCCTGCCATCGGATGGGTGTCCGGGTCGGGATCACCCCAGGTGTTGAGGTTCATTAACAGTGAACGTTGTTTCAGGACAGCATCAGCATGGGCAATGCATTTTTCCCAGTTTTCCATATAGAGGTACACCCTGCTGGCGAACAAATGCGCCGCCACATGGGAGATGTGATACGCTTCAGTGTTCTTTTTGTATTTGTCCAACAGCTGTGTCGCCTGTTCCAGGTCGCGGGTGATCTGCTCATATACTTCCTTTACCGTATTACGTGCCAGGAAAGCCTCGGACAGATCTCCACTGGTACGTATTGGTATGCCAGGGCTTTTGTCCGGCGTGGTAGTGGAGTCATTGTATGGCCTGGCGTAAATATTTACCAGCATAAAATGGTAAAAGGCGCGCAACGTATAAGCCTGACCTTTCAGAACGTCTTTTTCCTCCTGTGACCCTACTGAATTATCGAGGCCACCAAGCGTCACGTTGACGCCCAGCAACAGACGGTAATATTCGCCCCAGGTATTGGTTTTATAGCCATACCCTTCGGCCGTCAACAGCCGCTCAAAATTCGGTTGCCACTGAAAAATCCCTGCTGCCGCCGCAGGCCTGGGTTCCCGCATAACGGGGCCGCTATAGCATTGTACATCGTCATCCAGATAACACATCCAGGGTTGCAGGAATACGTTCTGCCCGGGATAGCCTTCGGAGAACAACAGGTTTCCAAAATCACGGGTGGTTTTGGGCGTGATGTCTGTTTGCGAGTATTCCTGTAAAAACTTCTTACAGGATGTCATACCCAGCGCCACTATTATGATGACCAGTAATTTTTTCATCTCACTCAATTAACTGTTTGAATTAAAAAGATGCATTTATGCTCAGCGTATACTGCCGGCTCAAAGGCAATGCGCTGGTACCAACGCCGTCTATCTCCGGGTCCTGTCCCTGCAGCTTGCTGTTGGCAATGGTGAACACATTGTTGATGGAGGCACCCAGCGCCAGGTTTTTAATGCCTGTACGGCCCAGCTGGCTGGCGGGCACTCCATATCCCAACCGGATGGCATTGCAGCGCACATAATTGTTGTTCACTGTCCTCAGGTCAGACATCCGATAGGCAGTGTATGGATCAACGGTGAGAGGCTGAGTATTACCCAGCGACTGCGGGTACGTATAGGGAATCTTCAACAGTGATTCATTCCCCAGGTCTCTCAGCACAGGGAAGTCCGTATATTTTTCATCTCCTGGTTTACGCCAGCGGTAGAGATAATCTTTGGAGATATTGGCATTGGGCGCCGGCACACCGTTGGCGACCATATCTGAGGCGCTGCGGAAGGGATCATTCATTCGTTTGCTGCTGCCCAGGCTTACAAAAAAAGAGGCGGACAGGGAAAATGACTTATACCGAAACACGGGTTGAATAGCTCCGGATATGACCGGGAAAAGCTGTCCGGAATATACCAGCAGGTCGTCCGGATTGCTGGACGGTGTTTTAGCGTTCAGTTTACCAAAGGTGGGAACACCAGTGGCCGGGTCCAGGCCGGTATACTGATAAGAGTAAAAGCTGCTGATGGGTTTTCCGGCAAGACGCCCGCTGCCCGTCAGGTAGGCAAAGAAATTGTCCTGGAAAACGGCGTCGGCTACACGATTTTTGACCTTACCGGAAGTGATGGTAAAGGACAGCTGTGTGTTTTTCCGGCTGATGACATTGATATCGATCATCGCGTCCCATCCGCTGTTGTACAGCGTGCTGCCGTTGCGGTACATGGTGTTCATGCCGTATTCATAAGGGATTGGAATGTTGTCGAGCACGTCGACGGATTTTTTGGAATAGAACTCCAGGTTCACACGGAGGCGGTTGTTAAACATAGCGAAGTTGGTGCCGATGTTCCATTGGTAGGTTTTCTCCCATCTTAAATCAGGATAAGGCATGGACTTGATCCTTAGCACGGGCAGGCCAGTCAGATAATCAGGTTCGTCGGGGTTGGCGTAGGTGGCGATCAGGTTTGGCCCTACCGCCGTTACCACGTTGCCCTGTGTACCGTAGGAAGCCCTTACCTGCCAGTCGGTCAGCAAGGTAGTAGCGGGAAACCAGCTTTCCATGGCTGCGTTCCAGCGGCCGGAAACACTGTAATTCGGTAAGAACCGGCTGTTGGAAAACTGCCCGAAACGATTGGAACCGTCTGATCTGACCGTGGCGCTGAATATGTACCTGTTCATGAGGCTATAGGCAGCCGTGCCATAGAAAGACACTGAATTGTCCAGCGCACTGGTGATCACGTTCCGGGAAAACTTAGTACGGCTGACGGGTGCAGGCGAAAAAGTTTTGCCACGGTCCGGAAAGTAACCCGGTTCCGTAGATACGTTTCCGTTAGACTTTGTACTGCGTATTTCATTACCCAGGCTGACATTGAACTGGTCGCGTTCCTTAAAAAACCCTTTCGTATAGTCCAGGCTGTTTCTCAGCCCCCAGGTTAGTGCCTGTTGATTCTGCATGTAAGCGATACCGCCGTATGGCAGGTAGCTGTAGGCTTTCTGCATAGGTGTTGGCAGATCTCCGTATGCCCATCCGCGTATGTTGGAAACATAGAACGTTTGTTCATCCGCCGCGGCAAAACCATCTGCCGCATCGGTAATGATATTGGAGGAGTTGCGGAATATCAGCCCTGTCGCTATCCTGTAATCCATGTTCAGGTTCAGGCTCGTTGACGTCTGGGTGGAATTATTTTCAGAACGGGCGATTTCATCCAGGATATTCATGCGCAGGGGAATCCCGTAAAACTTAAGCGGAACATTGTTCACCGTCTGCGTAGTTGCTTTCATGGGATAATAATCATCCGGGCTGAAGACGCGGCTGGTCTGTAAGGCATAATTCAGCGGATTAACGCCCTGGAAATAGCCGGTGGCTTTACGGTAGCTGCTTTGCAGCGTAACGTCCAGGGTGAAGCGGCGGGTTACCTGCGAACGCAGGTTGAAACTTCCGGCATATACCTTATTGCCGTCTTCTTTCGCAGCGCCATTGTTACCGGAATAAGATGCAGATGCGTAGTATACAGTTTTAGCCGTACCGCCGCTCAGGCTCAGGGAGTGCTGCATACTCAGCTGGTTGCGGAACAGTACTTTAAACCAGTCCGTGTTGCGGGTTTCTATAGTGGCTACTTTTTCTTTGAATTGCGCTTCTGTAATATGCCTGGCATACAGCGCGCGGAGTAAACCTTCATAAGTCAGTTCCTCTTCCATGCCTGCGTTCCGTTCATTATACAGCACATGATCTTCCTGCATCTGTTTGGAAAAGGTCACCCGCTCCTGAGAGTTCATCAGGTTGAAGTCACTATAGGAAGGCCTTGCCCGAAAGGAAAGGTTGGAGTTATAGGATATCTGCATCGGGCCTTCCTTTCCTCTTTTGGTGGTGACCACGATAACGCCACTGGCCGCGCGGGTACCATAAATGGCGGTAGCCGCAGCGTCTTTCAGAAAGGTGATGCTTTCAATATCGTAGGGATTGAGGCCGCTGATAGCGTTGCCCATCAGTTCAAAATTGGCGGAGCTGCCATTGGCGGAAACCAGATTGTTCAGGACGGCATTGGAAACGTCGACCGGATCGGGGCGTATCATGCCGTCTATCACCCAAAGTGGCTGCGTGTTGCCCATGAGTGTGGAAGTACCACGGATACGCATATTGGGTTTTGCGTTTACGCTGCCGGAATTGTTGATCACCATCATGCCGGGCACTTTACCCTGCAGCATTTTATCCACTGTAGGCTGGCCTGGTTCGATGATATCTGCTGCCTTCAGTTTATAATAGGAACCGGTGGATAAGCGGGGATCGATTTTCTGGTAACCGTTCACTACTACTTCCTGTATATCGCGGGCGATGGTGTCCATCTTAAAGCTCATGATATTTGTTTCATTGGGATTGACGCGGTATACCAGCGGTTTCATACCCAACAGGGACATGTTGATCTGTTCGTTAGGTTTGGCCACGATCATAAACAACCCGTCAGCTCTTGTAACCGTCATCTGTTTTGATTCAAGCCCTTTGATACTAACGCCGCCAAGCGGCTCTCCCTTTGGGTCGGTCACCTGGCCGCGGACGATGACGCCGGTTACTTTCGCATCAGCCGGTGCTACATTGACGGTTTTATCTTCATAGATGGTAACGCCTCCCATGTCCACGCTGTAGTGCAGGCCGGTATTTTTCAGGAGCTGCTTCAGCAGTGCTTCCAGGCTTCCCTGTTCTATGCTGACGGTTACCGCTGGTTGACGGCCGATCAGTTCACTGTTGTAGGTAAAACGTAAATCCAGTTTTTTCCGGAGATCTTTCAGCACTTTACTGAGTGGCGCGTTCGTAGCCTTGTAGGATACTTTACGGGAGAGGACGCCCCGTGCTGCCGCTTCTTCTTCCTGGGCTGAAGCGGCAAGGGTTGCCATCAGCAGGAAAAACGACAGCAGCACACTTACCTTCCGGGCATAGCGTAGTAAGGCCCCTCGCAGGAAGGGCAAACCCTGCAATTTTTTCATGTTGGTCTGATATTAAAGTTTAAGGAAGCAACCGGCTGGCCGCTAAACATCCATTTTTAATGGCTGGTGTTGCACTATTGTTTTTTCACATGCACCGTACGGCCATCTACTTCAAAACGGACCGTGTGCATACTTTTCGTGATTTGGTTGAGTACATCCTGCAATGCCGCAGGGCGGCGTATATCTATGGTAAAACTCATCTTCTTAAGGTCGGTATCGTCAAATATAAAGTTGTAGTCGTAGCTGCGGGCCAGGCTGACAGTAATGTCCTGCAGGGGCGCGTCTTCAAAGAACAGGTCGCCCTCTTTCCAGGCAGTAAAAAGATGTGCTTCCACCGGTTGTTTCCGCAGGGAACCTGTTGTGTTATTTAATATGGCCTGCTCGTCCGGTTGCAGCACCACCTGCTCCTGCCCTGCTGTTACGAGCAGTTTGCCGGTGGCCAGCGTGGTGATCAGCTCCTGCCCATAGGCGTTGACGTTAAAGCCGGTGCCCAGCACTTTCATCGCTGTTTTGCCGGCGTGAACGACAAAGGGTTGTGACGCTTGTCGGGCCACTTCAAAGAAAGCCTCTCCTTCTACCGTCACTTCCCTGGCGGCGCCGTGGAAGGCGGCCGGAAATATCAGGCGGGAAGCGGCGTTCAGCCATACCTGTGTGCCATCTGCCAGCCGGAGCGAGAACTGCCGGCCTCTGGGCACGTCCAGTGTGTCCATGACCGTTACCTGTTCCTGGCCGCTGCCGGCTGCATACTCGAGATGGTCTGTATGGGCTTTTATACGGGCAATCGGGTTGTTTTGTATCAGTTGCGTGTCTTGTCCGAGGGTGACCGTGCGGCCGCCGGACAGGCGCAGCATCACTTTTTCTGCCGGTTGGGCATTGGCCAGCTGTACGACCGGCCGTTGGGCCCGGAACGTCCACCAGGCGGCACCTGCGGCCAATACGACCGCTGCGGCCAACGCTGTTCTCACCAGTACGCGTATACGCCCTTTTTGTTGAGCCCTTGCCCCGGTAAACCGCTGCCAGCCGTCGTCCGCGGAAAAGCTGCCGGCTTTCAGCCTGGCCTGCATTTCCCTGGCTGCTGCCATCGCTTTCAGTTCAGCCTCCGTCATGCCGGAAGACAGCTGACCTTCTTCCAGCCGTTCCATCAGCTTGTCCCAGTCTATATCGTGCTCGTTGTTATCTAAATTCATATCCGGTTATCATTAAGGCAATCAAAGTGTAAAAAAGGGTGAAGGCATTTTCACCAGCGGGATAAAAAAAATAAAAAAGATATCATCCGCGCCATCCATCCGCATTCCTTTCTTAAAAACTGCAATGCCAGTTTGATCTGTGTTTTCACGGTATTGACCGAAATATCCAGTACAGCCGCTATGTCTTTATACTTCAGGCCATCGCGGTTGCTCATCAGGAATATACGCTGCCGCTGTTCCGGCAAACGGGAAACCGCCTCCCACAGCGCCCTGTTGCGTTGCTCTTCCTCTTCTTTGTCTTCCAGCGGGAAATAGCGGGTCAACTCCTCGATGACGTGAATTTCTTCCAGCTGCGTTTTGCCGGACTTCCGCAGATAATTCAGTGAAGCGTTTTTGACCGCACGGGCGGCATAACTCTTAAAGTCGTGTGTGATCCGGATGATATGGCGTTTATGCCAGCAGTAAAGGAAAAAGTCCTGTACCACGTCCCTGGCCGCATCCTCGTCTTCCACAATATAGTAGGCTACCGTACATAAAAAGGTATAGTGCTGCCTGAACTGTTCCTCAAAGGAAACAGCCTCTCCTGATCCTGGTCGATGCATAAGCCACTTTGCGCGTTCATTGTTAGCCGTACAAAGTAAAAAATAATCCGGATTTATTTCCATCATCTCCTTTTAGCTGCGATTCACATAAAATCTGACGACAATCCTGTTATTATGGTCCTGGTATATGATAATTTATATCAGGCACTCATCTCCCCAAAAAGGGTGAAGGAGAAATCATATTTTTTTTCTTTCCGGGAAATCTATTTATATATAAATGAAAATAAATTAAATTGCACTAACTATCATTCAGTTTAAATATATAATAATTAATCAATTATCCCTATGAAGAAAACATGGCTTTGCATGGCCGCATTGGCAATAATGGCAGCCAGCTGTAGCAGCAACAAGTCGGACGATGCGGTTATTCCCGAAACACCGAAGACCGGCGAATGGTACCTGTCTGAAATTATCCGCAGGGACGTAAACAATGACGGCACTGTCTCGTCTTACAAAGACAGCACGGTCATCACCTACAATCCCGACAAAACATTCAACTCCCGGGAAGAATTCAAAGGCGCCGTACCAAGCTACTACGGCCTGTACAAGGTAGTGTATGACCAGAAGAACATCACCAAACTAACGCTGCAAAGCGGGAAAACCGCCAGTGCAGCACTTGTGGCGGAAGCCCGCAACACCAATAACCAGTTGGTCCGCTACTTTGAGCCGGGTTATGCCGACAGCCGGTATGACTCACTGGTGTATGAAAACAATAAGATTGTAAGAGTAGTGTATATCCATGAGGACAAACGGAACAATGCAAAATGGGAATATACATGGCAGAATGACAACGTAGTGGAAGAAAGAGAGTTCCGGGCCAATCCCACCACGCTGGCGCTGGAGCTGACCGGTATCACCAAACACACCTACAGTGATGCCCCCAACGTGTCCAGACCTATGGCCGGCTATCACCTGCTGCGCCAGTCGAGTCCTAATGTGCAACAGCTGTCTGCCAACGAAGTAAACAACTCTACACTCGCCAAAGCCGATGGTACTGTTTTCGCGGAATATACCTACCGGCGCTCCCTAAACGATAAGAAGCTGCCGGACACCGATACCTGCTGGTACAGAAACGTTACCGCCAACACGCCCGCACAGGCTATCACTATCTACCATTATAAATACATCGACCTGAACAAATAAAAAAAGGCGCACTGGTTAGTGCGCCTTTTTAATCCGTTCTTCCTGTATGGCTATCGCTTTAGTGAGCGTCTTCGTTTTTACATCAAGGTAACCGTTCCTCCCCTGTCTGAATCCTGCTTCCGGCACCGTCTGAAAGTTAATCGTCACCTGGCTGTCCGTATAGCCATATTGTTTACCCAGATGCGAGGAATCAGCCAGCTTCAGCGCATAATGGTCTTCCAGGTAATCTTTTATTTCCTGCTGGGCCGAGTAGCTCAAAATACGGAAGGCAAATCCCGCCACCTTATCATTGTAAGCCAACAGCTCTATGTGTGGCGGCGCGTAGCGGTCAAATAAAAGAGCGCCTTTACTGTCTATGCCATAAGAGATCATATTGGTGAGGTCATACATCTTCCCTTCCCGTACATTGGCTATGCCCTGCAATACTTTCGCAGGTGCTTCGTCAAACAGTAGTTTCGCCAGGTTCATCTTCTGCTGTGCAAAGGTGGTAAGGGAAAACAGCCACATCAGGGTGGTTAACAGCAACTGTTTCATGGTATCGTTTATAGGAATAAATATACGCATTTTTGTGCCCACCCCTGATGTCCGCCGTCATTAATTTTATCATAAATATCCGTTAAGATTGATTTGTCAGTTTTCCTGCCACTATCGCCTGTTGTTTTAGAAAGCATAGCGTACGCCCAACTGACCTTGTGCGCGGGAACTGAAATAGTCAATGGAATAAGGCTTGCCCGGATCTGCAAAACGGAATACCGGATAATTGCCCATGGTCTGCTTACGGGGGAACAGCTCCGGCGTCAATCCCACGCTGGCGGTGGAGTTGAAGGTATTGGGAGAAAAATATATCCGTCCCCAATTGGCATTGAGCAGGTTAGCGAAGTTCATAATGTCTATGGTGAAGGTAACTGTCTGATCATTTTTACCAAAATGGAACTCCTGCGCAAAGTGCAGGTCTGCTGTGGTATTCCAGGGCGTACGACCGGCGTTCCGTTCTGTAAAATCACCGCGGCGGCCACTCAGGTAACTGTTGCCATCTATATAGCGGTTAAACGCGTCGGCCTGCTGTATAGCCGTTACCGTAGCACCGGCAGCATCGGTATAGTCCTGGAAGAAACGTACCGCCTCGTCTGCACGTGGGATATAGGCCAGGTTCACCTGCTGCGGCAGTCCCTGAAGGCTGTTGTTCACCACGCCGTAGGTAAACGGACTGCCGGACTGCGCGCTCACGAAGAGGTTCAGGCGGGTGGTCCACCGTTCATTCCATGCCCGTTGGTAACCGATATTAGCAATGATGCGGTGACGGACATCAAAATTGGAATATGCCAGCCCGGCATTGTTCGGGCTTAAGGCCTGGTTCAACTGCCAGTTACTTTCCATCGAGTTGCGAATGCCATTGAAAGCGTCTTTCGACTGGCCGTAAGTATAAGCCAGTGAAACATTCAGCCCCATATCGAATTTTTTGCTGCCGGTGGCTGTGATGGAATACTGGTATCCCAGAGTGGTATTGCTCAACTCATATGCATTGGCAAAACGCGGATCTGTGTTACCGCTGTACACCGGCATCCGGTGCGCGCTGTCAAAACCATAGTAGCGGGGGTTGTCCTGTATGTTCACCTGTTGGAAATAAACGTCATGGATGGTTTTGGTATACAACCCTTCCAGTCCCAGTTTATACCCGGATGCAGCAGTGTAATCCACCGCCAGGCTGCCACGGAAAACTTTAGGCATCACAAAATGATTATCGATCAGGTCCACCTGCGTTTTCCCGGCATTGGGGTTGTTCACTACGGTGCCGTTCTGCGCAATAAAATCCGCGATACCATTGGGACCGGGCTTCAGGGGGTCAGTGCCGGGCGCAAAAGGCTGCTGGTCGGCCTTCTGGTCATAAGCGCCGTAGCTAACGCCGGTATTATAGAAGGCATATCCCAGCCATGCCAGCGGGATACGGCCGGTAAAGAGGCCGGCACCGCCACGCAGCACCCATTTGCTGTCGGCTGTCAGGTCATAGCTGAAGCCTATGCGCGGGGAAACCTGTAGCTGCCCCAGATAGTCATTGGTGATCTGCCGCAGCGGCGTATAGGTGTAAGTGTTACCAAAGTAATTATCCGTGTAGGCGGAGCTGACCAGCGGGCTCAGTGCCTGTTTGTGCGGCACAAAGCTGTAGTCTGCCCGCAGGCCCGGCGTTACCCGCAGCCGGTCACTCACACGGATTTCATCCTGCAGGTACACGCTCAGCATGTCCACATCGAACACAGCTTCCGGGTGCGATAAAATATATTCGCGTGAGTTGTTGCTGTAATTGTAGTTGCCTCGTACGCGATATGGTTTGTTGTTCAGGAAATCATCGATGCTGAGATAGTCTACCCGGCCATTCCACGAGTTTACGAAGCCATAACTCACATGATACAATTCATTGTGCGTACCGAGCAACAAAGTGTGCTTGCCCCGGTGCCAGGTAAGGTTGTCCGTAATTTCAAGGGTGCGTTGTTTCATATTGAAGATGGCGGCTTCCCTGTCAGTACCCAGATAGATAGTGGTGCCAGGCGTGCGGCCCATGATCTGTACCTGTGGCAGCGCCGGGTCTGACAAGGGATCACGGAAGTCCTGGATGGTAGTGTATCCCACGACGAGGCTGTTGGAGAAGCCGTTGCGGAAAGTGGATTTCAGCTCCGCTACTGTAGACGACTGGTTGTTGACCTGCCGGTAGGCCATGGAGCTGAAACGGAAGTCCATCTGGTCCCGGTCCATATTCACCGAACGGGAACGGACAATATTGTTGCGCACAGACAGCCGGTGATGGTCGTTGATGTTCCAGTCGAGCCGGTTAAAGTATTTCTCTGAGTATGCGTTTCCGTTATACATGCCGGCCGTTCCCGGATCAAAGTCCTGGTCATAGCGCCCTGCCATGTAGTTGCGGATATCAGCGGCGTCTTTCCCGCTGAGTATCTGCGCGGTCTCGGGCTGACCGGCCATCAACTGGGCAGGGTCCTGGCGGCGGGTAATTTCTTCGTTGGTAAAAAAGAACAGTTTGTTTTTGATAATGGGAAAGCCTATACGAACGCCGGCCTGGTAATCATAGAAGTCGTTGTTCATTTTGCCGAGCGAGCCGGCCTTGTCTTTCCCGGTGATGGCGGCATTGCGCCCGTACAGGTAAACCGAGCCGGCGAGGGTGTTGGTACCGCTGCGGGTGACAGCATTGATACTACCGCCGGTGAAGTTGCCGATCTTCACATCATAGGGTGCGAGGTATACCTGCATGTCTTCTATCGCATCGAGGGAGATGGCGTTGCTGCGGGTACTGGCGCCCGGTGTGCCGGAGCTGCCGGTAATGCCGCCGGCGGAGGGACTGAAGCCAATCGCATCATTGTTGATGGCGCCATCTATAGTGATGTTGTTGTAGCGGAAATTGGTACCGGCAAAACTATTGTCTTTAGAGCCCTGTGGGACCAGCCGTGTGATGTCCTGCAGGCTGCGGTTCACGGTAGGCATGCTGCTCAGTTGTGTACGGGTGATATTCTGCCCGGTACCATATACGTTGGCTTTTCGTGTAGCCGGCGCTGTGCGCACCACTATTTCCGACAGCTGTTGCTGTACCGGTGTCAGCACAAAATTAAGCTGCTGCGGCTCTCCGAGGCGGACGGTCACCTGTTCCATGGTAGCGGTTTTACGGCCAATCATGTTGACGGTGATTTTGTATGGTCCACCGATGCGCAGCCCCGGCAGGAAAAAGCTGCCGGTCTTATCAGCGCTGGCGCTGTAAGTTGTGCCCGAAGGCTGGTGTAATGCCACAACGGTGGCGCCGGACAGCGGCTGCCTGCTGCTGTCCGCCACGTGCCCTATGAGGCTGCCATCTGTTTGTTGAGCGCTGATGGTAAGCATCCTGCCAAGGCACAGGATGGTCAGCACCAGCCAATAGTATATTTTTTGCTGCATAATGTTATTGTATTAAGATCCTCGAGATGCTATGTACCACACCGTTTCCGGCCAGCACATCTTTTTTTGGCAGGGTGGCCACACCGTTGCCGCCTGCTCCCTGCAACTGAATGTTGATACCTGAAAAGCGGCCCGGCCGCGTGATGTCCGGCAGTAGCCTGATCGTGGCCCGCTGGCCGCCCGGCAATTGTTCTGTATAGGTATTGGATGTCACATCTGCCTTGAGGATATAGTCGTACACGAAACTGCGTCCCGGGGCGATGTGTGCTTTGACCAGCTTTTGCAGCGCTGTCGCGTCCATCTTGTAAATACTGTCGGTAGAAGGAATACCAATATTGGTAAAAGCCGAATTGACCGGCGCGAACACTGTATACGGGCCACCCGACTGGTATTCCGGTGCCAGGCCGCTTTGAATAAGGGCCGCGTTAAAAAAAGACAAGGAAGGATCTCCCGAAACCGCCTGTTGTACGTTGGTATAGACAATCGGGCTTAACAAACCATCGATGATATTTACCAGTCCGTTGGAAGCCGTTTTATCCCGGGTGCTTACCCGGATACCATTCACTATCACTGCTGTATCGCGGGTATTGACCCAATGGGTCACGTACAGCGGTTGCCCGTTCAGCGTCATGACAGGCTGGTTAAACGCCAGCGGCAGGGAATCCAGCTTTACCTGTCCGCGGATAATATGATAAGGCACACCGGGAGTAATAGAGTCCCTTGCACGGATCATAGCAGCGCCTGTAGGATAACCAATCGCTTTGAAGGCATCGTTGGACGGGCCTAATAACGTATAGGGGCCGGCGGCGCTAAGCGTGTCGCTATAGGGCGTGGCTGTGAGCGCGTATTCAAACAGCGCAAGACTGAAGTTGTTATGCACGACGGCGCTGATACCGCTTTTTATGTTGATGTCCACCGGTTTGGCGTCGTCTTTGGAACAGCCAGCCAGCACTAGTATCCCGGCCAACAGGTAATATCCTCTCTTCATAAAAAATCCTGAATATTTCATCATACTGGCTGTATTTAAGGGTTAGGCAATAACAGGTTATCAACCCGGTGAATGACACCCGTGAGCGTGGTGATATCGGAAGGGCCGATAATCACGGCACCACGGCCCTGCGGTGCATCCGGACGGTGCAATACGATCCGGCTGTTTTCTATCCGGTAAGTGATAGCGCCCATTGCGGCGCCGTTGTTCACATAATTCGGCCAGGCATTGCTCAGCAGGCAACCGGTGTATGGATTTGTCAAATTCACATTGACATCGCCGGTGGCATTGATCAGTATCCGATGGTTCACCAGGATGGAATCCATATTGGTGAGCATTTCCGTGCCAGGCGGCGCATCCGCCAGCGCAGAGCGGTCGATGTAATTGTTAATCTCTTCAATGGATGCAAAGCCGGCTTTTCTAAAAGCATTATTGTCCGGGGCAAACACGGCGGTGGCAGGCTCACCACCCAGTTCGGTGCCCCCAGTCATTAGCACCAGTGCAGCGGTATCATTAAACCGGATATTGTAATAGCGGTTTCCCAGGATACCGCTTTGTTCATAGAGCGCATTACTTTTTTTCAGCGCCGCCATGTAGAAAGTAAAGGCGGTATCGGCCGACAGGACCTGGTAACTTTCATATACCGGTTTGGTGATCATACTGTCAATGAGATAGACAGCGCCATTGACAGCCGGTATTACCGGTTTGCGGCCAACATCTTTTCCGTTGAGCCGCAGCACACCACCGGTCATGCCTACACTTAACCTGTGGTAATAATAAAACCCGTTATCAGCGAAAGGGCCGGGCACCTCGCTACAGACAGGTTTTTCAGGATAGGTGAACGGATAATAGGCCGTTTCACCTGTCACGCTGCCAGGCTTCGCCGCTATTCCGCCGGTAATGCTCAGGTACCTGATAAGTAACTCCAATTCCTCCGCTGGTACGGTGTTAATGTTGCCCATGGTATAACCTGCTGCCTCCCATGCTTTGTTGACCGGCACAAACAAGGTATAATATGCATTGCTGTTGTCCGTATTCAGACTGTCGATATACTGTTGTATCCCTGTACGTTTGAATGCGGCACGGTAAATAGAGGCCTCGGGAATGGAATCCAGCAGCTCAGCAAGTCTACGGCTAGTGGTGTTTGTATAAGGCAACCCGGTACCAACTGGTCTGGGCGGTTCTTCCGTTTTGGAGCAGGATATCACGCCTATCAACCCCGACAGGATAATAGCGTATAACCCCAACCGTATGTTATAACGTTTCATTTTTTTTTGTTTTAGGCAGATGGTTGATCACCGGGTAACATTTTCCGGCATAACCAATATGTCCGACATCAGGTGAACGATGCCGTTGGTGCAGGTATAATTGATATAAGTCCCTTTGAAATTTGTGATAGACAAGGTCATACGCGGTTCTCCCAGAAAGGCCGTGCCCTGGTCTCCCCAGGGCCTGTCAGCATAGGGTCCTACCTGTACCTGGGAAGAGGTATTGGCAGATGCCGCCGTTACCACGCCCACGCCTGCTCCCACACCTACCTGGCAGATCAGCATTTTATAGTTGGGCGACGGGGTGTCAAAAGTGACATAGGAAGTACCTGTTGGCGGTAACTGAAGCATGTCCAACAGAAAGACGTGGTTCGGTTTCAGGAAGTAGCTGCCAAATACAGCAGGATCGTAACGCAAAGCGTCCATCCTGCTGATGCTGTCCAGTGTCATGCCACGGTTTTCGAAGCAGGAGTCTTGCGGGGCAAACACGGTGAAAGGCCCGTCAGCATTCAACTGCTCCCAAAAACCGAATTTCTTCAGTCCCGCTATCAGATGGGAATATTGTGGCCGCGAGGACAGAAAATCCTGTACCGTGACCGGCATCACCTTCAGTGTGGAGGAGAGTGGATACACCACGCCGTTCAATTGGGTAGCACCGTATTTAATATTGGTGCTGCTGCCGAGTGACGGCTGTGGTTGCACCTGCACGCCATTGACCGTCAGCGCCACATTGACGATGGTGGAACGCGACACGTACAGGCGGGTGTGGTTCAGGTTTTCATACCGGTTATCAGACGACAGGGGAATATCTGTATAGAACAGTTTGACCGGCAGCACATGTGTTCGCACAAAATACCGGAGACTGTCTGCCGGCCATTTATCGAAGTCGGAAGGCTGGAATACGCCGTCTTTATTAAAAGCGCTGTTCAGGGGCGCCAGCACGGTAAAAGCCGTCGTGGCCTGGTCAAGGCTATCTGTCAGCCCGGCTTTTTGCACCGCTGCCGCAAACAGGGAGAAGTCAAAATTATTGATCAGATAGTTGCTGATCGTACCGGTGGCCTGCGCACGTTCCTCCGATTCGAAGTCCGGCTTTTTACAGGCGGCCGTTAACCATAACAACAGCATGATCCATCCACCATATTTTCGTATATTCATTGTAGTTATATTTCCTGGTTCAACCATAAGATGTATAGCGCCTTATTTCGCCGGCGGCGGATAGGTACGCTGAACGCTCATCATGTATACCTGGTTATTGATGATTTCTATCGTAGTGATAGTAGCAAAAGAGCGTTGGGCATAGCTTCCGGAAGCCGTGTATTTGATGAGGTTAGGCAGCCAGCAGCTGCTGATAAATTTGGTAAAGTCTACCCGTGGGATCGTTCTTCTCGCGCTGCCGAAGCCTACGCCTTTACCATCATTACTGCCATTGCTGCATCCTATAGCGCCATAGGCGATGTTAGCCGTCTTCATTCCCAGGTAATCGGACACTGCCACCTGTCCGGGAATGGGAAACATGCCCGGCCGCATCAGCACAAACAATTCCCATTGCCGGCTAAGGATGCCGCCGGTGGTATCGGACGCGGCAAACATGGGCACACTATAATAGGGAGCTACGCCGGCTGTATGCGATCTTACTACCGCTCCCAGCCAGATGTTATTGTAGCCCGGTATGACAGTGTTGCCCACAGGCGCGCCATCTGCATAGGGATAAAGACAATCGTCCTGGTAAAGGGTATAGTACAGGTTCATGGTATCGCCGAAAGCACCGCAGTTGTTGTTGATCGTCAGATAGTCCGCGTCAGCGCGCGGGCCCGGATTGGCAGCAGCATATCCCGCTGCGCTCAGGTTGTAGAAGTTGACATACAACAACGAATCGGAGAATGGCATCTTTGCAAACTGTTCCTGCCGCAGATACAGGGTGATGGGCAACGGATATTGCGTAGACACCGTTTTTTGCAATACCTGCATGGTATAGATCTCCCCCGGCGTAAAATCAATGGTACTATCAGCCAGCAGATTTTTACGGTCGCGCTCCTGCAATTCGAAAAACGGCACTTCACTGACAGGGCGGCTGTAAAACACCACCCGGTGCCTGCCGGATGGAATCTGCGCCCAGCTGGAGAGATTGATGCCATTCACAATCGGCGCTGCTAACACTTTTTTAGTGCCGGGATATTCTGTATTCCGAAAGGAAGTATTGCCTGCATCAGCGGGATACGGCCCGGCATAAGGGGTGCGCCGGTCCAGGTGATCACCCAGTATTTTACCACCGGTGATGAGACCGGAAGCGTCGTACTCCGGGTCTATCACCATAGCCAGAAAAGGGGGCGGCTGGTCTTTGGAGGTCACGTTCACATCGTAGTTAAGACTATTGAATACGCGCAGGTAGGCCGCCCCCGGAATCACGTTGTATTCCGTTTTACGGCAGCCTGCTGCCAGCAGCAGGCTGCACAGCAAAGGCCAGCACCAGTGTTTTATTTTATGATAATGCGTCATGGAAAGATGGCTTGTCATTTTTTCTATTGGTTATGTTTTATCACGATCATCCGCGGATGCTGCGCGTCTTTTTTGCGGCCTATTAACGCTACCGTATACACGCCGGGCTCGGCTCCATAGTTGCCGTTTAGGAAATAAGCCGGTGGCATCTGCACAAAATCCAGCGTGGTCAGCGCCGGCACGTCCGTCAGGCGGTCGCCGGGCAGCACGCCCGGCTGCGAACGGTAAGCCTGTACAATGCCTCCTGTAACGGCCCCTAAGTCCACATAAGGATAAGGCACTCCTATCGGCGACACCTGCTGACCTGCCTGTAAATGCTGCGCGGCCGTGGCGGTGGTAAAAAGATCGTTTTTGAACAGCGTTCCGTTGGCGCCGGTGAACGTCACCTCCGGCAAATCGGGGCACAGGTTGAGGAACCGGGTTTGTACCAGCATCCGGAAATGTAGCGGGTCATATAGGTTATTGGCACCATCGGAACCATCGGGGTTGCCGCCGTTGACACGCACGCCGCCCATATTATTGGATACTACGGTCACGGCCACGCTTCCGCCGGCAGCCGGATAAGCCCATGCTGTCAGGTTATCGCCTCCCTTCAGGGCGATGGTTTGTTCAGCCAGTGTTTTGCCCGTCGCATCGGTTATTTTCAGTGTATGCGTTCCGGTAATCAGCGTTTTATAAGCCCCTGCTTTGCCATATGCAATGGTGGAGGTATTGCCACCGTCGATGTTCACGCCCAGACCCTCTCCTTCAGGCACTGCGGCATTTACCACCTGCAACCGGCCATAGGTAAGGTTCGCAGCAGGCGCGATATCTGTGACAACCGTAAAACAATTAGGCGACAGCGGGTATTCACCGTATTGGTAAGCCCCATACGTCAGTCCTACCGCCACCGTATACACGCCACCGGGCTGAAACGTCTGCACCGGGCTGTAATACACCTGGGTGCCGCCCAGCGAAAAATTGTCCATGGCAGTAGTGCCCGTCAATGCCGGTGGTTTACCGGGTATCTGCAACCCGGTGCCGTCTATCAGTACTTTGAACTGATAGGTGCCGTAAGGCAGTTCCACATAATCCGAAAAACTATGATTGGCGATACCGGAAGTGGCGGCGCTGACAGGACCGCCATTCGCATAAGCCAGCGAAAGCGTATTGCCACCACCGTTACCCTGTGACGTGCAGAGGTTCACCAGCCGTATACGGATATTGGCAGGATTGGACGGCAACGCTGTGGTCCGCGGTACGCGGCTGACACTGTATTTACCATCATGCTCATCGGCGCTGGTATTCAGGTAGTAGTCTGAAGGCTGGTCGTAATTATCCTGTACCAGAAAAGAATCCAGTATATAATCAGGCTGCGAGGTGCCTTGCGGGCTGCCGATTTCCACAGTGGCCTGGCCTTTGCTGTCGAGGAACTGCTGCGGCAGAAACCACGTACCGCTTAATTTACCATCAGGAAAATAACGGGTGGGATAAGGCAGATTAGGCACCGTGACGTTGTCCGGCACCTGGTACCAGTTGGACAGCTTTTGGCCGTTCACCTTCACATCCCACTGGTTAAAGGTGACCAGCCTGACGGTGGACTTGTCCATGCTGGCATAGTCAGGCTCATTGCCTGCCCTCACATCGGTCTTGTCCTTGCTGCAGGCGGCTGCCAGGAGTAGCACGCCGGCAAGCAGGGTATGATATTTTGTAGTCATCATGCGCATGTTTCACACTTTTTAAAACAGGTTATAGGTAAGGCCCAGCATATATTCTGTACCACGGCGGTAACTTCTGCGGACATACCGGGTGCCGTAATATTTGCCACCAGTGCCGGGATTGCTGTACACTTCTTCATAGGCGCTGTTCAGTATGTTCTTGGCATATCCTTTCAGGACAAACCGGCCCAGCTTCTGGCTGAAAACAAGGTCCAGCACCGGCATCGGGCGACTGTACAGATCAGGTGAGCCGTCCATGTTCACCTGTATCAGTCGCTCTCCTACCAGGTTAAAAGTGCCGGTGATATCAGTACCGGTTTTGGTATTGGTGTAATTCAAAAAAGTATTGATGGAATAAGGCGCCTGTTCAAACAAAGGGCTCCTGTCCGGCGACTGCCGGTCGATGATCCTGGCGGCATCCAGCCTTTCGGTATTCTTTCGCACGTTGCTGGAAGCAATCATCACGTTGGAGCCGAGCGAGAAATACCGCAGGTGTCTGGAGAGGATACCAAGGTTTTTGACCACCTCCAGCTCTATCCCCCACACATGGCCCCTGTTGGGATTGTTCTGATAGGCCACTGTCGGGAATTCTGGATACAGGGCATTCACACCGTCTGAATGCTGGATAAACACTTTTTCCAGCTGGTTGCTGATCTCCTTGGCAAATAGCGAAGCGGCCAGTACTTCCCCCTTGTTGGGAAACCACTCCCAGCGAAAGTCATAACTCTGCGTCTGTTGGTTCACCAGCTTCGGATTGCCTACTACCAGCGCCTGTTGGAAAGGGTCAAACTCAAAGACGTTGGTGAGTTCCCTGATTTCCGGCCTCGCCAGCGAAGTAGCGTAAGCCAGCCGGAAGTTCATCGCTTCCCGGGGCGAATAGGTCATGTTGGCAGAATAATAAGGCTTGTAGCTGGTGATATATTTGGATACCGGGTTCGTATATACGAGATTGATGCCGCCTTCCGACAACGATGGATCGATGTATATCCCGGAGGTATCTACCTTGCTCTGGATGTTGGTTTTCTCGAACCGCACCCCGCCCGTCAACCGCAGCGTCTTCAGCGGATGCAGGTCCAGCATGCCATAGAACGCATTGGTTTCATAAAACCCCAGGTAGTTGTTGGGCGATTTACGTGTATTATACAGGAAGCCGCTGGTGAGCGGCGTACCCTCCGGAGAACTGCCGGCAGGTATATGGATACCGATCTGGTCATAGCCTACCAGCCTGTCAAGGTTGCCGTACGCGAGATACAGCGGGTACTGTTTCAGCGCAGAGAAATTCGACCCGGGCAATGATAAAACGTTCTCTCCGAAACTGCGTTCGCGGTACAGATAGTTGACGCCTGTCTTAAAAGCCTGTTCCAATCCGCGTATCCCGAAAGGCAGGGTAATATCGGCTTTGTAGTTGTAATTGGTTTCTCCCAGGTGACGGAAGCGGCGACCGTTAGGATCGGCTTGTATCTTGCCGTATGGGCCAAAGCCGTTCACATAACCTGAAACCAGCGAGTAATAATCTGTCACGCCCATATAGCGGGTACCGTTGATGTCCGGTGTTGGCAGCGCATATATGCCGCCGCCATTGGGCCGGTAATCAGCCAGGTTTACAAAACGATAGTCCGGGTCATCCTGCGTGGCGCGGGAAGAGGCGGCGTTGTAACTCAGACGGGGCGCATATTTGCCATCACTGAATTTATGTTCGCCCTGAAGGTTGTAGGTATTGAAAGTACGGTACGTTTGACGCAACGAATAAATGTTGCTGTACACCGGTCCGTTTCTGCCTGTTACATAAGCATACTGCCCGGACAGGCTGGTGGCCTGCGTTTCGCCGCCATAACTTCCCATGTACTGAAAGCTGATTTCATGGTTGGGATTAAAGCGGTAGGCCAGGCCGCCGAGCCAACCGTAGTTGAGTGTTTGTGTGCCGGTGTTTTCATGGTAGCCTACGTACTTCCCCAGATTAGGTGTGTTGGGCGTAATATAGGCGGGCACGTTACGGGACTCGTCAATGGAAGGATTGCCGGTCATAACGCCCTGATAAATGCTGTACTGGTTCAGCTGCCCGCCGGCGATGTCAGTGGAACGGTTGTAGTAACTTCCGCTTAAAATCAGCCCCAGCTGGTGGTTGCGAAATACAGAAAAGGCGTTGCCATAGGTGATGTTATAGATACCGTTGAGCGGTGCTTTTTTATAGCGTGTGGTCAGTACCGGGTCCAGCTGGTGCAGCACATTATTTACGCGGTTGATTTCGGACAACAGCACCGGATCATTTTTGGCGGTAGCGGCCAGCTGTTGCAGCTGGGAAAGGCCACCAGGGTACTGTTTGTCGAGCGACAGAAATTCCGGCCGCAGATCGTGGTTTTTTATTTTGTTGCCACTAAACCCCATATCGCTGTTATAAAAACTGTTGACTTGTCCGCCCAGTCCGATATTGGAATTGGTGCCGGTCTGCGCGGTGATGGTCAGTGTTTGTTTAGCCGGTATGGAGCGTGTTTTCAGCTCCACGATACCGCCGGAGGCATCGGCGGGTTTGTCGGGCGTGATGGTCTTGTACACCACGATATTGTCCAGCAGGTTGGCCGGCACCAGGTCCAACGGGATAGTGCTTCTGTCCGGATCGGAGGAAGCGAGGCGGATACCGTTCAGTTCCCCGATCACACTGCGGTCCCCGAGGCCTCTTACAGCTACGTATTTATCATCGGTGATGGTGACGCCGGACACCCGTTGCAGCGCCTGCGCGGTGGTGATGCTGGCCGTTTTCTCGATGTTCTCTGCCGAGATGCCATCTGAAACAACAGCAGCATGTTGCCTTTCATTGAGGATGGCCGCCTCGTTGTTCATGCGGCGGCGCGAGGAGACTGTCACGCCAGACAATGTTCTGTTGTCCGGCTGCAGACGCAGGTCCATCGACGTATAGGCGTTACCGGTAATCACCTGGCTGGCGTAACCGGCTTTTGAGAAAATAAGCAGGGCCTGTGCTTTCGGCGCCCGGAGGCTGAAGTCGCCGTTGGCGTCGGTAGTGGCGGACACGCCGCTCTCCTGCGCATATATTTCCACATAGGCAACGGGCCTGCCTGTTTTGGCATCTGTGATATGTCCTTTAAAAATATGCGCGCTGCTGGTATCGGTGTGTAGTCGCGCAGGTGCCGCGGTCACTTGTACGGAAATGTTGTTGCCCGATACTTTAAACTCCAGCGGCGCCATCGTGCGGAGTTGCTGCAATGCTGCGCCCAACGTACTATGTGTCTGAAAGGAAGCAATCCTTATTTTGCCCAGTTCGGATGCCGTATAATAAAAGGAGCAGCCGGACATACGGCCCAGGGAAGTAATCACGGTCAGTGCATCGGTATTTTCCAGCCGCAGGTTGACGGGCTGTTTCAGGCCGGTCAGTTGTGCCCGGGCGGCCAGCACCACCGGCATGAACAGTGCAGTCAATAGCATAGCCTTTAGGAACCGGCGCATGGCCGGTTTCCAGCTGATCTTGTGGTCCATTTTTCGTGTTTAAAGAAAGATATTTAACTAGCGCTTGTTAATGTATATGACGCCGTTTTTAGCGGTGTATGTAAGTTGATGTATAAAAAGAATGTTGTCCAGGATGGCCTGCCATTTATCCGGGCTGAAGTCGCCGGTCACGTTTTTATGTGCCGCCAGTGCAGGGTCATATTGCAGCGTCAGCCCGTAGCGGTACGCGAAACGGTCCAGCACATCGGCCAGTGGCAGTTCTTCAAATATCATATGCCCGTTGGTCCAGTGATGTACCCTGTTGGCCGAAAAAGGCATGACAGCCCAGTTTTTATTGCTTCGTGAATAGCGTAGCATTTCATTGGGCTTCAACAACGTATATCCGTTATTGTTATGATCCCTTACGCCCACCTGTCCGCTTACGAGGGCAATCCTGATCTCTGCCTCGCCGGGATAGGTTTCTATATTAAAGCGTGTTCCCAATACCCTTGTTTCAATGTTATCGGTGGTGACGATAAACGGCCGTGCCTCATCTTTGGCGATCTCGAAATAACCTTCACCGGTAAGCCGTACGTAGCGGGCGTCTTTATGAAAGCGGTCTTCCACGTATTCCAGTCTGGAACGGGCATTCAGCCATACTTCGGAGCCATCGGGCAGCTGAATGTGTTTCATGTCCTTATTGGTGGCAGCGATGGTAGTATACACCATGACGGCCCTTTGCCGGTGACGGTTAAAATTAAACAGCGCCCACCAGGAAGTCAGCACCAGTATCACAACGGCGGCCGCAGCTTTCCAGAGATGCATTTTCTTTATGCCTTTCCTTTGTTCCTGCGGCTTATCGAGAATGCGGTCAAGCATCGCAGCTTTGGCAGCCTGCAATGTTTCCTCAGACATGCTGTTGTCCGATATGTCCAGGGACAGCATCCACCGGCTGATCATCTCTTTGTCCTGCTTACTGCCGGCGCCCTGGTAAAGGCGGTGCAGCATGTCTTCTGGTATATGTTTATTGGGCTCCATACATACAGTTAGAGCAGCAAACAGAAAAAGTCCCGGGTGTCCCGGGTTAACAAATTGTTACCAACAATATCTTCGGAAAAAGGAAAGAAGAGGTATAGGGACCAACAGGAAAGCTAAAAAAGGCAGAGGGACAAATGGTGGTCATCTACCCCATCCATCTTCCAAAAGCAGCAGTATAACGGGGAGCAGCGCGGTAGCGGGATAGGAACCGGCCATGTCTTTCAGGCGGCGCATGGCTTCGCTGAGCTGGTTTTTCACCGTCTTGGGAGCAATGGCATATATATGGGCAATCTCTTCGATGGATTTATTTTCATACCGGCTGAGGACAAATATCTGTTTCATCCGTTCCGGCATGCGGTCCAGTGCGCCCATGATGGCGATGTTCACCGCTTCCAGTTCAGCGGCGGCATCCTGCGCACTGTATACAGGATCGGTATGCAGTTCATTTTCCAGGTATGTCTGAAAATGTTGCAGGTGTTTTTCATTCAGTCCCCTGGCACGCAGGAAACCGAATATGCGGTAATAGAGACAGGTAATAAGGAAAGGTTTGGCGCCGGCTGTTTCCAGCTGTAGCATGGGGAACTGCTGCCATACGTAGGTGAAAGTGTCCTGAACGATGTCCATCGCGTCCTGGGCATAACCGATCTTCCGGTTGGCGATCCGGTAGAGCGTATCCCAATAAGCAAGGTAGATCTCCCTAAACAGGTGTTCCTGGTCCGGATGATGTGTTGTTGATGCTTCCATGGACGAGATAGTAGCACAAAAATAAAATTGTTGCGCATACGCGGATGTTAACAATTCATTAAGTGAGGGAACTGTGGTCCGGTTTCCTTTTTTATCAGGTGCTGCCGAATGTGACCATGGCTTTTTTTAATGCCTGGCTGTAAAAAAGGCTGATACCTTCCGGAGCAATATGCTGGAATTCACTGCCATCGATGGTACCGATGTATTCAAAAGAAGGACCCATGTCATTATTAAAGGGCCAGTCGCCTGCAAATTCCTCCGGCGCCAGTGCCGTAAAGATGCCCGCAGGGCGTTCCTGGTGCAGTTCCGCCAGGTAGTCCGACACAATATCCTTCTGCAGGTCCGCCGGCGTTAAAGCACGCAGGCGTTCCAGCCGGCGGATATCCTTCACCTGTAAACCGGGCCGGTTAAAATCGCCCTCGTACAGCCGCCCGTATTGCTGAAAATAGGCTTTCTTCAGCTGGTACATGGCCTCGTTCATATTGTATTCAATTTCCTGTTCCGGGAAATTGTTCGTGTATTGTTCCTGCTGAATAATGGAATAATCGTTGAAATAACGCCAGTCGGCTTCAAAACAAAACTTACCGTCCACCACATTAAAACCGATAACATCCGGTTGGGTAAATGATGTGTGATATTGTTCTTTTGACTCGCCTACCCTGCCGTCATAAAATTCTTTGACGGACACGATATGCAGCCATTCATCACGATCGGGACGTATCGCGCGTAGGTTGATGGAAACAAGCGGCAGAAAGTGTTGCCGGTGCAGATTCACATCGGCATAAAAAACATCTTCGTAAGCGGGAAACAGCCTGATGAGGTCCTGATATTGTTGCATGGGTTAAAATCAATCGTATGCCGGCAAATGTAATCATTTACAGCAGATGATCGATGACCACATTTTTCAGGCCATGATACAACCCGGTTCAATACCGCATCGCTGGCGGGCTTCGTCGAACTGCATTTTCATAGAGCCGATCATGGCTCCATTAGCGCCGGCCTGGCTGAGATATACTTCATGCCGGTTAATATTGTGCAGCACCATGGTGGTGCGGATGATCTTTTCCTGGTGCCCGCCGATTACAAAGTCAATGTGGGTAGAGGTGACCGCCATTTTGCGATTGTCCGGCGTACCTTCCTGTTGTTGGAAACCGAGGTGCGAAAGACATATCACGATGTGACAGCCGTGTTCTTTTTTAAGGCGAACGGCCATATCGTTGGCCGCCTGTACCGGAGGCAGGACGGTAACGCCGCTACCGGCCGGTAATGCCGGTCCTACGCCGGTGATGCCTACTTTTAACGATCCTGCATATACGATTTTATACGGCTGTACCTGACGGGCCAGTGTTTTATCGGTGAATTGGTAATTACAGTTGACCAATGCGAATTGCATGTGCGGCAGCAATGCGGCCAGGGCTGCCTGTCCGCCTGCCAGTTCACGGTTGCCGATAGTAGCCGCGTGGTAGCCGGCGCGGTTCATGGCAACTATCGTTTCCCTATGTGCGTTGGCGTTAGTGGCGTCATGGAGGAAGTCGCCCGCGTCCAGCAGGATGCCCTGATCGCCGGAAGGGCGCAGACCGGGCACCTGTCCGTGCATATCATTGGTATGCCATATCTGAAGTTCACGGTTGTTACCCGGAAGGTATGTTGCATTGCCGGAAACGGCGGCCAGTGACCGAAACGGCTGTTGCAGCAGCAGTAAGCCTGTAGCCAGAGAAGTATTGCGCAGAAAGGCGCGGCGGTTGTTGTTCATATGTTATAGGGACGGCGTAAAGATATACATTTTGTGAAATAATAAAAATATATGATACTTTTGCAGTGGTTTTTCAAACGTGAACAGACGTATAAGTATCCCTTTACCTAAATCATATCAACCACATGGACGAGGCGTTTATCGGAGAGATATTCCTGGTGCCCTACAAGTTTGCCCCCGTTGGATTTGAGTTCTGCAACGGACAGCTGCTTTCCATCAGCGGAAACGAAACTTTATTTAGTTTGATCGGTACTATCTATGGTGGCGACGGCCAAACCACTTTTGCGTTGCCAAACCTGCAAGGCCGGGTGATAGTAGGTCCCGACAGCCCTTACCCATTGGGCGCCTGGGGCGGCACCGAAACCAAACCATTGACAGCAGCGCATATCAGCAACCATACCCATGGCATTGATGCTGATGTTAAAGTGCAGATGCAAACCGGTACTACCGCCAATACCTCTTCTCCAGCCAACGCTTATCCGGCGCCGGCCACCGGCACGCCGCGGTACAGCGATCATACAGATGAAAAGATGGTAGCTATGGACGTAAGTGACATGACGACTCCACAGGGAGCCGCATTTATGACTGATCCTAATAGCACCGGTAATCTGCCGGTAAATAATATGATGCCTTCGTTGTGCATGAACTATGTGATCGCCACGCAAGGTATATACCCGGGCACTGGTTCCTTCATAAGGACAACACAGTATTTGGGCGAGGTAATGATGGCCGCATTTCCTGACCCGCCCGGAGGTTATGTCCGCTGCCAGGGACAGTTGATGTCTATCCAGCAAAACCAAGCTCTTTTTTCTCTTTTAGGTACCACCTATGGAGGCAATGGCATTACCACCTTTGGACTGCCTGACCTGAGGGGCAGAGTGGCCATTGGACAGGGGGCGGGCCTAGGCTTAACACCTCGTGTACAGGGCATTCCCGATGGGACCAAGGATGTGACCCTTACCGCCGACAATCTGCCATCTCATACACATACTGTCCAGGCAAACAAACTAAGCCTTCCCACCGGCGCCAGCAACGACACGCACAATCCGGTGGGCGCTTTCGCTGGTACCACCGCGACGGCTAATCTTTATAGCACTACGACGGGAACAGGGGTGAGCGCGAATATGCCGGCCTCCTTCACCATTAATAGTGGCACGCCCGCTCCCCCACTTAACAATATGCAGCCGTACAAGGTCATCTCGTTTTTCACCGCGATACAAGGAGTCTTTCCTTCGCGGCCTTAACATTTACTTCATAACATCTGTCACTTATGGCTTATATCGGAGAAATAAAAATATTTGGAGGCCTGTTTGCGCCCCAGGGCTGGGCATTCTGCGCGGGGCAATTAATAGCTATTCAACAAAACACCACATTGTTTTCCTTACTGGGTACCACCTACGGCGGCAACGGCACATCTAATTTTGCCCTTCCTAATCTTTGTGGCAGGGTGCCTTTACATGTGGGCGCCCCTCTAAGCAATCCCCCTTATACACTGGGACAAACTTTAGGCACTGAACGAGAGGTATTATCTGCCAACCAGTTGCCCTCACATATACACAGGATAACAGGCAACGTCTATCAACCGGTGTTGGGTGAAAACCCCGGACAACTCTCCTCTCCTGACAACAATTATATGGCGATCACCAATGGGCAACAGGTGTATAGCACCTCCAAACATGCCACCAACCGCATGGGGCCATTAAAAGTAACGATGCAGGTGCAGAATGCAGGAAACGGGCAATCTATCGACAACATGCAGCCTTACCTTCCGCTCAATTTTATTATCTGCTTATCAGGCGGGCAATATCCTTCTCGCCCTTAAGCCATGACCTACAACACAACGATAAATCCCTTATCCTTAAGGCTTCCCCTCTATGAAGTTAATTTTACGCAGGACAGTAATCTTTATACTATTCCTAACCGGTGTAATCCCCATTGCGCAGGCACAGTTCAACCCCGGTGAGCTGCTTTTTACCGGTGTTAATACCTTTGACGACGACACAGATGGTAATACACAGGACGATGCGTTTTCGTTTGTGATATCACGTGACTGCCCGGCGAACACCACTATTTACTTTACAGACCTTGGATGGACGGGCAGCAACTTTCAGTCGCTTTCCTGTAGCACCGGTGGTGCGCAAACTGATGGCATCATCGCATGGAATTCCGGCGGGGCAGTTATCAAAGCCGGGCAGGTGGTGGTGGTCCGTTGCAAATACAAACTTACCGCTACCATCGGTACAGTGACCGGTCTCAATGCTACCCGGAACTCTGCCGGTAGCGAATATATCAGCCTCGGGCTAGCTGGCGATCAGCTGTTTGCCTTCACCGGCAGCCCTTCCACTCCCTTCATCATAGGGGGACTTAATATCAACCGTTCCGCCTGGGAAACCACGCTGGACCCATGTGAATTCAGTTCTTCCAAATCAATGCAGCCAACGGGCCTGACCATTCCCAATGTCACTGCCGTCAACGGCCGTTACAACTGTAATGTGGCTGCCGCCAGTTCGTTGGCCACACTTCAGTCATTGGTACTGAATACAGTCAACTGGACGATGGACAATACCATGGCGTCACCTGTGCCCGCAGCGCTCGACCTGATAAAGACGCCACCCTGTAACCTGTCTGTTGTAAAAGCCGGTTTTGCCGGTGTTTTGTTTGTCAACAACCAGGCCGCTGTTCCCGGAGACGGCAGCAGCTGGAGTTCTCCCCTTCCCGAGTTGCGTGACGCACTCGCCGCAGCAGCCATCCCGGCCAATGGCATTCGCCAGATATGGGTGGCCAAAGGCACTTATAAACCCAGTACCACCGATCCTAACCAGTCATTTGCACTGATCCCCAATATACCGGTGTATGGCGGGTTTAATGGCACAGAAGGTTCGCCAGGCACTCGTAATATCGCCGCCAATCCTGTAATCCTCAGCGGAGACATCGATAACAACGATGTGCCCACCAACGGCATTGTACTTACTTCCGCTAATATTAACGGCAACAACAGTTACCATGTGGTGACCAGCAACGGCGGTGATGTCACCCTCGACGGCGTGACCGTTACCGGCGGGCAAAGCATTTCCTCCCCTGGCAATCCAAATGGAGCGGGCTTTTTCGCCAACGCTACGGGGAATGTAACGATCGCGAATACACGCTTTTATGGCAATAAGGCCGCCGGCGCAGGCGGCGCCGCCTGGTTCTCCGCGGCTACAACAGCAGCGGTCACCAACAGCAGCTTCTTTGGCAATGGGGCGCCGGTTAACCAGGGAACTATTGTGACAAACAACTCCCTTACGCTCACCAATGTCACTATTGCCGGCAATCTCTCCGATGGCATCAGGTTAAACCCCGTCAGTCAGCTGAATGCCTATAACAGCATCATTACCGGCAACACCGGTTCGAATATAGTACAGGCAGGAGGCCTGAGCAATTACTACTACAGTATCAACGGCTCTTCCTATTATACCAATAACAGCTTTTCACAATTCATTCTCAATATAGATTTTACCAATTTAGCCAGTGGTGATCTTACCCTGAAAGTAACGAGCGAGGCTATCAACCGTGGCGACCCGCAAACCAACAACTTCGGATATCCGTTGCAGGTAGGCACTACTGACCTGGCCGGCCAGACACGCGTTAAGAACACCGCTATCGATGCAGGCGCCTTTGAATACCAGTCACAGAGCCAGAACCTGATGGTTAATCCGATACCTGCGGCTACCTATGGCGACAACAATATTACGCCGTCTGCCACTACTGACGGCGGCGGTACTATCACCTTTACGTCCGACAACCCTGCGGTAGCTACTATCGTGGCCGGTAAGATCGTGATCAAAGGCGCCGGCACTGCACAGATCACAGCCACCGCATCTGCCACCAACGGCTACGACGCCAAAAGCAGGACCATACCGTTTTCGGTTAATAAAAAAGTGCTTACCCTTACAGCAGATTCCAAAACACGGGTATACGGTACCGCAAACCCAACATTTACGGGCACCTACAGTGGTTTTGTATATAATGAAGACGCCTCAGTAGTCCGTGGCACCCCGGGATATATGACCATTGCCGACATCAGCAGCCCGCCGGGCAGCTACACCATCAATCCCACGATCGCCACGCTGATCAGCGCCGATAACTACTCTTTTACAGGCGTTCCCGGCACACTGACGATCACCAGGGCGGCGCAGACCATCAATTTCACGGTACCAGCTGAAGTGACATACGGCACCCCTGTAACACTGACCAAACAAACAGACGGCGGTCTTGACATCACCTATACTGTCTCAGGGCCAGCCACTGTGAATGGTAACAATATCACGCTTACCGGCATTGGCACTGTAACGGTCACGGCTACACAAAACGGCGATATCAATCATACCGCTGCCACACCAGTGGTACAGTCATTCACCGTAAAAAAAGCGGCGCTGACGGTAACAGCCAATGATAAAACCCGAAGCTACCAGCAAGCCAATCCGGCGCCGGACTATACCATCACCGGATTTGTGAACGGAGAAACAACGGCTGTTGTGAGCGGCACGCCCAACATGACCATCACCGCTGATGTATCCAGCGATGCCGGCACCTACCCTATCAACATTACCCAGGGAAACCTGAGCGCTGCCAACTATGATTTCAGCTTTGTTCCGGGTACGCTCTACATCAACCAACTGCCGCAAACTGTTACCTTCCCGGGAGTGGCCAATAAAACCTATGGCGATGCGCCTATCACGCTCAACGCCACCAGTGATGCCGGGCTGCCTGTCAGCTACACCGCTGCCGGACCAGTCACGCTCAGCAACAATGTACTGACCATCACCGGCGCCGGCATGGTAACGGTAACGGCTACACAGGCAGGAGACGTCAACCACAATGCGGCGTCACCTGTGACGAACATCTTCTCAGTAGGACAGGCGGCCCTTCAACTGAAGGCCGACAATCTATCAAGGGAATATGGCCAGCCTAATCCGGCACTGACCTACTCTTACAGCGGTTTTGTCAACGGGGAAGACGCTACTGCGTTAACGGGTACTGTCGGCCTGTCTACCACCGCCGGCCAGAACAGCTTACCAGGTAGCTACCCTATCACCATTAATTCCATCCCAACCTCACCCAATTACATCATAGTGATATCAGGTGGGCTGCTGACTGTAACTGTAGCGCAGCAAGCCATCACCTTCCCTGCTATCAGTGATATGACCTACGGTGATGCGGCCTTTACGCTGGCTGCCACCAGCAGCAGCGGCCTGCCAGTCACCTATTCCGGCAACGGACCTGTTACGCTGAACGGCAATACCGCGACAATTACCGGCGTGGGCACCGTGACCATCACTGCCAGCCAGACCGGTAACGGCAATTTTAATCCCGCACAACAGGTAACTCAAACGTTCCGCATCAACAAAGCCATGCTGACCGCCACCGCCAATAATAAAACAAGGGCGTATCAACAGGCCAATCCTTCGCTGGACTATACCATGAGCGGCTTTAAGAACGGCGATAACAGCTCCGCCTACAGCGGCGCACCGATAATCAGCACCAGCGCTACAGTTTCCAGCGATGCAGGCATTTATCCTATTAGCATTACCAAAGGCACCCTGACCGCGCCCAATTACGACTTTAGTTTTGCGGACGGTACGCTTACCATTGCTAAAGCATCTCAAACGATCACCTTCCCTGCCCTTGCCAACAAAACCTATGGCGATGCGCCCATTACGCTGAATGCCGGCAGCGGTGCAGGACTTCCGGTAAGTTACACCGTCAGCGGCCCCGCCAGCATCAATGGTAATACACTCAGCATCACCGGCGCAGGTACGGTGACTGTTACAGCGGAACAGGCCGGGGACGTTAATTACGATGCCGCAACACCTGTCCCGCAAAGCTTCAGCGTGGCCAAGGCCCAACTGACAGTCAAAGCCGATGATAAATCAAGGGAATACGGACAGAACAACCCGCCGCTGACCTATAGCTATGTGGGTTTTGTAAATGGCGATGATGCCGCTGTCATCGTTGGCACCATCAATGTTTCCACGACGGCCAATATCCTTAGTCAGCCTGGTAGTTACCCGCTCATCGTCAACATGAGTATCAGTCAGCCGGCCAACTACACCGTAGCCGCGACCAACGGCACACTGAGCATTACAACCGCGCAGCAGTCCATTACTTTCCCGGCTATCAGCGACAAAACCTATGGTGACGCCGCCTTTGCACTCAACGCCACCGCCAGCAGCAGTCTGCCGGTAACATATACCGTTATCAGCGGGCCGGCCACTGTCAGCGGCAATACCGTCACACTGACCGGCAGTGGCGATGTGACCATCGCGGCAGACCAGGCAGGCAACGGTAACTATAATCCGGCCGTAAGGGTAACGCAGACTTTCCGGGTCAACAAGGCCATGCTGACCGTCATTGCCAACAATAAAACAAAGGCCTATAAACAGCCGAACCCGTCACTGGACTACACCGTTGCCGGGTTCACCGGTTCCGACGATGCCAGCGTAATCAGCGGTTTAGCCACCACAAGCACTTTGGCAGACATCAATAGTCCGACAGGTACTTATCCGATCAACGTCAGCCTGGGCACCCTCGGCGCAGCCAATTATGACTTCCGGTTTACCGCCGGTACGCTGACCGTTACGCCGACCGGCCAACAGATCGACTTTACTGCTATTACCAATAAACAATACGGCGACGCTCCATTTACCCTCACCGCCTCTTCCGATGCGGGCTTACCGGTAGCCTTCGCAGTAACCGCCGGTCCGGCTACCGTTAACGGCAATACGCTGACCATCACCGGTGCCGGCACAGTAACGGTAACGGCTACGCAAAGCGGTGACGCTAACTATAACGCCGCTACGCCGGTGAGCCAAAGTTTCACCATCACCAAAGCTCCGCTACAGGTGAAGGCAGATGATAAACAACGCGCCTTCGGCGTCGCTAATCCGGTACTCACCTATACCATCACCGGTTTTGTCTATAGTGATAACAGCAGCGTTGTGGCCGGTACACCGGCATTGAGCACCACTGCCAATGCCACCAGCACAGCAGGTACCTATCCCGTGCATATTACCGCCGGCACTTTAAGCGCCGCCAACTATACCTTTACACTTGCAGACGGTACGCTGACCGTAGGTCCGGCAGACCAGTCTATTTCTTTCCCTGCCCTCAGCGGTAAAACCTATGGCGACGCCGCCTTTACGCTTAACGCTACTGCCAGCAGCACGTTACCAGTGAGTTATACCGTTGTCAGCGGACCTGCTGCCATCAACGGCAACACCGTCACCCTGATTGGTGCCGGCGCGGTGACCATCGCAGCGGACCAGGCGGGCAACAACGAATTCAAACCGGCACCACAGGTAACACAAACCTTCAACGTGGCCAAAGCAGCGCTGACCGTCACCGCGAAAAACGATACCCGCACCTATAACGGCACCGCCTATACCGGCGGCAACGGTGTTGACTATACGGGATTTGTGAACGGAGACAATGCCGGTAGGTTAACCGGCACAGTGACCTACAGTGGTACAGCTCAAGGCGCCACGGATGCAGGCCTTTATGTGATCACACCGGCAGGCCTTAACAGCAACGACTATACGCTTACCTATGTGAATGGCGACCTTACCATCACAAAGGCATCGCAACAAATCAGCTTCACTGTCCCGGCAAACAAAAACCAGGGCGACGCGCCGTTCACTCTCAGCGCCACCGCCAGCTCCGGTTTACCGGTCAGCTTCAGCAGCGACAATACACCGGTGATAGCCGTTAACGGCAACACCGCCACGATAGGCAGTGCAGGCACCGTTGTCATCACCGCCTCACAGGCCGGCAACAACAACTACGAACCTGCTGCGGCCGTGTCCCGGACCATCGTAGTGACCGCCTACCAGCCGCCGGTGATCACCGCCCAGGGTAATACCATTTTCTGCCAGGGCGGCAGCGTAACGTTACAGTCCACCGTAGCACCCGTATACGAATGGTACCGCAATAATACCCTGGTGCCCGGGGCAGGCAGCCGCACCCTCACCGTCACTGAAAGCGGCAGCTATACCGTAAAAGCCATCTACCCTGACAACTCCGGTTTAATGTCCACAGCGATGACCGTCACCGTGAACCCATTGCCGGCCGGCGATTTGCAGGTGAATGGCAATACGACCATCAGCAAAGGTGAACGTGTTACCCTCATAGCCTCCGGCGGTACCAGCTACAGCTGGGAACCTGCCACAGGCCTGAGCGACGCCACCGCGGCAGCGCCGGTCGCAAGGCCCGCGGCCACCACCACTTACCGGGTGACCATAGCCAACGCGGCAGGATGCAGCGTCAGCAAAGAGATCACCATCAACGTAAAAGAAGATTACAAGCTGGAACCCAACAACATCCTGACACCTAACGGCGACGGCATCAACGACGTGTGGGTCGTGAAAAATATCGATATGTACCCACAGAATGAAGTGAAGATTTTTGACCGCACCGGCCGTCTTATCTATCGTCAGCGTGGCTATACGAACAACTGGAAAGGTACTGTCAACGGTCAGCCGCTGGCAGAAGGCACCTATTACTTTATCATCGACCTCGGTGATAACAAACCATTATTCAAAGGATTTATCACCATTGTACATGAGAACTAAACAGTTAGCCAGATATATACTGCTGCTGGGCGCAGGCGCGCTCAGCAGCCGGTATGCCGGAGCACAAACGGCCGGTAACCCGTCGCAGTTGTACGAGCCATTGGCCGCCCAGTACTTCCTGGCGCCCTACCTCGCCAATCCGGCCATGGCCGGCATTGACACCGGACTGCATGTGTATCTCGCCTATCAGCGCCCCTGGTCAGATATGCCCGGTGCGCCCGAAGCCAAATCCCTGACCGCCGACTATAAACTGTTTCACCGTGTAGGCATCGGCATGAATATTTTCAACGACAAAGCCGGTCTGCTTAACAATACCAAAGTGGCTTTTTCCTACGCCTACCATCTGCCGCTCAACACAGACGAGCGGAGCATGCTCCATTTCGGCCTGTCCGGCGCTTTCATTGCCCGGCGTCTGGATACCAAAGCCATCAACGGCGATATGAATGATCCGAATATCGGGGCCTTCAACCGGCGGGACAACTACTTTGAGGCCGACTTCGGCATGGCCTTTACCCATAAAGGATTTTCCCTGCAAGGTTCATTGCCCAATCTGGTCAGCCTCGTAAAAGACAAATCATCCGATTTCGGCATCAACCGCAACGTGTTTTTTGCCGCAGCCGCCTATCGCTTCCCTGTCAACGATCAGCTGACGTCCATCGAGCCGAAGGTATGCCTCCGTGGTATAAAAGGTTATGAGAATATCATCGATGCAGGCGCCAATTTTGTTTTCCTGGAAGATCTTGTCAACGTGTTCGGCATGTACCATTCCAGCCGGAGCTTCAGTGCCGGAGCTGGTATCAATTACAAGTCCGTCGCCGGCTTCCAGCTGGTCTACAACTCCCAGACCGCCGGACTGGCCAACTACACCAATGGTACGTTTGAGCTGGACCTCGTAGTGCATTTGTTCAAATGATATAATTTGATAATCCGGGGACTTACGCCCCAGGATTTCAGAGATTAACTCATCTTTTCATCGGTATTTTATATATTCGCTACCATCATTTAGTATTAATATTATCGCTCAGGGCCCCTGGCCCCGGGAAACAAAATCCGATATGAAAAGATTCGCTTTATTATTCCTTGTAATGTATTCTGTATCTGCATACGCCCAGAATACCATCAATAACTACAAATACGTACTGATACCTGAGCGGTTTGATTTTTCGCGCGAAGACAACCAGTATGGCCTGAACACGCTGGCAAAGATGTTGCTGGAAGAAAAAGGTTTCACCGCCTATTTTGACAATACGGAACTTCCGAAGGAATTGGCGGGCAACAAGTGCGAGGCGCTGAAAGCAGAGGTAACACAGCGTAAGGCGCTGTTCGCGACCAACCTGACGCTGATATTAAAAGACTGCCAGGGTAACATTGTCTTCAAAAGCAAAGAAGGCAAAAGCCGGGAAAAGGAATTCAACACTTCCTATAATATGGCGATGAGAGATGCTTTCGCTTCCCTGAAAGATGAACCGTACACCTATAACGGCAGCACCCATGCACGGACGGAAGTGGTAACGTCCACCCCGGCGCCGGCTCCTGTAGCTGCTCCGGCGGCAGCGCCTGTGGCTTCCACACCTGCCGCACCGGCCCCTGCTCCTGCAACGCCCGCAGTAAAAGATGCCGCCGGCACCCTGTACGCACAGGCTATCGCCAACGGCTACCAGTTGATCGATACCGCTCCGAAAATCGTTTTAACGCTGCTGAAAACATCCGTACAGGATTGTTTCATCGCTGAAAACGGTCCGGTACACGGTCTGGTGGTGAAAAGAAACGGCGACTGGTATTTTGAACATTATAAAGACAACCAGCTGGTAGCAGAAAAGCTGCTGATCAAGTTCTGATATAACCTGATTGCCAGTGGTACCCGTGGAAGCGAATACCACTGGCATTATTATGGTGCCAACATTTTCAGTTGCCTCGCCGCTTTCTTATGCCCTAATTCACCGGCACGTCGAAAGTAATGTATTGCCCAACGGACGGACTTTTGCACCCCTTCTCCTTTTTTATAGCAAAGACCCAGGTTATACAACGCCATTTCATCGTTTTTACGGGCGGCCTTTTTATACCAATACACCGCCTTCTCCCGGTCCTGCTGAATGCCCTCACCATAGAAATAGCTGTACCCTACTTCCCGCTGCGAAGGCGCATCGCCCTGAAAAGCAGCCTTTGCAAACCATTTCAACGCCTCATGATAATCCTGCTCCAGCCCTTCTCCGTGTTTGTAGCAAAAGCCGACATTGAACTGTGCTGCTGCATGCCCCTGCTGCGCGGCCTTTACATACCATTCGAGTGCTGTATGGATATTTCGCTTGCATCCCCGGCCCCAATCATAACAGGTGCCCAGATAAAACTGCGCCCGCTTATGGCCGCTGTCCGCAGCGGCTTTCCAGAGGGAGAAAATGGTCTGCCAGTTTCTCCTTGGTGAATCCGCTTCATAAGCGAGGTAATACGCGTACCGAAAGTACTTTTGCTGTTCTCTTTTGCTGAGGAATGTTGTCATATTATAGGATACAAGACCGTACAAAAGTATTATTTTAACCTCACCGCCTTCACCATTTCATAGCCATACAAAGGAAGGGCCCATCCCAACCAGAAAAACGAGGGACTGATATCTTCAAAGTTGCCCAGCCTGTATATCACCGGCATTTTCAGTATCAGTCCGGACACCACAAATGCCAGGGTCACAAGATAACTTCTGATCATCCAATCCTTATGTTCCTTAAAACGGCGTTTCAATGCCAGCCAGAAAGCGATGCCGGTGGTGGTGATCCATACAGACACCCATATCTGCAGGGAGAAGGCGTAGGCCCAGTTGATGGCATAAGCAGAGGTAGCAGCCAGCACAACGGCGCAGAGGCTACTGGCCAGGATGGCCAGCAGGTAAAGGTATCCGATGATGCGGTGCAACCGCTTGTTGGCCAGCAGCCTGTTCCAGAACTGCATTGGTCCCAGTAGCAGCGCGCCGCCGCCGGAAGTAATATGCATGATCAGGAAATACCTGACGGAATAATATTTTCCCATTGTTTCACGGGTGAACTGCAGATAGTGATCTGCCCCGTGCATGAATGTCCACGTAATAAAAAGAATACCGAGCCACAGTAGAACAAAAATGCTGTCCTTTAGGGTAAAAGCCTTGCCAATAATTGTGTTATTCATGATGCTTACAGATTTATGGACACAAAGCTCCGTATCCGTTCTGCAAGAGTCAATAACCGAAAAATTATTCGGTATCACGCTACCGCCCCGGCAATGGCCTGTTTCACCTGTTCCCCATATTTTTTCCCCCAGTTGTCGATGGCATCTATCACCGGTACCAGGGATACGCCCAGCTCGGTGAGGGTGTAATGTGTCCGGAGCGGGAAACCGGTCCCTGTATTTTTCTGTACGATGCCCATGGCTTCCAGTTCGCGGAGCTGCATGTCCAGCACCCGTGGAGAGGCTTCGCTGATGAGGCGGTGCATTTCGCTGGGCCGCTGATAGCCCTTATGGATCATATCGATGAGGCAGGGTTTCCATTTAGCGCCCAGTACCTGCATATACACGGTGATGCCACAGTCCATGTCCACCGGTGTTTTACGTTCATATGTAAACATGCTATAGGTTTTCGTAAAGGACAAATTAACGATATTTCGTGGAAAAGATATCGGGCTGGTTTTGCTAGTTCTTTTTCCCGGAGGAATCTTTTTGCACGGATATCCGGTAATCATCTTCCGTGATGCCTTTTACGCCGCGTGGTTTTTTAACGGGGGCTGTCCGAATAGAGTCCGTCTCCAGCGGGAGGTACCGCTGATGCTGTACGGCAGCGGAATCCACCATGGGCGGCGGTACAACTTGTCTTGCCGAAGAATCCGGTGGCGGAACAGCAGGCAACAGCACGTCCATCAGCGAGATGCTGTCCTTCTTTTTATTGGCTGGAACAGGTTTGTCTTCCACAGGCTTGACAGTGGTACTGCTGTCCGGCGGTGCCGGCGCGTGTGTTTCCGGTACGGGTTTTACCGGGGCTGTTTTTTCAGGTACAGGTGAGTGATGACTGGTATACCACCATAATGCGGTGGCTGCTGCGGCGGCACCGGCGAAGCCGTACCAGCCTTTACTGAGGTACTTTACAATGCTTTTCCCGGCAGCGGTTTGTTGAGGTGTGTTGTTTTCTGTTTGTTGATGGTCTGTTTGTTGATGGTCTTTTGTGTCATCTGAGGAATGATCATCCGGAGTGTCTGCAACCGCATCCAATTGCAACGCAATATTAGCCCAAATGCTGTCCGCCATATCGGGAACAGGCACCTGGTCCAGCTTTGCTGCCATTAATTTTTCGTATGGAGTGGTTGTGTTCACTAAAGCTTTGTTGCTGTTAATTTTTGCTGAAGAATTTTTCTCGCTTCGCTCAGATGCCATTTACTGGTCCCCTCACTGATATTCAATTGCATGGCAATTTCCCTGTGAGTGTAACCGTCAATGGCATATAAGACAAAGACGGCATGCGTGGCTGGCGGTAGCTTCCGGACCAGCTGTAAGATGTCCGCGGCATCTGTTTTTTCGATCACACTATTGTTGACAGACGGCTCTTCCACCGCTTCCAGTTCAAGGCTGGAAAAGCGGCTGCGTTGTTTGACGATGTCCAGCGCTTCATTGATGACAATTTTTTTCAGCCAGCCATGGAAGTTGCCTTTGCTTTCATCAAAGGTGTGCAGGCTGCGGAACATCTTCACAAAGGCATGGCACAGGATATCGCCGGCTTCATGCTCGTCGTTGGCATAACGCATGGCGATGGCCATCGCAAAGCCATAGAGCTGCCTGTACAGCAGCTCCTGCGCTTTCCTGTTGCCCTGGCGGCACTCCGCGATGATATGCTTTAAATCCTGTTCCAGTTGTCTGTCAAACTGTTTAATACTATTGTCTCATCAAATCCCCCGGCCACAAAATCCCCCAATCAAAAAATCGTCAACCAACCAGCTACCACTTGGTGTCATGCACTTTCCTCGCAAACAGCGCGGTAGTGATAGCGCTCACGTTCAATTTCTCCGCAGGGGACAATTCATTATAAAACCAGACGTTCCGGTCAATCAGGTCAATAATGGCGATAACGCCGTCCTTCGTGCTCAGCTCATAGCCCGACAACATCTTAAACAGCAACTGTCCTGTTTTACCGTTGGACAATTCTGTCTTTTTGATACTGAGCGGTTTGATATGGATGGTGTCCATACCATTGGTGGCCATCCCTTCATCCTCCTGTTTAATAAAAGCAAAAGGGTTGTTGTCGTGCTGCGCTTTCCGGTCGTACAGGTTGGTCATCACCAGTTCCCAGTTTTTGCTCTCCTGCGTAGTGTCCACGCTGATCAGCGCGGAGAAAATATACCGGTGCTCCTGCAATACCTCAAAGCCACTCAATATACTGCGGTTATCGAGGGTTTCATATTCATGTTTCCTGGTCATCTGCCGCTCATGGGCAAATATCTCCACGGTATTATGCCCGTCAGTAATGGCATAGCGGAATTTCGCCTTTTCATTTTCCACTGTTTCGGTTTTTGAAATGCCCGCCTGGTTCAGTAACAGGTTCTCCCAGAAAAAACCATGGACCGGGCCCCATCCCGGGTAACTGACATGCACCCCTCTCTTTATTTTTGAAGTGGTAAAATTAGCAAATGACATCCTGTTGCCCCTTGCCCCGGTCACATGCTGCATGGTGGCCTGCTCCTTAAATTTCTCCGGCACGGCCAGTTTCATGGAGGTACCACAACCCATCAAACAGATCCCGCTAAAAAGTAATACCGCGTTTTTCATCTTATTACTGCTCTATTAATGCATTACAAATACTGATATATAAAGGTACCGCATATACGGCCGCCAACATCAATACCCCTGTTTTTTGTCAAAGGTTGGGTATTCCTCAAAAAAAATATTTTTTCTTTTTTCCCCAACCCTTTAGTCAACACCAGGGGTACTACTGTAAAATAGATTCAAACGAAATATATGAAAACAATGACCATCAAATGCACCCTGACTGTAATGATCGCTTCCGCCCTGCTGTTTTCCTGCAAAAAAGAAAAAAGCAGCCCTTCCGCCTGTGAGATCAGCGTGACCGGCCTTTCCGGCTCCTACAAACTGACCGCCCTGCAATACCGGGAAAACGCCACCGCCACCCCTGTCGATTATCTCACTTACCTGGAAGACTGTGAAAAAGACGATATCATGGAATTGAAAGGCAACGGTACCTATACCTACCACGACGCCGGCACCGTATGCCAGGAACAGACCGTTGACCATGGCACCTGGGAAGTGAAAGGCAATACCCTCACCAGCGACGGCAAACTGCAAGGCACCATCGCCAGCTACGATTGTAAAACACTGGTATATTATGTAGAAGGCGCTTTAACGAAAGGCGATAAGCTGACATATACTTTGGTAAAACAATAACTGTCACACATCAGAAAGCCTCCGGGAACAAGTCCGGAGGCTTTCCTCTAAAAAGGTATGTACCCTGTCACACACTTTGATCAGCCATCAATACCGCTATACGGGCAGCAATACGCTCCCTCACCCAGCGCCGGCCCTCCTCATCCAAATCAGCGAGGAGATTACCACTGTCCTCGTTAAAATCGACCCACACGTCTTCCAGGAACTCGTTCCGGATCTCCTCTGTCCGTTGCTGATTGCCGGTATCAAAGCTGCCGGTTTTCGACAGCACGCTGTTTAACCGGTTCTTTGTGACATAGCGCGCCATTTCTGCCACCAGGAAGGAAAGCTGCTCCGACCGGGAACTCACCTCCGGGATAAACGACCATTTTTCCGCTTCATGAAATTTCTGCTCTTCGTCAAATTCCGGGTTTTTCAGTTTGATGACCGGGCGCATATCCAGTGTGGCAAGCTCCGAATGGCGCAGTGGCTTCACCACTACTCCTTCTATCAGGTTGGATGGCAGCTCCGGCAACTGCAGCTGCGCGGGGATACCGGAATTAATGCGGGTATCAAAATTCAGCGCCTCGTTCCATTTACCGGTGAACAGCGCTTTCGCATAGAAGATGCCAAATCGTTCGAAATAAGCGATGGCAGTGTCATAATCGATATAACGTTTAGCGCCGTCATCGGTTTCCACGGCAATATCGAAGGCACAGAACCGGACAACCGGACTGTAATACACGCCTGTCTGAATGGCCTGCACATGCGGGTCAGGCGCTACTGCGGGATGCGGGTACTTTCCGCCGAACAATTCCCCATAGAGGATATACCGTTGTGCCGGCACATCCTGCGCCAGCTGTTCAAAGAAACGAACCACCTGTTCTTCCATACCGGCAACGACCGTCTGGAAGCCGAAAAAATCGTCGCTCCATTGCAGGTATGCTTTTCTTTTGGCAAATAGCAACTGATGATCTTCGTACACAAAGCTGAAGTTGGCGCCATGCACTTTCTCTGTCACTACCCATTTTAATTTATTGAGGTCTTGCATCGCTTTTTCTGACAGGTGGAGGCCCTTCAGATTTTTGGGCATTTTCTCGTATTCGGAATGTTTGTTCATTATTGATCGGTATGGCCCGTGGTTAACAGCGGCAAAAATAAACAATTCCTCCAACAAACAGGCGGCTACTTCAGCCGGTAGCTGATCATGGCTTTGCCATAGGCGGTGTTGCTGATGCTGAAGTTCCGGATGGTGTCGTGGCCGGGACTGAAAAGCTTATAACTGCCGAACAGCCCCATGCCGCCCTGCAACCCGAACCACAGGTTTTTATAAATGCGCTGGTTAAACTGTATGCCGGCATGAACAGTGGAGAACTGGGCGTAGTCTATCTCTTTGCCTTCAAAATCCGTATAGTTCTTCAGGTTATACCGGGTCCAGTCGATAGAGCCGGCGATGCCGACCTGCGTGTTGGAGGTTACGTTATAAGCCACATTGAGCCTGGGCCAATAGAACTGTCCTTCCCATTTACCGTTGTTGCTTTTATAATCGACGGATATACCGGGGGTGAACAAAAATTCGTTGAAGGAATACATGACATGCAGCCCGAAACCCACTTCCAGGTTGGACTTTTTACCAAATCTTTTAGATACCCCGTAAATACCGTCCACAATCAGGTCATCGGAAGAAAGCCCGCTTTTAAAATCCGATGCCACGGTGGGTATGAGTATGCCCAGCACTGACCACCTCTTTGCGATGGGATGGCGGACAATCATCACCGCCTTTATTTCGTGAATTTTGTCCAGCTGATAAAGGTGGTCCGTATTTTTCTGATCAAAAGAAAAAGCCAGTTGGCGGTAGTTAATGTTCGTGAGCAGCTGCGTTTTCCCGAAATGCATGGGTGGTAATGACAACCACGCATCGTATGTATTGTATTTAAATTTGTTGCCCTGCAGACCGCTGCCCTCCGGGAGATCATTAAACTGGCTTTCGCCGTGAGCGGTTACCGATACCCCGGTTATATCTTTAACAGATTGCGCGAAAATACCATCTGAATAAAATGCCAACAGACTGATAAGCAATGACTGATGCAATAAGCGTTTCATGTTTTCCTTTAGTTTGATAACACAAAGGTCGCTGGCTGGCATCGGCTGCTTTCGAACAGAATCTACCTTTATCAGGACAAACTTTGCACGAGGGAAGCCCTGTATTCGGAGGGTGTCAGGTGGGTGATCTTCTTAAAAAGACGACCGAAATAACCGGGGTCTTCATAGTTCAGTTCAAAAGCCACAGCCGCAATATCTTTCGTAAAATCCTGCAGCAAAAGCTGGCTGTGTAAAATATTCACTTTGTTGATCCACTCTTTCGGCGCAGTGCCCAAAGTCTGTTGCACGCAACGGTTCAGATAATTCACGGAGACAGCCAGCTTGTCTACATAAAAGGAAACCGCTCTTTGTTCCACATGATGTCTATACACGAGCTCCTTAAATGCGAAGGTGATTTCACTGCTGCGGGTCACTGACTTATGCTGACCACCATCTGACGCAATGATCTTCATGAGTGCGGCCTGGAAGAGAGAGTAGCAGATGGCCATATCGGGAGAGAACTGATGGAGCTCGTGCGTCAGCAGCCCGAACAGCGGCGTAAGCCAATGGCTGGTTTCCGCCGGCAGTGTCACTACTGTGCCGGTGCTGAACAGGTGTATCAGTTTTTCTTTGGACAAAAGATGACGCAGGGTGCTGTCTTCAAAAACCACCACATACCCTTCCACGTCGTCACTGGTTTCCAGCAGGGCTGTTACGTTACCCTGTTTTACAAAGAGCACATCATGGGGGCCGATGTGTTTTACCGCCGCATCCACCTGTTGACTGGCATGTCCGTGCGTAAGGTGTACAATAAAATTGTAGTCCGGCCTGTAAAGTGGTGTTGGCAGGCTTATCAGTCCTGCTGTTTCCCTGATATCAAATATTTGCAGGGGCATGTGGGTTGTTTTGAAGACCGCGGGTATACCGGACATATAGCGGCGTTCAAAATCATTCGGCTTAACGGTTTTTATTTTCATATGTCAGATGGCAATACTTCCAAACGACACCTGAACAACGTTTTACCCCTACTCTTCCTTCAATACGTCCACCACTTTACGCAGGATGCGGGTAAATTGTTCCAGCTCGTTTTTGGGGAGCATGCCGCTGATGCGGGTTGTCACGCTGTGGCGTTGGTTTTCAGAGCCATTTACCAGCTGTTTGCCTTTACCGGTCACTTCCAGCAGAAAATTACGACGGTCTTCCGGCAGCTGCTTTTGTACCAGCAGTTTTTTCTCCAGCAGCAGTTTTACATGCCGGGAGATGGCCGGTGCGCTGATATGGAATTTCTGCGCCAGTGTTTTGGCGGTGGCCGGACCGTTGCGGTACAGGTATTCCACGATGTTGTAATGCGTGGCGCCGACCCCGTTAAAATCGCCGTTGTTGACCTGCGCAATCACATAACACTGGAAATCGGTATAGGTATCGAAAAAGGCTTTTTGTGCTTTTTCCATGTTGGAAATTTATTTAACTTTGTTAACTATTCACAAAGTTAATAAAAAGTTAGCTCATGAATCCGATAAAGATCACCGGTGCCCGTCAGCACAACCTGAAGAACCTGACCTTAGAAATTCCCAAGAACAAGATCACTGTTTTCACCGGTGTGTCCGGATCGGGGAAGTCGTCGCTGGTATTCAGGACCATCGGCGCCGAGGCGCAGCGGCAGATGAGCGAAATGCAGCACAGCTTCGTACGCAGCAGGATGGAGCACCTGGGCGTGCCGGATGTGGACAGCATCGGGCACCTTAACGTACCGGTGATCATTAATCAGAAACGTTTAGGCGGCAACGTGCGTTCCACCGTAGGGACCGCCACAGACATCTATACTTCGCTACGGCTGTTGTTTTCCCGCGTAGGCAAGCCCTTTGTGGGATACGCCAATATTTTCTCGTTCAACCATCCGCAGGGCATGTGCCCGGTTTGCAGCGGCATCGGGCAAACACGGCAGATAGACATCAACCGGTTGATAGATACCCATAAATCACTGAATGAAGGGGCCATCCTCTTCCCTACCTTCCAGCCCGGTGGCTACCGCTGGCTGCGGTATACCGCATCAGGCTACTTCGACAACGATAAAAAACTCGCCGACTATACGGAGGACGAATGGCAAATGCTGCTGCATGCCGAAGAACATGTGCCGCCCAATCCTTCTCCCCAATGGGGCAAAACAGTGCGTTACACCGGTATCATTCCCCGGCTGGAAAGGGATATCCTGAAAAAAGACTCCAAAGAGCTGCGCCTGCGGGAGAAGGAAATCAGCCGGATAGTAAAAGAGCAGTCCTGCCCGTCCTGTCACGGCAAGCGGCTCAACGAAAAAGTGCTTTCCTGCAAAATAGCCGGCCACGATATCGCCGACTGTGCCGCCATGCCGGTCGACGAGCTGCTGGCGTTTATCCAGCCCATACAGGCGCCCGGATATGAAACCATTATAGCTGAACTGGTGAAAAAACTTCAGCATATGATCACCATCGGCCTCGGATACCTTACCCTCGACCGGGTAACGCCCACGCTCTCCGGCGGGGAATCGCAGCGTATTAAAATGGTGCGGCACCTGGACAGCAGCCTTGAGAACCTCCTGTATATTTTCGATGAACCCAGTATTGGACTGCATCCCAAAGACCTGGACAATATATCCCGCATCATTCAAAAGATCAGGGACAAGGGCAATACCGTATTGCTGGTGGAGCATGATCCTGACCTTATCCGCATCGCTGACCATGTGATGGACATGGGGCCCGGCTCAGGCATCCATGGCGGCGAAATCGTTTACCAGGGCAGCTTTGATGGCCTGCGTAAAAGTACCGGCAAAACAGGTCGCTATTTCGCCCGGCATAAAACATTCAACCAGCATCCGCGTACGTTTACAAAAACACTGACTATCCGCCATGCACGGCTGCACAACCTGCAAAACGTTACCGTGCAGGTCCCGCTGCAGGTGCTCACCGTCGTTACCGGCGTGGCCGGCTCCGGTAAAAGCACGCTGATCAGTGACGTGCTGCCGCAACAGCATCCGGACATTACGTTGATCGACCAGTCAGGCATTGCCGGGCATTCCAAATCCAACCTGCTTACCTACCTCGGTATTTCCGATATCATCCGCAACCTGTTTGCCCATGCCAACGGTGTCAGCAATAAACTGTTTAGCCGTAATAGTGAGGGCGCCTGTCCCAACTGCAAAGGCCTCGGCATGGAAAAAATTGACCTGGCGTTTATGGACGATATAGAAATGCCCTGTGAAGTCTGCGGTGGCAGCGGCTTCCGCCCTGAAGTACTGGCATACCGCTATCGCCACAAGTCCATCGCTGATGTGATGTCCCTCACAGTGGAAGAAGCCACCATATTTTTTGCAGAGCAACCGGAGCTTCACCGTCACTTCACTATGCTGCAGGACCTCGGCATGGATTACCTCACTCTCGGCCAACGGCTCGACACCTTCTCCGGCGGGGAGTTGCAACGGTTGAAACTGAGCACGCAACTAAAAGGGGAACATTCCATTGTAGTGCTGGACGAGCCCAGTACCGGCCTGCATCCCGCTGACACGGAAAAACTGCTCGCACTGTTCAACAAACTGATAGCCGCCGGCCACACCCTGATCGTCATTGAACACAACCTGGACATTATCGCCTGTGCCGACTGGATCATCGATATGGGGCCAGGAGCCGGTAAAGACGGTGGGCGGCTGACGTTTGAAGGAACGGTGGCCGACCTGCTGAAGGAACCTGGCACACCAACGGCAACGTACCTACGAAAATATCTTGCATAGCATACATCCGTCACCGTTATCCGGACCGGGGGACGTCTTTATCTTTTTTACTACAGAGGGTGGGCGCTGAGAACATCGCATGGGCAACAACCTCAGGCATCCGGGAAAAGGAATTTGCAGCAATTCCGCAGTGTGGCACAGTAACTTTACCAAAACAAAAAGATGTTCTCTGCTACTGTCCTTGATCCGGCGCCCTGGTACCATCAGATGCGCGCCCAAAACCCGGTTTACTTCGATCCGGAATTCACTTTCTTCTATGGCGCCAAAGGCTCATGGCTGCTGTTTACCTATGATGATGTCAAATGGGCGCTAAGCGATCACGAAACATTTTCCAGTGAATATCTTCCCACATCCGGCGAAGATCTTCTGGGAGCCACCATATTCGCGACAGACCCTCCGCGCCACAGAAAAATGCGTGCGCTGGTGACAAAAGCCTTTTCACCGGCAACTATTTCCAGAATGGGGCCCTGGCTGTATGAACAATGTTATCAGCTGATAGCCCCCTGGCTGGAATCGGGGGAGATGGACTTTGTCAGCGCCTTTGCCGCCCCTCTGCCAAGTCTCGTTATCTCCCGCTTACTTGGCGCGCCAAAAGAAAGCGGGCCATTGGTGACCTCCTGGGGGAAAACTCTCAGCGGCGATCCCAGGACAATCGGCATGGAAGTATATTACCAGACCATGAAAGAGATGAGCGACTTCCTTTCCCAGCTCATCGCTGAGCGGGCAGTCCGGCCACAGCAAGACCTGATCACCGATCTGTTGCAGGCGGAAGTGGACGGCGAGAAACTCACGGACAAGGAAATACTGGCCACCTGTATTACAGTCCTTAGCGCCGGAAGTGAAACCACCGAATCATGGCTCACCAGCGCCCTTCATCTGTTTATCCAGCATCCAACGCTACAAAAGCACCTCGCCACCCATACCGCAGATCTTCCCAAAGCGCTGACAGAAGCCATGCGCTTCAGGTCACCCGTAATGGCGATGCCCCGCAGGGCAACCCGTGACATCACACTTCGTGGTCAGACCATCCCGAAAGACAGCCTCGTAAACCTCTGCATCGGCGCGGCCAATCTGGACCCAGCCGCCTTCCCTGATCCTGATAATTTCGATATCAACAGGGACAACTCCAGGATGCTGAGCTTCGGCCACGGTATCCACTATTGCATCGGTTCCATGCTCGCCAGGCTGGAAACCCGCATAGCCTTTGAAGTACTGTTCAAACACATGCAGCACATACGGATAAAACCAGGCGCGACTATCGTAAGAACACCCAGCACCATTGTGTACAGCTATCAGGAGCTACCCATCGTATTTGATCTGTCTTCCTTATAACCGGCACCACCACCGGCACATTACACTTCATATCCACGCTGGAAAAGAATGGCGGCCGTTACTGACGGCTGATATTTTGTGCCTCGTTTTTGGCTACAACATCACGCGTTCCGGCTACAAATACCAATTCATTTGTGTTCACCTTTGTGAAACAAAAACAAAACAAGATGAAAGTATTTGTAACGGGAGCCACCGGATTTATTGGCTCCGCTGTAGTGAAAGAGTTACTGGCAGCAGGTCATGAAGTCACAGGCCTCGCCCGCTCTGAAGAAGCGGCCCAAAAGGTGGCCGCGCTTGGCGCCAAAGTACACCGCGGCGATATCACCGACACCGCCAGCCTTCAGTCCGGCGCTGCTGCGGCCGACGGTATTATCCACACCGGCTTTATCCATGACTTCAGCCGCTTTGCGGAAATGTGTGCCCTGGATGGAAAAGCAATTGACGCGATGGGCGAAGTACTCATCGGCTCCCAACGTCCGATCATCATTACCGGCGGCACCGGCGTTATTGTGGGAGACAGGGTGGTGACGGAAAACGACGGTGTTGAAGACCAGTCCCATCCCCGCGCGGAAACAGAAAGGGCGGTGGGAAGAATAGTGGCCAAAGGCGTCCGCGCTTCCGTGGTGAGGCTCCCTCCCCTCTGCCACGGCACAGGCGACACGCATGGTTTTCTTCCTATTCTGGCAGGGCTCGCCAAAGAAAAGGGCCGTTCTGCCATGATCAACGGAGGCACCAATATATGGCCGGCAGTACACCGCCTGGACGCGGCAAGGCTGTACCGCCTGGCACTGGAAAGCAACCCGGCAGGTGGCACCCGTTTTCACGCAGTAGCGGAAGAAGACAATGCCTTCAAAACCGTTGCCACCACTATCGGCGAAAGAATACACCTGCCGGTCGTTTCCCTTAACCCGGAAGAAGCGGCCGCACACTTTGGCTGGTTTGCGCATTTTGCCAAATTCAACAACCGGGTATCTGCGGACATCACCAAAAAAACACTGGGCTGGAATCCCGTACATCCTACCCTGGCCGAAGACATGGCAGCAGACGTGTATTTCCCCGCAAAAAAATAAAAACAGTACCTTCACCTACAGGCGGCATGACCGCCTGTAGGTTGTTAATTGATGAAACCATGAGCACACCTGTCCACATCAAAACCATCTCAGAATTTCATGCGCTGCGCGGGCTGCCCAGCCCCAAACACCCGCTGATCAGCGTGATCAATTTTGATGATGTAAAAAATGAGTTTGAAAAAGGAACAGAAAGCCTTGTCTTCGATTTTTATTCCATCTCCGTAAAACGGGGCATGAACCACCGCTACCGGTACGGGCAACAAGACTATGACTTCAACGAAGGGGTGATGTTTTTTATGGCCCCCCATCAGGTGCTCACTATTGAAATAGACGAAGAAAACCATCCGCCCACCGGCTGGTCGCTGTTCATACATCCCGATTTCTTCTGGAACACCCCACTGGCAGCCACTATCCGGAAGTACGACTTCTTCGGCTATGCCGTACATGAAGCCCTCTTTCTTTCCGAAGACGAAGAGCTGAAAATCCAGCAGATCATCGACAATATCCGGCAGGAATATCTTACCAGCATCGACCAGTTCAGCCAAAGCATTATCATATCCCAGCTCGAAACGCTGCTGAACTACGCCGACCGCTTTTACCAACGGCAGTTCATTACACGCAACAAGGCCAACCACCTGGTACTGGAGCAGCTGGAAAAACTGCTGGATCATTATTTTGAAACAGATGACCTAAGCAGCAAAGGGCTTCCGACGGTCCAGTATATCTCCGACCAACTGCATATGTCGCCCACCTATTTGCGCAGCCTGCTCAAAATGCTGACAGGGCAAAATACGCAACAGCTTATCCATCAGAAGGTGATTGACAAAGCCATGGAAAAGCTGAGCACCACCAATTTGACGGTCAGCGAAATTGCCTATGAGCTGGGCTTTGAACATTCACAATCGTTCAACAAATTTTTCAAAAAGAAAACCAATATAACACCGACGGAGTTTAAACAACGTTTCCATCGGTCCGGCTAAAAAGAAAAAGAGACGCTGTTAAACAGCGTCTCTTTTTCTTTTTAGATTTTTATGATCGGGAAGGTCTTCGTTTGCCGCTCCCCTTCCAGTCTCAGTAGATAACTGCCCGCGGGCAGCGAACTGATGTCCCGGCTGATTTGCCGCTCCCCTTTCGGGATGTTCCATTGTCGCAACACATTGCCACGTATATCCATCAGCGTTAGCCTTGTATAGGACAGGCCCCGCAGGTCTATAGACAGTTGCCCGTTAGTAGGATTAGGATAAAGGACAGGCCCTTTGGCGTCTGTTGTCTCCGGCGCCGGATATTCCGCCTTGTTGTAAGCCATCCGTGCTGCAGGTTCGCTTACCGCGCAGTTGTCGAGACTGAACCAGTTGAACTTCAGCGTGGTGCCCGACAAAATATGCACGCCGGTATAATTAAGCGCCGGCAGGCGGATGGTATCTGTAATTGTTTTCCAGATGCCGCCGGTAGACGGTATGCTGATGGTATCGAATTTAAAGGTGCTATGCCCTATCCATATTTTGACAGGTGCGGTGGTCATCACTCTGAAGCTGATGGTATACCTGCCGGCGACAGGCACGTTCAGGTTGCTGTAGGCAAACCAGTCGCCTGCTTTCAGGTTGGTAAAATCCTGTCCACCGCCTGTGTCCGTGCAGGTTTCCAGTACCGGGCCGGTGGCGCGATTGGATGCACTTTCGGCTTCATACTTGTCATTAACGGTGCAGGTATAATCGGTCGTTACTGCTGCAGTGGCTGATAAGGAGCCGCTGGCAGCGGTCACCGTGTAGGTGCCGGGCGTGGCGCCGGCGGTAAATACACCGTTTGTGTCGATGGCATTGCCGGTGCCGTCCACGCTCCATAACGGTTTAAAAGCGAAGGGATTGTTGCGCTGGTCGTAACCCTTTGCCACGAACTGTTGCGATGCGCGCAACGGCACGGTAACAGAGGCGGGCGTCAGCTCAATACGCGTCAGCGCCGGTGGCGCCACTACATGTACGATTGCGGTATCGCTGACTGCTCCGGCGGTGGCCAGCACCAGGTAATCACCGGCAGCGCTGCCGGTAAACAGCCCGCTGGTATTGATACTGCCGCCGGCGCCCTGTACTGACCATACCGGCGTAACGGTGAACTGGCTGCTGTCCTGGCCATAGCCTGTGGCGGTGAACTGCTGCGTCTGACCGGTATTGATCGTGGCGCTGTCGGGCTTTATCACCACGCGCGACAACGGCACCGAGTCCGCCCGGATGATGCTCAGCCAGTTGAAATTCCAGCCGTCCTTATTGGCTACAATACGCAGTGTTTGCTGTCCCTGTTCCAGTCGTATAGGCGCTGACGTGACAGTGGTCCATTTCTGCCATCCGCCGCTGGCGGGAAGGTCTACCATTTGCAGGGTGGTCGTGTCCGACTGAATGCGAAGACTGGAAGCGCCGTTGACCGCTACCCTGAACTGTATCCGGTAGGTGTCGCTGCGAGGCACTTCTATGTCGTATTCAAACCAGGTATTGGTACCGATGTAGCTCACATCCAGGCCTCCGCCTACATCGGAGCAGGGTTCTGAATTGTTGTTGTTGCTGTTGTCAAAACTTTCGGCCTGTATCTTCACCGGTATCAGTTTATAATTGGCCGGCCGCAGGGTAACGAAGGCCACGCCGGTTTTGGTAGTGCTATCTACAGTAGCCGTCACCGTTACCTTTCCTGAATTATTCAGTGTGGCCAGTCCATTGGCGGTAATGGTGTTGCCAGCGCCCGTGATGCCCCAGGTGGGCGTAATGGTCATCGGGTAGCCGTTCTGGTCAAGCGCTTTAAAGGTATACTGTTGCTGTTTTCCGGGCAGGAAGGACATGTCCGCCGGCGTCACCATAATGGTGTCCAGCACCGGCGTGCCCAGGCCTTTCTGGTATACGCGGGCGTAGTCTACCTGCATACTGTCGGGCCAGTCGGCCTCCGTGATAGCACCGCCCATGCCCCCGCCAATGGCCAGGTTGAGGATGAGGTGGAATTTCTGGTCGAAAGGCCAGTCCTTCCAGTCGGTATGCGGATTTGGATATGTGAGCACCTGCATGGTATCGTACCGGAAGCGGATGGTATCGGGCCCCCACTCCATCGCATATACGTGGTAGGTGGTATCTGCGTCCATCAGTTTTTTGGAGTTGCTGACGCCACCGCCATTGGTCCAGTTGTGGTTCTGTGTATGGACGGTGGACAATACTGTTCCGAAGTTATTGCCTACATGTTCCATGATATCCAGCTCGCCGCTTTTAGGCCATCCGCCGTAGGCGCTGGTGGTGGGCATCAGCCAGATGGCCGGCCAGGAACCGCGGGCACGGGGCAGTTTGGCGCGTACTTCTACTTTACCATAGAGGAAATCGAATTTGTTTTGTGTGATAAGCCTGCCTGACGACCAGGGTTCTGTGGTATTGCCGGTAGGGAAATCTTTTTTTCCGGTGATGACCAGCCGCCCGTTTCTCACGCGGGCATTGTCATGGGTGGTATCGGTGTATACCTGTTGTTCTCCGTTGATCCAGCCTTTGGGACGTGCGTCCACGGTCCATTTGGTTCTGTCCGGCTGGCCGTCGGTATTAAATTCGTCTGCAAACACCAGCGTCCAGTTGGGATTGCCATCAAACACCACGTTGCCTTTTGCCGTATAGCTGGTCACGTTGGCCGTGGTCAGTTCAGCACCGGCAACCAGGAGTTTGAGGACAGTACGGGAATAGTTGGCCGGAGAATTGCCGCTGAGCGTAATACTTGCCGTGGTGTCATTCACCCGCTGAACACCGCTGACAGTAACGCCCGGCGGCAAATTCACGGCCGACCAGTTGGCAGCGGTCAGCGTGGGTTTCAGGGTACCTCCCTTTACCTGGGCAGTGATAACGGCGCCGTTCTCGTGCCCCATCTGAATGCTGGTATCTTTCAGCACGATAGCGGTGGGATTCGGGCCCTGTAACAGATCGAAATACAGGATGCCGTTGGCTTTCTTTCCATCGATGTACTGAATGGCGATGGTGTTGAAATCCGTCCGGTTTTTTACGCTCTGGAAATTGTAGGTTGCTTCCTCCCAGTGGTTCACCCGCGAAGGTTTGAAGGTAAAGAAGACAGCCTTGCTGTAATTGGTGCCCGGTTGTAGTTTGAACATGATCTCGTCCAGCGTGGTGGCGTATACCAGCATTTTGAATGTGCTGTTGGTGGCGAGATCAAAAGAGTCTCTCAGAGAACATGACGCGCTCATGTACTCAAAGCAGGAAGTGTCTTTGGTGAATTTGGCCACGAGCGGACTGGTGTTCAGTCCGGACGGATTTGGATTGGGCACTCCGAATTCTACTTTGCCGGTAGTGGTGTTGCCGGCGTAGTACGTCCATTTGCCGGAGCAGGGGCCGTGGCCTTCCATGTCGTCCAGCAGGAGATATTGTGCATGCAGCGTGTTGCACAACAAACAAACAGGCAGCAGTAACAAAGGGATTTTTTTCCATCGGTTGCACCAAATTTGCAACAGAAGGGCTGTCCGTCGCAAAGGGTATCCCTTGCGAGCGCCGGATTTTGGTTTGCTCGTTTTCATAACGTTTCGTTTTAGGGTGGATGGCCGGTACAGCTAAGTGCTGTACCGGCAGGGTTCTTCGGATGTTCGATGTTGAAGCGGAAACAGGTGTTTTATTCGTCTACAGGTCATAAATTAGGGTTTACTGCCGCGTCTGCGCCGGGTATGGGCATCCAGTAGTTTGCTTTGGTGATGTTACCGGCCGGCAGCAGGTCGCCCGCCGCCTTGTTGGCATTGGCAGCTTCCACCTGCTCCAGTCTCACCAGGTCAAACCAGCGGTTCCATTCTCCGGCAAACTCCCAGGCGCGTTCACTTACCACCGCGGCCGCAAAATCAGCGCCCGTCATGCCGCCTGGCAGATCAGGCAAACCCGCCCGCTGCCGCACGGCATTGACAGCCGTATAGGCATCTCCGTTAGGTGTGCCGGCGGCACGGGCCTGCGCCTCGGCGTAGATCAGCAGCACATGGGCATAACGCATCATGATGACAGGGTTATTGGACATGTACACGGCTTTCTGGCCTGACTGTATCGTGAACTTTTTATAATAGGGATGTTTGGTAGTGGTTTGTTGCCATGGGATCACCGTGCCGTTGCTCAGCGTGAATTGGGTGCTGAAAGTAGCGTCTTTCCGGGGGCCGGCAGGAAAATTGTTGAAGAAATTCAGCTCCGGGAAAAAATCGCTCCACCCGCCTTCGTCTTCCGGCATGGTAGACAGTCCGTAAAATGAATTGTAGGTCACCCAGTTGCCACGCGTGAAAAGCGTGAACACATCTTCTACGGTCCCACCCACAAATATTTTCAGGTAGCCACCGGTATAAAGATCAAAACCATAAACTGTTTTATTGTCTATCACCTCTTTCGCCTTTGCCGCCGCCAGTGCGTATTTCGACTGGTCTTTCAGCGGCCACCCTGCTTCGGTGAGATATACGTCCGCCAGCAAAGCTTTGGCCGAACCTTTGTTGGGCCGTCCGGAGCTTCGCCTGGTATTGGGTATCCATTCTTCCGCCCTTTTCAGGTCGGCTTCTATCAGCGGATAGATGTCCGCGGGTTTGCTCTTTTTCAGGTTCAGGTATTCCGGGGTATATTTTTCGGAAGGGATGACCGGCACTTCGCCCCACAGCCGTGTGAGCCAGTAGTAAGACAGCGCCCGCAGATAACTGGCTTCGCCCACCATTGCGCGGATGGTGTCCTGATTGCCGTCCAGCACCTTGTTATAGTTGTTGATGATATTGGTAGTGGCCTGGATGGTTTTGTAACAGCCCAGCCAGATGGGGTTCATCCTGCTGTTCAGCGATGATACGTTGAAGCGGTCAAACTCGCGGAACTCCTCCTTGTTGGAGCCGGGATGCGTGGTGAGGTCATCACTGCCCATGGTCATCGCAATCTGTGATACCGTGGTAAAACCGCTGGTCCATGGCACCAGCAGGCTGCCATAGGCCCCGGAAAGCACCGTCTCCAGGCCCGTCTGGCTGCTCATGGCGTCATCTCCGGCCACCAGCCCTTTGGGGCTTTCTGTCAGCTCCTTGCTGCATCCTGCTGCCAGCACAAGAAAAGACAGCAGATATATCGCGTATTTCATGTAAGATCGTTTAATCATAACAGTTAGATTTAAAAGCTCAGCGTTACTCCGCCGGTAATGGTCTTTGCGTTCGGATAAGTACCAAAGTCGATGCCCTGACGGATATCCCCGGCAGAGGAGCTGCTTTCCGGATCTATACCGGAGTAGTTGGTGATCGTGAAAAGATTGGTGGCGCTCACGAAGACCTTCACGCCCAATGTATTTTTCAGTGCCGTTTTAGGTATATCATAAGCCAGGCTGACATTTTTCAGGCGCAGAAAATCCCCTTTTTCCAGGAAACGGCTGCTCTGTGTAAAGTTGCGGTTGGTAGTACTGAAAGCCGGTATATCGGATGTTTCGTTCACACCGGGAATGTAGCGGTCTTTGATTTCCTGCAGGGTAGCTTCACGGGCGTCGCCACCGTAATACATGGCCGCCGCCTTGTTGTAATTCAGGCGGTCGAAGCCAAAGAGTCCCTGGAACAGCAGGTTCAGCGTAAAACGTTTATACGTGACCGTATTGTTCCAGCCGATGGAGGTAGTGGGTATACCAGTGCCGATCACGTGGTAATCGTTGGCATCGATGGTGCCGTTGTTGTCTACATCGAGGTAACGGGAATCGCCGGCTTTGGCGCCGTAAAGCGCTGCCTTGTCATCGCCGGGCTTCCAGGTGCCGAGATACGTGAGGCCCCATATAGCGCCGAGTGACTGGCCGGGCATCACCACAAATTCTGATTGTGGCGACATGCCGCCACCGATTTTGCGGTTATTGGGATCAAAGATGCGGGTTTTGCCTTCGCCGAGCGAGATCACTTTATTTTTCACGAAAGACACGTTGAACCCTGTGTTCCAGTTCACTGCTCCGCTGTTGATCACATCGCCTTCCACGGCAAACTCCCAGCCTTTGTTCTGCACGGCGCCCACGTTACGGGTAATGGAATTACCGCCAAGGTACATGGGCAGGTTTTCCTGCAAGAGCAGGTCGCGCGTGTCTTTTACAAAATAATCCACGGTAACGGCTACCCGTCCTTTCAGCAGCCCGATGTCGAGGCCGATGTCCTTTTGTTCGGTGGTTTCCCACTTAAGGCCTGGATTGCCGATATTGCCCATCACAAGCCCTACCACATGTGTACTGTTGTTGAAAGATGCCGGTATATTAGAATAGGATGAAAGGGTGCTGTAGGGGCTGATGGCCTGATTGCCGGTGAGCCCCCAGCTGCCGCGCAGTTTCAGGTTGCTGATGCCCCGTACCTGCTGCATAAATGGTTCATTGCTGACTACCCATCCTGCGGAAACAGAAGGGAAATAGCTGTACTTATTATTGCCCTGGAATTTGGAAGAGCCATCCCGCCGCAGGGCTGCGGAGAGGAGGTATTTATCGTTGTACGCGTAGTTCGCGCGTCCTACCAGCGAGAACAGCGCCCATTTCGAGTAGCCGGAACCGGGAGAACCGGGAGTTCCGAGAGCGAGGTTGTTCCACTGGAAATTTTCATAAGTGAGATTGGTGGCGCCGGCGGAAGAGTAATTGTAGGTAGACTGCTGGTATTCCGCTACTGCAGTGATGTCCAGGCTGTGTACCCTGTTAAACACCTTTCTGTAATTCAGCATATTGGTGTTCTGCAAAACAATTTCCTTGTTGGACCTGATAGCTGCGCTGGACACGTTATTATTAGTGATCTTTCCCCCGAAGTTTTTGTCTTCGTACTGGAGATAGTTGGCGCCGTATTGTACATTGAAGGTCAGTCCGGGCAGGATGTCGAACTTAAACCCGCCGATCATGTTGGCCAGCATCCTGTCCCTGATATTGATCCTGTTGACGGTGAGTGCTACCGGGTTATAAAACAGGGAGCCAACGGGATCGCTGACCACGAAAGTGCCGTCCGGATTGTATACCGGTGTGGTAGGCGCCCAGGTGAGCGCCTGTGCCAGCGGGCTGCTGGGGCCATCGGGCGGTATGTCCGCATTCTGTGCCGTGCTGTAGGAACCGGTGATGTTCAGGAATGTGGAAACGACATTGGAGAGCCGGGCGTTGATATTGGAACGCAGGGTGTACCGTTTGTAAAACGAGTTATTGATCACGCCGTCCTGGTTGAGATAGTTACCGGAGATGAAATAACCGCTCTTGTCTGTTCCTCCGGAGAGACTGAGCAGGTACTCCTGCGCCGGCGCTGTCCGGAATATTTCGTTCTGCCAGTTGGTACCGCCTTTGGCGCGGAAGTCCGCGATCTGCGCGTCGGTGAATTTGGGCGTGGTACCTACCGCTACCGCGTGAGCGTTGGCCGTTTCCGCAAAGTCGGCCGCATTCAGCAGGTCCAGTTTTTTGATGACGGTGGAGGAAGACAGGCGTGTTGTAAAGTTCAGCTTCAGCCCACCTTTACCGCCTTTTTTGGTGGTGATGAGGATAACGCCGTTGGCGCCACGGCTGCCGTAAATGGCTGTAGCTGCAGCATCTTTCAGCACCTGGATGGACGCGATGTCATCCGGGTTGATAGCGAAAAACTCTGCACCGACAAAGCCGTCCACCACATAGAGCGGGTCATTGCTGCCGTTGATGGAATTAGAGCCACGGATGCGGATACGCACACCGCCACCGGGCGATCCGGCGGAATTGGTCACCTGCACGCCGGTAGCGCGCCCCTGCAATACCTGGTCGAGCCGGTTCACGGGCGCATCTTTAAAATCTTTGGAAGTAATGGAAGAGATGGCGTTGGTCAGCGTTCCTTTCTTTTGCTCGCCATAACCTACCACCACCAGCTCGTTGATATTGGAGGCGGATGGTTGCAGGGCGACAGACAGCTCCTTTTTACCGTTGACAGGTATCTCCATTTTGTTATAGCCCAGGGAAGACACCACCAGCACGGCGTTGCCGTCGGGCACTGTGATCACATACTCACCTTTTACGTTGGTCACCACACCTTTGGCCGTGCCTTTCACCTGTATGGTGACACCGGGCAGCGGCACGCCTTTTTCATCGGTGATGGTCCCTCTTACCTCCTGTTCAACCGGGGCAATCATCTCAGTAACGACGGGCTTGCGTTTGACGATGACCACCTTATCGGCGATGCTGTAGGTGAAGGGTTGCCCGCTAAAACAGGCTTCCAGCGCGCTTTTCAGCGAAGCATTTTTCAATTGCAGGTCCACCCTCCGCTCCTGCAGCATTTGTTCATCGGTATACAGGAAAGTATAGCCCGTCTGTTTCCGGATCTCCTGGAAGACCTTGTCCAGCGGCACATTACGTTGGGAGAGGGTAACTGTCTGAGAATACCCGGCCGCATGTACCTGCAGCAGGGCAACGGTCATTAGCAGCACCGTTAATTTCATCATCAGTAACGTTTTTTTCGATAATCGTGGAAATTTTTTGTCCCACGCGGCAGCACGATGCCGCCTGCTTTGGGAAAAAAGCATCAATTGCATACATTTGTATGGTTAGGGTAAGTAATGAATAATTGCCGTAAGCGATTGTACATACAGGACCTGACGTGACCGGGAGCGGTACCAGCGCTTCCGGTTTTTTATGTCCTGTATGGGTAAAGGGATTGGTGGAAAGTTAAGGACCCATAAGTGTATCAGTTTTAGTGGAATATCAGGGCGATACGATAATCTGCCTGTCTTTGACCTCAAAATGTACCTCTCCGGTCATCTCCAGTATTTTCAGCACCTGTGACACCGGCACGTTCCGGGGTATGATACCGCGGAAGTGTGCAGGCACCGGCGCGGTGAACACCACGTCCACATTGTACCAGCGGGCTATCATACGCATCACCGAGGCCGCATCGTTGCCTTCCAGCTGAATGTAGCCGTTTTTCCAGGCCACCGCTTCTTCTGTATTGACGTGTTGCTGAATGGACAGCTGGTCATGTTGTTTATCCAGCTGCGCACCCTGTCCCGGCGCCAGCTGTTTGCTGTTGCCGTTGCGGCTCACTTTCACTGCGCCTTCCAGGAGCGTTGTTTTTACCACTGATTCATCGGCGTAGGCCATAACATTGAACTGTGTGCCCAGTACCGCCACCTCCATGCTGTCGTTATGCTGACCGGTGCGTACCGTTACCTTAAAAGGCCTGGTATTGCGGGCCACTTCAAAGTAGGCTTCCCCGTTCAGTTCCACCTGTCGGGCGGCGCCTTTGAAGGCCACCGGATATTTCAGGGAGCTGGCAGCGTTGAGCCATACTTTGGTGCCGTCCGGAAGAGTTACCTGGAACTGGCCGCCGCGGGGCGTGCGCAGGGTGTTGAATTGTAGGATGTCTGGCTGGCCTGACGTAGCTGCGTACAGGAGCTGTCCGCCTGCCGGCTGACTGATTTTGGTGTTGCCTTGTTGTGTGAGCGTTCCGCTGGCGGCGCTGTCGAGCGGCAGTTCCGTGCCGTCTGCCAGGATGAGCATGGCTTTGTTGCCTCCGGGCGCCACGTCCCGCTTCACCGGCGAAGAGGCCACTATGGCTGGTGAATGGACCTTCGGCCGCAGGAGCCAGTACAAGCCGGCTGAGAGCAGCAACAATACCGCGGCGGCGGCTGGTATCCAGCGCAGGCGGCGCTGCGGACGCAGCGGCACAACGTTGTCTGCATGCTCCGGCTTATCAGCCGCAAGGATGCGGCTGGCGACATCGTCCCAGTAGTCCCTGTCATAACCGGCAATGGCGCCGTCCGGAAGTTGTTCCATCAGCAGCGCTTCCACCTGGCGTGTCAGCACGCCGCTGTCATCTTCCCTGATCAGCACGGACAGTTCCTGCAGCTCCGCCGCAGTGGCATTTTGTTGCAAAGCCTGCCCCAGCAGGTAGGTAAGGCGGTCTTGTGTTGACAAATGGCAATCGTTTTTGACAGTTTAAACGTGGTTGATTTTGGTATGTTCTTCAAACGTGAAATACCCCCTCTGATAAAACAGACGCGCGAGCGGACATTTAGGACCTATCGAAAGAAAAAAAAATTTTCACACCCGTAAAAGCCAGAGGACGAGGACGGGGAAAAGCATGCCGGATTGCTCCAGATGCTTGCGGATGGCGTGTAAAGAGCGTACCAGCGAATTTTTTACGGTATTGGGCGACAAAGACAGCTGCGCGGCGATTTCCGGTATTTTCAGTCCCTGCTCGCGGCTCAACAGGTAAATACGCCTGGCCTGCGGTGGTAGTTGCTGTACCGCCACACCCACCTGCTCTTTCATAAAAGCATAGGCGATGTCCTCTTCCGGGCTGAAGACCGGCTCATCCGGCATCAGCGTGGCCATGGCCTTGTGGTGTACCGCCTTTTTCCGCAGGTAGGTGAAGCACTGGTAAAAAACGATGCGCATCAGCCAGGAACGGGGCTGTTCTATCTCTTTCAGCTTGTCGCGGCTGATCCATAAACGAAGAAATGTTTCCTGGAGAATGTCTTCCGTTACCGAAGCGGTTTTGGTGATATGCTGCGCCATAGCGCGAAACTGGGGCGCATACAGGTGAAAGAGCTCCCGGAAGGCCATTTCATCGCCTTCGGAGATCAATTGAAAAAGTTCCTTGTTATCATGTGAGTTCGCCTGCATGCGGGACTGCCTTCCTGCTAAAGTAGCAAAATAATTGAAAGTTCTGTCCCGCGGTACACGCTCCCGCTATTTAAAATCTTTTTATATTTTCCCGCCAGATATAAGAAAGATAATTTTATGAAAAGATATTCCACGTTATTGTTCGGCAGTATCGCCACCGTTTTCACTGCCTGTTTCGGCAGCAAACATATCTCCCGCCATGCTGTTCCTTCCGTTATTGAGGCCTTTGTCACCAGCAGCGACCAGCAATACCTGTTAAAAGAACAAACCGGCCTCCGTTTTTCCGGAGCTAACGCCAACGGCTATACTACAATAACGGTAGACCCGTCACAAACGTTCCAGCCGGTGGAAGGTTTCGGTTATACCCTCACCGGTGGCAGCGCGCAGCTGATCAACGCTATGAGCGCCACGGCCAGGCGACAACTGCTACAGGAAATTTTCGGCACCGGCAGTCATAAGCTCGGCGTCAGCTACCTGCGTATCAGTATCGGCGCTTCCGACCTGAACGCGACCGTCTTTTCCTATGACGACAGGCCCGCCGGGGAGACAGACGTTCCCCTGGCGCATTTCTCCCTTGCTCCCGATATGGCCGGCGGCACCGGATTGATACCGCTGCTGAAAGAGATACTGCGCATCAACCCCAAACTGAAAATCATGGCCGCTCCCTGGAGCCCGCCTGCATGGATGAAAGATAACGGTTCCTCCAAAGGAGGTTCGCTTCTTCCTGAATATTATGAAACGTACAGCCGGTACTTCGTAAAGTATATACAGGCCATGGAAGCCGCCGGCATCCGCATAGACGCAATAACGCCGCAGAATGAACCGTTGCATCCCGGTAATAATCCCAGCCTCAGAATGCTGGCGGAAGAACAGCGCGATTTCATCAAAAATCATCTGGGGCCAGCATTCGCCGCCGCCAACATCCGCACCAACATCGTCGTGTATGATCATAACTGCGACCGCCCGGATTATCCGCTGACCATCCTGGCAGATACTGCAGCAGCCAGGTACGTGCATGGCAGCGCCTTCCACCTGTACGCCGGAAATATCAGCGCGCTGGCGACCGTACACAACGCGGCTCCCGATAAAGCCATCTATTTCACCGAACAGTGGACCGGCTCCAAAGAAACATTCGACAACAACCTCCGCTGGCATATTAAAAACGTGATCATCGGCGCCATGCGTAACTACAGCCGCACGGCGCTGGAATGGAACCTCGCCAATGACACAGCATACAAACCACATACGCCCGGCGGCTGCACCCAATGCAAGGGCGCACTCACCATCAACGGCGACCATGTTGCCCGTAACGTGGCTTATTATATTATTGCACATGCGTCCCGGTATGTGCCTGCCGGCGCTGTCAGGATCGGCAGCAACGACGAAGGCGGTTTCCACAGCGTGGCCTTTAAAAGGCCCGATGGTAAAAAAGTGCTGATCGTATTCAATGACAATAACGCCGAAGCGTCGTTTAACCTTCGTTATCAGGACCAACAGGCAGTAGTGGTTTTACCAGCAGCCAGCGTAGGCACTTATATTTTTTAGGAAGATCGTAAAATAGTGGTTACCTCCGGGTATCCACTATCTGTCCAACGGTCTCTTTTGGAAACCACCTCGGCTTAATTTTGTACTTACAAACCAAAACAAGTTTATGAGAAACAACAGACGATGGAAATTCACCCTTAGCATGGGCATATGGTTACTGGGAACTTCTTTGTATTCAATGGCCCAATCCGCCCACTATGCCGTTAAAGTAGGCGATATGTCCGTCACCGCTTTACTGGACGGCACCATACCCATTGATGCAACAAAACTTTTTTCCGGTGCAGCACCGGAAAAGATAACGCAGCTGCTGGACAATTCATTCCTGAAAAACCCTGTAGAACTTAGCATTAATGCGTACCTGATACAAGATGGCGGGAAAAAGATTTTAATAGATGCCGGCTCGGGTGAACTTATGGGCAAGTACGGTGGTAAACTGACAGAAAGCCTGCAGCAAGCCGGCATTCAACCGGAGGAGATCACTGATATCCTCATCACCCATGTGCATGCCGATCATTCCGGCGGCCTGGTGGTGGCCGGAAAAAAAATATTCCCGAATGCCGTCATCCATGTACACCAGACAGAAGTGGATTTTTGGCTCAATGCTAAAAACAAGGCGGCAGCAGATCCCAAACATATGGGTGCTGACCCGCAAAGCTTTATCAATGCGGAAAATGTACTGACGCCTTACCTCCAAAACAACCAGGTAAAAACATTCAGCAAAGAAACGGAGGTACTGCCGCATATCGTGGCCCTTCCTTATCCCGGCCATACACCGGGGCACACCGTTTATGTGTTGAGCAATAAAAATGAAAAGCTATATTTCTGGGGCGATATGATCCATATGTCTGCGGTACAACTTCCGGCCCCTGCCCTGCCCGATCATTTTGACGTGGACGTGGCCGCACAGCAGAAAAACCGTAAAACGTTCTACAATAAGGCTGCGCAGGAAAAACACCTGATTGCTGCCGCCCACATCTCTTTCCCGGGTATCGGGCACCTTCAGAAAAACGGGGATAGTTTTCTCTGGATACCTGTTCCTTTTAGTCTCGAGGGAAGAACAAAATAACACGCAACCCGCCCGATGACATCATACGGCGGGTTTGCTTTTTTTAGGGCGTTTGTGGTATTTCAGGTCCCACAACGTCAGCTGGTTGAGTATTTTCAGGAGGTCAACGCCTTTTTCCGTTAAGGTGTATTCTACCCGCACCGGTGTTTCATTAAACGCTTCACGCAACACAATGCCATCTTCCACCAACTCTTTCAGCTGCTCTGTCAGTACTTTCTTCGATATGATTTCAATCCGCGCGAATATCTCTCCGAAGCGGAGTTTCTTTAAACCGATCGTATAGATCACGATCGGTTTCCACTTTGTACCGATGGTAGCCATGGTGCGGGTCATCGGGCAATTGTGGCAGATAAATATCTCATTCTTCATGAGGTTAAAGGTACGGGAAGTAACGATGGTAGCGTATAGAGCGATATTATACCGTTATCTATTTAATCTATCGAAAGCATCCATAAATCTGAAAGCGCTGGTGACCGTCTCGCCTTCGCAACGCCAGTTTTCGCATCTGAAGGAAATATTGCATTTTTTCTCCGTTATAAAACTGAAATCCCGGATGCCACCTGTCAGTACTCCGATGACAGAATCTTTAGCAAACACAGGCGAGCCGGAATCTCCCGTATAGACGTCCAGGTTACACAGGAAACCACCGTATGACAACAGCGAACGCACCGCCGCTCTGGAAGCCACCTTCACGGGAAGCCCCAATCCGTAGCCAATAGAATAAACAGAATCTTCCTCTGCGGGAATTCTCCTGGAAACACGCATTATCTTTTCCTTCGACAACGGCTTGTCCACTTCCACAATCGAAAAATCCAATATTGAATCCCTGCTCATCACGCGCCTGATCTTTAATACATCTTCTCCCTTTATCAATACATTCGCTTTCAGGGAATCCTGCATAGAAAAGCCAAATACGATACAATAACGTCTATAATTGCTGTTGTCCACGCAATGGCCGGCTGTTATCATCACTCTTTCCCCAATGGCAAAACCGGTACAATGGCTGTCTACCACCGGTTGAAAGGCAAAGTGTTCATTATCGCAGACCGTATGCCATGATTGCAGGCTTCCGCTCTCCCGCAGCGTATAATTGCCATGCGGCGCTTTTGTCAACATGCTGGTGTCAATGATAAGGCCTACCCTGCCTGCCAGTTGTTTTATATCAGCAGACATCCGATAAGGGTCCACCCGGTCATCCTCTCCATATGTTCCATAGACCTTCAGCTTTTCCCGTTGTATCTGGTCTATAGAGATGATCAGCTGCCGCTCTGTTAACCTGCGCAGCCCTTTCCTCTTCAGCAGAAACGGCGGTAAGGTATCCAGGCCGGGAATTTCCTGTCCCCGGTTGTTTCTCCTGAGCAACAGTTCCGTATACAGCTCTTCATAGGAATACTGCTGCCGTATAAACGCAGGGGAGGTCAGCTCCAGCATGGGGCTCATATCCAAATCGCCCGGACGCATCAACGCAGTATCGTTCCCGGGCACTAAGGCGACAGAATCTACAGCAGGAGGAGTTGGAGTGGCTTCGTGATTATTACAGGAAACAAATAGCCATACAGTAAAAAATACAACGATAGTTCGTTTCATGGTATTGGGGGGTTAATTAAAAATACACTATTTTAGTTACAAAATAACTGTCGACCTATTTCTGATATTCCTACAACATAAATCACATTTATAGACACCCAAAACCACCCCGATGAAAGGTATTTTTCCCCTATGCCTTTGGATGGCTGCTATGTTCATGCCCCGTCATGTGTCCGCACAATGGCCACCGAAGAGCACATCCCGGCTAATTAACATCGAAATCAACAGCAAGGGGGCACTTATCAGTCCACTTCCTGCTACGCTTAATCCAACGGATAAAATTCAGTTTACTGTTCTCGGTTCAGACGCGGGGGATGTGGGACATATAAATGCATACCAACAAGCTTTGGTCGAATTTAAGAAATTGCTAAATAGTACAGCTGAGTACCTTCCGGCGTACAAGGCCTGGTTCAGTGATCCCACACAAACAGACGACGTGCAGATACAGGAAATTGATAAAACGATCGCGTACTTGAATACACCGGACGAAGCACACCTGATAGCGCTGGCATCCAACCAACTGCTGCCGGTGCCCCGCAGCGATTTCGCATTCCCCGCAAGCCGGATCACTATCAATTATCCGGGTAAAGACCCAATCCTCCTTCGACTATACCCGACAGACACCGGCGTTATTTCTGCTCCCTTTGCGATAGATACGCTGGGGTACTTTAAGGCTGGCCAAACATTTACTTTTGAGATAACACTAGTTGACAAATATAAAGAACTGGTCCTCGATCATTTCAACAAAACGCATGGCTATTTCCAGCGGGACGGAGAAAAAAACTGGCACCAGCTAATGAAAACGCTTCTCCTCCATACGCTCTTAATGGACAGCGTAACAGCTATCATGCAGGATCATGCCGATGGAAAAATTAATGATGCCGCCTATAAAGACAGCATACAGAAACGGTGTACCCGAATTAATCAGGTCGACAAACTGTTAACTCAACTGAAGGATTCAGACAACAACCGTTGGTTAGCCAGCTGGCTATGGTATACCGGCGGCAGGCCGAGGTTTAATCCGTTTGACTTTTCTGATGGCCAACCGCTTAAGTCTTATGCCGCTATAAATCTTAAAGCTGACACCTCTCAATACTTTGACAGTTTTATCACTGCGGTCAACAACGCGATAGAACAGCAACGCCTGCATCCCGGGCCAGGTAGTCCGGACACCATTTTGATGCTGATTGAAAAGAAAAAACAGGGAGAGGTAAAATTAGTCGATAAGAGCGCCAGCCTTTCATTTATTGAAAAACAAAATAATAAGGCAGATGCGTTCAGCCAATCCGAAAAAGTCCTCTATAAAGGCGTCTTGTTAATCAGCACAAAAGATCAACTAAGATATACAAGGTATCATGACAGGCAGAAAGGGTATATACTCTCTCAAAAATCGCCCAGGGACTATCCAGAGGACTATGCCATGCATATTGGTTTGGTAAATATTCCGGGAAACAAAATAGTCACGCTGGAGCAACGCTTATCCGACTTCACGGAGAAGGCAGAGTTTTCAACGCAGCTACAGGAGAGCCTTGGCGCCCTATCCACGGGAAAATCCACGGTAACTGATGCTGCTAAGGTCATTACCGCATTCCTTGCCACCGCTGAAAATACTGCCGCGTTGCACGCAGTCATTAAAAAAGCGGCAGCAATGGGAGGTGCCGCGCCTTGTATTTATGCAGCCCAGCACACCTGGGAGTTGTATCATTTTGTCAAGACTAAATACAACGGAGACTTACCCGTACCAGAAAAGCTCACTCCCCAAACAGACAGCAGCCAATACCAATACACCACCATCCTTGCCGGCCAGGATGACAAAGCCGCTCCTTTCACCAACGAATACAGCATTATAGAACGTCTCGCATCAGACACCAGCAAAAAGCAGATCGCCAAAGGGTTCCACTACAACGTAGGCAAGCTCCGTTCCTTCGCCATCGGCGCCGGACTGGCCTTCGGCTTCTCACAGGTAAGACAGGTCAACGTGGATTCCGTGGGCGCCCTCTCTACCACTACCGATGCGGCCAGGGCTAAGTTTATTGTGGGACTGAAATACTACCCTTTCAAAACTTTCCTGAGAGACAATGGTATCTGCCCCAGGTGGCCGGAGCGCCGCTTTTCCCTGTTCGGTGGCTTTGAAGTACTGGACCCGCTCAACAATCTCTATCTTGGCATTGGCTATGATATTGTTCCGGGCCTGAACGTCAACGCGGGCGCCAACTTCTACCGCCAAAACTACTACCGCATACAAAACGACAGAATCCTAGACAAGGCCACCCGGATGCCAGCTGTCGGCTATCTGGCCGTCACACTGGACCCGGAAGTTGTAGTGGACCTCATCAAATTAATGGCAAAGTAAAACAGCAACCCGACATGAAAACAATTCTCTCCATACTTATTGTCATTGCTTTTGTTTATCTGCTGTCCAACTGCGGAAAGAAGGAATTTGACGATATCAGCGGCAACAAAAAATTATCCGGCCGCGTATACCTCATTGATACGCTTGGAACGGTGCAGGAACCACAGCTGCTCAAAAGTAAAAAGGTTTATATCCGTTACGATGGCACCGCTGCCAGTGACTACCTGTATTCGGTCGTCAGCGGTGCAGATGGTTATTTCACCTTCACCAACCTGTCTGCCCGGTCCTATACGGTATTTACAGAAGAAGTGCGCGCAGGCATTAAATATACAGACGCCCAACCCGTTGATCCCGGGCAAAAGGACTCCATCATATTGCGGCTAAAACCTGACACCTTGCAGCAACGGTTGTTAAACCTGATCGTGACGGACAAAAACAAAGAACGGGTCTCCGGCTCCATTGTCTACATATACGGCAGTCAGCTGGTGGCCGACAATGATACCGCCATTACAGGCGCCGGTGCTATCGTTGCAGACACCACCGGCATTTATGGCAACAAATTACGTATAGGCCTCGGCGATGGCAAATACTACTTTAAAGCGAAGCGGGTATTGACAGACACCATACTGCGGTCTCCTACCCTGGTGAGCATGACCATCGCCGGCAACGGTCTCCGGGACATCAGCATCCTGGTCCAATAAACCGTTGCTGCTGAACGGAGCAGGAAGCAGCTAGTTTGTCCTGTTCCGTTCATCTTCATTGCCAAAATCCCGCTGTTTAAACTGAATATTGCTTTTGCCAAATTTATAACTCAGCGAAACCCTGAACCCTCTGGTATCACCATAACTGCGAACGGTATTTTTAATGCCGTTGGAATAATAGGTGATGAGCGGCCGTTGGGCGTTCAACAGGTCCTCACCGGTAACGGTCAGTGATAACTTCTTGTTGGCCATCAGGAACTTCACTGATACATCCAGGATATTCATCGTGGAAATATGGAAGATCTGGTAACGGCCCGGCAGCTGCAACGCATAATTAACACTGAAGAAGAGCGTCTTCGGCTTGTTCAGGGTAAAGTCATTGTTCGTATAACAGTAACCGTTATATCCGTCTGTTGAGGCGATAAATGCCGAGCTGGATTTAACATGCTGATAGTTCACGTTAAAACCGGTGAAGCTGCTCCACCACGGCCACGGGCTCACGTTATAATAAGTGGAAAATCCCAGCTGATACGTATTGCCATAATTCACGGGCGTCTGCCGGGTGATATTGGTCACGCTGTCCACAATAGAAAGCTCCTGCCCGAAATCAGTCACCTTTGAATAGTAGACGGCACTTACCCACTGCTGGTTTCTTACATAAGACAGTTCCAGGTTATCGATATACGAAGGCTTTAAGAACGGATTCCCTTCGGAGTAGAAATAAGGACTGGTACGGACAACAAACGGGTTCAGGTAGTCAAAGTCCGGCCGGCGGATTCTGCGGCTGTAGTTGAGCGAGAAAGAATTTTTCTCATCAGGCACATAGGTTACATATGCGGTGGGAAACAACTGCATATACCTGTTGGTGTTAGTCTGGTCCAGGTTTTTGGAATAACCTTTGGTTTGCGTGGCTTCTGCCCGTAAACCCAGCTGTGTTTCCCATTTCATGCCCAGCTTCCTGTTGGCAGAAAAATATAACGCCTCATTATACTCCTGGTAGTTAAAAACATTGGACTGATTGGTATTGAACACCGGGCTTCCGGTGTGATGGTCATATACCACCAGGTCGTTGTTGGTATTGGTATAGGAGACTTTGCCACCGAAGCTGACGTTCGCCCAGGCGTAAGGCAGGGACACATCCAGCTTGCCGGAATAGTTATTGATTTTATTGGCATTGGTGTTGGTGGAAGAGAAAAATGTGCCAGGCACAATGCTTTTGTCGGCGGCCAGTTCATTGCCGCTAAAGAAGCGGCTGTCTTTTTTACGGTAGCTGAAAAAGTCAACGTCCACGGTAATACGTTTTCCTTGTGAATCCAGTGCGAAAGCGTGGTACCAGTTCAGGGCGTTCATATTTGGCTGGTTATTGGCGGCTGCGTCTGAGGCGATGTAGCCATTCACTGCTTTTTCCGTATTTCCGAAGCGGGTGGTCAGCGGGCTGTTCTCCGATATTTTATCTGTAAAGCTGCCGAGGTATTTAATACCCGTGGTCCATTTGGCCGTTAATTTATAGTCGATGCCCAACCCGGCGCTGAGCATGTTTGTTTTGGACCGGTTACTGATATCCTGCAGCCATTGTTCGTGCGGGTAAAATATCTGTCCTTCGGAGGTGGTCAGCAGTTGCTGTGTGCTTTTGCCGAGAGAAGCCTGCAAGGCGATTTTCCCATGATTATAGTTAAACAGTCCCTGGAGGCTTCCACCACCGTAGGTTTTCTGCGTATAGGCGGCACCGATACTGGCGTCCCATGAATTAGCCCTGGCTTTTTTCAGTTTGATGTTGATCAACCCGCTGTTGCCTTCGGCATCATATTTTGCCGGCGGGGCAGTGATCACTTCTATGCTTTTGATATTATCTGCCGAGATGGATTTCAGGAAAACGGCCAGGTCTTCGGCAGACATGCGCTGCAGATGGTCTTCCACCATCACCAGCACTTCCCCTTTTCCCACTATAGACACATTGTCCTGCTGCACCCTTACACCCGGTGTGGCTTTCAGCGCGTCCAGGGCGGTGCCGCCGGTAGGCATGACCGCCTTCTCCACGTTGAAGACCAGCCGGTCCACCTTTTGCTCCACCAGTTTCTTCGCAGAAGTGATGGTAACGCCCTGTAACTCCGTTCCCTCGTGTATTTCAATCGTTCCCAGGTCCATATCCCTGTCCAGCACCATCTCCCTTTCGAGGCCCGTATTCCCGAACTGCCTGATGACCAACCGGTAGGCGCCCTTCGGCGCTTTGAGGGAGAAACGGCCCAAACTGTCTGCCATGGCCTGTGCCGCCGGCACCGAATCCCGCTTTAACAACCCCGCATAGACGAAACCTACGGCTTCCCTACGTTGGTTGACAACCTTGCCGCTGACAGAAAACTGCTGGCATAATGCCTGGGCACCATATAAAACCGCTACCAGTAAAAAGAGAATTTGCTTCATGTGCTGTGATTAAATGTGGCACAAAACTGCATGGTTTAGCTGCTTTCAGCCACTTTTATCGACAAACCCCTGCCGTTTTCCGACGAACCCGGTTTTATATCTTTTTGGAAATGAATAGCTTTGTAAAAAACAGGCTAATGCTATATCGTGGCACATTATCGGGGAAAAGGGAATTATTGGTCCATGTTGTATTCTGGATACTGGCCGCCTATTTCACGTTCGTTAAAAACCCTATCTACGCTAAAATACTCGTGCCCGATCTGTTTTACACCACCTACGTGATCGTATTTGTGCTTACTTTCTACTTCCACTACTTTATTGTGATGAAGCAGGTGTTCAAATCATTCCGGTGGACAAAGCTGCTGGCAGGCCTGTTTATCTCCTACCTGTTCTTTACCGGCGCGAGATGGTTAACAGAGCAGGTGATCACCAGGGTACTGTTTAACCAGACAAACTACACCGATCCCACGTTTCTCAATTATATGCTGGACAACCTGCACTACAGCAGCATGCCCATTATCTTCAGTTCCTTTCTCTGGCTGGGCATCTATTTCATCCGGTTGCTCGAGTATAACAATACCATCCTGGAAGAAAATAAAAACACGGAGATCAAGTTCCTGAAGGCCCAGATCAACCCTCATTTTATCTTCAATACGCTGAATAATATCTACTCCATGGTTTATTTTCAATCGGACAAGTCACTGACGGCGATTGAAAAGCTCAGCCAGGTAATGCGGTTCACCACTTATGAATCGCAAAAAGAAAAAATCCGGCTGGCAGATGAGATCAACTACATCCAGGCATATATCGAACTGGAACAGCTGCGGCACCAGGAAACCGGTTTTATACATTTTACCTGCCAGGTGGAGAATGAGCATATTGAAATCCCTCCCTATATCCTGTCACCGCTGGTGGAAAATGCGCTGAAACACGGGGCCACGTCTGGCGAAACGCCCATTGAGATAACCCTCACCGCCAATTATCAACAGCTCATTTTTAAGACGTTTAACGAGATCGGCATCCAACAAAAAGACAAGCTGGGCGGCATAGGACTTGATAATCTGAAAAAACGGTTGCAAATTCATTATCCCGGCGCGCATCAGTTACACCTGACCCGCGACAACAACCGGTTCACCGCCGAACTGCTAATTCAACTGCCATGAAGAAAAAGATAAACTGCATCATATTAGACGACGAGCCGTTTGCCGTAAAACTGATTGCGGACTACGCCTCCAAAGTACCGCAGCTGAATGTGCTGTACGCCGACAGTGACGTGTACAAGGCCATTGAAGTGCTGAACAGGGAAACGGTGGACCTGATTTTCCTGGACATCCAGATGCCACAACTGACGGGCATCGAACTCATGCAGCTGTTCAATCAAAAACATAATTTCATCATCATCTCCGCCTATGCTGAATATGCACTGGACGCGTTTCAGTTTCATGTAGTGGACTTTCTGCTGAAGCCGGTCACCTTTAACCGGTTTTACCAGAGCGTGGAGAAGTACTTCCGCTGGCAGGAAACCTTCCAGCCTGCAGAGGACACTGATAATTCCCTGTTTGTAAAAGCTGACCGCAAACATTATAAAATCGCCACAGACGATATTCTGTACATCGAAGGCCTCAAAGATTATATCCGGATACATACCACGGAGGAAAAGATCATGGTATTGGAAACGATGAAAGACATCCTTGAAAAACTGCCGCCGAAGCTGTTTGTCCGTATCCACCGTTCCTATATCATCCCGCTGAACAAAATCAGGGTCATTGAAGGAAATCAGATCCAGATGGTTGACGGCACTTTTCTGCCTATCGGGGAAACCTACCGCAAACTGGTGGGAGAATGGACCACCAGATAAGATAATGCCTTCTCCCGATTTTGATGAAGGTCAATGCTTTTGAGCATTATTTATCAGAAATTTGGCACCGTAATTCATTCACCATGATGACAGTACTTGCGGACCTGATACAGGCAAAAGCAAAGCTGGACGAAGTTCAGCTGGAAGCGGCGATGGCCTGCTTTAAGCCGGTCACTGCCAAAAAGAACGACCTGTTACTCAGCGAAAACCAGGTCGCCGATAAGTTGTATTTTATTAGTAAAGGGTGTCTCCGCCTGTATTACCACAACGAAAACCACGGCCTCTCTACCCGGTTTATGGCCTTTGAGCATACCTTTCTTACCTCTATCGTCAGCTTTATTTCGGGGAAACCGGCCCCGGAGTATATCCAGGCAGTGGAGACATCGGAACTGCTGGCCATCTCCCACCATGACTTCTTCCGGCTTCGGGAAACTATTCCGGCATGGGACAAGGTGTATATCTATATTCTCGAGTATGGGTTGACGGTAGTCACCTCCAAACTCAGCAGCCTTCTGACACAGAATGCCACAGAGCGGTACCGCAGCCTGTTACAGAACAACCCGGAACTGGTGCAGCGGCTGTCCAATGCCAACCTGGCCGCCTATCTGAACATATCCCCTGAAACCCTCAGCAGGCTGAAGTCACATTAGTCATCAACCTATTATTTCAAAAAATATTTATGAGAAGCGATGAAGTAAAAAAAGGTCATCAGCGAACGCCTCACCGTTCCCTGTTGCGGGCCACAGGCCTCAAAGACGAGGATTTTTCCAAACCATTTATCGGAGTGGCCAATTCTTTCATAGAAATCATTCCCGGCCATTTCTTCCTGGACAAGGTGGCAGACATCATCAAGGATGAGATCAGGGCAAACGGCTGCGTTCCATTCGAGTTCAACACCATCGGCATCGACGACGGCATCGCTATGGGACATGACGGGATGCTCTATTCCCTTCCCAGCAGGGAGCTGATCGCCAGTTCAGTGGAGAGCGTGATGAATGCGCATAAGCTTGATGCCATGATTGCCATCCCCAACTGCGACAAAATAGTTCCGGGCATGATCATGGGCGCGCTGCGGGTGGACGTGCCTACCGTTTTCGTCAGCGGCGGCCCTATGGCCAAAGGCTATACGAAATCGGGCACTCCGATCGACCTGGCCACTGCATTTGAAGCAGTCGGACAACACGAGGCCGGCAAAATAACAGCCGAACAGCTGTTGGACATTGAATGCAATGCCTGTCCAGGCGCCGGCAGCTGTTCCGGCATGTTCACCGCCAATTCCATGAACACCCTGATGGAAGCGATGGGCATCGCACTGCCGGGCAACGGCACTATACCGGCGCAGACAAAAGAGCGCGAAGCCCTTTACAGGGCGGCTGCCCGGCGGATTTGCGAGATCGCGAAAGATTCCGCGGCACGCGAACAGTTCAAACTAAAAAATATCCTGAACGCAAAAGCCGTCAGAAACGCTTTTGCCGTAGACATGGCAATGGGCGGAAGTACCAATACCGTGTTGCATATGCTCGCCATCGCCAATGAAGCCGGGGTGGATTTCAGGCTGAAAGACATCAATACAATTTCCAAAAACGTTTCGCATATCGCCAAAATATCTCCCAGCCTGACGACCGTCCACATGGAAGATATCAACAGGGCCGGTGGCGTAAATGCGGTAATGAAAGAAATCAGCAAACGCGGTACTGAAGTGCTGGCAGACAATCTGACCATTACCGGGGAAACACTGCTGGAAAGAATTGCCAACGCGGAGATCGCAGATGAAAACATCATTCACCCTATTCACAACCCTTACAGCGCTGTGGGCGGCCTGGCCATCCTTTATGGCAACCTGGCCACCGAGGGGGCAGTCGTTAAAACAGCCGGCATTACCGGCTCCCGTGTTTTCACCGGCAAGGCCGTATGTTTCGACGGACAGGCAGATGCGGTAGCCGGCATTATGATGGGAAAAGTTCAGGCAGGCGACGTGGTAGTGATCCGGTATGAAGGCCCCAAAGGCGGTCCGGGCATGCAGGAGATGCTGACGCCGACGAGCCTGCTCATGGGCATGGGCCTGGGAAGCACCGTAGCGCTGGTAACAGACGGACGGTTTAGTGGCGCTACGCGCGGTGCGGCCATCGGACACGTATCGCCGGAAGCTGCGGAAGGCGGTATGATAGGGCTGCTGCAGGACGGCGATGAAATACATATCGACGTGGACAATTACATACTGTCCGTCAACCTGTCTGATGAGGAGATCACCAACAGAAAAGCGGCGTTTGTGCCGGTCAGGAAACCCCTGTCATCCAGGTGGCTGGGCCAATACCGGGCGTTAGTGACAAATGCGGCCAATGGCGCTGTTCTGCGGACGGATTTATAATGCTGAAGTTGTAACACCATACTTCTGCCTGAACGCGAAATAAAAGTGGGACAGGTTTTCAAAGCCCAGGTCCAGGTAGAAGTCCGCCGGCTTTTGTTGTTTATGCCTGATGAGGTAATGTGCTTCCTCCAGCCGCCTTTCTTTCAGCCATATTTTAGGGGTGGTGCCGAATGTTTTCGCGAAATCACGTTTAAAGCCGGAGAGGCTTCGCCCGGTCAGTCTGGCCAGGGTGGCCACCGGAACGTTGAACATATAGTTCTGTTGCATAAACTCCTGCAGGTCTATTTTGTGCGGCTCCGAAAAATCAAACAGCAGGTTTTTGAAGTCCGGATTGCTTTGCAGCAACAGTTCTATGGCCTCCCTGATTTTCAGGTCTGCCAGTTTGGGAGTAGCTTGTTTAGTGCGGTTAACATAAGGGGACAGCGACAGAAAATAACTCTTGAAAAACTCGTCCGGTTTGAAGAACAGTTTTTGACTGTTTCTGTATCCCTTACTGACGCTGATTTTGTTTTCCGCCGCGTAGCGCCGCAATGCCTCTGTATCGAGTGTGATAGCCAGGAACTGATAGTTTCCTTCTTTGGAAGGATATTTAATGGTGCGGATGAGCTGATTTTTAGGGACAAACACCACGGTATTTTCCCGGATGATGGCCTGACCATCAGCATGGAACGCATGTGTCTCCCCTGCGAGTTGAAACCCCAAAAAATGTTCGGGTATAAACTCTTCATGTCCTCTGTACTTTTCGAAAGCGCAGGAATAGACAAACCTGTCAAATATGATTTCAGATGTTGCTTCCATAATACGAATATCGCGGAAATCCTAAAGATTTCCGCATGCCCCGGCCATGGCAATTTCTTTGTCCTGTTCCGGTGTGCCACCGGATGAGGCGATGGCGCCAATGATATTTCCTGTTTTGTCTTTTATGGTGACGCCGCCTGCAATGGTCAGCAGGCCGTCGTTGGCATTGATCATGCCGTATCCGTTCATACCGGCGCCGGCAATGATGGCGCCCATAACATCGGTGTCCACGCCAAACATGACCGCCGTTTTAGCTTTTTTCACGGCGAAGTCTGCCACGCCATATACGCTGTTCCAACGCCCGAAAGCCACCAGGTGGCCGCCGGCGTCCACCACGGCAATGCTTACCGGCGTGTTCAATTCCCTTGCTTTTTCTATGGCGGCCGACAAAGCATTTACCGCACTGTCATATGTAATATTCATCTTTTGTTTTTTATGGTGGATGATAAAAGAAATGCACAGGCAAATGCCTGTGCATTGTCCTAACTTTTTACTGACCAGGCGTCACTTTGCAGTTGTTTCACAAAATCTTCTGTTTCTTTCGGATGCACGTTTCTAAAGTTAGGGGTTTCGTCCAGCGCCACATTTACAATGACGTCTGCCATGGATTCGGGGTTTAATTGATGTGCGAGGGAGTCAGCAACTCCATCAAATGCGCTTGCCGGCGTGAAATTAACGGCCGGATCATACCAGCGGCCAATAGAATCCGCTCCCCGGTCGTTAAAGCCTGTCCCGAAAACACCAGGATTACAGGTGGCAATTTTAATATTAAACGGGGCCAGTTCTGTTTTCAGTCCCTCTGCAATAGCCTCCAGCGCGTGTTTGGAAGCACAGTATGCCGCCACGTAAGGCACCGTCCACAGACCTCCCATAGAGGACGTGAATACTATCTTTCCTTTTTTCTGTTGGATGAATTTTTTAATGAACCCCTGTGCCAGTTCCAGGGCGCCGAAAAAATTCACATCGAACATGGAGCGTACCAGTTCCAGCGGCTGTTCCGCTATAGGACCGCCTTCCATAATGCCTGCGTTGCTGATTAAAATATCGATGTCATATTTTTTAAGCACATAGGCAATATCGCGGGAGTTGGTCACGTCCAGTTTGTTTACCGTGAGTTCTATGCCTTTTTCCGCCGCTTCGCGGATCAGGTCGCTCATTTGCGGATATACCTGCGTTGTGGCAATGACGTTATGTCCTTTTTCCGCCAGTTTAAACGCGGCAATTTTGCCAAATCCGCTGGCTGCACCTGTTATTAAAATGGTTTTGCTCATATACCGAGAGAATTAGTACACCACAAAGTTGAACAAACCAGTTACAAAATAGCTTGGTGAAACGTCCAAAGATATATTGCTGAGAAGACCAGACAGGGGTGTTTTCGAAAGAATTGACTTTTTTGCCTATTTTTAAGGTTATGAGGATGACACCAACACTTTAATACTTCTTCTTTTGTACTGTAGCGCGCCTGATCACAGGTGTGGTATAATTCTATTTGTTCATGCTCATCATTTTTTTATGGAAGAAGTATTCAATGCAACCCAGATAAAACAGTTTATTGAAAAAGGTTTTGTTCGTATAGACGATGCCTTTAGTACCGCCCTTGCTGCTGAGGTGCGGGATATTTTGTGGAACGACCTTGGCGTTGGTCCTGACCCGTCTGCCTGGAAGCAGCCCGTTATCCGGCTGGGCATGTATTCCCAGCCGCCTTTTGTACAATCAGCCAATACACCGGTATTGCATACCGCTTTTGACCAGCTGGTGGGAAAAGACAGGTGGCTGCCTTGCAGGAGCATGGGTACTTTCCCGGTTCGTTTTCCATCCGTAGAAGATCCTGGAGACACCGGCTGGCATGTAGATGCCAGCTTTGGCGATAATCCGGTGAATTATCTTGAGTGGCGGGTCAACTGGCATTCCAGGAACAGGGGGTTGCTCATGTTGTTCCTGTATTCCGATATCGGAGAGGACGATGCGCCGACAAGGCTTCGTGTGGGGTCACACCTGGACATTGCCCGGCTGTTGCAACCGGCCGGAGAACAAGGGATGACTGTTCTTGAAATAGCGGCACAGCTTCCGTCGTTGCCGCCAAGAGAAGAAATAATCGCTGTCGGTAACGCCGGTACAGTATACCTCTGCCATCCTTTTCTGGTACATGCGGCGCAGGCACACCGGGGAAAAACGCCACGGTTTCTGGCGCAGCCGCCGCTGCTGTTGAAAGACAGGCTGATGAAAACGGAACGGGCGTGCCCCTGCTCTCCTGTAGAAGAAGCTATCAGACTGGCATTGGGCAGCTAATACAGATGCGCATTTTTTTCTTTAACACACAAAAGCCATGTAACTAAAGCCACTCAATCAAAAAGCCGTTCAAACTTTTGGATTCACTTCAGGTTGCATGGCTTTTTGTATAACAATATACCTGAAAATAAGCGTCGTTTTAACACTAGCACACTACGGCCAGTCCCGTACATCGCCCATCCACAGCCATTTTGAATACTAATTGAGCAATTGCTGGTATTATTTTACCGGTAGCAGGAATTTGCTGCCGGCGATAGTATTTATTTTATAATTTTCTGTCAACGTCCCTGAAAAAAACAATCGATTGATGTATCAACCAATACGTTCCGCGTTCAGAAACTATATCTGGTTCACCGGATTGATGTTTACCACTACCACAGCCACGGCGCAAGCGCAGACGGGCATCCTGCCTGCTGCCGAAAGGACTGCCGACATCACCGCCCGTTGGGATGACAGGGCGCAATGCAGCGGTCAGGCCGGCAAGCCAGACGGGCCTGTATTGTGGTACCGCCGTCCCGCACGCGTATGGGAAGAGGCGCTGCCGGTAGGCAACGGCCGCATGGGCGCCATGATATTCGGCGGCGTAGCGGACGAACGGATACAGCTAAACGAAAGTACATTATGGGACGGCTACCCGAGAGACGCTGACAATCCCGCGGCCTTAAAAGCACTGCCGGAAGTAAGACAGCTGCTGTTTGAAAACAAAAACAACGAAGCCGTCAAACTCGCCAGCAAAACCATGCTGGGCGTGCCCGAAAGGATAAAACCATACCAGTCGCTCGGTGAGCTGTGGCTCGATCAACCGACTACCAGCGCAGAGAATTACAGTCGCAGCCTCGATGTTTCCACCGCCGTGGCCACCGTAAAATACACTGCTGACGGCGTAACCTATACCCGGGAAAGTTTCGCCTCTTTCGTTGACAACGCCGTCGTGGTAAGATTTACCGCCAGCGCGCGTGACAAAATAAACTTCCGCTTTACGCTTAAACGACAGCAGGACGCACAATGCCTTCCCGATCCGAAAGATGCTGCGGCGCTCCTGCTGGAAGGCCGGCTGCCTATTAAAGACACCACCGGAAAACCCCGTGGGATAAGGTTTGCAGCCCGCGCCAAAGTCATGAACAATGGCGGCCGTGTTTACATCAGGAACGGCATCCTGTATGTGGAGAATGCCAACGACGTCACTTTATATATAACCGGCGCCACCAACTACCCCGGTTTAAAAAACCTGGCCAAGGGCGTTACTACCGTCAGCACCGATCCGGTACAACAAAGCAGGACTTATGCTGCCGCAGCTGCTGCCAAAACATATACCGCTTTAAAATCAGCGCACATCGCGGCTTATAAAAAATATGCCGACAGAATGACGCTGGATTTTCATACAGGCGACACCGTAGCCGCCGCGCTGCCTACCGACGAACGGCTGGAATATGCACGCCGCACGGGCAGTCCCGATGCCGGCCTCGTGGCCTTGTATTTTCAGTTTGGCCGCTACCTTCTTATCTCCAGTTCCCAACCGGGGCATATGCCTGCCAACCTGCAGGGACTCTGGGCGTGGCAGATGACGCCACCATGGAATGCAGACTACCATACCAATATCAACGTACAGATGAACTACTGGCCGGCTGAAATCACCAACCTGAGTGAACTGCACCAGCCGCTGTTTGATCTGGAAGAAGCGCTCGTCAAACCCGGCGCACGCACCGCACGGCAAACCTACGGCGCCAAAGGCTGGGTGGTACATCACCTGACCGACGCCTGGGGATTCACCGCACCCGCCGACGGCCCCCAGGGCATATGGCCTATGGGCGCGGCATGGCTGGCACAACATCTCTGGGAACATTACTGCTATACCGGCGATAAAACATTCCTGTCACAACGGGGTTACCCGCTCATGAAAGGCGCTGCGGAATTTATGCTCGACTTCCTCGTGGAAGCACCGGCAGGCACCGTATGCCCGGGCAAACTGGTCACCAACCCCTCCTACTCTCCCGAGAATGCGTTCCTGCTGCCTGATGGCACCAGCTCTGTATTTACCTATGGCGCCACCATGGACATAGAAATCATTCACGACCTGCTGAGCAACTGCATCGCTGCGTCCTCCACATTGGGCATAGATGCTGCTTTCCGGGAACAATGCGCTGCCACGTTAAAGCGGCTGGCACCGGTGCGTATCAGTCCCGCTACCGGCCGTATTATGGAATGGGCAGAAGATTACCCCGAAAAAGAGCCGCATCACCGGCATACCTCCCATCTTTTTGGCTTATATCCCGGCAACCAAATTACCATGGAGGGCACGCCTGAACTGGCCGCAGCAGCACGCAAAACACTGGAAGGCCGCGGCGATGACGGCACCGGCTGGAGCCTCGCCTGGAAAATCAATATGTGGAACCGCCTCCATGACGGCAACCACGCCTTCCGGCTGCTGTCCGGGCTGCTCACCAAAAAAACACTGCCCAACCTGTTCGATAATCATCCGCCTTTTCAGATCGATGGCAACTTCGGCGCCACCGCCGCTATCGCAGAAATGCTGCTGCAAAGCCAGCACAGGAAAAGCGACGGCACCTTCGAGATCGCGCTGCTACCCTCCCTGCCTGATGCGCTGGCATCCGGCCGTGTGACCGGCCTGTGCGCACGCGGCGGATTCGTGATCGACATGGAATGGCAAAACGGCAAACTGCTGCATGCTACCGTCACTTCCAGGCTCGGCGGAAACCTGCATATTAAAACAGATGATTCATCCGCCAGTTACATCACCCGGAAAAACGAAGTCATCAAACTCAACAGCCAATTATCTAAAGTCATGTAAAACCAAAACAATAATTTTTTCATCATTTATGCAAACCTTTGCATAAATCAAACCAACAAACAAAACCAACATCGCCAGTATTCCAAACACGTTAGGAAAAAACTTTTAAACCTACAGAATGTACAACATGAGTAGCCTGACAGGCTATTCCGGGTATTGCTTTATCACCAGACATCTATCATTCAAAAAATCGTTTTATGGGAGGAATAGTAAAAACAACTATTGCCACAATGCTCTCCATTTGTGCCATGTTTATGCAAACGTATGCTCAACAAAACACCGGCCATGTAAGCGGAACAGTTAAAGACGCGGGCGGTTCACCACTTCCCGGCGCATCTGTGGAAGCGGTGTCCAACGGCCACCGCGTGAAAGTCGCCATCTCCGACAGCGTCGGTAAATTCACCTTCACCAACTTACCGGCGGGCAACTACACCTTCAGCTCCCGCATGATCGGCTACGACGCCAAATCATTTGCAGGATATAAAATCATCCAGGGCAAAAACCCGGAACTATCGCTGGTACTAACGTCTACCGTCAGTGAACTGACCAGCGTGGTGGTAGTGGGCTATGGCACCCGGAAAAGACAGGACGTTACCGGTGCAGTAGCCAAGGCCGATCTGCAGGTACAGAAACAATCCCCCAACGCCAACGTGATGTCTTCTTTAAGGGGCACAGTGCCCGGTCTCACCGTCGGACAGGTGAACAGGGCCGGCAGCGATCCTACCCTGATGGTACGCGGCAGAAACTCCATCTCCGGCACCACCTCCCCGTTGATCGTAGTGGACGGCCTGATATACCGGGGATCGCTCACCTCCATCAACCCGTCAGATATCGCCAGCATCGACCTGTTGAAAGATGCCAGCGCTGCTGCCGTGTATGGCTCCCAGGCGTCCAACGGGGTGGTGCTGATCACCACCAAAAGCGGCGCCAGCGGGATAGACAAGCTCACGGTAGACTACAGCGGGTCCTACTCTATGCAGGAGATGACCAAAAAAGACATGAGACCTGCCTCCGGCGCCCAGTACATACAGAAGCTCGGCGACTGGTACCTTACCGAAAGCCGTGATCCCAACGATCCTACTAAAATGAACCCTAACTGGGACCCCACTACGAAAATGCCCGGCATAGAAGGCGACAACTATAAAAACGGTTATGAAGCCAACTGGTGGGACTTAATGACCAACTCCCGCCCCAGGATACACAACCATAACATCGGTTTAAGCGGAAGATCAAAGAAGATCCGTTTCTATTTAGGTTATGGTTATTTTGACCAGGTAAACCTGGTTAAAAATGACGACTACCGGAGAAACAGCATCCGGCTCAACCTCGAAGCCAAACCCGCAGAATGGCTGACAGTAGGCGCACAGACAGGTTTGTCCATCAACGACTACAGTGGCGTGTCGCCCACCTTCTCCGATATCATGTTCCTGAAACCGTACAACCTCCCCTTCGATCCTAAAACAGGCCAGATGCTGGAGTTCTACGCGCAAACCACTACACCCACCGCACTGGAAGTGCTCAGACGTTCCAGGGACCTGGACCGAAACATGAACATGATCGGGAACTTCTTCGTCAGCGTGGACATCCCGCAGGTGAAAGGACTGAACTACCGCGTGAACTTCGGTAACAACTACATCTATACGAACAGGTTCAACTACAATGCGCCTAACGTAGAAGCTACCGCCTACAAAACATACATGACCAATTATTTCCTGACGATCGACAACATCCTGACCTATAAAAGGGACTTCGGGAAACACGGTGTGGACCTCACTTTGCTGTATGGCGCGGAAAAAAACAAACATGACGGCAGCAGCACGTCCGCTGGCGGCATCACCAACGGCGTACTGTCCTACAACAGGCTGGACGTGGGCGATCCGGCACGGCTCACCGTTTCCAACGACATGGACATACTCCCCTGGCAGGAAACAGCGCTGTACCAAATGGCCAGGCTCTCGTATTCGTTCGATAAAAAATATATCCTGACCGGTACGGTAAGAAGAGACGGTTTCTCCGGCTTCTCCGCCACCAACAAATGGGCTACTTTCCCATCCCTTGCATTCGCCTGGCGCCTGAAAGAAGAAAACTTCCTGAAGTCTGTCAACGCTGTCAACGACCTGAAACTGAGACTGTCTTACGGCGCTACCGGCAACAGGACCGTCGGCCGCTACCAGACCCTTTCCCAGATGACCGTAGGATTGTCCAGCGGTTACCTCTACGGCACCTCCGGCGGCGCACAACTCGGCTCCTTCCTGAGCCAGTTGCCCAACTCCGGCCTGCGCTGGGAAACCACCAAATCGTTTAACACCGGCGTAGACTTTTCCTTCTTCGACAACCGGCTGTTTGGCTCACTGGACCTGTACTTCTCCAATTCCACCAACCTGCTGAACTCCAGGGCCACGCCTACCATAACCGGTTTCAACAGCTTCCTGATCAACATCGGTAAAATCCAGAACAGGGGACAAGAACTGAACATCACCGGCGTACCCGTGTCCAACAAAAACTTCAAATGGGAAGTGACCGCCAACTTCTTCCGGAACCGCAACAAAGTGCTGGACATCGACGGTACCAAAAATGACCTGATCAACGGCAGCGATCCTATATTAAGCTACTTTATCGGTCAGCCTTACGGCGTCGTGTACGACTATAAGATCACCGGTATGTACCAGCTGGGCGAGCAAATCCCCGCCGGCCTCGCCGCACAAGGCTTTAAAGCCGGGCAATACCGCGTGGAAGATGTGAACGGAGATGGAAAGATCACCCCGGAGGACAAACAGATATTAGGCAAACTCGATCCGTCCTACAGCCTGGGCATCTCCAACAGCTTCCAGTACAAGGCATTCCAACTGAAGTTCTTCATCAACACTATCCAGGGCGGCAAAAACGGATACCTCGGCGCACCCGGCATTATGCTGCAAAACCCTGACAATATCCGCAACAACAACGGCTTTGTATACGACTACTGGACACCTAATAATCCGAATGCCAAATACAGAAGCATCGCGGCATATGTTGCCACGCTGGGTGAAAACTTCGGGCCTTATGTGTCCAGAAGCTTTATCCGCCTGCAAGACGTAACGCTGACCTATACCCTGCCCGAGGGCCTGCTGAGCCGCCTGAAAATACTCAAGGCAGCCAGCGTGTATGTGAACGCGCAGAACCTTCTCACCATTACCAAATGGGACGGCTGGGACCCCGAGTCCAATCCTTCATCCAGCCAGCGTTCATCGCTCGGCCTGAGAATACCGGGCGGTATGGGCCTCGACCAGAACGGTTATCCCGTGATGAAGAACTACTCCCTTGGTGTAAACGTGACATTCTAATGCTTCAACAGTAAACTTTCAGAACATGAAACCAAAAATCTTCATATACCTCCTTTGTATCGGAGCAGCATTATCTTCCTGCAGCAAGAGTTTCCTGGATGAAGACCCGCTGTCTATCTATACGCCGGACAACTCCCTGCAGTCCTCCATCCAGTTCCAGCAGGCCACCAACAACCTGTACAACGGCGTGCGCAACATCTACATGGGAAACATCAACCTGGATACATATTTCGGGCTGTATTACGCTACTGACTTCGCGTACAACGGCACCGACTATGACCCCGCCGCCAAGTTAAATGCCTATAAGGCCACCATGGTGCCCACCTATTTCATTCCCGGCAACATGTGGACGGCGTTCTATAAAATCATCACCAATGCTAACCTGATCATCAGCCAGGCATCTAAATCCACTAAGCTCAGCGATGCCGATAAAAACAGTTTCCTGGGCCAGGCTTTGTTTTTCAGGGCCTATTCCTACAACGTGCTGGCCAACCTGTACGGCGGCGTTCCCATTGAGCTGAACGAACTTTCCGGACCGCGTTACGATTACGTGCGCGCCAGCCGCGAAGCCGTTTACCAGCAATGTAAAAAAGACCTGCAACAGGCCATCGGCATCTTGTCCGATATCAACCAGGTACCGGATGGCACCGTGAACAAACAGATCGCCAAACATGTGCTCACGGAGGTGCTTATCTCCCTGAAAGACTATGACGGCGCCATTGCCAGCGCTTCCGACGTCATTAACTTCAGCGGCGTGTCCCTGATGAACAGCCGCTTCGGCAGAAGGGCCAATTTACCCGGCGACGTGTACAGGGACCTGTTTGAATACAACAACCAGAACTACAGCACCGGCAATCACGAAGGACTGCTGGTGATACAAAGCACGCTGAACAACTCCGCCTCCGTGGGCGATCAGTCGGCCTGGGCAGTCGTTCCCAGTTTAACCGGCGTCAGGATCACAGAAGCCACCACTAAAACCAAAATGTCTATCCTGTTCAACGCCAAGTTTGTGGACAGCGTTTCGTCCAACGGTATCGGCTGGATACGCCCTACCTCCCATTTCTTCTATGAAATATGGACGCCTGGCGACATCCGTAACTCCTCCTACAATATCGTGCGGGACATCCGCATTTCCGGCGTGCCTGCCAACTCTCCGGACTATGGCAAATGGTACGTAAAAGACGGCTATAAAGCCAAAGTAGCGCCGGCGGACTTCAGGGACACCATCCGGAATTTTTATCCGGTGATCAGGAAGATGTCCCCTTCCGCAGGTGATTTTGTGTCTGTAGCCGGTCCTTCCATCCTCACCAATGTGACCAACCCCTTCGGTGGATTCTTGCTGAACGGCGCCTCCCGCCTGTTTATGCAGAAGTACATGGCCCGCGTGGCAGAAACCTATCTGCTGAGAGCAGAAGCCTATCTCGCCAAAGGAGACGCTCAAAAAGCAACGGACGATGTGAACATATTGCGGAACAGAGCCGGCGCCACACCAGCCACCGCGGCAGAAATGAACCTCGATTACATCCTGGATGAACGCCTGAGAGAGCTGTACATGGAAGAATTCAGGGCAGTGACGCTTACCCGTCTGGGCAAACTCTACGACCGGGATAAAAAATACAACCCTAAGTCAGGCCTGACGATTGAGCCATACCACAACCTGTGGCCAATACCTTCCACTGAAATCACACAGAACACCGGCGCTGTACTGGAACAGAACCAGGGTTATTAATTGACCGGTTAACATTATTAAAGCGGGCAGGCAACTGATGCCTGCCCATCTTTTTTTACAAACAATAATAATAATTAGGAAACCTAACAAAAAACCATCAACTGCAGCGACATTTCCGGACCGGTGAGTTACATTAGCTCAAACTGGAAATCCTATGTCCCGGCATCACTCCCCTCAAAACAACGCTACCGGCGAGCAGGCCGTCCTTTCCTTTAATGATTTACTGGCAGCTTTCGAAGCCCAATTCAATGATCGGCTTTTTCCGAAAAATCCCGCCACATTATATGAGGCAGTTGAATATTCATTAAGCAATAGTGGCAAACGTATCCGTCCCATATTATGCCTAATGGCCAATAACCTCATGGGACCTGTTCACCTGGATGCTTTTTTAGCTGCCAACGCGGTGGAACTCTATCATAATTTCACACTGGTACATGATGACATTATGGACCACGCGCCACTGCGTCGCGGGCAGCCTACCATCTATAAAAAATTCAATACCAATACCGCCATCCTCACGGGCGACACCCTACTGCTCTATGTCTTCGAATACCTGAATTGTATACAAGGCGACTACAAACAGGCTGTCACGGCAACATTCCTGGAAGCCGCACTGGCAGTAGGCGAAGGCCAGCAAACAGACCTGGACATGGAAGCCATGCCACTCAGCGCCATTTCATATACCGACTACCTGGACATGATCACGATGAAAACAGCCGTACTCCTCGCTGCCAGCCTGCAAATAGGCGGCATGATAGGCGGCGCCGGCGAGGAAGACCAGGAACACTTGTACGCCTTCGGTAAAAATATCGGGACCGCCTTCCAGATACAGGACGACTACCTCGACTGCTTCGGGGACCAGGTAAAATTCGGGAAACAAATCTGCGGAGACATTCTGCTCAATAAAAAAACCTTCCTGCTGCTGAAGACTTTCGAATCAGCCACCCCGGCCCAACGTTCACATCTGGAAGAACTCATGGCAGACAACACTATTTATAAAATTGCACCGATGGTACAGCTGTATAAAGACTGTAAAGCGGACCAATGGGCCATCCACGAATGCCAACGGTACCAGGACATCGCACTGCGCCATTTGAAAAGCATCTCTGTACCGGAAGCGCATAAACAGGCATTACTGAGCTTAACAGACATGTTACTGAACAGGGCGCATTAAACCGATGCGCCCCTAGCCGTCCAATGCATTTTTAGCCGTTTGCGCGTCCGGGAATCCGGTCAACGAATTATACCTGTCCAACCCCGAAGAGATAGAGCGCCATCCGTTCAGCGTCATACTGAAATAATGCACCCTGTTGACCACCGCATCCTGCCACGGCCCGAAATCGGGCAGAAAACGTTGCAGGTACTGAAATTCATTCAGGTATTCGTTGTGGATATGGAGGATCTGCCGCACGGCCTCTTCAAAGGAAAGGTTTCTTTGATGCTGTATTACCTTCAACACGTTGTAATAAATAGCGTCTGTGGCTTCATCTTTTGAAAACGACTGCACTTCGTTGAAACACACCATCATGCGGACCGTCAGCGCCTTGAGGCGTTTTATGACCGGATGCTGATGTACCTCTTCCGGAAGTATCAACCCTGTTTCCAGGTCCAGTAATTCCAGGAAGGGATACAGACACAGGGAATCTTCCCGGATAGCCAGGCTTTCCTCCACGGTGGGAAATGTTTTCAGTGATTTGTAATACTGTTCCTGCTTTAACCCATTAAAGTATTTTTGCAGGCCGTCTGTAAACCGCGTCATGGATTCCGGCGGTACGAACTGTACCAGTTCCTCCCGCAGCGTGGCGAGCAAGCCGCCCAGCGGGATACCGGCGTCTTCGCCGCTGAGCGAACCTTTCAGCACCGCAAGACTTTGCTGTTCAATAAAACTGATTTCTTCGGGGCTGTATTCTTCATACTTGTCATCATTGTAAAGCGTCCACAACATCAGGCGGCAGGCTGGCCGCAATCGCTCCAGGCTGGCTGTAGGGAACCATTGGGAGGCAATATGCGCCGTTTTGGTCTTCTTATACTTTTTTCTCGTGACAGGGTCATCTTTGTACAGAGACAAATACGTACCGTCAATCCATTCGTTGTCAGTAATTTCCTGCATGACTGCTGCATAAGGGTTCTTAAGCATAGGAAAAGGATAGTGAAACTGCGAAACGGCCAGAAGATTAGTAGTATTCATAAGAAAAGGGTTTGGATGGTGGACAACGGGATAGTAGGACTGCCAATTAAATTTAAAACAATGCAGAGCAGCCCCATTTCAGTACCGGTAGTTTCTTACATGAAAATTCCCCCGGGAAAAATCCCGGGGGCAACATATTCTTGCTTTATTCTGTATTTGTTGGGAGGCGTAAACTTTTACCTAACCACGGCACCTTCCGGCGTAACCCTTACTGTCACTGTCTGACCGGCGTTTACCACCACGTGCGGCCATTTTACAAATGCAGTACGCGGCAGCGGCACGGCAGCCTCACGGTTGTTCTCCGACAGCAGTGACACCGATGCATCATACGCTGTCGGGTTGGTGACTGCTATCACCATGACATCTTTTTCTGTTGATACCACCCGGGCCGTCACATGATCAAAGACGTATACTTCTTTTTTGTCGGTGTTTACATAGATACCCGGTATTTCCAGTGCCATGAGCATGCCGGCGGTTTCCGTCCAGGAGTTGCGCGTGTTGATAAAATTGCCGATGCTCTCTTTGCCTTCCGCATCGCCGGGCTGTATACGTTCCATAGACGAACCCATGAGGTTGTTGGTGGTGATATGGCCGGGCATGTTCACCGCTTCTGCGTGCGCATGCTGGATATCCCGCAGGAGATCGGCATACAGCGGATCGCCGGTAGCGCGGAACAGTCTGAACAACGCGTCACCGGAAGAAGTGCAGACACCTGGCGCAGCGTGTTTATTCTGGATACTGGCCCAAACCGCGCCGGCCATATGGCTTTTTAACTTGTCAATAGCGCTTCCGGACGGAAAAACAGGGTCATAGGAAAGTGCCCATGTAGCACAGAGGGCGGCTTGTGTTGCTGCCTTTTGCAGCCAGTGCCGTTCCCCTGAATACTCATACATGGACACCAGCGACTCCAGCAGACCGAATGCCGATTCTGAATTGGCATCGTGAGAAATATCTCCGCAGTCGCCGCCCGTAAGACCCTGTTTCTCTACATCACGGAGGTAATAAAAGGCGGACGCCTGTTGAGCTACCCTCGTCCATGCCCTAACGTGAAAATAACGGGAGGCCAGCATCATGCCCGCAGGCACGATGGCCCCCGCGGTGGAATTATAAACCGCTATCTCTCCGGTACGCGGAGCAATATATTGTCCGAACTCGCCATGTTTTTGCCAGGTGGCCGCAAAGGCCGTTGCCAGCCGTTTGGCCGCCAGCTCCCATTCCGGCCTGATCATCCGGCCGTAGCCCTGCGCTTTGAGCAACATCAGGTGTTTCATCAGCCAAAACAAAACGTCGCCGTTTTTCCTTACCATGGCCTGTAATTCAGGGAAATCCGGATGCATCTTTTCTGGTCGTAGCTTGCCGTCGGCAGTGATGCCGCCGTAGAAATAGCCGCTTTCGCCCTGCAGTTTTCCGGTGATAAAATCCAGTTCCCTTGCCACGCGTTCCCTTTCCTTTGCGTCATTCAAAGCCAGCATGGGGTAGGTATTGATCATACCGCTCACCCATCCCAACTGGAAATCGTTATTATTTTCCGGCCTGTAATAGGCGCCTGTCTTTACTTCTATAAAATTACCCCGGCAGATGTCAGTCGCACATTGCAGCAGTTTGCTCATGGGCAGTATGTCGCGTGGCTGATTAGGCCCGCTCAGCGCTTTGCGTACCGTCATAAAACGGCGCAACAATGCAGGGATATCTTCCGCATCAAAAACATATACACGGTAATGCAGCGTCACTTCATCGCCGGCCTGCCAATCGGGCGCATGGTCGCCGCTAGGATGAAAGTCCCCAAATCCCGGCGCCAGCCGGCGTACGGCCGGTGCTGATATAGACAGCACGCAACTGTCTTTTGCGCTGTTTTCCGCGATGGTAAGGCCGCTGTTTCCCAGGCTGGTCTGCTGCGTGGTGAGCACAATGCACCCCTTCTTTTCCTCCGGGGAGAAAAAACAGATCGCCGGTGTGGCCGCGTTGGTGGTTTGCAGCGTTATTACTGACGGTTTCCCTTTTTCATCCGACAAACGCGGATTATTGGCAATCGTCAGCGGCACATGAGGATTGTAGTACATGTCGCGGGGATAGTCAGGGTTGTAGCCATTGCCGATAGACCGGTAACGGTTGCCATTGTACACCGAAGCCGGCACCAGCACATAATGTTGCGGGCTCCAATGGCTAAAGTCCAACGATACCGTTACCGCGCTTTGCGCCGCGCGGCCCTGCGCCAGCCGGCATACCACCTGTACGTCGGCGGCGCCATCGGGCAGCATCGTGGCATGCGTTTGCAATTGCCAGTCGCCGCCGCCGGTCTGTAACCGCCCATGCTGAAAAGTTTGTTCGGAAAGTAATGTTGTGCCATCGTACCGGCCAATGCTGTACCGCAGCGAGCCGTGTAGCCGGCCGAGCAGCGCCTCAGCTGTCTGCTGCTGTGCGTGCAGCACGCCTGTAGTCCCAAGCAGCAGGCTTATCGCAAAAAGAAAGTACTTTATCTGTTTGTTCCTATCGTTGTTCATGCAGTATTTCACTACACAAAAATCCGTTATACGAGATCATTATACCACCCGTTATTTGACGATTACCTATGCTTTTTTTGCTTCCATAAAATCAGCTGTTAAAATGCCAACCTGACTTAAAATTTACTAATTTGGCACCAGGAGTATGCCACACTATGCAGTACATTTATGAGAACTTCACATTTCCTCCCGACCAGTCATTTACCATCCGGTCAGAATTTCTGGAGATCAGGAGATATACGGCTTTGAAGTCACATGTGAATTTTGAGATCGCGCTGATTGAAAACTGCAGCGGCAAACGTTTCATCGGCGATCATATCCGGGACTTTGAAGGCACCGAGCTGGTATTGCTCGGCAGTTATCTGCCGCATTGCTGGCAATACTATCAACCGGTAGATCCTTTGCAGCAGCCGGCGGCGACAGTTATTCATTTCTTCCCGGACTTCCTGGGCCGGCAACTGCTGGAGAAACCGGAAGCCCGGCAGCTCAATGCGCTTTTCGAAAAAGCCTCCAGGGGACTGCTTTTTACCGGCCCAACCATCACCACTGCCAGGAACCTCATGCAGGAAATGCTGGTCCAGTCAGGGCTTACCCGGGCCGTGCTGATGCTGCAACTGCTGGACGTGCTGGCACAGTCGGAATATGCGGAAATACTTTCTTCCCCCTATTTCAACGCGGTGGACAACTCCGGGGAAGCCAACAAGATCAACAAGGTATTTGATTATATCTTCAGCAACTTCAGGGAGGAAATAGCGTTGCAGGACGTGGCGGACCTTATCCCTATGTCTGCCGCGGCATTTTGCCGTTTCTTCAAAAGAAAAACCAACCGCACGTTAATAGACTTTGTAAAGGAAGTACGGATCGGCCATGCCGCCAAACTATTACTGGAAGGACATCATAACGTAGCGGAAGCCTGCTATGAGAGCGGGTATAACAATATCTCCAATTTCAACAAACACTTCAAGGATATTAAGGGCGTATCGCCCCGCGATTTCATCAAAAGGTACAACGAGCATACCCTCGCTATTCCTTCCTGAATTCATAGAAAGGCTTAGCCTCCACCCAGGTCTCGCCCTGCGCCGTTCCCGGCACGCCTGCCTGGTACCCGGACATCAGGCGGTTCCACTCGGCACAGCGCGGGCTGTAGCCTTCGGCCGTTTTGCCCATCTGTTGCAGGTCCGCACCCACCGGCACCACGATCTTCATCACTACTAAATACTGGTACCTGTAAAGCGTGATTTTCTGATACCCGGCTTTCCGGAAGCCGGCCTCCACTTCGGGCCATACCTGCTGATGGTAACGCAGATATTCCTGCAGCTTCGTTTGTTCCGGTACAATATTCACCACAAAAACCTTCTCTTCTGTTTTCATGTTTTTACAGCTGCCGCATGCCATGGCGCATACGATCAAAAACACACCTGTTATTCTGTTTATCATCATTTTAATAAAAGATAAATTATCAACATAACAACCGCCAATACCGCCCATCCAGCCCAAACCCTGCGTGACAGCCGGTTTCCCGCTGCGGAAACAAACACCGGCTTATCATCCGTGACAGGCGACGGCGCTGTCAGCAATGACACCACCATGATCAGCAACGCCAGTCCCATAAAAAGATATACCGACAATAACAGGAAATGAGGCCAAAAGCCTTTATAGGGATAGTTCAGCAAGTAACACACGCCCACCAGCAGGCACACAGACCCGCCGCCATACAATACCGTCACTACTGCCGGGGTGTTGGTCCGCTTCCAGAAAATGGACGCCAGGAATACCACCGACAACGGCGGCGCCAGGATAGACACCATGCCTTGCGTAATTTCAAACAGCCCTTTGCCGGAAAACAGGAACAGCGCTGCAATGCCTATGGCCAGCAATGCGGCCAGCACAGTCACCCACCGGCCCGTACGCAACCGGCCGGCATCGTCCGTTGTCCTGAACTGGCCCACCACGTCCAGCGTAAACACCGTGCTGAATGAATTGAGGCCGGACGACACGGTATCAATCAATGCGGCGATCAATGCCGCCAGGCAAAGGCCCCGGAAACCATCCGGCATCAGTTGCTGCACCAGCGTGATATACGCATTGTCAGCCGTGGTGATGTCCCGGTATAAAATAAAACAGATAATGCCCGGCAGCAGGAAAATAAGCGGAGTGATCATCTTCAGCGCAGCAATGAACAACGCGCCATACTGCCCTTCCCGCAGGTCTTTTGCTCCCAGCAGTTTCTGCACGATGGTCTGGTCTGCGCACCAGTAATAAATTGCCACTACCGGGTATCCCGCCAGAATAGCCATCCACGAGTATTCCCGGTCATCGGCGCCGTGCAGCAGTTTCCAGAAATTCTGCGGCACCTCGTGATGAACGGCACCGGTTTTCATCATGCTGTTGAAAGCCAGCACGGTCAGTATCAGCGAGGAAACGATGATGATGACCGACTGGAAAATGCCGGTGCGCACCACCGCCCTGAAGCCACCCACCGCGGTGTAGCTGGTGGCTATCAGCGCTATCAGCGCCACGGCGTACATCAGCGGACAGCCCAGCACCTGCGAGATCACCAGTCCGCCGGCATATAACGCACTGCCCAACCATACCACCAGTATGGACACCAGGCTGTATATCACGAGAAAATTATAGGCGCTCTTGCCATAGCGATGCAAAAGGTACTGCGGAATGGTGCTGATACCGGCCGACAGGTACCGCGGCAGGAAAAACATGGCCAGCAGCAACAGGAATATCCATGCCAGCCACTCAAAGTTAGCGCCCACCACGCCCTGGGAGAAGCCCAGGCTGGACATGCCGATCAACATCATAGGGCCTGCATTGGCGCTGAACATAGAGAAACCGATCTGCCACCATCGCAGCGAACGGCCACCCAGGAAAATGTCCTGCTCCCTGTTTCTGCCCAGGAAAAAACCTAATACAAAAAGGGCGATGATATACAGCACCAGCACTACGCCATCAACACCGGTAAGCGACATGTTCACAGGCAAGTATTAAAGATCATAGTGATACAATAGGTGAATATTTCCTGACGTTCTGATCATTCCAGTAATATTGTTTTACAATTTTATCTGCGCTCCGGCAGTAGTCCCAGTCCACCCGTACCGGAAGACCGGCAATGTCCGGCAACACAAAGCAGCCGTTCTTCCATTCGGGACAAACGCTGAAATAACGCTCCAGTCCTGACATGATAGAATACAGGTACTCCACTTCGCATGCTTCGTCAGCAGTGGCCATCAGCGAGGCGGTAAACAACGAATATCCGCCGGAGGAAAAATCAACGCCGCTCTTTGCCGCCAGGTCCCTGACTTCTTTCCATTCGTTCACTCCGCCCAGGTGCGTAGGCACCGGTTGCAGGTGGCGTACGCCTAAGTTCACCAAGGTAGGGAATAAACGGGAGGTTCTTTCCGATTCACCGAAAGAAACCCGCAATGGCGTCTGGCTGCATAGTACACCTATCTGTTCAAATGCCGCGGAGTGGATCGGTTCTTCAAACCAGGCCACATCAGCCGCAGCGATCATATCGGCAAAGCGCAACGCCTGCTCACCGCTCCATATCTGGTTGGCGTCCACCGCCAGGCGGACATCTTTTCCCAGCAGGCTGCGGACAAACTTAACACGGGAAGCATCCTCCCCCATCATGGTGCCAAATGCCTTCCCTACCTTCATCTTGTAACAGTCCACTCCCGCTTCCATAAAACGGTCCACCTCCTGTTCCAGTTCCTGCAGCGTATAGTTGGTACCGCCGCCACTGCCGTACATTTTTACCGTGTCCCTTTCCGCATGCAGGAAGCGGTGCAACGGCACGCCTTCGCGGCGGGCCGCCAGGTCATGCAACGCCAGGTCTATCTGCCCTACCAACGCCGATGCCGGCCCCCGGAAACCTTCGTTCCGGATAGACCAGTACAACTGATGATACAATTTGTGATAGGGCACATGATGGCTGTGCAGCAGAATGGGCAGCAGGCAGTTTTCCAGGATATTGATATAACTGCTGTACACCGGTGCTTCACCGATAAAGCCGTTTTCGTCTTCCAGAGTGATCAGCGCAAGGCCGAAGGATGGAAAAGGGCCCATGGTGGCGTCCTGGATGGGCGTTACCGCCATGGCTGGTTCCAGCTCCCGCAATTGCACGCTGGTGATGTTAAAGATTTGATGATCGATGGTATACAATGGTAGCTGTTTACTTATTACAATCCAGTATTTCCTGGTATATCGCTTCCGGCAGCGGGCCTTGCCGGAAAGCAGACAGACTTTCTTCCAGCTCTGTCACGCAGGAAGCGCCTATCACGATACTGAACGCACGTGGGACCGTCAGTAGAAAACGATGGGCCAATACCGGTAACGGAAGATGGTGCTTTGCTGCGATCAGCTGTAAACGCTGCGCAGTGGCAATACTGCCGGCAGGCAGCCATTGCGGCGGTTGCTGTTGCCAGGCCTGGAAATTCCGGCCCAGCAGTCCCATATAAAGCGGACTGGCGGCATAATACGCCATGCCTCTGGTGTTGCAGAAAGGCAGCCGGTCCTTGAGCGCCGCTGTACTACAGGCGTTCAGCCTGTTGAATTCCATGATCACATCAAAAACGCCTGTTTTAATATAGGCTTCCATCCACAGCGGGATGTTGCCGCCCAGGCCGATTTTTTTCACCAGTCCCTGCTGCTTAAGGTGCAACATGACCGCCACCACCTGATCGCCTTCTTGCTCGGGCACCGCTTCCGGATCATGCAGGAATAATATGTCCAATACCGGAACGCCCAATGTTTTCAGCGAACGGTATACGCTGTTCATAATACCGGCAGCGGAATAATCGTAGTACGCTTCATCTGCGGCATATGACCGCAGCCTGCCGGCTTTGGTGCTGATAACGGGCACCGGGCCTCTCCATTGTTTCAACGCATCGCTTACGATCTCTTCTGCATCGCCATATGCCGGCGCCGTATCTATGGCAGTGACGTCGTTTTCCAGCGCTGTCAGTAAAGTGCGGACAGCTGCAGACCGATCCACTTTGCCCCATACGCCGCCAAGACCAGCTGTCCCTAACACTATACTTTTTGCATTCATTCAAAAAAATCTAATCACTTACAGATATAAATGTAGCGCCGTCAACATAGCGTTACAACATATAAATTGACTTTAACCAATGCTATTTTTGCCCGGCTTTCAGGAGATACACTGCACAATCATGTGCGCCCAGTTGCCCTTTCAATGTCTTTACAGGCTTGCCGCTCCAGACGTCTGTTACCTGGAAAGGCTGCCAGAGAGCGAGGTCTTTTTTCAGGTCTATGTCAAAAGACTGCCCATTGGCGGCACGGTTGAATACACACACCGCCATATCCCCGCGCTGCAATGGTTTCAGCAGCACCTGGATATCATTCCGTTTTAAAACGGTGGTCGCCTGTTTGCCCAGCGCGTCCTGGTTGATGGCAATCAGTTGTGGGTTGGTGATCAGCTGCAACACGTCCGGCGTGATATGCTTCAGGTCCATATTCACCATCAGCGGAGCGGCCAGCATACACCACAGCGCAAAATGTGTGCGGTACTCTGTAGCGGTGCAGCCTTTAAAGCGGCCGTCTACAGAGGAAGAAGCACCTTTGCCGTAAAGACCTACCATCAGCAGGTCCGGATCATTCCAGCCGCCAGGGCCGGCATAGGAAGCCAGGTGTTCCTGCTGGAGGAATATCTCCATAATACCGGTGAGATTGTTGTCATGCGATTCCCATACGTCGCGGCTGTCCCAGGTGGTACGCCACAGATGGCCGCCAGCCGCCCTGGCCCACAGCCAGGGTTTGCGCTGTCCCCATTCACAGATAGAATAGACTATAGGGCGGCCACACTTTTTCAGGGCATCGCCCATACGGGCATACCGGCTGAACGCAGTGGCCACGTCTTCCGGCGCATTGCAATAGTCGTACTTCAGGAAATCGATGCCCCAGCCCGCAAAAGTACGGGCGTCCTGTTCCTCGAAATTGTAACTCCCGGTAACACCGCCACAGGTCAGCATAGCGGCATCTGAGTAAATGCCCAGCTTCAGTCCTTTTCCATGTACATAATCCGCCAGGTATTTCATGCCATGCGGAAACCGTTCCGGGTCGGGAAAAAGATTGTTGTGTTTATCACGGCCGGCCACCCAGTGGTCATCTATCACCAGATAACGGTAGCCGGCGTCTTTCATACCGTTGGCGGCCATGGCATCGGCCATGTCCATGATTACCTGCTCGCTGACCCTGGCTTCAAAGAAGTTCCAGCTGTTCCATCCCATGGGTGGCGTCATGGCCAGTGAATCCCAGGCATTGTAACGGGTTTGTGCAATAACAGGCAGACTGCAGACGATGACTGCCAACAGGAAAATAATTTTTTTCATTGTTCGTGGAAGGTATGTTCTCGGTAAATATCTGCAAAAAACATCAGAATTTAATGGGCGCTCCTATAACGGGCACCACCAGTTCAAACCGTACTTTGTCGTCCTGTACAGGGTGAATGGCTGCTACAGTGATATTACTTTGGCCTTTGCCTATATGTAAACCACCTTTCGCAGGAAGCTGTTCCAATAACCGGCGGCCATTGTCTGCCAGCCAGAGTTGTCCGTTTTTGTAGATAATATACTGCCCTGCATTGATATGTTTATCAATAGTCAGTTCTGTATTGTCTGTGAGCCGGACCTTCAGGCCCTGTACCGTTGCGTCTTTCGGGCCGGTGACTTTGATTGAAAACACCAGCGGCTGTTCTTTAAATTCATTCTGTAACGGTAACGTTGCACCAGCGAAGGCCTGTTCCGAAAACCTGTTTTCCTTTACGGGATATAACAGGAAAACGTTGGCGCCGGCTTTCTCCAGGTGGAATTTATAGTCGAGGTCTTTCAGTTGCTCTTTCAGCGCAGTTGTGAATTTATTGGCGGCACGCGCTTCTTCCCAAAGACGGAAGGCGTTGAATATCGCGGCTTTTTCGCCGCTGGCCTCTACTGTCTGCTGGCTCAAACCCAGCATGTACGTGGCATTCCAGCCGATGGATTTTGCTTCGAGGTTTTCCGCATCATACAAGCCCCAGTCTGCCTGATAGTTTTGAATACCGAAGGTGGCGGGGAAATAGCTGCTTTCAAACACATACCGCATATCTTTTCCTTCTATGCCCCATTTATTTTTCACAGGGCTGAACATATGATCGCCGCCGCCTACGTTGCAGACGCTCATATAGTGCCAGTTGCCTTCCTGTACGGCACTGCCCATGACCCGCAGGTACTTGCCGCCGTGGCGGTAGTAACTATCGAAAAGCCCGCGGAAGAAACGTTTGAACGAATACTGCCCGTGGCCCTGGTACATACAGCTTTCCAGTCCGTCGAAATCGATATAGTCCATACCGCCTTCTGTGAGCCATTTCCCGTAATAGTCCGCATATACGTCCTGCAGGCGCATGTCCGGCGCAAAGCCGCGGTAGCAGTTGGGCTGCAGCTTCACGATGGTCGTGCCGGCCTTGTAGCTTCCACGCGCGGTGTGGTGAAACCCTCTTTTAACGTGGAGGAAAGTATACGGCGGCGTACGGGTGATGCCGTCGTATTCGATCAGCTCCTTCCCTATTTTCAATACGTTGGTATGATTGCCTTCCCATCCGCCAAATTCATGGAAGTACGCAGTGTCTGCCACGGTGATGATGGTATCGTTCGGGGACAGGTCTTTTGTAATGACGGTGCGCTGCATGATAGCGAGGCTGTCGCTGGGCACCGGGGCCACGTCGCTGTTGTCATCGGGTTGCAGGAACTCGCAGAGCGTATGCAAACCATAGCGGATGCCTTGTTGTTTCATCAGTGCGCCAAAAGCGGGGATGCTCATGGCTGGTTGGCCCGCAAAGCTGATCTGCCGTGTTTTCCAGCGGTTGGCCGGATTGGGATAGTATTCTCCCCAGCCTTCATCTTGTACGCCCTGGATTTTCAGTTGCCCGGAATAGGCCGCCAGGCTGTCGTGCGGACCGTACCAGGCAATATCAGGACGATAGGCTGCCGGGTCTTTGATCCATTTGCCATCAATAGTGGGATGTGGTAATCCTTCGGCCAATACTATTTTTTCGATGGTGTTGAGGCCCAGCGAATCAGGGCAGGCGTACAACGCTACTGCTGAACCGATATAGTCCGCATCGGTTGCGGTGACCAGCTGGTACCGGGCTGAATTGGCTTTCCCTTCCACGCCTTCCGGGTAGTCAGGGAAACGGACCATCTGCTCCTTACGCCTGTTGCGCGCATGCATACAGATCGTGGCGCCATAGGCCGGCTCCAGCTTTGCGCCGTTGCCGTAGTTCATCCGGAAATATTCTTCCGGCTGCGAATAAAAAGCCACATCGTTTACACCATCACCACCGATACTAAAGGTCTGCCCTTCTTTCAAATGTGCGGGCAGCGGGTATTTCACCGGGTCAGGAGAATGGATGAAATAATACATAAAAGAAAGGTCGCCTTCTGTAGGAGGGCCACTGGTGGTATTATCATCCAGCCCCAACAGGCCGAAGGCAAACTCCTTGTTCCGCACTACGCCGATTACGTCTCCGATGAGCGTGGAAATAGTAGTTTTATACGGTCCCCAGACGATATTGTCCACGCCTTCCCTTTTCGTCAGCGACAGCAGTTGCAGCTTCAGGTATTCCGGCTGCTGGTCAATTTTTATTCTGGCTTCAGATCCATTGGGGTACCGCAGCAGCATTTCATGTTGTTGCGGCGTATATATGGCCTGTTCCGGCAAGAGGTATTGTTTACCGGTACAGAGGCTCATCAGTGCCGATGTAAGTCCCTTCGGGTGATATTCCCGGCCGTTCTTCTTGTTCCTGACAGAAGATATATACCCTTTGTTATCGATGGTGACAACAGCGTACTTTGTTTGCAGCGTGGTGGACTGCGCGCAAAGGCCGCTGGTATGGAAAAGTAGTGACAACAGTACAGTCATTCGCCTAAGGCCGCCTGCATTCATGAAAAAAGAATTTAAATAGAATAAACCCCAAATTACCGTTAACATCATCACAATAATCAACAATAAATTATCAAATACCGATGATTTATTTGCCCTAAAACAAAAACCGGCAGCTATTGACAGCCGCCGGTCCTATGAATACGAAACATATTATTGCAGCGGATCGAAAGAGCCGCCCCACTCTTTGTTTTGCAGCAGCACGTTCTGTGACTGCGAGATCTGGTCAGGTTTCAGCGCAAAGAACCAGTGGTTCAGGTCGAGGCCGAACTTCACGCCGGCATCGCCGTCGAGGTTATCGATGTAACGGGCGGTGAATTTAGCTCTGGTAGGAGCGTCCATAATATTGTCTGCTGGTGTCACCATTTGTCCGTCTTTCAGGGTGATGTAAAGGCCATGGCGTCCGCCCTGGCTGTTGAGGATATCGTAACGTTTCCAACGGCGCAGGTCATCGAAGCGTTTGCCTTCAAAAGCAAATTCCACCTGTCTTTCGCGGATATAGGCGTCCCGTATAGCGGCGGTGGTGGCCGCTGTAATGCCGTAGGTATTTCCTGCTCCCGGCGTGATGCCCGCACGCTGACGGATACTGTACAGCACCTGCAGCGCTTCACCTGACTTGCCCAGCTCATTGGCACATTCGCCGTAGTTCATCAGCACTTCGGCAAACCGGATCTCCGGCCAGTCGGTGCCGGACTGGTACACCAGCGCGCTGGTCACGGTCGTATCCAGTCCTTTGCGGTCGAAGAAACCGGTGATGCCCGGGTTTCCGGGCATACCGGGATGAATGACAATGGAAGCATTGGTGTAGCGGTTGTTGGCAGCGTCGTACTGCCATACGTTCCAGTAGCTGTTGCCGCTCACATAAGACGGCGGGATCTGGTCCGGCGTAGGATATGGAATACCGCCATAGAATACGGTCGCATAAAACCGGTCATCCCTGTTGGTATAAAAATCATTCATAAAAGCGGTATTGTAATCCGGGTCGTTCAGCTTGTTGACATCAAACTGCATGGGCGTGCCATCCCGTTTGGGGAATGCCAGCAACAACGACAACAGCGGCTGATTGTTGTTGGACGCGTCCCGGGTGAAGGGCTCCGCCCGGACACCATTAAAGGAATTGGCATGGATAGGGTACCAGAACTGGTTGACCATGATCACCTCCTTGTTACGTTCCTGGTACCAGATATTACGGAAGCTGGGATGCAAAGCATGTCCGGCGCTTATCGCCGCGTCCATTGCTGCTTTGCAGGCATCGTAGGCCGACTGCCAGCGGGCGGCGTCACCGTTAGGATTAAACAACGGGCTGGCGTAAGTGAGCAGCACGCGGCCTTTAAAAGCCATGGCCGCCACCTTGGTAATCCGGCCGTAGTCTTGTCCTGCGTTGGGGTATACCGCGGGCAGCGACTGTATGGCATCGTCGAGGTCTTTTACAATTTGCGCCACACATTCGGATGTTTTGTTGCGCGGCACAAACAATGATGGTTTGTTGAGATAGTCCTGGGTGTGCAGTATCAACGGTATGCCGCCGGTCTGCCGTACCATTCCCCAGTAGCTCCATGCGCGCCAGAATTTTGCTTCTCCGGCAAAACGGCTGTTGCGTTCCGCCGAAATAACGGTGGTAGGCGCCTTTTGCAGGTTATCGAGGAAATAGTTGATTTTTTCGATGTATTGATAATCCAGTTTGGTATTGGTGTTGCTTACGCTGATAATACCACGCCGGTAGTCGTCGAGGCTTCTCGGCGTGGAAATGCCTTCGTCCGCATCACTGCCGTTGAAAGGCCATCCAGGCATCAGGCCTCCGTATATATCGGATAAATAAGCCTGGATCATGGTGGAGTCTTTCCATACATTTTCAGGGGACATGGCGCTCACATTGTCATAGTCGAGGCCCTTCTTGCAGGAGCACAGCTGAACGGCGGCCAGGGTGGCCAGCGCGATGCTGAGGGTATGTATACGTTTCATCTTTTTCTGTTTTAAAAATCCCGGAATCGTTTACAGGGTCAGGTTTACACCGAAGTTGAAATTTTTCATCACCGGGTAATTGGTATGGCTGCCCATTTCAGGATCATAGTAGTCGCTGTTGAATTTACTGATCACGAAGAGGTTGGAGCCGCTGAAATACACTTTTAAACCGCTGACGCCCCATCTGTTGATCAGTTTCGACGGCAGGCTGTAACCGATGTTGAGTAGGCGCAGTCGCAGGAAATCGGAACGGGTGAGCCAGAAAGTGCTTTCATCTGCCGTTACGCGGTTATTGCCATCGTTGGCGGAATAGCGCCGGGGCAGGTAGGCGTTGGGGTTGTCCGGGGTCCAGCTGTTGCTGTACCATTCTCTCCAGTTACGGTTCCATTCCACGTTTTTAGCCAGGTCGTTGACATATTTGTATTGTTTCAGGTTACCATTGAAGGTAGCATCCACAGAAATGCCTTTCCATTCAAATCCCAGGTTGATGCCCAGCAGGATGGGATTATTGTTATGCTTCACCTCTATCTTGTCCCAGTCGTCGATGATGCCGTCCGGTTTACCATCCGGTCCACTGATGTCCTGGTACACCATCTGGCCCAGTTGCGGCGCAATGCCGTAGTATTTGTAATTAGGATGGGCTGCGTTCCAGTTGTCCAGGTCTGCCTGTGTTCTCAGGATATGGTCTGCTACGCGGGTCACGATGCGGTTGGTGGAATTGCCAATGTCATTCTGATAGGGATAGGTGACGTTCTGGTCTTTGGTGATGTATTTCGCACCGCCATAGGAAGCGTTGGCATTCACATAGTACTTTACATTTCCGGTGTTGTTGTTATACCCTACCGACAGTTCCACGCCATTGGCATGTATTTCCCCATAGTTCTCCGCGGGCATTTCCCGGGGGAAGGTAGGAGAAATAGTTTGTATTCTTTTAGCGAGGATATCGTAGGTGTTGATGAAATAATATTCGGCCGTAGCATTAAAGTGGCGCAGGAAGTTCACGTCCACGGCCACATTGTAGGATTTTGTTTTTTCCCAGGTCACTACCGGGTTCGTGATACCACCGTATTGTATACCTGTACTGGTAATGGGTGATGTGCCAAAGTAACCGTTCTTACCAGTCTGGTACACCTGCATCCACTGATAGGCGTCAATATTATCCGAGCTGGTGACGCCTGCGGAAGCACGTAGTTTCAGGAAGTCTATACCCCGGACGCCGCGGAAAAAATTCTCTTTGGAGATCACCCATCCAACGGAAGCAGACGGGAAAAAGCCCCAGCGGGAATCAACCGGGAACTTATAGGACCCATCGTACCGGTAAGAAAAAGTGGTGAGGTATTTTCCGTCATAATCATAAAAGAACTGGCCTACCCAGGATTTGCGGCCGTTTTTTGCATTGGTGATACCGTCCGCGTCTTTATCATTGGGTTCCTGGCTGGCAGCCCACCACTGGTCAGTGGTATATACCGGGAAATTCTGACGGTACGCATCGGCGCCGCCTACTTCTGTCTGCGCCTGTTCCATCAGCACCCATGCGCCTACGTGGTGCAGTTTATGGAAAGTACGGTCGTAGCTGAGTTGCAGGTTCAGCTGACTGTAGTCGGACCAGCGATAGTCTTCTTCGAGGTAGTCGTTGCTGACCTGGTTTGTTTTTTTCAGTCCTACCAGGTCTTTTTCATCCAGGGAGAGTATCCTGTTGCTGGTGCGTTTCATCACCCATACATCATATTTCTTCTCAAAGTATTTGAAACGGGTGTTTGACCAGTTGCGGTTGTATTGGGCGCTGGCGGTAAGCCCGTCGATACCGGGTATCTTGTAACTTAACTTCAGGTTGATAAGAGGGTTTACCACGGTGTTCTTTTTGTATCCGCCATCTCCGCGCACCTGTGCGCCCATATTCATGATCCAGCCATAATCCACCGGATGGCCGCCGTTGGTCCATACTGGCTGCTCCGGCTGCCATATCCGCAGTTTTCCATACCAGTCGTTAAAATCATCGCCCGTAGGGGGAGAATAGCGGTTGGTGGTATTGAGCGCGAGGCCGGCAAACAATTGCAGGCGGTCGGTAATGTCTGCGGTAATGTTGGAGCGGAGGTTGTATTTTTTGTAATCAAGGTTTTCCACAAAACTTTTTTGGGTGATCATAGAGCCCCCCATATAATAGCGGACCTTGTCTCCCCCACCGGAAACGCTCAGGTTATGGGAACTGGTGGAAGGATCTCGCCACACGGCGGCCAGCTGGTCATAGCCCCAGCCGTTGTTCACTGTTTTGAAATAGTCCAGCTCCTGTTGCGTCCATGCATCGGTGGCGTTGGGATTGATGCGGTTGTACAGCTGTCCCATTTCCACAGCGCTCGTCAGCGGAGCGTTTTTGGTGCGTTTGTCGACACCGGTGTTAAAGGAATAACTGATCACCGGCCGGGCGGACTTTGCGCCTTTTCTCGTGGTCACTACAATAACGCCGCCGGCGGCCCTTGCGCCGTAAGCGGCTGCGGCGGCCGCATCACGCAGAACAGAAATATTATCGATATCGTTAGGGCTCAGGTTATTGAAATCATCTGAATTAGCGGTCACCATGCCGTCAATCACAAACAGCACCGGTTGGGCCGGCCCTTTTTTAGGGTCTTTGTCGAAGGTGGTCACCTGCCTGATCTGGAAGGACGGTTGGGCGCCCGGCACGCCGGCAGGTGTGTTCACCTTAAGGCCCGCCACCTGTCCCTGTAAGAGGTTGCCCGCGGAGATGGTAGGCACTACGCGCTTCACATCATCCATTTTAAGCACGCCCACTGAACCGGAAACGGTTGACTTTTTCTGTACGCCGTAACCTATTACTACTACAGCGTCCAGGTTGCTGGAAGATGTTGCCAATTTCACCAGTATGCCGGTATCGGCCTTTACCTGGGCATACTCATAACTTAATGCCGAAACTTTCAGTGTGCTTCCTTCGGGCACCTTCATCTCAAAAAAACCGTTATTGTTGGCAATCGCTACTTCTTTACCTCCTGACCGGACAATGGTGGCCCCTGGCAAGGGCGACAGGTCTTTGGCATCAACAACCTTACCGGTTGCCCTGATGATGCGTTGCGCTTCGGCAGCCTGTACGGAGAGCAATACAAATGACATCCCCCAGGCAGCGCTGACGAACGCTTTACTTTTTACTTTCATGGTGACTGTAATTAGATTTTGATTGATTGATTTTTTCGTTGGAAAGCCGAATTAAAACCTGTTGTAAATCTCTCTTTTTATACAGCCGTAAACCACCATGAATTTGCTGTAAACCGATGTTTTATTTGCACACACAAAACACACCAAACACAATACAGTAAAGGATCTTACAGAAACAAAAAAAAGAAGGGCCAGCCCTCCCTGATGGAAGAGCGCCACTTCTTTAAATATATTTATGGTTAAATAATCGCTACGATATTTTTTTCATTGTCAACGTGAAATATGGCCCGACTACTTTATTACATGGAATTTATTTATTGCATCATTCCGGAAAGTAATTAATAAGTAGCTACCATTTACAAAGGGGCAAATAAAACACAGATAATTGATCAATAAACATAAGCCCGGAGCTGAAGCTCCGGGCCGGGATGTAAGTTATTTTTAATGGTTGGTCTGATTCATCACTTAGTGAGCACTTTTTTCAAAGTCTCTTCCAGTGCTGCGCCGCGTAGATATTTGGCGACGATTTTACCGTTAGGATCAATCAGGAAATTCATAGGTATAGCATTTACTTCATATAGTTTGGCGGCTTCATTCTCCCAGGCTTTCAGGTCAGACACCTGTGTCCAGGTGAGACCGTCTTTTTCGATGGCCTGCAGCCATTTGTCTTTATCTGCCGGCTTGTCGAGCGATACGCCCAGTACTGTGAATCCTTTGTCTTTATAAGCGTTGTATGCTTTCACGACATTGGGGTTTTCTCTTCTGCACGGGCCGCACCAGGAGGCCCAGAAGTCCAGCAGCACGTATTTTCCACGGAAGTCCGAAAGTTTCACCGGCTTTCCGTTAACGTCCGTCTGGGTGAAATCCGGTGCTGGTTCTCCATCCTGTGTTTTCTTCACTTTGGCGATCCGGGCCTCCAGTTCCAGCCCGAGGTCGGATTTGCGGATGGCCGGGGTCAGTTCATTGAAGTCCTTCTCAGCGGCCACGGCATCAAACGCTGGTGGCAGCGTGGAATTCAGCGCCATCAGGGCCATGTACTTGTCCGGGTTGGCTTTTACATACTTTCTTTTTACGCTGATGATTTCCGCCTGTATATCATTGGCTCTGCTATCGAGCGTAGCGACGTAAGCTTTGTCTTTTTGTTTTTCGACCGGCTGCGCATTGAACTCTTTATTCAACAGGTCGTACTTGTCGTAATAAGGTTTCAGCATAGCGTTCACCTTTACATTGTCATCATTGGTGGGACTGCCCGAGATCACGGCATTTTTGATGGAGTCTTTAGCCACTATAGTGATAGCCCGGTCTTCTATGAAGAAAGGCAGGATGTCCTGTACCGGGCGGGTGGTCGGGTCCTGCTGCTGATTGCCGCGGTCCAGCACCAGATGCGCTTCTTTGGGAGCACCTACTGATCCCTTAAAAATAAATTTGCCGTGCTTCATGACGACGGAATCGATTTTACGCTCACCGTTGACTTTATATGTCAGAAATACTTTGGCCGGTGTTTTTATATTGCTGACGCTACCCTTGATGGTGTACGACTGTTGTGCCACACTGCATACGGGTATCCCTAATGCCACTGCTATCCATATTTTAGCCACTTTCATGTTTGTCTGATTTTAATTAGTGAGATTTTCCGGTTTTCTTTTTTTCAGCCGGTTGCTTTGCAGCTCCGTTCAACAGGTCATCATAGGCCGCTGGTTTTTCCAGCACGCGCAAAGCTTCCTGCAAACTGGCGTTGTCCGTATTGATCACCTGCAGGTAATAATCGTTGCCGGCAAACAGCTGGCTGGCCAGTCTGCCTTTCAGCTCCAGCGACAACAGGCTGATGATCCTGTCCCTGCTGCCTGGATACAACGGCATTCCTTCTTTTTCCGCAGCCCCCACTACCTGCTGTACGAGGTAGTCCGGTACCGTGTACTGCCTGTTAAAGGTTTTAAAATCGTTATAACTGGCCAGCAGGCTGGCGCGGTTGCTGTCGAGATAATCAAAGGTGGCCTTGCCGGTCAGGTCATGTGCGGCAACGTTTTGCAGCCAACCGTTATGTTCCACCGTATCCAGTGGAATGAATTTGTCGGGCATGATGCCGCCGCCGCCAAATACCGTGCGTTTTTTAATCAGGGTGGAGTATTTCAGCGAGTCAGGGAAATGCACTACGTCGGCGTGCAACAGTTCACCGCTGGCGAGCCGCGTTTGTGCGTTATCGTTATAGGTGTCGCCATGGTAAGGTTTCTGGATAGACCTGCCTGAAGGGGTATAATAGCGGGCGCCTGTCAGCTCCAGCACAGAACCGTCGAACACAGGAACGGGGCGTTGCATCAGGCCTTTGCCAAAGCTTCTCCTGCCTATGATCACCGCCCTGTCCCAGTCCTGCAGGGCGCCGGTTAGTATTTCCGCCGCTGAAGCCGTATACTGATCGATCAGCACCAGCAGCTTCCCTTCCATAAAGCTGCCAAAACCGCCGGTATAATAGTAGTCTTTGCCTTTGTTTTTTCCGACGCTGTAAAACACGAGCTTGTCTTTCGGCAGGAACTCGTCCGCTACGCCGATGGCCGCCTGCACATAGCCGCCACCGTTACCCTGCAAATCGAGGATAAGGTTTTTCATGCCCTGCGCTTTCAGGGAAGCCAAGGCCTGGTCCATCTCATTGCGGGTGGTTTCGTTGAAAATACGCAATGAGATATAACCGGTCTGGTCATTGACCATATACGCTGAGCGGACAGACCTGTCGGGCACCGTGCCACGCACAATGTCACGGGCAAACTGCTCCCCGCCCGATTTCCGGTGTATCTCCAGTGACACGGAAGTACCTTTCTCTCCCCGTATTTTTTTCATGATGGCAAAATTAGTCTCCCCTTTCACCGGCACCTTATTGATAGCGGTGATCCTGTCGCCGGCCTGTAAGCCGGCCTTTTCGGCTGGTCCGCCAGGTACGATCTGCGTGATGTACAACGTATCGTTCTGCATCATATACTGGATACCGATGCCGGCAAAATTGCCTTTCATGGCCTCCTGCATCTGCGCTGCCTCTTCGCCGGAAAAGTAACGGGAATGCGGGTCCAGCTGCCGCATCATGCCCGCAATCGCGGCGTTGACCAACGTTTCATCGCTCAGTGAATCAACATAATTGCCCTGAATAGCTTTTAACGTTTGCCACAGCTTCTCCTTCGGATTTACCTGCGCTTTTAACGGGAGTGATAATCCCGCCAAACCGAGGGACACCAGGACATATTTCCTCAATATCATAATCTATTTTTCAGCTTTTAATAATTCAATGGCATAGCTCAGTTCATCTGCCAGCTTACTGGGGCTGCCGGAATATCCTTCGGCCGTATAACGCATCACCCCATCTTTTAAAATCACTTTTCTCGGAATAGCGGAAGACTGGAAGAAAGGCACAAACGTTTTAAATACAGCATCCTGTTCACCTGTCTTTTTATTGACAGCATCGTGTAACAAATGAAACCGGAAGCCTTCTTTTTTAACATAGCCTACGGACTTCGCCTTGTAATCGCCATTTTGCATAGTGCCCACCATATACACAGCAACCTGCGGATCGGCCGCATATTTGTCTACCAGCATCTGCATACCCGGAAACGCGCTGATACAGGGTTTGCACCAGGTGGCCCAGAAATCCAGTACTACAATTTTATCGCCCCATTCGCTGGACCTGACGGTGTTTCCATCAGCATCTTCCAGCGCAAAAGGCACATATTCCTGATGGGTCATATGTGACTTTACGGTAGCTTCCAGTTCATCCTTGTCTTTACCGGACTTCAGGGAAGCCAGGTAGCTGTCAAAAGCGCCCGGCGTTTTATTGTTCGCCGTAAAGAGGGTTTTAAGGGTGTCCATCATACCGGCCGTCATGGCATTGGCTTTGGTGCAGTTTTCCAGGAAAGGCAGCATGGCCTGCTGATCGCCTGTTTGCTGCATAATGCTGAGATGTATGCTGTTCAGGTCCGCATTGGCATAGGCGCCTTTGGCAGACAGGTACCTGAAATAGTCCTTTGCTGCAGCATATTGTTTACGTGCATACAATAGGGAGATATGAGTACCCAACTGATTGTCCAGCTGCTCACTGGCATTGGCCGCAGCCTGTTCCCGGTTAAAAACGCCGGCCTCTTCATAAGACCGGTCGCCCACTTTTTTGATCAGCTCATTGATGACGGGTGTCGAGATCCTGCTCAGTGTATCATATCCAACTGTTTTGAAAACAAATGCCCGCATAACGTTCCAGCGGTATATTTCATTTTCCGTTTTGAAGTTCAGCGGTGTACAGAATGTCACCAGTTTATCAAACTGACGGGTATCCATATACGCAGTGCCCAGGCCCCTGTGAACACTGTAGTAGATAAACTCCTGCCTGTTGGGGGCCTTTTTCCACTCTTCATAGGGGAAAGCCTTCAAAAAACTTTCTGACGCGGCAGTCAGGTCCGCCAGTGTTTTGGTGGCAGTAACCTTATGATAGGCTACCAGCCGTGCGGCCTCGCCTTTGGGATATTTTTGTAACAGCAGCTGCTGCAGCTCCTCCCCTTTTTTAATATCCTTCAGACTGAACTGGTAGTACCGCTGAATATCTGACAACTGTTGTTCCGTCAGGTCTGTTCTTTTGATCAGTTCTTTCGGATCAGCATTCCGGTATTGCTCCTGGCTTTGCGCCATTACGGCCATGCCACAAAAAAGCAGGCTGACACCTAACAGGCCGGTTTTTCTTTTCATATCTTTTTTTCTCATGTTAACGTTGATTTTGTGTAAGCTCAGGGTTTAACTCAATATTTTTTGGCGGGATTGGGTATACATAACGGTCGCCGGGTTGCAGCGTGTAAGTAACGCCGGCGAATACACGCGTTTCCGTTTCGGCCATGCCTGCTTCCACGCTCAGCCGCCGCTGGTCAAACCAGCGAAGCCCGGTGCCAAACAGTTCCCGCCTTCTTTCGTCAAGGACTATACGCAATGCGTCGGCAGCGGAAGATGCGGTCAGCGCCACGAAAGCTGCGGGTGCAAAACGTTTCATCCTGAGATTGTTGACCAGCGTCATAGCGTCGCTTGTCTTGCCGCCACGCGCCAGCCCTTCAGCGGCTGTCAGCATCATTTCCGGCACAGATAATCCGGACAATATCCCATCGTTGGCAAAAAGCTGGTCGCGGTAGGAACCACGGCCGGCAAAGGCTGGCTGAAAGGTGCTGCCGTTCCTGGTAAACAGGGAATAACGCAGGTCGTCTGGTGTGAACTTATTTAACAGCTCCGTGCTTAACGGTAAATTGATATTCCCGGCTTTGATTGATTTTTTGTTCAGGACCACTTCGGGATTGTCCAGCCGGCGGGGATATTTTTTTCCGCCGGTGGCGTAGTCGTTCAGGTCCAGCAGGGTGCTTTGCAGGCCAAGCGCTTTGGCGGCATTGTCGGCCGCTTCGTTGTACCGTTGCATATACAGATAAGTTCTGGCCAGCAGCCCGTAACCGGCAGCTTTGCCCGGATGCAGGTTATTGGACGGTACGTCCGGCAATAACGGCAACGCCTGTGTGATATCCTGGATGATCTGGTCGTACACCTGTTTAACAGAAGCCCGGTTCAGCGGCACAAACAGATCCGGTTTTAGCAACAGCGGCAACCCCGGATCGGTGGCAGCCGTGGAGGCGTTATATACCCTCGCGTACAGATTGACCAGCGAGAGGTACGCAGCGGCCCGTTGCGCCTGTGCTTCGGCGTAAGCGCTGCGTTTCTGCACGTCGGGGCCATCGCTTGTCATGACGTTGGCAGTGATCTGGTTGCAGACATAAATCTGGTTATACAGCTGGTCCCAGCCGGCATCGCTCTGGTCTGAGGTATAATAGTCTGCCGCCCAGGTATAAATATTTTTCAGCTCATTGGTCAACAGTCTTTCCAGGCTGGCATTGGCGCCCAGGTCGATATCATCGGCAGACAACGTTGGCAGGCTGACAGACGTTTCAAACAGGCCTACGTTGTTCAGCAGCCGCTGATAGTCGGCCACGTAGATGAACTCCCGCTGGTTAGGTTGTTTCACTTCCACGTACTTACGGCAGGAAGTTGTTCCCATCGTTAATGCCAGTAGTGGAATGCATATATGTTTCATGTTCATGTCAATCAATTTTTCCGGTATTAGAAAGATGCGTTCAGGCTGATGAAATAGCTGCGTGCAGGCGGCAGGTTGGTATAGTTGGTGCTCATGGCGTAGCTGGGATCTACACCGGACTTGTTATTTTTCCAGATAAGCCCCAGGTTACGTACAGAGAAGTTCACGCCCACTGACTTTACCGCCATGCGCGTCAACAAAGCGGAAGGCACCTGGTATCCCAGCGATATTTGTTGCAGGCGGACGTGGCTGGCGCTTTCCACCAGCAGGTCCGACATTTTATAACGGTTGCTGCTGTTGGTGGACACGTTCACCAGGCCCGGAACATTGGTGAACTGCTCATCGCCGGGTTTGCGCCAGCGAAGCGCCAGGTCCTGCTGTGTGCCAATCAGTCCGATGTAATTATTGGTTTGATAGTCGGGATAGTTTTGAATAGACAGCCTGCGGAACACATGGCCCATTTCATAGGTAATGCGAACGCCGAACGTAAACGATTTGTACCTGAAATCGTTGAACAGCCCGCCAAAATAAGGCGGCGTGGTACGGCCCATGTACACGAGGTCTTTAGCGGAGATAGCATTATTGGGCATATCTGCGTTCACGATTTTTCCGTCGGCGGTATATACCTGCGAACGGCCTTTGTCATCCAGTCCTGCCCAGCGATAGGCATACAGGAAGTCGCGCGGCATTCCTTCAATGGGCGTGCTGCTGCCAACGGCCATGCTGCTGGTAGGTGGTGTGAAGCGGGCATCCGTGACCACGTTGGTATTGTAGGAGAAATTGAAAGTACTGCTCCAGCCAAAGTCACGGCCTTTGAAGATATCGCCTCTTACGCCGATATCATAACCATGCCCTTTCATGCTGGCGGCATTATAATACAGGCTGGTCCAGCCGTAGGTGCTGTTGATGGGGAACTGCCATAAAATATCACTGGTCTTTTTCGTATAGGCGTCAGCGCTAAGATGCAGCCGGTTGTTCAACAAATCGAGGTCCACGCCGAAGTTCCACGTCTTTGTGAGCTCCCAGCCTATTTTGTTATTAGCCGGCGCCTGTACGCTGCCATAAGGTTCCCTGGTGTTCGGGTCAAGTCCCATCAGGTTCAGCAGTGCGGCATTACTTGCGCTGGTGGGCACGGCGCCACCGGTACCATAGGTGATGCGCACGTCGAGGTTATTGAGCCAGTCCCGGGATTTCATAAAGTCTTCTGAAGTAACGTTCCATTTAACACCGGTGCTCCACAACGGCCTTGCACGCTGGCTGCGGGAAGCGCCGGCCAGGGAAAAATCGTCGAAACGCAGGCTTCCGGAGATAACGTAGCGGTTGTTCATCACAGACAAAGCGCCGTTGCCATAGTAAGACAGGAACCTGTTGATGCCCCTGTTGATGCTTCCATCGGAGAAACCAAGGGTGGAAGACCATCCCATCACCGTTGTATAGCTCACGTTAGGGTTCCAGGATGCGGAGGCATAGGTGTCCTGGTCAAACCCGAAGCGGGTTTGTTGATAACCAGTGTATTTGCTTTCCCGGATTTCCGTGCCGGCGAGCGCATTCAGCGTTAAAAAAGGCGTCAGTGTTTTATTCACGTTTACCTGTCCGCGAAGGCCGTAGCTGATATCCGTCCGGTTGGTGCTGATCATTTTTCCTCCGTAAGGCACGCCGTACACCAGTTTGCCGTTTGGCCCCACCGTGGTGGCGGTATTGATCAGCACCCTGCTGTCGTAGCTGTTCAGCTCACTAAGGTTGATCGTTTCCGTCAGGTTGCGTTGCAGACTGCCTGCCACGCTGACGTTCATCCAGTCGGTGATTTTGGTGGTGATGTCTGTATTAAGGCGATAACGATTGGCTTTAGCAGTGGTATTGCCGTAGTTAAGCTCCTGCAGCGGGCTATAGGTCCATGGCAGGTACCCTTTGCTGAGAAAGTCTGCTGCCACTTCATCCCGGAAATCGATGGACCGGGCGATAGGATTGCCGGAAGCATCTGCCAGCATTTCATAAGGGCGTAATGCCAAACGCCCGTTTCCGATGGCGTTTAGGGCCGCCATGTTGGAAACGGTGTTGGCAAAGTTATAATTGATGCCGGTGTTGATGGTCACACGGTTATTGAACAATTCATTACTGAGATTGGCGGTCACAAAGTAGCTCTCGCCTTTGTTGCTGCGGAACACAGGCACATCTTTCGTATAGTTGGTAGAAATATAATAGGTGCTGTGTTGTCCTCCACCGGAGAAAGACAGGTTATACTGTTGCGATACGGCCCGTTGCAACAGCAGGTCGCGGATCTGCCCGCGGTTATCCTTCTGGCTGAGGGCAGACAGGGCGGAGTCGCGCTGACTGGCAGTGGCCGTGCCCCTGTCTACTTTAAACATCCACTCCAACGCTTCGCTGACAGGCTGGTTCTGGTTAAAGGTCATCCAGCTGTTGTCCCATTTGGCCGGGTCGGAAAAGAAGCCGAGGCCTTTCATCTCTTTCTCGAGGTCGATGTAATCCGCCGTGTTCATGCGGTTGAGTTTTTTCATATCGACAGGATTGGACAGGCTCAGATTGGTGCTGAAGTTCAGCTGGGAGGAATTTTTCTTCCCTTTTTTGGTAGTGATCACAATCACGCCGTTGGCGGCTTTGGCTCCCCAGATGGAGGTAGCGGCGGCATCTTTGAGGATTGTGATCGATTCAATGTCTTCGGGATTATACCTGCTTAATACAGAGCTGCCGCTGGCGCCGTTGATGGCGCCCCTGGTTTCCAGGTCCTGGTCAACGGCCGGAAATCCGTCGATGACAATCAGCGGCGTGCTGCCATCTGAAGGCTGGAGGGTATTGACGCCCCGGATGGAAATTTTATTGTTGCGTACATCGAAGCGTACGCCGGGCGCCACGCCTTCGAGACGTTCCATCAGGCTCACCGCCGGCACTGTTTTAAGCTGTTTGCTGGTGATCTGTTCAAAAGCGCCGGTGGCCCTTTCTTTGGGCAGCGCCTGGTAACCGGTGGACATGACATTGACTTCCTGTAGCTGGCGCACATCGGTTTCCAGTTGCGCGTTGATCACTGTCTTATCGCCCACCTCCACTTTCAGCGGCGTCATGCCCATGAAGGTAAAGACGATGGCATTGGTCTTCTGATGCAGGCGCAGGGCATATCTGCCGTCGCTGCTGGTGATGCTGCCGAAGCGAATGGCATACCCCTCCGGGATGACGGTCACCCCTATGAGCGGACGGCCGTCTTTATCCGTTACCGTGCCCGTGATGGTTTGCACATAATCCTGTTCCGTTTTGAGCGGCGCCGCATCGTTCGCCATGGGCATGGCGTCCTGGCTTTTGGCCGGCCGGGTGTCGCGGATGATGGTATAATAATTTTCTTGTACGTAGAGGAAAATAAATCCTTTATTGTAGAGCAGTTCCTTCAGTACCGCTTCCACCGGCTCTTTCTTTGTCAGCGGCTTTTTCAGGCTGACGAGGATATTGTCCAGCAGATGTTCTTCATAGGAAAAGCGGGTGCCGTACACGGCCTTCACTTCGTCCAGGGCAGCTTTCAGCTTTATCTGCTGTTGTGCAAATAGTTTCCCCGGCAGTGTTACACAGAGGCAACACATGACAAATAACAATCGTCTGTACATGTAACTAATTTTGGCTGATAATTAAATGATTGGCTTCTCTTCTGATTTTCAGGTTAAATATTTTACGGACCACAAAAAGGATGTCTTCCGCGCTGTTGGCCGGCACCGTGCCTGACAGCCGTTTTTGTGCCAGCTCCGGCGGACCTTCGAGTATAATTTCATACCCGTAGTTGTCTTCCAGCAGGTCAATGATTTCCCGGAGGGAATAACCGTCCAGGTCCAGTTCGTTGACAGTCCAGGCTTTGTTGGCCTGCGGCTTTCTGTCCATGGCCGTCAGCTGTTGTTTGCTGCTGTCATAGGCAAAAGCCTCTCCCGGCCGGAGCACTTTGATAAATACACCGGCTTTCTCTATCCGGAGGCTGCCTTCCAGCAGGGATATTTCGGTATGGCCGCGGCGGTTGCGGACGTTGAACTTAGTGCCCAGTACCGTCAGTGACAGATCGCTCACGTGCACATGAAACGAATCCGATTGCTGCAGGCGGTTTTTGATGGCCACATGCCTGACTTCAAAATAGGCTTCCCCATTGAGCCATATTTCCCTCGGCTTGTCCGTCTTCCAGGAGCGGGCATAATGGATAGAGGAATTACCATTCAGCGTAACGATGGACTCGTCCGGCAATAATACCTGCTGATGATTGCCAAATACAGTACGGTAGGATTTCTCACCATGTGAAGACAGCTCCCTGATAAACAGCATGGACATCACCACTGCGGCCGCGGCGGCCGTCCATCTGAATATCAGCTTCAAAGGCCGGTAGTAGCGTTGGCGGCGTTGTTCATAGACCGCTATTTCCCCGCTGATGTTGCTCCAAAGCCGCGACTGGCCTGTAGCGGGCGTATACGCCTGCTGATTGTTCAGTAGCAGTATCCAGGCACGCGCCTCTTCCATGGAAGCCCTTTTGTCCGGATACTGTGCGGACAACTCCTCCCACCAGGTCTTTGCGTTCTCGTCCCACTTCAATACATGACGTGTAAACTCATCGTCTTCAAAAAAAGAAGCAGTGGTATACCGTGCATAGTTCCTGTCCTGTTTTTCCATACCTGTTTATAGATACACGACACTTTTAAATTTTATCCCTTCCTCCCGGAAGAAATTAAAAAAATCAATATAAAGGGCACAAAAATGAATATCATTCAATAACAATAGAGAAAAGGAATGCTGTATTAGATTTTTTTCAATGCAATAACAGCAGACAAAATAAGGAGATCAGTTTTGGACAGGTATTGCCGAAGCGTATCAATGGCTTTGTAAACCAATTTATAGGTACTGGACACGGAAAGCTGCATGAGTACAGCTATTTCCTCGTATTCCATTTCTTCATAATAACGCAGGTGGATGATTTCCCGTTGGCGCGGTGTCATTTTGCCCAGCGCCGTGGCCAGGTCCCTGCTTATTTTCTCCAGCCGTTCACGGCTGATCATCGTATGCTCATAAGCCAGTTCCTGCGGTAATTCGGGCCAGTCGTCCGGCACCGAGAAGGTATATTTCCGTTGCTGCGCCTCCAGCATACGAAGCAGCACGCGCCGGAAAGCCTTGTACAGGTAGTTCTTCACCGAACCTGTTTCCCGGATGCTTTCACGGTTTTTCCAGAGCTTCACAAACAGCTCCTGCAATGCATCTTCAATCAGATGATCGTCTGCGGTAAACCGGTGCCCATAGTTAAAAAGCGGAGCATAATATTTATCAAAGACCGCCTGCAGGGAGGATTCATCTCCTGAACGAAAAGCATCCCATATATCTCTTTCATCCTGCATGACGTTTAGCTAATTCGGTTGGCAACGGTGCGAAGTTGCTGAAAATGTTTTACATTTCAAATATTCCACAGCAACCGGAACTGACAATTATTTACCGCCACCAATACGCAACACACTTAACAAATCAGGCACATATGTAAGTCAGGCAGTTTGTTTGCCTAACCGGCAATAGCTTCTTTTTTGATGGCGTTATTTTTCTTCATAACATTGCACCTGAGAAGCAGTCAACGGATAATTTAAAAAAATTATTTGTCTTTTTTACAATTATTTTTAATTTACAGGCAGTCGGCCGCTTTGAGCCGGGGATACGTTTTAGCAGAGTTTTAGTCAATATTAACTGTCGCCGCTGCATTTTATTTTAGAAGCCGGGATATCACAATAGCGTTCCTATGCTGCGACCATAAATTCCAAGTTCAACACGTTATGATGCGCGTTTTCCTTTTGATGGCCATGTTGGCGCTACCTTTTCAGGCTTTCACACAGACGGCCCCCTACAACTTTTCCAAACTGGACATTTATTCCGGTTTGTCCCATAACCAGGTAACAGCCATCCTGAAGGACACCGCAGGTTATCTCTGGTTTGGCACCGTGTCGGGGCTGAACCGGTATGACGGTTATACCTGTAAGGCACTACGCCACCGGCAGAACGACAGCACCTCGCTGACAGACAACTACGTGCTTTCCCTGTATGAACTTCCGGATGAAAAAATATGGGTGGCCACCAAAGGCGGGCCCGCTGTTTATGACATTTACAGGGAATGTTTCAATACTAACCACAACGCCTATCTGAAATCTTTAGGGTTTCCCGAAGGCACTGTCTCCAACATCACCAAAGGACCTAAAGGAAGATACTGGTTCCTGTATGAGAACGGCGATTTATGGCTATATGCGGGCAAACAGGCGAAAAAAATGACAACCGGCCCCGGTGAGAAGATCATTGCCGTGCAGGAATCAGCCGACGGCAAACTGTGGGCACTACGCCAGAACGGCGTTCTACTGGCGTATGACATCACTTCCGGTAAAACTGTCCTCACCAGCACCGCCGTGCAACAACAGGCCCAGGGACACAATCCCGCCAGCCTGTTTATCGACAGCGACGGCGATATATGGCTGTGGAGCTTCTCCGGGGGCGCCTTTCTTTATCATCCGCAGGACAATTCCGTGAAACCGTTTAATGAAAACTCCGCTCCCTCCCGTCTGCAATCCAGCCTTGTCAGCCAGATCGTGCAGGACAACAACGGTACCATATGGATAGCCACCGACCATGGCGGAGTAGCGTTAATTGACAAAAAGAACGGCTTTCATACCAGCTACCTGCTCAACGACCCAAAAAACCCGCAGAGCCTGAGCCAGAACAGCATTAACGCACTGTATAAAGACAACAACGGCATCCTCTGGCTGGGCACCTATAAACAAGGGGTGAACTATCTGAACAGCAATATCCTGCGGTTCCCGTACTACCACCACCAGGACTCAGACAGCAGAAGCCTTCCCTATGATGATGTGAACCGCTTCGTGGAAGACAAACTAGGTAACCTCTGGATAGGCACCAACGGCGGCGGACTGATTTACTTCGACAGAAAAAACAATACCTTCCGGCAATACCTCCACGATCCCGCCAACCCTAACAGCATCAGCAATAATGTGATCGTCAGCATGTGGCTCGACCATCAGAACGTACTCTGGATAGGCACCTACTTCGGAGGGCTCAACAGCTTCGATGGTAAAAAATTCACCCGCTACCGCCATAGTGACCAGGACGCCACTTCCCTTGCTGATGATAAAGTATGGGAAATTTATGAAGACAGACACCACAACCTGTGGGTCGGCACCTGGGGATCGGGGCTGGACCTGCTCGACAGGAAGACGGGCCGCTTTACGCACTTCTACCGGGAAAAGACCGGCAACCAATCGTCCAACTACATCTCCGCCCTGATGGAAGACCGCAACGGCAATTTATGGACCGGCACCACCTATGGCATCATGGTCTTTTCCCGCGACAGGAAACAAATCACCACCTACCGCCAGGGTACCGGCAAGAAAAGCCTGAGCAGCAATAACGTGCTCTGTTTCCAGGAAGACAGCAAAGGCAGAATATGGATAGGCACCCATGAAGGATTGAACCTGTTCAATGAGAAGACCGGCGACTTTGAGCTGTTCACCATGGCCGATGGATTCCCCGACAATATCATCCTCAATGTACTGGAAGACAACCATCAAAGGTTCTGGCTTTCCACGCCCAGCGGCCTTTGCAGCGCCATGCCACACCAGAAAGGCAACTGCATCACACTGTCCATCGCCGGTTATGACGAATCCAACAACCTGCAGAACCGGGAATTCAATGACAATGCCGCACTCAAAACCAGCACCGGTGAACTGGTTTTCGGCGGTCCTTCCGGTTTCAATATCATCAACACCGGCCAGACGCAAAAACCGGCCAGTCATGCCAAACTGATCTTCACCGGCCTGCAGATACTGAACAACACCATCAAACCGGGAGAAACCGTCAATGGCCGCGTGGTGCTGGAACAGTCCCTGTCTAAGCTCCCCGGCATTGATCTAAAATACAGCGAAAACGTTTTTTCCATCGAATTCGCGTCGCTGGACTACGGCCACAAGTCACACTACCGGTACGCCTACACGCTGGAAGGGTTTAATACCGACTGGCTCTATGCAGACGGTGATCAACGCAAAGCCACCTACACCAACCTGGACCCGGGACACTATACTTTTAAAGTCAAAGCGCTCAACAGCGACGGCTCCTGGAGCGAGCCCATATCATTGAACATCCATGTGGAACCGCCTTTCTGGCGAACGCCCTTCGCCTTTGTGATATACCTGCTGTCAGCCGCGGGCCTGCTGTTACTGGCCCGCCGCATTACACTGGACAGGATACACATGCGGTACGAAGTGGAACAGCAGCGCCGCGAAGCCGAAAGGGCCCATGCGATAGAACAGGTCAAAACAAAATTCTTCACCAACGTAAGCCACGAGTTACGCACACCGCTCAGCCTGATCATTTCTCCTCTGGACACCATCATCAAAAACACGCCTGATGAAGGCCAGCAAAAACAACTGGGACTGGTGCTCCGCAATGCCAAAAGGCTGCTGAACCTCGTCAACCAGCTGCTGGACTTCAGGAAAATGGAAGTACAGGCCATCCGGCTGCACCTGGCCATGGGCGACATTGTACAGTTTATCCACGATATCAGCCGGTCCTTTACGGACATCGCCGAAAAGAAGAAAATCACCTTTAATTTCTCTTCCGCTATCGACAGTCTCGGGATTTATTTTGATAAAGACAAAATTGAAAAGATCCTGTTCAACCTGCTGTCTAACGCTTTCAAATACACGCCGGACGGCGGCGCTGTAGACCTTCGCCTGGCGTATGATCCATCCGGCAACGAAAACGAAGCCATGCTGGTGATAGAAGTGGAAGATACCGGCATCGGCATTGCCGACAACCAGCAACAGAAAATCTTTGAACGTTTCTTTCAGACAGAAGTGCCGGCAGATATGGCCAACCAGGGCACAGGGATAGGACTGGCCATCACCCGGGAGTTCGTCAAACTCCACCAGGGCATGATCTCCGTAAAAAGCACACCAGGCAAAGGCACCTGTTTTACAGTACGGATTCCCGCCAGGAAAATGAATGACCAGAGCATTCGCAGCACTACCCCACTGGTAACAGAAGAAGATGCCGCACAAATGCTCTCGGAAGAAATGCGGAAGAACGGCAAAATGAAAACCATCCTGGTAGTGGAAGACAACGAAGACCTGCGCTTCTACCTGAAAGACAACCTCAGAGGACAGTATCATATTGAAGAAGCCACGAACGGACTGGAAGGCTGGGAGAAAGTAAAACAATGCAACCCTGACCTGGTGGTCAGTGATATCATGATGCCTTTATCAGATGGTATCGATCTTGTCAAAAAAATCAGAACGGAAACCGGTACAGCGCATATCCCTGTAGTGCTGCTCACCGCCGTAGGCGATGAAGGCCGGCAGCTACAGGCATTTTCAGCCGGCGCCAACGATTATATCACCAAGCCCTTTACCTTTGAAATACTGGACTCCAGAATTAAAAACCTGCTGGCCCAGCAGAAGCTATTACAGAAAAGATTCCAGAAACAGATTGAAGTAAACCCGGCAGAAATAACCGTCACCTCAGTAGATGAAACCTTTTTACAGAACACCCTGGACGTGATCGAAAAACAAATGGACAACCCGGATTTTTCTGTAGAAGACTTCAGTGCGGCCATGCATATGAACCGGGTAACGCTGTACCGCAAAATACTGGCGCTTACCGGCAAATCCCCGCTGGAGTTCATCCGTTCCATCCGGCTGAAGCGCGCGGCGCAGCTGCTGGAAAAAAGCGGCATGACCGTCGCCGAGATTGCCTATAAGGTGGGATTCAATAATCCCAAACAGTTCTCAAAGTTCTTTAAGGAAGAGTTTAAGGTATTACCATCGCAATATGCTGTCAGTAAAAAAGAGACAGACAGTTGATCGTAGTGGCTGCGTTATCTATCTTACTAAAAAGGAAACAGCGGCCATAAAAATGACCGCTGCCTGCAAATAGGGGTTTATACAAAATATCATATCAACGTTTACGGGCAAACGAAATTCAATCATCTCAAAACACCCGTCAACAGCATTATGGTTGTTGCGCAACGTAATTGTACACCATGAGCGCGGGCCCGTCGCACGAGGTACGTATGACACCCAGCTGCATGGACTTTTCAGACAGTGAAATTAACCGGATGTTACCCCATGCGCTCACGCAGGCGTCGCGGCCGGCATCGTGGATAGGCGTGGCATCCGTCATCGTGAGCTTTTTGGTATTGACGTCCAGGTAAAAAGTTCCGCTTTCAGTGCCCCTGGAAGGCACCTGGGTATGTACCACTTTCACGAAAGGACCACCCTTCAGGCTAAACGTCATGGTACCATAATCGCCGGCCGGCATCAGCCAGGCATTGTCTGCGTATTTAGGCGCCCATGACCAGCAGTCGCCGCCGGTTTTCATACAATCGCCTCCCCAGCCGTTGTCAGTACCGTAGAAAAAGAGCGGGCCGTCAAACACGGTGGCCTTGATATCCAGCACCCATGTTCTCTCCTGCCCCACACCGCCGGTCAATGCATTCCACATCGGATCATTGACGTAGTTCAGGTTGTCGGCGGTCACATGGATAGTGACAGCATCCAGTTGCACCATACCGCCGCCGGTGAGCGCAGACCGCCGGACCACATAATCACCTTTGAAGGCAAAGTGAACAGTGTCTGTCTGGCGGCTGGACCTGCCGGTGCCATAATCCCATACCGGGATGATTTCACTGGTATGGTTGATCAGGTACAACGTGTTGCCGCCCGGATCAACGGTAAGGTCCTGTTTCACTTCCATATTGACCGCCGCTTTATCAGGCAATGCCGGCAGGCTGTATTCTTTCTTTTTACAGGATATTGATATCAACAGCAGCAATAACGCCGCTTTCAGGTATAGAGGCTTATGCATAAAAGTGTTTTTTGGATGATCACCAGCCGGCGTTCTGTTTCAGTACGCCATTAGACAGGGTCACCTGGGAATAGGGAATTTGTGACAGTCCTTGTGTTTCAGTGATTTTACCAGCCTGTATCGTCTTGGGCGTGCTTACATCACCGTTTTTCACCGTGGTGGTTTCCGCGATGGCAGCGGCTGCCGTGGCAATGCCCTGGCGCAGCAGGTCCCAGTAACGGATACCTTCTCCGGCAAATTCCAATCTTCTTTCGTTCATGATATTATCCTTGCTGACCGGCAGCTGTACAAAACTATCGCCGAAAGCGCGTTTGCGCACATTGTCAAAATACAACTGCGCATTGGGAGAGCCCAGTTCCGCGGCCATCAGCAACACGTCGGCATAACGGATAGACACGTAGTCCTGGTACTGCCCGATCATAAAGTTGGTACCGCCCATTTTCACAGCGAGGCTGTTGCCCGCATTATCTACCAACGGCGTGTATTTCTTCATATAATAGCCGGTATACTCACGCTGATCTTTACTATTGGTAAAAGCCAGCCCTTCATCTGCGATGGATATGATCGTGGCTTTCCTCCTGGTATCATTGGCCGCATAGGCATTCCAAAGCCGGGGCGCGACAGGGCTGCCGCCCCATCCCATGCCATAGGGAAAAACGCTCTGACCGCGCATTCCATTCATTACCATCCAGTAGTTACCGTCAGCGTTACCGTTGTAATCGCTGGTATAAGTGTATTTAATGGCAAACACTGTTTCTTTGTTGTCTTCTCCCACATAGTCATCGAGCGACGCAGCCGGCCACAGGTTCCCGAATTTTTCCACGAGCCCGAACCCGCCGTTGGTCACCACGTCTTCGAGATAGGACAACGCCTGTTGTTTGGATACTGTGCCCACGAGGTCTGTCTTGCCATAATAACCGGTATAATACAGATACACACGGCCTAACAGGGCTTCTGCCGCCCATTTTGTCACCCTTCCATGGGTGGCGACAGGCTGGCTGGAATAATTCACGGCAGGGAGATTATTGGCCGCAAACACCAGGTCGTCCGTAATGAGTTTATACACGCTGTCCGGACTGGCCTGCGGCAGATTGTCGGTGGTAGGTTTGGCCAGCAGCGGGATATTTCCCCACAGTCTCACCATATCAAAATAAAGATAAGCGCGGATGAACCTTGTTTCGGATTCATATACCGGGCGCAGGTTTTCGCTGCCTTTCCATTCCACCTGGTCCAGGTGCGTGAGCAGCATATTGGCCCGGTAGATGGCTTTATAGTAGGCGCTCCAGTTGTCGCCGTACAAACTTTGATCGGAAGGAGAACGGAGCTTGTCAAACTCGTCGATCATCTGGTAACCGAATCCGTCGGCATTGCCTGTGCCGCCAAAAGCGTTATCAGACAATATTTCCGATGCTATCGGCAGTGATACGCCGCCGTTCCATACGGTCTGCAGTCCGTCGTATACGCCTACCAGCGCCTTAAACGCATCGTTGGGCGTCTTATAAAAGTTCTGCTCTGTGGCGGTCGTCACATCTTCTGTGTCAAGGAAGCTTTTGCTGCAGGCGGCCAGTGATGCCAGCGCGAAGAGCAGTGTATATATGCGTAGCTTTTTCATCTTTCAGGTTGATTTTGGTTAGAAGCGAAGATTAGCGCCTATCATAACGGTCCTGGGCCTTGGGTAATAACCGATGTCCACACCGGTGGAGAATCCTTCATTGTAGCCAATTTCAGGGTCCATACCGTTGTATTTGGTAAAGGTGAAGGCGTTCAGTACGGAAGCGTATATACGCAGTTTCCCGGTGTAGTTGCGTGATATCATTTTGGAGAAATCATATCCCAGCGTGATGGTGTTAATACGCAGGAAGCTGCCGTCATGGATGTACAGGTCGGAGAACTGTGTCCAGTTGCGGTTGTCTTCCGTCACCCTCGGCATAGTGTTGGACGAACCGGGACCGTGCCAGCGGTCGAGAATGGCCGTGGAATAGTTGCCCAGCGCGCTGGACTGGTTGCGCCATGACTGTACGATTTTATTGCCTGACACGCCGGAAGCCTGTACGAGGAAGTCGAAGCCTTTATAGTCCAATGCTATGTTAAAGCCAAAAGTGAAGTGCGGGTTCGGGTCGCCGATCATGGTCTTGTCATTGGCGTCGATAACGCCGTCGCCGTTGAGGTCCACGAAACGTACATCACCGGGTTTGGCATCCGGCTGGATAGGTTTGCCGGCTTTGCCTTTGTAGTCGTTCACTTCCGCTTCTGTCTGGAAGATGCCTGCGGTTTTCAGTCCCCAGAAATATCCGATAGGCAGTCCGTTGGCCGCTCTGTAAAACTCGAGCGCATTTTCATACAGCGTATTGGTATTGCCGTGGATGATATGATCGTTCGTAGGGATGTTACCGATTTTGTTTTTGTTGTAGGCGCCGTTGACACCCACTGTATAATGGAACGAGTGCCCTATGCTGTTCTGATAGGAAAGCGCCAGTTCCACACCGGTGTTGCTTACGTCACCGCCGTTGATCAGCGGTGCGTCAGCGCCGGCAGTGGCCAGTATCGGCGCGCTGATCAGCCAGTCCTTGGTCTTTTTGATATAGTAGTCGAACGTAACGCTGAGGTTTTTCATCAGTGATGCATCGAAGCCGATGTTGGTCTGTTCCGATGTCTCCCATTTCACATTGGGATTGGCCAGCCGGCTGGGATAAGCGCCTTGTGTATTGACGCCTTCCGTTGGTCCGAAGATATAAGATGCATTATTGAAAGCAATGGGTGACAGGTACTGATAAGCCGCTACGTTCTGGTTGCCCACCTGGCCCCAGGTAGCGCGCAGCTTGAAGAAGTCCAGCCAGTGCACATCTTCCATAAATCCTTCTTTGTTGACTACCCAACCGGCAGACACGGAGGGGAAATACCCCCAGCGGTGGTCCGGCGCAAAACGGGAGGAACCGTCAGCACGGAAGGTCATGTTCAGGAGATATTTCTCTTTGTAGTTATACTGTAACCTGCCGAAGTAAGACGCCAGTGAGTTGGTGAACGGGCCGCCGCTCAGGCTCATGTACGGCGCGCCTCTGGTCACGTTTTGCGCCACGGAAAGATAGGCATGCCAGATGTCAGCGATGCGCAGGTCGCGGTTGTTGCCCGTCATGCTGACACCGGTGGCTTTCAGCGCCGAAGTACCTGCCATCACGCTGAAGCTGTGGTCGTTGCCAAGCGTAAAATCATAGCTCAGGGAGTTATCAAACTGGATGGTCTGACCGCTGCCCATGGACTGTGTCACCCTGGAGGTATCGTTGAACGAATAGATAGAGAGATGATACACCGGCGTGAAGCCATGGCTTTGGTTGGCGTAGTAGTTCAGTCCCAGGCTGGAGCGGAACTTCAGCCCTTTGATGGGTTCCGCCTGAAGGTATACATCACCGAAGAGGCCCTGGCTGCTGTTGCGGCTCTGGTTGGAATAGTACATCACCGCATAGGGATTGGACTCGCCGTTGTTCCAGGCCCGGTCAGGCTTTCCGGGGTACCAGCCGGTTTTATCTGCGGCGAAGAAATTGCCGTCGCTGTCATACATCGGCAGGAAGGGGCTGGTGGTAAAGGCCGCGCGCAGCGAGTTGTTATACTGGTTGCCTACGCCGATACCATAGGTGTTCTGATAGTTGAACGTCAGGTGCTCCCCTGCTTTGATGATGTCTTTATATAATTTATGCTCCGAATTAATACGGAAGGTGTAACGTTCGAGGTTGGAGATACCGGCGCCTCCCACGATACCGCCCTGGCTGGTGTATCCTAACGACATCGAATATACGGAAGCGGCGCTGCCGCCCTGTACGCCAAGCACATAGTTCTGGGTAGGCACGTTGCTTTTAAACATCTCGTCCATCCAGTTGGTACCGGCTGACAGGTTGTTGATCACGTCGTTGGTGAAATACGGCGCCTTGCCGGAGTTGACCGCCGCTTCATTCATGATCACCGCATATTCTTTTGCGTTGAGCAGTTTCGCTTTGCGGGCCACGTTTTGCAGGCCATAGAAAACATCCAGCGTCACCTGCGCTTTCTGATTGGCTTTGCCGGTGCGTGTAGTCACGAGGATAACGCCGTTGGCCGCCTGTGAACCGTAGATCGCTGCCGAAGCGGCGTCTTTCAGCACATCGATGGAGGCGATATCAGCGGGATTGAGGTAGGTGATATCGCTGGTCTGTACGCCATCAACAATATACAGGGGCGCAAAATTGCCCACGGTGCCTTTACCGCGGATGACCACGTTCATGGCTGAACCGGGCTGACCGGAATAGCTGGTAAGCTGTACGCCCGGCGCCTGTCCCTGTAAAGCCTGTAAGGCGTTGGTGGTATTCTGTTTTTGAAGATCATCGCCCCTCACCTGCAGATTGGCGCCGGTGACAAGTTTCTTCTTTTGCACGCCGTAACCGATTACTACGAGGTCTTCGATCTGAACGACGGACTCCTGTAGTTGCAGGTTCATTTCTGTGCCGGTCACTTTTACCTCCTGTGGCACATAACCAACAGAAGTCACCACCAGTACGGCGCCGGGAGCGGCTTCAATTTTAAAGAAACCGCTGTTGTCCGTAACAGCACCTTTGGTGGTCCCTTTCAGGGTTACGGAAGCGCCCACTACTGACGCAGCTGTTTTGCCGGAAGTGACCCGGCCCGTTACCATGTGCGTTTGCGCGATAACGGAATGGCTTATCAGTAATATGACAGTCAGCCATGCATACAGCAATAACTGTCCTGTATTTTTTTGAGCTTTTTTCATAATAGTCTGGCGTTTGGATTTTGGTAGTAGATAAAACCGTTGCTTATATGCTGATCGTCAATTTTTTCCCTTCGTAACGGACTTCCTGATCGGCTTTCCCTCCAGGGTCCAGCGGTTTGGGCGCCGTTGCGCTCACCCGGACGATCCGGAAAGTGCGCTGTTGCAACATGCCGCTGAATGCCCCTTTACGCTCGCCGATAGTGAGTTGCCGGGTGCTTTCATTGTAGTCGATCGGGATAATGGTATACTGTCCTTTCTCGTAGTTGTAGGAACTGCCGTCATCTTCGTACAGGCGGAAAGTGCCGTTCTTACCGGCATAGACGTACAGCGTAATGGTGTCTGCCGGTTTTTCGGACGTGTATTGCAGTTCCGGCCCTATCGGAATAATGGCCCCTTCTTTTGCATAGAGCGGCATACGGCCATAGGGCGCATCGGCGGTGATCCTTTTTCCGCCGGCATTCCGGACGCCGGTGTACAGGTCGTACCAGCCTTGTCCCGCAGGCAGGTACACTTCCCTGTTGCGTTGTTTGTACTGGTAAACAGGGTTCACCAGCAAGGAAGGCCCGAACATGAACTGGTCGCCGATGTTCTGCACGGCGGTGTCGCCGGCAAAGTCCATGACCAGTCCGCGCATTATCGTATAGTCGTTGTGGTACGCTGCGCCGGCGAGTGAATAGCTGTAAGGCAGCAACCGGTAACGGAGCTTATCGTAGTACAGGAAACTTTCGTAGGCGGGATGGTCTTCCGGTGCGACGTTAAAAATTTCCCGGTAGGGGAACTGGCCGTGTGTACGGAACAGCGGTACAAAGGCGCCGAACTGTGTCCAGCGGGTGTTCAGCTCCCGCCATTCTTCCAGGCTTTCCGCGTCCGGCTTTTCAAATTTCGCCGGCACTACGAAACCGCCGATGTCCATGGTCCAGTAAGGCAGGCCGGACAGCGAGAAGTTGATACCAGCGGCGATCTGTGTTTTCATATCGCGCCAGGTGGCGCCGATATCACCGCTCCAGATGGCAGCGGCATAGCGCTGCGAGCCGCCGAAGCCGGAGCGGGTCAGCAGGAACACCCTTTTATCAGGGTCTGTCTGCCGTTGCCCTTCATAAATACCTTTGGCATTTTGCAGCGGATAGGCGTTCAGGTATTCCGCTGCGGGGCCCAGCGCGGTGGGCGTCATCTGCAGTTTGCGTTTAGCCGGGCTTACATTGGACAGGATATCCGGCTCGCTGGCATCCATCCACCAGGCATCAATACCTTTGGCATACAGCTTTTCGTTGATCAGGTCCCAGAAACCTTTACGGGCATCCGCATTAAAAGCATCGTAAAACGTAGAGACGTAACCCTGAGCGATCCAGTCCCGTTGTTCATCGGCTATATTTCTTTTATAGAGCCATCCTTTTTTTTCAAACTCCCGGTAAGCGGGGATATCTTTATAAAACTTGGGCCATACCGATATCATGATCTGTGTATGGTATTTTTTGTGCAATACATCGATCATACTGTCAGGTGACGGGAACCTGGCCGCGTCAAACTCCTGGCTTCCCCAGGCGGCTTCTTTCCAGTAGCTCCAGTCCAGCACAATATTGTCCAGCGGGATGTTTTTTTTGCGGAACTGGTCCACCGTGGTCAGTATCTCCTCCTGTGTTTTGTAGCGTTCCCGGCTTTGCCAGAAGCCCATCGCCCATTTGGGCATGATCGGCGCTTTACCGGTGAGTGTGCGGTAACCGGCGATCACTTCGTCCATATTGGCACCGTGCACGAAATAATAATCTACCTGATGACCGGCTTCCGAAGCGAAACCAACGCAGCGCTGTTCTTCCTTGCTCAGCGGTGCCTGCCACTTCAGCGACAGATAAGATTCCGGGCTTTCGGGCGTCCATTCAATTTTTACCGGCACCTTCACCCCTTTTTCAAGATGAACAGGCACCAGCGCCGGGGCCGGGTTCCAGGCTTTGCGCCAATGGTCCAGCACCAGTTTTCCGTTGAGCCATACTTTGAGCGTGCCACCGAAGGTAAACCGCAGTTGATGCAGCCCGGAAAGGTGACTGGCCACACTACCTTCCCATGAGGCCACCCCGGTGGCCGGTGTGAACCCTTGCGGAAGCACGACTTTTGAATCTCCCAAAAACTCCATATTAATAGCTGATTCCGCCCTGGTAGCAACTACCTCTTGCGGCTTACGGGCGTCATTGGCATAAGCGGCCGTGAGCCATCCTTCTTCCCCGTTTTTGGAGAAAAGCTGTAAGTCGGACAGCGGGTGCAGCGGACGTATATCTCCTGCGGTAGTGAGCGAGTAGTTGTCCCACAGGATACCATAATTTTTAGGGGAGACGAGGAAAGGGATGGCCACCTCGGTGTTGTTCTGGAAAAAAGAGACCTGCTGGCCTTTATAATTATATACCCCGTCCTGGTGTTGTCCCAGGCCATACCAGGCGTCATCATCCGTGCCCTCGAACTGTTGGGTCAGCTGGTAATATGAACGGCCATCAAATATAGCGGGCTGAAAAGTCCTGCCACCGGCAGGTTTCTCCATCAGTATTTTTTTACCTTTGGCATCCAGGAAAGAGACGGCGCCGGTCTTCAGCTGCACTACTGCCGTCAGGTTTTTGGTTTTCAGGCTGACTGTTTCACCGGAAGCTGTCAGCTTCCATTGGGGAACCGGTCTTTTGGTGTCCACTGTCATCAGGCTCGGCGCGGGTGACAGTTCTTTTCCCGGTGCGGCCACTACCCTGATGATATCATCGCTAATGACATATAGCCGGACGGTGTTGGAAGTTCCTGTAAAAGAGGGATCGGTATATATGGTGACCCCATCTTTGGTTTGTAAATAAAACGGCGTGCCTGCCATCGAAACGTGGTAAACAAGCATAAGCAAAAGCCAGGCGACAGTTATCGTCCTTTTCATAACGTGGTAAAAATCTTGCGTGGAACAATGCTGTAAAGTTGGCTAATGTGGGGGAATATGAGGGGTGGCAGATGTTGCGTTTTGGGGTAATAAATGTTGCAACGGACTCATTTTCATGCTTCCTGAAAATAAATTCATCCACATACAGTTATTGGAATGTATTTTTAATAAACCCTGATTTATTATCTATGAACTTTGACACAATCAACCGGCGCCGCTTCCTGGCGCAATTCGGCACCGCTGTGATGGCGGCGCTGTTCTCCACCCCCAGCCGGGCCGCGCTCGCCCCTCCACGTTTTAAAATGGGACTACAACTGTACACCATCCGCGATGCGATGGAAAAAGACGTTACCGGTACCCTTAAAAGCGTAGCGAAAATGGGATACCAGGATTTAGAGACCTATGGTTTTGACCCTTCGCAGGTAGGATATTATGGCTTACGCGCCAAAGACTTCCGGACGTTGCTGAAAGACCTGGGGTTAACCACCACCAGCGGGCACTATGACCTGTTCAAATACCTGAACGCGCCTGAGGCAGACTTGCTGGCCTATGTGGACCAATGTATTGAAGGCGCCAGGCAGCTGGACCAGAAGTACATCACCTGGCCCTGGCTGGCCCCTGAAGACAGGGGCATCGATAAATTCAAACTGCTGGCATCAAAACTGAACCTCATCGGGGAACGGGTAAAAAAAGCCGGCCTGGGTTTCGCCTATCATAACCACGATTTTGAGTTTATCGATCACGGAGGGGAAAACGGCTACCAGATTATCATGAAGGAAACAGACCCTAACCTGGTAAAACTACAGATCGACCTTTACTGGGTGGTACGCAACTCCAAAAAACAGCCGGCGGATTACTTCCGGGAACAACCCGGGCGTTTTGTCATGTGGCATATTAAAGATATAGACCGTAAGACGCGGGACTATACGGAGTTGGGCAACGGCACCATCGACTATACGAAAATACTGCCGGACTACCGTACCGCCGGGCTGCAATACTATTTCCTGGAGCAGGGCGGTAATTTCCGCACCGGCAACGCTATGGACAGCATCGCGGAGAGCGCGGCGTTTTTCAAGCGTAAACTCAGCAAATTCCTGTAATGAAGCAGCGTTTCCGGTATATTCTTACCGGAAACGCGCTTTAAATGGCGTACAAGACGCCGCACAGGGAGATCATGATCAGGAAAGTGACCAACCCTCCGGCGATACAAATACCGATCGTCTCGTTTTTATACCTGCGTTTGAGATGATCTTCCGGCTTTAATTGCCATTGTTCCATCCTTTTCAGGTAATGTACCGCAGCGATATGGGTGAAAACAGCCACCAGGGACAGCGTATAATACGGAATGAAAAATAATTTCTCCGGGTAGTGGTTTGCCACGCCGGCCGCAAAGTAGAAGCCGGTGTTCATCTTCCATTGGAAACGCCCGCGCAGCACTGCCTGTACATGATAGATCAGAAAAAAAGACAGATACAGCCCGCTCAGTACCTGGGCCACCACATACCAGGGTTGCCGTACAAATCCTTTCTTCATAACGAGACCCAGCCCGCTGACCACCTGAAACCCCACGCACAACAACAATAACAGCTCCACCGGCCAAAACCGGTAAACATATCTTAGTATATTCATGACCGTGATATGGCACTGCGGCCCGCCCAATGCGAACAGATGATTAGTGATATGCAACAACAGAAATGAGGCTAAGATAATACCGGAGAGGCGGTGCAATCGTTTCGGGGATATCGGCATAACGTGGAAATAAGTTACCGGACCGCTGCTGAATTAATCAGCAGCGTATCCGGTATAAAATTAACATCGGGACACAAAAGTAAAAATCTATTTAAGCTCCAGTACTACCACGGAAAACGGAGGTAACTTTACTGACAGCGTGTTATTTTTCAATACCGCATCTTTAAATGCCGTTGGTTTAATCTTATCAGGCTGTGTGAAACTGTTGTAATCCTGCAATTTGGCCGAGGCGAGGATACGGCCGGAAATAGTACGGTAGGCCGTGCCTGTCTGTACGGTGATCTCCTGGGCTTTGGCAGGGTCGATGTTCACCAGTGAGATATGCGTTGCGCCGGACTTGTCTTTGGAAGCAGAAGCAGTGACCGCCGGCAGTTGTTCGCCTTTGTAGGTATAGCTGTTACTTTGCACTTCCACCGGTACCAGCGTGGCATCCTGGTGTACGTTGTACATCTCCATGACGTGATAGGTAGGCGTCAGCACCAGTTGCTCTCCTTTGGTTAAGATAACCGCCTGCAGCACATTTATCGTTTGTGCGAGGTTGGCCATGCGCACCCTGTCGGAATGATTGTTGAAGATATTGAGCGTCACGCCGGCGATCATGGCGTCGCGCATGGTGTTTTGCTGAAAGAGGAAGCCCGGGTTCGTACCCTCCTGCACGTTATACCAGCCGCCCCACTCGTCTACTACCAGCGCCACTTTTTTCTTCGGGTCGTATTTGTCCATGATGGCAGAATGCTTGCGCACCAGCGTATCCATCATACAGGTGCTGCGCATGGTCTGGAAATACTGTTCTTCCGTAAAATTAACAGCGTCTCCCTTTTTGCCCCAGTCGATAATGGAATAATGGTGCAATGCCAGTCCGTCCAGCATGTGCAGCGGAATATTTTTCATCAGCACCTCTGTCCAGTTATAATCGTTGGAATTGGCGCCTGACGCTATTTTAAAAGTGTTGCCGCTCATGAAGGTGGCGTATTTGCGGTAAACGTCCGCATAATATTCAGGCCGCATGTTTCCGCCGCAGCCCCAGGCTTCGTTGCCAACGCCCCAGTAGCGGACTTTCCACGGCTGCTGCCGGCCATTTTGCTGCCGCAGGTCCGACATCGGGCTCTTTCCCGGGAAATTGACATACTGCACCCAGTCGGCCAGCTCCTGCACGGTGCCGCTGCCTACGTTGCCTGCCAGGTAAGGCTCTGCGCCCAGCTCCTCGCACATGTTCAGAAAATCGTGCGTGCCGAAACTGTTGTTTTCAGTGACACCGCCCCACCAGGTATTCACGATCGTGGGCCGCTTGTCCTTTGGCCCGATGCCGTCTTTCCAGTGATAGGTGTCTGCGAAACAGCCTCCCGGCCAGCGCAGATTGGGGATTTTCAGGGTTTTTAAAGCAGCAATAATATCTTTCCTGACCCCATTGACATGGGGGATGCGGGAGGTGTCCCCCACATAAAATCCTCCATAGATACAGTTTCCTAAATGCTCAGCAAAATGTCCGTAAATATTGCGGTTGATCGTCTGTGTTGGCGCGTCAGGATGAAAGGTGACTTTATTCTGCGCCCGTAATGCCTGCGAACATGCCAACAGACAGAAGATGCCGGTAATAAAGCGATGACGATAGGTTGTTTGCATAACGTGGAATTATAGCGATTCTTTTAAAGTGCTTCAAAGAAATAAAATATTTGTCAATTTTACAATTATTTTTTTTCAGCGGAATGACAGGAAGAAAAAACCTCGGGCAATCAGCGTCACAGGCCCTGTAATACCGGCTACCGGGCCACCACCGTAATATTAGGATGATCTGCAATGATCTCCATCAGTATATCAAAGTAAGTCTGCCCCCTGCCGCTATTCAGTTCTGCCAGCTTCTCCTGAAAATACGTTTTATTGTAAGGCGACTCCGGCGACAACTTCCCTTCGTAATATTTCCTGGTCGTGGCAATGCCCAATGCCGCCCGGCTGTGCGCCATATCTTTCCAGACAAGCGTAACAGGCCCGTCACCATCGAGGGCGCCAAAACCACCATGCAGTAAATCATTGAAGCCGTCCAGGCTGCCGCCCAGCTGCCAGTCCTCACCGGTCATGAACAAACGGTTTATTTCCGCATAGAAATCAGGTATATCATTGATCCGGCTGCCTTCGATGACGAATTGTTTTTGCTGCATAAAATATGTTCTGCGGCCAAGTTAATGAAAATGACAGGCTTTGTATTTTTTTGAAATTTGTTGTATATTAGTTAAATGACGGAATTCCCCCACCGGGAGAATTCCTTGTAGCAGAAAACCTGTAGACAGCCATTATAGAGAACAACAGACTATCCATTAAAACATCTCTTCATGCAGTACTTAAAAAAGAACCTGAAAGCAGTTATTTTCGTGACCTGCATTATTGTAGAACTGCTGGCACAATTATTTAAGCACAGCTGACCATTTCCTGCCTTACCGGGGTTGCTGCTGTGTCACGCAGTGTACCATTCCTCCGTTGGCAAACAGGTTGCGGCAGTCAATGCCAATAACCTTTCTTCCCGGATAAAGCGATTGGATGATACTATTGGCGACAGCATCGTTAGGATCGTTGTAGTTGGGTACCAACACAGCATTGTTGGCTATGTAGAAGTTGATGTACGACCCTTTCCCCACATTCTTTCCGTAAGTCGTCACCACGTTGTTTTGCGTAAGCGGAACCTTCACAAACTTATAAGCCGTGCCTTTCCTGTTGACAGCGCTATACAGGGTACGGACATCCTGTTGCGGCACCTGCCAGTAGTCGAGGTCATCTGCTGACATGGTAATGATGGTATTACTGTCTGCGAACCGGGCAAAACCGTCGATATGCATATCTGTGATATCCAGTCCGGCTTTCCCTTCCAGCCAGATAAAGCGGGTGACGCCGAGGTATTTTGTGAACAGCGCTTCCGCCTGCTCCTGTGTCATGCCGGGATTACGGTTTTTGTTCAGAACGGAGCTTTTGCAGGCCATTAATACACCATTGCCGTCCATTTCCACGCTTCCGCCTTCATTGATCATCACGGTGTTCAGGTCTATGCGCTGCATGCCACTATTGGCGGCAATCACACCGGGTATCCGGTCGCAATTTTCGTAAGCTGCCTTATTGCCCCATCCGTTGAAGCCCCAGTCTTCCATAAGCAGGCGGCCATTGCCGTCTTTTACAAAAATGGGCCCGTTGTCACGCACCCATACATCGTCTGTGCGGCTGATGGTAAAATCCACATTGGCCATCGGCACCTGTGCTGTTTGCAGCAAGTCAGCAACCCGTTCCCGTTCGTCCTGGTCATATACCACCAGGTGGACTTTCTCTCCCGGCACCAGCGCCTGTGTCATGGCAATCCAGGTGGCGTCGAGGCGGTTGCGGTAGGCCCTGCCGTACTGGTACTCGTGCGGCCATTGCAGCCAGGTACCTTCATGTGGGGCCGCTTCTTCCGGCATTTTGTAGAGAACAGCTGTAGTGTCGGCCGGGGCTGCGGGTGTTCCGGCGTCTTCTTTGGCGCAGGACATCACGAGTGCAGACAGGACCATGAGTGTTGTTGTCATTTTACTTGTCATTAAAAACTAACATTTTGATAGCACAAAACTATCGCAGCGTACAACCATCCTGTTGTCCTAAATTGACAATCTTACTGGAGCGGCAACCATATGGCAGTTTCCTGTTCTGCTATGGAAGCTGTGTTATCGGGGTGCTTGATATATTTTTCAATGACTGGTGTCGGCGCAAATTCAAGGTGGGTGTCCAGTATCCAGCCTGCGTAAATTTTCTGATAGGTATCTTCTATGTTTTCATAGCTGCCATAATGCATAAAACTGGCGTATCTGCCAGCGGGGATTGTTTTTGATGGCAGCTTTCCTTTTATGCCCTGTGTGGAAGCACAGGCATCATACCGGCATTTCAGGCTTTCCCGTATCAGTGGCTCATCTGCCACGATGCCGTAAAACACCGTTCCGGCACCATCAAACTGGTGGAGCATAAACCGCTCCCACAGGGCTTCTACCTCTTCATGGTTATAATCGATAAAAGCACTTTGGTAATAGACAGTTACCGGTGGCACATAAATAATTTCCGGCATCAACCGCGTTGCTGTTTCCTGCGGAACAATCTCCGCACCGGCCAACAGCGGCAGTTTACGTTCCCTCGCTTCGCTGGGCGACATCCCAAAATGCAGCCTGAATGCCTTGGAAAAAGAAGCTACATTGGCGAAACCCACTTCCAGCGCGATAGAGGATAACGTCTCCCGGGTATACAAAATCATTTTGTACGCATTCTCCACTTTAAGCCGTTGCTGATAGGCACCAATCGTCTCCCCACAGGTATACTTAAATATCCGCTGAATGTTCCGGTAAGAATAGTGGGACACCTGCTCCAGCTCTTTGACGGAAATAAGCCGGCTATAGTTCTCTTCCACAAAATTCAGCGTGTCATATACCCTGACCAGATTCGAGGTATCGCCGGTATTCATTTCGTGCTTTTTTAAAACAAATTTACCCCAAAGCAGTCAAACTGCAGTTGCTTTTCCGGTAGGCTATCGTAACATCACTTTCCGAACGATTAACAAATTATTAATTCCACGTATCTGATAATCAGAATCCAAAGTTTTTTTGCTCACTTTAAACAAACAAAAGTTCCCATGAAACACCCTCAATTTCTGCTGGCTATCGCCATCTGTGGCCTGTTTGGCTGTAAAAAAGACCTTACGGACAACATTCAGCCGGGCAAAGTGACGGCCGACAATCAGTCTGTCGCCAACAACGCCGCCCTCGCCTTTTCGCTCAACAGCTGGATGGGCACTATTCCGAATGACCGCAACCTGGCGGCCATCAGCATTCCCGGCACACACGACAGCGGCGCCCGTTTTGAGCCCATCGGCGGCACGGCCAAATGCCAGGACCTCACTATCGCGCAACAACTGGACGCCGGCATCAGGTTCCTCGATATCAGGTGCCGCCACATCGGTGATGCTTTTGCCATCCATCACGGCAGCATCTATCAGAACATGAACTTCAATGATGTGGTGACCGCCTGCTACGCCTTCCTGTCGGCCAATCCTACAGAGACCATCGTGATGAGCGTGAAGGAAGAATACGACGCGACCAACAACACCAGGACTTTCGAGCAGACATTTGACAGCTATACTGCCCAGCAACCGGGCAAATGGTATCTGTCCGCCACCGTGCCCAACCTCGGCGATGTACGCGGCAAAATAGTGTTGCTCAGAAGATTCGGCGCGTCCGCTACGCCTAAAGGCATTGAAGCCACCAACTGGGCCGACAACACCACTTTCACCATCAACAACAGCAATTCCACCCTGCGCGTACAGGACCAGTACCAGGTACCGGACAACAACGCCAAATGGTCCGGCATCACCACCCTGCTGAACGAAGCTAAAAACGGCACACCGTCAACGCTGTACATCAATTTCACCAGCGGCTACAAACCACTGATATTCGGCATTCCCAGCATTACCACCGTTTCTAACGCCATCAATCCGCAGATCAACACCTTCTTTACCAACAACACACATGGCAGATACGGTATCCTGCCGATGGACTTCGCTACTTCAGACAGAAACAATCTCATTATCAGCACTAACTTCTAAAACAAAAAGGACGTCTCAAATCCATGAGACGTCCTTTTACTATATCAGGTCCTGTAGTCTGCTTACTGTTTCACTATTTTCTTCAGATACACCTGCTTCACGCCATTCTTCACCCTGATCAGATAAACGCCCGGAGGCAGCGAAGAAATGTCCAGCTGTGAATTCACAAGCCCCACTTCCCTGCGCAACACCTCACGGCCATTCACGTCCAGCATGCTCACTTCAGATTTTCCGGTGAAACCGGTAAGGCTGATGTTCACGATATTATTGACAGGATTCGGGAAGATGTCCACCTTTTGTCCTTTGATTTCTTTGATATCTGTTCCTTCCTTGCTGACAACGACGTCATTGTCGGTGCGGCTGGCCGTACCTAACTGTACCCGTAAGGTATAGCAGGAAGTTGCGCTGTTGGCGCCATTGTAGCCATACACCTGTGCATAATAGGTACCCGGCGTAACGGTCCTGCTGATCGTTTCATTGGAAGTACCGGCAGCCTGTGATATCGCCAGCTGTGTACCGGCGCTGTTCAGCAGTTTCAAATCGTAATCACCGGGCAAAGTCCCCAGCGTGATGGTAATAGTACCACCAGTAGTGATCACAAATTTGTAATGGTCCACATCTCCGCTTGGGCTGATCAAACCGGTAACATCGGTGTTAAACGGAATGGTAGCAGCGCCGGCAGTCGTTCCATTGGTGGAGTTGTCCAATGGGTTGGCACAACCGGAAGCGGTTAAAGTGGTAAACTGTGCAGCGGTGTAAGTGCTGCTACCACTGCTACAATTGGTCCTCACTCTCCAGTCATACAAAGTAGCGGATGTTAAACCGCTTACGTTCACGGAGGTGGCGGTGGTGGCAGTGGCTGCATTGGTCCAGGTAGACGAGGTATTAGGCTTGTAGTCTACATCGTACGATACAGCACCACTAGCGGCGGTCCAGCTGAGCGTAGCGCTGGCAGCGGTTACAGCAGAACTGGTCAGACCTGCCGGTGCATTACAGGTGCCGGTGGAAGTCGTAGTGAACTGTGATGCTGCATAAGCGCTGCTGCCGCTGCTGCAATTGGTCCTTATCCTGTAGTCGTAGGCAGTACCGGAGGCAAGGCCTGTCAGGTTCACGGAAACAGCGGTGGTGGCTGTGGCGGCGTTGGTCCAGGTGGAAGAGGAAGTAGCCTTATAGTCCACATCGTATGATACGGCGCCGCTCACGGCTGTCCATGCTACGGTAGCGGAAGTAGTGGTGATGGCGGAAGCTGTCAGTCCTGCCGGTGAAGCGCAACCAGAGCCGGAGGTAATGGTAAAGTCGGCATTGGAAATATCAAAGAAGATATTACCTACCGCTTCCACTTTTATCCTGGCATTGGTGGTAGGCGTATTGGGCACCGTGATCGCTTCACTGCCGTCGTTAGGAGTGCTGGCCACCAGTGTGCTGAAGGTATTGCCGCCATCTGTGGAGATGGATATTTTGACATTGGCGCAGCTAACCGCACCGGTGTTGGTATTGGCCACGTTCCAGGTAACTGTTTGTGATGAATTACCTGCCCATGATACATTGGTATTGGGAGCTGTTATCGCGAAAGGACCGGACGTATTGGTCACTGTTATCGTGGCATCCGCGAAGTTGGTCTGCCCTATGGTCACCGGCGCCGTAGAGCTGTAAGGCACGTTGTCCCTGACGGTCAGGCGGAATTTCAACGTTCTGCCGACGGAGCTTAATGCTTCGGTATTAGCACCTGCGTCGCCACCGGGCAATGGGCCGGACACCAGGCCGCCCGCCAGGATAGTGGCCAGTTTGGGGAAATACCTTACCGGGGAAGTGGTAGGCGCGTAGGATATCCAGTTAGGACCGGTTGCCTTGGTGGCGCTGGCCACGCTGGCCGATCCTGTTTGTGAAGAAGTGGCGTTGTCATTCTGCTCCCAGGAATAGGTCAGCACATCACCGGGATTAGCATCGGTAGCTGAACCGGTCAGCGCAAACGGCGTGCTGATGGGAATTGTAAAATTGCCGCCGGCATTTACCACGGGTGTGGCGTTGGTACCGGAGATGCTGGTCGTTACCGGGCAGGTCTTGCCGGCAAGATTGGCCTGGATCTGTGCAATGGAAGCAGCATGATAGAAGGCGATGGAGTGCGGGGCGATATCCTGGCTGGTAATACCGGCATACCCCATAATGGTAATACCGGAACCAGGTTCCACGTTAACACCGGTGCCTTCATTGCTCATGGAGAAGGTATGGTTGGCGCCCAGCTGGTGGCCTACTTCGTGCACCACATAGTCGATATCGAAATTATCTCCCTGGGGGATGTTATCAGCGGGAGAAGTAAAACCGCTCCCCTTTTGATTATCGACACAGATACAACCGATACAGCCGGCATTACCGCCGCCGCCGGATGCACCAAACAGGTGGCCGATATCATAGTTCGCCGCCCCTATTTTGGTGGTCAGCGTATTCTGTAATTCACTGTTCCATGCTCCGCCGGCACCTTGTGATGCATCAGAATAAGGATCTGTTGACGGATCATAAAAAATAATGTTGGTAACCCCTGCGATCAGGTTCAGATGGATGGCCAGGTCTTTTTCATAGACGCCATTGCAACGGGTCAGCGTAGCATTGATGGCCGCCAGTACGAGGTTGACCTGAGAAGCGCTGGTAGCGCCGAAATAGTTGGAGTATTCCGCCGTAACAGATTGTGCCAGGCGTAAGGTCTTCGCATCGCCGGTAGACCGTGCCACGGTGCCTACCTGGTGACCGATGCCGGTGGCCAGTTTCTGTTCAGGAGTAGAACACTTCCAGGGTAAGGTTTTTGCTTGTTTTTTGAACACGGTGTATACCGTGTGGTCAGCAGAATAAGGCTCAATAAATTCGCTCTCTTTTTCAGTACGGAACACCATGGCCTGTACTCCCTGCGGGGAAATGCTCAGTTTTAAAGTGGCTTGTTTGTCGGTAATACCTTTACCGGAGAAAGCCCTTATCTCCGGAAAGCGTGCCTGTAAGGCAGGTTCGAAATTGGAAGCCTCCCTGATTTCGTATTGCTCAATTTGCCCGTCCGCATTGGGCAGGGAGATAATGGTGGTGCGGGCCTGTTTGCTGTCGACCGTTTTAAACACTTCACTCCGTAAAGGAGCGATGTTCAGGTCAAACAATTTGTAGGTGGCTGGAAATGCAAGCCGGGCAACGGCTTTGTCTTTAGTGATCCCGGCGGCGGCAGTATGCGGCCTCCAGTAATCCTGCGCAAACGCTGTTATGCTACACGACAGCGCCATTGCGAAGAGTAAAACTTTTCTCATGGCTAGTTGAGATTTTGGTGAAGAATGGTTGTTTCAATAATGGTTGTTTTAGTAATGGCTGCTTCAGTAATGGTTGTTTCAATAAATTTAGACCAACTCTCTGCGACAGAAATTGTAGCGGCACAAAAATAATCACTGCGAAAACCGGCATCTTAACGTTGTCCCATAAACGAAAAGAGACTACCCGGATTTTCTCCGGACAGCCTCTTGTATACAAAGGGGGGAACTTTTCTACAGCAACATCGTTTTTCCTTTGACAGCCAGCGCTCCATATTTAGGAAGGAATCCATCCTTTTTCAACTACCACGGGCATATGAATGGCAAACGAGGATACATGAACTTATCAGCGCCGTGTACGACACAGCACTTTAAAGCGGTAACGGTACCGGCCAGAGCATAGCTGTCGCTAAACTGAGTCCAGTTGATTCATTCAGAGAAATTACGGGTGGAATGATCATTGGCCTGGTGCAGCCAATATCAAAAAGATGTAGATTATAGCGCCTTCGACAGCATCACTGTGTTCCTGCCGGTAAGAGAAATGGTTAAAAATTTTGAGTTTTAAAAAGTATACGTTTACGCATACACTACTAAAGTAATAAAAATTATTGATCAAAAAAATTCAACATAAAATACTCTGCCTGAAAAATGTTGGCTTCATCATGTCAAAGTCGCCATCCGCTGTTACCTTAATGGCTTAACATCCGCTTTTCATGCATCATCACCGGCTGATGACCAAACTGCGTCATATATCTTAAAGCGATCACCAGCCCGATCAGCGCCATGCCCACACCTACCAGCGACGGGTACGTATAGGGCATACCGTATTCCAGTGGTATGCCGCCCAGATAAGCGCCCAGTGCATTAGCGACGTTAAAGGCAGCCTGCATAAACGCAGCGGCCATCATTTCCCCGCCAGGCGCGGCCCGCATCATCATCATATTTACCGGCGCCGCAACAGACATGGATAACCCGCCACATAAAAAAGTCAGCACCACTGATGCCGCCGTGGAGGTGGAAAAGAAGAATACGCCCACCAATGCCGTCATCATAAGAAACAGTAGCAGCGCGCTGGTGCGTGCAGCCCCTATCCGGTCGGCCAGGTAGCCGCCCAGCAGATTGCCCACCACCATGCCGCCGCCGGCCAGCACCATGATATAGGCCATGTTGCCCTGACTGATGCCGGATACCTCCGTCATCAGCGGCGTGATGTAACTGAACCAGGTAAAAAGGCCGCCGAAGCCAATGGCCGTGATCAGCAGCACATACCAGCTTTGCTTGTTTTTCAGGAAACGAAGTTCCCCGGCAATATTGCCTGCGTCGTTCTTCCCGTCCATAGCGGGCAGCCACCATCGAAGCGATATAAACGTCAGCAATCCTATTCCGCTGACCACCGCAAAATACCAGCGCCAGTGGAACGTATGCCCGATATATGTCACCAGCGGCACCATGGCCAGGTTGGCCACTGTAAGGCCTGTAAACATCAGCGCGATATACCGGGCCTCCTTCCCTTTCCCTGCAATGCGAGAGGCTACTACCGCCCCTACGCCGAAAAAGGCGCCGTGTGGAAGACCGGACAGAAACCGCAGCAACATCATGGCGGTATATCCCGGCGCCAGCGCCGATAACCCGTTAAAAAAGGTAAACAGCGCCATCATCGCCATCAGCACTTTCTTCGGTGGAAATTTCACCGAATAGCCCACCAGCAGCGGAGCGCCCAGCACCACCCCGATGGCGTAGGCGGAGATAAAATGCCCCGCCTGCGGAATATTGATGTTAAAAGACCGGGCAATATCGGGCAACAGTCCCATGATCGCAAATTCTGTAGTGCCTATCCCCAGGCCGCCAATAGTCAGCGGCAATATCCTTTTATCTATTACGCTGTTTCGCATGCTGTTGCTTTGTGCTCATATGTTTTCCAATCGATGTAACCTTCCATTGTCAGGCCGTAATGCAGCTCACGCTTAGGCGGCGTCAGCGGCCAGTTGTGCTGCAGCCGGTCCACCAGGTCGGGGTTGGCAATGAAAGACTCGCCGAAGGCCGCGATGTCGATCGTGCCGGCATTGATCAGCCTTTCGGACTTTTCACGGTCCATACCGCCGGCCAGTATAATAGTGCCATCGTACCAGCTGCGGAACCTCTCCAGGAAACCTTCGGGCAAAGCAAAGCTGCCGCGTGACTGCTGGTCCATCATGTGGATATAGGCAATTTTCCTTGCGGACAATTCCTTGGCCAGATAGGCGTAGGTGGCCTCAATTTCATCATAATGCGGCAGTTCATGCAGGCCGCCATAGGGCGTAAGCCGGATGGCCACTCTGGAAGCCCCTATCTCAGCAATGCTGGCATCAATGGCTTCCAGCAGAAAACGGCTGCGGTTCTCTATGCTGCCGCCATAACGGTCTGTCCGGTTGTTGACATGCGGATTCAAAAACTGCTCAATCAGGTAGCCGTTGGCACCGTGAAGCTCTACGCCGTCAAAACCGGCAGCGGCCGCGTTTTTAGCTGCCAGCGCAAAATCCTGCGCGATGTGCGCTACCTCTGCCGTAGCCAGCGCACGGGGTTTAGAAGCGGTCACAAAGCCTTCTTTGCCGTTCCCGTCATATCCCCAGGCTTTGGATTGCGCCGCCTGTATGTCTGACGGGGCAACGGGCGGCTTTCCGCCTGGCTGGTTGGACGTATGGGAAACTCTTCCCACATGCCACAGCTGGGCAAATATTTTACCGCCTTTTGCATGGACTGCGGCGGTGACTTTCTTCCAGCCTTCCACCTGTTCCCTGGTATACAGTCCCGGGATGTACAGCACGCCTTTGGCGGTGTCTGATATGGCCACGCCTTCTGTTATGATCAGCCCGGCGCCGGCGCGCTGGGCATAATACAGGGCATTGTTGTCGTTAGGAATACCATCTGCGTTCCTGGCCCTTGTCATAGGGGCCATCGCGATACGGTTGTTCAGTTGCAGCAGACCGACAGTGGCCGGTCCAAAAATGTTTATGCTCATGATATTTGCTTTTCTGTATCCATCCACGATTTCCGTGATTTGATAATGCAAATTTCCATTGTAATAATTCATCATCAAAATAATTTAACTTCTGGCTTTCTATTATAATTATTATAGCAAAAACAGAACATTAAAATATTCCTGTAAAAACGCGTACTTTACCCCGCATCCAAAAAAAGAAGATCAACAGTGAACATGTATTATTCTCCACGAGCGCAGGAGAAGGACCACCGTATATTACGGCGATACGCCGCATGGTGCCTGCTGCTGCTGACATTAACCACCGCCACCACCGCGCAATCCCGCCTGTCACCCAGACTGGAACTGGATTTCAACAGTAACTGGGCATTCTGTCAACAGGACGTCAGCAACGCTGCTGCGGCAGACTTCAACGATGCGTCATGGGAAGCGGTGACTATTCCCCACGTGATGGGCATCACCGCTAAACATAACGGAGGAGGCAGGGTATACCAGGGCGTAGGCTGGTACCGCCGCTACTTCACCATACCGGCTGACTGGGCCGGCCGCCGGCTTTACCTCTCCTTTGAAGGCGTACAGACAGACTGCGAAATATACCTGAATGGCGAAAAACTGGATGAACACCACGGAGGATATATGCGTTTCGGCACAGACATCTCCGGCAAAGTTCGTCCCGGCCAGTCAAACGTGCTGGCCGTAAGGGTTTCCAATACCGACAACCCGCAAACGCCGCCCGGCAAAAAAATGTCAACGCTGGACTTTAACTACTACGGTGGTATCTACAGAAAAGTGTCGCTGGTCATCACCAACCAGCTTTACATTCCCGATGAAACAGAAGCCGGCAAAATAGCGGGAGGCGGTATATTTACCATGAGCAGCAACGTATCTGCAAAGGCCGCCGACCTGCTGGTCAATACGCAGGTCATGAACAGCGGACAGCCATCAGTTGCCACCACCCTGGTAAGCAAACTGACAGACAAAAGCGGGCGGGTTGTAGCGTCCTCCAGGCAGACGGTCTTTCTCAACGGCAGAAAGGACACCACTTTCCGGCAACAACTTCATATCACCGCCCCACAACTATGGCATCCGGACCATCCCTATCTCTACCAGCTGGAATCGGAGGTCTACAACGGTAAATTGCTTGTCGACAAACGGGTAACGCCAACGGGTATCCGCACAATTTCCTTTAAAGCAGATGGCTTTTACATTAACGGGGAAAAACTCTACCTGCGAGGCGCCAACCGCCACCAGGTTTATCCTTACATCGGCGATGCAGCGCCGGCCTCCCTGCAATACCGCGATGCATGGCAGCTCAAAAAAGGCGGTTTCAACGCAGTACGGGCGGCCCACTACCCGGCGTCACCTGATTTCCTGCACGCCTGCGATGAATTGGGCCTGCTGGTCATCGAATGCCAGCCCGGCTGGCAATATTACAGCGAAGACAGCATCTTCAAAGCACGCACCTTCCGCGATATCAGGGAAATGATACGCCGCGACAGGAACCACCCTTCGGTATTTCTCTGGGAAACTTCCCTGAACGAATCCCCTACTCCTTCCACCTGGATGCAGGAAGCAGTGCGGATAGCTCATGAAGAGATGCCGGGGGACCAAATGTTCACCGCAGATGATTACAATAAACGCAGCCGCGATCATTACGATGTTTTCTACAAAGTGGTCAACCCCGACATGACAGACCCGGCGCCAGGCAAACCGTCCCTCACCCGGGAATGGGGAGATACCTGGGTGGCAGATGCGGCACAGGAAAACGGCCTGCGTGCTTCCCGTCAATACACGGCCCGGGGAATGATCAATCAGTGTATTTTGCGTCAGCAGGCCCTTAACGGGGAAACCAGCGAAGAACACGGCGGATACTGGGACCATGCCCGGCTGGATGCCAATCCCCGCATCGGCGGATATTTCGTGTGGAGCTACAATGACTATACCCGTGGCAGTGATCCCGTAACAGCATTCAGCGGCGTGACTGATATGGACCGTTATGAAAAATTCAGCTACTACCAGCTGCAATCCATGCAGTCGGCCCGCAATAAATCATACGGTCCCATGGTATTCATCGCCAGCTACAATAACCTGCCAGGCACCGATTCCACCATCATTGTTTTTTCGAACTGTGATACCGTGCTGTTGTACCGCAACAACCAGCTCGTGGGCCGTAAAACCCGCTCCGGCAACGCTGCTACAGCGCCCTTCATTGCTGCCAAAAACGGCAGTCCCCTATATGCGTTCGCGTTAGGCCGCTATGAACCGGGCACGCTCCATGCCGAAGGCTGGCTCGACGGCAAACGGGTATGCAGCCACGCTGTCACCACCCCTCAAACGGCCCACCACCTGGAAATAACAATACCGGGACCGGCTGCGCCACTCATTGCTGATGGCTCTGATATGATTCCGGTATACATCAAAGTATGTGATAAAAACGGAACCCTGGTCGCTAACACACAGGCAGGACAATCGTACAGTGTCCGGCTGCACGTTACCGGCGACGGTCACCTTGTTGGCGGCAACATCCCGGATGCAGCCATCGCGGTGCAACAGACGGAAGGCGGAATAGGATATGCCCTTGTCCAAAGCAGCGATATGCCCGGTGAAATCACGATCACCGCGGAAAGCGAAGGACTGGAACGCGCTGTTAAAACCATCCGCACACAAGCCCGTACAACAAAAACTGTCCCCGATGCTCCGCATGCCAAATGGGTGAATGACTATCAGCGGAGACATGCTGACATAACAGCCAAAGCAGGACAAGTCAATACACTCCGGGAAATTCCTTTAAACAACGTAAAAATTGCGATCAACGGCCAGGTGAGCCCTCCAGGCTCCGGGGCGCTGACAGACAAAAACAACGTCACCGGCTGGACAACCACCGGCAATACTTTCCCGTTAGTCATCACACTTCATTTGGAAAAGCCCTGTTCTTTAACCGGAAGCCAGGTCTTCTGGGGGAAAGACAGCGATTGGTACAACTACAGGATAGAAACATCGTCTGACGGGAATACGTGGACCGTCGCCAGCCCGGATAAACTGTCCAGCGGACAGGATTACAAAGCGGTGCTGTTTAACAGTCCCGGCGTACAATACGTGCGGTACGTGATTACCGGCATCAAGCCGGAAAGCAGCCGCGTGGCAGTGAAAGAAATTTTGTTGTTTGGCACGCAGGACTGATAACCAAGCGCTAATATCCTCCGTACTTCCTATATTTAGATATGAATTTTAACCTGGACAAACTTATTCATACCGGCACATTCCTTGACAACACCGTCCATGTGGACTGGCTGAGGGAACACTGTGATGACAGTACCATGAACAAAATCAGATAATCTTATACAAACGACAAAGCGGGTGCCTCGGTATTATTTCCGGGCACCCGCTTTTCATTTTCATCATTACCATTTTATCCGCAGCTCAGAACGCCTGTTCTGCTTATAATCTTCTTCTTTACAAGGCACGCCGTCCTTACAGCCGTTCACCGGATCTTTCTCTCCTTTGTTGCTGTAGTAAAGGCGTTTGGGATCGATGCCTTTGTTGGCCAGATAGTCTATTACCGCATAACAACGCAACGCAGACAGGTCGGTGTTATACTGGTCACTACCGCGGTTGTCCGCGAAGGAGGTGATCACCACCTTCCACTCAGGATAACGTTTCAGTACGGCGGCCACCTGGTCCAGTATCCTGCGGGACTCTGTCAGCAGCGCGGTACTGTTGTAATCATAGAGGAACTTCAGTTCTTCCAGTTTCTTTTTGTCATCTTCCTCTTCAGGTGTATGGTGTTTCACCACCGGAACAGGTCTTCCGCCATCGGAACCTGACGGCGAACCGTTGCCCGGGGCTGACGGCTGACCGGGGTTTGGATGTATGTTCGGATTAACATTTGGATTTGGGTTTGAATTTTCGTTCTGGCCATTGTCAACCCTGCTGAAGTAATGCGCATCGGAGAAGTAATAAATATCGTCCCTTCCGAGGCCGCCTGTTCTGCTGGAAGCCAGGTAACCCTCATAGCCGTTGCGTTTCAGTATCAGCCCGATATCATCTGCGCCGGAGTTGAACGGCAGCTTCATGTTCTGCGGTGCTTCCCAGGCGGCCTTGGCGCCTCTTATCCGGTAGATGTCATAACCACCCATACCGGCATGTCCCCTGCTGGAGAAGTAGAGAATACCTTCTTCGTTGACGGTGGGGAAAGTCTCTGACGCCACGGTGTTGACCTGGCTGCCACAGTTGACAGGCGCGCCCCAGGAGCCATCGGCCTGTTTCTCTGAGTACCAGATATCTGTCTGCCCCAGTCCGCCCGGACGGTCAGACACAAAGTACAGGACGTCGCCGGTGGAATTGAGCACGGCGTGACTGGAAGAATATCCTTCCAGATTGATGCCAGGCAGCAGCACCAGCGGTTCCCATTTACCATCCTTTTTTACAGACTGGTAAAGTTGCAGATGACGTACGCCGTTGACAACGCCTTTACCGGTATAGGGAACTTCTTTGCCCTGTATGTTGATTGTGGCGTACAGCGTATCTTCTGTATTATTCAGGCATACCGGCCCGATGTTATAATCAAATTTACCCAGCAGTCCCGGCACCAGTTCTTCCAGATAGGCGTTGGAGTTATCACCGGCATATTGCTGATAAACATACGCCTTGTAATAAGGTTCCTCCGTCCGCTTGTCCTTGGGCGGTTTGGCCTGTGAGCCGCTGCTCAGCGCCATGGTGCGGTAGCCGTTCGACATCAGCAGCAGTCCTTTCTGTACTACGCCGCTCACCACTTCCGAGCCGGGGGTGTTCAGTTCTTTCAGCGGCTTCAGTTGCACAGGCGCGCCTTTGGCGGTCCATACCACCGCGCTGTCGCAACCTTTCAGCGCCATTTCCTTCAGCTGAAGGCTATCGGCATTGCCGGTGGTGAACAGCGCATATTGCGCCTTGGCCTCGTCGTACTGCTCCAGCTGCCGCAGCGCTTCACCGTAGGCGAAATAAGCGGCGGCGGGGCGGTCAGGGCGACTGGTGATCTCTTTGTATATGTCCGTCGCCTGTCTATAATAACCGATCTCCTGGAAGCTACGGGCCATTTTCATCAGTTGCTCTACCTTCATCCTGTCTCCTTTCTGGCGGGCGATCCTATTATAGAGCGCGCCGGCCACGGCATACTCCTGTCTGGCATAAGCTGCTTCCGCCAACTGCAACACACTTTTCTGCTCCTGGCCATAGACGTTGGCGGCAGACAACAACAGCAGCGGGATGATCATTCTTCTGGTATGTCGTATCATAGCGGGTAGTAACTAAAGTTTAAAAATACCGTGGGTTCTTAACTGTATAATTTTTTGAGGGGATCAGAAAGCCCAGGGATATCTCGTGGGAACCTCCCTGGTAACCGGCCATCTTATTGATGGTCAGATCGTAGGCATACCCGATACGCAGCTTTTCGGTGGCGTAAAACTCCACCATTACACTGGCGGCGTCCAGTTCGCTCAGGTCTTTCTGCAGGTTGGTTTTTCTCCATATGCCCACACCGGTACGGTAAGACGCACCCACCCACAACTTCTCTCCTATCAACAGGAAAGCGTTAATGTCCACGTTGGTAGGTCCTTTAAAATCTTCCTTGATCAGGATCGATGGTTTCAGCTGCAGGTTCTCCCCCAGCGGAAACATAGCACCGGTGGTAATATACAGGTGCTGTGTTTTCCGGATGGTGGAATAGTTGTTGCCTTTCCAGTTATAACGCGACGCATCGGTATAGAGTGAAAACAAGTCCATCACGGAAGCGCCGGCATAAAAGCGGGGCGTATAATAGTAGATGCCAAAGCGGGCATCAGGCACCCATACGCTCTTTTTGCCCAGCGGTATGGCCGCATCTTCATTATCGATGTATTGCAGCGCCGTACCATCGATAGAGTACTGGGTAACGCCGGCGCCTATACCGAGACAAAGCCTCCGGGTATCTTCATCGTCCAGCGGAATGCGGTACGAGTAGGAACCATAGAGCGACAGCGCGTCCTGCGGCCCCGATTTGTCAAATAACATCTGCATGCCCAGGCCTACTTTTTTATCGCTGGCGGGCGTCACCCCGTCGAGCGATATTCCGCCCGTACGGGGTGCTCCGGGGAACCCGGCCCACTGATGACGATAAATGGCATTCACATACAAGTCTTCCTTATAACCCGCATAGGCCGGGTTAACACTTAACCCGTTGAAGATGTACTGGCTGAACTGTATGTTCTGTTGCGCCGCGCCCTTCATGCTTATTGCCAGCAGCAAGACCATTATTCCCGCTCTGAGTACTTTTTGCATCTTTTACTTTTTTTGTAGCAGATATAATTGTTATCTCTTACCGTAATATCGTTATCCAGCCTTTATACTTCTTGATACCGTCCGGCTTCCTTACTTCCAGGATATAGTAGTAGGTCGCTTCGTTCAGGTTGGAACCGTTCCAATCGTTGCGGTAGTCTTTGGATTGATATACCATACTTCCCCAACGGTTGTAGATGTAGATAGCTGAACCAGGGTATTTCTCCAGTCCTCCGATAATGAACCTTTCGTTTTTACCGTCACCGTTAGGTGTGATCACATTCGGGAAGGACAGGTCAGAACCTTCTATCGCCACACTGGATACCGCCACGTTGTTGCTGCTGTCAGCGTCCGGCATGTTGGTGCTGTAGGCCGATGCTTCGTTGTTCAGCTGTCCGCCTTCTATTACGCGGCTGGTCAGCGTCATTTGTACGGTAGCGCCCACTGCGAGGTCACCGATGTTCCAGGTTACCAGTTTGTTGCCTGGTGTCACTATCACTTCCCCTCTTTCTGCGGAAGTGTGGGTAGGTATGTCCAGTTGTACCGGCAGACGGTCTTCCGCTCTCACGTTGGTCACTGGTATGTTACCCGCGTTCTGTACGGTGATGCGGTATGTCAGGTTCTGTCCCATGCGGTAAGGCCCTGTTGCCGGAGCGACGATCTCTTTCGTGATGATCAGGTCACCGGCCATTTTATCGGTATCGGTGATGGTAACGGTAGCTTCCTTAGCAGTGCCCGGAGTGAAGGTGTAGCTGTTGGAGGTGCCACCGGTCAGCATGAATATCACGGTTTCCGGAGTTTCTATCTCTTTGTCGTCGAGCACGTTCACCGGAACGGTTACTTTGTTGGCGCCTGCCGGGATGGTGATGGTGCCGGTAATGGCCGTGTAATCAGCATCCGGTGTAGCGCTGCCGCTGATCATATACTGTATGGTGATCGGTTCTGCGGTGCGTTTGCCGCCGGCCAGGCTGATGGTGAACTCTCCGTTCACTCCTGGTTCAACTGCATCCGGTTTGCTGGCGGTCACGATCAGGCTCAGGTCCGTGTTATCATCGTCCGCGATATTGACAGTAGCTGTTTTGTTGGCGCCTGCCGGGAAGTTGATGTTACCTGATTTACCGTTAGCGATAGTAAGCACCACTGTTTCCACCGGTTCTATCAGGTCGTCGTCTGACACTGTAACGGGTACGGTTACACTGGTCTGGCCTGCAGGGATCACTACGGTACCGGTGAGGGTTGTATAATCACTGCCTGCGGTAGCAGTACCTGCCACGTTATAGGTCACGGTGATGTCTGTTGTCGGTATTTTACCGCTGGCCAGGCTGATGGTGAATTCACCTGCGGTAGAAGGTTCTGCCGCGTTAGGCTTGCTGGCGGTTGCTACCAGGTCCAGGTTGGTATTGTCATCATCGGCGATGATGACGGTAGCGGTGCTGCTGGTGCCTGGTTTGAAGACAAGGCTGCCTGCGGTGCCACCGGTGCCGGTGATGATCACGGTTTCATCTCCTTCAATCAGCTGGTCGTCGGTCACTGTAACCGGTACGGCTACACCGTCCTGACCTGCCGGGATGACTACTGTGCCGGTGAGGGCTGTGTAGTCTGTGCCGCTGGTGGCAGTACCTGCTACGCTGTAGGTAGCGGTGATGTCCATGGCTGCGGTCACGCCGGCCGGGAGACTGATCCTGAAGCCACCGTTCGTGTTCGGCTCTGCTCCGTCTGCATCTTTGGTCACATTCAGTACCAGGTTGGCATCGAGGGTTTCATCGTCCAGGATGTTCACCGTGGCGCTGCCTGCGGACGTGAAGGTGAAGTTGGCCGAGCTGGCGCTGGTTTGTGTCAGCACCACTGTTTCGGTGCCTTCTATTATTTTATCATCTATGACATTGACTGGTATGTTGATACTGTCTTTACCTGCCGGGATGACTACGGTACCCGCGAGTGTGGTGTAATCTGCACCACTGGTAGCAGTACCTGTCACGCTGTAGTTCACTGTGATGTCTTCTGAAGATGTTACCCCTTTCGGCAGTTTGATGGTAAAGAAGCCGTTGGTGGACGGTTCCGCTGCATCAGCGCCGTTGGTGGCGGTCAGCACCAGGTTGGCCGGTGTCTTGATTTCATCGTCAGCGATATTCACAGTGGCGTTGCCGTTACCTGTCAGGGTGAAGTGGGCCGATGTGCCGCCGTTGAGCGTCGCTATCACGGTTTCTGTCACCTCAATGATCTGATCGTCTGTCACAACCACTGGAATGATGACATCGTTCCTGCCTGCCGGGATCACCACGGAATTGGTGAGGGTCACATAGTCTGCGCCGGCGGTAGCGGTGCCTGTCACGGTATAGCTCACCGTAATATCTTCCGAAGAAGTGACATCTGTCGGGAGGCTCACTTTAAAGCCGCCGTTGGTAGACGGTTCTGCGCCATCGGTATCTTTGGCGATGTTCACTACCATGCTCGCCGGCGTGATGCTTTCGTCATCTGCGATGTTGACAGTAGCGTTGCCGTTACCGGTGAAGGTGAGGCTGTTGGACGCGCCGCCGTTCAGTGTCATGATCACGGTTTCTGTTTGTTCAATCACCTTGTCATCTGTTACGGTAACCGGTACGTCCACGTCAGTGGCGCCCGCAGGGATGGTGATGGTGCCGGTGATGGCCGCATAGTCAGCGCCGCTGGTAGCGGTACCTGCTATGGTGTAGTTCACCTTGATGTCTTCGGAGGCACGGATGCCGTTCGGGAGACTGATGGTGAAGGCGCCATTGGTGGCTGGTTCTGCGGCATCTGCTTTCTTCACGATGTTCAGGACGCGGTTGGCCGGTGTGTTCTCATCATCGATGATGTTCACCGTTGCGCTGCTGCCACCGGTAAAGGTGAAGCTGGTGGATGTACCATTAGTGAGGTCCATTACCACGGTTTCGGTGTTTTCCAGGAAGTTATCGTCCAGTACCGGGACCGGAACGGTTACTCTGTCCACGCCGGCAGGGATTACCACGGTGCCGCTAAGTGCGGTGTAGTCTGCTCCGCTGGTGGCGGTGGAAGCGCCGTTGATGGTGTACTTCACAGTAACCGGTTCGGAAGAAGCAATTCCGTTTGGCAGGCTGATGGTGAATTCACCTGCTGTAGCCGGTTCTGCGGCGTCTTTGGTGGCGGTGACGGTCAACACACGATTAGCGTCAACATTGTCATCGTCCATAATATTCACAGTGGCGCTGGTGTTACCGGTGAAGGTGAAGCGGGTTGAAGAGCCGCCGGCCAGTGTCATCACCACTGTTTCTGTATTCTCTATCAGTTTATCGTCAATTACCGGTACTTCCACATTTACACTGTCCTGGCCTATTGGTATGATGACTGAGCCAGCCAGTGTTTTGTAGTCTGTGCCCGGGATAGCCGTACCCGTGATATTGTAGTTGACGATCACATTTTCCGATACGGTGATGCCTTTAGGCAGACGGACCGTAAACTCACCATTGGTGGACGGTTCTGCGGCGTCTGTTTTTCTTTCCACTGTCAGCACACGGTTGGCCGGCACATCGTCGTCATCGGCAATATTCACGGTGGCATTGTTGGTGCCGGTGTAGGTGAAGGTGTTGGATTTTCCGCCGTTCAGTGTCATGATCACGGTTTCGGTGCCTTCGATGATCTTGTCGTCGATAACGGTCACCGGAACGGACACGCTGCCTGGCATACCGGCCGGAATGGTAATGGTGCCGGTGATGGCTTTGTAATCTGTGGCTGCCGTGGCGCTACCGGTGATCTGATAATTCACCGTGATGTCTTCTGCAGCAGTGTACCCTGCCGGCAGACTCACTTTAAAGCTGCCGTTGGTGCCTGGTTCTGCGGCATCGCCACCGTTGGTCACTGTCAGTACGCGGTTGGCCACTGCATCATCGTCATCCGCAATGTTCACGGTGGCGTTGTTGGTGCCGGTGTAGACAGCGCTGGCAGATTTACCGCCTTTCAGTGTCATGATCACGGTTTCGGGGCCTTCGATGATCTTGTCATCGGCAACGGCCACCACTACATCTACACTACCAGGTGCGCCTGCCGGGATGACTACAGAACCGGTGAGGTTAGCGTAGTCTGTACCGTTGATAGCGGAACCGGTGAGGTCATAATCTACCGTGATCGGTTCTGATGCGGTATATCCTGCGGGCAGGCTGATGGTGAATGTACCATTGGTGCCCGGTTCTGCGGCATCTGCTTTTTTGGTCACCACCAGTACGCGGTTGGCGTCAACATTATCATCGTCAGCAATCGTTACAGTCGCCTTACCGTCGGTGGGGCTGGCCGTGAAGCTGAAGCTGGTGCTGATGCCGCTGTTGAGGGTCACCTCTACGGCTTCAGTGTTCTCGATGATCTTATCGTCTTTTACGATCACCGGTACGAATACGGTGTCTTTTCCTGCGGGGATGACTACCGTGCCACTGAGGGCGTTGTAGTCAACATCGCTGATGGCGTCTCCACCGGTCACGTTATAGGTGACAGTGATATCTTCGGCCGAGGTTACCCCTTTGGGCAGGCTGATGGCGAAGCTGCCGTTAGTTCCCGGCTCTGCTGCATTGCCATAGTTCGTTACGCTCAGCACCTTGTTGGCGGCCGTGTTGTCATCGTCTGCGATGTTCACGGTGGCGCTTGCGCTGGTGCTGCTTGCCACGAGCGTAAAGCTCTTAGAGGTAGCCCCTGTCGCCGTCATTGTTACTTTTTCTGTTTTTTCGATGATCTTGTCGTCGATCACTTTCACTGGTACTACCGTGCTGCCAGGTGTTCCTGCGAGGATGACCACTGTGCGGTCCATCGTCTGGTAGTCTTTGCCTTCACTGGCATCACCGGATATGTTAACAGTCACAGTGATGTCTTCCGACGCGGTATAGCCTGTAGGCAGACTTACCGTGAAGGAGCCGTTGGTTGCTGGTTCAGCTGCGTCTACAGCATCTCTCACCTCAATGACCAGGTTGGCCGGCACATTATCATCGTCTGCGATGTTCACGGTAGCGGAACCGTTGCTGGTGCTGGCCGTGTACGTGAAGTTTTTGCTGGTACCGCCGGTGATGTCCATCACTACTGTTTCTGTTGTTTCAATGATCTTGTCATTAAGAACAGGTACGGTTACGGTTACCTTGCTGTCACCCGCGAGGATAGTGGCAGTACCGGTCAGTGCGGTGTAATCCAGTCCACTGATGGCAGTGGAAGCACCATTGATGGTATATTGTACCTTGATGTCTTCCGATGCAAACACATTCGCAGGGAGACTGATCGTGAACTCGCCATTGGTGGCTGGTTCTGCGGCATCTGCGGTTTTGGTCACAGACAACACACGGGCGGCCGGGTTATTGTCATCATCGTCGATATTCACGGTGGCAGTACCATTACCGGTTAAGATAAAATGAGTGGAGCTGCCGCCTTTGAGTGCCATATCCACTGTTTCAGTAATCTCTATCAGTTTGTCATCGATCACGAGTACCGGTACGGTCACATTCGGGTTGCCGGCTTTAATTACCGCGGTAGTGCCGAGGGCGGTGTAATCAACGCCACTGGCGGCTGAACCGGTGATATCAAAGTTGACAGTGATATCTTCTGATGCAGTGTAACCTGCCGGGAGGCTGATCAGGAATGCGCCCGGAACATCCGGTTCTGCGGCGTCACTGGTTTTAGTGACAGTCACTACCAGGTTGGCCGGTACATTGTCATCGTCAGCGATATTCACAGTAGCCGTGTTGGTGCCGGTGAAAGTATAGCTGTTGGACAAACCTCCTGCGAGGGTAACGTCTACGGTTTCTGTTGGCTCGATGATCTTATCGTCCACCACCAGTACCGGGATATCAACGCTGTCCTTGCCGGCCGGGAGGGTGACAGTTCTGCTTAAGGCAGTGTAGTCGGCAGCCTCGGTCGCGTCACCTGCCACAGTATATTTCACGATGATGTCTTCCGATGAAGTGATGCCGGTAGGCAGTCCCACTCTGAAGGCGCCATGGGTAGACGGTTCTGCGGCATCTGCATGTTTCACAATGCCCAGTACGCGGTTGGCCGGATCGGCGCCCTCGTCATCTGTAATATTTACGGTAGCGATGCCTTCAGTGCTGCTGGCCACCAGGTTGAAGTTGTTGCTGCTGCCGCCTGTTAAAGTGACAATCACAGTTTCTGTCGGCTCAATGATCTTGTCGTCCAGCACTTCTATCGGCAGGTCTATTTCTTTCGTATTCGCAGGGAATAAGAAGGTAGTTCCGATGGACTTATAGTCAGTGCCACCGAGGGCGGTACCGGCTACGTTAAAGCGCACCGTAATTGGTTCAGACGATTCATAACCTGTAGGCAGGCTAAGGGTGAAGGCGCCGTTGGTGACAGGCTCTGCACCGTCTGCTTTCTTCTTAATGCTCAGCACCAGCGCACCGGCGTCGTCATCTTCGATATCCAGGGACGCGGTATTGGCGGTCGGGCTGGCGGTGAAAGTGAATTTACCGCTGGCGGTGGTGCCGTTATTCAGTTGCATCACCACATCTTCGGTGGTTTCAATGATCTTGTCATCTTTTACGATCACAGGCACGGTCACACCGTCGCTATTGGCGGGGATCACTACGGTACCGGTGAGGTTGTCGTAGTCGGTGCCATTCAGCGCGTTGCCGGTGATGTTATAAGTCACGGTCACGGCTTCGGCCACGGTGATGTCTTTAGGCAGACTGATACGGAACGCGCCGTTGGTGCCTGGTTCTGCGGCGTCGGATGTTTTGCTTACGCTCAGCACCATATTGGCCGGGGTACCGTCATCGTCCGTGATGTTCACGGTAGCGGAGCCGGTGCCGGTGTATGGCGCAGCGCCGGTGCCGCCGGCCAGTGTCACGGTCACGTCTTCTGTTGGTTCGATGATCTTGTCATCTATCACATTAACGGGCACGTATACACCGTTGTCGCCCGGCAGTATCACTGCCGTATTGGTCAGGGCCGTGTAGTCTGTACCAGCAATGGCACTTCCGGCTACGGTGTAGTTCACCGTGATAGGCACTGCCGCGGAATAAGTAGCAGGCAGGCTGATCAGGAATCTGCCACTGGTGCCTGGTTCAGCTGCGTCTCCATCATTTTTGATGGTCAGTACGCGGTTGCCCGCGATATCATCATCATCAGCGATGTCCAGGGAGGCTTTGCCGTTGGACGGGTCCACGGTGAAGGCAAAGGCCGGAGATGCAGCAGTGGTCAGCGTGATCTCTACGTTCTCTGTGCCTTCTATGATCTTATCGTCTGTTACCAGTATTGGCAGCGCTATCTCGTTGGTATTGGCCGGTATGATCACGGAACGGGTAAGCGTTTCGTAATCTTTGCCTTCTGCGGCGGTTCCTGCTACGGTATAGTTTACTGTAACCGGCAGCGCAGAGAAGATATTCGGCGGCAGGCTAACGATGAAGGCCCCATTGGTGCCCGGTTCTGCAGCATCATTTTTCTTTTTGATGCTCACGACCTGGTTGGCTGCGGTGTTGTCATTATCGGTAATATTTACTGTAGCGATATCGTTGCCGGCTGACGGTGTGAAGACCAGGCCGCTGCCGGTAGAGCCACCGGAGAGTTTCATCTCAACGGTTTCAGTACCTTCTATGATCTGATCGTCTTTCACAGCCACGGCTACGGTTACACTGCCAGGAGTGCCGGCAAGTATTCTCGCGGTGCCTGTCAGCGCCGTATAGTCGTCATTGGCGGTAGCGCTGCCTGCAATGGTATATGTTACATCGATGTCTTCCGCTGCGGTGTAACCGGTCGGCAGGCTGATGGTAAACTCACCCGGAGTGCCCGGTTCAGCGCCATCGGCTGTTTTCTTCACTAACAGCACGCGGTTGAGCGCAGTGTTGTCATCATCGGCAATGTTCAGCGAAGCTACTTTGCCAGCTGCATCTGCCGTATAGTCGAACCCGTTACCATCTTTACCGCTGTTGAGGGTCAGTGTGGCGACTTCGGTGTTCTCAATGATCTTATCATCTGTCACCACCAGCGGAATGGTAAAGGTGTTGGTATTAGCTGGTATGGTGACGGTATTGATGGTGTAATCCGCACTGCTCGCAGTACCACTCATGGTGTAATTGAGCGTGATCGGCGCTGCGGAGGTATAAGTGCCCGGCAGGCTGACCGTGTAGGAACCGTTGGTAGACGGTTCTGCCGCGTCTTCGTTTTTCACCACTTTCAGCACCAGGTTGGCCGGATTAGCCGCGTCATCATCCGCGATATTAACGGTGACAGCGCTGTTGGCCGGATCAACCGGGAAGATAAGCTGTGTTCCGTTTGTAGCCGTGCCACTGCCAGACAGGAGGGTGATCTTCACGGTTTCATTCAGCTCGATGATCTTATCGTCGAGTACCTTGAGGTCTACAACAGTATTGTCTGTTCCCGCTTTGATCACAATATTGCCCAGCGCGGTGTAGTCCAGACCAGGTGTAGCGGTACCGGAAATCTGGTATCCTATGGTGATATCTTTCTGCGCATTGGCGCCGCCGCTCAGCTTCACGGTGAAAGTACCGTTAGTAGCCGGTTCGGCCGCATCTGTGCCGGCGAATATCTGTATCGGGCTATCGGTGGTCGCGTTCACATCAATGATGTTTACCACAGCTCCGTTACCGGAAGGATCAATGGTGAATGGTAAACCGGAAGACGTAGCGTTGGTCAGGTTCATCACCACAGTCTCCGGTCCTTCAGGAGCACCATCGTTTACAGCAACCACATCTATCAACACATCGTTGGCACCTGCCGGGATCACAAAGGTATTAGGGGAAGATAAGCCCTGTAAAGAGTAATCTGCTCCCAATGTTGCTGTTCCTCCCGTAAGGTTAAAGGTTACCACCACATCGCTGGCAGCGGTAATATTCGGCGGCAGGGAAATTCTGTATTGTCCATGGGTACCGCCTTCTACTGCGTCAGACACTTTCGTGAGCAACACAATATTATTGTTCGCAGCATAATCATCGTCGGCGATGTTTACGGTAGCCGTGCCAACAGCCACGGTATAGGTGTATTTGGTGTCATTGCCACCGGTAATGGTCAGGTCCACTGTTTCTGTCGGCTCAATGATTTTGTCATCTATCACATTCACCGGAACGATCGCACTGGTCTGACCGGCAGGGATGGTAATAGTACCCAGGTTCTGATAATCCGTGCCGGAAGTGGCCGAGCCATTCACGTTATATGTCACGGTAATATCCCTGGCAGAAGAATAACCTGCAGGCAGGCTCACCTCAAAGCTGCCATGGGTGGCAGGTTCAGCGGCATCTGCTTTTTTGGTAACGCTCAGCACCAGGTTGGCCGTTACGTCATCGTTGTCCAGGATGTTACCTGTAGCGGTGCCTTCCGCTGCGTCAGGCGCAAAGGTAAAGTCCGCAGAAGATGCGCTGGTGACAGCCACTTCCACTGTTTCTGTACCTTCTATGATCTTATCATCTACCACCGTAGCAGTGGTGGATGTGCTAAGCGCATTGGCAGGCAGCGTCACAGTACCGGTAAAATCTGCCGGTGTGTTGCCGTTATAGTCTGTACTTAAAAGGGCAGTACCTTTTATGGTATACTTAATAGTAACCGGTTGGGAGATGGTAATACCCGGAGCCGGGAAGAAACTGAACTTCAGTGCGTTTCCATCTTCCGAACCATCAGTATCCACTTTTACCCTGATCACACGGTTGGCGGGTGTATCATCATCATCCGCAATATTCACGGTAGCGGTATTCGCCGAAGCAGACGCTGTATAGGTAGTGCTGCCGCCCGTTCCGCCGGTGATGTTCATGATAACGGTTTCTGTTGGTTCGATGATTTTATCATCTGCCACTGTTACCGGAACGATTACAAACGGCTGACCGGCAGGGATGGTCACTGTGCCTGTGATAGCGTTGTAATCTGCACCGGCGCCTGTGCCGCCGGTAGCGGTACCTGCTATGGTATAGTTCACGGTGATCGGCTGGGTGGAAGTTACACCCGTTGGCAGACTGATTTTAAACCCGCCATTAGTGGAAGGTTCTGCGGCATCGCCGTTTTTAGTGATGCTCAGCACACGGTTGGCCGGTACGTCATCATCATCGGCGATATCAGCAGTAGCACTGCCGTTGGTGCCATCTACGGTATAGGTGAACTTAGCAGAGCTGCCACCGGAGAGGGTCAGTTTTACGTTCTCTGTACCTTCTATCTCTGTATCGTTGGTCACAACGATAGGTATGGTAATATAGTTCTGTCCTGCCGGGAAGGTCACGGTGGTGCCTAAAGTCGCATAGTCGGTACCGTTAGTGGCCGTACCATCAATGCTGTAAGTCACGGTGAGGTCTTCAGAAGGCGCCACGTTTCCAGGCAGGCTGATCTTGAACGCTGCGTTGGATGCAGGTTCTGCGCCATCGTTCAATTTGGTGATGCTCAGTACGCGGTTGGCCGGTGTATTATCATCATCATCGATGTTGACAACAGCAGTGGCGTTGGTTGGGCTGAGCGTATAAGTGAAACCGGTGGCAGTAGCACCTGTCAGCGTAGCAATCACTGTTTCTGTGTTTTCAATGAGTTTATCATCGATCGGGTTCACGAACACGTCCACGCCCTCTGTATTGGCAGGGATCACTGCGGTACCGGTGAGGGTAGCGTAGTCCACGCCGGGAGTTGCGGTGGATGTACCCGCAATGCTATAAGTCACGGTAATAGGCACCGCAGACGAATAACCGGTTGGCAGGCTAATGCCATAAGCACCGCTGGTAGCCGGTTCGGCGGCGTCCATCCTTGGCTTGATGCTGATCACACGGTTGGCGGAGATGTCATCGTTGTCCAGGATATTTCCGGTAGCAGTAGTACCAGCCGGGTCAGGCGTGAAGGTAAAGTCGGTGGAAGCGGCGTCTGTGATGGTGATCACCACGTTTTCTGTTCCTTCTATGATCTTATCGTCCACGATGTTGCCCACGATAGCGGTAGATGTACTTCCGGCAGGAATGATGGCGGTCCTGTCGAAATCACTTGCATTGAGGCCGTTATAGTCTGTACCTAAGATGGCCGTACCACCAATGGAATAATTGATTTTTATGTCTTGAGAGGCAGTGATACCGGTAGGCAGCAAGAAATCAAATTTGATGGTAGTTCCGCCTTCGGCGCCGTCACGGGTGGCCACTACTTTCACCAACCGGTTTGCCGGCGTATTATCGTCGTCTGCGATGTTGACCGTAGCGGTGTTAGCGGAAGCTGACGCGGTATAGGCGGAGCCGCCACCTGTGCCGCCGGTAATGTTCATCACTACGGTTTCTGTCAGTTCGATGATTTTATCATCGGCCACTGTTACCGGTACGATCACAAAAGGTTGACCGGCAGGGATGGTAGCCGTGCCTGTTAAGACGGCATAGTCTGCTGTGGCTGTTGCTGTTCCCGCGATGCTATAGTTCACGGTAACAGGTTTGGCGGCAATTACGCCTGTAGGCAGACTGATTTTAAATCCGCCATGAGTGGCCGGTTCTGCGGCGTCGCCATTGTTGGTCACGCTCAGTACCCGGTTGGCAGGTGTATCATCGTCATCGGCAATGTTGGCCGTAGCGATAGTTTTAGCCGGATTGAGCGTATAAGAGAAGTTGGCAGAGCTGCCGCCGGTGAGTTCTATCACCACGTCTTCTGTACCTTCTATCTCCGTATCGTTGGTCACTACCACCGGCAGCGTAGCAGTGTTTTGTCCTGCCAGCAGGGTCATCGTTCCGGTTAATGTAGTATAGTCGGTGCCGTTAGTCGCTGATCCTGTTACTTTATAAGTTATGGTGATGGCCTCAGAAGGAGCAACATTGGCAGGCAGGCTGATTTTAAACAGTGCATTGGTGGCCGGTTCTGCGCCATCGTTCACTTTGTCGATGCTCAGTACGCGGTTGGCCGGTGTGTTGTCATCATCCAGGATATTCACGGTAGCAGTACCATTGGTAGCACTGGCGGTGAATAAGAAGCTGGTGCTCTTACCATCGGTCAGTTTCATGTTCACCGTTTCGGTAGGTTCCATCAGCTGGTCATCGATCACTGTCACGGGAACGGTTACACTGTTCTGACCGGCGGGAATCACTACTGTACCGCTCAGGTTCGCATAGTCGGTGCCGTTAATCGCGGAACCGGTGATGCTGTACGTCACCGTAATTGGCTCTGCCGCCACAATGTCGTCCGCAGGGGTAGCGCCTTTGGGCAGGCTGATAGTGAACTTGCCGTTGGTAGACGGTTCGGACGCGTCTCCCCCATCGTTGACTACACTGAGCACGCGGTTGGCAGCTGTATTGTCATCATCAGCGATGTTGGCAGTGGCGCTGCCGTCTGTGGGGCTGACAGTGAAAGCAAAGCTGGTGCTGGCACCGCCACTCACCGCTGCAATGACAGTCTCGGTATTCTCGATGATCTTATCATCAACAACGGTGAATGGTAAAGTAATGCTGTTCTGACCGGCAGGCAGCACAATGGTTGTTCCCAGCGCCACATAGTCTGCGCCGCTGGTGGCGGTACCGGAGGATGTATAGGTTATGGTTACGGGTTCAGATGACTTGATCGTACCAGGGAGGCTAATGGTAAATAAGCCGTTGGTAGATGGTTCTGCGGCATCAGTTGTTTTTTTGATGCTCAGTACGCGGTTAGCGGCAGTGTTATCATCGTCAGCGATATTCACGGTAGCGGTACCGTTGGTCGCGCTGGCGGTGAAGTTGAAGCTGGCGCTGGTGCCGCCGGTGAGTTTCACTGTCACGTCTTCCGTGTTCTCAATAAGGTCGTCATTGATCACAGTAACGGGCAGGGTTACACTGGGCTGGTTGGCTGGGAATACAACGGTGCCGCTGAGGGTGTTGTAATCAGACCCACCTATGGCTGTACCGCTCACTTCATAGTTGACCGTGATAGGTTCTATGGACTTGATATTAGGAGGCAGGCTAATGGTAAAGCTGCCATTGGTGGCCGGTTCTGCGGCATCTGCCGTTTTGGTGATGCTCAGTACCAGGTTGGCCGGTGTGTTTTCATCATCGATGATGTTCACTGTAGCAGTAGTGGCGCCTGCACGCGGTGTCAGCACGAAGTTGGTGGATTTACCATCTATGATGCTAACAATCACCGTTTCAGGGTTTTCCAGCAGCTGGTCGTCAGCTACTACCACTGGCACCATTACGCCACCCTGGCCTGCGAGGATCACTGCTGTTCCGCTCAACGGCACATAGTCCGCACCAGGCGTAGCTGTACCGGCAATGCTATATTTCACGGTGATGTCTTCAGCAGCTGTGATGCCTGTTGGCAGGCTGATATTGAATTCGCCGTTGACGTCCGGTTCTTTGGCGTCTTTAGACCAAACAACGCCCACGGTGGTTTTAGCCGGATCATTGCTGTCGTTGTCCACAATATTGATGGTCGCGGCAGGCTGTGTGCTGCTGATAGTATAGGTGCCGCCACTGTTGCCGGAAGCAGCAGTCAGGGACACGGTCACGTCTTCAGTGATCTCGAGGATATTGTCATCTGTCACCATTACCGGCAGCGGTACGCTGTTGCTACCGGCCGGGAATACCATTGTACCGCTTAACGTCGTATAGTCCACGCCGTTAGCAGCGGTGCCTGTCACATTGTAGGTCACTGTGATGTCTTCTGTGGCCGTAACTGTGCCAGGCAGGCTGATATTAAAGGAGCCGTTCTGGGCGCCTTCCTTACCGTCCTGACCTTTGGTGATGGCCAGTACGCCGCTGGCGGTAGTAACGCCGCCAAAAGTGGAGAAGTTCTGTATACCGCTGAATTCCACATATTCCACGCCGTCCTGTTGACCGGTAGCGGAAGGTGTCAGTTCATTAATATTGGCCAGTCCTGCGGCAGACAGGTCTGCCAGGGTAGCGGTGATATCGCCGGTATGTTTGAACCATGCCCAGCGTTGAGCGCCGGTTACGCCGCGCGTGCCGGAGAGCATGTTCTGTGCATTGGTTTTTTCGGCAGGGTTCCAGAACAAGCGGAGGGTAACGCCACCGTTCTGTGTCAGGTCAGCGCCGGTGTAGCTGATCTGTACCAGTCTGCGCATCAGCTGCGTACCGTAGTCAGTGCCGCTGTTTTTGCCCAGGGTTGCGTTCATGTCCCTGTTCACGTCTACCAGGGCGGACAGTTTGGTCACGTCCATGGTGTTACCGTTCAGGGTAATGGAAGCAATGTATTTGTTGGCATCGGAAGGATCGATGAAGTACAGCGTGCCTTTGTCGACACAGGTAGAAGCTACTGTTCTCACGGTAGCATCGGGCACCAGGTTGGCCGTACGTTGCAGGTGGCTGGTCACGAGGGTGAATACCTGGCCGTCTTTCAGGGTGCTGATGTTATCGAAGCTCACGATACCGCCATTGAAGCTGGTAGCAGGAATTTCAGTGATGGTGCCGGTAGCGAAGTTGCCGTCGCCGTCTTCGTCCACCAGAATGGTGAAATCAGCAGCAGCAGTGCCTTTCACGGTGATGCCGTTCAGGTTGAACTGCATGCTGAGTGGCTGTGTGCTGATATCGTAGTTGGTGAACTGTGTTTTCCATTCCTGGGTGAGGCGTTCAGGGATACAGCTGCCGACAGGCAGGTCCGTACCGCTTACAGTCAGTGCATTGCTGTTGCTGCCCAGCATCAGGTAACTCTTGTCTGTACCGAAGGTATTGCCGTTATCAGCATTGGTTGCAGCGATGGTGCGCATACCGATTGTCAGGATGGAACCGGGATGGATGCTGCGGGACTGTTTCTGAGTCAGTGCTTCGCGGTCGTCGCGGCCGATACCGAAGATATTTGTTTTATAAGTGTTGTTGGCAGTGGCGTTCCAGATCACGGAGCCGTCGGTGGCCAGATAGTTCTGTGCAGTGGACTGGTCCAGCGTAATGCCATATTTAACACCGAGGTATGATTCTACTTTCTGCGCCTCTGTTGGAGTGAGGGCAGATTTGTAAACGATCACCTCGGGGATTTTACCGTTGAAGATGCGGTCGTCAAAGGTGGCAACATCTGTGGTGCGGCCACCTATTTCAAAGAAAGAACCGCCTGCCTGCGTAAAGCAGTCCTTCGTAGCGGCAGTACCCTGTAAGCCATTCAACCACGTGCCTCCATTCCGCCCGTTATTGGTACTTACATACACACCACGTATTATATTAGCCCCTAAATAAGGAGGATAGGATGGTGCTATCAGGCATCCGGCACCATCCAGCGCGTAGTTAACACCGCTGGTATACACCAGGCCCCTGCCGGCATTAGGAGATGCCGACCAGTCACCATTGGTGGCAAAAATACCTACGAGGCCGTTAGTTGCAGGGCCTTCCGGCGCGCTCACAGAGAAGATGGACAGGTTAGGCGTTGAGTTCCAGTTAGCATCGGCATTACCCTTCAGCGATTTGGTTTTAGCGCCGGAGAAGTCTACCGCAGGGTTGAAGTTGATACCGTTAGGCACGTTGAGGATGTCTGCAGAAGCAGCTATCGGATCGGTATGTGCAACAGGTGCTGCGCGCAGTTCCGTTACCATAGCGCCAGCCTGGTTGAACCATTGTTCCACCTGGTTATTGGCATTCACCTGGAGGTCTGCATCTGCTTTCACCCACAGCATTTCGTTGGCAACACCGCCTGGTGCTGTCACGAAGCTGGCGAAAGTAAAGTATTGGCCGCTGGTCAGGTCCACATTGGTGGTGTAGCTCGCCACGCCGTTCACGTCTGTGGCAGACAATTGAATAAACTGGTCAGTGCCATCGAAAGTGGCATCGTTGCTCACTACCAGGTAAGGCGTAGTAGCCGTTTTGGGCAATTGGTCTCTCCGCACAGCGATATTCACGGTACCTACCGTGCCAGACTCCTGCACTTTCCAAACTCTTGCCATTCGGGTAGTAACAGCCGGGTTGCCGGTGATGGCAGTAGAGAAAGCCGTGGCCGCGCCATCATCTCCCCATACCATATATGATTTATCTGCGGAGAAAGTATTTGTATTGCTAAGGTTGTCAGCAGCGATACCGCCGAGGCCCACTATAGGCTGTAAGCCGGTGTTGATGTTCTGGCTTTGTTTCTGTGCCAGGCCTTCCACATCGTCACGGCCGATACCGGTGATGTTATTTTTATAAGTAGCGTTAGCAGTGGCGTCCCATATTTTGGTGGTGCCATCGGTAGCCAGATAGTCGACCGGCGTGGTCTGGTCCATCGTATAACCGTACTTGACAGCCAGGTAGGTAGACACGCGTTGCAGTTCATTGGTGCTTAACGCGGTCGGATATACGATAACCTCACCAATAGTACCTTTCCAGGACTGTGTATTGTCCCATGGAGCGCTACCGATTTGGGCGCCGCCGGTAGTGGTGTTCCAGGCTTTGGCCAGCGGTCCTCCTAACTTCTGCATTTTGCCGTACAGCGTCGCATTGCCGCCATTACCGGCCCATACGCCCACCATTTCATTAAATATGCCGGTTTGCCAGTAGCCTGCAGCACTGGTCACGTCGTTGGCCCAACCCACAAAATCCGCGGTACCATTACCGCTTATGGTTGCGAGGCCCACACCCTGGCTGGTGGTGCTGCCACCATATCCGATGATATAACTGTTACCGGTGAGCGTAGACAAGTTACCTGCACCAAAGAATGTTCTAGCGCTGGTGCCCATCGGCAGTTTGCTGATATCGAGGTTCATGAAATCAGCCCCATCGAATTTCACTACCGGGTTGAAGTTCGCGTTGCTGGCAGCATTGCTCATAAAGAGCGGCTGGTTGGCAACAGTGGCCTGTGTAGCGTTGTTCAGGTCTGAAGCGAAGTCTGTCCAGCCGTTGATAGCTGTATTATCTGTAGTGCCGGAAGTACCTGCGTCTGCACGCAACCACAGGGAAGTACCCGCTACCCCACCCGGTGCTTTGATGGAAGCACCATAGGTGAAGAACTGGCCATTCGCCAGGTCTACATTGGCGTAGTAGTGTTTTTTACCGTTGAGGGTCATGGCCGTCACCGGGATGAACTGGTCTGTTCCGTCAAAGGTGGCGTCATTGCTGACGATGAGGTAAGTCTGCGCAGCGTTGGGCAGTACATCATAAGGCACGGCTACCTGTACGGTGCCAACGGTGCCGGATTTCTGTACTTTCCACACCCTGCCCATGCGGTAGTTGGCCACAGGGTGACCGGACAGCGCTGTCTTAAAGAGGCTGCTGCCGGCATTGTCGCCCCATACCATATATGATTTATCGGCAGCGAACGTGTTGGCGTTGCCGTTATTTGTTTCAGAGAGGGAATTCAGGCCGATTGCGAGTTGCATACCGCTCATGGTATTGCGGGACTGTTTCTGGTTCAGGTCTTCCGCGTCATCACGACCGATACCGGTGATGTAGTTACCATAACCACCGTTGTTAGAAGCATTCCATACGATGCTGCCGTCAGTGGCCAGGTAGTTGGTAGCGCCGTTGTTCAGCGTGATACCATATTTGATGGCCATGTAGCTGTTCACCTTCTGTTGTTCAACAGGGGTGAGTGCGTTCATATATACGATCAGGTCACCCATACGGCCGTTATAGGAAACGCCGTTGTTCGCTCCCAGCTGGAATGGCTGGTTGCCCCCTGTGAACGTGCTGACGTTGTTTCCGTTTTGTACATTTAAGCCATTCCTGTAAAGGGATTGTTTGTTTGCGGCAAGGCTTATATCGCTGGTAGCGGTCCAGAGATTCACCTGGTTAGTGATATCACCTGCATCATAGATAATGCGGTTGCTTGTATAAGGAGCATCCCAGTACACTTTGTTATCATTCCAGGTAGCGTGCAAAGTAAACTGGTTAACACCAAGAGCAGGAGCTGGCTCGGTAAAAATCACCGTGGCATTCGCGATAGCCTGGCTACCTGCATAAAACGCGTTGGCGGCGTTGTAACTGCCACTTTTCAGCAAAGAATTACCATTCATCGCATGTGGGGCACCATTAAACCTTACCACGGGGTTAAAGTTCATATTGGCCGCAGCGTTGTCCATATATATAGGCTGGTTGGCCGGTGTAGCCTGTGCCACGCTATTGCCGTTCGGGCTGTAGTCGTTCCACGTGCTGATCGGCGTGTTGTCTGCTGTGGCAGAAGTATTGATATCTGCGCGCAGCCATATCATGTTGCCACTGGCCACGCCACCAGGGAATTTCGCCGCGGCGCCAAAAGTAAAGTAGATACCGTTCGGCAGATCGCTGGAGCTGAGAGTAATGGTTTTATCAGTATTCAGCGGCAGTTCTTTGGTGATCGTCGCAAAAGTAGGATCGGTGCTGATCAGCAGGTACACTTTGGTACCTTTTGCATCAGCTTTCAGGGTAATATTCTGGTCTGTCCAGTTGGTTTTACCCACCTTCCATACACGGGGCAGTCTGCGAGTAGCGCTGGTACCGTTTACTACAGTGGTGTAAGTAGCAGCCGACTGACCGTTATCTGCAAATACAAAGAAAGATTTATCGTTGGTAATGGTGTTGCTGTTTTGTTCATTGGTCAGCGGAATATTGCTGCCCAGTGAGAGGGTCACAAAACCGGTGTCTACGCTGAGCGATTGTTTGGTGTTCAGCGCAGTAGCATCGTCCCTGCCGATGCCGGTGATACGGGCTTTGTAGGTCGGATCTGCGGTCCAGTATTTGGAACCGTCGGTGGCCAGGTAATCGGTAGCACCGTCATTGAGGGTGATACCATATTTCAGGCCGAGATAAGATTCTACTGTCTGACGCTCTGCGTCTGACAGTATGCGGTTATAAGCCACCACTTCTCCCATGCCCCCCTGCCAGTAATAGGCTCTGGCAGCCATGGTACGGGAACCAATAGAAACCAGGTTCTTTGTAAGCGGTGTTAAATTGAGCGTTCCCTGGTTGTCCAGCTTATAGTTGCCAAACATGCGAATGCCATTGGCAACGTTGCTGGCCTGGGTAACACTGAAAATATATGGTTTATTAGCCTGGAAGGTGCTGAGACCTCCTACGGCTGCCACTGATCCTGCGTTTTCCAGGTATTGTTGTTGCCCGGAATTGACAACCCTGAATTCCATACCATGTGCATCACCCAGGCCGCCGCTGCCTACCAGCTCTCTCACGGCTGCAAAACCAGTGCCGCTGGCCACAGCAAAGATTGTGGCAGTTGCCGGGTCTATACGGGTAGTATTGATATCAAGGAAGTCGTCTGTACCATCGAATACGAGGCCATAGTTGAAGTTAAATGCTTTAGCATCAGTAATAGGCTGGCTGCCTGTTACTGCCTGCAACGCATCATTGCCTTTATTGCTGTAGTCGGTCCAGTTGCTGCCGCCGGATATGCCGTCATCGGCACGCAGCCAGAAAGTGACGCCATTGTTGACGCCATTTGGTCCGGAAACATTTTTCGCAAAAGTGAAATAAGCGCCATTGGCCAGTTGGCTACTGTTAAGGGTAACGGTACCGTTGGCATCCAGTGCGTAAGTGGCGTCACCTGTACCGAAAGTATTGTCTGCGCTTACCACCAGGTAAGTACGTGCATTACCGCCGGCAAGTTTTATGGTGATATTCTGATCGGCCCAGTTGGTTTTCTGTGCTTTAAAGACGCGGGCCATGCGGGTGTTGACAGTATTGAGACCGTTAACCGGTGTCAGGTAGGTCGTGGCCGCGCCATCATCTCCAAAAGTAAAGAAGGAAAGGTCGTTGGTAATAGTGGCCGCATTGGTTTTGTTGGAAACGGCGATACCATCTCCGACAGCAATGGTGACGATGCCGGTATCTGCTGCGATGGATTGTTTCTGCAGCAGCATACCCCTGTCATCACGGCCGATGCCGATGATGTGTTTAGCGTAAGCACCACCGGTAGCGGCTTTCCACATGGTAGTGGTACCGTCGCTGGCGAGGTAGTCCATCGGCACGCCGATGCCCAGCGTCAGGCCGTAACGCAGTGCCATATAGGATTGTACCTGTTGACGCTCGACAGCGCTCAGCTTGCGGGAATATAATATTATCTCAGGGATATCGCCATTAAATACGGCGTTGTGGCCCGCGCCAAGATAATCCTTGTTGCCGGCCGGCGAGAGGAAGTTCACGGCATTGGTATTGACTGCCAGCAATACCTTGCCATCTACACCAGCCGCCCAGTCGTTGGTAGCGCTCCAGATGTTGAGCATATGCGCATTGCGTATGCTGACACCCACAGGATACGGGAAGTTCATTCGGCCGGTGTTAGTACCGAAATAAGTAAATTGATTGTTGTTAGTATAGTTATAGAACGCTGCACCACCGGCAAGTGTACCTCCAAATTCAAAAGGATACATGGCGTTACCACTGTTGTCAACATTAGATGTTTGTACCGAGAATACTTCACCTGCGGTAAAAGTATTGGCAATCTCAGGCTGCTGTATGAAATAGTTACCAGAGGCGCCTGCGCCACCGAAGCTAATGCCCGGGTTAAAGTTAACGGATGCTTCTTTCCATGGCAATGCTCCGGTAACGGCCTGCCCCCATGTACGGCCGGAAGCACTCAGGTCTTTCCACTGTGTGGCGTTACCGCCGGTCACCACTACTCCGCTGTCCGCTCTGGCCCATACTTCCAGTCCGCCTGCCACACCGGCCGGAGCCGACTGTACAATAGCAAAAGTAAAGAAGGCGCCGTCGGTCAGCAGATCGCTGTCCAGCGTGATGTTACCATTGGCATCCAGTTTATAGGTTTTGTCGCCGGCGCCAAAAGTTTCATCGTTGCTCACCAGCAGGTAAGTATTGTTGTTTCCTCCTGCGAGTGATAAGGTGATGGAGCTCTTAGCCCAGTTAGTACGGTCTGTTTTATAGATTCGTGACAGGCGTGCGGAAATATCACCCAAACCACTAACGGGGGTGCTATACGTAGCTGGCTGACCGTTATCACTAAAGGTGAAGAAGGAACGATCATTGGCCACGTCTGTGTTATTGTCCGCATTGGCAGCTGCCAGGCCGCTTCCGATGCCAATGGTCAGGTTGGCGCCGTCCAGCTGCGAAAGGCTTTGTTTCTGCAACAGGGTACCATTGTCGTCTCTGCCAATACCGGTGATACGTTCGCCATAGCCGGTATTTTTAGCGGCTGACCACATTTTGGTGGCACCGTCGCTGGCAAGGTAGTCAGCAGCAGCACCTGTAGCGGTCTTCAGCGTCAGCGCGTACTTCAGTGCCAGATAGCTGTTCACCTGTGAACGTTCGGTAGCATTCAACTGACGGCTATAAAGGATCACTTCGGAAAGGCGGCCATTAAATATGGAACCATGTCCTGCGCCGATGGCACAGTTCAGTGCCGACCCTCTGCTGAAGGAAACCGGATAGGCATTGCTGCTGCCCAGGGTTTTACCATCGAAGTTCATTGCCCAGTCTCCGGGAGCGCTCCAGGTATTTAATATATGCGCCTTTTGGATATTGCTGCTACCGAATGAATAACCCGGTCTTGCTGTAGTTCCAAAGTGCGTATAGATAGCTCCGCTAAACGGATAGTGCTGAGCCAGAGAGGCTGCCGGTTCTCCACCAAATTCATAAGGGAAACTGGCCGAAGTGGCAGTAGCCGGAGTATTGGAATATTGTACGGAGAATACTTCACCAGCAGTATTGCCCTCGGCAAACTTCGGTACTGTAAAATAGTTGTCACCCTGGAAGTTAACAGCCGGGTTATAGTTAATAGCGCTCCTGGCCCAACCCACGGATGTGGCAGCGTTAAGCGGCCATTCTCTCTGCACCGCCTGGTCGCTCCATTTCAGGATGCTGCCGTCGGCAACGGTTGCACCTGCATCTGCTTTCACCCATGCCTGAAGGTTGTTCGCCACACCGCCGGGGAAACGTTGCTGCTGACCGAACGTAAAATAAGCGCCATTGGCCAGGTCTGCACCGGAAAGTGTAACTATTCCCGTGCCGTTCAATTTTATTTCTTTGGTAACAGTGCCAAAGGCCGCATCTGTGCTGATGAGCAGGTAGTTATTGCCTGCGCCGCCTTTCAGTTGCAGCGTTATCTGCTGGCTGTTGTCCCACGAAGCGGTTTTCTGCACGCGCCATACACGGCCCATACGCTGATTGGCGTTGGTGCTGGTGACAGGCGTGAAATAACCGGTAGCACCGCCGTTGTCGCTGAAGGTGAAGAATACTTTATCCTGCGCAAAGTTGGTATTATTATCGGCATTGGACAACGCAATAGCGTTACCCAGCGCGATGGTCACCATACCGCTGTCCTGGCTGAGGGATTGTTTCTGGCTCAGCATAGCACAATCCTCACGGCCGATACCGGTGATGCGTTTACCATAACCGGCGTTAGCGGCGGCCGTCCATATCTGTACGGTGCCGTCGCTGTTGATATAGTCAGTGGCGCCATTGTTCAGCGTGATGCCGTATTTGAGCGCCATGTAAGATTCAATACGCTGGATCTCGGCGGGCGTAAGATCACGGTTGTAGATGAATACTTCCGGGATAAAAACTTTTGTGAATTCCGAGAAGGTAGCGCCTCCCACGTCTAATGTCCATGCCGTGCCATCAGAAGCAGCGCCGTTTTTCACCAGCGCGCCGTTGCTTTTAAATTCATAAGCACCGCTGGCTCCTCTCTCGAAAGAATAGAGTTTGCCTCTTGCGGTTAATCCGTTGCCGGTGTTCAGCCATCCTTCCACATACAAGCGGTTTTCGAACCCGGCATGCCATCCCATCAGTTTATTTCCACTGGAGCTGTTGAACACGCGGCCATTCTGGCTGCCTTCCAATACTCCCATGCCCATAATGGAGTAAGCCCCGGATACAGCTGCCGTGGCAGGTACCAGGTGAGCGTCGTTACCATCATAATAAATAGCCGGGTTGAAGTTGACCATGCCGGTGGTATTGTCCGGATCACCGATCACCGTCATATGATTGGCCTTTCCGGAAATATCGCCCCAGTTCACGCCATTCACCGCCTGGTCTGCCCTGTACCACGCCACAATGCCATTGCTCACACAGGCGGGGCCTTTGGCTGACATGGTGATGGCGTTGCTAAACTCTGACGTTCCGCAGTTGTTAGCCGGAATACGCAGGGTGGCAGTCCACGTACCGAGACCGGTAGCGCCCGGACCAGCATTGTAAGTGATGGTCTGTGTAGAAGTGCCGGCAGACAATCCCGTTAAGGACGTAACATAATATTGCCCGCTCGTTCTGTTCGTAGCGGGATCATTGGCATAAATATCAACGGTGTACTGTGCCCCGGCAGCTATATTCGGGATGGTAAGCTGTAGCTGGTACTGCCCTCCCCCCAGCGCGGTAGATGATACGAGTACCGGTGTTTTGCCTGCAGCGAGCGTGTAACTACAGTTACCGCCCGCCAGTGAAATGCCAGCCTTGGTATTGTTATATATGGAGTTATTGGTAATAATGACTTTATTGGGGGCATCATTATAAATGCCCGCTTCGCCATTATTATATATGACACAACCATCTACCTGCGAGTCTGTTATACCGGCGCCGCCATAAAACCAAACACCATGACTAATGTTGTTCGCGATCGTATCTCCCTTCAGGTCTACGTCAGTAACGGCATTGGCACCATTGATCGCAATACCCGTCCGGTCCTGGTTATAAAAAGCAGAATTGATGATGTCTACATTACTTCTCGGCGCATTGTTGTAAAATTCAATACCATCCGTGCTATTCGTAAATTTGGAATTGGTCAGCTGAAAATTGGTGGCTGCGCCTCCAACATAGATACCATCTACGTCAAACCCATTAAAGGTCACATTATCGATCGTCACGCCGGTGGCAGCTCCCTGGAAATAAATACCTGCATCGCTGTCATCTGTGGTACCCAGCTTATCTCCGTTCAGTACTGAATTGGTGCAGGTAAAGCCATTGACCGTGGTATTAAACAGGACGTGGCTTCCCGCGTAGATCCCGGGTATCCGGTTTTCTATGACTGCTTTATTAATCGTGATGTTGCTGGCGGCTCCGTTGAACAAGATGGACCAAAGATCAACCTCATTAATATTAATGGTATCGAGTGAAATATTCGTAGCGGTATTAACAAAGCGGAAAGCATAGTCGCCGTCGTCATCGGTGCCAATCACGTCCAGATCTACTGACGTGCGGTTAATATCAAAATTCGTGGCAACGAAATCACAATAAACCCCCTGTGATATGCCGCTCCATAAACTATCAATGGTCACGTTTCTGAACAACACATTATTCGCCGTCTCGACAGCACCACCGGTATTATTAAATACCATCGCATTCTGGAAACCACTGATATTACTGTTGATAAACGTAAAACCATTTACACCCGCGTCACGGAAAACGATCCCTTCTCCCCCACGCGTATTGTTGAACGAGCTAAGCTGGATATTATCCATGACCAGGTCGGTCTGCGTACCCCCTGTAAAATAAAACGCCCGCCCGATGTGCGCCGCGCCGCTGGAAGGAGCCGGCTCTACGTCGTTGGAAGAAATGTTTTTCACCGTCAGCCTGGTGGAGGCTCCCTGCACGCGCATAAATGCGTTCAGGTAGTTGCCTACCGTACTGAAAGAACGTATATTATCAATCGTTATCCCTGTTGTATTGGGAAAGATGTCTACGTTGATGTCCCCGTTGTTCTGCACGACGAAATTCCTGACGGTCACACTGTCCGCATTAATCACAAAAGGATTAATAATGGAGTTGGTCCCGGTGGAATACAACGTGATCTTGTTCTGCCCGTCGATCGTCAGTTTCTTCGCCGTAATAGTTGGCAGCGAGGTGGCCAGCGTTATCTGGCCATGCACATTGAACACGATATCGTGCGGGCCCGCGCCCGCGGCGTTCGCATCCAGGATAGCCTGTCTGAATGAACCCGGCCCCGCGTCGTTTGTATTGGTGACAGGGAAAGTGCCGGCAGTAGCGGCAACAGTCGTCATCATGCCAAACAGCGCCAGTAACAGCCGCTTGCAGCTTCTGCTGAAAAACCTTGATTCGGGAGTCATAACATTATTTAAGAGGGACATCATGCAATAAACATTGGGTAATAAGAAGCCAGGACCACCGTTTTGCAAACAGCGGAACAGGCTGATTCTTTTGGGAATCTATATAGCTCAGGACGTGATATGGTTGACTATTAGCACCAGCATACAACTCTCTTTTTGCCGGTATAGATCAAACACAGACAGTTTCAGTTTTATGAATAATGGTTATTGAGACAGTACAGGACGGTAAAGTCCGCATGTGTTGAATTCGCGTAAAAGTTCCCCATAGGAATGTATTAAGTTTATAAAAAGGATACGGGCCTCATGATTTTCGTCCAACATTCACATTGTTGTTCACAATAGTTCATCCTACAAATCGCCAGAAGTGTTCACATGACTCAACGGAACATTTCCGTTAACGAAAGTAGACAAACTATTCTTGACAAGTTGTAGTTGAACTTCAATATAGGTGTAGTAGTTATACTACTCATCCGTAAGGCCAAAAGTGTGCGGAGGAAGCAGGATTTGCTGAAAGGGGGCAGGGCGCCCTCTTTACCCCATACGCTCTGTCATTGTTATATCATAAAAAAATTTATAAATAAACATATACATCGGAAGAAAAATATAGTATTTTAGTGGCGACAAAAGATCTATGCTACCCTCCCGCCCTAACCTTAAACGGAATGATACACGTATTGATAGCAGATGACCATTCGATAGTAAGACTTGGCATTAAACAAATAATCTGCTCCCTGCCTGGTAACATGCATGTTACAGAAGCAAAAACATTTGATGAAACCATTTCTTTTATTGAACAACAACATTTTGACCTGCTGGTACTGGACATTAATATGCCCGGCGGCAATAACCTGCAGATGATACAGGCGGTAAAGCTCCGTCAGCCTGACGTGCGGATACTGATTTGTTCCGCCTATGAAGAAATCATGTATGCACTGGGCTATCTGCAGACAGGCGCTGACGGCTATATTGAAAAAAACTCTCCGGACGATGACTTCAAAACTGCCATTAATAGTGTTTTGGCGGGAGAAAAGTACATCAGCAGAGCTGTCCGTGAACAACTGATCAACAAGTACACCAAGCAGCAGGACCACCGTCCCAATCCTTTCTCCGTACTTTCCGGCCGTGAGGTGGAAGTGATGAACCTGTTGACCAAAGGGCTTCCGCTGATAAAAATTGCGGAGATACTCCACTTGCAACTCACTACCGTGAGCACTTACAAAGCACGCATTTTCGAGAAGACAGGCGTAAAAAATGTGATCGCTTTAGTGGAGAAAGCGCAGATGTACCAGGTGACTAGTCATTCCGGCGAAGTTGTAATGAAAGTATAGTGCCGCCGTCATCACCCGGACGGGCATGGAGCCGGCCATTGATCATGGTCAGCAGCTCCTTTATCAGTACAAGGCCGATGCCTGTGCTGCCGGAATGTCCTGTGCCGTCATTTTCCGGATGATTAATCCAGTCTCTTACCGTTTGTGGCATGCCGCTGCCGGTGTCTGACACGTGGATCGTCAGTCCGTCCTCTCCGCCTTCGGCAGAAACTTCAACACTTCCGCGAACAGTATATTTTACAGCGTTGTCCAGCAGGTTATGCAACACCACGGCCAACAGCAGTTTGTTGGCCACCACTCTTGTTCCGGTCGGAACATGGTTGATGAGCTGAATGCCTTTCGAATCGGACACCGGTTTAAAAATGGACATTTTTTCTTCTATCAGCCAGGGCAGATCAATAACTTCTTTAGTCAACTCGCCTGTCTGATAGGAGGTCCGCATATAATGTATCAGATTGTCTACCAGGTAATGCATGCGGTAAAGACTTTCATAAGTGACCATTTTTATTTCTTCGTCCTGCAACCTGCCAGACGACTCCCCGTTATTATTGACGCGCAGCAGAAACCGCAACGGAGTTTTAATATCGTGGGTAATGGCCGTGAGCAGATGCTTATGCATTAAGCTTTGCTTACGCAGCATCTCGTCCGACTCCTGCAGGATGGTCATCGTTTCCTGCAATTTCTCCGTGCGGTTAAATACTTTCAGCTCCAATAACCTGTTTTGCTCCTGGATACGCCTGATACGCATTTTGTACAGCACAAAGCCGAGGCAGATTAAAACCCCCAACGCCAACAACCGGAACCATCCTGTTTCATAAAATGCTTCCTCCACGCGGATAGTAATCGTCTTTTCGATATACTGGTCCCTGCCAAAACCTTTCAGCTTCCGGACACGGATGCGATAATTCCCTGATGGCAGGGTAGACAATGTAATGGTCCTGTCGCTGCTCACCGGCAGCCATACCTGTTCTTCTTTCTGATCATCTTTCTCTAAACAATAATAAAAATAGAGGTTTCCCGGATCACCGAAATAAGGAGAGCTGACATGTAATCTGAAAGCCTTAAAGTTGTTGGGCAATTCAAAATGTTCGCCAGGCTCTGTCAGTTTCAGGTTGTGCTCTACCCAGTCCACGAATATGTCTTTGTCTGGCATCTCCATCCGGATGGCGGATGGCGTGAACTGTACCAGCCCGTCGAGCGAGGGCAGCGAGATATCTCCGTTGTCATATTTAAAGGCGCAGGGTTGGCAGCCTCCGTTAAATTCGTTGGTATTAAAGCCCTGGTCTTTGCCGAAATAATAGTAAAACAAATCACGCTGCTTCCCGTCCGCATAGTCCAGTACGTCCTGACGACTAACACGGAACAGTCCTTTGTTTGTCGTGAGCCAGCAGTAACCCTCTGCATCTTCTGTGACACAGTGCGTGGTGGACATATAACGCTTGCGGTCCAACGGCAGCGCTGTCAGCTTTTCATTGCGATAAAGAAAAACGCCTTTGTTGTAGGTACTTATCCATATTTCCCGCTGCCGGGGAATGTAGATACTGCGGATGTTTCCCTCTTCCAGCCCCTTAATGGTATCTGTATGGCCCGATGAAAGATGGACCCGGTATAATCCTTTGCCGGTGCCAACCCACATCAGTCCGGGAATTTTTCCTTCTTTGATGAAGGTAACATCTTTCACGCCGGCTGGAACGTACTGTAGTCCCTGACTGGCATCGGCATTTTTCAGGTAATACAGTCCGGGAAATTTCCCTGCCGTCCACACTGTTCCCTGCGGGTCAACATAGACGGGGCCTATAAGATAAGGCAACTGGAATTTGTATAACTCCCGGCTGAAGTCCGGTGATATGCAGATCAGCGCAAAGCCACCCCGTCCCCAGTACCGGCCCTGCTTATCGCGCGCCAGGGCGTAATTTTCCAGGGCGCTTTCACTGTCGAAAGACAATGGCAGCCAGGTATATTTGCCACTATGGCTGAAGACCAACCCTCTGCCTGTCACCACAGCGTCGCCCGGAAATGGCGCCTGTGCATAAAACACCTCCTCTCCGGAGACATTAGATTTATGAACGGTAAACTGTTGCCGGGTGCAAACGTAGAGGCCTTTGGTAGAGCTGCCGAGGAAAACGCGGCTGTTCCGCTGATCGTAATAAATGGAGGTAATATAGGCCTGATGTAAATCGAAGTCGCGCAGCACCAGTGAACCACGGATACGCCCCTCCGGTTCCGGCTGTAATACATAGCAGGCACGGTCGGTATATACGAAAACCTGGCGCGCCGCCAGATTCCAGAAAATATCCATTTTGCATTTGGCGAAGGCGGGGTCGGTCAACAGTTCTCCTGCAAGCGTTATCCTTGCCGCCTTGTCCCGCTCCCATCCGATGAAAATCCCGTCTCTGTTCAGGTAAAAAAGCCGGCCACCGCTCACGAATAAACGCTGCACGTCCAGTTGTGGCTGCACAATGCGGTAATCCACTTTGTCCTGTTTTACGTGGGAGATGGTATCACGGTATATAGAAAAATAACTGTCCGAGGTCTGTGGTATCACGATGGGACGTATTTTGGCGAAATGCGCCCCATAGTCGTCAGGCCATCCCCGGACGGGGTAATAATCATCTTTGGTATCTTTGTACTGCTGGTATTGATATCCGGACAACTCTTTTCCTATATGCGTTACCGTGCTCTGCGAAACCGTCAGTATCTCCCCAACCTCGTTTTCCACCGAGATAGCGGTATCATTAGGGTAAATCCGTGCCATCCGGCTGCTTTTCAGCCCTGGCAGATTCTCATTGCCGAAATTGAGGAAGTAGTTCCCATCAAACCGCGTCAGGCCATTCTCTGTGGCCAGCCACAGGAAACCGTTCTTATCGGGCACAATGCCTTTGATGCTGTTTTGCGGCAAACCATCCTCATCTGTAAAATGTTTGATAAAATAACGCGCTGTGTCTGCCGGAGCAGAAGACATTACCGGCAATATATGCAGTAAGCATAGGTGAAGGCAAAAAATAAGGCGCATTGAATAGTTTGATCCCGGACACACGACAATAGGAACAGGCTGAATTTTTCTTCGTTTATCCGGCAAAGATATAAATACGCCGTGAAATTAAAATCACATTAAAATTATATGTCATCGTACCCGGGACGGGCACCTTCCGGAGAAGCCAGGCTAAACACCGTTAACCGGCGCTTAGCCTGAAATCTTCTGCTTAGTCGATCTTTATTCGGGAAATCTTGCCATCCTGGCTGTTGATACGGATGAAAGACACCACCACCGTTTCATCTTCATAGCTACGCTCAAAAGTGTCTACGGTGTACTCCGGCGATGTCCTTTTTACATTGACGACAGAGAAATCGTCTTTTGTAGAACCGTCCGGTGAATCGTAAACAGTGATCCGGCAGCCCTGGCGCACGCCATAGAGCTTCATAGAGCGGATCTGCTCATGTTTAGCCGGTTGGAAATTCTGTCCGGGGACGTCTTCGACAGTCTGTACAATATCCTGGGTGCCATTGTTGCCTTCATAAAATACGATAAGACCCATAAAATAAATTTTTGAAGTGATTAATGAATAAAAAAAGGGGACATTCTCTGTAGCTACAGAAAAAAAATGTGATAAATATACCAACTACGGGAAGTGAAAATAATCAGGAATGCGAACTATAATAGTTGTTATTTTGAGAAATACGGGTTTCCTATCGGGTTATATTGTAGCGCTGTCAAGCATTACAACGCATCACGTTCTCTGGCGTTCACAAACTGAAATTACTAAAAAAATTTAAACCCTCAAAAAATACGTACGGCATAAAATATGATGCAGGCATAGGATGAAAACAATGCAACCACCCAAAATAATTCATCGCACGGTTCACATTAACGGCCTGGATATCTTCTACCGCGAAGCCGGCGACCCTTCCCGTCCGGCCATATTGCTGATGCATGGGTTTCCCAGCTCCTCCCATATGTTCAGGAGATTACTGCCTGCACTGGCGCAGGCCGACTACTACGCCATAGCGCCGGATTTCCCGGGATTCGGCTACAGCAGCTATCCGCCGACCAACAGTTTCGCCTATACGTTTGAAAACATGGCCCGGGTGATATCGTCTTTTGTAACGGAAAAGCAGTTGCAACAGTTCGCGCTGTACCTGCATGATTATGGCTCCACCATAGGCATGCGCGTAGCCCTGGAGCATCCCGAAAAAATCACTGCTCTCATTTTCCAGGATGGTAATTCCTACGAAGAAGGCCTCGGCAAGGAATGGGACACGGCTAAAGCATACTGGGACAATCCTACTGCGGCCAACAGGGCACAATTACCCGAATGGCTAAACGCAGAAGGCACCCGTCAGCAGTATGTGGCCGGCGTACCGGAAGATCAGCTGCCGCTTTTCAGCCCGGACACCTGGACGCTGGACTGGGCGCTGATGGACCGCCCGGGCCATGTGGCCGCACAGTTTGCCCTGTTCGAAGACTACCGGCACAACAGAAAATATTTCCCGCAGTTCCGGGAATTTTTCCGTCGCACCCAACTCCCAACGCTGGTGATATGGGGTAAGTATGATGCTTATTTCAGTGTTGAAGAAGCAGCCTGTTATAAAAGAGACCTTCCCGATGCGGAAGTACACATTTTAGAAGCCGGACATAAAGCGCTGGAAAGTCATTTTGAAGACATCTGTCCGTTGATGCTGGACTTCCTGAAGCGGCGACTCAGCTAACGGTCACGTTTTCCAGCCGTGCGCCCATCCCTTTCAGAGCGGCATAGGTAAGTTTGTCCATGGTGGCGCCATCGAAGTGGATGGTGCCGATAGCGCGGTAGTAATTGTTCGTCAGCGCAAAAGCCGGACGGAAAGAGACATTTTTGAGCGTTGCGCCTTTAAACACCGCGTCATTCAACAAGGCCCGGTCGAATTTAACGCCAATAAAGGTCTGCCCGTCAAAACACTGGCCCCGCAGGTCGGAACGCCTGAAATCCACGCCACTAAAGACACAGCGCTTAAAGATAGTCGTTCTGAGATCGGTCATGTCCAGTCTCACGTCTGTCAGCTTTACATCTGTAAATGTTGACCTCACCAGCTCCGACTTGCTGAAAACAGTCCGCACGAGAATGGAGTTGTCGAAACTTGTATCCGTGAGGTTAACGACAGACAACTTACAGTCTGTCAGGTCGGCCCTATTAAAACGGGCCCCGGCCGCGTCGCAGGTGGTAAAGGAGCTGCCAGTCAGGTCGGCACCGGTAAAATCCGCTCCGCGTAAACTGCTGGCGTGGAATTTTCGTTTAGGCGCCACGACACCGGCGAAATCTGTCCCCGCCAGGTCGGTCCCGGTGAAATCCGTCACCAGCGCCTGCTCCTCCCTGCCGGAAATTTTAGCATCCACTGGTGCCACCGGCTCCGTATAGGCGGCACTGTCAGTTGTCGCTTTAATCGTTGTCTCCGCTTTAGGGGATTCAAAATTCTCCGAGAAATAATTCAGGTCAACCCCCAGGATTTCGGCCAGCCGGTTGATGGTGAGGATATCAGGGAGGGATTCCCCACGCTCCCATTTGCCGACAGCCTGCGGACTGATAAACAACTGTTGGGCGAGCTGCGCCTGAGACATATTCGTCTCTTTTCTGGCCCTTGCGATTTTGCTGCCAATATTTTTAGCTTCCATGGATACTGCTTTTCGCAGCAAAGATAACCCGGTTCCGGGTCAATACCGTAAAACAGCGGCACCTGTTGGTGGTAATGACATTACCTGCTGTTGTATCTGACAACTACCGGTGGTATTTCCCTAAAAGGGAGCCATCAGATCCCTCTGTCCTGCAATTTATCCGGGACGCTATAGCTGCCGTTTTTAAACGGAACAACCGTCTTTTCGAGCGGCACATTGCTGCTCATGCAACTGCCGGTGATGATCACCAGACGGTAGTTCTCTTCTCCTGCAACAGGTTGCATCTGCCATTTGTTGTAACTGCATTGCCCTGTGCCGGAACCATTTTCATAGCTGTTGTCGGTAACGAGAGAAAAGGCACTGCTGAGCCTATCATTGGAAAAAGCCAGCACATCGTCCCAGAAAACGTTGGAGCCCATATGGGTAATGCCACCAACAATCACGATGCCCGTGCTGTGGCCGCCCAGCTTCACCAGTCCGTTGAAATAACCGGAGTTGCCGTACATGCCGCCACCGCCGGCATTCAGTTCGTGCGCCACATGCTGCCAGCTGCCGTTATTGTTTTTAAACAGCCAGATGTCCACCCAGCCGGAGGGCGGCGCACCACCGTCTTTGATTTCATTTCTGAAGGCGGCGAGGCAATAGGTGTTGCCATCCTGCCGGAAGAACTGCAGGGAGTCCAGCGCACGGCTCACTTTATCATTTGCTACCTCAGTGGGTACTGTATCGTAAACGGATTTGGTCAGCTGATTTACTTGCGCCTCCCCAAAGCCGGCCTGCGCGGGCAGTAGCTCCACCCGCTCCGCAAATGCCTGTTTGATTTCCTTCCGGATATCCTGCTTCAGGCGGTCCATGGATTTTTCAGTGTCCAGCTTTTCCAGGAAAAGCTTCACGATAGCGGCGGTTTTTGTATTGCCGTGTTTTTGTACAAAGGAGAGATATTCGTCTTTGTTTTCCTGGTTCAGCGAAGCAATATCCTGCCAGTTTTCAAAAGAAGGGGTATTATCCTGGCCGAAGAGATAATCTTCACAATACCGTTCGAAGCTTTCCCTGGCGCTGACAGCCAGAATACTGTTGGGATATGTTTCCAGGAACTGCTCCCAGTTCAGCGTCCGCTGGCCCACCTCATGAAAAGATACGCCCAGTCCTGCGTCCGCGCTGTACAAGACGGTATCTTCATCCGCGTTCAGTTGCAGGTAACTGCGGTAGTCTGCCGGCAATGCATTCTTAAACAACTGCGTGTAAAAGGTGGGCACCGTCCGTAACTCCGTATAGCCTTCTCCGATACCCCAGGGTTCAATTCCGGCAGTCGCCAACAGGTCAACTGTCCGTTGTACGCTGTCCGGCGGCACTATCTTCTTCTTTTCTTCAGCATAGTAATTGGCGTAATTGTCCAGCCATGCGGTTTCATTGTCAGACATGCCTGCCAGGGCGGTATCCACATATAGCGCGAGTGAATTGTATAGTTTTACTGCCGCTTCCGGACTGATGCCCGGGAGCTGTTGTGCGATCGCTTTTCTTCTGCTGATGATACCATCAACATATGTTTTTGTAGATACTGCCTGCCTTTCTGCAGGCTGATTAGCGAGAGTATCCACTTTCGCTTTTTCTTTGGGGTTGTTTTTTGTGTTGCCGCCATCACAAGCAGCCAGCAAAACAATGGAGCATAACAGGCCTGGTACCAGACCTTTAAAAAATGAACAGTTCATAAGTATTTTAAGCCATGAATAAGGTCGTAAGATACAGAAAGCGTGGCAAATAAACAGCGGAATCAGTAGGCCACGGCAGCTTTCCAGCTGCTGGTGTCCGTTAGCGCCTGCATGAAGGCCACCAGTGCTTTCTTGTCCTGCGGCGTCAGTCGCAGCTTTTCCGCTGGCAATGTCTGGTTGGGCGGCGCGATGCCCAGTCCGGCCCCACCGCCCTTGTCATAAAAGTCGATCACTGATTCCAGCGTAGGGAACACACCGTTATGCATATACGGGGCCGTGACCGCACTGTTGCGCACCGTCGGCGTTTTAAAAGCATAGCGGTGAATGCTGATCCTATACAGCACATACTTACCGGGATCCTGGTCCAGCGGCGCATGCGGACCGGCGCTTGCCGGTACGCCCAGCACTTCCGATTCCGGCTCTGCAAAATATGGTGGCGCCACCCCGCTGAACAGCGGCGCAAAATGGCAGGTGCCGCATTTACCCTTTCCCATGAAGACATTGAAGCCTTTCTTTTCCATTGTATTGAGCGCGGTGGTGTCCCCGTTCATATATACATCGAAGCGTGACTGCAAACTGGTGAGCGACCGCAGGAAAGATGCCAGCGCGTTGGCGATGTTTTCTTCCGTAATGCTGTTATGCCCTTCCGCAAAGGCTTTGGCGAACAGACGCACATAGGTGCTGTCTTTCTTCAGCGAATGGGCTGTCTGTTGCAGGGAGCCATTCATCTCCCGTTTATTGTGTACCACGTCAGACACCTGGTTTTCGAGGAAGATGGCGCGGGAATCATAGAACTGTTTCGACTGGAACGCAGCATTCAGCAAGGTGGGCGTATTGCGGGCGATGAGCGCTTTGCCGTCCAGGTCCGTATTGCGTGCCATGCCGTCTGTAAATGCTTTTGAGGCCTGGTGACAGGAAGCGCAGGAGCGCTGCAGGTTGCCCGACAGCATGGGGTCATAAAACAGCCGTTGCCCTAACTGTATCCTTCCGGCCGTGGGGTCTGACTCATAATTGGGCGAGTAACCGTTAACGTTATAGTACCGCATCGCAAAGAGGTGTGGGGCCTCGGGAGACAGTATCCTGCGTTCGGGCGGCAGTTGCAGGTGCAGTTGTTGTTGCAGCGCCAGCAGCGAGGCACTCAACGGATTGACGTAATGCGTAATAAAATGAAGCCGGTCAAATTCGTTGAAGCCCGGGTGTGCTGCCAGGTACTGCCGCGCGGCTTTAAAACGAGCCGTCGCTGTCTGCCGGACGTTGCTGTCCGCCACATCGCGGGCATACAGCGTAGCAGCGTATTCAACACCCTTCAGCGCGGCAGTTGCTTCGGGCATTGACAGCTGCGCTATGGGCGAATCATAGCCGGAAATACCCAGGGCGATGATGCGGTATATCTCAAAGCGCATCGCATCAAACACATAGGCATCCATAAAACCATAAGGGTCCGTCTGCGATCGCAAAGCGGTAAACTGTGCCCTGAGCGCTGTGACAACGGGCAGCAGTTCTTTGGATGCCGCACCTGGTGCCCACAGTTTTTCTTCGATCACCTGGAAACCCTGTGGCGGCAATATGTCCCGGGAATTCTCCCCGTCCGCAAAAGGCAATGCCGGTCCGTTGATATTCCGTATCACGTGCGGGTAATAATATTCCGTGAGAAATTCGGCCTGCTTGTATGCCAGCCGTGCGGAACGGAACAGTTGTCTCTGCGTGGAAACCGGTGCATGGGTACGGACAGCTTCTTCCAATAGCTGAAGACTATGTTCCACCGCTCCCATCTGAAGACCGAAATATGTTTCCACTGCTGTAACAGGCGGGGGCTCGCGGCGTGGGTGCGTATAGGTTAGTGCGGCCAATAACAGTACAGTAATAATGCTTCTCATGGTTTTCCGGTAAATATTATCGAATGAGCTGTTCTATAACGGGGTTTCAGCATCTTCAGCCCGTCTGCCGGACCGGAGATAAAAGCATGCCCGCCTTTGTCAATGCCACTTAATAGCGGTAAGTACCCACCTTGTTCCTATAAAGGCCCAAAACACTGCAAAGAAAAGATTTCATAAGAAGTTAACGGGTGTTTTAGATTAACTATTGTAAAATATGAAAATTATAATTAATTTCATTACCGGAACCATGAGGAGAATTTTTTGATTGATGAACCGGGAAATTCAGATGCAGCGATGATCCCCCAATCAAAAAAATCTCAAACTTATATTGCGGACACTGTAATGAAGCAGTAATGCGCGCCCCGGAAACCCAGCGCTTCATTCTCAACCTTTTCTGTATAAGCCGTTAAATCCAATTCACCTTTCAATCTAAATCGAACCTTCAACATCCAAACACTTAAATCTCATCCCATGATCCCATGCTTGTCCTCTATTGCGAAATCGTGCATCCTTACCTGTTGCAGCGCCCTGTTGGGCCTGACGTTACAGGCGCAGACCACACTGGTCCCTTTTGGTTCAACCTGGAAGTACCTTGACAATGGCTCCAATCAGGGCTCGTCGTGGCGATCGGCCACGTTCAACGACGGCTCCTGGAAGAGCGGTCCCGCCGAACTGGGCTATGGCGACGGCGACGAATCCACTGTGGTCAGTTATGGCAGCAATGCCAACAGCAAGTACGTCACCACGTACTTCCGGAAACAGTTCACCCTCTCCGGCCTCAGCAACTACACCAGCTTCACCCTGGAATTCAGGAGAGACGATGGCATCGTGGTGTATGTGAACGGCATGGAAGTAAAAAGGGACAATATGCCTTCCGGCACTATCTCCTACAACACGCTGGCCTCCGCCGATGCCAGCGATGACGGCGCCTCCGTACAAACAGCCACGCTTCCCGTTTCCGCTTTCGTGGAAGGCAGCAACACCATCGCAGTGGAGATACACCAGCAGGTGGTCACCAGCAGCGATATCTCTTTTGACCTGCAACTGAAAGGCAATAGCGGCAGTTCCTCTGCGTCCGTGGTAAGAGGCCCTTACCTGCAAATGGGCAATCAGACAGCCGTCTCCATTCGCTGGCGCACCGCCGAAGCCAGCAACACCAAAGTGAAGTATGGCACCGTATACGGTAACCTGACAGACAGCGTGATAAACACCTCCTCCTCCACCGAACATGAGGTGAGGATCACCAATCTGCAGCCGGACACCCGCTATTATTACAGCATCGGCACCACTACCGCCGTACTGGAAGCAACCGATAAAAACTATTTCAATACAGCGCCTCCCGCCAATACCACCCGCAAAATCAGGATCGCTGCGTATGGCGACTGTGGCAACAATTCCAGCAACCAAACCAAAGTACGGGACGCCTACCTGAACTATGTAGGCGCCGCACCTACCGACGTATGGCTGCTGCTCGGCGACAACGCCTATGATGGCGGGTTCGACAACGAATACCAAACCAACTTCTTTAATATCTACAAAGACAACCTGCTCAAAAACATCCTGCTGTTCCCCACGCCGGGCAACCACGATTATGATAATGATCCTTCGCGCCAGGATGACCATAATATCCCCTATCTTGCCAACTTCACCCTGCCCAAAAATGGTGAGTGCGGCGGCGTAGCTTCCGGCAAGGAAGAGTACTACTCATTTGATTACGGCGATATCCATTTTATCTGCCTGGATTCCTACGGAGAAGAAAACAACAAACGTTTTTACGATACCTCCTCCACACAGATACAGTGGCTCAAAAACGACCTGGCCGCCAATAACCGCAAATGGACCATCGCGTACTGGCACCATCCGCCATACACCATGGGCAGCCATAATTCCGATACAGAAAGTGAACTGGTGAAAGTAAGACAGAACCTGATCCGCATACTGGAACGTTATGGGGTAGACCTGATCCTCAATGGGCACAGCCACGACTACGAACGTTCCTACTTTATCCGCGGGCACTACGGACTGGAAAACACTTTCTCCCTGACGACGCACGCTGTCAGCAAGAGCAGCGCCAAATACGACAGTACCACCAGCTCCTGCCCCTACATCACTTCGTCTGCCAAAACAAACCATGGCACAGTGTACGTAGTGGCCGGTTCTGCCGGACAGGTAGGCGGTACTTCTTCTTCGTTCCCCCATGCCAGTTCCTATTACGCCAACGCCACTACCGGCGGCTCACTGGTATTGGAAATAGAAGGCAACAGATTGGATGCGAAGTTCATCGCAGCGGATAAAACGATCAAAGACCGTTTTACCATGATGAAAGACGTTAACAAAACAACGGTGGTGAATGCTACTGCCGGTCAACCGCTGACCCTTAGCGCCTCCTGGCCCGGCAATTACAAATGGGACGATGGCTCTTCCAGCCGCACCAGGACCGTAACGCCCAACAGCACCACCGTATATACCGTTTCTGATAACGCTACGCCCACCATCTGCGTAACTGATACCTTCAAAGTGGTAACCGGTACCCTGATGGCCACCAGCGCCGTCGCCGAAAACAAAACAACGGCAGCGCCTTCCTCCTTCTCCGTTAAAGTATATCCTAATCCATCTCCCAACAATAAATTACAGGTGGAAATCAGCAGCAAACAGCAGCAACCGGTGAGATACAGCATTGTAGACCTCTCCGGCAGGAAGATACAGGAAAATGTATGGCAGGTAGCTTCAGGCACTTCCACACAAACCATCACGCTGCCCCGTGGCAATTATGTCCTCACCCTCATCAATACTAACGGTGAACGGCAAACGCAGCAGCTCGTCGTAGAATAATCCATACTTTTTATCATAAAAAAATCCCGGGGCATGTAAATAATGCTCCGGGATTTTTATTTGTCATGCCGCGGCTGACATTATCCGCCAATGGGTGTAGCCGCATGTATAAACGTAGGCCTGCTGAAAGTATAAAAAGGCTGAAAGAAACACCAGATACGTTTGGAGCCATGTGAACGGAACACCTGTGTGGTATTGTTGGGATTGGCTATAGAAAAGCTGATCGTAGCATTATTTACATCCGGGAAGTTAGGGTCGTAAATTTTAAGGGAGAGATCTGTTCCATCCAGCTCATAGCCATATACCAGCACCACATGGTTTTCACCCAGGTCGGCAGGGTTGAGGGATTTTGTTTGTACCAGTGCGAGGGGCACCAGCTGGTTGCTGTCCAGTTTACGTTGCATTTTAGGCCATTCATCTTTGATCATGCGCCAGGCCCTGCCGCGTGGCGCCAGCCCTATCTTGCTCATATCCGTTTCATGGTCCGGCAGGGCGGGGTTCATCAAAGCCATATAGGTAGTGATGCCGCCAGGCAGGTTGAAGCTGGTGATAAAGCGGTCCACCAGGTAGTTGTACATGGTGCCGCCACAAGGAGACGTGGTGGTGGCCGGCGGCAGCATTTTACTTTCAAAGAGGTCACGTACTACGAACACCATGCCACCGCATACGCCGTTTGAAGCGTTGCCAATGGGTATCTTGATATTGCCGAAGGGAATGGGCGGTATCAGGTTAAACAGCGGGCAGTCGGGAAACCGGCTGTTGCTGAAGTGAAAAGCGTTGACGCTGGGTGTAAATCCGGGCACGCTGTGTTCTCTTATCCAGGTGTCGGATGACCATAACGCTTTACCGTTGGTATCATATATCACCAGGTTGCCGTCGTCCTGTAATATGAGCCAGGCGCCGTAGTGGCGGTCTGTGCCCGTGTCCCATACATAGCTGTGGCCGGGACCGTACATCACGAGGTTGCCATCCTGCTGCATTTCCAGTATGTCCACCTGACGGCCGTCGGTATTGGAAGCCCAGCGGGGTTTGTTGCCGGTGCGGTACAGCACCAGGTTGCCGTCGCCTTGAAGTATTAAAGTAGTTTTTCCGTTGGGGGCGGTCAATGTTCCGCCAACTGGGAGCGATTGTCCCGGTAGAAGCCTGTCCATAAAAGGGGGTTAATTTAATTAGTGTGATTAAATAAAATCATTTGAGGTTAACCGGTTAATGACAGTACAAAAGTAGTCGCCTGCCGGCATGCCGGTAAGCGTAGAAACAGCGATTTTGATAACTCAGTAGATGTACGTAGCTGCTACCTCCCCTTCCGCCGCAGCATCAGAAAATAAATCCACTACAATAAAAAGTACTTTGTATTTCAAAGTATATTCGTATTTTCGTATGGCCATTCTAAACAACATGCTATGAAAATAGATATTATCATCGCGTATGTACAGCGATACGAATTCGGCCATGAGTACGATTTTGTACCACCGGTCACCGGTATACACCTGGCGGCCATTACCCCGGCGGCGCATACAGTGAATGTATATCACCAGCAGGTGGACAAGATCAATACCGACACGGACGCCGATTTGATCGCCATCTCCTTCTTCAGCGGTTTTGCCATGGCGGCGTATACGCTGGCCGTGGAGTTCAGGAAAAAGGGGAAAACAGTGGTGGCCGGCGGCCCGCATGTGACGTACTGTCAAACAGAAGCGCTGGAATATTTCGATGCCATCGTCACGGGCGAAGCGGAGAACGTATGGCCGCAGCTGATCAATGATGCAGCGGCAGGCCAACTGAAACGGCTATACGCCGGCAGTCCCTGCGACATGCAGGACCTCCCCACGCCCAGGTACGACCTGCTGCCCAACAAGTTCTTCATCCGTAAAGTCATCCAGGCCACCAGGGGCTGCCCCTTCTCCTGCTCTTTCTGTACCGTTCCCTCGCTCAACCCTGGCTTCCGGCTGAGGCCTGTCAAAGATGTGCTGCGCGATGCCGGATACGATCAATTCGATTACTGGTGGCAACGGAAAATAGTCTGGTTCTGGGACGACAACCTCACCATCCGGCGCCCCTATATCCGGGAACTATTGCAGGAAATGATCCCATTGAAAAAATGGTGGCTCACGCAGGCCAGTATGGACATCGCTAAGGACCCGGAACTGCTGGACCTGATGAAGGCTTCCGGCTGCATCGGTGTTTTCCTTGGCATCGAATCGTTCGGGACAGACTCCCTCGCCGACGCCAACAAGCGGCAAAATAAAATCGCGCACTACAGCGCCGCCGTGAAAGCCATCCGTCAGCGCGGTATAGCGGTGATGGCAGGCTTCATCGCCGGTTTCGATCATGATGATGAACAAAGCATCGTCCGCATGGCCGATCAGCTCATGGAGATAGGCATAGACGTTCCTTTCCTGAGCATCATGACGCCGTTCAGAGGCACGCCCATCTATCACACCTTAAAAAAAGAAGACAGAATACTGGAAGACAGAAACTGGAATTTTTATAACGGCTATAACGTTGCCTTTACACCGAAAAAAATCGATGCCGAACAATTGTTGCGCGCCCACAGAACGTTATGGAAAAAATCCTTCTCGCCCTGGTACGCCGGCAGACGGATACTGCGCGGCATATTCACCCTCAGATGGGGAGCGTTGCTGCTGTCTGTGTTTATGAATAGTTTCTACTCCTGTAAACGCATGAGGAAAAACTATCCGATCGATATGACGAAACGAAAAAACGGTGTAAACGCCGTAGCGCCGGTGCTGCGCCAGGAAAAGGAAAGCTGCGGGCTGGCGGTACCGGCTTAACGCATGCTCCTGAATTCAAGCGGTGTTTTCAGTTGCAGCAAAGTCATCGGGAGGAAAAACAATCATAATTCTTTAATTTTATTTCAGACCATAAAACCCTCCCGTTATGACTGTAGAACAAATCGCCGCGCGCCTGGCAGAGCTTTGCCGGCAAGAACAGTTCAGTGTTGCGCAAAAAGAACTGTATGCAGATGACGCCGTCAGCATAGAGCCTCATGACATCCCTGGTTTCGACCGTGAAACCAAGGGACTGGCAGCGCTGAAGGAGAAAGACAAAAAATTCAACGCTATGCTCGAAGCCCGGTATGGCACCACTGTTTCCACACCATTGGTTGCCGGCAACGCCATTGCCTTTGTGCTGACCATGGACATTAAAATGCAGGGCAGAGAGCGGGAAAGCGTACGTGAACTTTGTGTGTACCAGGTAAAAGACGGCAAGATCATTTCAGAACAGTTCTTTATATAAAGAAATGCCCTGCGGGGCATTTCTTTATATAATCCGGGATGATATTGCTGCAAAACCTCCTTCCACGCGGCCACGCCGCAGCAACTGACGAATCACTGAAGTACGCCACCCGTCCGCTATCCGGCAATATCACCAAATTGTCAGGTTCTGCTGATGGTATAGGATTATTCTGAAGTTATCAATAACTTACTATTGATCGACCGTTTATCTGCCCCTACGAAACCCAACATCTGATGAGACACCCAAACCCGTTATGCATTGCACTCAGTGCCGTTTCTCTTTTTATTTTTTCTGCCTGTAGCAAATCATCACTCACCGGACCACAGGAACCCGGACAAACCACGTTAGCCACCGAAAAACAGGTAGCAGTCGCCTCCACCACGCCAGTCGGCACCGTTATTTATACCAGCAATGGGTACAAACTTACGTTTACCAATAATGCCGGTAATTTTGACGATGCCACCCGTCAAAAATTCGTGGATATGTACTTTAGTATTTATCCCACGTTGCTAAATCGATTTTACACAGGCGCTTCCAAACAGGTAACTTTTGTCATCGATCCCAGCTACAACGGTGTGGCCTATACGTCAGGCACCACGGTGACCTACAGCGCCGCCTGGATGGCCAATCATCCGCAGGACGTGGATGTGCTCACCCATGAGGTAATGCACATCGTGCAGGCCTATACCGGTGGTACGCCCGGCTGGCTGACCGAAGGCATCGCCGACTATGTACGCTATAAATATGGTGTGAACAACGGTCCTGCGGGCTGGTCGCTCCCCGCCTGGTCTTCTTCCCAGTCCTACACAGACGCATACCGCGTAACAGCGCGCTTCCTCGTATGGCTGGAACGGCATGTGAGGGCCACCATTGTGGACGACCTGAACACGGCGCTCCGCAACAAGACCTATTCCGCCAATACATGGAACCAGCTCACCGGCAAATCAGTAGATCAGCTGTGGGCAGACTACTCCAATAATCCGGCTTTATAATCCAGGGAAAGATATCATAGCATTGCCGTTATTATTCTCTAACCAGGGAATGATGAACAGTCGATCAACTATTCAGGCAATGATATGTACTACAGGTTACCGGCAGCCCTGTAAGGCCTGGCCGGTAACCCTGCATCATAGTGCTTATATTTTTTGCGCGTTCTGAGGCTTCGCCAGCATACCTTTGGCGAAGAGGTCTTCTGCGTTCATCTCCAGGATGAGATCACCGGTGATAACACCATTCGATAACAACAGATGGCCATCCATATTTCCGGCATAGGGAGCGTCCGCTGCCACGCCATAAAACGCCCCTCTGCAGGCGCCAATGGACACCTCGGTCAGGTCTACCGGGTTTCCGTTCTGGTCCATCAACCGGCTTGTGCCGGCAGCGAGGTCTTTTGCCTTCATGAGCTGCCCGGTGTTTAACAGAAACAACTGATTTAGACCGGTCACCATCACTCTGCCATTATTAAAGTGAATCCAGGCTGCCATACTTTCACTAACGCCCATGTCCATACGCACTGTGCGCGTTTGCCAGGAAAATACATGACCGTTCAGACTGGCGGCCTGTAGCTCGTTTCCCTCCTGTAACTCCTCCACAAACACTGGTCCCTGCGGGGTGGCAATATCGGTGCTTTGAAGATAAGACATAAGTATATAGTTTATTTGGTTAACAATACCGCCGCTATTTCGCGTCCGGCGAACGAATGTAAGACCTTTTTCCAAGTTAAAACACCCCGGGAAACGCAAACCAACATTCAAACAATTAATTGACGCTAAACACGTTAAGACTTTGATCATACTTTGTTCAAAGTTTGTCTTCGTTTTTACCGCGTTTCTGTTTGCAGGAAACGGTGGTCAGCGCATAGCTTTACTCCCATCAATCGGCCCACGCATTTTCACTGTTCCACTTAAGCATTCCACATATGAAAAACACCAAGAAAACATTCCTCCTGGGAATGATGCTCCTGCAAACCGGGCTGTTAAGCTCCTGCTACAAAAAATGGACTCCCGGAGACGGGCCGCATCATCCCAGTGATAACGTTGTCACCACCAACCGGTACTACGTAGACAGCAATGGTTCTGACTCCGCCAACGGCCTGTCCCCCGCCACAGCATGGAAAACGCTCAGTAAGGTAAACACGGTCACCTTCCAGCCGGGCGACTCGGTACTGTTTAAAAGAGGTGACGCGTGGACCGGCACCCTGGTCATCAAAAGTTCCGGTACCGTCGATGCCCGCATTACCTTTGGCGCCTATGGATCGGGAGAAAAGCCCCGGATCACCGGTAACAACAGCACCTTGTCAGCCGTACTTATCCAGGACGCCCGGTATCTCACCTTCGAAAATTTCGATGTCAGTCACCCGCGTGCGGTACGCCCGCCGGACATGGCCTTGTGCGGTATCTATGTAGCCCTTGCCACCGCAGGTGTCTACCCAGGTATCACCATCAAAAACAATGATATACACGATGTGGAAGGCATGCCCATCACCAACCGCCATATGCAGGGCGGTATCTTCGTGCGCTCCAATGCCACACAGGGCTATTTCGACAGCCTGCTCATAGAAGGCAATCAGCTCCGCCGCTGCTCTTCCAGGGGCATCCTCATGGGCGACGGCAGCAACAAGGACACCACCTTTTACAACAACCATGTGGTCATCCGCCAAAATGTGATCGATAGCAGCGCACTGGAAGGCATCATCGTGTACACCGCTAAAAATGTAATGATAGAACATAACCGGGTGCTGAACGCCGGCGCCTATACGCTGGGGGTGAACATGAACATCGTGCTGGCCGGCTTATGGGGCCGCGGCAAGGACATGACCATCCAGTATAACGAAGTCGCCTATACGCGGCTGACCAACCCGGTGCCTTATTCCTCCATGGATTCCGAAGCGTTCGACATAGACCTGAGCAGCCCCGGCTACACCATCATCCAGTACAATTACTCGCATGACAATGCCGGCGGCTTCTTTTTACATATGGGCGATCCCGGTCCTGATTTTACGTACGGCATTCTCCGTTATAACATCAGCCAGAATGACGGCAATGGTTTTAATTACAGGACATTTGAACTGCACGGCCATCCCAATGGGAAAACAGTCCCTATTTACTTCTACAACAATACCCTCTACAATGATACCATGATCGGGGTGCTGGACAGGGCCGGTGGCACAGGCGTTCACCCCGGACTGGCCTTCCGGAACAATATCTTTTATGCCCCTAAGCTTCAGTTCGATGACCAGGCCAACATCGTGTACCAGCACAATCTTTATTATCCCGGCGCCAAAGCCGCCATTGACAGCAGCGCCCTGCAGGGCAATCCGCTGCTGATAGCCGCCGGCACAGGTGGCAGCGGTATCAATACCCTCAGCGGGTACAAACTTTCGCCGGCCTCCCCTGCTATCCATGCGGGAACGCTCATCAGCAACAATGGCGGAAAAGACTTCTTTGGATTGCCGGTTTCCGGCAGCAGCCCGCCCACCATCGGCGCAGCGGAAAAGGAGTAATGAAACGTTACAAAATCAGTAAGCCCCGCTTCCTCAAAGGCGGGGCTTACTGATTGCTGACAGCCTCTGCCAGCCGGCAATAGCCCGGATACTCCCTTCCTTTTTAATGAAATAATATCGCAGCTATGTATTAACTTTAAACAGTACTCAAAATAACCATCGTCCTCAAAACCACACATTATGTCCACCAATCCTCTGGAACGTCTTACCGACGAACAAATCCTGCATCACCGTACTTATATAAAAACAGCTGCGCCAGACATTTGGAGCGCCCGGGAATGTTTGCTGATCGCAGATGATGAACCACACATCCGGGCACTGATGTCCCTTTGTGAAAAACGGCCCAACAACCCGCCTCCCGGAAGTGCGCCCTACACACAGGTGATAGCAGCACCCGGGTATGTTCCCTACCTGTCGGAGAAAGTGCCCACAACGCCGGTAGGCGATGAGATGTGCCGGCTTGCTTTTGATGCCACGTTCTCAAAAGGCCTGCAGCAGGCTTTATCGTCCGGCCCGATGGCTGCCGCAGCGGCGCTGGCAGCGGCCACCGTCGCTGTCGGGAAAACAACGTACGGCAAATGGATACCGGAAGTTGGCCGGCTGATCCCCAAAAAAGGCAACGAAGTACAGGCACTCTGGCGGGAATACCGCAAACAGGCATCGGACAAAATGGAATACGCCACGCCGATGATGATACGGGATTTCTTCTCCAGCGCACTGGCATGGCAATTTGTTCGTATCAACGATGGCCGCATACACGATCTGGGAGGCTCTATCATGTGCCTTACCACCGGCAGTGATTTCGTGGGGTCAGCAGATGATCCTGGGCTGGGTGATATCGATATTTACCTGAGGGCGATGAACGAAGGACTGGCCTGCCTGGGAGGCTCTGCTGTCACACCCGCCATCAGGGACGCCGTGATATGTGCGGCGTTTATGCAGGCCCGTAAGGCCGTCACTGCGGCAACCATGAAAAGAGCCACCGGCGAACTGGAAAAACTGCTTGCCGACAGCAAAGGACCTGTCACCCCCATTGAATTTATGACCATGCGATGGTGGGAAGCGGCCATGATCGGGTATCACCGCATAGGCCTGGGTGCTGAAGGTTACCGTCACCTTGCTGACGAGACAGGCGTTTTCCTGGCTACCAGGAAATGCGGGAAGATCAGGCGTGCAGTCGATAACCTTATCCGTTATGATGAAGCGGTAGACATACTTTTTGACGCTGTTCAGGGCGATGGCCTGAACGAAGCGCTGGTGGCCATGTGCGCAGCCGGCAGCAAAGGCATCGTGGGGTACGCGCATGCCATGGCGGCTGTTACAGATGAAGTGTTCCAATGTGATTGCGGTGCAGAAGGACATATCGACGTGGGGGAAATGTCTATGGCCAGCGCCCTCTGGTACGCGATCATCCCCAGATACCTGATCAGGGCGCAGTTGGACGGCCTCGCACAGGGAAACCCGGAAATAAAGTCGGCGTTTGCCCGTCCCTTGCCCGGAGAAAGAAATATCGTCGCCCATACATTGCCCGGAGATCAACTACATACTGATGACTGGCACCCGTTATGGACCACCGCCAGGGCAGATGTGGCGGAGCTGACGGCCCGCACCCTTAAAAGGTCCCTGCTTGAAGGCTCCTATGACGAAGCAAAATATCTACGGTGCCACAACGCCGCCTACGATGTGCTGAGCGACTGTATGACCGTTGCAGACGACGATCAGCAAATACTGTCCCTCTCCGGTAAATGGTGCCTGTTCTTCGATGAAGCACTGGCCGATTTTAAAGCGGAACACACGGAGGTCATCTCCCATTTAAAAGAGCTGGTAGGAAGGATATGGACACACCTGCTCATCGGGGACCATGGCCGGAACGGTGATACGCATGCCCGTATCTTTGTGGACACAGACCGCCACTTCAGAAGCACCTATTCCCTGGACACCTTTGCCGGAGGAGCTATCAGGCGGGCTTTTCTTGGAACAGTGTCCAGCGCAATGGAGCTGAGCGGGTTCAATCCCTACCATTGCCTGGTGGAAGGTGCAGCCCGAATATGCGGGGACAAGAGATAATACAAACAGGGCCGGCGTTTGATGCCGGCCCTTCATATCTTTATATTACATATCCTGTAATACGCACCAGCAGTCGTCAAAATTCCTTTTCTCCAGATCCTGTTTTCTGATCCAGAAATACAGGCGGCCCATATCGGCCCACATCATGCTGGCATCACCCTCGTTACTGTCCACCTGTAACAACAATAACCAGTCTTTGGCATCGGCCATCACGCCTGCATATTCCGGACCGTCAAACTTCCCGAAGTCACCGGTAAAATCTTTATGGGTAACGATCTGGCAGAACTCCTCCATCTCTCCTTGCAGTATGTCAGCGTGACCGAATGTTTTATTGCTCTCCCCCTCTTTCCATACTTTCTCCCGGTAGACACCTTTTTCCCCGTCGCCGAGAAAGGACAAAGCCTTACTCCGTCTGAACGGCATGGACACCTGTGTTTCGCAGGTAAGCGAACACGGGCCAAACTGTACGCTCAATGACTCAGGGAAATCGGGGCATTGGAGATCCTCCCTTGGGCCGTCGAAATAGAGCACGCGAAACAGGTGCTTTTCCTCCATGGAATACCCGCCCATAGCCTGATCTGCGTCATAAAAGAAAAAGAGAAAGCCGGTATCAGGAAGCAGCTGATAAGTGTCGAAAGGTTTTATTTCCTGCAGGTCCAACTGTGCAATAAATGACAGCGGGTTGCCTTTATTGTCCGCCGGCCACGGCATATGCTCCGGAAGATCGGGCGTACCGCCTATCCTGGAACTGCCAATGGGCACATCATTGTAGTCGTGGATGGGCGTCAGGTAGTATCTGATGGTGTCTTTCATGACGGCTTCAAACCGGGGTTTGTGTTTGTCTAAATTGCTGGCGGTTAACGCGGCGTAAAATTCCTGTTTATTCATGGTATAGTTGTAAAACTGGCTAAAGATAAAATCTTTTGTCAGTTTTTTTTCTGAATTATAACCTGAAGGGATACTCGTATTTTTAAGGAATTGGCAGCACAACAGGACACCTGATTTTACATCGGCTGCCCCGTGATTACCTGGGGCACACCTGCCGGGTTAAAAAAATTGCGCATAGCTAAAACACTTCTGCTGCCAGGGATTGCAGCATCTTATCCATCCCTTTTTTGTGCCAGCGTAAATACAAAAGCAGCACGGCCACCATAAAACCACCCTGTATCAGCAACATTAATGACAACTGCTTTATCGCCATAAACATTCCTATAATCAGGAAGGCAAGTATCGCCCCGGCAACAATGGAAGTATTAGACCGGAACCCCATCATATCGAAGGTCTTCGTCACTTTCTTCGGAAGCAATAAAGAAGAGATAAAACCCAGGGCTATGCTGTCAGGATAGACAAACAACAAAAAGACGAACATGTTCGCAGACGGAGCAATGTACCAGCACAGCAGCAATGACACTACAAAATCCAGCAGCAACAACTTACCGATGCCACGACAATAAGCCCAAAACAGCTTCCCCGGCGATTGCACATAGCCTATCATAAAATAAGCCTGTGGCACATATCCTACAAGATTGTTGAACACATAATTAAACAAAGCCACCGGTGAACAGACTATCGCCCAAATAAAATAATTGTCTTTAAACGCTGGCAACCTGTTTTTAGAGGCCGCTGCAATAAGTACCCCCGACAATAACAACCTGAATAAAATGCCAATGAGCAGCGTGGTCTTTACTGTCTTTTTCCTGATGACGGCCGTAAAAATAAGCTGACCAAAACTTTTAGACCTGCTATCAGCCGATTGCCCCGTTTGTTTGGCGTCCATCACCTCCTGCCGCTGGTATATGCTTACAAACAAGGTCACCAGCACCATCAATCCCGTCAGCTGTATGATAACCAATACCCACAACGGCAGCTTCAAACAGAGCGTAAGCAATATAATGGTCCCTGTAACCAACAACGTTATAGACGAATGAACAAACATCCATGTCCCGGCCTGCTGTATTTTCACGATCCTTTCCAGCAGATGGTAAACCAACATACTGCCTGCCAGGTATAAAAAATAACCCGTTGCCACTGTCCCGGAAGAGAAATAAAAAGCCGCCAGAAATAACAGCAACAGTAAGAAAAAGGGAGATATCAGATCGTAACACAACTGAATAATCGCTTTTTTCCATAGCCCCACCGGGTAGGTACGCATGAAAACCCGTCTGAACATAACATTCTCCGGAAAATACCCTTTCAACAGTATCAGCGCCCCGATAATCAGGGCCAACCGGACCATTAACCAGTCCACCCCAAAATACTGACGGGCATGCAGGTACCGGAACAGGTAACCGGTGGCCAGCCCGTATAGCAATGCCACACCCGCTAAAATGACCATCAGGAAAGTGCCAAACCATCCGTCAAGGTCGTCACGTCCTTTGGCCAGCGAAATAGCCTTGAGTCTGCAAACAAATAAAAGAAGTTTCATGAACAGGGTAATTAAACAAGCCAGTTGATCTTTTCATCGCTCGTATCCTGCGGGCGCAGTAATGTAAACAGCGAATCTTCCAGTGTGCTTTTGCCGCTCGTGGTAAAATTGACAAGGGTATCATTATAAACAACCCGGCTCTTTTCGAGGATAAGCAGCCGGTCACAAATTTTTTCGATAAAAGTGAGATCGTGGGAAGAGATCACCACCGTGGCACGCTGTTTATATTTATTGATAAATTCTATCAGCCGCCGGCAACTGAAAGCGTCCAGACCGGAGAAAGGTTCGTCTAAAATCAGCAGCTGTGGCTGGTTTACCAGTGCCGCACAGATACCGGTCTTTTGTTTCATGCCAAATGAATAGCCACTGATCATCTTTTTGCTGCTCTCCCGCTCTTCAAAGAAATACTCAAACAGGTTCAATAAGTTTTCATCTGACTGCCTGGCTTTTCCATTATACAGATAGTTGATGAACTGCAGGTATTGCAACCCGGTAAGTTCTTCCGGCAAATATTCCTGGCCGATGTAAAACCCGGTCTTTTTCTTAACGTCATTATTTAACGACGCTCCCCCGAAATATTTTATTTCGCCGGAACTGGCGCCCAGCAGCCCCAGTATTATTTTTATCAAGGTGGTCTTCCCTGCCCCGTTTCGCCCTAACAACCCTATGCAGTCGTTCGCCTGCACGGTGACGTTCACTTTGTCCAGGACAACCTTCTTATCATATGATTTGGAAATATCTGTGAGGTCAAGGATACTGTTATCAAGCATATAAAATTCGTTTAATGGAGGGGGCTAACCCGGTACAACTGTATTAATATACAAAAATTGAGGGGACCGCCTCCAAAACTTTTTGCCTGATAAGAACCGCTAAAACCTGCTGGCCTTCCTGAACTCCAGCGGTGAGATATTCGTTTTTGTTTTGAACAGTTTGGAAAATGACTGCGGATATTCAAACCCCAACTCAAAGGCTATTTCATTTACCGACAAATCAGTCATGGTTAACCTCTCTTTTGCTTTTTCGATGAGCTTTTCCTGTATATGCTGTTGCGTACTGTTGCCGGTCAGTGTTTTGAGCAGTCCGCTCAGGTAATTGGGAGATATATTGAGCTGCCCTGATATGTCCTTTACTGTTGGTATCCCTTTCTCTTCCAGCACTTCCGGCGTAAATGCCTTCTCCAGCAATGCTTCCAGCTGGTCTACAATACCGTGATGGGTGATTTTGCGGGTAATGAACTGCCGCTGGTAGAACCTTTCTGCATATCCCAGCAACGTTTCGATGAGGGAAATAATAATCCCCTGGCTGAACTGATCGATATTGGCCTGGTACTCCCGTTCAATATTCCTGAACAGTCCGCATACCGTCTGTTCCTCCTCTTCCGACAGGAACAGCGCTTCGTTTACCGAATAGTCGAAGAACTCATACTGCTTTATTTTCGGGGCCAGCGGATGACGCCACAGAAAGTCCGGATGGAGCAGCAGCAACCACCCGGACTGGTTTATTTCATCTTCCCGGCAGGCATTGAAGCTAAACACCCGCCCCGGCGCCATGAAGCTCATTACTCCTTTATCAAAATCATATTCCTGCTGACCATACCTCATTTTCAGACAGGCCTGGGTGAACCGGCTCATACTGATAAAGTAAAAGTCGGTGGTCATCGTGATGTCCGAGCTCCGGGTCCCGTCTGTTAAATCAGCAATATTGACAACGCTGATCAGCGGATGTTTTGCTTCCGGCAGGCTTCTCAGTTGCGACAGGCCATGAATGCCTTTTACCTTCAGGGGCGGATTTCCAGCCATAACATTTAATTTTGATGGTACCAGGCAGCGTACTCCCTGGCGAAGTCCTTTAATTTTCTTTTTCCTAATGCAGGCCTGTTGAGATAATAATCCTGCTGTGCTTTCCCGTTGTGCATATGCTCCTGCATTTCCACCAATAATGCGGCCACTTCAGGCGATACGCCGCTGGCTTGCAGCCCTTGCTGCACCTGGTCTGCCGGCAGCGTTACCCATTGGAGGCCCGGTATGCCCACCGCTTCTCCGATAATTTGGGCCGCCTGGTTACAGGTCAGTTCCTCGCTGGCCACATACCTGGTTTTCAAACCCGCTGTTGCCGGGGTATTGATCTCTTCCGCGATGGCCTCAGCAATGTCTTCCGGGGCCACAAAGGCCACTATGTCTTCTCCGCCATAGTTAGACGCTATCCTGCCCTGGTGGCGGATCATGTCTTTCAGGTGATAGAAGTTACTGTAGAACGGCCCTGGCCTTACAAATGTAACGGACACGCCGTTCAGCGCCTCAAACTTTTTCTCCGGCTGTACGCGCTGCAACAGGTGCGCTATCCATCCGGTAAGCACGACTACGCGCCCTACGCCTGTTTCCCGGACGGCATGAACATAATTGTCCATGTTCCGGTCCCATTCCCCGACATCTCTGGAGGTGAAGTCCAGCGGGTTCATACAATAAACAGCATCTGCGCCTGTAAAGGCTTTCACGAGGAAAGACCGGTCGCCGATACGGCCAACGGCGGGCCGGGCGCCCATCGCCTGTACGGCCGCCTGTTTGCTGATGTCTGTCGTGATGAGGGTCACTTCATGTCCTTCCTTCACCAGTATTTCCGTGAGCGGCTTGCTGATATGTCCGAGAGAGCCGGTAAGTACGATTTTCATTGCTAAAAATTTTATGTGCCCAAAGGTCACCCGGAACGAGCCGCTAAAAGTGTTCAGATCTCAGAAGGTTATAGGAGAATCTATGTAATAAATAAACGTTGTCTTTTTGAAAACCGTCCTGTCTGCGAGCCCTACAGTTAAAAAAGCACTACCTTCGCCCCGGAACCGTAATAAAAATTGTCAGTCATATGTGCCATCCTACAGGCCATATGCCGGCACCGCTTAAATATATACCCGGATTGCTATGCGTAATGCCTTCATTAAAAAAGTTGCATTAAAAATATTAAAAATTACTTCGATATCTTTAGCCGCTATACTGGCGTTATTGTTTTTGCTGCCGATGTTGTTTCCGGATGCCGTGGCAAACAAAATCAAGACCTGGGCCAACAGCAGCATCACCGGGGAGCTGAATTTCTCCAAAGCCCGGTTATCGTTCTTTAACCACTTCCCTGCCCTGACGCTGACACTGTACGATGTTAGCCTCAAAGGCGGAGCGCCTTTCCAACAGGACACGCTGATCGCCGGCAACGAAGTGGCCCTGGGCGTAAACCTGCAAAGCGTATTCTCCGATGCCATCACCATCGACGAGATATACCTGACCAACGGGAAAATCCATATCATGGTGGATTCCAGCGGCCATCCCAATTATAACGTATATAAATCCGCTCCCGCCACCACACCAAACAAACCGGACAGCGGCAGCGCCTCCATGAAAATAGAAAGGATACAGATTGAACACTGTCACCTTATCTACGATGACCAGTCGCTCCCCATGTACCTGCAAGCCAAAGAGGTGAACTATGTCGGAAAAGGAGACCTCTCCAAAGCCGTCTTTGACCTGCACTCTAAAATCAATATCGGCTCCCTGGATTTTACCTACAACAACACCTCCTATATCTTATCCAAAAAACTGAACGGGGAACTGATCACCAAGATCAATACCAACTCCCTGGATTTTGTTTTTGAAAGAAATGACCTGAAAATAAACGACCTGCCGGTAAGACTGAAAGGCGCTTTCGCCTTCCTGAAAAACGGCTACAAAATGGACTTCCGGCTTAGCTCCATGGAATCCAGCCTGCACGCCATTTTCGGCGCGCTGCCACCCGAATATCTCACCTGGATGCAGCATACCAATGTGGAAGGCACCGCAGACGTAAACGCCAGTTTAATTGGTGAATACATCGCGGAAACCAATACCATGCCCAACCTGACTTTTAATATGCAGGTCCGTAATGGCGTGATCACTAACCCGAAAGCGCCTGCGCCCATTAAAAACCTGTTCCTGAATTTTCAGTCCAGGCTGGCGCAACTGAATACCGACAGCCTATATCTGAATGTAGACTCTATCTTCTTCAACATCGATAAAGATTATTTCAGCTCCGTGATACGGGTAAAAGGGTTGAAGACACCAGACATCCATCTCAAATTAAATACAGACCTGGACCTGGAAAAATGGAGCAAAGCCATGGGCTGGCAGTCCTTTGACGTGAAAGGCCGCCTGCAGGCCCATATGCTGGCCGACGGCCCCTATGCCACCCGTATTGTGGACCGTGGCCCCAAACAACGCCCGGACACGGTTATCAGCAGTATCCCATCCTTCGATCTGAAGGCCGGTTTCCACGATGGTTATTTCAAACTGGCCTCCCTGCCCGAAGCCCTTAAAAACATCAGCTTTCAGGTGGCGGCCAATTGCCCGGACAACGACCTCGCACACACGCACTTCAACATCGACAATATCAACGCCAACCTGCTCAGCAACTATATCAAAGGGCACCTGCGTTTCAGCAACGCCCAGGCGCCCGTTGTAGACGCGCAACTGGCTTCTGTGCTGCAACTGAGCGACGTCAAACAGTTCTATCCCATGGACAGCCTCGACGTTACCGGCGCCCTGCATATTGATATCAATACCAAAGGCAGCTATGTGCCGGCAAAGCGGCTATTCCCGGTAACTACCGCCACGCTCACCATGAACAACGGTACGCTGCAAACAAAATATTATCCGAAACCGATCCAGAAAATCAATGTAGACGCCACCGTTACCAATACCACCGGCACGCTCAGCTCCCTGAAGGTAGACGTGAAACCCGTCGCCTTCGAATTTGAAGGAAACCCTTTCCTGCTGAAAGCAGACCTTAGCAATTTCGATAACCTCCGGTACAACATTACCTCCAACGGCACTATCGATCTTGGCGCCATCTATAAAGTATTTGCGCTACAGGGATATGACCTGAAAGGTTTTGTCCAGACCAACCTGGCCCTCAGCGGCACCCAGGCCGACGCCCTCGCCGGACGTTACGGCAAACTAAACAACCGGGGCAAAATGACTGTCCGCGACATTGTGCTCCAGTCAGACATGTTCCCCCTCCCTTTCCATATCAGCAACGGCATATTCCGGTTCGACCAGGACAAAATGTGGTTCGATACCTTTATCGCCACCTATGGTAAATCGAAGCTCACCATGAACGGCTTTTTAAGTAACGTGATTGGTTATCTCACCGCAAAAAACCAAACACTGCACGGTAACTTCGATTTCAAAAGCAATTATGTGCTGGTAGATGAACTGATGTCCAATAGTAGTCCGGCTACCGCCACGCCTGCCAAAACCAGCGCCCCCTCCGGCGTGATCATGCTGCCCGCCAACCTGGCGCTGACGCTTAATGCGGCCGCCGACAGGATACGCTTCAAAGGCATGAACATCGATAGCTTCCATGGACAACTGGTGCTCGACAGCGGAAAAGTAGCGCTCAACAAAACCGGCTTTAATATCATCGGTGCGCCGGTAGAGATGGATGCCACCTACGCCTGCATTCAACCGCAGCGTGCCACCTTCGACTACCACATCACTGCAAAAGAATTTGATATCCGCCGCGCCTATAATGAAATCAAAATCTTCCGGGACATGGCCAGTTCAGCCGCCAGCGCCAGCGGCATCGTAGGCCTGGATTATCGCCTCAGCGGTAAACTGGACGGCAACATGAACCCCGTTTATCCTTCCCTGAAAGGTGGCGGCGTATTGTCTGTCAAAAAAATAAAGCTGAAAGGTTTCCGGCTGATGAACGCCGTCAGCCAGTCCACCGGCAAATCAGACATCAAAGACCCGGATGTTTCCAAAGTAGATATCAAATCCTCCATCAGCAATAACATCATCACCATCGAAAGGACCAAACTGCGTGTAGCCGGTTTCCGTCCCCGCTTCGAAGGACAGGTGAGCATGGATGGCCGGTTGAACCTGAAAGGCCGACTGGGCCTGCCGCCGTTCGGCATCCTGGGCATTCCTTTTAACGTTACCGGCACGCAGAGCAACCCGAAGGTAAAACTGCGCAGGGGCGATGATAAGGAACAACTGGAAGAAACACCCGATACCGAAGAATAACCTTCAACACACGTCACATTATCTTAAAAAACTTTATTTCGAATGAACGAACAGTTAACGACATTAATAGCAAAACTGAAGGACAACGCCATCCAGTTTAAATCAGTGATTGAGTTTATCGACAGTCAGTACCACCATCAGCCAACAGCCTTTAAAAACGGGGACACTTACAATGAAGCCACCCAGAACCAGGGCAGCGCCAGGGTTTTTGCTTTCGCTCAGTTAAACGATCTTTCAAAGGAAGATACCCTCAGCTTGTTTGCAGAACACTATCAGTCCGTATTAAATACGCCCAACGGCGATGACCACCAAAACATCCGGCAGTTTATGGCCCATGGATGGGCAGGCGTGGTATTTGAAGGACAGGCGCTCACCTCCCGGTAAAGAACGCTGAAAATTTTCTTATTTTGCTGTCATGATGCAGCAACATATCCTCACCGCTCCGCAAGCCAGAAAAATCATCCTTCATGCCGCAGGCCTGGCGCAACCAGGCCAGTTCGGCAAAGGGATCGAGGCCGTCTACAAACTGATCGACCATCTTGGTTTTATCCAGATTGACACCAACTATGTGGTGGAGCGGGCACATCATCATGCTATCGCTGCGCGCGTGCCGGACTATAAGCCGGAATGGATTGACGAGCTGATGGCGGATGGAAGCATCTTTGAATTTTTCACTTACGGCACCGGCTATATTCCTATGCATGAGTTCCGCTTCTCGCTGCCGGTCAAAGCGGGCTTTTTGTCACGGAGAAAACCGTTGACACAACCGGAGATCAACCTCATGAACAAAGTGTTGGACAGGATTGGCCGGGAAGGCCCGTTGATGGTGAAGGATTTTGAAAACGACCGTCCGGTAGCCAGTTCCGGCTGGTGGGATTGGCGGCCGGCAAAGCTGGCGCTGGAGCGGCTGTTCCTCGACGGCAGCCTGATGTGCACCCGCGAAAAAAATTTCCATAAGGTTTATGACCTGCCTAAAAACCTTCTTCCGGCAGATGTGGACACCACTATGCCCACCCCGGAAGAATATGCGCGGTACGTGATCCGCCGCTCTTTACAGGCGCTGGGCATCGCGTACGCCAAAGACATCGCCTGGCGCGGACATTACGCCAAAGACAACCCGGCAAAAACAACGCTGGATAAAATGGTGGAGGAAGGGGAAGTATGCCCTGTCAGTATCAAAGGACAAAACACCGCTCCCCTTTATATGTTGCCTGATTACACAGACAAAAAAATAAAGCTGAGCGGTGATGCATTTATTCTCTCTCCGTTCGATACCTTAAATGTGCTGCGGCACCGGTTAAGAGACTTTTTTGATTTTGACTACCAGATAGAATGTTTTGTTCCCCAGGCCAAACGCAAGTACGGATATTTTTCACTGCCTGTACTGGTAGGTGATACCTTTGTGGCCAGAATGGATGCAAAGGCCGACCGTAAACACCGTGTACTGACCGTCCACAACCTGCATGCAGAGCCGGTGACACTCAGCCAGCCGATGATCAGCAAAATCGCCAAGGCAGTCAGGTCATTCGCTACGTTCAACCAATGCAGGGACATCGACATAAAAAAATCAAATCACAAACAACTGGTCAAAGCCATTAAAGAAGCCTTTTGATTACTTATTGTATATAGGGCTTCTTTTCAGCATATAATGCAGGGCATCATGGTATGACCCTTCATTGTTTAAAAACGCGGTACGCCTGTTGGAAAATATCCGCTCATTCTGTTTATTGAAAATACCCAGGGTCACTTCGTTCTCATACTGGTTTTCAACAGTGGTACTGGTAGAATTATCGTTTTGCCTTTTATTGCCCTCCACCTTTGTAGTGCTGGAACCGGAAGAGTTAACGCTTTCCTTTACGCTGCGGGATAGCGTGCCCTGTAAAACAAATTCAGCGCCCAATATCCTGCAAAGCTCATCGTACGTGTATCCTTTGATGGTATTCATATCAATGCCGTTCCTGTACAACAGCGCGTTGGTGGTGTTTGGGTCCTGGAACCTGTACTGGCCGCTCCTTTTGCTCAGGTACACATAGGTATCGTTCTGTAACTTCTCTCCTCTTTCAGTGACCTGTTGCAACGGCTCATTGACAGCGATATACTTAAACGGCAGGATGGCCACCAGCCCGGATTCTATAGGCCGGCTGTTGTCAACCGGCGCTTTGGCCGTGTTAGTCGCGGGAGCGCTGAACACTTCCACCCTTCCGCTGCTGAAGGTAATCTTGCTGATGTCCGATTTTTTCAGTTCATACACGAGTGTTTCTCCGGAATGAATAAATTTAACCGTGTTGGTTTGCATCTCAGTGATCTTTCCGTGCTTTTCTTCTCCACTCAGCATAAGCACTACGTCTTCTTTACCGCCCGGTGTCCTGCCATTTTGCGCTTTTAAAGAAAAACAACTCAGTAACATCAATAGAACGGTCACTGACAACTTCAACATTCTGATCATGATAAAAATATTAGGGTCTTAAAAATGATGCTACTTTTTCTCCGTCTTAACCCTTTTCTGTTCATCGGACGCTGCACTTTCATGTTTGTCTGTCACGTCTTTTTTATCATTCTTATTAAAACGGTAGGTGAATGTAAGTTTCAACACCTGCGACTGCCATCTTCCGCGCATATCGATATCAATATTCTGATAACGGCTCGCAGCGTTGTACCTGTTCCAGCCGAAGATATCAGAGGCGCTGAGCCGGACAGTGCCCTGTTTGCCAAGGATATCTTTCTGGATGCCTGCATGTAAGGAGCCAATTGGCTGAACCAAAAACGTGCCATCAATGCTGCGGGAAGACCACATGCCCATAAACTGAAATCCCCAGCCGCTTTTCAACTTCACCTGCTGCATCAGCTGCCCGGTGAAGACACCGGCTTTCAACCGGAACGGTTCATTATTGAGCGTGCCCGAGTAGTCGTAATCGTTATAGTCCATGTAGATAACGGTGGCCATGTTATCGCCAACAGGTATCTGGGCATTGATATTGGCGCCTAGCACTTTGCGGGTGTTCAGGTTTTCCGGCCGCTGATAGGTTTCATTCTTTGCGGCGTCCTGCAGGATGACGTCCTGGATAATGTCCGTTGTCCGGTTGTACAGCAGCGTGGCCGTTAACGCCCCCTCCCATACACTGTAGCCCAGTTCTATGTTATGGCTGTATTGCGGGTTCAGATAAGGGTTCCCTTCGTTGTACGTGTACTGGTCCAGGTAGAAACGGAACGGGTTCATACTGCGGTAATCCGGCCGTTCTATCCTCCGGCCATAAGTCAGTGTCACCTTGCTTTCCTTATCAAGATCATAAGCTATGAAAGCGGTGGGAAAAAACTGGAGATAGCTACGGGAGAAGGTCTGTCCGTTGTTTTTCTGTTCCCCTTTCAGCCAGGTCTGCTCTGCCCGGAGGCCTGCCTGGAACTCCCAGCGGTCGTGCTGATGCCGGAGGTTCAGGTAAGCCGCGTTGATATTTTCCCTGTAGAGGAAATGATTGCTCAGCGTATCGTTCTTTTTCCAGCCGGCGGCTACGCCATCGAAATACTGTGCATTATTGTCCGTATTGACAAACGATGTTTTCAGGCCTGCTTCCAGGCGGGTACCTGATGACAGCGGACGGGTATAATCTGCTTTCAGGCTGTAGATATTAATTTTCCCCGGCAGATCTGCCAGGAACAGCTTATGTGGCGCTGCCTCGCTGCTGTCGGGCCTGTAGTAACGGTTATCAAAATGTTGTTCGCTGGTGCTGTTGTACGACAAATAGTCGGCGTTTACCACCAGGTCATGTCCTACAGTATCAAATACATGTTTCAGGCTAACATTGGCTTCCATATTGTCCCATTTGCCTTTTGTGGTAGCGGGTGCGTCTACGCGGGTTATCATAGTGCCGTCACCGTTTTTTAACAGGGTATTGTTGGTACTGGATGAGGAGGAGGGATTATGAAACCCGCCCACCGCCACGCCTATGGTCGTTTTGGTGCTGGCATAATAATCCAGGCCCAGCTTTCCGGTAGCACTCTGCCCTGTTGTTTTGGTGTAAGTATGCTGATCATAAATACTGGTGATTTTATCGTCACCGTTACGGAAGTTACGGACTATATAATAATCTTCAAAACTCTTCCGGTAGCTATAGCCGGCATTTCCATAAAAATTAATATGCCTGTTGCTGTAGTTAAAGTTGAGGTTCTGCGTAGTACCGGGATATTTTCCCTGTAAGGCGGTAAGTACAATGTTTCCGTTAAATCCGCCGGTCTTTATTTTTTTTCTTTTGATATTAATCACCCCGTTGCCGGCCGCGTCATATTTTGCGGGCGGGTTAGACATGATCTCAATCTGTTCCAGCTGTGAGGCGGGCAGGTTTCGCAGGAAGGCGGTCAGTTCCGCACCGGAGAGGTATGCAGGCCTGTCGTCTATCATCACTTTTACGCCTTGTTTTCCTTTGATGGAGATGCCCCCGTTCTTGTCTACCATCACGCCGGGCAACTTCTCCATCACCTCCATGGCGCTGCCTCCTGCGGCCATGACAGAGGACTCCACGTTGACAACGGTACGGTCCAGCTGTTGCTCTATAAACGGCTTTTTAGCGGCTACCGTCACCCCTTTCAGGTTGCTGGCATCTGATTGCAGCACGGCATTGTCCAGTGCCACCTGGGGCTGGTCCAGGCTGAAAACCGGGCCGTTCCACTCTTTGTATCCTATATAGGTGACGGTAACAAAATAACGGTTGAAGGGAATACTTTCCAGCTGCCAGTTACCGGTGGTATCCGACAGGGTCACTTTCACCAGTGAAGAATCCGATGCTTTTTTGAGCAGTACGGTGGCGGCAACGACCGGCTGTTGTGCCCCGTCGCGCAGCTGACCGGTTATTTTACCGGTTTGCGCACTGGCGGCAACCGATAACATCAGCAATACCAACGGCAACATCCATTGTCTGATCTGGCGTTTTGGGGAACGGGGCATCATGATAGTGTTTTCTATAGTTGTGTACATTTTATTAAAAGGGTTTTTCAACTTTGTTGAGGGGTTAACGCCACGTCACGGATGAGCATGGCTATATTCTGGAACTGATGAAGAATAAAGAAATGGTTGCCGGGATAACGCAGTGTACGGACGTCCCGCTCCGTTTCAAGCGCCCATCCGGCGGTCTGGCTGGCACTGATTTCCTCGGTGGCCCCGGTGATGACGGTAATACCGGTGCTGTATTTGCCCTGCGACTGGTACCGGTAGGTTTCCAGCGCCTTCATATCTTCCCGGATCACGGGCAGAAAAAACTCCATCAGCTCCGGATCGGCCAGCAAAGCATCCGGCATGCCGCCCATCGTTTTCAACTCCGACATCAGTTGCTCGTCTGACAACAGGTGCAGTTGCCTGCGCTGGTCATTAAATACAGGTGCTGCACAACCGGTAGCGAAGAAATGCAGCGGAAGTTGTTTCCACTCCCCTTTCAACCGGTGTACCAGCAGGTTGCCCAGCATGGCGCCCATGGAATGGCCATACAGCACATAGGGCGATCTTATGTGTGGCAGCAGCTGTTGGTAAAGGTCGGCGGCCATCGCGTGCATATCAGACAACAACGGCTCTGCCAGCCGCTTGCCGCGGCCCGGCAACTCCAGCGTCACCATATCTATGTGCCTGCCTAAAAAAGGTTGCAGGTCACGGAAAGAGTAACTGTTACCGCCTGCATACGGAATACATATCAGTTTGGTTTTCTGTAACATCTCAAATGCTTTTTTGAACATCGTTTTCTCCTACAGCATGCTGCAGCTCATTGACCGCATTCACTTTGGTATCACTGACAATATTGCCATAGTCGAATTTTATCAGCCGGTCGCCACAATCGAAATAGGTATCGTCATGGGTCACTACAATAACGGTCTTTCCCATCTCTTTTAACTCAGGAATAATTTTCTTGTAGAAATATGCCCTGAACACAGGGTCCTGCTCTGCGGCCCATTCATCCAGCACAATCACATCTTTGTCTTCCAGCATCACATAGATCAATGCCAGCCGCTTCTGTTGTCCTTTGGAGAGATCAGCTTTAATCGATTTTTTATCCTGGTCAAACACGACAATTTTTTCCAGCTCCATCTTTCGGAGCCAGAACATCAACCGCTCATTGTCCGGCTCCAGTTCCAGGCCGTCATAGTTTTCATTAAAAAGAAGGCTGTCCGTGAAGATGGCCGCAATACGGTTGCGGTAGCCCGGGTATGTTCTGTCAGTGATCACCCGGCCGTTCAGCGAGATGGTGCCGGCATGCGGCACATACAGGCCTGTCAGCAGGTTCACGAAAGTACTTTTACCACTGCCGTTGCCACCGGTAATAAAAATGCTTTCTCCTTTTTTAATATCGAGGGTCAGTGGTTTTAAACGGAAAGTTTCCGCTCTTCTTTCATCATAATATTCAAACGTAACGCCTTCGAAACGGATGTTGTCGAACCTGTCATCTGCGGCGGGCAGGTCGCCATGGCCGATAGATATGGCTTTGGAGGCATTGATCTTATCATGGAACTGCTCCAGCCGGTCAACAGCTATCTGCATCTGCGTAAACTCGCTGATACGCGCCACCACAATCCCTACTGGCCCCATCAGGTATAACAGGGTGGCCACAAACTGGTTGCTTGCCACGTTTGTCATATGCAAGATAACGGGCAACAGGAAAACGATAATACCAATCAACAGGTACCATAAATAATTCCCCATCAGCTCATTCCCCATATACTTGATCAGTGTTTTAATGGTGAGCTCCTTTACCCTGTTCCTGTTCCGGGAGATATATTTCAGGAAGATATTATCGCTTCGCGTGATGCTCATCTTCACATCCTTAAAACCACGCAGAAAATCATTGACATTCTGCTGGTATATGTTTGCGAGGTCGCGCACGGTGTTCAGGTCCCTGGCGATGGACAGGTTCCGGATATAATACACCACCGCCAGCGTAGACAGCACGCCAAGGATGAGCAACGCGCCAAAGAAATTGGTGTAGAACAAATAGGTCAGGCCGATCAGCACCATCACAATGGAGTTAAATGTTTCTATAAAAACATTGGGGAACCGTTGCAGCGTAGTGACATCTGCCGTGGCGGTCCGAACTTTTTCTTCTCCCAGCTTAACATATTCTTCATAATCTGAAAAGCGCAGTTTCTCAAAAATAGACAATCCCAGATCATTCCCCAATTCGTAGGTAAGCCGGATCGTATAGGATTGAAAGGCCCTGGCGGTAATAAAAGACACCAGTATCATGACCACATATATCTGCCAGTCGTATCCTTTTACAAACGGCAGATCGGTCCCCGCAATCTTACTATTGATCAGTAACAACAGGCCCATAGACCATACGCTGTTGATCATCCCAAGCAATAATAACAGGATGTAAAACAACTTCGATTTTTTCTGAAGCAAGCTTATTAATCTCATACGTCCCGGATTCTAAAAATGGTTAAACAATAAAATATGAAAAAGGGATGCCGCCCGGGCCGAAGCCCCGGGCAGCTTTTCCGCCTAATATGACAACTGCTCGCTGAGGTATTGGGCCAATGCCACAGCATTTTCCTGCTTCAGCATCGAGAAGTGGTCCCCCGGTGCTGTAAACACTTTTACCGCTTTCGTATGGGCGTCCCATCCAAGGCTTTCGGGCTTGTCCTTCCATTGCGCCGATGCCGCTTTAACGATGTGCAGGCCGGCATTGGTAAGTCCTTCCACCTGATAGCTGTTCAGCACTTCGATGTTACTTACCTTGATGTCCGTTAACCGCATGATAAAGTCCACATGCGCCAGCCTTTCTTCGCCCACCTTGCCTTTCAGGTAATTGGAGATAAACGGTACCACGGCCTTCATGTCCAGTGGCTGTACCATTTGTTTAAGCCCTGTCACCCATGCAGGTGGCGTGTTGGATATCACGTTGTTCTCCTGCAGCACTTCCACCAGGGCATCGTAGAAAATTTCCTGGTAGGTGATGGCGCCCTGTTGCAGCACATCGATATGTCCCGGGTGCGCATCTGCGTCCAGTATTGCCGCGAATGCCACCGTTTCCCCGGCAGCTTCCAGCTGGCGGGTCATTTCATACAACACGTACGCGCCAAAGGAGTGCGCAATGAAGCGATATGGCCCGTGTGGTTGCAGTGCTTTTATCCAGCGGATATTTTGTGCAGCAATAGCAGTGATGGTGTAGAGCGGTCGCTCTCCTTCCAGCACTCCCGGCATTTGTATGCCGTATACCGCGGCGGTGGCCGCCAGGCCTTTGGCCAGTTCATCATAACCATCGCTCAAACCATCCTGGCCGGGAATAATAAACACGGTCGTCCGGCTGTTGCTTTTGTTTAAAGGTATGATGTGGCCCTCTTCTGTGGCCGCAGTGGTTTCCCCGCTTGCCTCCGGTACTGTCAGACTGGCGGCCAGTCCGGCAATGGTAGGCGTATCGAAGATATTACTGAGGGCAATTTCTTTGCCCAGCTTCCTGCGGATGGCGGCGATCAGACGGATAGACAACAACGAGTGGCCTCCCAAAGCAAAGAAGTCGTCATGGACCCCCACCTGGTCTACCTCCAGCAGCTGCTGCCAGATGTCCGTCAGTATTTCTTCCGTTTCATTCCGCGGCGCCACATAGGTATTTCCGGAGAGTGTGCCTGCGTCTGGATCTGGTAGCGCTTTCCGGTCAACTTTTCCATTAGGCGTGACCGGTATCCTGTCAATTTTAATCAGCTGCGATGGTACCATGTAGTCCGGGAGCTTTTCTTCCAGGTAGCTGATGATGGCATCGCGGTCAAATGTTCCGTCTGGTAAAATATAGGCGATCAACGACCTGTTGTCGGTGCTGCCTTTGGCCACTACTACGGCCTGGCTTACGCCATCGCATTGTTCCAGCGCATTTTCGATCTCGCCCAGCTCTATACGGTAGCCGCGTATTTTCACCTGGTCGTCTATTCTGCCCAGGTATTCGATGCTGCCGTCCGGCAGCCAGCGGCCCAGGTCACCGGTGCGGTACAGCCGTGCGTCCGCTTTTCCGGAGAAATGGTCCGGGATGAATTTCTCTGCCGTAAGCTCGGGACGATAGAGATAACCACGCGCCACGCCTTCGCCACCGGCGCATATTTCACCCGTCACCCCTACCGGGCACAGTTCCCGGTGCTGGTCCAGTATGTACACCTGTACCTTGGCCACAGGGTTACCGATCACGATGGTATCGCCACGCAGCGGATCATCTGTAAGGCTGGTACAAACCGTGTTCTCCGTAGGCCCGTAGGCGTTAATCACCCGGATGCCTTTTGACTGGAAGTACCTGGCGTCCTCGCGGTTCAGCGGTTCACCGGCAGACACGATTGTTTTGATGGTGCCCAGTTCCTCGCGGATCGTATGCTGGTAAGAAGGTGGCAACACCACCAGTTCTACCTGTTGTTTGCGCACCATATCGCCAAACCTGTCTGCTGCCAGCAGGTCTTCTTTCCGGGGGAGTACAAGGCTACCACCACTTAACAGGGTATTGAAAATTTCGTAACAGGATGCATCAAAGCCGAAAGCTGCAAACTGTAATGTTCTCATACCAGGTATTAATCTGAGGGATGCTGCCTGGCTTAGGGCCAGGTTTACCACACTTTTGTGTTCAATCATTACGCCCTTGGGGTTGCCTGTACTGCCGGATGTATAAATAACATATGCGAGGTGATGCGGTGCAGGGGCAACAGCCGGCGCCTTCGTAGGCTGGTTGCTGATCGCTCTGCGGTCTGCATCTGTTCTGATAATATGGATGTGATCGGGCACCACCAGTTCATCGGCCAGTTCGCGGCTGGTGATGAGCATGGCGGCACGGCTGTCTTCCAGCAGGTAGGTGATCCTTGCTGCCGGATAAGACGGGTCGATCGGGAGATAAGCGCCTCCTGCTTTCAGGATGCCCAGTATCGCGACGATCATTTCAGGTGAGCGTTCCAGGCAAACCGGCACCAGTGTTTCCTGCTGCACGCCTTTACCGGTCAGGTAATGCGCCAGCTGATTGGAACGGATGTCCAGCTCCTGGTAAGTCAGCACCTGTTCTTCAAACAACAGGGCAATGCTTTCCGGCGCGGCGCCCACTCTTTCTTTGAACAGGTCCATAATGGTTTTACCGCTGCCGTCATAAGCCGCTGGCATAGCGTTGAAATCAACTGCGATACGCTGCTGCTCTTCTTTGTTCAGCAACACCACATCGCCGATCTTAGCCGCCGGGTGACTGACAATAAACTCCAGCACCTGTTGGAAATGCCCACGTAAGGCGGTCACGTAGGCACGGTCCAGCAACGCTGTATTGTATTTAAACCTCACCGCTACCGATTCGCCCACTACCGCCGCAATACCTAAAGGATAGTTGGCATGGTCACGCATTTCGATATTGTCCATCTGCAACTGCCACTGGTGGGTGTTCAGCAGATCACTTACGGGATAGTTTTCGAATACCAGGAAGTTGTCAAACAAATCGCCCGGTATTTCCATCCAGCGCTGCATATCGTTGAGTGACGTGTACTGATGTTCCCGGCTCTGCACCTGCTGCTGCTGGATTTGCTGCAGCCAGGCCGCGATGCCCAGTTCCCTGTCGATAGTGGTATGGAAAGGCAGGGTGTTGATATACATCCCTACACGTTTTTCCACTCCCGGCAGATCATCGGGGCGACCGGAAACCGTTACGCCGTAAGTGACCTGCTGCTGGCTGGTATAGCGATATAACAGGTACGCCCATACGGCCTGTATCACGGTATTTACGGTGATACGGTGCTGCTGCGCGTAAGTGAGCAGCTGCTTTGCTTTGGCTCCTGCCAGCTGCATTTCCTGCACTTCATATACGCCCTTGCCTTTGGTACGTTCTGCGGTGGCGCTGATGAAAGGCAGCAGTGTTCCACTGTCTGCCGATGCCAGGTAGCCTTTCCAGTAGGCCATCTCTTCTTCCTGGTCACGGCGTTCCAGGTAACGGATATAGTCTTCGTACTTATCTTCCTCAGTTGACGCCGGTTGTTTACCGGCCATCAGCTGATCGTATGTTTGCAGCAGTTCTTCCACGGCCACAGACCCTGACCAGCCGTCGAGCAGCAGGTGGTGGAATGTCCATACCATCCGGTAGCGCTCATCGGTCAACCGTATCAGCGCAATGCGCATCAGCGGCGGTGTGTTGAAGTCGAAGCCTTTCACCAGGTCGGCCGCTTCATAGGCCGTCCATGCAGCTTCCTGTTCGGCAGCGTCCATATGCCGGTAGTCCTGCTCATCGAAAGGTACGGCCACCTGCTGCTGTACGCACTGCACCGGAATACGGAACACATTGGCAAAGAAGCTGCTGCGCAATACGCTGTGATGCTGCACCAGGTGCTGCCAGCTGTCTTTTAACACAGCGATGTCCGGTGCGTCCAGCGTGCAGCAAAGCTGTTGTATGTAGATCCCGTCACTGCTATTGTACAGTCCATGGAACAGCATGCCTTCCTGCAGGCTGCTCAACCGGTACAGACCGGTGATATGGTCCCTGCGGGTGCCCCCGTTGTCATGCGGCGCATCAAGGAACTGGTCCAGCTCCGCATTGGTCACGATATCACCCAAACCATAGTCGGATGGCGTAAACACCGGCTGGGCAGCCTGGGCCACTGTATGGGTAATCAGTTGCTGTAGCTGCACCTGGTACTGCGCTACCAGCTCCTGTATCGTACTGCCGTTATAGTGATGGGTGCTATAGCTCCAGTACAGTACCAGTTCACCGTTTTCCACTGCGCCGTTGACAGCAATTTTATGGCGCACCTTCACATCCGTGACACTGCCGGTACCGGCAGCTTCCGGCGCGGTGCTGAACCATTTACTGTTTCTTCTGGCAGCATCTACCTGCCCGAGATAGTTAAAGGTGATATCCCATGGATCATTGCCCTGTAAAGCATCTTCCTGGTTGATATATTTCAATACCCCATAGCCGATCCCTTTACCAGGCAACTGTCTCAGTTGTTCTTTGATTTCTTTTAGTAAGATGCCGGGGGCCGTGTCTGCACTATTGTTCAGCCATACGGGGTACAGGCTCGTGAACCAGCCCACCGTATTGCTGATGTCGATGTTGGGGGAAATATCTTCACGGCCGTGTCCTTCCAGGCCTACTACCACGCCGGCGCCGTTCCAGGTGTGCAGGGCGGCTGACAGTGCAGCCAGCAGCACGTCATTGATTTCGGTATGATAGGCTTTAGGCGCTTCCTGCAACAACAGCTGCGTTAACGTTGCGTCCAGGTGCATCACCTGTGTGTCCATATCATTGCCGGTCAGCTCTCCGTGATAAGATCTGTCCACTTTCAGCGGCTGGTACTGCTGCACGATGTGCTGCCAGTATTCCCGTTGCTGCAACAGCTGTTTACGTTGACCGTATTCCACCAGCCCCTGCTGCCATTCGCGGTAAGAGCTGGTTTTATGGGCCGGCGCTAATGATTCACCTTTGAGCAGGCTGTCCAGCATGATTTCCAGGTCGTCCTGCATAATCTGCCATGACACGCCGTCCACTGCCAGGTGATGTACAATGATCAGCAGGCGGTTGGCCGCTTCGGAGGCTGGTGTTAAAAACAGCACCGCACGTACCAGGATGCCTTGCTCCGGCTGTAAACCAGCCTGGTACTGGTCGCAATGGGCGGCGAGCGTAGCGGCATAATCTGCGGCATCGATGTCACGCAGGTCCACCACTTCCAGGTCTCCGGCATAGTCTCCGTAATGTTGGCGCCAGCCGTTGTGTTTACGGGTGTAGGTAAACCGGAGGCTGTCATGACGAAGCAGCAACTGTTGTACCGCTGTCTTTAATATTGTCGCATCAATTTGTTTGTCGATGCCGACGAACAACTGTTGTATAAAGTGTTTGGCGATTGTTTCTTCTTCGAGGTACCATTGCTGAATAGGCGTCAGTCCACTGTTACCGGTAAGTACGCCTTGTTCGCTGTGAACGACTTTTTCTTTGCCGGTGGCCAGTGAAGCGGCCAGTCCGGCGATGGTCTGGTGTACAAACAGGTCTTTCGGTTTCAGGTCATACCCAAAACGTTTGGCCCGGCCTACCACCTGAATGGTGATGATGGAGTCACCGCCCAGCTCAAAGAAGTTGTCATTTCTGCCGATATTTTTAACGCCCAGCAGTTCTTCCCAGATAGCAGCCAGTGTTTGTTCCACTTCGCCGTTTAAGATAGCGCGGGTATGGGTTGTGGCGGTGTAAGGTTCCGGCAGGGCGGCCTTGTCCACTTTCCCGTTGGCCGTCACCGGTATTTTTTCCAGCGCCATCACCACGGAAGGCACCATATATGGCGGCAGTTTGTCTTTCAGTGAAGCCAGTAACGGGTCTTTCCCGAAAGTTCCCTGCGGCACTACGTAAGCGACTAAACGTTTATGTCCGTTGTCATCTGTTTTCACCAGTACGACAGCCTGGGTAACGAAGCCGCTCTGCAGCAGGGCGTTTTCAATCTCTCCTGGTTCTATACGGTAGCCACGGAGCTTCACCTGGTCATCTATCCTGCCCAGGTATTCGATGTTGCCGTCCGGCAGCCACCGGCCAAGGTCGCCGGTGCGGTACAGGCGTGCGCCTGGCTGACCGCTGAAATGGTCCGGTATAAATTTCTCTGCCGTGAGCGTTGGGCGATATAAATATCCCCGTGCCACGCCTGCGCCGCCGGCGCAGATCTCGCCGGCCACACCAATCGGGCAAAGTTCGCCATGCTGGTCCAGGATATATACCTGTCCGTTAGCCAGCGGTTTACCGATAACCACCGTCTCACCTTGCAACGGGCTGTCCGAAATGGTGGTGATGACGCTGTTTTCCGTAGGCCCGTAAGCGTTAAAGACGCGGATGCCTTTTGACTGGAAGTATTTCGTGTCTTCCCTGTTCAGGGCTTCGCCACCGGAGATAATGGTTTTGATGGTGCCCAGCTCTTCCCGGATGCTATGCTGATAGGAAGGCGGCAGCAACAACAACTCCACCTGGTGTCGCCGTACCATTTCGCCGAACTTGTCCGCTGCCAGCAGGTCTTCCTTGTGAGGCACCACCAGGCAGCCACCACTTAACAGGGTGCTGAAGATCTCGAAGCAGGACGCATCAAAACCAAAAGCGGAGAATTGCAGTACCCGTATGCCAGGCTTCAATGACAGCACCGTTTCCATGTTCAGCGCCAGGTTCACCAGTCCTTTGTGTTCTATCATCACCCCTTTGGGATGCCCGGTACTGCCGGAGGTATAGATCACGTAGGCGAGATCGTCGGGTGCAGGTGTGGTACCAAGGGTGATGCCAGGCTCTCCTTTAATGGCCATCCAGTCATCATTCGTTTTAATGATCTGAATATGGGCCGGGATATCAGGCAAGTTGGCCACATGGCCGTTGCTGATCATCATGGTGGCACGGCTGTCTTCCAGCAGATAGCTGATGCGCGCGGCCGGATAAGACGGGTCAATCGGGAGATAACCGCCGCCGGCCTTTAGTATGGCCAATATGGCAACAACCATGTCCGGAGAACGCTCCAGGCAGACAGGCACCAGGGTTTCTTTTTGTACCCCTTTGCTCATCAGGTAAACCGCCAGCTGGTCTGAGCGTTTATCCAGCTCCTTATAAGTGAGAGCCTGCGTTTCAAACACCAGGGCTGTTTGATTCGGCGCTATGGCCACCCGTTCTTTAAACAGGTCTATGGCAGATTTGCCGGTAGTTGTTTGCGGCTGGGCGGCGTTATTGAAGTCAATGGTAATCCGCTCCCGTTCTTCGTTATTCAGCAGTACTACTTCACTGATTTTTGCCGCAGGATTGCGAACAATATATTCCAGCACCTGTGTGAAATGATCGCTGATCTGCTGAATATACGCAGGCGACAACAGCACAGTATTATGTTGCAACAGAATGGTGATTTCCTGTCCCACCCCTATCGTAATGCTCAGCGGGTAGTTTGTATGTTCTTCTACGTGTAGCTGTTCTATCTGCAGTTTCCATGGATAGGAAAGCGTTTCTTCGTCCACCGGGTAGTTCTCGTATACCATCAGGGTATCGAACAGATCTCCGGTGACGTTGGTATATCGCTGACTGTCGCGCAGCGGTGTATACTGGTACTTGCGGCTTTGCACCTGTGCTGCCTGTATGTCACGCAGCCAGTCGGTGACAGACAGTTCCGGCGCCACAGCGATGTGTACCGGCAGGGTGTTGATGTACATGCCCACTTTCCGTTCTATACCAGGCATATCGTCCGGGCGGCCGGACACGATGGCGCCGTAGGCCACGTGCTCGTTGCCGGTGTAGCGGTATAACAAATACCCCCACACGCCCTGCATCAGGGTATTGACCGTGAGGCGCTGTTGTTGGGCATATGCAGTAATAAGGCGGGTCTGGTCAGCATCCAGCACTACCGGCGTTGTCTTATAGCGGCCCTGTGCTTTTGTTCTGTCGGTGCTGTTGATAAACGGCAATAAGGTGCTGTTGTCGATACCGGCAAGATATCCGCGCCAGTAAGCGCCTTCTTCGTCTTTATTCCTGCGGTCCAGGTAACGGATATATTCTTCGTAGTGGTCGGTGGGCGCTTCTTCCGGCTGTTTGCCTGACGCCAGCGCTTCATAGGTACGCAGTAATTCTTCCAGCAATACCGGCATCGACCAGCCATCCAGCAACAGGTGATGATAGGTCCATACCATGCGGTAGGTATCATCCTGCAACCGGATGAGGCTCATCTTCATGAGCGGTGGCGCGGTGAAATCAATGCCCTGCTGTAACACTTCCGCTTCATGGGCGGTCCATGCCGCTTCCTGCGCTGCCGCATCGAGGTGGCGGTAGTCCAGCAGCGTCACCGGCAGTTCTGCATGACGGTACACACATTGTACCGGTACATGAAATGCATCGTGGTAAAATCCGCTGCGCAGGATGGTATGTTGCTGCAACAGGTGCTGCCAGCTTTGCATGAAAGCATCGACATCAGGTTGATGTAATAAATAGGTGAACTGCTCCGTATAGGCGTCTACGGTATTATCGTACAAACCATGGAACAACATGCCTTCCTGCAAGCCGCTCAACCGGTACATGGCGGTAATTTCGTCGCGGCGTTTGGTGCCGCCGGCCATTGGCATGTCCAGGAAGCGGTCCAGTTCCGTGATGCTTACCAAACCGCCCAGTCCGTAGTCAGACGGCGTCAGCAATGGTTGTTGAGCTGCCTGTGCCACCGCATGCAGCACCACTGTTTCCAGCGCATCGATGTATTTTTGCGCCAGCGCCGCGATGGTATTGCTATTGTAATGTTGACTGCTATAGCTCCAGTCCAGCACCAGTTCACCGCCTGTGACCATACTGTTCACGGCTATCTTACGGCGTACAGTGTAATCGTCGCCCGCTTCCGCACCGGCCTGTTCGTCTGTAATGGTAAACCATTTGCCTCCGCTGGCCACCGCATCAAACTGCCCAAGGTAGTTAAAGGTGATATCCCACGGATCACCACCCTGCAATGTTTCCAGCTTATTAATATATTTCAGCACGCCGAAACCGATTCCTTTGTCGGGTATCTGACGCAGCTGTTCCTTCAAGTTGCGCAGCAAGGTACCGCTATCTCCTACGGTATTGCCTGGCAGCAACACCGGGTACAGGCTGGTGAACCATCCTACGGTACTGCTGATATCAACGCCTTTGTCGATGTCTTCCCTGCCATGTCCTTCCAGCCCGATCAGCACATCGCCATCGGCCCAGCTGTTGAGCGCCAGGGCGAGCGTGCTCAGTAATACATCATTGATTTCCGTGCGATAGGCGGCCGGCACTTCTTGCAGTAATTTTTGCGTGAAGAAAGTGTCCAGCTTCACCTGACAGCTCTCCATATCTTTTATCCGGAGCACGCCGTCATAGGCTTTATCTACCGGCAAAGGCCGATATTGCTGTACAATGCCGGACCAATAGTCCGCCTGTTTCAGCAAACGGTCTGTCTGCCCATACTTCACCAACGCTTCATACCACTGCCTGTAGGAACTGCTCTTTTTGCCCAATGATACCGGTTCATTACGGTACAGACCATCGAGCAAACGCTCCAGGTCTTCCAGCAGAATACGCCATGACACGCCATCTACGGCAAGGTGATGAATGGCCAGCAGCAAACGGTTATGCTCCTCCGCCGCAGGTGTCAGGAATAACACCGGACAGATACAACTGCCTTTGGTAACATCAATATTACGCTGATAGCTGTTGCCATACGTTTGCAGCATGGCCGGCAGCTCGTCCATTGATTCCGTTTGCAGGTTCACAATGTTCAGCATAGCTTCTGTATTGCTGTATGCCTGCTCCCATCCGTTGGCGCCGTACGTATACTTAAAACGCAGACCGTCGTGGAACTGTACCAGTTGCATAATGGCGGCTGACAAGGTAGAAGACGGAATGCGCTTGTCTATCTTCAGCAACATGCTCTGGTTAAAATGAGAAGGCGTGGTCCCTTCTTTTTCAAAATACCATTGCTGTACTGGTAACAGGCCACAGCTGCCGGTTTGTATTTCCTGGTCGGCAGACAGGCTGGTGGCTGCCCCTTTACGGGCAGACATCACGGCGTACAACATGGCAATGGTCTGGTAATCGAACAAATCACCTACCTGCAATTCGTAGCCGGCCCTTCTCACACGGCTCACTACCTGAATGGTGATAATGGAGTCACCACCCAATGCAAAGAAGTTGTCATTGATACCTACCCTCTCCACGCCCAGCAACGTTTCCCAGATACCTGCCAGGGTGCGTTCCACTTCATTGCGCGGCGCCACATAGCTGTCTGTTTGCAGGTTTTGTCCGTCGGGGTCCGGTAATGCTTTTTTATCGATCTTGCCGTTTGCCAGCAGCGGGAAATAATCCAGCACCATCAGCAACGACGGCACCATGTAATCCGGCAGCTGCGCCGTAAGCTGCTGTAATATTTCATCTTTATCAACGTCTTCTTCGGCAACTACATAGGCTATCAGGCGTTTGTTGTCAAGATGGTCTTTTTTGACGATCACCACCGCTTGTTTTACGGTAGCGCAATTGTTCAATGCTCTTTCTATCTCTCCCAACTCGATACGGTAACCACGTATTTTCACCTGGTCGTCCATACGGCCCATAAAGAGAATATTACCATCCGGCAGATATTTCACCATATCGCCGGTGCTGTACAACCGGTCGTTGGTATCAGGCGCAAAAGGATTGGCAATAAACTTAGTGGCGGTCAACGCTTCATTATGCAGGTACCCCTGCGCTACGCCTTCCCCACCAATATACAAGCCGCCGGGAACCCCTACCGGGCATAATTGCAGCTCGTTGCTCAACACATATACCTGTGTATGGGAGAAAGGTTTTCCTACCGGAATACTTTCACCATAGGCCGCATCTTTATCGACGATGTGCAATAATTTACCGATGGTGGTTTCAGTTGGTCCGTAGTGGTTTACCACCAGGCAACCGGTGCCCGCCGCATATACAGATGCCGCAACGGCTGACTCCAGCGCTTCACCGCCAAAGATCAACAGCTTCTCCGGCAATAACAGCCGGTCTTGTAAACACAGCGCCTTCCAGTGTGAGGGCACTATCTTCATACAGTCTATCGGATGTTTGTCCAGATAGTCATATAAGAGCGTGGTGTCCTGTACCGTCTCTTTAGAGAAGATATGCAAGGTGCCACCAGTGGCCAGCGCACCGAAAATCACGGTATTGCCAAGGTCTGTCGCCATGCTGGACATGAGCCCGAAAGAGCTGCATTCCCTGATGGGCAGCGTATTGGCAAGACCGAATATATAATCTGCCAGGTTGCCATGCGTGACCACTACTCCTTTAGGTTGACCCGTACTGCCGGAAGTGTAAATAACATACACCGGATGATCAGCCCTGGTGAGGCCCGGAAGATTGTCCGTTCCGTGTACTTCGATATCATTCCAGTCGTCATCCAGCAAGATGATGTCTGCCGGACCGGCCTGTACCCTGTCTGCATATTTACCAAGGGTGATGATATTGGAGGCTTCGGTATCTTCCAGCATAAACCGGATACGGTCTTCCGGGAAGTCCGGTTCCACCGGCACATAGGCGCCTCCTGCCTTCAGGATGCCCATGATGCTGACAACCATGTCCAGTGAACGTTCCATACAAACCGGCACCAATGTGCCTGCTTTCACTCTTCTGCTTCTTAAATAATGCGCCAGACGGTTGGCGCGTTCATTCAGTTCGCGGTAAGTCAGCGTATCACCCTCAAAGGCCACTGCCGTAGCTTCCGGCGTACGGCTGGCCTGCGCTTCAAACAGGTCGGCAAAAGTGATCTGTTTCGTATATTCTTTCTCGTAAGTTCCTTTAACGGACAGCAGTTGCTGTTCTTCACCGGAAGTAAGCATCGGCAACAACGCAATAGTTTGGTCCGGTGATGCCACTACGGCCTGCAACAGTTGCTGGAAATGCCCCACCATACGCACTGCGGTAGCTTCGGTAAACAGGTCCGCGCAGTACACTACTGTTCCGTTCAATCCATCCTCATCTTCGTCCATGCTGAAGACCAGGTCAAACTTGGCAGAGGTGTGTGCCACCGTTTCTTCTGACAAAACAATATCGCCAAACCGGAGGTCCGGCTGGTTCACGTTGTTCTGCAAACCGAATACCACCTGGAATACCGGCCGGTGGCTCCTGTCGTTGTCTACCACCACCTGGTCCACGATCTTTTCAAACGGCACTTCCTGGTGTTCAAAGGCATTCAGTGTTGTTTGTTTTACCTGTTGCAACAGTGCGCGGAAGGACGGGTGGTTGCTCAGGTCTACCCGCAGCGCCAGCATATTAACGAAGAACCCGATCAGCCCTTCTATTTCCTGTTGTGTTCTGCCGGCAACAGGGCTGCCCACACAGATATCTTCCTGGCCGCTGTAACGGTATAACATCACATTAAACGCAGAGAACAATGTCATGAACAGGCTCACGCCTTCCTGGCGACTGAACTGATGTAACTGCGCCGTCAGTTCAGCGGGCAGTTGGAAACTGACAGCACCTCCCCTGGTGCTTCTCACCGGCGGTCTTGGATAGTCCAGCGGCAGGTTCAACGGAGTGATGCCAGCCAGGTTTTCTTTCCAGTAAGCCAGCTGTTTGTCCAGCATATCACCGGTGATGTAAGTCCGCTGCCAGATAGCGTAGTCTGCATACTGAATGTCCATATTGTTCAGCTGCACCTGCGCACCGGTGGACGCCGCCATATAAAACGCTACCAGCTCTTTCACCAGGACGCCGGTGGACCAGGCATCAGAGGCAATGTGGTGCGTGGTGATGATGAGGATATGTTCATCAGGCGCCTGTACCACCAGGTCTGCCCGCAGCATATGGTCCGCAGACAAATCAAACGGCGCGTCTGTCACCTTTTTGATAAAGGCTTCCAGCGCAGCCGGATTGTTTTTATATGCCGGTTGATCTGTGATGTTTAATGTCCAGTTGTCCTGTTCCATTATGTGCTGATATCCGCGGCCGTCATTCTGCCGGATCACGGTCCTTAACACCTCATGGCGATTCACTACACTGCGCAGGGCAGTTGACAGCGCTTCAGTATCCAGCGAGCCACGCAGGCGCAACACCGCAGGTACGTGATATTGTACGCTGCCTTCCAGCTGGTCAATAAACCAGAGGCGTTCCTGTGCGAAGGAAAGCGGAATACGGGCAGGACGTTTTACAGCCTTAACGGCAGGCAGGGACGTTTGTCCGGCTTCCTGCTGCAAGAAGGCCGCCAGCTGGTCTATCACGGGGTACATAAAGATAGCCCTGACCGTTGTTTCTATACCTGTTTTATTGCGTAGGGCAGCTACCATACGCATAGACAACAGGGAGTGCCCTCCCAGTTCAAAGAAATTATCGTAGACGCCTACACGCGGCAGCAACAGTAATTCCTGCCAGATATCGGCCAGCACCTGTTCCATTTCGTTGCGCGGCGCTACATAGGCCTGCTGTGGCAGCAGGTCCGTAGGCAATGCCAGCAACGCTTTGCGGTCGGCTTTTCCATTGGGCGTTAACGGTACCTTCGCTATGGCTGTGAAGAAAGAAGGTATCATGTATTCCGGTAAACGGCCGCGGAGATATGCGATGATCTCCTCCCGCTTAAAGTCTCCATCCGGCACTACGTAACCGATGAGCGATTTATTGCCGTCAGGCCCGGTCTTCGTCAACACCACGGCTTCTTTTACCAGTGGGCATTGTGTCAGCACATTTTCGATTTCTCCCAGCTCTATACGGAAGCCGCGGACCTTCACCTGGTCATCAATACGGCCAAGGTATTCAAGCGTTCCGTCCGGCAACCATCTGCAGATATCGCCGGTGCGGTATAACCTTCCTGCGGCTGATGACAACAAAGGATGATGGATAAATCGTTCGGCTGTCAGTTCAGGCCGGTTCAGATAGCCGCGGGCCACCTGTATGCCGCCGATATGCAGTTCTCCCGGTATGCCTACCGGTGTCAGGTTGCCTGCCCTGTCAAGGATATAGAGCGGCGTATTGGCCACCGGCGCCCCAATAGGCACCAGCCCGTTTGCCTGTAATTCCCTCGGTGCATGCCAGCAGGTAACATCGATAGCCGCCTCCGTAGGGCCGTATAGGTTATATAATGCCGCCGTTCGTGATTTCTCATAGAAACGCACCACCTGCTGCGGCTTCAGTGCCTCACCGCTACAGAGCACCCTGCGCAGTGACACACAGGTATCGGCCGGCATATCGTCCAAAAATGCGTCCAGCATAGATGGCACAAAATGGATAGTGGTGATATTTTGCGCTGCGATCACTTCCCGCAGATACCCGGCTTCCTTATGCCCGCCCGGTTTGGCAAACACTAATTTAGCGCCAGCTATCAACGGCCAAAACAGTTCCCAGACAGATACGTCGAAACAGAAAGTCGTTTTCTGCAGAACGGCATCACTTTCATTCAATTTAAAATAGTCTTGTGTCCACAGCAAACGGTTCACGATACCACCATGTTCGTTCATCACGCCTTTAGGCTGACCGGTAGATCCGGAGGTATAAATCATGTAAGCCAGGTGATGCGGCGCCAGAGCCGTTTCAACGGGCGTGACCGGTTCCTGTGAAATGGTATCAGGCGTCACCAGCTTAACCGCATCCGCAATAGTTGCCAGTCTATCGGCGCTGACAGCATCGGTCAACAGGATATCCGACTGAATATCCTCCAGCATAAAACGGATTCTTTCTTCCGGATACTCCGGATCTATGGGCACATAGGCGCCGCCTGCCTTCTGAATGCCCAGTATGGCGATGATCATTGCCTCGCCACGGTCCAGGCATACGGGCACCAATGTGTCTTCTTTTATGCCCTGCTTCCTCAAATAGTGGCCCAGCTGGTTGGTTTTTTCATCCAGTTCACGGTAGGTCAACTGCACTGTATCCGCTACTACTGCCACGGCATCAGGCGTCTGCCGTACCTGCTGCCGGAACAGGTCTATGATGGTCCTATCTTTTGGATAATCCGCTGTGTTGTTATTAAACGCCAGCTGCAACTGCTCTTCCTCTGCCGCAGAGGTGATACGCAGCGCGTTGATCGCTGTGGCCGGCGCCATCACGATAGCACGCAGCAGCTGTTCGAAATGCTTCATCATTTGTTTCATCCTGTCGGCACTAAACAAATCGGTGCAGTACTCTGCGTAACCACGGATAACATCTCCCTGCTCTTCCAGAGAAACGGTGATATCGCATAAAGTGGTTTTATGCGGCACTTCCTCGTACGCCAGGTGCAGATCGCCCAGTAACAATTCCGGTACCGGCGGCGTGTTCTGCAAAATGAACATGGTCTGGTATAAAGGGCTGCGGCTCATATCCCGGTCTTTCACCACCTGTTCCACTATCTTTTCGAAAGGCACCTGCTGGTGCTCATAAGCGTCCAGCGTTGTACCTTTCACCTGCTGCAACAGGGAAATAAAAGAAGGATTATCACTGAGGTCTGTCCTTAATGCAACGGTGTTCAGGAAGAAGCCTATCAGGCCTTCTGTTTCCTGCTGCGTTCTGCCGGATACAGGCGAGCCCACGCAAATATCGTCCTGGCCACTATAACGTTGCAGCAATACATTGTAAGCTGTCAACAGGGTCATGAACAGCGTTACGCCCTGCTCCTTCGACAACTGCTGCAATTTGCCGGTCAGGTCCTGGTCAAGCTGGAACCAGCTGATAGCGCCATTGAACTGTTGTACCGCTGGACGGGTGTAGTCCGCAGGCAGGTCTAACGGCGGCACATTGCTCAACTGACGGTTCCAGTATGCCATTTTCTCTGCCAGCACGGCCCCATCAAAACTATTACGCTGCCAGAGAGCATAGTCGGCGTATTGAATTTCCGGTTTCTCCAGTATGGGCGCACGTTTCTCGGCATAGGCACGGTACAGCTCCACCAGTTCCTTCACCAATATGGATATAGACCACCCATCACAGGCGATGTGGTGGATAGTGATCAGCAGTAAATGTTCATCTGCCGCCAGTGATAGCAGGTGCGCTCTCAGCATATGATCGCGGCACAGGTCAAACGGCGCGTCTGCCAGGCTGCTCAATAGCTGCTTCAGGGCAGCTTCGTTTGACAACTCAGGTGTTGACGGTACCAGCGCCAGTTGCCACTGGTCTTTGTCCATAACATGCTGCCAGGCCACACCGTCTTTCGGCGCAATCACTGTACGTAATACTTCATGTCCGTTCACAATATTGCGAAGGGCAAACTCCAGTCCCTGTACGTCCAGGTTGCCGTGCAGCCGCAATATTACCGGCATATGGTAAGGCACGGTGCCCTGCAGCTGATCAATGAACCACAAACGTTCCTGGCTAAACGAAAGCGGAATATTGGCAGGCCTTGGTCCTGCCACCAGCGGCGGCAGGTGCGAACCTTTCTCCTGCTGTTGCAGATATACCGCCAGCAAAGCAATGGTGGGATAGATGAAGAAGTCTTTCACCGTCAGCTCCACGTCCATGTCTTTGCGCACAGCGGCCACTACACGGGTAGCCAGCAGGGAGTGGCCTCCCAACTCAAAGAAATTATCTTCAATGCCTACGCGGTCCACTCCCAACAGATGCTGCCAGATATCGGCCAGCCGAGCTTCTGTGTCATTGGTGGGAGCCACATAGTTGATCAGGCGTTTACGTTGTATATCTTCCCATGCCGCCAGGAATTTACGGTCTACCTTGCCGTTGCCGGTCAATGGCAATTTTTGCAAGGCCACGAAATCGGCTGGCACCATATAATCGGGCAAACGGTCCAGCAATTGCTGTTTGATATTTTTCTGCAAGGACTCGCAGATATCGGTGAACAGCGGAACGTTTGTTTTCACTGTGTCCGTAAAGCTGATGCTGTTGCTGTAGGATTGTTCCACAAATCCGTCAAACGGATCGCGCTCTATGAGGAGGTTGACCTTCAGCGGATCTTCGTCCAGCAAAAAGCGGTAGCTATAACCGGCGGCGGCAGCTTCATTCAATATTTCATTGACGGTGTGTGTTACCGCGTCCGGCGCGCTGATGTAATCAGACAGGTCGCCCACGTTGTTGCACAGGTTGTTTTTCAACGCATGCTCCAACATCCGCTCTCTCCATACACGGTGCCCGGGCACGTCCTGCAATGCTATCACCGGGATACGGTTCGTTAACTGGTCAATAATGGTGCTTTTGTCCGCAATAGCGTCCCACGGCTGCCAATCAGGCTGCAGCACGGGCTTTTCAACGCCTACGTGCATGATCACCGTATAACGGTAAAGGCTCAACTCATTGATATAGTCACCCTGTTTCCAAACAATTTCCACATGGGTGATTTCCGGGAAACGGGTTTGCAAATGATAGAAATAGGCAGGAGAAAAACACAGCTCTTCTTCTTTTAACACCTCCTGGTCCACGCTCCATTCAAACTCGCGGACACTGGTTTTATCATGTAATTTATCCAGTTGCAGCCGGCGTTTGAAAGAAGGCAGCAAACGCAGGTCACGCACGTCGCCCACTACAATGCGGCCTTTGCCTTTTAACAGCGTGATGGCCTTCGCCAGCACATCCGTCATATAAGCGGCTCCCGGGAAGTACTGCACAATTGAGTTTAAGATCACCAGGTCGATTTCTTCTTTTTCATCCAGGATGATTTCGTGAGCAGCACACAGCTTCATCTCCGTATCCGGATAACGGCGCTCACCTTTGGCAATGCGGCGTAGTATCTGTTCTACCGACACACGGGAAAAGTCGGTACCAATATACCGCTCGATATGATCGGCGATCGGATAGAAGATCAACCCCGTACCCGATCCTATTTCCAGTACCCGTTTAGGTTTCAGCCCGATGATCAGGTTAGTGATATCATCCACCCACTGCTGCATGTTTTCCGCAGGGATAGGCCCGCTGGTGAAGCTGTCATTCCAACCGGTGATATTGAACTCTTCATCCAGGTCTTCTATCTCGTCTGTTTTACTGTAGGCAGTATCGTACAAAGCGCGCCAGCTGGCGATCTGCAACTGCGATAGCTCATATTCCTTTTGTTGCAGCGTTTCCTGTTCCGGCACATAATAGCTGACCAGCCGTTTTTCGCCGCTATGCTGTTGTTTTACCACTACACAGCTGTCGCCTATTTCCGGCAGGTTGTTTAATACACGTTCTATTTCACCTGGTTCGATACGGTAACCGCGGATTTTCACCTGGTCATCAATTCTGCCTGCGTAGGCAATGGTGCCATCCGGCAACCAACAGGCTTTATCGCCGGTGCGGTACCAGCGGCCGGGCGCATTCTCCAGCGTTACATATTTTTCTGCTGTTAATTCTTCGTTATTGACATAGCCTAATGAAACGCCGTCACCTCCTACATAAATTTCACCGCTAACGCCTACCGGCACCAGCTGTTTATTTTCATCCAGGATGCGGATACGGGTATTGGCCATTGGTGTACCGATGGGAACGGATATCTTTCCGGTTACATCATTCACTTCGTAGCAGGTAGCGGCCACTGTTACTTCCGTAGGGCCGTACATGTTCACCAGCTTGTCTTTTCCAAGTACGGCCAACGCTTTCTCCAGATGCGGCAGCGAGGCCTTTTCACCGCCAAACAGAATTTTACGCATGGGTTTCAGGCCCAGCACCTGGTTATCGACAAAGTTGTGGAACAGGGCCGTCGGGAAAAGCGCGATCGTGATTTTCTCCGCAGCAATGATCCTGGACAGTTCGAATACATCTATCGCGGCATCATCTTCCACCATGCATAAGCAGGCGCCGTTGAGCAGCGTGCTGTAAATATCGAAAGTAGAGCCGTCGAACGCGTAGTTGGAGCATTGTAGCAGCCTGTCGCCAGGCTGTACTGATGTAGCCCCCCGGTCGAAAGCCAGGTTGATCAGGTTTTTATTGGTGATGGCGATCCCTTTGGGACGGCCGGTAGTGCCGGAGGTATACATCACGTTCACGCAGGCATCGCCGGCAGTGCGTATACCCGGCGGCGTTACCGCGCTGTTGCGCGCCGCAGTAATATCCAGTCCGGCTGTGAATGCCGCCATACCTGAAGCGTTGAATAGCTCCCTGCTGGTATATAACAATGTGGCGATACCGGCATCTTCCATCATGCCATAGAGACGGTCTGCCGGGTAACCGGTATGGAAAGGCGCATAGGCATTGCCGCTTTTAAGGATGCCCCAGATACCGACGATCATCTCTATACCGCGTCTTGACAGTAAAGCGATGGTATTACCAGGCTGAATACCTTGTTCCGCCAGGTAATTTGCTACCTGGTTGGCCTGCTCGTCCAGCTCTTTGTAAGTCAGCGTGCGTTTGCCGAAAGTAACGGCCGGCGTGTCCGGAGAAGCAGCCACCTGTCCTTCGAAAATAGACACCACGCTTTCGGCGGACGGATAGAGCGTAGCGGTATCGTTAAATGACACCAGTAATTGATTCACTTCCGCTTCACTGAGCATGTTCAGCATACCGATGGGCTGCGCCGGGTTATCTACTGCCGATTGCAGCAGTACCTGGAAATGCGCTACCATACGCTGAATAGTGGCTTCACTGAAGATATCCGTGTAATATTCCACTTCCACTTCTATGCCATCGGGGCCTTGTTCCATGGACCAGGAAAGATCGAACAGGCTGGTGGTACGCATGATCTTTTCATCCTGCATAGTCACCTCGCCCATTTTCAGTTCTTTGGTAGGCGGCACGTTCTGTAATACAAAAACCACCTGGAACAAGGGGTTCTTACTGATGTCCCGCTCTCCCATCACTGCTTCCACTACTTTCTCAAACGGTACTTCCTGGTGCTCATAGGCATCCAGCAACGTATTTTTCACCTGTTGCAGTAAAGAGGCAAAGTCCGGGTTACCGCCCAGGTCAGTGCGCAGCACCAGTGTATTTACGAAGAAGCCGATCAGGCGTTCCATTTCTGTCCGCATCCTGCCGGCCACTACGCCGCCGATGCTGATGTCTTCCTGACCGCTGTAACGGTACAACAACACTTTAAAAGCCGCCAGCAACGTCATGTACAAGGTAGCGCCGTGTTCCTGTGATAATTTCTCCAGCGCCGCGGTGAGCTGCTGAGGAATATGGAAAGTGACCAGCGCGCCGCGGGTGCTCTTTATCGCCGGGCGTTCATAGTCAGTTGGCAGGTTCAATAAAGAAGCGCCATCCAGTTGCTTTTTCCAGTAGGACAGCTGTTTGTCCAGCATATTGCCGGCCAGGTATTTACGCTGCCATACGGCGTAGTCGGCAAACTGGATGTCGAGCGGCTCCAATACCGGTTCGCGGCCGGTGGCGGCGGCAGTGTATGCCTCATTTAGTTCATTGACAAGAACGGCGGTAGACCAGCCATCGGAAGCAATGTGGTGCATCACCAGCACCAGCAGGTATTCATCTTTCGCCAGCTGTATCAGGTGGGCGCGCAACATATGATCGTGGAACAGGTCAAATGGTATCTGCACCAGCTCATCGATGTACGCCTGTAAAACTGCCGCATCTTCATACCCGGAGGTGCCATCGATGATATCCAGCTCCCACTTGTCTTTTTCCAGTACACGCTGCCAGGCATGACCATCTTCCAGCTGGATAACAGTACGCAGCACTTCATGACGGTTCACCACTGTACGCAGCGCATAGTTCAGCGCAGCGACGTCCAGTTTTCCCTTCAGCCGCAATGCAGCAGGGATATGGTATTGCACGCTGCCTTCCAGCTGGTGAATGAACCACAAACGGTCCTGGCTAAACGACAAAGGCACAGGCCCGCTGTCGTTGGCACGGGCTTCCCTGATGCTACCGGAGAAATGTTTCTCCTGCACACCGGATTTATGTTTCTTAAAATATGCTATCAGTGATTGTTTGTTGTCCCTTAATCTATTGAGAAAACCAGCATCAATCTCTTTATCTTCGTCGGCTTCCACCAATAAATTATCATCTTCACAGGATACCCTGATTCCGCTACCGTGGGCCTCGTTCAACAGATCAATTATTTCGTTGAGATTAAAATCAAACATCGTGAATGGTTTAAAAAAATAGGATTATAGAATAATTTTTTTCTGTTTAGCAGTTGGGGCAGCCACCACCGGCATATTGACGCCGATATACTTCGCCAATGCAGCCACCGTTGTCAGCTGGAAGAAAGTCCGCACGGATACCTGCATCCCAAAATCTTCGTGTACTGTAGCAGCCAGGCGCATCACCAGCAGGGAGTGCATCCCGATTTCGAAGAGATTATCGTGTATGCTTACCCGTTCTGTCTCCAGCAGCCGTGCACAAATAGCGGCCAGTTTTTCTTCCAGCGCATTCGTAGGCGCCACGTACAAGGCGGCAGACACGGGGCCCATATCTGATTCAGGTAATGCTTTCCTGTTGATTTTTCCATTCGCGGAAAGCGGCATTTCATCCAGTACCACCCATTGCGCGGGCACCATGTACTCCGGCAGTTTGGCTTTCAGGTATGCGAACAGTTCTTCTTTATCGAAGTTTTCCTGCCCTACCACGTAACCTACCAATCCTAATTGCTGGTGCTGGTCTGTTTTGGTGATAACGACCGTCTGTTTTACCATTCCGCTTTTTTCTATCACCCTTTCAATTTCTCCCAGTTCGATGCGGTAGCCACGGATTTTCACCTGGTCGTCTATTCTGCCGAGGTGTACCAGCGTGCCGTCCGGCAGCCATTTGCCAAGATCGCCGGTGCGGTACATCGGTATATCGCCGTTGCCACGGAAGGGGTCTTTCACAAATTTTTCTGCTGTTAATTCCGGCCTGTTGAGATAACCGCGGCCTACGCCGATACCGGACACACAGATTTCCCCGGCCACACCAATGGGGCATAACTGCCGGGACGCGTCCAGTACATAGATGTGCAGGTTTTGTATGGGCTTGCCTAAAGGCACATTGGCATGCTCCGGTGTTTCATACATAAAATGATGCGTAATATCATCGGAGGCTTCTGTAGGGCCATAGGCGTTCACCACAGGGATTGTATGATAATTTTTATGCTGGAACCATTCCGCCAATAACTGCCGGGGAAGCGTTTCGCCCGTCACCAGCAGGTATTGCAGGTATTGGAGCGATACTCCTTTCACGGTGGCCAGTATGGCCGACAGGTAAGAAGGCACCACTTCCAGTATTGTCACCTTGTCCTTCTCCACGGCCTGCATCAGCGCCGTGGGCTGTAAAATGGTATCGGTGTCGTAAATAATCGTATAGCCGCCACATAACAAAGCGGAAAACATCTGCCAAACAGAAATATCAAAAGTAAAGGCAGCAGTGAAGGCGACCACGGAAGCAGCGTTCATCCGGAGATCATTTACTTTGGCATACAGGTGATTGAGCATGCCGGCGTGTTCGATCATGGCGCCTTTGGGCAAGCCGGTAGAACCGGAAGTATAGATCACATAGGCCAGTTGCGATGGCGTCGGCAATGCCGGTAAGGCAGTGACCGGGCAACTGTCGATGGCCACACGCTCTTCGTCCAGGGAGATAATACGTACCAGCCCGGTTTGCGCCGGTTTGTGTTTGTCGGCGCTGCTGCTGATAACCACCTGCGCCTTGCTGTCGTTCAGCATATAAGCCACCCGGTCTTCCGGGTATGCAGGATCTATCGGCAGATAAGCGCCTCCGGCTTTCATAATGCCGAGGATAGCGATCACCATCTCCGGAGAGCGGTCTAAACAAACCGGTACCAGCGACGTATTATCTACGCCGGCCTCCCGCAGGTAGTGCGCCAGTTGATTGGAGCGCTCTTCCAGGGAGGCGTAGGTCAGCATCCGGTCTTTCATTACCAGTGCAGGCGCCGCAGGCGTGTGTTTGGCCTGCCCGCTCAACAGGTCGATCAATGTGCTATTGTGAGGAAAATCTACCGTAGTGTTGTTAAAAGTAACCAGCTGTTGCCGTTGTTCTTCTTCTGTCAACAGCGGCAAGGTGTTGATACGTGTATCCGGCGACGTGATAACGGCTTCCAGCAGCTGCATAAAATGCGTCATCAGCTGGGAGACAGTAGCTTCCCGGAAAACATCGGTGCAGTACTCCACATATCCTGTCAGCCCGTCGGCGCCGTCTTCCATAGACACCACGAGGTCAAACTGCGCCGTATTGTATTTCAGGTCCTCCCGGACAACGCTCATATCGCCCAATTGCACCTGCTCCACCGCGGGGGTGTTCTGTAATTCAAACAGCACCTGGAACAATGGCGTTCTGCTCAGGTCGCGGTCTGTGTTCACCGCCTCCACCACTTTCTCAAACGGAATGTCCTGGTGGTCGTAAGCCGCCAGGGTGGTCTGTTTCACCTGTTGCAACAAAGTGAGGAAAGAAGGATGCTGGCTCAGGTCACTGCGCAGTGCCAGGGTATTGACAAAGAAGCCGATCACACCGGCCACTTCTTCCTGTGTTCTGCCTGCAATGGAAGTGCCCACGCAGATATCGTCCTGGCCACTGTAGCGGTAAAGCAACACTTTAAATGCCGCCAGCAAAGTCATGAACAGCGTTACGTCCTGCTGCCGGGAGAACTGCCGGAGCTGCGCAGCGAAGGCAGGTTCCAGGGTGAACCGTTTCGACGCGCCCCTGGTGCTTTGAATAGCAGGACGCGAGAAATCGGCCGGCAGCTGCAATACTTCCACACCTTCCAGCTGCTGTTCCCAGTAAGCCAGCTGTTTACGTAATTGTTCACTGTCCGCTATGCTCCGTTGCCAAACGGCATAATCGGCAAACTGAATAGGCAGCGGCGTCAGCACTGCCGCACGATTTTCGATATATGCGTTGTATAGTTCAGCGATATCATTCACCAGGATGGTCACCGACCAGCCGTCAGAAGAGATATGATGTAAGGTGATCAGCAAAATATGTTCATCTGCCGACAGGCGCACTAAACCAGCCCGCAACATATAATCTTTCGCCAGGTCAAAAGGCGCGTTGACCATGTCTATCAACCGGTCCTGTAACAGCTCCGGCGAATCGTACATCTCGCCGGCCACCACGGAGAGCTGCCATCCATCTGCGGAAATAACCTGCTGGTAGGGCACGCCATGCTCTTGCCTGATGATGGTACGCAACGCTTCATGCCTGTCTACCACTGTATACAAGGCATGAGACAACGCAGCTTCGTTCAGCGTTCCCTTTAAACGCACCACCAGCGGCACGTGATAGGCCACCGTGCCGTTCATCTGGTCAATAAACCACAAACGTTCCTGGCTAAACGCCAGCGGCGCCCGTTCAGGTCTTTTGCCGGCAACAATAGCAGGCCAGCCGCTCTCCTTGTCTTTGCCAGCAAGGTGGGCTGCCATGGCTGCAATGGTGGGATACTGGAAAAACCGGGTAATACTCAGTTCTACGCTGAGGGTATTACGTATAGCCGTCACCACCCGTGATGCCAGCAGGGAATGGCCTCCCAGCTCAAAGAAATTGGCATGGGTGCTGATGTCGTTCTTCTGTAAAAACCGTTCCCATATAGCGGCCAGTTGTTGTTCTGTTTCATTGGCCGGAGCGATATAGGCCGCCGTTTCCGGGTCGTCTCCTTCCAGTGCCCGCAACGCTTTTTTGTCTGCCTTTCCATTGGAGGTAAGCGGAATTTTTTCGAGGGGCACCAGGCGGGCAGGAATCATATAAGCCGGCAGCCGGCCTTTCAGGTATTCTGTCAGCGCAACTTTATCAAAGTCGCCCTGCGGCACAATATAACCTGACAGGTATTTATCACCGGTGGCATTGACCTGCATCAGCACGACGGCCTGTTTAACGCCAGCATACTGTAGCAGCACGCTTTCTATCTCTCCCGGTTCTATACGGTGGCCATGTATTTTCACCTGGTCGTCAATACGTCCCTGGTAAACGATGGCCCCGTCTTCCTGCCAGCGTGCCAGGTCACCGGTACGATATAGTTTGGCGCCCGGGATATTGCTGAAAATATCAGCCACAAATTTTTCTGCGGTCAACGCCGGTTTATTCAGATAACCACGGGACACGCCGGCACCTCCTACATATAGTTCACCAGTCACGCCTACCGGCTGCAACTGACCCTCACGGCTCAGGATATACGCCGTACGGTTGCCCAAAGGGTAACCAATAGGAATGTTTATACCGGGCGTTATGCTGTTGATATACCAACGCAGCGAGAAACCGGTATTCTCCGTAGGGCCGTATACGTTAAGGACCTGTATTTCCGGGTATGCTGATTTGAATTTCCGGATATGTTCTTCCGATATCTTCTCCCCGCCTGTCATCAGGGCTTTCAATCCTTTAAAAACACTGATCTGGTCATCTACCAGCTGATTAAACCAACTGGTGGTAAAGAACATTTTAGTAACACCGCGCTGCCGGATCTCCTGTTGAAGCAACTGGTTGTCCAGCATCTTCTTCTCCGGGCATAATACCAGGTGCCCGCCGTTCAGCAGCATGCCCCAGTATTCCACGGTGGTAGCATCGAAGGAAGGAGAGCCGGTAGATAAGATAACATCAGCGGCGCCCAGCTCCACGTAATCACCGCCCATAGCCAGACTGGTCACGTTGCGGTGAGTTACCATCACACCTTTGGGTTGACCGGTAGAACCGGAAGTATAAATGATATAAGCCAGTGATTCAGGCGTAGTAGATACGGTAGGCGGAGGCGTGGCAACAAGCAGTTCCAGCACTTCGTCAACGCATATCAGCGTTGTACCCGGCACCTCTTCCCGCAACATAGACAGCTGTGCCCTGTTAGCAAGAATCAGTTCAGCCCGGGTATCTTCCAGCATATACCGGATACGCTCTTTGGGATACGCCGGATCTACCGGCACATATGCACCACCGGCTTTGAGTATGGCCAGTATGCTGACGATCAGTTGCACCGAGCGTTCCATACATAGTGGTACCATCGTCTCCTCACGCACGCCCCTGTTGTACAGGTAAGCAGCCAGTTTATCAGACTGTTCCTGCAGTTGCCGGTAAGTGAGCTGTTCATCTTCAAAGCTAAGTGCAATAGCATCCGGCGCCAGCGCTACCTGCTCATCAAATAACGCGGTAATAGTTTTATCAGCCGGATAGGGAATAAAGGAATCATTGCAGCGGAGGACCAGCGCTTCTTTCTCGCTGTGGCTTAGCATATCCAGACGGCCAATGGTTTGCGCCGGGTCTTTCGCGATAGCGGCCAGCAACATTTCATAATGCGAAAACATCCTGCGGACGGTACTTTCGAGGAACAGGTCAGTGCTGTATTCCAGGTAAATACTAATTCCTTCCGGACGTTCCTCTGCGATCCAGGTAAGGTCAAACAGGCTGGCGTTACGGGCCACCTGCTCCTCGGTAACCACTACGTCGCCTATACGCAGCGCCGGTATGGCCGGAACGTTCTGTAAAATAAATATGGACTGGAACAACGGGCTCCTGTTCATATTGCGTTCCTTCACCACGGCTTCCACTACTTTTTCAAAAGGAGCGTCTTCATGTTCAAAGGCTTCCAGCAAGGTGTTTTTCACCCGTTGCAACAAGGATAAGAAAGAAGGGTTTCCGCTGAGGTCCGTACGTAAAGCCAGTGTGTTGACAAAGAATCCGATCAGCGGCTCCAGTTCAGTGCGCATCCTGCCGGCGGCAGCACCGCCTACACAAATATCATCCTGGCCGCTGTAGCGATACAATAGTACCTTAAACGCAGCCAGCAGCACCATATACAGCGTGGCGCCCTCCTGTCGGGCCAGTTGCCGCAAAGAGGCGGAAAGGGCATTGTCTATATTGAATACCAGGAACGCGCCCCTGGTGCCGGCCACCGCCGGACGTTCAAAGTCCGCAGGCATTTCAGCCATGGTCACACCTTCCAGTTTGTCTTTCCAGTAGGCGATCTTCTGGTCCATCACGGCGCCTGACAGATAATTACGCTGCCATACGGCATAGTCGGCATATTGTATGTCCAGTGGCGTATAAACAGGATCACGCTTTTCTGCAAAAGCGCTGTACCCTTCCATCAGCTCATTGATCAGTACAGAAGAAGACCATCCGTCCGAAGCGATGTGGTGCATGATCAGCACCAGTACGTATTCTTCTTTGGTAAGGGTGATCAGGTGGGCACGCAACATATAATCTGCTGCCAGGTCAAATGGCCGGCTGATCAGTGCGGCGACGCGTTCCTGCAAGGCGGTACCGTCTTTCGTATAACCGGCACCGTTGATGTGGTCCAGCTGCCAGGTGTCGCGGGTTATGGTTTGCTGCCAGGTACCTTCTTCATCAGCGTTGATAACGGTACGCAATATTTCATGCCGGCATACAATGTTGCGCAGGGCATGTTCAAGCGCTGCTGTATCCACGGCGCCCTGTAGTTTTAATACGGCAGGCACGTGATATTGTACGGAGCCTTGCAACGCATCGATGAACCATAAACGCTCCTGGCTAAACGAAAGCGGCGTGCGCTCACCCGCTGTACGTTCCGTCGCCCGGATCTTTTCCGTACCGGGCGCTATGGCCGCGGTATCCGCTGTTGCCTTAAAGTAAGCCACCAGCTGCGCCTTGTTTTCCTTCAGGGTTTGCAGGAAAGCAGGCGCGAATTGTTGCTGCTGATTTGTTTTCAACACCAGCTCTTCTCCGTCCAGGGAGAGGCTTATTCCCAGGTCCTGTGCCTGTTCCAGTATCAGGACCACCTCCGACAAATTAAAACCCGGCATATATTTAATAAGTTAAATGATGAGAGAAAAAGCCGTTACAACCTCATTTCCTGTAATCCTTCTGATGTTTCCGGTACCGCCGCCTGGCTGATTTTGATATAAGCCGCCAGTGTTTTGATGGTGGTTAACCGGAAGAATGTGCGGACGGATATATGCAATCCGAATTTTTCCTGTACAGCCGCTGACAGGCGCATCACCAACAGGGAATGCATGCCTAAGCCAAACAGGTTATCGTTGACGCCTACACGGTCTGTCTCGAGCAGTTTTTTGCAGATGTCTTCCAGCACTTCTTCTATTTCATTGCCCGGTGCTTCGTATGGTGTCTGCACGACTTGTATGTCCGCCTCCGGCAATGCTTTTTTATCTACTTTTCCATTAGGCGTCAACGGGAGCCTGTCGAGCGTAACGAGTTGTTCAGGCACCATATATTCCGGTAAACGTTCTTTCAGATAAGCCACCAGCGCGTCGCGATAGTAGTCATCACCTGTCACGATGTAGCCGACCAGGCGTTTAGGGCCGCCGGTATCATCCCCATTCGCCAATACTACGGCAGCCTTCACGCCAGGGTACTGTTGCAGTGTGTTTTCAATTTCACCCAGCTCTATCCGGTAACCGCGTACTTTCACCTGTTCATCTATTCTGCCCAGCATCTCGATGCTGCCATCAGGCAACCACCGTCCCAGGTCACCGGTGCAGTACATGCGTACCGTGCCATCTGCATGGAAAGGGTCTTTGATAAACTTCGCTGCCGTTTTCTCCGGGTCGTTCAGATAACCCCTCGACACGCCGATACCGGAAACACAGATCTCTCCGGCCACGCCAACAGGGCATAGCTGCCGCGCAGTGTCCAGTATGTAAATGCGGAGGTTCTGTATGGGCTTGCCCAGCGGTACATTATTACGGGCAGGCGCTGCATACATGAAATGATGCGTAATATCATCAGATGCTTCCGTAGGGCCGTAGGCGTTCACCACCGGGATAGTGCCGTAGGAGGAATGGTTAAACCATTTCGTCAACACAGCCTGGCTGACCGGCTCTCCCGTCACCAACAGGTACTGAAGGCTGTCCAGCGGAGCCGGGTTCTCTTCCATCAGTATGGTGGCCAGATAAGAAGGCACCAGCTCCAGCACGGTAACGCCATCACTGCTGAGACGGCGTAACAACGCGGCCGGATGATGGACCTGCGCTTCCGTATAAACCACCGTACGTCCGCCGCTCAATAAAGGCGAGAACATCTGCCAGACAGAGATATCAAATGTATAAGATGCTGTATAGGCCATAATGGTATCAGCATCCATCTTGAGATCATTTACCTTGGCAAATAAATGATTCAGCATACCGGCATGCTCCACCATTACACCTTTGGGCCTGCCGGTTGAGCCGGAGGTATAAATAATATAGGCGAGATCGTTAGGGGCGGGCGCGGTAAACAGCGGCGTTACCGGCTGCGCGTCCAGTGTAGCGGCATCTCCATCCATCAGGAAAGTGTTCAGCACCGTGATGTCGCTTAATTTTTCACTGCCGTAGTTGCTACTAACGATCAGCGGAGCATTACAGTCATCGAGGATGTAACTGATCCTGGCGGCCGGATATTCCGGGTCAACAGGCACGTAGGCCGCACCTGCTTTCAGAATGCCCAATATGGCGACGATCATGTCCGCAGAACGTTCCAGGCAAACAGGCACCAGCGAATTGCCGGTGATGCCCTCCCCTGCCAGGTAATGCGCCAGCTGATTGGAACGCTCGTCCAGCGCTTTATAGCTCAGCACCGTATCCCCGGCGATGACAGCCGGCGCGCCGGGCGTAATGGCAGCCTGGGACACGAACAGGTCTATAAACGTTTTATCCTGCGGAAACGCTACGGTCGTGTTGTTAAAATAAACCAATAACTGCTGTTCTTCTTCCTGCCGCAACATCGGAATAGAACCGATGTGCGCGGCCGGCAGCTGCACAACAAAGCGCAACAGCTGCTCGAAGTGCTTCACCAGTCGCTGAATACTTTCTTCCGTGAACAGGTCCACACAATATTCTATGTAACCGCTTAAGCCGTCAGCATCTTCCTGCATGCAGCAGCTGAGGTCAAACAGGGTAACGGTATGCGGAATTTCTTCCTGTGTGATATGCAGTTCTCCTAATTTCAAATCAGGAGCGTCCGGCATATTAAAGAGCTCAAACATGACCTGGAACAAGGCCGTCCTGCTCATGTCCCGGTTTTTCTCCACCAGCTCCACTATTTTTTCGAAAGGCGCATCCTGGTGGTCGTAGGCGTCGAGGGTGGTTTCTTTCACCTGCTGCAGCAGCGTGATAAACGTAGGATTATCACTCAAATCGCTGCGCAGCGGCAGGGTATTGACAAAGAAACCGATTAGTCTCTCCACTTCCTGTTGCGTTCTGCCGGCGATGGTAGTGCCTACGCAGATATCGTCCTGGCCGCTGTAGCGGTACAGCAACACTTTGAAAGCCGTCAACAACGTCATGAACAGCGTGGTGCCCTGTTGCTGCGACAATACCTGCAGCTGGTCACGCAGTTCCCTGTCCAGGCGGAAGCGGCTGATAGCACCGCGTGTGCTCTGTATCGGAGGACGCGAAAAATCTGTTGGCAGTTGCAATACGTCCACTCCCGACAGTTTTTCCTGCCAGTACACCAGCCGTTTCTTTAAAGCAGCGCCTTCGAGGTGCGTGCGTTGCCAGATGGCATAGTCCGGGTACTGGATGTCCAGGGCAGGCAGGTGTGCCGCGCCGCCGGTGCTGTACGCACGGTACAGCGTGATAAGCTCGTCCACCAATATCGATACCGACCAGCCATCGGAAGCAATATGGTGCATCATCAGCACCAGTACATGCTCTTCTGCCGACACCCGCAACAAATGCGCGCGCAGCATAAAATCCTGGGCCAGGTCAAACGGTTTGTATACCAGGCTGGTGATATAGTCCTGCAAGGCTGCGGCGTCTTCGCTTAAAGCGGCATCGTCCACTACCACCAGCTGCCACTGGTCTTTGTCCAGCAGCTGCTGGTACGGTTTTCCCTGCGTTTGCCTGATGATGGTGCGCAGCGATTCGTGGCGGTGTACGATCTGCCCAATGGCATGTCCCAGCGCGGCATTGTCCAGCACGCCTTTCAGCCTTAACACGACCGGCATGTGATAAGACACGCTGCCTTCCAATTGATCAATAAACCACAGGCGTTCCTGGCTGAACGACAGCGGAATTTGTGCGGGCCTTTCTCCCGCGAAGAGCGCAGGCAGCAGCAGCCCTTTATGTTGCAGTTGCAGGTAGGCGGCCAGTGAGGCGATTGTAGGATGCAGGAAAAAGTCTTTTACGGTCAGCTCTGCTTCCATCTCTTTACGGATGGCAGATACCGCACGGGTAGCCAGCAGGGAGTGCCCGCCCAGCTCAAAGAAATTATCCTGCGTGCCGATACGTTCCAGGCCCAGCAGGCGTTGCCAGATATCGGCCAGCTGTTGTTCGGCAGCGGTGACCGGCGCCTGGTAATTCAATATGCGCTTGCGTTGTATAAATTCCCATTCCGTTAAAAACCGGCGGTCCACTTTACCATTGCTGGTCAACGGTAACAGCTGCATGGGCACAAAAGCGAAAGGCACCATGTATTCCGGCAGCCTTTGTTGTAACTGCGCCCGGATATCTTTCTCCAGTACTTCGCAGATATCGGGGAACAGGGGGATATTGGTCTTTATACCGTCGATATAACCGGCGGACTTGCTGTAGGATGGTTCCACAAAACCGTTGAACGGCACTTGTTCCAGCAGCAGGTTTATTTTAAACGGATCTTCGTTCAGCAGGAAACGGTAATGATAACCGGCGGCTTTAGCAGCGGCCAGTATCTCGTTCACCACTTTGGTATCATCGTCCGGCGTCAAAATATAGTCCGCCAGATCGCCCACCTGGTTAACGCTTCTGTTGGAAAGCGCCTGTTCCAGCAGTCTTTCTTTCCACAGCCTCGGGTTAGGTACATGCTGCAAGGCAATACGAGGCTGACCGGCAGCTAAGCGGGACAAGACACTGTGCTTATCGGTTATTTCGTCCCATGCCTGCCATTGCGGCTGCAGCACCGGTTTTTCTATATCGAGGTGCAACACTACGGTGTAGCGGTAAAGCGTCAGTTCATTGATATAATCGCCCTGTTTCCATTGAATGTCCACATGGGTAATTTCCGGGTACAATGATTGCAGCTGGAAGAAATAAGCGGGCGAAAAACACAGCTCTTCTTCTTTCCATACTTCCTGGTCCACATTCCATTCGAATTCGCGGAGACTGGTTTTACTTTGCAGCTTGTCCAGTTGCAGCCGGCGTTTGAAAGAAGGCAGTAAACGCAGGTCTCTGACGTCCCCGATCACGATATGCCCCTTCCCTTTCAACAGGGTAATGGCGTTGTCCAGCACATCAGACATGTACTGCGCGCCCGGGAAATATTGTACAATAGAGTTCAGGATCACGGTATCAATGGTGGTGCCTTCCTCCAGCGTCACTTCATGCGCTGCACATACCTTCAGCACGGTGTCAGGATAGTGGCGCAGGCCTTTGTCGATGTGCTGTTGCAACTGACGGGTAGACACCTGCGAGAAGTCGGTGCCAATATATTTTTCGACGTGACCGGCCAGCTGGAAGTAAATCAGGCCGGTACCGCATCCTATTTCCAGTACATTACGCGGGTTGGTGGACAGTACCACGCCGGTAATGTCTTCCAGCCAGCTGCGCATGTTCTGCGCTGGTATGGCTTCACCCGTGAAACTGTCGTTCCAGCCGGTGATGTTAAATTCCCCGTCGAGGTCTTTTACTTCATCGGCTTTGCTGTAAGCTGTTTCATACAGTTCTTTCCAGGTGGCCACCTGTTGCAGGTACAGCTCCTGTTCTGTGCGGAGCACGGCCTGGTGGTCGGGCACATAATAGCTGACCAGCTTTTTGTCGGCCGCCTGTTGTTCTTTCACCACCACGCAGCTGGCAGCCACGGCTTCCAGGTTGTTCAGCGCTCTTTCTATTTCACCGGGTTCTATTCTGTAGCCGCGCATTTTAATCTGATCGTCCATGCGTCCCAGGTACTCCACTGTGCCGTCCGGCAGCCAGCGGGCACGGTCACCGGTGCGGTACAGCCGGGCGCCGCGTTGTTCGCTGAAGGGGTCTGTCACAAATTTCTCCGCTGTTAATTCAGGTTGATTCAGGTATCCGCGGGAAACGCCGTCGCCGCCCACATACAGCTCTCCCGGCGTGCCTACCGGCAACAGTTGCATGGCGCTGTCCAATACATAGGCGGTGCGGTTGGCCAATGGACGGCCGATAGGAATACTCTTGCCCGGCACCACCGCGGTGATATTCCAGGTAAGGGAGAAAGTGGTATTTTCCGTAGGGCCGTAACCGTTAATGATCTGTGTAGCAGGATAAGCCGCACGGAATTTACGGATATGTTCCTCTGATAACTTTTCGCCGCCTGCCATCACTGCGGTCAGCCCTTCAAAAATAGAGATATCGTCATCCACCAGTTGATTAAACCAGCTGGCGGTAAACCACATTTTGGTCACGCCCCGCTGACGGATCTCCTGTTTGAGCAACTGGTTGTCCAGCAGCCTTTTTTCCGGGCATAATACCAGCTGTCCGCCATTCAGTAACATGCCCCAATATTCGATGGTAGTGGCATCGAAAGAAGGAGAACCGGTAGACAGTAAGGTGTCTTCCCTGCTCAGTTCTACGAAGTTGCCGCCACGGGCCAGGCTGGTCACGTTGCGATGGATCACCATAGCGCCTTTGGGCCGGCCGGTAGAACCGGAAGTATAAATAACATATGCCAGCGAATCCGGGTCTGTCTTCACGACCAGAGGATGCGCCGGCATAGCGGCCAGTAAATCCAGAATATTATCTACAAAAATCAGGGTCGCGTGTTCCGCTTCCGCTGCCAGCAACGCCTGTTGGTCGGTGGTGGTCAGCACCAGTTTGCTGGCGGTATCATGCAACATATAGGCAATACGGTCTTTGGGATAAGCCGGGTCAACAGGCACGTAGGCGCCGCCGGCCTTCAGGATACCGAGGATGCTCACGATCAGGTGAATGGAACGTTCCATGCACAGCGGCACCATCGTCCCTTCTTTCACGCCCTGTTTACGGAGGTAATGGGCTATCCGGTTCGATTGTTCTTCCAGTTCCCGGTAAGTAAGCTGTTGTTCTCCGAAAGACAAAGCGATAGCGTCCGGCGCATGGGCCACCTGCTCTTCAAACAAGGCGGTAATCGTTTTATTGACCGGGTAAGGCACTACATTATCGTTGAAGGTCACCAGCAGCTGATGCGTTTCTTCCACGCTCAGCATTTTCAGTTCTCCTATAGCGGTGACCGGGCTTTGTACGGCCGCTTCCAACAGCGCCATATAGTGCTGTATCATTCTCCGGATAGTGGCTTCCTGGAATAAGTCTATACAATATTCCACTTCCAGCGCAATGCCGTCCGGTCTTTCTTCCACGGTCCAGAAGATATCAAACAGGCTGGTGCTGCGGATAACTGGTTCAGTCGTCATAGCGGCTTCGCCTAAACGTAGTTCAGACATCAGCGGGATATTCTGCAACGTGAACATCACCTGGAACAACGGATTTTTCCGGATGTCCCGCTCGCCCATCACTTCCATCACCACCTTTTCAAAAGGCACTTCCTGGTTATCGTGGGCATCAAACAACGTATTCTGCACTTCTTTCAAAGCAGCGGCAAAGGAAGGGTTGCCACTGAGATTGCTGCGGAGCGCGAGGGTGTTCACGAAAAAGCCCAGCAACGGTTCCAGTTCCACCTGTGCCCTGCCGGCGGTAGCGCATCCAATGCAGATGTCTTCCTGCCCGCTGTAACGGGACATCAATACTTTCAGGGCAGTGAGCAAGGTGGTGAAAAGAGTAACGCCCTGCTGCTGTCCCATTTTCTTTACCCTGGCAGACAAATCCTTGTCCAGCTGCATGTAGATCACAGCACCGCGGGTGCTTCTCACTACCGGACGTTCAAAATCCGTAGGCAGCTGTAGCAGGGTAACGCCTTCCAGTTTTTTCTTCCAGTAGGCCAACTTCTGCGCTACCAGCGGTCCCTGTAAAAAGCGACGCTGCCATAAAGCGTAGTCCGCATATTGAATTTTTAATGCGGGCAGCTCCGGCTGACGGCCGGCCAGCCGCGCATTGTATATTTCTATCAGTTCCTGGAAAAAGATATGTGCAGAGGAATCATCAAAAACAATATGATGTATGACCAGCACCAACACATGCTCCGCGTCTGAAATACGGACCAGGTATGCCTTCAGCATATTGCCTTCAGACAATTTAAAAGGCGTGTTCACCAGGCCGGCAATGTACGTTTGCAGCGCGGCCGCATTATGCTGGTACAACGGGTCGTCTATTTCCTCGAGGTGAAAGCTGACCGATTCCTGTATCTGTTGATAGGTATGACCATCTTCCTGGTCAATGTTGGTCCGTAATATTTCATGGCGATCCACGATATACTGCAACGCGTACGCGAGCGCGTTTTTATCCAGGCGGCCTTTCAGTCTGGAAATAGCCGGCAGGTTGTATTGTACGCTGCCTTCCAGCTGGTCGATGAACCACAGGCGTTCCTGGCTGAAAGACAACGGGATGCGGGACGGCCGCTCCTGTTTTTCAATGACGGTGGGCAATACATTCAGCACGGCTGCCGGCACAGGCGCGGTGTGTTTTTTAGTAGCGGCGATTTTCGGCAAAAAGCCGGCCTGCTGTAATTCGGTGATAGTGTCTCTGAAACATTTTTCGATGAAGTCAATATCATCGTCGGTATGCGCTGCAGAGAGGAAACAGGTTTTACCTTCCCATATATATACGCCTTTTTCCAGCAGATGGTAGAAGAAAAGGTCCATGTTACCGGAAATGGAGAAATAAAACAGGGAGCCAAAGTGGTTCACTTTGATAGGCACCTGGTTATCATCGAGCAGTTTGGTGATATTGCCGATCAGGCGGCTGGTGCGCATATTCAGCTTTTCCTGCAAAGCGGGGCCTTGTCTTTCCAGTTCTCCTAAAACGGCCAGGGAAGCCACCATGCTCAACGGATGTTTACAGAACGTACCGGCCAGGAAAGTAGTTTCCGCCTTGGGATAGGAATCATCTTTATAGTTCCACAGCCCGCCGTCAAAAGCCTGCATACACCAGTCCCTGCCGGCAATGATGCCGATGGGCATGCCGCCGCCGGCGATCTTGCCGTAGGTGACCATGTCTGCGCGAATACCAAAATGGGCCTGTACTCCGCCCGGGTGAACGCGGAAACCGGTAATCATTTCATCAAAGATCAGGATGATTTTTTCCTGTTCTGTCATGGCACGCAGTTCCTGTAACAGCGCTTTGGGCTGATAGCCCGGCCTTCTGCTCTGAATGGGTTCCACCAGTACAGCCGCCAGTTCGTGTGCATGCGCACGGATCTGTTCCACCACATTGGGATTGAGGTAATCGAACACCAGCACGTCGGCCACCATGTTGGGGATAACGCCCGGCGCAATGGGGATGCCGATACGGTCATGTTCGATATCCTCCACCATGGCCAGCGTACCATCAAAATAGCCGTGATAGGAACCGAGGAAAATAGCGATCTTCTTTTTACCGCTGGTGGTACGGGCCAGTCGCATGGCAGACATTACCGCTTCGGTGCCGGAGTTGTGGAAGCTCACCCTGTCCATGCCTGTGAGCCTGGCAATGCGGGTGGCCACTTCACCCGCCAGGTAGGTCTGCGGTCCAAGCTGGTAGCCTTTCTCCAGCTGCTTATGAATAGCGGCCGTCACTATCTCGGGGCGATGGCCTAATAAGTTGACACCAAATCCCATGGTCAGGTCCACATATTCATTTCCGTCCACGTCAGTCATTTTTGACCCGAGAGAAGACTCGGCCACAATGGGATATACCATTTCTTTGGTCGCAAAACGGAAGCCGGCGGATACGCGGTTGTCCGCCAGTACCGGGCGGTACTTCTCCGTAAGCGCCTTGGAGGTTTTGGTTTTGGTAGTGTATTTTTCAATAAACGCGTTCAGGTAGGCCTGTTGTTCCGGTGGCAACTGTTGTCCCGGTTTGGTTTCTATTTTCGGGAAAATAGACATGCCTTTTTTAGGCGCAGCAGCGGCAGTATTGGCCTGTGTAGCCGGTGCTGCCATAGGATGCCCGTTCGCAGCATGACCATTTCCATTGCTCTGAACAACAGCCGGTGGCATGCCCTGCGACATCCATTGAAACTGTTGCGCAATAACGCTTAGTTGTTGCTGCATCAGCTGCACCGTGTCCTGGATAACGTTATACCCCCCGGGCGCTTGCATCTGCGGGGCAAACGCCGGTGCTGGCAGCGGAGCTGGCGCAGGAGCAGCAGGCGGTGTTACGGCTGCTGTTACCGGAGCTACAGGAGCTGTTTCCACCGGCATACTATCAGCCGTTACAAACACGGTGGCATGCTCCGCGATATACTCTGCCATCAGCTGAATAGAAGTCAGTTCTTCAAAGATCAGCCGCATGGAAAAACTCAATCCATATTCATTTTCTATTTTCCTCACCAGGCTGGCCATGATGAGGGAATCCGCTCCCTGCGAGAGGAAGGGCACGTGCACGTTCAGTTCCTGCGAGGGTGACATTTTCAGCAACCTGCGCAGATTCTCTGCCAGGTATTCAGCGATATATCCGGCACTATTGGGAAGTAAATGATCTTTGTGACTCATGGGCGTGTTTTTAGGGATGGTTATTTCCGCTACTGCAGGTAAACTTTCTTTCGGCTGACGATTCTTTTTTTCTATCCAGTAGCGTTCGCGTTGGAATGGATAGGTAGGCAAAATGGCTTTATGAGGGGCACCGGCAGCGTAAAAGGCCTGCCAGTTGATATTAATTCCTTTTACATGCAATGCCATCAGGGCGTTGAGCATGGTGGTCCAGGACGAACGTCCTTCTCTCATCACCGGCAGCAAACGATGTTCTTCATATTTCAGCGTCAGTTGCGCCATCGATAAAAGCGTGGGCTGTGGTCCCAGCTCCATCAGGTTGAATTCACCTGTTTCTTTTAGCGTTTGAATGCTTTGCGAGAACAGCACCGGCCAGAGGATATGTTTGCCCCAGTAGGCGGCATCCGTCAGTTCTTTGCCGGCAATAGCACCTGTCACGTTAGACACCAGCGGGATCACCGGTACATGGTAATGCACACCGGAGGCTATTTGATGGAACTCCTTGAGCACCGGTTCCATCAGCGGAGAATGGAAAGCATGCGACACCTGCATTTCCCGGCTGCTTATACCGGACTGTTTCAATGTTTGCGTCACGGCACGCACGGCAGCCGTCTTTCCGGAAATAACTGTCAGCTCCGGCCCGTTGATTGCCGCAATAGCGATGTCGTTGCCATATGGCCGGATAGCTGCTGCTACGCTGACAGCCGTTGCAAACACCACGGCCATGCTGCCTTCTTCGGTGACGGCGTTCATCAGCGCAGCCCTTGCAGTGATGAGCGCCAGGCCGTCGTACAGGCTGAACACACCTGCAGCATAGGCCGCTGCGTATTCACCGGCGCTATGCCCCAATACGATGTCAGGCGTAACGCCCCATGACTTCCACACTTCTGCCAGCGCACATTCTACGGCAAACAAAGCCGGTTGGGTGAAAACAGTTTGCCGTAACAGGCTGTTGGCTTCTTCTTTATCCTTTTTATAGAGCAGGTCTGTCAGCGAGAAAGGCCACGTCTTTTTCAGAAAAGCATCGCAGTCATCTATCACGCGTTTAAATACCTCGTTGTGGTCATATAGTTCGCGGCCCATGTTCCAGTATTGGGCGCCTTGTCCGGTGAACAACCACGCGATTTTGCCGGGCGACCGCAGGGCATCTCCGGTGTGTACGCTATGCTCCCCCCTACCGGCAACATAGGCCTTCAACTGACCAGCAGCATCTTCTCCGGACACAGCCTGCCAGGCCATCCGGTAAGGGTGGGCATCACGACCGGTGGCCATGCTCCGGGCAATAGCGCCGATGGTGTCTGTGCTGTGAGGCAGGAAAGCGATATATGCTGACACCATCGCTTGCAAGGCAGCCGGTGTTTTGGCCGACAGCAGCAAAGGATAGGCCGGCAACGTTTTTTCTTCGGGAGCTGTCACTGTCAGCGCTTCTTCCAATATCATATGCACGTTGGTACCGCTCAGGCCAAAGGCACTGACAGCCGCTCTCCGGGGCAACGCCGCAGCAGGCCACGGCGTGAGGATATCTGTCACCTTCACGGCCATATCCTTCCAGGGGATAAACCGGTTAGGCGTATTAAAATGAAGACTCGCAGGAATCTGGCGGTGTTGCAGGCTTAGTACGGTTTTTATAAAACCGGCGATGCCCGCCGCCGCCTCCAGATGCCCGATATTTGATTTCAGGGCACCCACCAGCAAAGGCGTTTCCTTTTTACGGGAGCGGCCATATACAGCGTTCAGGGCCAGTACTTCTACCGGGTCACCAAGACGGGTACCTGTTCCATGTGTTTCGATATATTGTATGCTGCCGGCATCCACGGCGGCATTCTTCAGTGCCTTTTCTATCAGCTGCTGCTGCGCGATACCATTGGGTGCTGTCAGGCCATTGCTTTGCCCGTCGTGGTTGACGGCACCGCCCTTTATCACCGCGAGGATATTATCCCCCGCTGCCAGCGCATCTTCCAACCGTTTCAGCACCACCACGCCGGCGCCCTCTCCCCTCACATAGCCGTCCGCGTTATCATCAAATGTTTTACACTGCCCCGTTGGGGAAAGTGCTTTCATACGGCATAATTTGATCGTCGTGTCCGGCGACAGCATCAGGTTCACGCCACCGGCCAGCGCCAGGGAACACTCTTTGCGCAACAGGCTCTGTGCCGCCTGGTACACGCTCAGCAGGGAAGACGAACAGGCCGTGTCCAGCTGCAGCGCGGGGCCGTGGAAATCCAGCAGGTAAGCGATCCTGCCGGCGGCAATGCTTCTTTCGATACCCAGACCGGTAAATACATCTTCGTAGTAGGTCACATCGCTGTTATCACGGATCACCTGCTGATAATCATCTGTGCTCATGCCTACAAAAATGCCGCTGTCCGTGCCTCTCAGGGAGGACGGCGCAATGCCGGCATGTTCCAGCGCTTCCCAGCAAACCTCCAGCAGCAGCCGCTGCTGCGGGTCCATCGCCGCCGCCTCTTTGGGGGAAATACCGAAAAACAACGGATCAAACTGGTCAACGTTTTCAATAAAACCACCGTGACGGGTATACATTTTACCGGGCGCATCTTCCTGTTGATCGAAATAAGCGGATATGTCCCAGCGGTTGTCCGGCACTATGCTCACCGCATTGCGGGATGATCTTAACAACTCCCACATCGCTTCAGGCGAGTTCACATTGCCCGGAAAACGGCAACCGATGCCCACAACGGCCAACTGATTACCGGCAGGCGTTGTCTGCGGTGCTATATGTTTATTTTCCGGCAACGGGAGCGCCATTCCGGCGAAATGCGTGGCCAGGCTTTGTACGGTGGGATAATTGAATACCACTGTATTTTCCACCGGCATATGCAGGAAAAGTTCCAGATCGGCCGCCAGTTGCACGGCCAGTATGGAAGTAAGGCCATATTCAGCAAACGTCCTTTGGGCCGCCATTTCTGCCGGCGTAGTATGCAAATGCTGTATCAGCCAGGCCTCCAGCCATTCCTTCACACGGGATAACGTATGTACGTTGACGGTAGTAGCCTCCGGTAACGGCAGGGTAGCTACCGCTTCTGCCGGGGCGACAGCTTTCTCTGCAACGGCTATTTCTTTGATCGCCTCGTTGTAAGCGCCTTTGATATATTCTTCAACAAATAGATGTCTTCTTACTTTTCCGCTGGTGGTCTTGAAGATCTTCCTCACCGGAATTACCTGTTTCACTTCCAGTCCCAGCCGCGATGCCACAGTCCTTTTCACCAGTGATATCATGGGCAAAAATTTCTCCGCAGACATTTTATGCACCACAAAAACAACGATGGATTCTGATCCATTGGCCTCATCAGGGATGCCACAGGCCACTACTTTACCGGTATCAATCTCGTCCAGCGTTTCTAAAGTATGCTCTATATCATGCGGATATACGTTGCCGCCATTCACGAAAATGATGTCCTTTACCCTGCCCATGATATACAACACATCGTTCAGCACAAACCCTGTATCGCCGGTGTTCAGCCAGCCATCCCTGAAGGTGCTTTTGCTGGCGGCGTCATTGTTGTAATAGCGACCCGCCACACAAGCGCTTTTCACCCAGATAACGCCGGCATGGCCGGCAGGCAGCGCAGTGCCTTTCTCATTGGCGATCCGCAGCTGAAAGTCGCCTATGAGGGTACCCACGGCCACCACTTCGAGGGTGTCTGCCGCTGGCTTCTTCTCCAGGGCATTAGTAATATCTTTCCCGATCGTCAACGCTTCCCTTTTCACAAATACGCTCTGGAAAGGCACATCCGCCCTGGGGAACGTGATTTCCAGCGTGGCCTCCGCCAGCCCGTAAACCGCGCGCATGGCCATCGGATTGAGCTTATAGGCCGCCATCCTCTCGTTGAAAGTTCTCGCCAGGCTGGCAGAAATAGGCTCGGCGCCATTCAGGATGATCCTTAAAGAAGACAGGTCTAAACCTTCTCCTTTCTCTTCTGAAAAATGATTTAAATAATATTTATACCCGAAGTTGGGAGAACAGGTGATGGTAACGCGGTAATCAGAGGCTTTCTGCAGCCATAACAACGGATGCCTGATGAACAGGTCCGTAGGCATGATGTATTGTTGTATGCCCGCCGCCAGCGGATTAAGATGGTACCCAATTAATCCCAGGTCGTGGGTAAGCGGCATCCAGCTCAGAAAGATATCATCGTCGGTGCATTCATAGGCTTCCAATACCGCGGAGATATTGGCGATCAGGTTGCGGTGCCGGAGCTCCACACCTTTGGGATTGCCGGTAGAACCGGAAGAGAACTGGAGAAACGCGATATCGTCCGGTGTAACATTTACCGGTGTTCCCGCCGGGAAATTGTCTTTGTTTTCATCCAGGAACAGCACCTGGTCATAAAAAGTGCGGTCGGCAGCGCCATCACTATAATCCTGTTTGCACAACTTTTCATAATGCGCGGGCGTGGTAACGATGTAAGGGTTTTTAAGATATGCCCTTATCTTATACAGTTTTCTGGCATTTTCGCTGTAATGCGTAACAGAAACCGGTACAGGTATGATCCCTCCTAAAATACAGGCCCAGAAATACTGAATAAACTGCTGGCTGTCGTCCAGCTGCAACACCAGTTCATCACCGGGTTTCAATCCTTTATGTTGTAAATATCCCAACAGCTGCAAAGCGTCCTGGTACAACTGATGATAGGACAGGAAATTGGTCCTGTTAGCTGCTACTATAAAACTGACGCCTTTATCGCGTTGATCTTTCTGGTTAATCAGCAGCTCAGACAGGGTCTTCGAGGACAGCTCTTTTCTCATTTGTGCTCAGTTATTTGTTCAGTAAAAACAATGATTTAACCTGTAGAAAGATGGGACCACCACCTCACTACATCCATACTATCAGCCGGCATAGGGTTAGTAATGCTTATTCTGCGACAGCATATTTCCGTTCGTACAACAATTCCTTTTCGCCAAACAGGCGCTCGGCGATCATACCTTTCTCCTGGCAGTTTTTAACGAGTTTGTCAGACTGGATAATAGGATTGGAAGCGTCCGTATATTTAATGCTGCTGATAAACTCCAGCCATGGCTCCATGCCCATTGCATATACGTACACTTCTTTCGGGTTAAAGATTTCCACCAGCGACATTCCTTTTACACAATCAGAACCTGCCAGCCTGCGGCTGCTGTCCTGCTCACGGGTGATCTTCTTTGTCATCAGCGGGCCATAGAGCCAGGTCAGGGGCGCGCCATCGCATTCCATGCCCAGGAACATTACGTCCACATCACCGATGCTGTCATGAATATGTTGGTAGAGTGCAGGCTCACTAATGCGGGAATCCGCCAGGAATAAAAGTTTGAAGCCGCTGATCTGTACCAGGTAGCAGGCTTTGGACAAGATATTGAGATCGCTGTGTTCTCCGGTAAAGGGTAATCCTGTGATAGTGGTATTGCTAAATGTTATGGTCTCCATTTCTTCTATCGCTTCCACCTGGTCAAAACCAATGTTCTGGAACATCAGCCGCAGGTCAGGGTTCTCCAGTTGGCCGGAGTTGGTACGGGGCACGATCAGGTGTTTGATCTTATGACGGAGCGGTAACAGTGTTTCAAACAAAATATGGTCCTGGTGATTGTGGGTAATCAGCACGTAATCGATCACATCCGGCAGGTCGGCATCGGAGAAATGTTCTATGTCGCTGTCGTATCCGTAGTAGCTGATCAGCGGGTCTACCAGGATGCTGACATCTTTTGTTTCCACCAGGATACAGGCGTGGCCGAAGTAGCGCATGCGGATTTTATCACCGGTATATTTCTTATAAACGGGGGGCGGTGTGGTAGTAAAAAAGGTATTAAAAAGCGCTTCGTCCTCTGGGGAGATGGCTAACAATGTCTTGATATATTCCATGCTTTTCGGACTGCGCTTCATTCTGGCCAGTTCATCGATGCCGGCATGGTCAAAGGGTATTTCCAGGTGCAACACTCCCGGCTCATTGAGCCGTGGGGTGCTCAGGCAGAAAGGACGATGGTCATTTTCTGTCACCCACAGGGCGATGCTTTGGGAAGACTTATTATAGAAGCGGCTCTTATAGAGCAGTGCTTCAAAAAAACGGAAATCCGCGTTGTTGTTACGGTCGTAGAACAGTTCTACATATCCTTTGAGGATAGGCGGCACTTTTTCGTACAACGATTCCATGCCCATGCCTTTTCCTTCTGACTCCAGCAGACGGTCCAGTTCTTTTACGGCTTTGGAAAACTTCAACGCTTTCTCCTGCTCTTTCATGGTTTTTTCATAGAGGGCGCTCACTTCATCTACACGGTCAACCGGTATGTCCATAAAAGGTCCCCCTTTCATTTTGGGGTTCAGCACCGCTTCCGCATGAACAGAAGGTTCCATGATAAAGGAGTCCATGATATTAAGATGCCGGCCCACTACGTTCATAGCGGCCGTGGCAGGTGATATCAGGTGGCTCCAGGCGTACCATCTGTCAAACAAGGGTTCAATTACTACGTTGGGTTTTAAGTAAAATTCATTACCACTCATGATGGTGAGATTTCGCATTTAAAAAATATTGATCATAAAAGTGTTTCCTCCCAGGTGTAGCAGACCTTACCACGACGTAAGGTCCGGCGTCCGCCTGGTGGAAACACTTGTGTATCATGAATGTCACAGGAGCTGTAGTCAATCCGGCAGTTTGGTAAGTTCCACCCATACCAGTGATTATCGGATAAAAACATGCTTCCTGCGAGCATCCAGACGACTTAACAAAAATACCTGTGATCTGGTGTCGGGCTGTTTACTGTTAATCGGCGAGTACCGTACCGACGTTTGCTACTTTCGCTTTTTCATAAAAGTAAACTGCAGTAGCAATGTCAAACACGGCCATTCCCATCGGATTAAACATGACCACCTCTTCCATCCCCGCATTTTGTAATTTGTCTTCACAAATGATATCCACAAGTGACAGCGTGCTTTCTTTCGTTAGTCCCTGCGTTTTGTGCATCACTTCGATGTCTGTATTTTCCCGGCATACTTCCTCCCAGTCATCGACTACGATGTATTTAGCGTAGTTGATAAATTCGGGCACATAATCTCTCAGGGAAACATTCAGTTGCAGGGAACCTTTCTTAGGCGCTTTGTTGATGTATGGCTTTTTTGATACAGTACAGGTCATGAGTATATCAGCATGCTCGAACGCTTCTTCCCAGGTATGGACGATATTTACTTTATCTTTTAAGGACGCAGGGACCAGTGACGGGTCGGGTTGATTAAGATCGTAGATATTCACATGGTCCAGGCGGTCACCCAGCAACGTGCTGATCATGTCCAGGTGTTGCTGGCCGATAGGCCCGAAACCGATAATACCTACGGTTAATTTCCCCTGCCGGTTGCGTTGCAGGTATTCCTTCACTACCAGGCCGGTTACCGCTGCCGTACGAACAGCGCTGACATGGCTGGTATTGATAATACAGGCAGGCACACCGGTGTCTGCATCATTTAATATAGTGACAGAATTAGCACGTGGAATATTCTTCCTGATATTATCCGGAAAGCTGGCGATCCATTTAATACCGGAAAAAGATACTTTACCGCCTACAAATGCAGGCATAGCGATGATACGGTTAGTGACGTCCCGGTATCTCAGGTAAGGTTTGATGGGTTGGGCAAAATCTCCATCCTTCAATGTGTGGACTGTTTCCCGGATCTTTTCGATCACTTCTTCCCAGTTAATTCCCAAGTGTAACAGATCGGACTTACTTAAATAGTACATGTTTATTATGCTTTTATGGTAGATAGCTTTTCCATCATGTTATTTACCCATTTCTTGTCGTATACATTGTTGATATAGGAATCTCCGCGGTCGGCGCAACAAAACAGTGTAACAGGGGCACCCTCGATAGCGTGTGAATTAAAATAGTTCTTGATAGCGGCATAGACGGCACCGGAAGAGGCGCCTGCAAAAATGTTCTGTTCTTTAACAAGCTCGTGACAGCCTTTCACCAATTCTTCGTGCGACACGATCATAATTTCATCGATAATGGCATGTTCCAATATGGAAGGTACTTTGCTGGAGCCCAGGCCGGAGACATATCTCTTTTGGGGAGGGATATTAAAAATCACCGAGCCTTCAATATCTACGGCGACAATGGTGACATTGGGGAATTTTTCCTTTACTTTTTGGGATATCCCGCTGATGGTGCCGCAGGAACTCACCGCAATAAACATATAATCCAGCTGCTCAAACCGGTCGCAAATCTCTTTTCCCAGCGTGTTATAGTATCCCCGGAAGTTATCAGGATTGTCATACTGGTTCGTCCAGAAGCTGTTGGGATGCCGGGCGCACAGTTCTTTTACCGTTTCGATCCTGGTCAGGAGATAACCCCCGGTGCTGTCTTCCTTCTCCACTTTCACTACCTTGTCCGTAAACAGGCGTAGCATGGCCTCATTCTCCCGGTTAATATTAGGATCGATGACAGGGATAAAGGACAGTCCCAGATCTTTGCAGATCCTTGCCAGCGCGATGGCAAAATTACCGGAGCTGGACTCAACGATGACTGTATCGCTGTTGACTTTACCATTACGGATGGCGTTAGAGAGAATACTCAGCGCAGCCCTGTCTTTAATGCTGCCTGAATAGTTCCTGTATTCCAGTTTGGTGAACAGGGACACTCCCGGCATGTTCAACGCTACAACTGGCGTATTTCCGATCAGACCGCTGATCTTTTCGAGGGAAGATAACATCATCTCATCAGGTTTTCAATGATTTAAAATGGGACATCGGGATAACAAAATGTTTTCCATTTACCTACCCGTTGCTGTTTTCTATATATGTTTTATTACATCCATATCTCACCATAGTTGACATAATACTGCATTCACCGTAAGGGATAAATTTTCTTACAGGCGTGACAGATATTTTGTTCATATGAAAGAGAAGCCCAGACTACGCAAGGGCAACAACATTGACAACAGTATCATAAGGCAGGTGTATTAAATACCCTTTTACTGTACTTAGGCCCTGTTGTAACAATTGTAGCGTAGCGGCAGCAATCAGCACGGTTTTCCGTTCCCGATTAAATATCCAATACCATTAGTAATGTAAGCCGGGTCTGGTAAAACGACAGTTATACCGACCGGAAAAACCAGGCGCACAGTTTTTTTCTTAAATCTCTTTGTGGAAAATCGCTCTTTCCGACAATACACAGTTTGTAAATCAAGTTTGTCATAACTTGACCCGGGTCATTCTAAACAGGTTTTTAAGGATGACTGACAACAGTGCTTATACACAAAATGTATAAATGCTGATGCTGGAATCTCTTACTGGTCTCTACATGTTCATGGGATTGAAAAATAGGGTCAGAGAAAACATAGTTGTGGTGGAAACAACCTTTTTATATCGTAAATACTTTCCAGTTCGTGATGGAAACATATTCGTTAGCGAAGTAAAGTAAATAAATAATTCTCAAACAACAAAAAGTCTTATCAAGAAAATGCAAAAAATTATTTTTCCCGTAACATTGAGTCACACTCCCAAACACCAGTAAAATAGCGCCTTTACATAAACACCATGAAATATTACCTCACCGCATACTGCCATTAAACTGCCAACGACTGCGGTCAATATTAGATGTCAAAACAGGTATTATTTACGTTTATTAATTATAATAGGAAACCAAACAATCATGATCAATGCAGTAATATTTCAGTAGAAATATTGACTATAATAAAAAACAAAACCCCGCGCACTGCACGGGGTTTTGTTTTTTTATACAGCTCACATAAGGCCTGACAGCCATTGTGACGGCAGTCATTTTTTCGCTTACTGCGAAAATCACTCGGTGATCACGATCTTGCCTGTTTTCAGCGGTTTGGCTGAAGGCTGTTTACTATTGTAAATACTATAGATATAAACACCTGTGTTCAGATTACCGGTATTGACAGTGCTGCCATCATTCACATATTCAACGCGCACCATCCTGCCTCTGACATCATATAACCGCAGCAGCAGCGTAGCATTATCATGACTGCGTACAGTCACGCTTCCGCCCAGTTGCACCCTTGTGGGATATACGCTGATATTGCCAACCTGTTGTTTACCAGCCAGCACCGCTTTTGTTGCAGATGCCGTAGTGTCCGGGCAACCGGCGAATGATAGTTCAGCGATGGAAGTCCACGGATTCGCGTTTACCTCAGAAGTGGCCACCAGTTTTACATAACGGGCTTTCACGGTGGGAGAGAAAACAACATCCTGTGCCGCCGTACTGTTCACAAAGTTGCCACTGGCCACCTGCGTCCAGTTGATGCTATCGGCGCTTACCTGTACCTGATAGGCATTGATGCGCCCATTGGTACCTGACTGCCGGGGCAGATAGGTGAGCTTGCTCAGGTTATACGCGCCACCGAGATAGATGGAGATATAATGTGGCATGGGCGCCGTACTGTTGTACCACTGCGTATGCCAGAAGGTACTGTTGTTTCCGTCAATAACATTGACCGCCGGAGCGCTCTCCCCTGTTGTTTCCTGGCTGTCGAACTGCGATACCCTCAACTGCGTACGTGGTATCGGATTGTTACAGGCCCCGGCCACTGGCGGAGTGCCCGGACTGCCCACGCCAAAGCCGCCCACACCGGTATTAAAGGTGCCCGCCACATAATAGATGGTAGCGCCTTTCTTCCCGCTGCTGTCACGCGATACGTAGATCGTACCGACCCCGTCAGGCTGAGGATTTGATGGGGTAACGTTGCCCACCTTGTTCTTCACTTTCACCAGCTGCACGGAATCCCAGGTGAGACCTGTAGCGGCCTCCCAACCTTGTTTTTCAGCGGCGGTATAATATAACGTTACCTGCAGGCTGCCGGCACTGTTGTTATTGGCAGTCGTGATCTTATATGTTTTTGAAGCCAGGTAATGTGTAGGGACGGTATCCCAGAACGGCACGGCAGTGGCGCCTGCACGGTCTATCTGCACGGTGGCGCAGCCATAGTCAAAGGCCGACAGGTTTTTCACCTTCGCCAGGACCTTGCCGGTGCTGTCCGCAAAGTAAACGGTGGCATTAGGCCCGAGGTACTGCGTAGTGTTGGTATTCAGTGTACCCGCCACCGTAGTAACGGCGGGCCGTGTATTAAAGATCAGGTTAGGCCTGGTAGAGCCATAGCCCGGCGCATTGAAACTACACCCTGCACCGCTGGTCTGCCGCTGGAATGCCGTAGGATTGGCACCGCTCACAGAAATAGACGCAACGAGATTGTCTCCCTGGTCTGTACCGTCCGCATTGTTGTAGCAGGACTGTATAAGGATGTTACTGCTGCCGTCCCAGTAGAAGGGCTGTGAGAACGGAACTTGCACCCATCCGGTGTCCGTTACGCTGATGCTGCCACTGTACACCGTTGTGACCGGACTGTTATCAAATTGTGTGTCCGTAAACGTTGGCTGTAAGGTAGTGCCTACTGCCAGGTTGAAATTCTGGAACGTGCTGGTAGTAGTGACGGTACGTGAAATCACATGATAAGCGATGGAGTAGATATTGCCGCGTTGCAGCCCTGCCGCTCTCAGCTCATCTGCCGGATAAATAGTCTGGGTACGTTTGTCAGACTGTGTGCCATTGAACGGGCTGGACGCGCTGCCCCCCGTAGTACCGTTGCCGTAAGTGAGGTTAACAAGCCCCGTATCTCCTACCGGCGATCCGTCCGGATAGCTGATATTCACGCGGCAGGTTTGTGCTGACGGGTTAGCCATCGCATTCGTAGTACCGTTGACGTTAAACGACAGCAATGCATATTTGCCGGCCAGGTCTGTCTTACTGCCGTACACCCTGAGGGTAACGGTGCGTGGCGCCGTCTGTCCGGATGCGAAGACCAGCGTGTCGCCGGGCGTGGTAAAGCTGCCGTTGGTGGTCACATCATAATCGATGCCCTTCACCGCGGAAGACGTAGAACCTGCCACCAGCTGCACATTGGCATTACCGGAGGGAGCCGGGCTGATGGTCAGGTCAACTGTATAATCCGTATAAGGCCTGCATCCTGATTTGCTAACGCCGCCGGCGGTCGTATTGACAGTGGTGGCCGAAAAAGAAACCAGCGGCGTGATGGCGTTATTGAATTTGGTGCCAAAAACACCACGGCCATAAAAGCTCACCCGCAGTTCACTGCTGTCCGCCACACCGTTGTTGTAGGCAAAGATGTCCGTAATGTCAGCAACCGTGGGCAGTCCGATGGAATACAGCGACCAGTCGGCCATGTTCTTGTTGCGGTAGTATACGCCGCGCGCGGTGGCAAGGTATACCGATTCGTTGGTAGCGTAACGGTCTTCCAGCAGCCGGATAATATTCACCGGCGGCAGCGTGCCACTGATGTCAGTGAAAGTGTTCCCCTGGTCTGCGGAGCGGTACACTTTGCTGCCGCAGGAAACATACACCACATTGGTATCGCTTTTAATGGTAGTAACGCTGGCGGCTACACTGGTGGCCACCGGCGCGGCCACGCTGACAAAGGTGGGCGATGCCGCCAACGCATTGCGGGTACGGTATACTTTCTGATTGGTGGTGACATAATACACCACATTGGCATCCGCATTGCTGACATGCAGCGCCTTGATCTTTTCTGTGTTGTTCACCAGCCTGGTCCATGCGGGGGAAGCTGCGGTAATGTTGGTACTGCGCCACAGTCCCGTATCAGCGATGAACGCCACGCTCACATTGGCGGGCGTAAATTCCAGCTCCATCTTATTGGAAGCGGTGAACGGCACATTATAAGCGCTTTCACTACCGGTTACCGCTCTTCGCTTACCGTTTTCGTAATAATACACCTGGTTGTTGGTGTTATAGTCAAATGCGGAACGTGAGCCCCAGTCGCCGCCCCTGTTGGTAAACCACGGATTGACGGCGTATTTGTAATACAGCTCTCCGTTGTCCTGCGTGCCGATGCTGATCATATCCCGGCGGATAGGGCTGTTGGAGGCATGGTACACTTCCGTTGACGAAAGCCCGTCGCTGCGTGGCACCCAGTTGGTACCGCCATCTGTGCTGAGCCACACGCCGCCATCATTGTAGTTAAACACCTTACTGGTGTTATAGGGACTTACCTTGATGCCATGCATGTCCGTGTGGATCATGGTCCACCAACCCGTCTGTATCTGTGTCCAGTTGCTGCCGCCGTCAGTGCTTTTCCATACAATATGCGCCACCAGGTAAAGAATGTCCGCATTCACCGGATCTGCGCCAATAGCGAAGTTATAGTTACCCTGGCCGCTGGAGGTGGCATTATAGCCTACCAGATTGGGTGCCACGTCGCCTTTTACCTGTGTGAAACTGGTGCCGCCATTGGTGGATTTATAGATCACGCCGCCGGAAACGGCATCATTGGCGCCTACCATTCCTACATACACCCGGTTGGAATCGGCGGGTGTTACGGCTATCCTGCTGCCTTTGGCCCCCGCAGCCGGCAAGGTAAGCGCAACGGGCGTCCAGGTTTCGCCCATATCAGTGGACGTATAGAACCCACCGGCCATGTTTACGGCATAGATAGTTGTGGTATTGGTGGACGCCTTGTAAGCCATATCCGTGAACTGGCCGCCACTGAGCTTGTTGGTCCAGGAAGTGCCTCCATCCGTTGTTTTCCATATGCCATCGTTGGTAGCGGCGATCAGCACATTGTGATCTGTTTTCGACATAAGCAGTTCTACTGCCATCCGGTTGCCGATGCCGCTGTTGGAAGGCAGCCACGACTGCCCGCCGTCAGTGGTTTTGTAAACACCCAACGCTGTGCCATAGTAGTTGGGATCACCTGTTCCCAGGTACATGATCTGATCATTGGTATAATCAATGCATACGGAAGCGCAGGACGCTTTAGGCAGCTCGTCGGTGCCCTGCAACTGCCAGGTATTGGCCGTGTCCGTACTTTTCCAGAGGCCCCATACGCTGGTGGCGTAGATGGTGGCTGCATTGGAAGGGTGGAACTTCATCTGTGTAACGCGGCCGATGCCGTTGATCTGTCCCGAAGAGTTGACCGGGAACAGCACCGGGCCTATGTTCCGCCAGTTGCCATAGTTCTGCGCTGCGGCAGATACCGATAAAAAAAGGGCGGATAAAAACAGGTATATATATTTACGCATAGTCATTGCGGTTATTTCAGTTGATGATGGGGAATCGCTATTGTTTTACAACTTTTTGCCGGAGTTATCATTGTTCTTCTCCTGTTCTTTCTTGTCTTTCGCGTGCTTTTCCTGTATGTTGGTCTTTAGTTGTTTTTGCTGCTGCCATATCTGCACCTGCCTTTCGCTGCTAAGGATAGACCCGTCCGGCTGTACATAGGGCAGTACCTGCCTTCTCCACCATTGGTACTTTTTGTAGGCGAAGGCGTATTTGCGTGCATCTTCTTCCCTGTCGCGTTCCGCTTCAGATTCTTTTCTCTTGAAAATGCCCAGGAACCGCCGTTTCCGCTCGGTGTTCTTTTTCACGTCCAGTATTTCATCTTCTTCTATAGGCAATTCCTTCCCCTTCCAGAAATCGTTGAAAGATTTTTCTATCACGAAAAAATTAACATTGGGATCATCCATCATAGTGACCCAATCAGGTTCTTTAGGCTGCTGGCGTGACTCATGCCGTTGTGCCGATACCGTTGTACCGAGCAACAGCCATGTCATCAGCAGCATGCAGTGCCGTAAAGGCTTCCAGACAAATTGCTTTTTCATTATTCAGGTTGTTTAAGTGTGAGAAACAGATATTGGTGAATGATAAACAGGTATAACGGCCGCGATGTCTTCACTATCCAGCTGATATACCTGTTGAATATGGGCAGGCGTCAGCACCGCTTCACGGGTACCTTGTGCCACCATCCGGCCTTTATGCAGCAACAGGACGTTATCGGCAAACTTCGCAGCGATATGCAGGTCGTGCAGCACCGCCACGATTACCAGGTCCTGCTGTTGCAGCAGTACTTTTAGCTGGCGCATGAACCGGAACTGGAAGTGTACGTCCAGGAAGGTGAGCGGCTCGTCCAGCAGCAGGTAACGGCAGCCATGGAGCGGGCTTTCCCATATCTGGGCCAGCACACGCGCAAAATGTACCCGCTGCTTTTCCCCGCCGGACAGACTGAGATAGTCGCGCTCCGCCAGGTCTTCCAGGTCAAACAGCGCCATCGCCTCCCTGCAGTAACGTTTATCCGTCAGCGTGGGCACGCCCTGGATATGCGGGTAGCGGCCCATCAGCACCACTTCCCTTACTTTCAGCGGGAAGGCCAGCTCCTGCTGCTGCGACAGCGCCGCCCTGACAGCGGCCAGCTCTTTCACGGAGAAATCGGTGACCGGCCTGTTACCGTACATGACAGTGCCCGACGCCGGCGCCAGCTGTCCCGCCGCAATCCGCAGCAACGTGGATTTGCCGGCGCCGTTAGGCCCCATGACGATGTGCATCCTGCCAGGGCCCCATTGTACGCTGATGTCTTCCAGCAATACGTTGTTGTGTTTTATACAGGTAATACCAGATAAGGCAAGCATCAGAAATAATATTTTTTCTTCTTCAGTAAAAAAATAAACACAGGCACACCGGCCAGGGAAGTAACAATGCCTATCGGCAGCTCCGCAGGCCGCAGCAGCAGCCTGGCCGCAATGTCCGCAGCTGTCAGCAATATGGCGCCGGTGAGCGCGCCGGCAGCCACCAGGTAACGGTTGTCTGCTCCCTTCCAGATACGCAGCAAATGCGGCACCACCAGCCCCACAAAACTGATCACTCCCGTAAAAGCCGTTACCACCGCTATCATGATCACATTGATAACCATCACTTCCATCTTCAACCGCTTTACGCCAACACCCGACAACTGCGCTTCCTCCTCTCCCAGCATCAACAGATTGAGCCTGGCCGCGCAGGCCATGGCCCGCCAACAGCACAGCGTCACCACAATAGCGGTGATGACCACTGATTCCCAATTGGCGCCGGATAAAGTGCCGAGGTTCCAGAAAGTAATAGAGCGCGCCTGCGGGTCCCGCGCGATGTACGACAAAAAGCCGGTGCCGCTGAGGAACAAGGCATTGACAGCTATGCCCATCAGCAACAACGTAACAATGCCTGTTTTACCGTTTTCCCTGCTGCCTGACAAACCCAGCACCATAAAAGTGGCCAGCATAGCGCCGGCGCAGGCTGCCAACGGCAACATCCAAACGCCGGCATGAAAGTGGAAAGTTGCGCCTGCGACAAAATATAGCGCGGCGCCAAAGGCGGCCCCGCTGGAAGTGCCTATCAGGCCCGGTTCTATGATGGGATTCCTGAACAGCGCCTGCAACAGCACGCCGCCTACCGCCAGCGCGGCGCCGGCAAATAAACAGAACAGCACGCGGGGCAACCGTATTTCCAGGAAAACCCGCTCATGAAGCGTATAGTCACTGCCGTTATAAAACAGTTTTCCCGCAGCACCGGCGATCTCCCTGATATGGATATCTATGGCGCCCAGACAAGCCGACAGCAGGACAGCGGCCACCAGCAGCGCCGTTAACCAGGGGAATACGCCTTTATTCGGACTGTTTTGCATGTATCAGTTTTTGCAGTGTCAGCACATTGGCGCCGGTACGCGGCCCCAGGTATATCAGGTCATGTTCTTCTACCCGGTAAATGCGGTTATCACGCGCGGCTTTAGTGCCGGCCACACCGGGCAGTTCCTTGATCTTTCCGATAGAACCCAGCCTGTCGTAACCGAAATCCGTCAGCAGTATCACATCAGGGTCTGCTTGTGCTATCAGTTCCGCTGAAACCTGTTGCATGCCTTTATTGCCTCCGATAGGAATGACCCCGCCGGCCCATGCTACCATCTTCGCTGCCGTACTCTTCTCCGTCACAGCGAGATAAATATTCATGGCGCGGCCAAAGTGGATGATCACCACATGGGGCGTATCCGTATAGCGTTTACCGTTAGCCAACGCTTCGCTCATCTGGGCGTCCAGTATGCGGCAAAGACTGTCAGCCTGGCGTTCTCTCCCAAAGTAACGGCCCAGTTCCCGGATCATGCCTTTATCCTGTTCTATCGTAAACACACTATCAGCAAACGTTTTCATCGGTATCTTCATCTTCTCCAGCTGCTGCATTACCTGTTCGGGCCCTACGTTATTGTCATGGACCACCAGCGTAGGTTCCTGCGAGATAATGCCTTCCGCGCTCAAAGCCCGGTGGTAGCCCACTGTAGGCAGCGCTTTAATGGCCGGCGGATAGGTACTGGAAAGATCTACCGCCACCAGGTCTTTTTCTGCGCCCAGCGCATAGATCACTTCGTTGTACTGCTTGGCAAGGCAAACAATACGTTTACTTCCGGCATGCTGGTCCTTGTTGCCAAACCGGCCACAGGAACATGTCAGCAGCAGCATGGCCGGCAACAGGTATTTATTTCTCATGGTGATACTTTAGGGGATGACTAACTTTTCAGAATTTATAGGACAGATTAAAACCGCCGTACCACACGGCTTTATAGGGCCCGGGAAGATAAATATTAGGCGGCGCTGCGCTGTAGTTGGCATTCAGGAACACCATCGTGTAATACCTGCTGCCTGTCATGTTGTTACCGCCGGCAAATACATCGAGGCTGAAATGTTTCCCGAGATCACGCCGATAACCTGCCTTAGCCTGCAACAGCGTATAGGCATCGGCGTAATGTGCATTGTCGTATGTAATAGGCATACGGTCGATATACTGCCAGGTGGTATTCAGATAAACACCCCATACTGACACGAGGTCCACACCGGCATTAAACAGATGCGGCGATACGCCGGAAACTTTGTTGCCGCTGTAGTCCACCGTCTTGGCGTTGTTGTTGTTATCACTTTTAAACTGCCTGTAGGTAAAGCTGGAATAGGTATAACTTACAAATGGCCTTACCAGCGAAAATACCTGCGGATGTTTTGGTTGCAGCGCATAGGCGATATCCGTTTCGATGCCCAGGTTTTGCTGCGCGCCGGCATTGGTGCTCATGGTATATAGCACGGTACCGGTGTTGCCCTCCGTGACAGCCTGTGAGGTGAGCTTGTCTTTGATCTCCATATCAAACACCGCCACCTGGAACGACAGCCGCTTCCCCAGCAGACTGCCTTTAGCCCCTGCCTCATACTGTACCCCCTTCTCAGGGCGCAGGGCTGTATTCACCGCGCCAATCTGCGGGATCACTACCTGCCCGGACACCGGCGGCGAGTATCCTTTGCTCACGCCGGCGTATACCGACACTGTTTCATTCACGGCTTTCAGCACGCTCACCTGCGGTGTCAGTACGGGCGTAAACGTTTTATGGCCCGACTGGTCCTTGTGCGTGGGATTGGCCGTATTGGTCAACCGGTCGGTAATGCTGTATTCGATGTAGTTATTGCTGACGCCGGCCGTAACAAGGAAACCCTGTGGCAGCTTCAGTTCCCATTGCGTAAAGAGACTGTACTGCATGGCAGACACCTCCAGGTCACCGGTGGGTGGCCCTTGTACAGCATTGGCGAGCGCATACCCCTTTTTGAAGGAATTTGTTTTCTGGTATTCAGCGCCCAGGGTACCATTCAGCGTGACGGTCTTTCCCGTAAAGCTCAACCCAAAAGCTGTGCGTGCGCCCACATTCTGGGCGATGTTGGACGTCAGTCCGGCTGCAAAAGCCTGCGACTGTTTGTAGCCGCTGAAATAAGCACTGGTGATATTGTTGACATGCGGGGAGAAGGTGTACTGATGAGAAAGCCCTGCTCGGTATGTTTCAAAGGCAACGTATCCTTTATTCTTCAGATAGGGTATTTCACCGGTGTCTTTACGCTGTGCAAACTGGCTGCTGTCCAGCTGTCCGGCCAACTGGTCATTGGAATTGTTATAGGCCGCATATACGGAGAAGGTTTGTTTTTCGTTACTGTGAAAATCCCCGATGAAAGACACATAGTCTTTTTTGGAGGCGCTGTTGATACGGTAACTATCATAATTCTGATGACCGTAATTCAGCATAACGGACGATTGTTCGTCGGCATATTCGAGGCGGGTATTGGTCCTGAAAAGTCCATAGCTTCCAGCCGTCGCTTCCTGTGAAATACGTGTGCCATATACTGACGGCTTCAGCGTGTACATCCTGAGCACCCCGCCGATGCCGCTGCCATAGAGGCTGGAAGCCGGCCCTTTGATCACTTCCATGCGGCCGAGGATAGAAAAGTCTATATCATCGAGAATGGTGGTCCCTTCCCCATCCGTCACCGGAATACCGTTCAGGTAGGCCTTATAGCCGGTGCCATTGAAGTTGGTACCATTACCATAACCGCGTATGGTGATGCGTTGTCCGCCGGCCATTGTCCTTTTCTCCATCCGTACCCCGGGGATCAGGTTGAGCGTATATTCCGGGGAGATACCGTCATTACGCTGCAGGTCTTTCCGTCCCAGCACCGCCACCGACTGCGGCTGCAACAAATTACTGCGGGGCTTCGCCGCGTTGACGGAAACCTCACTGAGATTATAGGACGTGGCTGCAAGACCTATCAGCATCAGCGGGCCATTGCCTTTTACGCGTATGGTCTGCGGCTCATAACCGGAAGCCATCACCAGCAACCGGTCGTAATGCTCGCCGATACTGAATTCTCCGGCGACATCGGTTGTTGTTAATAGTTGGTCGCCTGCATAGATACCGGCACTTTTTACGGGAGACAGCGTGTAGAGATCATAGACCCTTCCTTTGAAAGACTGTTGGGCATAGGTATGTAGCATGCATAGCCATGCCACCGCCAACAAGGACATTTTTTTCATTGTTTATCAGATGTTTGGTTGAAATATAATGCTCGTCAATATTATCTATGGGCCAACGTCGGCAGGTTCAATGTCACAATGGGATCAGGTTCACAGGAGCGGTCAGATTTTTCAATGTCAGCTTGGATGTTCACTTAAATCAGGATAGCCATTCGTTACTAAAGCTAGTGAAAATTTATCATGATGCGGAATTTTTTTTCAGTTCGATTTTATGCGGGCAATAATGCATATCAAAGCCAATATCCTTGTATCCGGGGATAGATAGGTTGCTGTCCTTCCCTTATCTTTGCACGATGTACCCGAAAAAAAAGTTTCTGAAGTTTGCTGTTCGGTATAGCTTCCTGACATGCTTAATCATGGCCAGCCACCTGTTGCAGGCACAAGATGCCTCCGATACGCTGGAGGTATATAAGATCACATTTGCCGCAACCGGTAAGCCGGCCAGCAGTAAGACGCCTTCCCCTTCCATGACCGTCTGCTATCATCCTGACTACCTGTCCGCCACGCAAACCTATGCGAACCGGAAAGCTACCAGCTGGCTTATCTGGCACCACAAAAAGATGTTGCTGCAAATTGACGGTAAACAGGGGCTTCCCTTAAACTACGGGATGCAACTAAAAACCAATGTATATCTCCCGGAAGAAACGATCGACAGTACGGCAACCCCGGAGACAAACAACTCCGCTGACAACGGCGACTGGGACAATGCCAACGAATATAACGGCCCCGGATATGGGAAAATAGATTTCACAGCAGATACGATGACCATTGCAGGATACGGATGCAGGAAAGCCGTCATCAACTATTATTATCCCCCTCAATGCACCAATGGCCTTATCAGCAGTGTAACGGTATGGTATACACCTGATCTGCCCGCGTTTTACCTGCCTCCTTTTACTTACCTGCAAAAGATACCCGGTGCCATGCTGATGATTCGTATTACGATGGCAGACGGTACAAAAGACGGATACAAGGCAACTGGTATCATAAAGGAACAGCAGCCTGTTTCTTTCTTCAGGCCGGCAAAAGATATTCAGGTCCTGTATCCGCCGCGGCTTAAGTAATAGCTGGTTGATGACGGTGAATATTTACCAGCGCCGCATGCGCCCCGCAGTGAGTATCGTTATTTTCATCGTTCACCATTAAACCTGTAGTCCGCATGAAAAAAATGCTTTTGTTTGTATCCCTCGTTGTGATAAGCGCCTTCACAACGACTGGCTCCTCTTTTGGCACCAATAACGACGCCAATCACGGCCAGGCAGCTGCCAGACTGACAACTACCTACTATCCCAGCAACTGGAAAGGTGTGGCCATTGATCCGGCAGATGCCAGCTATATGTATGCTTATACATACCTGATCAATTATTCCGCGGGGACCGCCACGCTCATGAGCGGCCCTAACTACTCCATGCTGGCCCTCACTGCTTCCTGCCGGAACGAATGGCTCAATTCCAACATTAACCCTTCCTGTGTGTCCGGTTGCAGAACGTGGTCTTACTATTACAGCGCAGCCCCTTCCTTCACCTCCAGGTACAATTACCTGGTGTTTGGATGCTCTGATGTGATCGATTTTAAATAATGCCGGCCGGCAGCATACATTCATTGTGCGCTGCCGGTTTTGACTTTTCCCGTGAAAATAAAATGTAACGATATTACGCCCCAACATTTGCGCAACGATCTCCCGCCATCATGTGACACCTGTTTACCGTTCCTAAAAAAATAATTCTTCCTTGCAAATTTCTGAATAGAAACACTATATTTGTTTATGTTCATACATATGAACTTGTTGGATAGCAAGGATGAGCAAAAATAGCATCGATCAAAATCAAAATAGCATAACTATGCCCGCCATCGGGCATTACCACGTTCCTATAGCACGGGGAGATGGAGATTCATGTCAATAAGTGAACAATAATATTCCGAAAACCAGATTATGTTCCAACGTTATGTAAAGGCCGCCGCCTGTATCCTTACCATTTTTACGGCCTGCCATCATCAGGATGCGCAGGACCAGCCGTCTGATAAAATGCCAGATATAGTGGACTACAACTTCCACGTCCGGCCCATTCTGTCCGACAAATGTTTTGCCTGTCACGGCCCGGATGCCAATAAACGCGAAGCCGGCCTGCGCCTCGACATTGCCGACAGCGCCTACAAAGCGCTGAAAGACGATCCCGGCGCACATGCACTGGTGCCGGGCAACCCGATGGCATCGGCAGTATACCAGCGCATCAGCAGCACCGATACGGCCATGCGCATGCCGCCGCCATCCAGCAACATGACACTCAGCAGCTTTGAAGTGAAGCTGATTGAGAAATGGATCAAACAAGGCGCTCAATACAAACCGCACTGGGCCTTCGTTACGCCTGTCACCCCGGCACTGCCGCAGGTAAAAGACCGCACATGGCCGCACAATGAGATCGACTTCTTCACGCTCGCTCAGATGACGGAAAAAGGACTGGCACCTAACCCGGTGGCAGATCATGAACGGCTGCTGAAACGCCTCAGCCTCGACCTCACCGGTCTCCCTCCCACCATAGCACAGATGGACCGCTTCGCCAAAGACACCAGCGACAAAGGCTATGAACGAATGGTGGATGAACTGCTGCAGGACAGCGCCTACGGAGAGAAAATGGCCGTTCACTGGATGGACGTGGCCCGCTATGCAGACTCCCACGGTTACCAGGACGATAACTACCGCAGCATGTGGCCGTGGCGCGACTGGGTGATACACGCTTTCAACACCAACCTCTCCTATAAGGATTTTGTGACCTGGCAACTAGCCGGAGATATGATCCCCGACGCCACCCGCGAACAACTGCTGGCGTCAGGCTTCAACCGCAATCATAAAATCACGGAAGAAGGTGGCGTAATAGACGAAGAATATCGCGTGGAATACGTGACCGACCGTACCAATACCTTCGGTAAAAGCCTGCTGGGCATCACACTTGAATGCGCCCACTGCCACGATCATAAATATGATCCCTTTTCACAGAAAGAATATTACCAGGTCTTCGCCTTCTTCAACAATGTAAAGGAAGTCGGCCTCGAATCAACGGTGGGCGGCCCGGAGACCTACGCCAAAAAGCCTTACATGGAGATCACCAAAGAAGACCTCCGGGGCGTGCTGCGGTTTCTCAACAAACAGGATACGGCGAAGCTTATCGTATCAGTGATGGGAGAAAGAGATACAGCAAGAAAAACATTCATACTGGGCCGGGGCAACTATGACAATCCCACTGCGGAAGTAACCCCAGCCACGCCCAAAGCGATATTGCCATTTAATACCAACAGTTACCCGGGCAACAGGCTGGGCCTCGCCAAGTGGCTGTTTGATCCTAAAAACCCGCTCACCGCCCGCGTTTTTGTAAACCAGGTATGGCAGGATATTTTTGGCAGAGGCATTGTAAAAAGCACCGGCGATTTCGGCATGCAGGGCGACCTGCCCAGCAACCCCGCGCTGCTCGACTGGCTGGCGACGGATTTTCAGCAACATGGCTGGAACATCAAAAGGCTGGTGAAACAACTGGTGATGTCATCCACTTACCGTCAATCTGCTGTGATCTCCCGGGAGAAGCTAAAGGCCGATCCGGAGAACATATACCTCTCAAGGGGACCACGTTTCCGGCTGCCGGCAGAAACAGTACGCGATCTCGTATTGCAAAGCAGCGGCCTCCTCGTCCATGAAGTAGGAGGTCCCAGCGTAAAACCCTATCAGCCCAAAGGACTGTGGGAAATGGCCACCTCCGGCCGCGGACAGCTCTCCACCTATCGCCAGGACCACGGTGCAAGCCTCTACCGCCGCGGATTGTACACTTTCATCAAAAGAACAGTCCCGCCGCCTTCGATGATGATCTTCGATGCCAGCAACCGCGACCAGTGCGAAGTAAAACGGTCTGCCACCAACACACCGCTGCAGGCGCTCATGATGCTCAACGACCCTACCGTGCTGGAAGCCTCCAGGGTACTGGCCTCCCGTCTGCTGCAACAAAACAACGGCATACCGCAGCATATACAGCAGGCCTTCCGCCTGATCGTCTGCCGCACGCCACAGGCACACGAAACCGCCACCCTGCTGCAATACTACGAACAACAACAGGCATACTATAAAAAACAACCGGCCAACGCCGCCAAACTGCTGCACCATGGAGAATATCCGATGACAGCAAATCTTGACCAGGCCTCCTGGGCTGCCATGATGCAGGTGATCACCACCATTTATAACCTGGAAGAAACGCTGTCCAAAACATAAACCGGCAAAGGTCCATCTGCCTCAACATCATTCCCGATAAAAAACAACACGATGAAAAACGAATTCCTGGAGCACCACCTGAATATGAACCGCCGGAAATTCCTGTCACGGCTTAGTTTGGGCATCGGCAGCGTAGCACTTGGCTCCCTGCTGATACCCGACCTTTTCGGTAAAAGCAGTAGCCATGAAGCACCTTTCATACCAGGTATGCCTCACTTTGCACCCAAAGCCAAAAGGATCATCTACCTGTTCCAGAACGGCGCCCCTTCCCAGCTGGAGAGCTTCGACTATAAACCCAAACTGCGTGAGATGATGGGACAGGAACTGCCGCCATCCATACGCATGGGGCAAAGGCTCACCGGCATGACCGCCGGACAGTCGTCCTTTCCCCTGGTAGGGTCCCACTATGATTTCAAACAATATGGGGAAGCCCGCGCATGGGTGAGCGACCTCTTTCCGCATACCGCACAGATCGTAGATGATATTTGTATCGTGCGGTCCATGTTTACCGAAGCGATCAACCATGATCCGGCACTCACCTTTTTCCAGACAGGCGCACAACAGGGAAACCGTGCCAGCTTTGGCTCCTGGATGAGCTACGGCCTCGGCAGCGAAAACAAAAACCTTCCCGCCTTCTGTGTACTGTTGTCACGCGGTAAGGGCAACGGCCAGGGCGTATACTCCAAACTGTGGTCCAACGGGTTCCTCGACAGTATTCACCAGGGTGTACAGTTCAGCAGCGGTGATAACCCGGTATTGTACCTCAACAATCCCGAAGGTATCGATATGGGCAACCGCCGCCAGATGCTTGACCAGCTGGCCGCCCTTAACGACCAGTCCTATAAGGATTTTGGCGATCCGGAAATCAACACCAAGATCCAACAGTACGAGATGGCCTACCGCATGCAGACGGCCGTACCGGAACTGACCGATCTCTCTAAAGAATCAGACGACATCATCAAACTATACGGGCCCGAATGCCTCGTCCCCGGCACCTTTGCGGCCAACTGCCTTTTGGCGCGCAAACTCTCGGAAAGCGGCGTACGCTTCGTGCAACTATATCACCAGGGCTGGGACCAGCATGGCAACCTGCCCAATGAAATGGCCGGCCAGGCAAAAGATGTGGACCGCGCTTCCGCCGCATTGATCACCGATCTCAAACAACGCGGACTGCTCGATGAAACGCTCGTCATATGGGGCGGCGAATTTGGCAGAACAAACTACTGCCAGGGTAAAATGACGGCCGATAACTACGGCCGCGACCATCACCCGCGCTGCTTCTCCATCTGGATGGCCGGCGGCGGCGTAAAGCCAGGCATCGTCTATGGCGAAACAGACGAGTTCGGGTACAATATCATCAAAGACCCGGTGCATGTGCACGATTTCCACGCCACCGTTTTACACCTGATGGGGCTGGACCACGAAAAACTCACCTTCAAACACCAGGGCCGCCGCTACCGGCTCACCGACGTAGCAGGAAAAGTTATACCAGGGCTCATGGCCTGATAAAAAATACGATTCATGGAGAGAAGAAAATTCATACAAGCATCAGCGTTAGTTACCGCATCATTTTACATTTCCCGCGACCTCTTCGCCCGTCCCAAAGGGCCGGTATACGGCCATCAGGATATGCGCTATACCCTCGATACCCGCTGGGGCACGCTCGACAGCAGCCGGCATCCTGTAAAGGACTGCCATGAGATGGTGCAGGACAAAAAAGGCCGTATCATCCTCCTTACCAACGAAACAAAAAACAACATCCTCGTCTACAATAAATCCGGCAAACTGCTGGAATATTGGGGACACGAGTTTCCCGGTGCGCACGGCCTTACCCTGGCCCATGAAAACGGCACCGAATACCTGTTCATCACCGACACGGAAAAACACCAGGTATATAAAACCACCATGGACGGCAAAATCGTGATGACCATCGACTATCCCGCGGAAACAGGCTTCTATAAGAAGAAAGAGGAATTTGTGCCTACAGAAACCACCGTCACTGACGAAGGAGACATCTATATAGCAGACGGATACGGCGCGCAATACATCATGCATTACGACCGTCAGGGCAAACTGCTGCATACTTTCGGCGGCCGCGGCGAAGGCGACGCTCATCTGGACAACGCCCACGGCATCTGCATCGACCGCCGCCAGGGTACGCCCACCCTGCTGGTGACAGACCGCACCCGCAACTGTTTCAAGCGTTTCACGATGAGCGGACAGCTGCTGGAAGTGATATCCCTTCCCGGCGCCTGTGTATGCCGCCCGGTGATCAAAGGCGACCATCTCTACGCAGCAGTATTGCGTTCTCCCGATATGAATGCCAGCGGCAGCGGCTTCGTCACCATCCTGGACAAAAACAACAAAGTGGTGTCCAACATTGGCGGCACCGCCCCTGTCTATAACGATCAGCAGCTACAACCCATGCAGCAGGCGGAGAAACTGTTCGTTCACCCGCACGACGTATGCGTGGACAACGATGAAAACGTTTATGTAGCACAATGGGCCTCCGGCAAAGTGTACCCATATAAACTCAGGAGGGTATAATGACGTGGAACCGTATCCGCTGGCAATACGCCGGCAGCCAGCTTTTATTTGCCGCTAATATTTTTGCACTGGTATTGTTCATCGCCGGCAGCGGCGCCATTATACCTGCATGGTTGCAGGTAGTGGGCCGCATGCACCCCCTGGTGCTGCATTTCCCGATCGTATTGCTGCTGCTGGGCTCCCTGCTGCTGTTTGTGCAGCTGCGCGAACCGGAGGCCAACCGCTGGAAAACGCAGTTCACCGCCTGGCTGTTGCTGGCAGCAGCGCTCAGTACAGCCGTCACCGTTATCATGGGACTGCTGCTTGCCCGGGAAGAAGGTTATGCCGACGGTAATATCCAGTGGCACAAATGGGGCGGAATGGCCGTATTATGGACCGCATCTTCATTATACTGGCTGAGAGAGGCTTCCAGACCGTGGTTGCCGAAAACGGGAGCACTGGTAACGGCAGTCCTGTTATTGGTGACAGGCCATTGGGGCGCTGACATCACCCATGGCAATAACTTTGTGCTGGCGCCTGTTACACCGCACAACACGCCCGTGCCATTGGAGAAAGCGCTGGTGTATGAACATCTGGTGAAACCCGTTCTGGAAGAAAAATGTATGAGCTGCCACAACGCAGGGAAAACGAAAGGCGGCCTGTCGATGGAGCTTCCGCAACAGCTGCTGGCCGGCGGAAAAAGCGGCAAATTGTTCATTCCCGGCAATCCCGCCATCAGTTTGATAATGCAGAGATTACACCTTCCGGTGGATGACAAAAAACATATGCCTCCGGCCGGCAAACCACCACTCACCGAAGAAGAAGTGGCACTGCTTTACTACTGGATCAAAGGCGGCGCGGACTTCAAAACGCCGGTGGCATCACTGCCGGCGCGTGACAGCCTGCGGCTGCTGGCCGCTGCCCGCCTGCAACCCGCGGCTGCCAAAGAGCCGGTATATGATTTCTCTCCAGCAGATGATAAGCTGGTGCAACAACTGAACAACAACTACCGCGTCGTATATCCGGTGGCGTTACATGCCGCCCCGCTGGTGGCGAACTGGTACAACAAAGACAAGTTCAATATTGCTTCCGTTAAAGAGCTGCAGCCGGTAAAAGAACAGCTGACAGAAATGCACTTGCAGAAGATGCCGGTACAGGATGCCGACCTTGACGTACTGGCGCAGTTTAAACAGCTGCGGGTGCTCAATCTCAGCTTCACCAATATCACCGGGCAAACACTGGCCACCCTCGCCAAATTGCCGCATCTGCAAAGCCTCTCTGTATCAGGCACGCCGGTCACACTTCAACAGCTCACCACCCTGAAAGCCGCACCTGCCCTGCAAACACTGTACGTATGGAACACCGGTCTTTCCCATGCTGATATTCAGCAGGCACAAAAAATACTGCGGCAGGTCACCGTGGTGGAAGGCTTTACGAATGACAAAGGAGAACAACTGAAGCTGAACCAGCCAACCATACTCAACACAGCGGCCGTTTTCAGGAGCAGCATACAACTGAAACTGCAACACCCTGTGAAAGGCGTGGAAATACGGTATACCCTGGACGGTAGCGCCCCTGACAGCCTGCATTCACCGGTTTTCAAAGACAGCCTCCTGATCACCGGCAACACTACCGTGCGTGCCATTGCCTGTAAACAGGGATGGTATGCCAGTGATCCGGTACAGCTCCAGCTGGTCAAAACCACCTATATACCGGACAGCGTTACACTGGTCAACCAGCCGGAAGGGTCTTATCTCGCCAGCGGCGGCAGCACCCTGACAGACGGTCAAAAAGGCGGAACGGACTATAACAATGGTAAATGGCTCGGCTATACGAAAAATGTACTGGAAGCGGTGGTGCGGTTTCCGCAGCCGGTGCCGCTTAAATCGGTGAGCATCGGCATGCTGCGCAATGTGGGTTCTTATATCTTCCCGCCTCGCCAGGTTGAGATATGGGGTGGCGTTCATCCGCAGCAGCTCAAATTGTTGAAGAAAATCAGTCCGCCCGCAGGCAAAAAAGACGACCCTGTTGCCGCGATGGACATTGATTGTGCTTTCCCGGTGACACAGGCGTCCTACATAAAGATCATCATGACACCGGCCATCCTCCCGTCCTGGCATCCCGGCAAAGGGAAACATGCCTGGGTGTTTACGGATGAGCTGCTGTTCAACTAAATAAAACCAATTGATATATCTGCCGGTGATGACATGTCACCGGCTTTTTTATGGGTAGATTTATTCGCCCCACCAATCCGGCATAGGCACCTGTTTCAGTTCTTTATAGCTTTTGGTGATCAGGTTATTCAGCGCTTCGGCCCCTTTTCCTGCTTCCAGGATATAACCGTCGTTCAGGGTATATATCGTCCCTTCTTCATTGATGGCAAGGCAGGTGGCCGTGTTCTCTCTTCCTATCAGGGTAAGCATCTTACAACCGATGGCCCGGGGATAGTCTTCCACTATCAGGTCTTTCTCATACAACCTGGCTTTAGATAATGACCATGCTATATCAAAACTGACAAACATGTCTGCCCCCAGGCTGTTGGTATAGTTCAGGTCCAGACCCTCGAACTCTGTCAGAAAAGCCTCTACCTTGTCAAATATGAGGTACCCTGCATTCTCCAGCAAATGGATGCTTTTCTGGATAGAAACGGTTCTTCCTTCGTACCAGCCGGCTTTCTGCAACACCGCTTTAGCGGCCCCTGAAATCATGCTCATAAAAATATTATTTCATTTCGTCCCTTCGGATTTAGATTCGGTCGTGTTGATCTTTCAAAATTATATCAGCCCCCTGAATAAATTTACGATAAACCGATATCACATTTTTTTAATGATTTTCATTCCGATATTTCCAATCTGCCGTTCCGGGACCAGCGGTCATATTTCATTCATTTTTCCCTAAAAATTCCTACCTTAGAATAAGTATCGAGCCCCGTCCCTCCGCTTACCAGTCGTTGCCCCCGGCTTTTTTTTATTATTTATAATTTTAGAAACCATTTTTATGAAAAAGATTCCCCTTTTCGTATTGATTGCTTTTCTGGCAGCCTGTACCTCCAGCCCCAACCAATCCAAAACAGCAGCAGACACCACCTCCGGGCCCGGACCTGCCAAACAGGAAAACATGGCTTACCCCTACACGGCAAGCTATTCTTCGGATTTTGAGATGGGTGATGCAAAAAACGCACAAACACTGCTCACCGTTTACCAAAACTGGGACAACAACACCCTTGACAGCGCCAAACGTTTTTTCGCGGAAAATGACACCATGTTTTTCTCCGACGGTATTATGTTTGCCGGCAACAGGGACAGCCTCTTCGTGCTCGCTAAAAAGAAAAGAGAACCGATGGGCAACGTGGTTGATTCCATCCACGCCTGGATACCGCTCAGAAGCAAGGATAAAAAGGAAGAATGGGTGGTGATATGGACCCGCGAAATAGCTACCGACGCCCATGGGAAAAAGACAGCGAAAGAACTGCAGGAAACCTGGCGGTTTGATAAAAACGGAAAAATCAACCTGATGTACCAGTATGAACAGGCCCCTCCTAAAATGATGCCGCCGGCGGCGAAAAAATAATCACAAAAAATAACGGGGCTGGCCTTTTTAAAAAGGCCAGCCCCGTTCATATTATGGTAGCAGGTTTTGCATAGAAACGCAAATCCCAAACTATAATGTAATAAACTCCCCTTTCTCCTTAACAGCCTGGTTGCCCCATGCTGTAATCGCTTCCAAAACAGGGACCAGCGTTTTCCCAAAGTCCGTCAGGCTGTAAACAACTTTGATGGGAGGCTTTTTACCCTGCACCTTCCTCGCCACCAGGCCGTCCTTCTCCAGCTGTTTTAACTGCAGGCTCAATGTCATCTCTGTAACGGAAGGCATTTCTTTGCGAAGCTCATTATATCTTTTAGGCCCATCTTTTAAATGGTACAGGATCACTGCTTTCCATTTCCCTCCCACCAGGTCCATGGTCAAACTTACCGTGCAGGGATAAAGTTTACCATTCATTTTTATGTGATCACCAATACATTCTGTCTTCATGTGGTTATTTTTTGCACCTATCTGTTTTGATAGTTATTGCAAATGTACCCCACTAAAAATAGTTTTGCAACTATAATAATTATAGTTCAAAAACTTCCAGATATGACTGACCATTTAACAACAGACAGTAAAGGCGTACAGCGAGACAAACCGCTTGTTACGATCGTAGGTATTTTGGGCAAACAGGGGCTCAGTGCGGCACGCACGCTGCTGGCCTCCGGCAAATACCGGGTACGAGGCATTACCCGCCGCACCGATTCGCCGGAAGCGCTCTCCCTGGCCGCCCGGGGTGTAGAGCTGGTGAGCATACCGCTGGACCTAGGCCACAAAAAAGATTTTGTGAAAGCATTCCGGGGCGCTGATGCTGCATTTCTGATGACGCCCAACATTACCCCGCCGTCCACCCATGAGTTCGAACTGGGCAAGGAGCTGGCCGATGCAGCGATGGAAGCGCAGGTCCCACATATCATATTCAGCGCCCTGGAAAACGTCGATGAACGAACGAAAGGGGAAAAATTCGCCCCGCATTTTACGGACAAGGGTAAAATTGAAGCATACATCCGAACCCTGCCCATCAAAAGCACGTTTATCTCCATGGCGTTTTTTTATACGAATTTGATAGAATTCTATACGCCTGTCTTACGGGGCGATACCCTGGTATTCCCGGTCTATCTGCCTGAAGACTTTCGAGCGCCGTTTGTTGACCCGCTTACTGCGACCGGCCCTGCCGTATTGGAAATCCTTACCCATCCGGATCAGTATGCGGGACAATCCCTGCCCGTCATCGGCGACATCATCTCTCCGCAGGAAATGGTGGACACCTTTGTCAGGGTAACCGGTAAAAAAGCGGTTTATAGTTCAGCCTATACACGGGAGGAACTCCTTGGCCACTTTCCGGCATTCGGCGCCAACGAGACTTTGGTACGGGAACTCCTGGGCATGGTGGAATACGCGGTGGAATATGGATACTTCCGGGAAGACCGCGACCTGGGCTGGAGCCGGAAAATAAACCCTGCAACGCTGACCTGGGAACAGTTTCTGCGGAGCACCGGATGGCAGGGAGAAAAAGTAAATCTCTCCTGACATAGGGTTGTCAAACCCGGGTCCTACCTTTGTTATAACAATCACCCGTAAACTATTCTACGATGGAAACACTGGATGGAAGACAAGCAGTATATGCCCGCACCAGAAGGGAATGGCGGAAATGGCTGGAGAAAAACTGTCAGGCGGAACCCGGGGTATGGCTTATCCAATATCATAAAAAAAGTAAAGTCCCCTGCATCTCCCTAATCGAGGCGACGGAAGAAGCGTTATGCTTTGGATGGATAGACAGCAAAGCTAAAAAGCGTGACGAGGAAAGTTTCTATCTCACATTCACCCCGCGCAAAGCGAAAAGCAAATGGAGCAAACCCAATATAGAACGTGCGCAACGCATGATCGCCACCGGGCAGATGACCGTGCACGGACAGGAAAAGATCGATCTGGCAAAACGTACCGGGATGTGGACAGAAGAATAAGATAAGACAAAGAAAACAGGGCGGGTTGTCAGAAAAGCTGTTTGTGCATTACCTTTGCGACGGTATAAACAACAGATATGAGTCAATTTCCGCATATTAACCTGCCATTAAAGAACAAACTGACCTTCACCGCTAACCCGGTAAACGTAGTGCCATTACCGAATGGCGAAGTGCTGATGAACTTTGCGAGCCAGCCGCTGATCACAAAACTCAACGCTGACCTTGAAATTGTCTGGGAAAAAATCATGCAGGGGCAGAACACCAATTATGTCAGCAGCAAGCTGTCCGCCTCTGCTGATGGCCGCCTCATTGCTATTGCCGGCATGACTGACGTGCGTATTCTTGACGCTGAAGGCACTACTGTGTTACATACCGTGGAACATAGCTCCTGGGGCTGGTTCCTGGGTGCTGCCTGTTATTTTTCCAGCGATAATAAAACCATCTGGTACGTGCTGCCCGGCGGGGAAAATGAAACAGATACGCTGCAGGTGATGGATGTGGCCACTTTTGAAGTAATAGCCGCTCACCCGCTGCTCGAAAGCCATCGTTATGCCTATGCATTTCATGCCACACCCGACAAAAACACCATCCTGCTGGAAGCTGCCGCCGGCCAGGAAGAATCGGTCCTGATGCAGCTCCAATGGGACAACGGCGTCGTTTCCCTGACAACGCTCCCTGCATGTGATAATATGATCATGGGCAACTTTGCCCCTTCCGGGAAAGAGTTTGTCATGGCCCCGCATTATGATGAACCGCTGGAAATATACGCCTTCCCTGCCATGACCAAAGTAGCGGAACAGGACCAGCCGGCTATTTTCGACGGCAGCAAGGACTTCCCCGCCGCTGAACCGGACAATATCAACTACACGGTGTTTTTTGTGGATGACCACAACATCCTGGTCATCTCCCAGTTTGGAAGATTGTTATTACTGGACAGAAAAAATTTACGCTGTAAAGCCGAGGTAATGCCGGAAGGCATCGAATTCACAGCATATGACCTGGATGGCAATCCCACTGCCAACCCCGATTACATCTATGACTACAGTAGCAATATCATCAACGTGATGATGGTGCATAACAAGTTGCTGCTAACAACCGGTGACGGCCAGCTGCGCGGATACGACCTGCCGTTATGATAAAACACGTGTATTTCATATCACAGGCCCATATTGCGGGACAATATGGGCCTGTCCATCCCTGATCAATTCATTCCTATCCCCCTTCCATAGCAGGATAGTCAGTGTATCCGACATGGTCACCTCCGCCATATAGCCGGCGGCTGTCCACTATTTCATTCAAGCCGGCTCCACGCTGAAGCCTTTCCGGAAGGTCAGGATTAGAAACAAAATAACGTCCAAAGCCCACGAGGTCTGCGTGTCTGCTTTCAATGAGCGCCACTGCTTTTTCAGCCGTTTTATTACCGGTGGCAATGATCGTATTCTTAAAGGCCTTCCGTAGATCTTTTCTGAACCCGTCTGACAATTCCGTTCCGTCCGGCCAGTCGGCTTCTGCAAGATGAACGTAGGCGATGTTTAGTTTGTTTAGCTGTTCTGCTACCAGCAGTGTGGTTTCCAGTATTTCCGGGTCTTCGGTGTCTTTATAAACTACGTAGGGAGATAACCGTACCCCTACCTTTTGTTGACCGATGGCATCCGCAATACCTTTAGCTGTCTCCACCAGCAACCTAGTACGGTTTTCCATGCTGCCGCCATATTGATCTGTTCGTTTGTTCAGCGTACTTCTCAAAAACTGATCGAAGATATAGCCATTGGCCCCATGTATTTCGACGCCATCAAAGCCCGCTTCCATGGCCTTTATTGCGCCTTGTACAAACGCCTGCTGAAGCCATGTTATTTCCATCGCTTCCATGGCACGGGGAGTATCCACCGGCACAAATGTGATCAGTCCATCCGGCCGCCCGTCATAGATATATACTTTATTATCCTCTGAAGGGACGATAGTAGATGGCGCAACCGGCTGCAGGCCGTTTACCAGGTAAGACGACATTCTTCCCGTATGCCAGAGCTGTAAAAAAATCACGCCCCCTTCGTGGTGAACGGCGTCAGCAGTTTTTCTCCATCCGGCCACTTGTTCATTGGTGATGATACCAGGCGTCCTGGCATATCCTTTCCCTTCCAGACTGACATAGGTGGCCTCGGTAATAATTATACCCGCAGACGCCCGCTGACGATAGTATTCCGCCATTAATTCATTGGGGATGTCTCCGGGCTGGGATGTCCGGCTCCTGGTCATAGGCGCCATCAGTAACCTGTTTTTTAAACTGACGCCACCCAGGTTGTGTGGGGTGAATAAAGCAGGATATGCCATAACAATAGGGTTTCTTCAATTCTTAAAGCTACTGCCGGTCGCAGCATATATTATCGCAGTGTTAGCGCTGTTAATTTAACGGCCTTAAATTATCTGCAAAAAATTTCGCAAATACAGATTAAACTTAATGACACCTGAGCAGTCTTATCAGCGTTGATTAAATAATCCTTAACCCACCATTTACCGCAAAGCTGTACCCAGGCCTTGTATAATGAAGAATATTAAAGTCCTTGCGATAGGAGGATGTCACGTTGTTGGCTATGGCCTATCGGATCAAAAAGATAATTTCATAGATGTTATGATTTCCACCGTTAACTCTAAGGAAGTCTCATTTGAAAAAAAAACACAAGGTCATGTTACACTGAAAAATTTCATAGAGACGACCAATAATATTCATGAATTTGCTCCCGACATCTTGTTAGTACAGTTGGGAAATTATGAATTCTCTTTCAGTATCAAACAGGAACTATCCCGTTCCCTGAAATTTAAAAAAAAGAAGAAAGTTGCCAGGAAATCCAGCAATGATAGCACAGCCTCTTCCAAAGCTGGAGTAGTATCCCAACCACAATATCTTAAACTGTTAGTTAAGTCCTGGTTTAAAATAGCTTTCGATACTTTCAGCTCCGTTACCAGAAAGAAAATGCAGGTGAGAAAAGCTGAGCTAAAACAACTTCTGGAGATATTAGATCAGTTGAATTACAATATTATCCTTCTGTCTCCTCTTCCCGTACTAGACAACTTCGTACAAAAAACAAGAAGCTCTGCCAACAAAATTTTAGAAAACTATAAATTCCGGAATAAGAAGATAAGGTACATAGACACACATACCCTGGTGCCACAAAAAAGGAGGTATTTCCAGGATGCAACGCACCTTAACAAAGAAGGGCATTCGCAAATAGCCAATAAGTTACAGTCTGTATTTAATGAACTATGTGAACTAAATCAATCACATACTGTTACTACATAAAAATTTGCGGGACAAAAGATTTTACTATGGAATTTCTCCTGTCTGCCTGTCAGGAGACTTCAGGATATATTATGCACTGCGCAAACAATCACTACCGGCACCAGTAACCACACCTGCAAAAGATACTACAATATGCCAGGGAAATACTGTAAAATTACGTTCACTACTGTAGCCGATTTTGCAGACTCTCAAAATCGGCTGACATGTCAATCGTTCCGGCGCAACAGGAAGCGTTAAGCAGATTGTCAGCGAATTAACCTCGCTTTTAAATTTATTTTTTGTTACTTTGCCACCGAAATAACCATAATCCATATACCCGACAGAACAAAAGTATTTTATCAATCATAAACCGTGAAAACCTATGCTTAGGAAATTCTACCTACTGTGTTGCTTGTCAATGCTGGCAATTGTTATTAATCCATCGACAATTTCTGCCCAGTTGCAATTACCCTTCTCAACAGTCCTGCTTCCATTCAACGATTGTTATGAGTGTAATGTTTTTAATCCGATGTGCCCGCAGCACACACAACTATGGTCACAGCTGTATCCCAACCTGACCGTCAAATCTACCCACGGTTCTCCCGACATTGAAATGCGGGATAACCTGGTGAACCTGCGGCTCTGGTATTATAAAAGTAAATCGGAAGGTTTTTTTGTGAAGTACGACTTTAAGCCTTATATCACTTACAGGATAAGGATAATGGCATCAAACCCCGGCTATTTTAGTGGTTCTGGTAACACACACACCAACCTTGCCGCGCTGTATGTGGCGCTGACTAATGGTTTACAGGCTTCTTCCACCACCAACTGCGATTTTGGTACCATCCCAACTCCTACAGGAGATAACATGCCACCACAACAGGTGCCTATTCCCGGTAATTTCCAGGAAATGGCTGTTAATGTAAGCGTGCCGGTTGGCAAAAGCTACAGTCAGCTGTTCATGTATGTAAACAGTGCCCAGCAAGATACCGGTGGCGTATTGATCCGCTCCGTTTTCATAGATGAATACAGGCATTTTGATTTTGGCCCGCTGAATATTACACTGGCATGTGGCGACGTAGCGCCACGTACTTTTACTATCAACAATCCGCTGAATATTTCCGGCATCACTTCCTATAAATGGGAAATTGGTCCAGGATGGCTATATAATGGTCAGCCTGCCCCCTCTGTGCTCAGCACCACTACCACCAGCATCCAGTTAAAACCGTCAGGTAATGCGGTGCCGGGGAATGTATCTGTTACGCCAATGCAGCAGGAAACCGGGTATGAAAAGTATACCTGTACTGTAAAACAGAACCCGCCAACACAGCCACAGTTTACAACTACCACCGGAACTGTTTGTAACCAGTCAGCCAATTTCGCGGTTGGGGCTGTAGCCGATGCCACGCACTACCTGTGGGAAGCAGAGAATGCGAATCTCCGCATTAACGGGGCGTCTTCACCCGCTTTGCTGCCCGCTGCAACCGGCAACGCCATTACATTAACAGATGTAAGCGCAACGTTCTACTCGTCTTGGGTGTCTGTAAAAAGTTACAACGCAGGGTGCGGCTATTCCCCAGCTACCACACAACTATTGAATGTAGGAGTACAGGAACCGGTCCCATACTACTCAGACGGGCTATCTATATCAACCGAAACGCCCATACTTTATGGCCAGGCAAACGTATGTTCCGGCAAGTTCAGAGTGGGATTAACTCCTACTCCGCTGGGATCTGTGACCTGGACAAAGATAGCTGGCACCTATCCATTTGCCGGCAGCACCGGCAACTTTGTAAACGGGAATATTGCTGTAAGTCAATGGATCACTTTCAGAGGAAGTTACCCAACGTCGTGCGGCACCAGGTATCAAGAATTTACTATATGGGGAGTTAAATGCAGCGGCGGTATTGATAAATCGATGATGAAAGCCGAACGCTTCAGCATTTATCCCAATCCTACTACCAGCTATATCTTACTCACCGACAATGCCAATCAGGACCAGAATGCCAACAAGGAGATTGCCTTGTACGACCTCAGCAATAATCTGGTACTGAAGATACAATCACATAACAGTCAGACTACCATCAACACAGCCAACCTGAAGCGCGGCAACTATTACCTGGAAGTGCGCACAGGAAATCAGAGAGAAGTAAAACAGCTGATCCTGAAATAATTTTGCTGCTGAAGAATGCTGCTTCTGTTTTAAATATTAAAAAAGCTGCCTCAAATTACCTTTGAGGCAGCTTTTTTAATTTGAGAAACAGGCATGTATTTAAGGTCTCAAAGGATAATAAATTTATCTTGAATTATATTGTGTATACTGAAAAGTAAATCAAAATTCATTCCCATGAATACCAATAACCTTTGGGACTATACGCCGTTGAAATCATATTTAAGTACACTCGCGACATTTGAAGAACAGGAATGGGAGTGGCTGAATGAATTGTTATGCATCAAACAATTTGACACAAAGGAATATTTTAACAGGGCAGGAAGCAGATGCAAAACAATTGGATTTATTTTAAAGGGCTGCTTTCGATGGGTTAAAAATCTGGATGGTATAGAGCGTACTTTTGATTTTGCCACAGAGAATGATTTTGTAACAGACTATATAAGTATTTTACTAAGGAAGCCGGGAGAAGTTGATATAGTTGCTGTTGAACCGACCACCATGATCTGTATTGATGCTGAAAATATGCTTAAGCTATTTGACAGATCATATTCATGGCAGAAAGCAGGAAGACACCTGGCAGAACAAACAGCGTGCTACTCGATGGAACGCCTGTTAGCTTCGTATTACGATACGCCTCAGGCCCGATATAAGCGTCTCATGCTTACTTCACCAGAATTATTTCTGCGAATACCTCATCATATTCTTGCCAATTTTCTGGGAATGACCAAAGAGACATTGAGCAGATTAAGAAATATAAATATCTAGGAGTTATTTGTTGATTCAGATCAACAATTTCACTTTGTCCGCTGTGTAAGTTTGAGAAATTTTAAGATGAAATGGAAAATAATTTCTACCTGAAGCAGCAAATGGATGCCATTTTCACAGCCCCGCATACCCCGGCAGGTTTAGATTTCCGAAGGACAGACATACCACTTCCCAAACCCAATCAGGCACTGGTAAAAGTAAAGGCCTTCACCGTCAATCAGGGTGAAACACGTACCGCCTTGTCAACAACAGAAAGTTATATCGTAGGGTGGGATTTTGCCGGTATTGTTGTGAAAGCTGCCGAAGATGGCAGTACTCCCAAAGAAGGTACCAGAGTGTTCGGCTATATAGCACAAGGGTCCTGGGCTGAATACCTTGTTGCTCCCGGAGGACTGATGGCTGAAATTCCGGAAGGCATTACAGACGCACAGGCGGCCTGCTTACCAATTGCCGGCCTCACAGCTCTTGACTGCCTGGATGCCAGTGGAGACATTCAAGGTTTACGCGTACTCATAACTGGTGCTGCAGGCGGAGTCGGACGTTTTGCCTGTCAGTTGGCAGCCAATGCCGGAGCAAAAGTATTTGCGGTAAGCAGACGTACCGAATTGGCCAATCTGTTGCAAAACCCATCTGGTATATTTAAAGATGCAGCTGAAGCCAAAGCGGCCGGTGAATATGATATAATCTGGGATTCCATAGGTGGTGATACCCTGGCCACAGCTCTAACGGCATTGTCCCGTAATGGCATTTGTATCAATTATGGTAACTCTGCCCGTGAGTTTAGTAACATAAACATACGTTCAGCAGGATGGCCATTACATCGCATAAAATGTATCTGGCTTGGAAGAGAACCACTATTTCCAAGTACTCCAATGCTGGAGCGTCTTGCAGCTATGGTAGAAAATGGAAGCCTGAATACACCTATCGACCTTGAACTTCCCTGGAAAAGTATATTCACTGCCGTTAATAAATTATTACAGCAGCAGGTGAATGGCAAAGTAGTCTTACACGTAGCGTAACAGCACTACTTTCGCGGCAGAAGCTCACTCGGACCGAAGTAATTTTCGTAGCTGATAAAAGAAACGTTCTATCAACCGTAGGTCCTGTGTAACAATCTCCGCATTGCCTTTCAGTTCTTTATCGAAGGCAAGTGTTTTGTGGAAAGAGGTTTTCAGGCCATCCGGGAGAATCACGTTCACGTAGTAGTTACCATCTTTATCGGGGGTATTAGCGATGCTTTTTACCTTGCCCTGTACCGAGCCAAATTCCTGGTAAGGATAGTTGTCCAGCTTCAGCAGTACCTTCTGCCCTTCCTTCACTTTGCCGGAGTTGGTGGCTGGTACCTGCAGGCGGCCAATCAGCATATTTTTATCTTCCGGCATAACGGCAACGAGTATATCACCGGACTTTACAAACTGGTTTTTACCCAGGAACTGCTGAAAGCCTACCACGCCATCTACGGAAGAGGTGAACAGGTAGTTCTGCTCCCAGGATTTAACAGACCGCCGCAATTGTTCAAACAGCTGGGCGGTCTGTGAGCTCAGGTTGATCTGGTCTTTTTGCGCGCTGATAGCCACACCGCTTCTCGTTTTTTCTATACCCAGTATACTCTCCTGCAACTGGGAAATTGTAACATTAAGATTTTCAATATTTTGTTCTGCCTGCAGGAATTTGATTTTCTCCTGGCCCATCTCCGCCGCAGACACCACTTTTTCCTTAAACAGTTCCTGGTACCTGTCGAACTCCCGTTTGGAGACTTCATACTTTTTTTGCTCCAGCTCTTTTTGCTGTTGCAGAGTACGGATGCGGTTACGTGACTCCGTGAGGCCCCTTTCCGCCGCAGCGAAGTCCGGAGAATAGGGCTGCAAGCGGGCATACAGCTGTTCATCCGTGAGTGCTTTGGCAAAAGCATTATAGTCAGCCTGTACCTCCCCGAGCTTAAACCGCGCTACTTCCGCCAGGGGAAAATGCGGCAATGCCTTACAATCCAGCGAATCCATGATATTACGCAGACGGATCACGTCCCGGTAGTCAGCGGTGGACTGCAGCACCAGCAAGAGCTGGTTCTTCTTTACTTTTTGGTGGTCTTCCACAAATATTTCTTCCACCTTGCTATTGGTGCGCGCTTCGAGCTTCTCCGGCGGATTGCTGGAAGAGATGATCACCTTGGAAGGCACAAACTCGGGGTATTTGATCACATAGCTCATCAGTAAAATGAGCAACAGGATTACCATAATAACGGTGTTGCCCCAGCGTATCATCCAGTGCGGAGGCAGCGTCAGAATGTCCTGCACTCCTTCCGAATGCAGTTGCACGGTGTCCAGTATGTCTTTTTTAGTTTCCAAGTTCCAATTGATTTTTTACCAGCCTGTAATATTCTTTTTTGAGCGACACCAGTTCGTCGTGACTACCTTCTTCTACTACCCTTCCTTTATCCAGTACGATGATTTTATCCGCATTTTTCACGGTTGACAAGCGGTGAGCGATGATCACCGCGGTTTTCCCTTTGAGAAACTGTTCCAGATTGCCCATGATAGCCTTTTCCGTATTGGCATCCAGCGCACTGGTAGCTTCATCGAAGAAGATGTACTCCGGCGCTTTATAGACAGCCCGGGCAATAAAGAGGCGTTGTTTCTGGCCACCGCTGATACCGATACCTTCGTTGCCGATCTTTGAATTGTAATTCAAGGGCAGGCTTTCAATAAAATCCCTGATGCACGCCACCTCAACTGCTTTGCGCAACTGTGGCCGGTCAATATCATCAATGCCGACGGCTATATTTTTAGCGATGGTATCATTGAACACATAGCCTTCCTGCATCACCACGCCGCATTGATCACGCCAGTAGCGCGGCGAAACATGTTTCAGGGGCGCATGGCCAATCTTTATTTCTCCCTCCACCGGATCATAAAACTTCATGAGCAACTTCAGCAGCGTAGTTTTACCACTACCGCTGGCGCCGACAATGGCCGTGGTTTTACGATGCGGGATACGCAGGCTCAGGTTTTCAAATACAGGAGAACCAGCGCCTACATAACGGAAAGAAACATTATCCAATACAATATCCTGTTCTGGTATATCCATCACCGTTTGTATATCGCTACGTTCTTCGTCTTCCTTTTCGTGGATCTCGCTCAACCTTTCCAGGGATATCTTAGCGTCCTGTACCTGCTTTACGAAATCCATCAGCTGCACCAGCGGGCCATTCAGTTGGCCGATGATATACTGTACCGCCAGCATCATACCCAGTGTCAGGTTACCGTCGAGTACCAGTTTGGCTGCCAGGAAACTGACAAAGATGTCTTTCATCTGGTTGATGAAATTGGAACCAACGGTTTGCCATTGCTCCAGGGACAGGGAACTGATATGGATCTTAAACAGTTTTACCTGCATAAACTCCCAGCCCCAGCGCATCTGTCTTTCAGCATTGTATATCTTGATTTCCTGCATCCCATTCACCAGTTCCATCACCTTGCTTTGTTCCTCCGATACCTGAGAGAAACGTTTATAGTCCAGGTCTCTTCTTTTTTTAAGGAAAAAAGAGATCCATGCAATAGACAATACCCCGCCCAGCAAATAGATCAGAAAGAGCCGGTAATCATACAACAGCAATACAATACTGAAGATCACCAGGTTCACCATGGAGAAAAGCGTATTCAGTGACGAATTGGTCATCAGCTGTTCTATGCGCTGGTGGTCATTGATACGCTGCATGATGTCCCCCGTCATGCGGGTATCAAAATAACTGATGGGTAATTTCATCAGCTTAATAAAAAAGTTCGATACAATGGAGATATTGATCCTGCTGGACAGATGTAACAAGATCCAGCTGCGTATCACTTCTATCCCGGTCCTTCCCACAAACAACATCACCTGTGCCAGTAGCACCAGGTAGATGAAATTCAGGTCATGGTTCTGTATGCCGATATCTACAATACTCTGGGTGAGAAAAGGGAAGATCAGTGACAGCACGCTACCGGCCAGCAGGCCGAGGGTAAGCTGGGTAATCAGTTTTTTGTACCGGAAAAAATAGCTAAAGAGGAAAGAAATATCTTTCCTCTTAGCAGGTGTATCGGTTTCTGATTCATAAAATTCGGGCGTAGTTTCCAGCAGCAGGGCAATTCCTTCTTCATCATTTTCCTTTTTTCCCTTGCCCATCCAACCATCAATAAATTCCTGCTGGCTGTAGGTGATCAGCCCATAGGCCGGATCTGACACGTGAACGAGGGTACGTCCACCTGATTTTTTGATATTATAAACGACAACAAAATGTTGTTGTCCCCAGTGACAAATACAAGGCAGTGGCGCCTCTTCCACCAGCGTGGGAAAATCTATTTTCACCGCCAGTGACTTAAACCCCAATCCTTCTGCAGCCGCAGACAATCCCGCCAGAGAGCTGCCCTCCCGCGTTGTTTCCGCGAGGGTACGGATAGCCTGTATATCTGTCAGCCTGCCATAATGCTTGCTGATGATTTTGATACAGGTAGGGCCACAGTCCTTCCCGTCCGGCTGCTTATAAAAAGGAAATTTTTTCAGCTTCATATCATTTGATTATCTCTGCCATTCCATACCACTCGATAGCGGCTTGTTTCATCGGATGTTGCGCCCATTCTTCCCAGTTGTTGGTGTAGGGGTTGTACCCGCATTTCAGGGGTTTTGAATAGATGTCCTGTGGATTCTCTATATAAGCCCGGCAGTCCGTACATACATGCCGGAATTCACAGTCTTTACAAACAGCGATATCATCTTTACGGATATGACTGTAACGGTTAAACGTTTTATTGTCCAGCACAGCCTGCAGGGAGGTATCTGCCACATGGCCATAATTCTCCCGCATAGAAGGACAGTTTTTGATATATCCCTGCTGATCTATGCTCAGCTTACGATTCAGGCAGCTATTAAAACGCAGGCTTTCGGTGAATAGTTCCGTGTTCACCGTAAAGTGGTTGGCACGTATTTCGCCGCAGGCCATGCAGGAGTTGATTTCTCCGGTGAAATAGTATACCGGTACAGAATTCGAGAATATTTTTTCAAGCTTTTCCTCCGGTGAACTATGTAGCAACAGGGATTTTACCCGTTGATTTTTTTTCACCAGTTCGTCCAGTGTGGCTATATTCAGGCTTTTCTCGTAGGGCAGTACCAGTTTGATATGTCGCAACGTAGAATCGCTGAACAATGCCAGTAATTCCCTGAGTTCAGGCAGCGCCACCGGCTGATAAAACCTGATCTCCAGCCCTTCCAGGTGCTGGTCCAGCAGTTGCCGGAAAAACGGTCCGGTATAGTCGATGGTTTCCTGGTATTCAATAACAACATTGGTAATATCCGCAAAGCGGTCCCAGGTGAGCTGCATTGCGGTAAGCTCCGGCAGGATATGGTCATCGATGAACCCCAGCTCCCGGCTGACGAAAAAGTCCACATAACCGGTGATAGCTTCCCGGTTATCTTCCCCATAATGTGCGATACATTCGTCGATGGAATATTGTTGCAGGAACAACAATACTTCGGCAGTATCATTCGGCAGGTGATAGAACCGGCGCATTTGCAGATCGCAGAGCAGCGACATATTGGCGCCCTTTACCAGTTGACAGTTTGCGTATATATTTAGATATTCCATAACAGAAAATCAGAATTTGGAGATCGGTTTATAGAAATTATACAGTTCGAATCCTTCCGCGTTAACCCTCGAGGCTTTCTCAAACTTCGTGATGGGCAGGGAGGCAACGGATTCACTCTGCTTCAGAAAATACAGTGGCAGGGGCAGTATTTTCTTTGTTTTCAGGTTGCTGATGTATTTCTTTTTCATGGAGAACAGATTGATGAAGTAACCGTGCGAATTTTTTTTCCAGGTAGTAGTTGCAGGGATGGGACACCATGCCGAACTGACCTTCCGGGTTGATTTCGAGGAAATGATAGTTCCCCTGCATGTCCACCATCAGGTCGATGGACCCTGTGCGGAAGCGCAGTATTTTCATGAGCTGGTCCAGTTTATGTTCCAGGTCAGCGGGTAATTTATAGGGTACGGTCCTGTTGGGCCGATGGTTATCATAATTCCGGAAATCATCTGTTGTTTTCCGGTTGTTTTGCGAGAAGATGGCCATGGAATAACATACACCATCCAGGTAAAAGGTCCTGATCTCAAATTTTTTGACAATCCTTTCCTGTACCAGGGAGGGGAAAAATGTTTCCGGTACTGCTCCCAGGCTCTTTTGATCGATGGTGCTGGTCAGCATTTTGTAAGCCCTGTGCTCGGTATCCTCCAGTAAAATACATTCACTGAGGGGTTTTACGATCAATGCGGGGTATTGTTCCAGCAAAGCCATAATTTTTGTTTTGGTAGTCACCACTTCCGTAAAAGGCGTGGGGATGTTTAACCGGCGGGCCAATTGTAACACCTGGAGTTTATTCAGGTTTTTCTCTGACAGGGGATCGTTCAGCCATTTTTGGGTGTCGATGGAATGAAACAGAAAAGAATGCAGGCCGTTGAATTCATCTACCAGAAAACGTTTCAGGGTGTACTGGCTGTTAAAGTCCGGTTGCTTCAGGCTGAACTCAGCGGGAAAGTGAGCGATTTTCCTGCGGTACCAAACCACGGCAGTTTCTGTATTATCCGGCAGATCATTAAGCTGTTGAAACCGGAAGAAGTCTTCACCATTCAACCGCCGGTAAGGTATTTTCAGATAGTCCATCCATTGGCAAACCTGGTCTGTAGTACTTTCCAGGTAGGACTGACTTAATATGAGTATCTTTTTAGACATGACCGGATATTGATTTTTGTGGGGAAGAACTGCCAGCTGTTGCTGGCAGTTCCCTGATTTCCTTCATCATGATGCGGAAGGAGAAATGATTAGTTATCTTGTTTGTGATCGCAGAAGTACTGATCACCTCTCTGGGTGGCAGAGTGAGTGGTAACACCGCCGTCCATTTCCATGCTGGCCAGTGCCATCAGGCCACCTTTAATTACTTCCGGGGCTTCAACTTTTTTTGCACTCAGTTTGGATAATTTCTTTTTCATATTGTTTTTAATTTATTAGGTTAACTACTTTTTTTGGGGTGTACTTAGTCCGCTTTGGTATCAGTAACATAATGTCTGCCATTCCAGGAAGCGCTGTTGCTGGTGGTTTTGTCGCCGTCTTCCAGGCATTGCAGCTGCATTAAGCCGCCTTTCAGTGTTTCAGGAGATGTTACCTCTTTTGGGACCAGTTTTTCTAACTTTTTCATGTGTTGCAATATTGAATGAATGAATAAATGAAGGTTGATTAGTTGTCTTGTTTGTGATCGCAGAAGTATTGATCACCTCTTTGGGTAGCAGAGTGGGTAGTAACACCACCATCCATTTCCATGCTGGCCAGCGCCATCAGGCCGCCTTTAACCGCTTCGGAGTTCTCTACTTTTTTTGCATTCAGTTTTGACAGTTTCTTGTCCATGGTTTTTAATTTAAAGGTTAAACGTTTCCTTCCAGGTGATAATTAACAATCTGTTTTGTGATCGCAGGAGAACTGATCCCCTCTCTGGGTGCAAAAGGCGGTGGTGAAGTAACAGTCGCCGCCTGAAGTATCGGAGACCATTTGTAACAAGCCACCTTTAATGGCTGCAGGTGTTTCCACCTTTTTTGCATTCAGTTTTGACAATTTCTTTTTCATCGTTTTTCCAATTTAACAGGTTGACATTTTTCCGGGGGCACGATTAATTTCCGGGGTCCTGGTTTACGTCAGTAACATAGTGTCTGCCATTCCAGCTCGCGGTGTTGTAAGTAGTTTTGTCACCACCGTCGGTGAAAGCTTCCAACTGCATTAATCTGCCACCTTTCAGGGTTTCAGGGGATGTTACCGCTTTGGCAACCAGTTTTTGTAACTTTTTCATGTGATGTAGTTTTTAATGATGATGTAAAAGTAGCCGAAGGAATTACATCGTTGGAGCGGGATGAATATTTGAGTGGGGGCAGTCGATATTTGCGGTGTTCGGGGGAATATTTGCGGCGCCGTTTCAGGATAGGAGAAGGGGTAATCAATTGGCTGAAGCAGGATTTTTATCTCATTGTCATTCTTCATACCTTATTAAAAACTGATTAACCTGTATAAAGTACAGGAAAGAAATCGGGGTTATATAAAAGGATCTCGACTAAACGCCTAAAAAACAAAACCCCGCGACTAACGCGAGGTTTAAAAGTTGTCTGTGATCTCTATGGTACAAAACTCGAACTTATTTGTATTTCGAGCAAATGCCTATTTACTTAACAATAGGCATTTGCCTGGGTGCGTAGGCAAAGCTATCAGGCAGAAAAATTTTTCCAAACCGGGTAAAATGATTATTTTTCGTAACCGATAGGTTACATATTATTTGAATCACTGCACATGAGTGGTGGAGGAAATTTTAATATATAGCATAGAAAACTACAAATCATAGTTATACGACGCTATTTCGCTGTACCAGCAGCACGGCAAGCCAAAAAAATATTTTTCATGAACCGACAACTATTTGTCTCGAAAAACAAAAGATAGATATGAAACTTTCTTCTAAAGCAGAGAATATCCTGGCTCAAATTAATAATAAAACCAAGCTGGGAGACTTACGGAAGATTGCAAAGGAAATCCAAAAGGATCACGAACTGGCTATGGAACTATGGTCTACCAAAAGGTTTTTGCTCAGGCAATTGGCTATCTTGATTATGGATAATAAGCTTCTTTCCCAGGATTTGATTAATACGCTTGATAAGGATGCACAGACTCATTCATTGGATGAGAGAAATCAGCTAACGGATTGGCTAATGGCTAATCAGCTTACTAAGGACAAAAAGACAATTACACTGATTCAATCTTGGGAAGATAGTCCTTCTACCCTTCAGAGACGTATATTCTGGTATTATCAAGGTCGCTTACGCTGGATGGGACAAACTCCTCCTCCAAACAATGAAGAGTTATTATCTAAAATTGAAAACCAGATTGAAAAAGAAGAACCAGAAGTTCAGTGGGCAATGAATTTTGTTGCAGGGTGGATTGGGGTTTATGACAAAAAGTACCGAAATCGTTGTGTTGCACTTGGAGAAAAAACAGGTCTTTACAAAGGTAAGAAGGTATCAAAAGGGTGTACTCCGGAATATTTACCCGAGTTCATTACCATTGAAAGCAACAAACGAAATTTATAAGCTAAGAAGTTCAAATTCTATTTCCCATATATAGAATTCCCGAGAAGTGTAAAAAAACTGTGTCAGCGTTTAATTTAGAATCACAATTTCAGTCGATTCCCAAAATAATTGACAGCTGAGACACAGTCAGACTCCGGTTCTCTTCCCCAGACAACTGTCCCCTCATAGGCAGCGATGGCAGTGCGTGCATCTGCGAACTCACTGCTGAGCAGGCATTCCGCCAGCTCCAGGGCATCCAGAAATCGGGGTTTTATAAAAGGAACTCGACTAAACGCTCAACTAAAAAACAAAACCCCGCGCAAAGCGCGAGGTTTTATAAGTTGCTTGTGAACCCTATGGTACAAAACCCGAACTTATTTGTGTTTGATTTACGAAAATTAGCAGAAATTATCTGATGAACGTCAAAATAACATCACTCAACATTCTTTCATTAACATTCTGCGCAATTAGAAATATTTTTATCTATAATTGTAAAGGCCGCCAGTTCTAACTGGTGACCTTTACTTTATAGCGGCTGATCCGGCCAGAAATCTTTGGGTGAACATAGCCGATTGTTCTGCCATACATTCTTTTGACATGGAAAATCACAAACCCCTGAAACCGCGCATGGGGAGATTGAAACACAGCACCCCGGTTATCCGGGCACTCAGGACACCTATTATGTTGGCACCATCAAAGGTGTTGGTCGAATTTACCAACAGACATTCATTGACACATATTCAAAAGTGGCCTTTGCAAAGGTCTATGACCGTAAACACGCGCTCATAGCTGCAGAAAAGATCTATTCTACTCTGGAGCAGATACAGGATGATCCGGATATATGGATCAATGAGTATAATACCAACCGAACTCATACTGGTAAGTACTGCTTTGGCAGGACGCCACTACAGACTTTTGAAGAAACGTTACACTTGGCAAAAGAAAAGCAACTGGATGATCTACCTCCAGTTGCCTAAAAATTTATCCTACTGTCGGATCAAATCGGAGCTTTTACAGATTATCTGAAGGCTCGAGAATTGCATAAACGAAAATTCTCTCTATCAGATAATCTTTTGAGACATCCTCTTATAAATACTACATCATTCGAATTCCTCGTAACTTATCTTCTTCACCGGCACATTGCGGGAAATGTTAAGATCCGTATAATCCTTATGTGGGAAGAATATAGCCGTCATAACAGAGCGTCCTCCATCTGCAAATAGCTCCACTGATGAGACGTCTATCACCAATGTCAGGTCCAATACTGCGCTGTGTGTAAACCGCGGCACGGTGTATCTTGCGGCAAATCCGTTGTGAAAGGCCGTATCTCCCGATAGTCTTCTGTCGATGAAATATTCCCGTTTTTGATGATCGTAACCTATCACTGTTTGCTCGCCTACATCGTTGGAAAGTGTAACAGTAAACGATGCCGCCCTTGAAAGTGATAAAGCCAGTTTCCCTTTTGTAGCTTTGATATGATAGTTACCAGTGCTGGTTTTTACCTTATTAAATTCTCTCACGGGTTGAGAAGCCACCAGATATCCATCCGATGTTTTCACCAGCTTAAGTTCTCTCGCTATGGAGGTAGCACTGCGCCAATTTTGGGTAGGCACTACATTCGCATAATCCCAATTACTCATCCAGCCTAAGAATATTCTGCGGCCAGGGGTATTGGACCAGGTAACACCGGCATATTCATCCGGCCCATAGTCCAACCATTTTGTGCCAGTGTGATCCGCTTTAAAACTGTGCCCATCAAAAGATCCGGTGAAGTATTGCGTGCCGGAGCCACCATTCGGGCCTCCCGGGTTAATATTGACAATAAGGACCCATATCTCCCTACCGTTATCATTCAAAGGAAAAAGATCCGGGCATTCCCATACGCCGCCATGTGCGCCGAGGTCTTTTCCAAACTGGCTTTCTTCTTTCCAGTGTTTCAGATCAGGTGATGAATAGAAAGTGATACGATCTTTTGTGGCCAACGTCATGATCCACTTTTTCCCGGCCTCATACCACGATACCTTCGGATCGCGGAAATCGCGGATGCCAGGGTTTGATAACACCGGGTTCCCGTTGTATTTAGTCCAGGTTTTGCCCTCATCCAGGCTGTATGCGATACTTTGGTTCTGGAATTTATCGGAACCGGCAGCTTCCAGCCGGTGGTTATGATTGGTATAAATGGTCACCATCGCCTGTTTTCCGAATCCCGCGGTGTTGTTAAAATCTACGACAGCACTGCCTGAAAAAATAGTTCCCAGGGAATCAGGATACAAGGCAATAGGCAGTTCCTTCCAATGCACCAGGTCTTTACTGACCGCGTGGCCCCAGTGCATGGGCCCCCAGACGGTGCTATCCGGATTGTGCTGAAAAAACAAATGGTAGGTTCCATTAAGATATACCATACCGTTAGGATCATTCATCCACCCTTTTTTGGGAGAGAAATGAATTGCCGGGCGATGCATTTCCTGTGCCCAGGCTAATGCCGGCATTAGGTATGCCATTAATAAAAATCTTTTCCTCATGGTATGTTTAATTATTCATCTGATATACTTGCAGGTTTTTCAGCTGAACATTTCCGTTAGCTGCGTAAAAACCCCAATAGTTATTCGGCAGGGAATAGATCCGTGATGTCAGCGCTGCCTGATCATTGATATACATGGTACATACGGAGCCATCTATTATCAATTTCAGCTGGTATTCCTTGCCTGGTGTTATCATATAATTGATAGCCGCATTGGCGCGTGGCCAACCGGCATTCATATAAGTGCTGGTGATGTGGTCCGTTGCCTCATCAAAGCCTACCAGGTACCTGTTCCCCTGCTGAAATGACCTGTCCATTCCGAATGCCACGCCAAACTGTGCGCCAGCGGCTACGCCGGCGATAGTAGCGGTGATCATTCTCTTTCCACGTAGCTGGTTAAAAACAATATACGAAGGATTGGTGGTAGCATTAAACGAAATACCTTGCTGGTCCTGCTGCACGGTTGCATCCCTGAACACGGAATTCAGCTTAACCGGGCTGGTGAATTTTTTTTCTATCCCGGCAGGCGCCTTTATGTTCAACGTACCGTCGCTGTTTTGGGTCAACTGGTGCGATACCAGGTTGCCACCCCAGAGGCGGCTGCCATTATCATTGTTATCCGCGTTGCGGGGCGTCCAGCCAGCCAGGAAACGTTCCTTTTCATTGCCGGCTGTTTTGCCGGCGTAAAAATATTCCCCATCCAGTACATCGTTTGCAGGCCTTATCCACGGGCCGTTCATGGAGCGGCTGTAGCGGTAATGTACCATCGGGTGATCCCCATTTTCAGAAAACACCAGGTACCAGTAATCGCCTAACCGGAATACATCGGGGCATTCCATCATCACATAATTATCTGCATCGGCGGTGTAAAACAAGCCCTTATAGCTCCAGTTGTTGGCTGCGGGATCTGTGGTGGTGAATTTCGCAATCACCGCCTTGTTATCCAACCGGGAAGCCACCAGCATCAGATATTCGTTTGTTTCCCTGCTGTATATAACGGCCGGATCTCTAAAATTATACAGGTCGGAAAAACCTTCCGGTGAATAAATCGTATATCCGTAATGTTTAGTCCACGTCTTCAGGTCGGTACTGGTGGCATACATGATACATTCTCTCGATTTCCCGAAAGCCCAGTTCCCTTCATCAGAATAGGTATAATACATGTAATATTTATCCCCCGCTTTGATAACTGAGCCTGTTCCGATTTTCGTATCCGGCTGATCGGCTGCCCCGAAAGGCATTACCCGCCCATTGTACCGATAGCCGGAAAAATCATTTGTTTCAAATGTATGAATGGGATGGTATCCGTACCCAGTCCAATCCCCATCGTGCAAATAAAAAACATGATAAGTGCCGTTATCATAAAACGGCATTGGATCACCGACGAACCCGGAGGAAAAATAAGGCTGGCTGCCTGCGGGCTGCATCCACATGGCGGTAGGCAGCGGATACACCTGGTTGCTACTCATGGTATCCGGCGCCGGCGCCGCTGCCTGGTCACTTTTTTTACACGCAAATAACAGCAGCATTGCACACAGGCAGTAAAAATATCTATAAGTATAATTCATGTTCTTCTATTTAAGGATGCGTTACCGTGATATTGCTGAAAGTAGCATCGCTGTGATCCACGAAAATGCCCCAGGTGGTATTGGGCGCGCGGTAAATGCGATTCGTAAAGGCAACCTGGTCATTGATATACACCACTACCACCGAATGTTCCACAATGATCTGTACTTTATAGTTGGTGTTGGGTACAAGGGTAACCGGGATGTCGTTTACAGGAATACTGTCCACCAGGCTTCGGCGTTTGGTTTCAAATTTAAATTTATTCTGTGCGGGCACAAACCGCAGCTGGTACGTATTTTCATAGCCGTCGCAGGCGCCGATGAAGAAACCAAAATCTTTGGATGAACTGGCATATGAAACTGTTGTGGTAATCATATACTGATCCCTGTTAACGGGATCATACAATACATTGGCCACATCAAAATCTGCATTGCTCACCAGCCGGTAGGATTCTGTGCCAGCTACGGTGTTTGTAACATTGCCCCACTGGCTGTTTTTGGCAAATGCTTCTGGAGCGTTTTCCAGCCAGGCTTTCACCGTATGCGGGATGGCGGTGGCCAGGTCGCCGTTTGGCAGGGGATAGATCTTATGCGCCACCAGGTTGCCACCCCAGTCAGGCGTACCGCTATCAGTGTTACCTGACAGCGTATGACACCACGCGAAAATATAGGCGTCACCATAGCCATCGGGAACGGCTTTGGCCGCATAAAACGCGTTGCCGTCGATACGGTCAGGCCCCGTAGGCATTGTCCATGGCCCATTCAGGGAAGTACTCTTCCGGTAATGAATATATCGCTGGCTGGCGTTGCTGATGCTCTGGTCTGAAAACATCAGGTAATAATTGCTGCCGTATTTCAGGATCGACGGGCATTCCATGTTGAAATAGTTGTAACTGCCCCCATCGTAAAAAACGCCCTGGTAGGTCCAGTTCCTCAGATCAGTGGAAGTATATTTGGCAATCACCCCCCGCCAGGCGCCGTTATGATTTTTCCGCGCGGCAATCAGCATCATCCAGTTATTGTTCGCGTTGTCGCGGATTACAAACGGGTCGCGCCAGTTATCATTTTCATCATAACCGATTCCTGCCGGTGTGTTGATGGTAGCGAAACCGGTGTCTTTTACAAACCCCGCTACCGGGTTAGTGGAAGTAGCCAGCATCACCCCTTCCCGCTTTACGCCATTGGTGCAACCGGTGAGGTCCGGGTTATGGCCGGTATAAAAAGCATAATAGGTATTGCCGTTCTTAATCACACCACCGGCGCCAACTGAGTTATCCTGTGCGCAGGCGTCGGCGGACGAAGCAATAACAGAACCGGTTTCTGTGTAGTTATGAAAATCGGAAGTCACGAATCCAAACCAGGGATGCTTCTGCCCTGCGCCGCTCCAGATATTCTTCAGGAAATATAGTTTGTAATTACCGGCAACAGAATCGTAGTAAGGCGTTATATCCCCCACCCGCACATTATCGGAACACATGCGGTAGATGGAATAATTGATATACTCGGGTTGTGCCGTGCATTGAATGGCAGCACCAGTGCCAACAACGCCTAACGTCTTATTTTTTGAAACTGAAATAGTATCATAAGAAAGTTTGCTACAGGCGCCCAATGCAGTAGTAATCATCAACGTAAAATGAAGGGGTAGCTTATTCATAACGAAGGATTTTGGTTTTAAGAATTTTATTTACTGAGGTATCGTAGCGCGTTTGCTGTCATTTTATATATGTTGGGGAGATAGCCGTTCACGGGCTGACTGGCTGCATTGCCGGGATCGGGTTCCGAATACCAGTCGTAACATCCGGAACCGATAACAATCGCTTTCCCATGTGCGGTAGTTCCGGGAAATTCAGCCATGGTTACTACGGTATTATGATCTCCATCCCATTCGGTACTGCCCAGGTCGATGCCCCCTGTTTGTACGCGCCAGTTGGCAATGCTGCCGTAACCGCCCCAGTCAGGGACGAACCACTGCGCAGTATGATTGAGCCGGTAAGTACCATTGGAAAGCGTATAGGCGGTAGCGTAAGGTTTATCCGCTGTTAAGGTGAGGCCTGCGAAGACAGGGTGGTTTTCATGCCCCTTGAAAGAAATGCCCCACGACCAGTTAGGCTCCATCCATTGTTTGCCGGCCGCATCGCCAAATGAATTATTGGGCGTCTTACCTGCTGGTATAATACCCAATGCTTCCACGTACCTGGCGCCATAGGAAGAAAGCAGGAAAGAACCGCCATTGGCATAATAGGTTTTTAATGCTGCCAGCACGCCCGCATCAAATGCAATACCCGGTAGGTCCTGCGTATTATCTTCATGCCACCAGATGGCAGAAAAAGCGCTTACATCCACGCTATGGTCCCTGATGCTGCTGAATGGCAGGAACTGCGCTTCCGGATTGTTACCGCTCAACCATGCCCAGGCTGCTTTTTCGTCAGGATTCACGAGGTCGCTGGCACTGGTGGCCGTGCTGAGGAATGCAACCCGGACCGGGGAAGTAATGGTTACCGTATAATCAATACTGACCTGGCCTTTGGTGATTTTGTAAATTACCGGGTTGGTAAAATCAATTAGTTGTCCTCCTGGCGGCGTTACTGTAGCACCGGTGGCCAGGTTTATTTCCGGCGTGAGCGCGCTCAAGTCTGTACCGGATGGCAGCATGGCTTTAATAGTGCGTGCATTGTTATCTATCTCTGCCTGCACACCTTTTACAACAAATGACTGAATCACCTTTTCTTCAATGGCATTGGCAGTGTAATCCTTATAAATATTACCGTTGATCACCCGGAAGCGCACGGCAGTTTTCATATTCACCACCGTTCCGGAAGCGGGTGTTACAGTAGCTCCGGGTGCCACGGCAATAGCGGGTGCCACTTTGGTAAAATCGGTACCGAAGGGCAATGTAACGTCTACGGTACCTTTTACTGTATCAACGACACCAGCGGCGCCGCCGACGGCAAATAATGTAATGGCCACATTCCCCGAAAGGTCCAGCGCCATACCGGCATCGTTCCGTTCGCAGGAAAATAACAGGCACGCAGCTATCAAACAAGACAGATATCTTTTCATAACGTAACTGGTTGTCGGTTTACTTAATAGTTTGGATTTTGTTGATATACACCGCGACTAAAATTGAGTTGGTTCTGTGGAATAGGGAGATACTCGTGTTTATTTTTGGTGAAATTCCCACTGTTCAGGAAAGCATGCCTGGTTCTTTCCACGCTGAAATATTTGTTTAATGTTTCGGCGGCAATGCCCCAGCGTACCAGGTCGAAGAACCGTTGATTTTCCTGGCCCAGTTCCACGCGGCGTTCAAACCGCAATGCTTTCCGTGCCGTGGCCTGATCCCAGGTAACGTTTACACCCGGTACATACAAACCCACTTTGTAGTGTGCCTCGTAACTGCCATCGGCTTTTTTCAACCGTGCAGTACTGTTGGCAGCGCGTTGCCGCACCGCATTGATCAGTGGAAGCGCATCTCCCTGGCGGCCCAGCTCAATCAACGCCTCCGCTTTCATCAGCAATACTTCCGCAAACCGCATCAGGATTTTGTTTTTTGAATTGGGGAAAAAAGGAGGCCTGAATAAAAAGTATTCACCATCCGGCGATACATTTTCTTTCATGGAAGCATAGTATCCATATACCGCAGGGTTGCGGCTCCACGATTCTTTGTACACCCTGGCAGGTTCATATTTCCAGTTAAATTCGGGGATACCTACCGTATGGTTTAAGCGGGGGTCAATATTATCCTGGTAGGGGTTCACATTTACATCGTTAAATGCATCCAGCAATGGAAGTCCGTTTACATCTGTCTTAAATGCATTTACAAAATTCTGACTGGGCTTATGAAAATCGCAGCATCCCAATCCCTGCGGCACACTCAGCGCCTCGCCAATGTTGAGATGCCCTGCATCCGTACCATCGTTCTGTGAAAACTGGATGGCAAACATACTCTCTGGCCCGTTCTCGTAATTCCCCGGCAGAAAATTATTAGCGTAGTCATCTTCCAGGTGAAAAGAAGAATTGATGGCCTGGTTACAGGCATCTACCACCTGCTGCATTTTCTGCGGGTCCACTCCTGTTACATTGTAACGTTCATCCTGTTTAAAGCCCTGGTAAAGCCGGGTTTTAGCCAGAAAGGCATAGGCTGCCACTTTGGTGGCTCGGCCCTTCTCCGCCTGTATAGCGGGCAAATGATCGGCCGCGTATTGAAAATCGGCCGCAATCTTTTCCCAGAGGGCATCGCTGCTGAGCGCGGTGTTCGATATCTTGCCATAGTCATCCAGCGGCACATTTTCATCCAGGTAAGGGATCCTGTGGAACAGCACTTTCAGCATGAAATAATACATACCTCTCAAAAATCTTACTTCGCCTATACGTTGTTCTTTCAACGGGAATGCTGAATGATCGATTTTATTAAGATAGCCCAACGCCGTGTTAGCCCTGCCTACACCCAGGTAAATCCGGAACCACTGGCCATCGAAAGGCCAGAAGTCCGCGCGGGTATTGGCAAATGTTTCCATAAAATGAAACTCCTGTCCGTCGCCTTCATCGCGGCCGCCTTTATACGCATCATCCGCGCGCACATCACCGTATTCCCAAAGGCTGTAGGAAATGTTGATGTCGCCGCTTGTTAAGATGGCATATGCCGCCGTTACAAACTTGTCGGCATTTTCAGGGGTGGCTACCTGGTCAGGACTCAGCACTCCCTGCGGCACTATATTCAACTGCTTATTACAACTTATCATTAAGAAGCCTGCGAGCGCAAGGCCATATACTATTCGTTTCATGGTAATGAAATTGGTAATGAATTAAAAGGTGACATTCAGCCCTCCTGTAAACACGGCAGGATTGGGATATCCGAAACCAGGGTTTTCCGGATCAAGACCGGTAAAGGATTTGTTTTTGTGCAGCAGCCACACATTGTCGCCGCCGGCGTACACCCTTAATTTTTGAATATGAATACTGTTGAGTAATTGTTTGGAGAAACTATAACCCAGTTGGATATTTCTCAGCTTCAGATAATCTCCCTTCTCTACGAAATAAGTCGAGAACCTGGATTCGAAATTATTGTCTGTAGCAGACAATGCAGGTATAGAAGAATTGGGATGCTGCGGCGACCACGCGTCCAGCAGCCTGCTTCCCTTATTGGAACCGGTTTCCCGTACACTCCAGAAATCAGTATTATATTTTACGTCATTGATAACAGCGTTGCCTTGTACTCCCTGGAAGAAAGCAGAAAAATCAAAATTTTTCCATTGCACGGCCAGGTTCAATCCGTAGATAAAATCAGGATGCGGCGTTCCTATCCAGGTACGGTCCCTGTCGTCTATCATGCCATCGTTGTTGAGATCTTTATACCTGATCCGGCCCAAACCCTTGCCCAGCTGGTTAGCCGATTCATCTACCTCTTTCTGTGTTCTGAATAATCCGTCTGTCACATATCCGTAATAGGAATTAACCGCACGACCGAGAATGTTATCGTTCAGGCCATTCCCGCCATAGTTATTTACTACAGACTCCGGCAGTTTGGTAACCTTATTCCTGTATCCTGATATATTTCCGGACGCCTGGAATTCAACGGCGCCCACCTGGCCGTTGTAGGTAAGTGCAAACTCCCAGCCTTTGTTTTCCATGGAAGCGCCGTTTACCCATTGATTGCCCGCCTCGCCCAGCACCGCGATGTACGGCGGCAATACGAGTATATCGCTGGTATTTTTGGTGAAGTACTCAAAGCTTCCGGTTAACTTCTGTTCCCAAAAACCAAAGTCAACGCCGTAGTTGCTCATGGTAGTTGCTTCCCATTTGAGCAGATCATTACCACGCTGTGTAATATGATAGCCGGAGGGCAATGTACCGGTATTGGTCCCTCCCAGGTCATAGGAAGTACCGTTGTAATCCGTTAGATAAATGGAATACGCTCCCACATTGCTGATCTCCTGGTTGCCCGTTTGTCCCCAGCCATAACGCAATTTCAGATCGCTGATAAAAGCGGGAACGTTTTTCCGGAAGAATTCCTCCTGGCTCAAACGCCAGCCCAGTGAGAAAGCGGGGAATGTGCCGAACTGGTTGCTGGCGCCAAATCTGGAAGAGCCATCACGGCGAAGGGTAAACGAAGCCAAATACCTGGATGCATAGGTGTAGTTTACTTTACCGAAGTAAGATATCAGCGCGTTGATAGCGCCACCGCCGCCATTGTTCTTTTCCCCGGTCCCTGCGTCCAGGTAGGTATAGCTAGGATCTTCAATCGCGAAATTTTTCCTGCTGGCCCAGAACGATTCGTCGTTTTGCTTATAGAATTCAGTTCCCGCCACGGCATTCACCAGGTGTTTACCAAAGGTGCGATTGTAGTTCAGGGTATTGGTCCAGGTAACTCTTGAGCTATTGGAGTAATTCATCGTCAACTGGTTTTCATTTCCCACCAGGTAACCGGACTGGTACTTTTTCAGAAAATTATCAGCGAGGTAATTGCCATAGTCGACACCCGCGCTGGTGCGCAGGTTGAGGCCTTTGATAATGGAAAGGTCAGCGTATACATTTCCGAATATCCGCAGATATTTGTACCCGTTTTGCTGGTTATCCATCAGCAGCCTGACGGGGTTTTGGCGGTCGTTCATACCGCCCCAGGGGCCACCCCATCCTTTTCCATCTACGGTGTGTACCGGCACAATAGGCAGTGCCTGCAGCGAAAGGTTTAATACGCCCGGGTCCTGCACTTCTTTGGTCCTGTTGATGGTAAAGTTCTCGCCAATCTGCAGGCGCCCCTGGAGCATTTTGTAATTGGCATTCATGCGCGCGGAAAGGCGGTTAAAACCAGTGGTTTTGATCACGCCTTTATTATCAAAGTAACCGAGCGAGAACAGGTAGTTACCTTTTTCCGTTCCATTTGATACAGACAAATCATACGACTGCACGACTCCCGTTTGTGAAATAGCATCAAACCAGTTGGTGTTGGCCGTGCGCATGGTGCGTCTATCTCCATCAATAAACTCCGGCAGCAGGATCTTATCCAACACAGGAGTGCCGTTACCCTCCACATGCCATTGATAATTGTAACCAAGGTTATTGGCATTGGGGTCCCGGCCGGTGTTCACCGCGGCTTGCCAGTAGGCCTGCCCATAGCCTCCGGCATTCAGCATTTTCGGTTTGGTGGTATAGGTTTGTACTGCTGTATAGGCGTTCACGTTAACCATCATTCTTCCGCTACGGCCCTGTTTGGTGGTAATAATGATCACGCCATTGGCAGCCCTGGCGCCGTAGATGCTGGCAGCAGACGCATCTTTCAGCACCTGCATGGTTTCTATGTCGCTGGAGTTTAGTTCATGCAGACCGGACTTGGTGGGTACACCGTCAATAATATACAACGGATCGTTGTCGTTCAGCGTGCCCACACCCCGGATCCGCACCGTTACAGGCGCGCTGGGTGAACCACTGGATGTGATAAAAACGCCCGGCACCTGGCCCTGCAAGGCTTTGATGGGGCTTGCCACTGCCTGTTTCTTTAAATCGCCTACATTCACCACGCTTACCGCACCGGTGAGGTCCGCCTTGCGTTGCGTTTGATACCCGGTGATCACCACCTGGTTTAAATCAGCAATGTTGGCTGATAACTCCACCACCAGCTTCCCGGACGCTGGCACCGGTACTGTGATGGTGTTCATGCCCATACAGGAAATAGTAATGATTTCCTTTGCATCGGCTTTCAGTGAAAAGTGTCCGGTACTGTCCGAGATAACGACTTGTTTCTGTGAAATAATGGTGGCGCCCGTAACGGGAGTACGACTGCTCTTGTCGGTTACGGTACCTTCGACCTTTAATTGCTGTGCAAAGCCAGGACTGGCGATGCACAGAAGCATCATAGTCAGAAATTTTTTCATAGCGGTGGAACGTTTTACAATGAAATAGTTCTTAAATTATTCGTGGACGACGTATTCACTGTTGGTTTTATCTAAAACATGACATCATATTCCGGGCAGCCACCTTCTCTTGTGGCTACGAATGCTCCTACTTTGCAGGCAAACGTCAATGCTGCCTCAACATCTTTATTTTTCATAAATTCTGAAAGGAAGGCGGCGAGGAAACTATCGCCACTGCCAATGGTATCGGCCACCTGTACTTTGAAGCCATCGTGCATATAGCATTCATTGTGGTAGTTAATGGCGGCGCCTTTTGCACCGCGGGTAACGATCAGCGTTTCTACCTGGAAAAGGTCCTGCAGCAGGCGCATTTTTTCTTCAATGCCGATATAATTTCCATACCATCCCGCTACCAATGCCAGTTCTTCTTCATTCATTTTAACTACTTCCGCTTTTTTTAACTGGTAGATGATATCCGCCTTGTTAATAAAAGGTGCACGCAGGTTGATGTCCAATACTTTCCTGCAGGGCAGCTCCATTAGCGCCAGCAGCGTATCCCGCGAGGTCTTGCTGCGCATAGTCAGGCTGCCGAAAACGAAATAACGGGCCTGTGAAATAAGCGCCTCATGGTCCGGCTGCTGCGCAATATAATCCCAGGCAACATCTTCCACGATATCGTATTTCATGTCACCGGCCTCATTGGGAGTGGCCAGCACTATACTGGTTTTGTGGCTGGCATCCGTTTGCACATAGCTGGTATCAATGCCCTTATCTTCAAAAATTTTTCTTAATGCAATACCCCGCTCATCGTTCCCTAACCTGGAAATGAGCGTAGCTTTACGCCCCAGCTTTGATAAGTGGTAAGTAACATTCATGGGCGCGCCACCCGGTAATTCCCGGCCAGGCAATACATCCCACAGAATTTCACCAAAACAGACAACCTCGTTGTGCTTATTCATCATTTTTATTTCAGTTTCTTTTTTAAGTCAATTATTAAACTGGCTGGGTAAGCGGTTCAGTGGTTTTGGCCCCCAGTTTTTCTTCCATCTCCTCCAACGATACACCTTTTGTTTCCGGCATCTTTAATAGTACCCAAAGCATCTGCAGGGTCATCATCAGCATAAAAAACAGGAAAATCTTCGCAGGGCCGATAGCGGGGTTATTGGCGAAAAATGGGAATATACTGGTGATAACGGCCGCCATCACCCAGTGCACGGAGCTTCCGAGCGACTGCCCATAGGAGCGCACCTGGTTGGGAAAAATTTCAGAGATAAATACCCATATAACAGCACCCTGTCCAATAGCATGGGAGGCGATGAAGAGAAATACCAGCGCCGGTACCACCATGCCGCCAAGATAATGAAAATGAAAGGCAGCGGCGATTGCGCCCAGCGACAGGACATATCCTACGGAACCAATCAGCATGAGGCTTCTGCGCCCCAACCGGTCTATTAACCAGAGGCCCATCATGGTGAAGATCATATTCACCAGACCGACACCGGCGCTTTGCAGGAAAGCGGCGCTTTTGCCCAGTCCTGCCATTTCAAAAACGCGGGGAGCGAAATAAATAATAGCATTGATGCCGGACAGCTGGTTAAACATGGCCACCAATACAGCCATGATTATAGGTTTGAGGTAACGTTTGGAACAGAAAGCAGACAAACTCGTTTTCTCCCTTTCCGCTTTTGCTTCCTGCTGGATAGCCAGGATCGCATCGTCCACACCTTCCGGATCCGAAATTTTCAGAATTTTACGGGCGGCCACATAATCGCTTTTGTGCACCATCAGCCAGCGCGGGCTTTCAGGAACGAAATAGAGCAGCACCACGAACAGCGCTGCCGGTACCGCCAATACACCCAGCATCCAGCGCCATGCATCTGCCCCCTGGGAAGTTAACAGGAAGTTGGAGAAGTAAGCGAGTAAAATGCCGAAAACAATATTGAACTGAAAGGTAGCTACCAGTTTCCCCCTGCTTTTTGCGGGCGCAATTTCCGAAATAAACATGGGTGCCACTACAGAGGAGGCTCCCACACCCAGGCCCCCGAGAAAACGGAAGAGCATAAACGTAACCACGTCGTGGGCCAGCGCTGATCCGAGGGAGGATATAAAAAATGTAATCCCTATCCAGAGCAACACTTTTTTACGGCCATACTTTTCCGCAGGAATCCCACCCAGCAATGCGCCGATAATAGTTCCATATAATGCAGCTGCCAATGCCTGGCCGTGTACCACATCGCTGAGTTTCCAGATTTGTTGTATTTGTTGTTCGGCTCCGGAAATGACTGCTACATCCATTCCAAATAGTAAGCCTCCAAGAGCAATTACAATGCTCCAAAATAGAAGTCTGTTTTTCATAACGCGAGTCGTTCTTTTTTTACTGCCCTGAAAATAATACCGGCTGATGTTTAGCCTATTTCAATTTTGTTACTATTATATTCAAATTTTAAAACGAAATATTTAATTGATTATTAAATAATTACAAAGTATATTTTTTATACTATTTAATTTTTGTATCACCTTGTTTTAAAATTGTATCTCTTTATTATACATTTGGTCAGGATGAATTTAAAAACAGGTTTCATTTATCTCTTTTGTTTTTCTATAACAGTTGTCATATTGCTTCCAGCCTGCCAGGAGAAGCAGGAGAAGACGTTTGTGATAGGTATATCCCAGTTGGGTAATGCTGATGCATGGCGCTGGGAAATGAAGGAAGAGATAGACCGGGAACTGGTATTTAACCCGGATCTGAAAATTATATACAAGGAGGCAGGATACAACAGCGCGGAACAGGTGCGGCAGATCCGGGAGTTGGCAGCCCGGAAGATTGACCTGTTAATCGTATCTCCCAATGAAGCGGCCCCGCTTACACCGGTTATTGACAGTTTGTATCAGCATGGAATCCCCGTTGTGTTGGTGGACAGGAACATTTCGTCGGACTCCTATACCTCTTTCATAGGCGCGGATAATATAGAAGTTGGCAAACTTGCCGGCCAGTACGCCGCAGGATATTTAAACAGATCCGGCCACATCATTGAAATTACAGGGCTGCCCTCGTCCACACCTGCATTGCAGCGGGAAAAAGGATTTGGCGATGAGATTGCCCGTTACCCGAACCTGAGCGTTACTGTTATCAGTGGCGACTGGCTGGAAGGCAGCGTGCAGCAACAATTGCCGCACATGGTGAAAGAGCTGCAAAACACCCGGCTTATTTTCGCGCATAACGATGTAATGGCCCATACCGCCGCTAACATTTGCCGGCAACTGGGATTTCCGAATATAAAAGTAATAGGCGTAGATGCGCAACCACGCACTGGCCTGGCTTTCGTCGAAAACAGATCGTTGCTGGCTTCCGTGCTGTATCCCACTGGCGGTGGGGAGGCCATCAGGGCCGCCGCAAAAACCCTTCACGGCAAGCAGGCTCCCAAACGTGATCCCCTGCGAACGATTATCGTAGACAGTACCAATGTGGAGATGCTGCAACAGCAGTTCAATCGCGTTATTGCGCAACAAAAAGATATTGTACGGCAAGATGGCCTGCTAAAGGAACAGGCGAGAATCTTCCGGAGTCAGAAAAACCTGATTCTTATTTTAGTCGGTAACCTCGCCCTGCTCTTAATGCTCGCGGCACTATTGATTTACCTGAGAAGAAAAAATATAAAAGCATATAAGCTGCTCCAGTCGCAGAATAATGAAATCCGCTCCCAGAGCGAACAAATCAGCGCAATGGCCCAACAGGTACAGGAGGCCAGCGAACAAAAGAGCAACTTCTTTACCAACATCTCACATGAATTAAAAACACCGCTCACGCTCATTCTTGCCCCTACGGAAGAATGCCTGCAAAATCCTAAAACGCCTGCTCATATCCGCTCGCAGTTTACCCTGATCAAAAAAAACGCTTCCCGCCTGTCGTTGTTGGTAAATCAATTGATGGATTTCCGCAAGCTGGAGTTGAACAAAACACGGTTGAAAATCCAAGAGGTAGACATGCTGCCTTTTATCAGCGATATTCTCGATGCATTCAAAGGATTGGCTAAACAACATCATATCGACTGCCGGCTCATTACCCGCGAAGCTGTGGTGAAGCTCTGGATTGATCCTGGAAAGATAGAGAAAGTATTCTTTAATATATTATCCAACGCTTTTAAATTCACGGAAGATACCGGCCACATCTATGTGATGGTAGAAAAAGACGACATCGCAAACCAAGTGAGCATAAAAGTGGTCGACTCCGGATTTGGACTGAATCCCCAGGACAAAGCGCATATCTTTGATTTCTTCTATTACGGCGACGTACACAATCAAAACGGCAGCGGCATTGGACTGGCCTTATCAAAGGAATTCGTAGAACTGCATCACGGTACCATTGTAGCTGAAAGTGAAAAAAACAAGGGAACGGCATTTACCATTACACTACCACTTGGCCATTCGCATTACCGCGAAGAAGAAATTGTACCGGTGAAGGACTGGGGTTATAACAGCGAAATGGACACGTGGATTACGGATTATAACATCGACCCCTCCTCTTCAGACATACAGTCTTTACAACCGGTATCAGACCCGTCGTCCCGCAATACCATCCTGATTGTAGAAGATAACGATGACCTGAGAACTTTCCTGGCCAATCGCCTCGGTACACAATATTCCGTTGTTACCGCTAAAAACGGATCAGAAGGCGTTCGTATCACCTTTGAAGAAATGCCGGACCTGGTTATATCTGATATTATGATGCCGCAGACAGACGGTCTGCAGATGGCACAAATACTGAAAACTGACATACGGACCGCCCATATTCCTATCATCCTGCTGACCGCCAAAACTACCGACGAGCAAAAAGTAGCAGGCTTAAAAACTAACGTAGACGCCTATATTACCAAGCCATTTAACAACGAAGTACTGGAAGTAACCGTCCATAACCTGCTGGAGAACCGGCAACGGCTGAAAGCGCATGTTACTACCGATATACCCAGGGAAGCCCTGCCACAAGCCAATAAAGGAGAGAAAGCCTTCCTTTCAAACTTCAATGCGATCGTCGAGAAAAATATTTCCAACGAGAATTTTTCCATCCAGGACTTGTGTGATCAGATAGGCATGTCTAAAATCCAGCTATACCGGAAAGCCAAACCATTGCTGGATGTAAGCATTACGGAATACATCCTGCTGCGGCGGGTACAGAAGGCGAAATATTTAATACAGCACGAGGACTTATCTTTCGCAGAAATAGCCTACGAAACAGGATTCTCTACGCCCTCCTATTTTTCAACATCCTTTAAGAAAATAACGGGAATAACACCCAAGGCGTATAAAGAAAAGTACGGAACAAAGACTTAAATAGCTTTGCAGAAACCAGCTCCGGCCGGTCTATATATACTTCTCCATATCTTAGTAAAAGCTGATTAACCTATATAAAGTTCGGGAAAGAAATCGGGGTTATACAAAAGGAACTCAACTAAACGCTCAACTAAAAAACAAAACCCCGCGACTAGCGCGAGGTTTATAAGTTGTCTGTGATCCCGCTGGGACTCGAACCCAGGGCCCATACATTAAAAGTGTATTGCTCTACCAACTGAGCTACGGAATCATTCCCTTTTTCGAAGGGAGTGCAAAGATAGAAAATTATTTTATTCTGCAAAATAAATATTTGATTCTCAGCCTATACCCCTGAAAACCGCACAAAAAATTGTAAGTTTTTTACACCAGCACGCCTGTAAGGCCGCCGTACTTTTGTACTATGAAAACTATTATCACTCTCACCGGGAAACACGGCGTTACGCTGAAAGCCATTGCCCATACCGATCTGCAGGAGCTGTCTGTGCTGGCCAACAATCCTGCTATTGCGGCCAACCTGCGAGACAGCTTCCCTTCTCCCTACTCGCTGAAAGATGCAGAAATATTCTTTGCACTTATTCAGCAAGGTAAACTGGACCACGTATGGGGCATCTATGCAGATGATCAGATTGCGGGTGTTATCTCCCTTACCCGGCAAACAGACATCTATCATCATGCTGCTGAAATCAGCTACTGGCTGGGGGCGCCCTACCATGGCAAAGGCATCACCACGGAAGCGGTGGCGCTGGTGACGGCCTGCGCTTTCCGGGAACTGAACATTTACCGGATCTACGCAGGTATATTTGCGTATAATGATGCTTCCAAAAAAGTGCTGCTAAAAAACGGCTATCACCTGGAAGCGGTGAAAGAAAAAGCGATTATCAAGCAGGGCCGCCTGTATGATGAACACCTGATGGTTAAACTGAATTGCTGATGACTGATCATATAGCTCAAAAAATTGCAGAAAAAGCCGGGGTGCCCGGCATGCCGGAGGCACTCCGTTCTCTCAGCGGCTCGGACCTGTCGTCGTTGCTGATGGAAGTGTTCCGTTTGCGGGCAGAGCAGACGCCGGCCGGCTCGCTGCTGCAACAGTACCAACGCAATGCCTTTGCGCAACCGGCTGATACGGACATGGTCCTGATGCTGGAAAAAGAGCTGGAGATACTGCGCTATCTGCGGCAGCAACACTATCAACCGCTGGAGCTATCTCCTGTAGGGCAGTTCGGCAGTTGCGCAGTTGTGGGTACCGTTAGTCAGAACAAGATCATCTCCGCCATTCGCCATACGGAAGTGATGGCCGACGCTACCAATGCGCTGGCGCTCCATATGGCGGGCATCCGGAGCGCCGGCGGGTTCAACAGCGAAATACTGCGGTACAGCACTGTCCACCGGCATATCCGTGCGATGCGCCTGCCGGTAAAAGGCTATACGCCGCACTTTAAAGTGGCGTGTATGGTGGCTGCAGGAAAAGACACCGGCAACTATTCGTTCGAACTCACCACGATAAAAGAGCAGCTGCTGCATATTTATTGGCTGCTAACCGTTATTTTTACTATAAAGCAGATATCGGTGAAAATCATTCCGCGCGGAGGCTATACCGGTGATACGCTGATCTCCGCCATCGGAGCGCTGACTACCGGCATGCCCATGGAGATGGCTGTTGAACCGCATGCGGAGGAAAACAACTACTACAAAGGGCTGCAGTTTAAGGTGCTGATACAACCCGAACAAGGCCCGGAAATGGAAATTGCGGACGGAGGTTTCACAGACTGGACACAACAGCTGACAGGCAACAAAAAGGAACGCTGCCTTATATCCGGCATAGGTTTAAGCCTGCTTATCAAATATGCGCAACACCAGCAAAGTAATATTTGAAAACGAAAAAGGCCATCCGCTCAGGATCGCCTACCCTTCCCCTGCCCTTTGCTCACTGGTTGAATATTATTTTGAGATAGACCTGTCAACAGCGACTGCCAGCCAGTCTATAAAAGGACTACCGGCCATGACCACACTGCTGGCTTTTCAGTTGCGCCCTGCCGCATGGACATCCGTTAATGACGCCAACGGCAAAGTGCTGCTGTTACAACACGCTCAGCTCCTCGGACATCTGACCCATTCCTGCAGCAGCACGTACGCCCCCGGCACGTTGATGTTCTTTATCAAGTTAAAACCCGGCTGCGCGGCAACGCTTTTCCGTTGTCCGCCGGCCGAACTGGAAAACAACCAGTTGCCACTGCCCTGTTTGTTCAAAAATCCGGACCTGGAAGAACAACTGGGATCTGCGGATGGTTTCGCTGACCGCGTCCGGCTTTGCAACGAGGCCCTGCAGCGAATGCTGTCACAGCTTCCCGGCAACGACCACCGGTTTCAGATCGTTGAGCACTGCCTGCGTAAATTTGAATCATTGCAGCTCAGGAACGAAAAAGGACTGCAACATCTCTGTGGCAGCCTGCATGTGACATACGCTTCCCTGAGACGGTACTTCCTCTCGACAGTAGGTGTAACACCCAGGTTTGCACAGAAAACTGTCCGCTTTAAAAAAGCCTTACAGGAATACAGATCGCGTGGTTATAACTTCTACTATGAAGATTTCGGCTACACGGACTTTTCACATTTTGCCAAAGATGCAAAGGCGCTCACCGGATGCAGTCCCCTGGAACTGTGACACACTCCGGCCTGAAAATTGTGCGAAGACAACCATGGAAATACCAAATATCACAAGGCACCTGCAGGTACCGGTAGCGCCGGACCAGGCCTATACTAAATTCGTCTACGAAATCAATGAATGGTGGCCCAAAGCCTATACCTGGTCGGGGGAAAAACTGCTGAACCTCCGCATCCATCCGGCGGTAAACGGACTTTGCACTGAAACAGGCCCGTATGAATTCAGGTGCGACTGGGGCCGGGTGATTTTTCTGACTGAAGGGGAAAGCATTGCCTTTTTATGGCAGATAGGGCCCGACAGGATGCCAGAGCCAGACCCGGACAAGGCCAGTGAAGTGTTCCTTCACTTTTTTAAGGAGAGTGATCAGAAGACAAGGATCGACTTCGGGCACCGGCATTTCGCACGGCACGGCCAGAAAGGCGGATTGTACCGGGAAGCGATGAACAACCCCGAAGGATGGGATTTTATCCTGGACAAATTCGTTCAATACTGCTCAGCATAAAACGCCTTTCCACCGGGCCCGAACCGGCGGAAAGGCGTGACATCATCAATACTCGTCAGCACTTGGCCCGTAGCTGCCAGGGATTGGTATGTCCAAAAGACGAAGATATACGCCCAGTTGTGCCCTGTGGTGCACAATCTGGCTGTAGCACGTCCGGATAAATTCTGCTTTGGTCTGCTCAACCAAAACGGTATCTCCATCCCGCAGCGTCCATGTTCCTTCCAGGTCCTCAGGTGTTGCGGCTGCCAGTCGTTGTTTGGCGTCCGCCAGGGTGGTCTCGAAGTAATTCATCAACTCCGCCGCATTTTTTACTACTACCGGCGAATACCCTCCCTTGGAGAAGTCCAGCCCGGAAGTGTTCAGCGTCATCGTCACCCAACCCGGCAATTCTGCCACGTGGGTAGCCAGGCGCCCCAATGTCATACTTTTGGGATGCGGCTTCCAGTCATATTTATCTTCCGGTACACGCGAAAGCATCTTACGGGTGGTAGCAGCCTCCTGTTCCATTTCTTTTAACAGTGCTTGAATTTCAGACATGGTGGTTATATTTTGTTTTCTGAAAACAAAGTAAAAAACGCGGAGTGACAACCCTATGTCAGCAGCCTTAAAAAATATTTTTAATGGTGACATTAAACCGCTGCGCGAGGGCGATTACGCGGGCAGCGTCTGCCGGCCGCACTACCAGCAGGCAGCGGTCTTCCGGGGAAGCATCCATATGCACAAGCAGCCAGCCTAATGGCTGTAACTGCGCCTGCGCCTGTTCAAACAATGCTGCCTCCGGTAAGGACGCGGGCAAATTAAAATCTTCTCCGGTCAGCTCACTCAGGCATTCTTCCAGTTCAGCGGCGGCAGGATGCCGGCTGCAATACACCACCGGCACGGCCTTTTCCAACACAGACAGAAACAAATCGTCTCCTTCTTCCTCTTCCATAAACTCCGGATGGAAAGCCGCAAACGACGACGGCGCGCTCCATGCCAGATACAGCGCCTGTGCAATAGTATCAAGGTCAGCGTCATCGGCGTACACCCCGGGCGTCAACAGTGCTATAAGCTCACGGAGGTCGGCCAGCTCCTCTTCGGCGGAACGGTGCCGCAGCAATTCGGGGATTGCTATGGCACGGGCAATAGCAATATGCAGCTCGCGCAACAACGCAATGAGCGCTATTTCCAGGTGCTCGTGACCGCCGGCAAGCAACTCGTCACGGAAAAAAACTACCGGCTCACGACCGGTAAACACCAGGAACACCTCCACCGGATCTGAAGGGTAACGCACCTTCAGGGCGGTATCAAACTTCAAACGCGTGCCTTCCGGCAGTGAGGCCAGCAACGGGCTGTCCTCCACCAGAGACGCCACGATGTCTCCCTTTAATCCTCTTACCGGCAGATGGATATGCCTCCCTGGCTCCTCTTCAAGGGCCCTTACCAGTTTCTCCACGTATCTTGTCTGAAGAATATGTTCCGTCATACCACAAAAATAAAGGCATCTACATTAAAAAAACATATATCTTTGCGCCCTCATATATTTTGTTAACCTTAAAACTACCTAACCTAATGGAACGCAAACTTGCGTCTGTCGTTGTAATAGACGACCTACAGCCCATACCCGGCGCTGATCTGATAGAAGTAGCCACTGTAAAAGGATGGAAACTGGTTGTTAAAAAACAGGAATTCCGCATCGGCGATCATGCAGTGTACTGTGAGATCGATTCTTTCCTGCCCGAAAAAGAGGATTTTGAATTTCTGCGTAAAAGCTCCTTCCGCACCATGGCCGGCATCCCTGGCTTCAGATTGAAAACTATGCGCTTGCGCGGACAGATCTCTCAAGGCCTGCTGATGCCTGTAACTGTACTAAACGGTTACGCATACACGCTGGGAGAAGATGTATCTGCCAGACTGGGCATTGTGAAGTACGAACCGCCGATGCCCGCATCCCTGGCGGGCGTAGCCAAAGGCAATTTTCCTTCCTTTATCCCGAAAACGGATGAAGAACGCATTCAGAACCTCAGCGCGGAATATGAAGCGTACAAAAATGAAACCTTCTACGTAACGGAAAAACTGGATGGCTCTTCTGCCACCTTCTACTTCCGGGATGGTGAATTTGGCGTATGCTCCCGTAACCTCGACCTGCTGGAGACAACGGACAACACCTTCTGGAAAATAGCCCACCGGTTACATCTGCCGGACAGACTAGCAGCGCTGGACAAAAACATGGGATTACAGGGAGAACTGATCGGTGAAGGGATACAGGGAAATCCTTATGGCATCAAAGGTCAGACTGTTCGTTTTTTCAATGCGTTTGATATCGATGCTTATACTTATCTGCCCCTGCCTGCTTTTCGGGAGATAATCAGGCTAATGGGACTGGAACATGTGCCTATACTGGATACGGCTTTCACACTGCCGGACACGGTCGACGAACTCCTGTTGGCCGCCGAAGGCAATTCCGCTTTAAGCCCGGCCGGTAAATATGTGGAACGCGAAGGAGTGGTGATCCGTTCTGCCGATAAACGTATATCCTTTAAAGTGATATCCAACAAATTTCTGTTGAATGAAAAATAGACAGGTGGCGCTGTAGAGAGATCACAGCGCCACATTGACACCCCCGAAATACGTACGGCCCGGTGCCGGATTATAATACCGCTCTCCCACTGCGTTCAGGTCGTTACCCAGACTGTAAGACTGATTCAACAAATTATCTGCCCCTGCCTGCACACTGATTTTACATTTTCCGGAGATGGGCAACTGCCACGCCGCCTTGCACTGCATCAGATGATGCCCGCGTGCATAGGCGCTGTTGGCGTCGTTCAACGGAATGGTGCTGGTATAATTATGCGCCACATACAAATAAACCGCCTTCGGTAAATACACGGTCAGCCCCGATACCACAACGGTACGTGGCACGCCGGTCAGCCGGTTACCCGAAAAGTCCTTGCCGCTGCTTACATAGTCCCTGAAATAAAAATCGCTCCAGGTATAGCTGCCGCGTAGTTCCAGTCCGCGCACAAAACCACGCACACGCGGCTGCATCAGTTGCAGCATGCCTTCCACCTCTACGCCCGTCTGGTTTACGCCGCCGGCATTAACGAAAAACTCCGCCCCATTGTCCCGCAGCTTACGCACGATAGCGTCCTGCATGCGGTAATGAAAGCCCGTCACATCCAGCGAATAGCGGCGTGACAGCGGCAACAGCCGCAGCCCTGCTTCATAGTTCCAGCCTGTCTCCGGCCGTAGAGCGGTATTGATAATATTATCGGACGCCCTTACTTCAGCTGTTGCCGGTGGCGAATATCCCCTGCTGACAGTCACCCTGCCGGTCAGTTGCTCGTTGACCAGGTAAGACAATGACAAACGCGGCATCACCTGCGGCGTAAAGGCCACTTTCGTATTGCCGTCGCGGTTATAGGTGTAATGATAGTAGTTCATACTGGCGGCAGCCTCCATTGTCCAGCGTTGCAGCTGTGCGTGGAAGCGCGAGAAATAGAAATACTGTCCGGCCGTGAGTTTGTCCGCTACCTGCACGGCGCCGCGGGCGCCCTGGTTGTTGTTGTAGTTGATGATATCAGAAACGGTCCGTTGCCATTCAATACCGGCCTGCCATCTCCATTGAAACAACGATGATGCAGGTTTATTGGTCCATGACAGATAGGTGCGGAAACCGAAAGTATTTTCATCGCGGGCTTCGTAGTTGGTGATAAACGGGTTCTCAAAGTGCGTATTGGCGCCGAACACGACGATCACATGCTGCCAGCGGGGGCTGAACTGTGCTTCATGCACCAGTCCGCCCTGTGCGGTGCGGTTGTAGATACCGGCTTTTTGCGTGACAGCTCCCGGCAAAGCCGGCGTGGCCGGACGGGCGGCACGCGGGTCCTTGTCCAGCTGCGCCAGTGTTAAACCGCCAGGCGTACGATACCCCAGATCGGAATAAAAGCCCAGCATCTTCAGCACGTAGCCCGGCTTGTATTCCCACCGTTGCCCCAGCTGCGTATAGGAGCGGTGCATAGCGGTATTCTGCCGGTAGCCGTCGGCCTGCTGATAGCCCTGGAACAGCTGAAAGCCGTAGTTCCCCTGTTGTTGCCGGTAACCGGCCGTGGCGTGAAAGAGACCGTAACTGCCGCCTTGTACACCTGCCTGTAACCGGGTGCTGTCTGTTGCCTGTGGCAGCACGTCCAGCCGGACCACGCCGCCGGAGTTGGCCCCAAACAGACTGCCATCGGGGCCTTTCAGCACTTCGGCGCTCGTCAGCACCGCCGGGTCGAGCAGATTGAGATAGGTATTTCCACCTGCATCTGTCAGGGGGATTTCGTCCATATATATTTTTATGTTGCGTATGCCGAAGGGAGAGCGCAGCAGGCTGCCGCGGATAGACAGCCGGTAGCTGCCGGGAGAACGCTCCTCCATCCGCACGCCGGCCACACTGTTGAACGCCGGCACCATAGAGGCGCCCTGTTGCAGCGCCAGCTGTTGCGGAGACAGCACACTAACGGCCGTGGGTATACGCAATAACGGTTCTTTCGACAAATAGGATTTCACCACCACTTCCGGCAGACGGTGCAGGGTGTCCTGCTGTGCAGCCAGCGGCAACGCAAATGCCAGTGATATGGTGGCCATTAAAGGAGCTTTCATTCGGTTGATTTGTCTGTTAGAGCAGCAGGATATCTATGCGGTGTGCCTGTACCATCTGTTTGGTGACAGACCAGGAGAAGATGGTAAAGTAACCGTCCTGGGAGGCTACCAACGCAATGGCATCGGGCTGGTCGTGCACAAACTGGGCGGCCGACAGGTGCCGGGTACCACCAATGGCGGAAGGATGCACGTAGGCCGGAGTGCCACCCAGCACAGGTTCCATCATCAGCACTTTTTCCACCGGGGAAGAGTAACTGGCACGGGTGATCTTGGCGCCAAAGGCCAGCAGCTCATGATGCTGATTGATAATGGTAGCGCCATCCACGGCGGTAAGGCCGCTGATATTTTCCACCTCCCGGCGCAGCGCGTTCTGCCAGAAAATTTCGCTGACGGTAGAACTTTCCTGGCGTATCAGGTCGGCCACGCCTGCAAAAGCCGGCGATATCGGATATTGTAACGGTTGTACGATAGATTCTTTCCAGGAAGAGTTTTTGTCCGGCACCACCAGCAGGATGCCTCCCCGCTTATGCGCCCGCATGGACACCGCGATCTGTATGAGTACGTTTTCAGGGTTGTTCCAGAGAGAAGAGGAATCGATACCCAGGAGTGATCTTAACAGCGCCGGGCTGCACATCGGGTAACCGGAATTTTCATCCACTACTTTTATCTGGTCACCTTTGAGCATGGCCACGTTGGTGAACTTGCCAAGCCCCATGATACGCCGGTGTTTGACCACCAGCAATCCCGGCTCGGACACGTCCAGCACAAAACAGAAATTAGGCAGTTTGATGGTGGTGCCCCAGATACACAGCTCATCGCCGTTATACCACACCCCCACATGGATACCGGCCCTTTCCACGCCGGGCGCCAGTTTGGTGAGCACCTGCGGCGTGAGAGGCAGTGGCTGTTCAAACAGCAACGGCTTGCCTGCCTGCTCGGGGCTCACAAATGCCAGCGACATGCGGGTGGCATTGCCTTCTTCCCGCCGCAGGCTGGCCCAGAAAGCCACGTCGATGATTTTCTCCACCACGCGCGCCGAAGGGGCCGTCGCCAGATTCTCGACGCCCTCTTCCTTCGCGGTTTCAAGATGTTTGATAAAATGCGATTCTATAATGTCGGCGACTGCTGATGCTGCCTGATATGTCGATTCTGTTGTCAGTGCCATGCCCTTTCTCTTTAATTTCAGGCATAAATATACGCAAAGCCTGCCTATTCGGAACGGAGGCTCTTCACCGGGTTGGCCATAGCTGCTTTAATGGACTGAAAACTGATGGTCGCCAGCGTGACAGCCAGCGCCGCTACTGCGGCGTACAGGAACACGGCCGGTCCCAGCGTGATACGGTAGTCGTACTGCGACAACCAGCGCTCCAGCGAATATAAAGCGATGGGTGAAGCGATCAGGCAACTTAACAATACCAGGACGATGAAGTCTTTGGACAACAGGAACCACACCTGCGCGACTGACGCGCCCAACACTTTGCGCACGCCAATTTCCTTTGTACGCTGCTCTGCCATATAAGCGGCCAATCCCAGCAGGCCCAGACAGGATATCATGATGGCCAGCATGGCGAAGATACCAGATAACCTGCCGGTAAGCATCTCCTGGTGAAACTTGCTGTTATAAGCATCGTCCGCAAATTCATATACATAGGGGAATGCAGGGTTATGCCGGGTAAAGATGGCCTCCAGCTGCTCCACCGCGCGATGTGGCGCCACGCCGGACGCCAGCTGGTACAACAAATAGCCATTTTTGTCATCAGTCTTCATAAATAACATGGGCTCGGCCCGCTGGAAAGGATTCGACATCAAAGCATTCTGCACCACGCCTATTATTCTTAACCGCCTATCGTTCCACTTAATTTCACTTGTCAGCGGATCTTTCAACCGCAACCGCTTTACCGCCGCTTCATTCAGGATCACATTGAGCGTGTCAGACAATCCTGGCCTGAAATCCCGGCCACTCAGCAACTTCATGCCCATGGTATTGATATAATCGTCGCCGGCCTGCACCATTCCCATCTCCAATGTTTCTCCGGGCAACTTACCGGGAAAATCATCGAGATCACTGTGCCAGTTGATGTCTGCCGGCGGACAGGAAGCGGTGCTCACATGGCTCACCAGTCCGCTCTGCAGCAGGTCCTGTTTTAAAGCATCATTGGTTTTCTCCATGTCCTGCGTTAGCTGGGAAGACATCAGGCGGTTTGTTTCAAACCCTGTAGGCCTGTCTTTAGCATATTTCATCTGACGATAGATGACCAGGGTGCTGATCACCAATACCACTGAACAGGTGAATTGCACTACCACCAGCGCCCTGCGGGACCATGTAGCGGAGGCGCCTATCTTCATGGTACCTTTCAGCGTTTTGACCGGGTTGAAAGAAGACAGGTAAAATGCCGGTTTCAGGCCCGCCGCAATACCGGTCACTGTCACGCACACCATTGTAATCACCCAGAAACGGATATCGGTAAAGGGTATATGAATTTCCGCGCCGGTCATCTTATTAAAGAAAGGCAACGCCACTGCCACCATCACCAGGCTGCACAACAGGGCTATAAAAGTCAGGGTCAATGATTCTGCCAGAAACTGCACCACCAGGTGCAGGCGCCTGGAACCAATGGCCTTACGGATACCTACTTCCCGCGCACGTTTCTCGGACCTTGCAGTGGTGAGGTTCACGAAGTTGATACAGGCTATCAGCAACACCAATATGCCGATGCTGCTGAAAATCCGGATATAGTCGATAAAACCGCCGGATTCCTTGCCATTCTCATAATTACCGAAGAGATGCCAACGGTCCATCCGTTGCAAAATCACTATGGATCTCTCCGCATTGGTATTTCCTTTCTCCCTTTTCTCCAGAAACGCGATTTTCGATGCGAGCTGCGCCAGGTTAACCTTCGGTCTGACCTTCACGAATAGCTGAAAAGCATTGCCACTGAAAGTACCGGATTTACGGTTGCCCATCACAAAGTTGTTGGTCTTGTCCAGGAAACTAAAAGGATAGAGGTATTTAAAACGAAAAGAAGAAGTAGCCGGCAGATCTTTCAGAATGCCGGTTACCGCCAGGTCGTGCCGATTATCTATGCGTACCAGCTTACCCATCGGGTTTTCGTTGCCAAACAAGGCCCTGGCAGTGGATTCAGTCAACACGATAGAAAAAGGGTTTTTAAACACAGAAGCGGCATCGCCCTGTAAGAGACGGAACTGAAAAGCCTTCAGAAAGTCGTCCTGTACCCCGCCTCCGTTCAGTACTACTTTGCGCTCACCCGCTTTCAGCGCGTGATTGCCCAACCAGTCGGTCTCGCATACATACTCCATTTCCGGGATCTCATTCCGCAGTACGTCCGCCAGCTTCAGTGAAACTGTTGTGAAAGTGAGCGTGTCCCCGTTACTGTCGAAGTTGCGCTGCACCCTGTATAAACGCTCATGGTCCGGCATAAACCGGTCGTACGAATATTCATGCACCACCCACAACGCAATCACCATTGCAACGGCCATACCGGCCGCCAGCCCGAAAATGTTAATGGCACTATAGCCCTTGTTGTTGAGGAGGTTGCGCCAGGCAACCAGGAAGTAGTTCTTGATCATGTCGGTGACAATCTAATAAAAATGCCAAACTGATGATGTCTTTAAATCAATATTTTTTATATTTATATAAATAAAATATGTTCGGTTTTGATACAGGGGATGTTCGCTTATGCAGCATCGTTTTAATTCGCCGATGATCATACCAGGCCAGCGTTACAGGGAAACAGGGAGTAATACCATCCTCGTTTTCCGTAAGATGCCGCACAAAAAAAGAGGCCGGCCCTCCTGGCCAGCCTCGTGTTTATGGCTCTCTTCTTTGGGGGGATGTATCAATACGTAAAGAAATACTGTTGCAGGGTTTTCTTGTCTTTTGTCTGCGTAAGGCCCAGCATCAGCAGGATGCGGGCTTTCTGTGAGCTGAGGTCATCGGCCACAAAGGTGCCCAGTTTGGCGTCGTCTGTTTCGTCGTACAGCGTTACACGGCCAGACACCACGCGGGAACCGCGGCACACCGCCACGCCCTTGGCCACTGCGCGTGTCACCGCTTCCATATTGGCCTTATTGAGATTACCATTGCCCAGCCCGGAGACAACGATGCCATCCACGCCGGAAGCCACATAAGCATCGATAGCGGTAGAAGGCGCGTCGGCATAGAGTTCTGCCACGGCCACATTGGGCAGTTTATTCAAACCGGTAATATCAAAAGGCGTGTTTTTATTGGCCTTGCGCAAATCATGCATATAGAACACCACCTTGCCATCGTATACCTGTCCTAGCGGACCGGCGTTCGGCGATTTGAACGCGTCCACATGGGTGGTGCTGACCTTCTCCACGCCACGACCGTCAAAAATATTTTCACTGAAAACCACCATCACGCCACGGCCCTGGGAATTGGGGCTGGCGGCGACAGTCACCGCGTCATAGAGGTTTTTGGGACCATCAGCACTGATGGCCGTCGCCGGGCGCATAGAGCCCGTCAGCACCACAGGATGATCGTAGCGGCAGGTGAGACTGAGGAAATATGCTGTTTCCTCCTGCGTATCGGTACCATGTGTGATCACCACACCATCGGCTTCATTGTTTTTAAAGATTTCATTGATCCGTTTGTTGAGCTTAATCCAGATATCTACCGTCATGTCCTGGCTGCCCACATTGGAAATCTGTTCACCTGTAATTTCCGCCACCTTGTCAATGCCCGGTACTGCATCTATCAGGTCTTTGATAGGCAGTGAACCTGCTTTGTAGGCCGCGCGGTCTGCTGACGCGCCTTTCCCGGCAATGGTACCGCCGGTTGCCAGGATTTTGACACGGGGAAGTTTTTGCGCGAAGACCGCGAAACAAATCATCAGCGAACAGATAACACATAACAGTTTTTTCATACAACCGCTTTTTAATGTTGGGGGAAGATTATTTTTTCAAAGTTCCGTTACTTTTCCATACGCTGGCGTATTCCCGCATAATTTCAGTGATACGTTTACCAATAACGGAGTAAGACGCGGTAGGCAGATTGGCCAGCGATACACGCACCGACCACTCAGGGCCATCGAACCCGCCGCCATTCAGCAATACCACGCCGGTCTTTTCCGCCAGCCGGAACAGGATGTCCACCGGTTCAAAATGTTGTTGTAACCATCTAAAGAATTTATCACCATATACTTTTTCCGCCCACACCTGTATATCTATTTCAGAATAGTAACCTGCATTCAGCGGGTCTTTCACCAATGGTATCTCCAGCTCGTCCCACAAGAGTTTCAGGCGTTTCTGCACCAGCACCTGTGTGAGTGTTTTATATTTGTTCTTAGTGTCCAGCAGGGCAAAGGCGGCAAACAGCATCATCTGTGTCTGCTGCGGCAATGACAGGCCCGCTGTATGGTTCAGGGCCACCTGGCGGCTGTCGGCCACCATACGGTCAATGAACTTCAGCCGCTGCGGGTCCAGCGTAATGCTGCCGTAACGTTTGTTGAGCGCCTTCGTGGCCGGCGCCGGAAGCCGCCGGATATTGTCATCGAACATATTTTTCTGGTGTATAGCGATCACGCCTAAACGCCATCCGGTACAACCGAAATATTTGGAGAAGGAATACACCCCGATCGTATTGTAGGGAATGGCCGCCATCAGGGATTTGAAGCCGGGCACAAAAGTACCGTACACATCGTCTGTCACCACCATCAAACCGGGATTGTCTTTCTTTACGATCTTAATGATCTTCTTCAGTGAATCCGGATGGATGGCCGAAGAAGGCGGGTTGCTGGGATTCACGGCAAACAATATACGAATGGAGGGGTCTTTCAACTTCTCCAGTTCACTGTCGGGGTACTGCCAGGTATGACGCCCGTCTTTGTTCATGGTGTTGGACTTGATTTCCACCACATCAAAACTGTAGCGTTCCAGTTCCGGTATTTCGATGTAGGGCGTAAACACCGGCACCATCAGGGCTATCTTGTCCCCTTTTTTGATCAGGAAGTTCTGCATCAGCGAATCAAAGATGTAGCACATGGCAGCTGTGCCGCCTTCCACCGCAAAGAGGTCATATTTGCCTGCAGGCGGTTCGTTGTTGCACATCTCCTGAATAATATAGTCGTGCACGATAGGCTCCATGTGCGACAGCATCCTGTCCGGCTCCGGGTATTGATCACCGATCACACTTTCAGCCAGTTCATGCACCCAGGCGTCTGCATCGTAGCCATGTTGCTTGAGGCCATATTTATAGGCCTTCTGCAGCAGGTCTATTCCAGGCGCCGTCTTATTGATCGACAGAAATTTTTCAAATCTTTTGGCGATGCCTTTTTTATCGGGGATACCGGCCAGTCCCTCTGCGTTGTCCATCACCCTTCTGCATTCCTCGATGCCAAAAAGGCCGAGTGTAAAGAAGGCTTCGCGCGGCGTAGTGGCTACCCAGTTGGGGTTACCTCTGCCGGCGTTCAGCATCACGGTGGCGGCTTTGCGGCTTTCGTCCTGTGCAAGACTAATGAGATTGTCTTTTAGCTGGAAAGGACTCAGGCTTTCCAACAAGTGTTCCCGCTTTCTGCTGGTTTTAATTTTTGTCAGGGCCATACGGTAAATATTTTTGGGAGATAGCTAATATGGGTTTCATCGCATCAACATGACTATCACAACACCCCAGATGATCAGGAGGGTATTGCCCACCGCATAAGTGACAGTATAACCAAGGGCTGGCGTTTTACTGTCCACCGCATCCTGAATGGCCCCCAGCGCGGCGGTGGTGGTGCGCGCGCCGGCAGTGCAGCCCAATATCAATGCGGGGTGGAATTTAAAAATATACTTGCCCATCAACACTCCTGCCAGCAATGGTAAGGTAGTAGCGACAGCGCCCACCAGGAAAAGGCTGACGCCCACCTGTTTGAAGCCATCCACAAAACCGGGGCCGGCGGTGATGCCAACTACAGCTATAAACATATTCAGTCCCACATTGTTCATCACCCATAACGCAGGTGCAGGAATGCGGCCAAAAGTAGGATGCTGCGAGCGGAGCCAGCCGAACACCAGGCCTATGATCAGGGCGCCACCGCTGGTGCTCAGACTGATAGGCACGCCTCCAATACGGACGGTCAGCACTCCTATCAACCCGCCAATAACAATACCCAGCCCTACGAAGGTCATATCTGTTTTCTCCGTAGGCCTGTCGGCGTAGCCGATCTGCTGGACGGCTTTATCTACCTCTTTTTTAAGTCCCACCAGCTCCAGTACGTCTCCTCTTTCCAGTACGGTATCAGACATGACGGGCACTTCGATATCAGCCGCTTTGATACTGCGGATAAAGATGCCATGCATATAAGGTTGCGCCCTCAGCTCACTGACTTTCATACCGGCAATATTTTTCTTTGCCACCAGTACCTGTAAGGCTTCCGCCGGGAAGTGCAGCAGTTCAGCGTCCTGTATCTCCGGCCCTATCAGGCCTCTTTCTCCCATCAGGTCTTCACGGCGGCCACTTAAAACAATCTTATCGCCTTTATGGATGACCACGCCGGGAGCGGCATCAACCAGCTTATTTTGTTGCCGGAGCCGTTCCACGAACAAACGGACATGTTCTTCAGCCAGATGGGCTTCCAGCTGCTGTACTGTTTTCCCGTCGCCAAACCAGTCGGCGGTAACTGTATAAGCACGGAAAGCTACTACCCTGTCGGCGGGGATCATGCCAGGCAGGGAGCTCTCATCACCGGCCCCCATGGAGGCTTCCAGCTCCTTGCAGGCTTTCCGGACTTTGTCCAGCCCACCCAGCATGGCAGGCGCCAGGCTGGCCAGCACCCACGCAGAACCGGCTGTCCCGAAGATATAGGTCACCGCGTAACAAACAGGTATGGCATTGTTGTAATCCGCTTTCTGTGCAGCCGTCAACGGTAGTCCGTTGATGGTGTCCCCTGCTACGCCGATCACGGCGGAGATAGTCTGTGAACCGGCCAGCAGCCCTGCCGCCTGTCCCATATTATATCCCATGAAACGCGCGCAGAGCCAGGGAAAAATGAGGCATGTCAATAACATCAGCACCGCGAACCCCATTTGTGGCAGCCCTGTTTTTTTCAGTCCCCGGAAAAACTGCGGCCCCACACTATAACCCACCGCAAACAAAAACATCAGGAAAAACACGGACTTCACCGTAGATGAAATATCGATCTTCAGTTGACCTACCAGCACGCCCACCAGCAATACGGCCGTAACAGTACCCAGACTGAATGTTTTAATTTTAAGAGGGCCAATAGCAAAGCCCAGTGCGATAGTGAGAAAGATAGCCAGTTCAGGGTATTGCTGCAATACATGAGTAATCCACTGCATAAATGGTCATTTTCGTTCGGGAATAACGCTGTTACAGCACTTAAACAAGGGCTGCTTTGTTTTTGTTCAATGACCACGAAATGAATAAGATAGTAGTTAGTGCTGATAGTCAGGCAACAGTTCCGCCACATTACTAACGGCCTCGCACCCACCATCGATAAGCGATGCACAGATCTCGTGCGCCACAATCTTCCCTTTTAGCAGGATGTCCTGCCATGAAGCCGGCCGAACATCCTTCCTGCCTTTTGCCACCACAGCCAGCGCCAGGCCGATATCATGCGGCTCATAAAAAACATCGAGGTCCAAATTCACAAAGCCTCCTTCCGCCATGAAAGCAGGCGGGTGATCAAAGTTCGAACTTCTTCTAAACACAGCAGCATAGTCCCATTGATCATCCGGCACATCTTTCATTAACAGCTCCGTTGATGTGACCACCAGCTTCAATTGCGCTAAAAACAAGTACTGGTCTACAGGTTGTATTAACGAACGGACAGGTTCCGTAAATGCGGGCAATGGCGCAGGAGGAATATCAATTGATGTATCCCGTCTGAATCTGAATGGAAAAAAATGTTGCCACAGTACCACGACAATCATCGTTATACCCATAATGGGGCACAGCCAAAAGTTAAGCTCAAAATGTTTCAAATGGTATAGGAGACGTTCCATTCCTCAAAGATTAGAAAAAACAGCGGAAACATCTTCTTGTTTTACCAACTCTCATGTGATGGATATTTAAATCCAAACATGATAAGCGGGCTTAATACCTGATATGGTGGCGCTACTTTTGTGCAAAAATCGAAGAGACGGCCGAGGGCGTCTTCCTCTATCACTGATTCATTTGATGAATTACTGCCATCCCTAAAGTATATGGCAACAGGCAACACGATGCTAAAGTTCCTCTTAGCATAGAGTTTGGGGGCTATCTTTGCCCAATCTGCTTCCATCAGTATTTGTTCGCATGCCTGAAAGCCACTACGAAGACTATCTGATTCTTTTTCGGGGAAATAACGTACAGACTTCTTTCCATCAGCGACTGTATACACAATCGTCAATTGAGTGGCTTTAGCCGCTCGTCGGATTGAACGGGGAACACGTACATTCTTTGAGATCTTAACCATTAATGGTTTATAAAGGCTGTCTTCCTGTGCTTCCCCTGCAAATGGAAGCATGACCAGTAATAACAGTGATAGCAGGGTAGTAAGTTTGTACATATGCTGCAATATTTAAAGCCGGGTAACCTCGTCTGTTTTGTGATGTTCCTTTCTACGGAAATTCACAAACACCGGATCACAAACCCTGTAAGGCAGCGCAAGCGATGTCATATAACCGAAAAGCCTTTGGAGTATCGCCATCTCCTGTTTAACGGTTACCGGCGGATCATTCTCAAACCGGACAACAAAAGGTACCACAACACTGAAATCCCCCTTCACACTAAGGGAGGGAAATATTTTTGCCCAATCCGTCTGCATCAATACCCGCACAGGCGGCGAGAAATATTCATAAATACTGTCGGGGACCTCTCCAGGGATATAGCGGACCGTTTTCTCGCCATGGGACACCTCACACACCAGGGCGAGTTCGAACGGCCGACCATTCTGCTGAAATGTCGTTGAAAAACGTGGCGCCTGGCGAATAGCCTTTTGAAATTCAATGTATGCCGCACTATCAGTTTGCGCTTTTCCGGCAAAGGGCATCATCACAAAAAGCAGGAGAAAGCACCAGGGCTGCTTAAGCATATTCCATAACGTAGTAGGCTGAAACATGGGGCCTATCTGATTTGTTTAAAAAAGTTTACAAATACTATGTCTGATATCTGATAGGGAGGGTCTACCTTGTCCGTGAAATCAAAAAGCTTTCCGATAACCGCTTGCTCTTCCTCCTTTGTCATACCAGGACCATTGAGAAACCGGAAGACCATCGGTATCACGATACTGAAATTGTCTGCTGTTTTTAGCGCCGGATATATATCCTGCCATTTTGTTCTTTTAAGTACCCGTTCACATTCACTCAAATCGCGGGAAACGCTGTTGAGTACCTCATCCGGAAAATAACGTACCGTCTTCTTCCCGTTTGAAAAAGTATACACCATCGTCAGTTCAAACGGCTGTCCATATTCCAGGTAACCAAGAGACATACGTGGAGCGCGACTTATATCCCGCACAAATATTTTGTACGCAGCGCTGTCGAGCTGAGCTCTTCCTGCAAATGGCATCATGACAAAAACAAAGAAAAGAAACAGGGTAACAGGGGGCTGTTTAAACATATGCTACAATATTCGAGGTGAAAAGGCAAAGTACTCTGGCAGGAAGTTACTACATTGTACTGAGATAATTTTGCCGTGAAAGCACTTTCATTCCGGGGTTCTTTTGGGCCATTTGCAGCAAGGAAACACAAACAGGCGTCATGCACCGGGGTTGACCGGAGGATAACGCCTGCTTATGAATTATTCATGTAGAAACAGCGGGTTATTGCTGCATCACCTTGTCGAGATAGATAGTGAAAGTGCCTGACACCTTTACCTTCTTAGCACCGCAGAGGTCTGCGTTGTACATCGGTAATCGGCCGCTGTTGGCCAGCGCTTCCTTTATACAGTCGTCTGACTGCTTATCAGGGCCGTACGCTGCGTTATATCTAAACTGTCCTCTTAGCTTCAACAGGTTAGCGGTATCCTTTACTTCTGTTAAAGTCAGGTAAACCTTGCTGTTGGCTGCATTGACGTCAGTGTCATAATAGAGGAAATAAGACTGGCCGGCGTATTGGGTTTGGTTGTTGCCGCTCTTAACCGTCACTGAACCCGTAGCTGTTCCGGTCTGTTCAGCGCCGGCTTGCAGCTGCAGCTTCATCAGGCCGGTGGTAGCTTCCGTTTTCATACTACCATTGCCATCAGGTATAAAACCACCCACACCAAACCCTTCGAGGGAAGTTTTGGTAAACTTCAGCAGGGCCACTTCCACGTCTCTGCCCCGGGCTTCAATTTTCTGGTTAAACTCCCCTTCTATGGAAACGGAGATACTGTTCAGGTCAGCAGGATCGGCATCTTTTGACGTCTCTTTGTCTGATTTGCTGCATGCGGCCATCGTACAGGCCAATAGCGGTAGATAGATTTTTCTGTAAAACATGGTGCGCAAAAATAAGATTCTTTTTTTACCCCGCCAACCAGCCCAATGATAATCATAATATAACCTTCCCCGTATTTTAATTTGTCTTGTCCGACCCTATTTTTGATGGTCAGAAACAGTGCACCCGATATGACTATGCTACTTAACAAAGCTGAACTTGCGGCATTCGACAGTATCTACAGCCAGTACCACCAGGCTGTGTTCCTGAATATCTGTAAGCTGGTACCCCAGCAGGAAGTGGCCGAAGATATCCTGCAGGAGGTATTCCTGGCGCTGTGGAACAACCGCCGCAAGCTGGAACTGACCAACGATGTGGCACGCTGGCTGTTTGTCGTAAGCTATAACAAATCCATCCAATACCTGAAAAACGCCGCTAAAGAAAAGACCATACTGGCTACCCATCCCGAACAAGCGGTATCAACAGACGACGACAACTTTGCGGCCATGAAGGAGATGCAGCTCCACCTGATCAGCGATGCCATCGAACAACTGTCGCCCAGGAAAAAAATGATCTTCCGCCTTTGCCGCCTGGAAGGCAAGTCGCTCCAGGAAGCGGCTTCCATCCTTGGCATCTCCCACCATACGGCCAAGGAATACCTGAAAGCATCTTCCTCTTTTATTAAAACGTATATCGCTACACAACAGGCATCCTTACCTGTAGCGGGTTTGATCCTGCTGGGCACCTATCTCCATTAGTAATGCCCGTTAGTTAATAATTTGGTAACATACTCCCCTCCCCCCTCTTTCCCTTTTGTTGAGTTTTTATAGATGAACACATGGAACAGTTCTACTTACTATTAGAGAAATTCAAAAAAGGGCAGGCTAGCGCCGCAGACATCGCTCAACTGGAAGCCTGGATACAGCAAGGCGCAGACGAACCAGTGAAAGCAGCCATGCTGAATGCCTATCTGCAAAGCATTGCTGACCGGCAACAGGTGCTGCCTCCGGAAAAAACCGCCGCCATGTTGGACCGGCTACATACCGCCATAGCAGCAGAAGCGGCTACGCCGGCACGGAAACGGCCACTGAGAGCGATATTGCTTCCCCTGTCTGTTGCAGCCTCGGTATTGATCGTGGTGGGCGCTGTGTATCTGAAATACCAGTTGAACACTTCCGGGAGAAAAGCAGCGACGGCATCTATGACCAGCCATCAAATACACAATAATGGCAACGATATAAAAACGCTGGCACTGGCCGACGGATCTGTCATACACTTGTCGCCCAACAGCACGCTGAGCTGGAAAGATACCGTACAAACCTTGCGCAGGCTTACCTTACAGGGGAAAGCAGACTTTATCGTGCACGCAGATACGAAAAGGCCATTTATCGTGGAAGCTGCCGGCATCACTGTCACTGCCCTCGGCACCACTTTTACCGTCAACACGCAGACTGCCAACAAGGTGGCGGTAAAATTATCAGCCGGGAAAGTACAAATACATACAACAGACAATAACGAGGATGTTTGCCTGTTACCAGGAGAAGAGTATGCCATCAACACCATCACCCGGTCATTTGACATCAAAAAGTCCGGCAGTAGCGGAAAAGCACCTGGCAGCATAGCTCCGGAAGTCAACAACGTCGTGCTTTCCTTCAACAACGAACCGCTGGACCAGGCCATACGCACCCTGGCAACACACTTTAACACAACGGTGAGTTTCCGGCAGGAAGATGTCAATGCCTTGTATTTCACCGGGAAGGTACTGAAGAAAGACTCCCTGAAAAATATTCTGGCAGCCATATGTGCCATGAACCAGCTGGAGCTCAGGACCACAGGAGATAGCATCATTATCAGCAAATAAAAAAAAAACAGGCCGCTTTATCTATCTGACGCATGCTGCAGCATGTGCAGGGCCTCTCATTTGTAAAAAATCATACAAATACATTGTCATATGATCAGACTTTTAAGAAGGTACTCCCGTATTCTTTTATTGCTGCTATGTGCCGTGCACACCTATGCACAGGAAGCAGGCAAGCCCGTACTGGTGAAAGGAAGTGTGGTAAGTGAAAACGGCGAGCCGCTCATCGGTGTGTCCATTACCGTTAGACAACGGAACGGTAAGGAAACCTACAACGCCTCTACCAACGAACGTGGCGTATTTCAGTTGCAGGGCCTTAAAGCCGGTACGCAATATGACTTCGCATTTAGCTTCATCGGTTATGAAAACAACCGAGTAGATGGTTTCATCGTTAAAGCAGGAGACGGCAACCTGCTGCTCGTGCGGATGAAAGAATCCAGTCACGGGCTGAACGAGCTGGTAGTAGTAGGCTACGGCAGCCGCACCAGGAAAGAGCTGACCGGCGCAGTGGCTTCCGTCCGCTCAGCCGATCTGATGCAGCAGCCGGTCACCTCCTTTGACCAGGCCCTCGCCGGAAAAATGGCTGGCATACAAGTGATGCAGACCAACGGCGCTCCGGGAGGCAACGTGTCTATCCGCGTTCGCGGCGTGGGCTCCATCAGTGCAGGTAACAATCCGCTGTTTGTCATCGACGGCATGCCCGTTACCAATGACACCCGCAACGCCTCGCCCGGGCCTAACAGCTACCAGCAACCCGCCAACCCGCTGGCGTCTATCAATATCAATGACATTGCTTCCATTGACGTGCTGAAAGATGCTGCGTCAGCAGCCATCTATGGCTCCAGAGGCTCTACCGGCGTGGTGCTTATCCGCACCAAAAAAGGCACCGCCGGCAAACTGACCGTCAATTATGACGTCAACTACGGTCTTCAGAACGTCAACAAACATGTGGACGTACTAAACGCCTACGACTATGCCAAACTAGTATACGACGGCCACAATAACGCCTACCTGGACGCAGTGCCCGGTGGCAAACCCACAGACCCAAACAGCGTGCGCCCGAAAAACCCGTCTACCTGGGTGCCTCCACAGGTACTTCCCTATCTCGCCGGCGAGAAAGGGCTCACCAACACCGACTGGCAGAAGGAGATCTTCCGGCAGGCGCCCATGCAGAGCCATACCGTGAGCATCTATGGCGGCAGCGAAAACCTGTCCTATTATTTCTCCGGTAACTATCTCAACCAGGACGGCATCGTTATCAACAACAACTACAAACGTTACTCCAGCAGGTTCAGGATTGACGGCGGCAGCAAACGGTTTCGTTTTGGCGTAAACATGAACCCCTCCTTTACCGACAACCACCTCGTTAACGCCGAAGGTCCGTGGTTTGCGCCCAATTCCGGCGTAGTGGCCCTGGCGCTGGGATATGCGCCCATCTTCCCGGTACATAACCCCGACGGCACCTTCGCCGATTCTGTCAATGTATGGGGATATGGACAAACCAACCAGCTGAACCCCGTAGCCGTAGCTTCCCTGATCAAAGACCGTATGAAAAATTTCCGCCTGATGGCCAATGCCTATATGGAATACGAAATCCTCAGCGGCCTGAAATACAAAATCTCCGCCGGCGCAGACATCAATACTTTCCGCCGGGATTACTACCGCCCGTCTACCCTGCCTATTCCGTCAGGCACGCTGCCTTCCGTGGCGACAGGCTTTTCTAACACCGACCAATACACGAACTGGCTGATTGAACATACCGTGTCTTACGCGAAAAGCTTCGGAAAACATAAAATAGACGCGCTGGCCGGCTTTACTGCCCAGAAAGAAAACCAGGAACACAATACCCTCACCGCCATCAATTTCCCGACAGACATCGTCACTACGCTCAATGCCGGCCAGATCAACGCCGGCGCCTCTTCCCAGGAACAGTGGAGCCTGAACTCCTGGCTGGCAAGGGTACAATACAGTTACGGTGACAAATACTTCCTTACCGGTTCAGTGAGAAGGGATGGCTCTTCCCGCTTCGGCATCAACAAAAAATGGGCGTCTTTCCCTGCTATCTCCGCAGCATGGCAGGTATCCAACGAACCGTTTTTTAAAAACATCAATGCCATCAGTTCCCTGAAAATCAGGAGCAGCTACGGTCTTACCGGCAACTTCCAGATACCCAACTATGGCTCGCTGGCACAGCTGGCCAACTACAACGGCACCAACGCCACCAACAGCAATTATATCTTCGGCAATCAGACACTGGTGAACGGCGTTTCAGTAGTAACGCCCGCCAATCCGGACCTCACCTGGGAAAGCACCGCCAGCTTCGATGCCGGTGTGGAAATAGGATTCTTCAAGGACGCCCTGAACCTGACCGTTGACTACTATAATTCCAATACCACCAAACTGCTGCTGAACCTGCCGGTGCCAGGCATCTCCGGTTTCAGTACCTATCTGCAGAATATCGGCGCGCTGAACAACCGCGGCGTGGAGATCACCCTATCCTACAATAAAAAACTGGGTAAAGACTGGTCACTGGAAGGCAATGCCAACATCGCCTTCAACAAAAACAAAGTCACCCGCCTTGGCCCCTCCGGTGCACCTATCATCGCTACCGGCGGTACCGGCAACGCCTACTTCATCACTAAAATCGGAGAGACGATCGGTTCCTACTATCTGTACGTTACCGATGGCATCTACCGCGACAAAGCCGACCTGGACGGTTCCGCCAAAACCAGCAACCCAACCTATGTGGGCGATCTGAAATTCAAAGACATCAATAACGATGGTAAAATAGACGCCAACGACAGGACCATTGTCGGCAGCTTTCAGCCTAAGTACATTTTTGGTTTCAGCAATACCGTGCGCTACAAACAGCTCGACTTCAGCTTCTCCATACAGGGCAGCCAGGGTAATAAAATCCTGAACCTCTTCCGGCGCTACATCGCCAACGTAGAAGGCAATTTCAACAACCTCAGCTTCGTAAAAGACCATTATGTCTCTCCGGACAATATCGGCAACGGCTATATCAACAGGCCTAACCGCCTCGCTACCGGCGGCAACGGCATCACCTCTTCCTGGCATGTGGAAGACGGTTCTTTCGTGAGGGTACGGAACATAGCGCTGGGATATAATTTTCCCGCTGTCCTGCTGAGCAGGGTACATCTCTCTGCCGCGAGGATATACGGCGCCGTACAGAACCCGTTCACCTTCACCAAGTACTCCCTGTTCAACCCGGAGATCAGCAACCGTACCGACAATGCCCTGACCGCCGGAGAAGACTACGGCTCCTACCCGCTTGCACGTACATATTCTCTTGGCCTTAACATCACCTTTTAACGAACTATCATGAAAAAGCAACTATTATATTTACCGGCACTTTTTTTTCTGTTAAGCTCCTGTGGCAAAGACTTTCTGAACCTGACACCGCCATCGGCCATCTCTCCCGGGAAGTTCTTCAAAACGCAGGACGACGCCATTACCGCCGTCAACGGCTGTTATGAGTCGCTGGCACTGAGCAGTCAATACGGCAACACCTTCCAGGTGTTAATGGAAGCCAGGGCCGACAACTTCACCGACCAGGACCCATCCTCAAATGCCGGCCAGAACTACCAGATCAACCGGTATTCCGACAACCCCGGCAATACCAACTTCTACAACACCTGGGTTGGCGTATACAATGGTATCTTTCGCTGTAACACCTTGCTGGGCAACATCGACGGTATCAAAATGGACGAGACGTTGAAAAACCGTATCAAAGCAGAAGCGAGGTTTATCCGTGCCCTGGATTACTTTAACCTGGTGCGGCTCTGGGGAGGCGTACCGGTATTGACCACTGTCGTAGATCCTATCAGTGCCGTCAACCAGAAAAGAGATGATGTAGCCGCTGCTTACAAGTTGATAGAAGACGATCTTACTTTTGCCGCCGCCAATCTGCCGGCCACCTATCCGGCCAATGACCTGGGACGCATTACCGCCGGCGCCGCCAAAGGCCTGCTGGGAAAAGTATATCTCTACGAAAAAAAATACGGTAACGCACAAACGGTATTACAGGATGTCATTGACTCCAAAGTGTTTTCCCTGCTGCCTGCCGTAGCAGATGTGTTTAATACCGGCAATAAATACAATGCGGAAATCGTCTTCGCTGTCCGTTACGCCAAAGGTGTAGCTAACCAGGACCACGGCTTCTGGTACGCCAATTCACAGGTGATCACCGTCGATACCACGCTGACAAAAGCCTACGACGCCAACGACCTGCGCAAGCCGCTCGTAGACCCGGTAAAACCTACCGGTAACGCCAATATCATGCCGCGCAAGTTCCTCGATCAGCCGGTCAACGGTAACGCCGGCAACGACTTCCCGGTGCTGCGTTTTGCGGACATCCTGCTGTTACAGGCAGAGGTATTAAATGAACTCGGATACGCCACCAACGGCAACGCCTTTACCTATCTTAACAATGTGCGTACCCGTGCCGGTCTCGCTGCCCTTACTGCCGCAGACCTGCCGGACCAGGCCAGTTTCCGCGCGGAAGTGTATAAACAGCGCCGGCTGGAGCTGCCTTTTGAATGCGACCGCTGGTTTGATCTGGTACGGACTAATCGCGCCATTTCAGAAGTGCTTGCGAATAAAAAGGTGAATCTGCCGGCGTTCCGGTTGTTGTATCCGATACCGCAGCAGGAGGTGGATATTATGGGATTTGCGCAGAATCCGGGGTATTAGAGCGTGGGGTTAAAAGGAAATGCCTTAGTGATAGTTAATGGATCACTAAGGCATTTCCATCATCTTTCTTTAATACCATCAGGTATTAACCTGATTTCGTTAGAAGAGCCCGTTGTATCTAAGGTAATTTTATAACCAAACACTTCTTCATCTATCTGTTTTGTAAATACCATACTTTTAGATGGCCCAAGAACCCTCAGAATAACATTATGGTTATCGAGGCTTACATTCAGAATAGTCCATGTTGCTTTAAAAATCTCTTTCTTATGACCATTTTTTTCCACCACTACAAAATCGGGGCTATTGTTGGAGATGTAGCTATAGTAATACCATTTTATAGTGATGTCTTTATTGTTAATCTGTTTTCGCACAAATTTAGGTTCCTCCTGGTTACAGCTTAAGAGGAAACTGAGCAGTGGTATAAACATTAATATTTTCATACATTTAGATTAGTCCACCTGCTATTTGACAACAGCCACTTTCGGCTTTGCTGTTGTCTCATCTTTACCCCATAAATATTGCGTCGCATCTTTCGATGTTCCAAAATACAGCGCTCCATGGATCTGCTGGACTCACCTTAAACCCAGGGTAAGCAACTTCTTCAACCAATTCTCTAACCACACTGGTTTCTGAACTGGTTAGTGCTTTTCGCCCACCTAAAGTGGCTTCCTTGACAAGGGCATCCAAAGCGGGCTGATCTTCCATCAGTCTCAGAGCTGAATACAGCCACACTTAACCGCATTCAGGATATAAACAAACTTTCTCCCAAAGACAAAGAACTCGTATATGAGTTCCTTGATTCTTTCATTGCTAACAGAAAAATAAAAAACGTTTTACAATAAATAAAGCATCCAGAGGCGTTGTCTCTGAATGCTTTTAAATCATAGGGGTTATGGAAACTTAGGCTTTTTCTTCCTTCTTTCAATAGCACTAATTAATTTTGAAATCTCTTTACCTATCTTTTTATCAACTTGATCTTGCTTTGATTGCAAAAATGGTATATCATCTATAGAACCATATTTACTAAACACCTTGAACCAAATTGGCATAGGATACTTTTCAAATATCAACTTAAGAAACGCTGTCAAGTCTTCTGCGCTTTTAAACCCTCCTTTCAGCGGCAACCCCAAAAGCAACATATTCCGCTCAAAAGCATATCCATGATTTAAAAATTGAGCTCTAAGCCATTCTGATATATCGAAGGTAGGGGCATAGACCAAAACGGTCCCAGGACCACTCTTCATCGAACTATTAATGAAATCGCTTTCAAATAAATTAATAATAACTGTTGGATCAAAGGGCTCTCTAGCACTTATTAATGACCTTACCAATATATCTCCAGCCCCGATATGCTCCTTATAAATATCAGGTAACCATCTTAATATTATGGCTACTTCTTCTGGTTCAAGCTCTTTCTTCTTGAAAATATAATTGACATCGTGATATTTGAACCCCGCTGCTTCAAGTTCCTTTAATAATTCCTTTTGAATTTGTCCCATATGCAATAATTTACTATGTTCCCGGAATTGTCTTTCTTCTGACATTCCCATTCTTAATCTCTTCCTGCAATTGCCTGGATACTTTCGTATCCGATCTTAACCATAACATAAATTTCCTGCCTCCATCTTTTGCATACTGAATGGCATCTTTTAATTGCGTACTAAGGTACTGATAGCCTACATTTTTTGTTTCATGCAATTGAGTGATTGTAGATTTATCAGCAATTCTATCTTTTCCTGATATTGGGTCTACATATGTCTCTTTTTGCCCTCCTTTATCTGACCCAGTCGCTGCTTCACCTTGAGACCCTGTACGATTGGGCGCGGCTCCTCCTTTTGCCAAAACAACATTACTTATGTTTATAGCTAAACCCTCTGAAGCTCCTACTGAGACACCATTTGCTAATGCTAATGCGGCGCTTTCACCAGGTAAACCTCCTCCTGGCATTGGAAGAGGGAGGGTGGAGCCAACAGTAGTTGCAGCATTATATTGATCTGCCTGGGACCCAGACAACCCGATGGATTCAGCGGATGTCCTTCCTCCTCCAGCAGCATTCAAGATCCCTGCTGCCGCGACAGCAGTACGCCCTAAAAGTTCGACAACAAAATTTCCAACAGGTCGCAAAATTGCTTTTACATATTCCGCTTGCTTTTGACCAGCTGTCCACATAATAGGGGTCCCGCCTCCTAAAGGCTCATCTCCTAAAAAGTCAAGAAACCTGATCGGGTTATCATAATTAGAGGCATACGGCGACCATGCCTCCATATTATCTATTTTCGGGTCTATCTGGTTCCACCTTCCTATCTGCGGATCAAGATTCCTAAACTGAGCATCATATATATCCAGGTCTAACTCACTCGTAAACTCAATCCCGTTATACTTCTTCCTGTTCTCCGGGTAATTCGCGCTCTTCAACGCATTCGAACTAATCCCCGCCATCGTTAACCCAAATGGATAATAATGCGTCTCCTCTAGAGACGGTACAGGAACTATTTAAGTGGGAAATACCATTTAGAATGTTGAATATCTATATAAAAATTTCCTTTTTCCAGTTCAAATATCTTAAGGGAATAGGGCTGCAAAATGCATTGCCCATCCTTAAGAATATATGTTTTCACCTCATTATTTTGATAATTCTCCCATTTTGCGAATTCTAAATTCCCGTCTAAATTAAAGTCTCCAATACAAATTGGCGCTTGGTAGCTTTCATCATTGTTATTCAAGGTAACCAACCCATAAATCTTAATGTGACTCAAATCAGTAATATCACATAATAAAATATACCACGGCTGTAAACCAGTACCATTAAAATCAGGTCTTTCGAACTGCATTGAGATAAATTTTTTGCTGTTATAGCTCAGTTCATAAATAGCCGACATTTCTAATCTTAGTGGTCTTTCATTAATCGGATTACTAAAGATTGAATCAATAAGATAAGTTTTTCCTTTAAGTTGGATCCTGTCTTTTTCCACAATCCCTTTTTCGTCAAACCAATTCAGAGAATGTTGATATAGTGTTATTTTTAGTGGCGTTTTACTTTCTTTTGATATTCTCAATGTATTGGGAGTATTAGAACCTGGCCTAATTACTTTTGTATTAGTAATAAACTTTGGCAGAACCACTTTTTTAAATGGCAATAATTTTCGTTGTAGTGTGCCATAAGAAAAAAATAACGAATCATTCCCCCTTTTTCCGTTCGCGATGACAGAGTTGGTTGGATAAAAATATGACACTATGATACAGAACACTAGGGCTATAATACTATAATGCACCTTGTGCATCTCTCCATTTTTTCTCATATTTAGTAGGATATTTTTTATTTAAATACTCGCTGGAAAATTTTCGATACACAGAAGTTCTTCCAGCACCAGCATTAAAGCTAGTTATCGTAGAAAACTTCTTCACTCCCATTGATGTTTCACTTTTACGTGCATCAAGATATGATTGCAATCCTTTTGTCGAAGTTGATCTCCATTCTACAGCCCCTTTAGTTGGGTCGGCAGGGTGATACCCCCCAGATAGCAGAGATTTATTTGATGGATCCCTTGTATCAGCATTAATAACCGCAGCTACTGCCGCTTTCTCATTCTTATTAAAGCTTCCAGGATTGCTCCTATCTTGCCCGAATTCCCTTGCTAGTGAGTTATTATTAATGCTCGCAGACGGCGAGAAATACTGTTCTGGCTTAATATCTTTATTTCCATCTGCCATCATAGCATCCATAAACTTATATTCGCCGGGAAAGCTATTAACATTCCGCAGTAAATCTTCCTTATTCTGGATCGTATGAGCAGTTGCCAGGTAAGTTTCCGGACCTCCTTCACCATAAACAAGATTAGCCCTGCCTAACAAGTCGCTGTTCGAAAGTGTAAGTTGCTTCGCATTTGTAAAGCTGTTTCCTGATTTCCCATCAGCGACATATGCCAAACCATCATTAATACCATCATTTCCTAAATATGATCCATCTTTTCCATAATAGTCACCTTCTATCATTCCATCTAAGTCAATAAATCTTATGGGATTATCCAGACCATATCTATATGGACTCCATCTTCTTGCTTGCTCTGTTAGAGGGTCTATTACATGCCACCTCCCTATCTGTGCATCATACATCCTCGCTCCATAGTCATACCACTCCAACCCTGCCCCATCTCCGAACTCTTTACTCTGTAGCTCTTTCCCGTTGTATTTCAGGCGATTTTCAGCGTAGTTGCTTCCCTTCAACGCATTTGAAGATATCCCACTCATTGTCAAACCAAACGGATAATAATGCGTCTCTTCTACAACCGGCCCGCTGGCTTGTGAAACCACTAAGTTATCAAAGAACACTTCCTGCGCACTTTCGTTACTGGTATAAACATACAAAAATCCGCTCTTTTTCATCACCATTTTATCTTGTGAAAGCGTCTGCAACTGGTCTGGCTCTGCCTTCACCTGCTTCACACCACTGTTTTCTTCCACCATTTTAAACTGGTCATCAAATAGAACGTAGTTCAGATAAGCTTTGGGCTTACAATGTTGCTGATCCGGATTTTTTTCTTTCAGCTGACGGTAATCGTTATTATAAAAATTAGCGTTAAATGGCGTACTATTTACAGGCGCTGCGCTACCATGCACAGCATCAGCAGCAGCGGAGCCTCCAAAGGCAGCGATGAGGTCCGCTACCATATTCTCCGCCGGTACAACAGGGCTATACTTGTTAACCGGGCCATTGGATTTGTAAAATGCCTTGCTACTCAACTGGATCGTATCCCCTGCCATGACCCTTAACACCAGCGAAGGCCCTATCTTCTTACCGTTGCCGGTAGCTGTCAGTTTGGCCACAGATTCATTCTTTCCGGCACTTTCATCTGCAGGATAGCCTACCGGTTTGTTGCTCCGGGTATTGTCAATATTACTGAACAGCTGGTTTTCTTTGGCCGCATTGGGCGTCTCCATGGTAGCTGCATACATGGACAGGTTTGTCTGTTCTCTCAGCACCAGCCGAGTGTTACCTAAATGGTCTTTTACAAAATAGTCGTATACAAAATCAGGCGCCTGACCGGCCTGATAAACAGTCCGTATCCTGCCCTCTTCATGTCCGGCAAAACGCAGGCTGTCATTTTCGTATACGAAACCGCCCAGATAGTCTGTCGTGGTGACTTTAGCAACTCCGCTGGTGTTATCGGTAACAACCTTGCGTACCTTCGCACCGGCAGCGTCATATACAAAACGGATATTTCCCTTACCCGTAATCGTTATCAATTCAGGCAGGTTGAGATGATTATAGCTGATGGAGGCAATCTGCTTATTCTCATCGTGAACGAGGTTACCGGCGCCGTCGTAGCTGTAATCAGTACCATCTGCCTGGCTGTCGGTAAAATCTCCGAGGCCCGTTTTGGCCCTTACCGCATCGTATACGGACTGCAGCTGGTTACTATTGGCATTGTAGCGATAGCTCAGCTGGTCCACGTTACCGGGCGCATTGTTCAGCTGGCCTCGCTGATTCATGCTCAACAGGTTACCATTGGCATCATAACTGATGTTTGCTACTGTAAAGTCTACCGTACTGTTTAACCAGTTGCCGCCACTGATCTGGGAGAAAGCCGCTCCTTTTAAACGGTTGACCTGATCATAGGTAAACCCATAAGCCCGTTGGGTGGTATCGTTCCAGCCTTTCCAACGGATGCCGGCGATATTGCCGTTAAACGCCTGGCTGGTGAAGCCATAGTCATAGTTCAGCTCCTGGCCAAAGTGTGCGCCGCCCGTGCCGCTTTGCAGGTATTCCTTGCTGATGCTGCGCAACCAGCCACGAAGGTTATAATCGAAGGTCTGCTTTTCCAACGGAACACCACCACCGGCAATGCCCAGTTCTTTTAGTTCCAGCTGGCCAATGGCATCATAGCTGTTTCTGGCTACCGTGCGAAGTAGGCCGGGATTATCGTTCAACTGTTTATTGATGGCCTTCACCCTTCCCTGCGCATCATAAAACATAGTGGTGAGCACTGTGGTTTGCGGTGTAACACCGCTCCGGGTGTTTGTATGCCGCTGATAAGTGCTGACTACTTTTCCGGTAAAATCATAGCGGGTGGTGATCACGTCCGTACCTCCGGTCGCATTATCCGATAGTATCTGGCTTACCCGCCCTTTGTCGTTATAATAGCTGGTGGTGGTCAGCCAGGTATCCGTGCCCAGTATGCGGATACGCGTGCCCGTTACCAGGCCTTTAGTAAGATTGCCTACGGTTACGGGCTCCACGTACAGATTACCGGAGTCGGACGGTTTACCAAAATCGCTGCTCAGGGATGGTTTAGCTCCCTGGTAGTCGTATTTATCGTAAAAGGTAAAAGTCAATGGTGTCAGCGTACCACTGCTAAAAATGTCCGGTAACGGATTGGAGACGACCATGTTCACCCCACCGTTATTCATAGAAGGGTTAATGTTGATATCGGCATCTGCACCATTACCCGTATCGAAACCGTTTTCCAGCGTCACCGAATTAGTAGCTTCATAGAGGCTACGGTCATGATAAGCTACCGTCAGGTCTGCTATCCCCGGGAAAACATAGCTACTGTTGCCTGTATTGGCAATTGCACCATTCATCTGCGCCTGTAAAGCCTCCCGGGAGATATCCCTGTTGTAAAGCGCTGTCTCCACCGGGCGGTTCAGATCATCATAAAAGGTCACCAACCACTGGTTCAACGCTCGCTGGTTGGCATCCCTGGTAAATACCAATCGGTCACGCACGTCATACACCATTTCTACTACACCCGCACCAGGGACCTTTTTAGTAATCATCCGGTTTCTGCCATCGTAGCTATATTGAAAACACAAGCCATCAGCGATAGCGGCTGTATTCCAGCTACCGATGATCTTCTCCACGCCCAACGGCGGGATCACAAAACGCAGGTTATTCAGGTCGTCATAGATATAATAGGTACACAGCCATCCCATATGGGCCGTACCGGCATTGCCGGCTGCCCGGACTTTTTTAAGTACCACCCGGCCGGATTTGTCTTTATATTCCGCCACCTGGCCACCGTCTTCATCTGTTGTCACTGTTACAGATAACTGTCCGGCAGCATACGCACCCGGACTGACAGGGTTTCCGGCGGCATCTATGTTCCAGATACGCACAGAGTCGGCGACTGTGTTAACGAGGTATTGAAGCGTTACTGGTTTGGTCGCCCAGCTGTTGCCCGGAGCGTAAGTTTTCAGCACCCGGCTCAACGGGGAGGCTTCAAATTCTGTCTGGCTGTAAAATATCCGTTCTCCGGTATACTTACCGGAGTTCCGGTAAAACTGGTCCTGGTCACCAAAGGCCGTCGTTTTGAACTTACCATCAGTGGCGGCTCCCGTGTAGGGCAGATACTTGAACTGTTCCCGCCCAAAGGCATCATATATCACTGGAGTTATCATGTCTCCGCCTTTACCACCCATATCTTTGGCCACCGTCTGCAAAGGCCGCCCAAGTCCGTCAAAGTACTGCGTAGCCTGTCTTACATCGGCTGTCGGATTTGTCTGGGCCATTACTGCAGCGGGGTCTGTCAGTGGTTTGGCTGGCTCCCAGGTCCGGATATAGTTGACCGATGTATTCGTATAGGCTCCGGGGATGTTTACAGGCGTCGCTGCAGGCAATCCACCGCCACCAGGCTGCTGGCCTGAAACTATCTGGCTACCGGATAATATGGCTGTAAACAATAAAAACGCAGAAATTTGGATGATGCTACGTTGAGTTCTTTCTCTCATAGGTATTATTCTTGGGCAACAGTTGAAAACGGGATCTCAGAGGCTAAAAATATAAAATATTATCCAATTAGGGAATCTGAAATATTAATAGCTTTTATGGGTGAATCCCATTCTTTTTAGTTAGACAACTTTCCGGTTTAACAGACCATAGAATAGATTTTAACAGGAAAACCCTGGCGAGGATGATCATCGCCAGGGCTTTTTTTAATAAAAGTAGCCATAAACAGTGACCCCCGCTATTGGCCAACGGACTGCAGATACCGATAATCGAATTGTTTAAGTATTTTACCATTCAAATCTCTGATGAGTTTAAGTCTTCCGAAACCATCATACTCATAGAACGTAACTTTACCAGCAGGATCGGTTTCACTGGTTAACCCCCAAACAGGAGAATAGGTATATGTCGAAACCAACATTTTTTCATTGCCTGGTGCCTTCCTTATTTTGTCGATTTCATTTCTCAACGCTTCATCATTGGCCGGATTGTCCAGCACATTACTATCTACTTTAGATATAATGGTATTATAGTCACCTCCCACTATTTTAGCGACAGGATATTGTCTTTTATATCCCCATAAATAGACTTCATGCACGTCATTACTTTTTGACTGTTCCAATATATTAGCTGTGTTGTCATAGTTGAAAAACGTAAGTCTGTTTTCCACTGGATTATTGAGCGTACGACTGAAAACACTTTCCGGCAAAGGCAGACCTGATGGCCATACACTGTAATTGATCAACACATCTTCCAGGGAGCTATTATTTTTAAGCTTGGACTGCTGTAATAATGTTGCCGCATAGTGTTTGGCTACCAGTAGCGACTTGGCCGCAGCAGCGCTGGCTGACAATCCGTTGATGGAATCCAGTGGATATTTGCTGACGGTGATCAAACTATCTCCTGTACTTTGCAACGCTACCATACGGGTAAGCAGGCCATGCTGCGGATTCTCATAATAATAGCGGACTTCCTTTTGTAAAGAATCATTTCTCTCAGGAAAATAATCTGTTTCTATAGTTCGGGTTTTAACAATCCACGGGCTGACAACGCGGCTTTCAGCGTAGGAATAGTTCTTAATTCCAAACTCATGGCAACCTATTGGATTATTAGGATTCCCCGGATCACAGATATTACAATCCTTCAGACATACCTGAAATGAAAATGGCTGGATGACTTTTACCTCAAAATAGTTGGGTAATCCCTGACCGTAGCGGTCAACGGTGTAGTTGTTGCTTACCGACCTAATAAGCTGACCATTGTTACTATAGTATTTTTCTGTCATCAGATGTCCCCTAAAGACATCCATATCTGTACTGGCTTTATTCGACAGGCCATTTGCCCTGATATTGGGTGTGCCGTCGGGGGCTGTCAAATCAAATGCATACAAAGCAGCACGCGTATTGGGAGCCTCATTTTTAAAAAGCGACACAACCGAGCCATTGCTGGTAGCACCGGATACTTCCTCTTTTACGCAACTATACCCTACAGGAGCCCCCTGGGTAAAACCTAAATAATTGGTGGAGAATGTTGCCCTTTGCAGAAAAGTACAGGCGCCACTGTTTGTTGTTTTGAATTCAGCGAACATGTAAGGGCTGATCAGGTTTCCCGAAGAACGGGCAGTGTCCCCTTCCATGCGGTAGTAAAAGTTCCGGATATTTTCCACAGGAGTAATTCCGTCATTGTTAACAATCCTTTTAATTCTTAAACCTCCACCTTTCACTACCTTGATCGTATCCGGGCCAAGGGCAAAATAATCCACGCGGATGGATGCATTTTGTACCTTCCCGTCTACCCCAGCTGAGATTTCGTAAGTTCCTGTATCGGTAATATCCAATGTCCTGGTAGCGGTGGCGTTTATCATAAACTGTTCATAAAGCACCGTCTTACTTCCGTCCGTGTTGATTCGTTTTACATACACACTGGGACCGTTTTCAACGGGCGTTGCCCCACTGTAGTTGCCACCTATCGTCATGGAAATTCTTTGCACATGATCTATCGTAAAGGTTTTCGCATTATAGGGAGCATTTACGGTGTTAGTCATGGAAGCGGAAGTGTTTGCCATACCGGCTATTTCTGGTCGGTCAGTAATCATTCTGCCCTCCTTATACCCATAGTCATTACTTTCATAAATAAACTGGGTATACCCGCCGGCAGGGTAAGTTATCTTCTTTAGTACACCAGTGATCGCGTAAGCTGCATCAGGTTTTCTATTGGCGCCGGGTTTGCTATATAACGGCCCCCAAAGGCGGGGATCAATTTCCGGCAACAACGTGGTATTCTGCGCTCCATTAAAGTAACCCCAATAGTCCTGAGAAAGAGAGGTTACTGCAGGAACAGCCGTTGGCGCATAATACTCAAATGCATGTACTAAGGTGCCGGTATCATTGACGGCATATTGTGTCAGTCTATCCAGTCTAAGCCTGAAAGAATTGCTATTATTCTCAAAATAGCTATAGGATAATCCAAATTTCATTTTAGATATTCCTTTATAATCGGAAACAACCATTGAATCCACTTTCGATACCCCCTGCAGGTCCAACCGGTTGCCGGTATTATAAAAATGTACATTTTCAAATGGGGTGGTAATATCAGTCAGCACCTTACCATTATAGGTGGTACTTGAAACAGCGCTCGACAGGTCCAGCGGCATGCATGCGCTGTAACTCCCTGCCGCCTGCAGATAATCAACAGAGGAGTATTGTATCACTTCAGGCAAATCATCTGTTGCAGCATAGCTCAAATCAACCGTACCAAAAGGCGTCACAATCTGGGTCAGGTACCAGGCGGACGTGTGGTTGGTAATTAATCCTCCACCGCCATCGACATGCGAAATCTCATTGGTACTAAATATATATCTGATTCCATTTTCGTCTACTATTTCAAATCTGGACAAGGTATTATCGTGTGAGATAGATAGGTCCTGAAAGGGAATGATATGGGCCTTCTTCTCCGGCGTTGCATCTATGATAAATTTGCCGCTCTTCCCACCAAAATTATAGTAAAACATGTCAGGCTCGCTGTCATAAGAACCACCCAGAAACTGTGTAAGGTCATGGTCTCTCAGATCGGCAGGCACCACATTGCCGTAATTCCAATAGCCCAGCGCCGATTCATCCGGCTTCCCATGTACCGTACGCGTGATTACCCCCCGGCATTTAGCGACCATCCCAATCCCACATTACTGGCCCTTTCCTCTACTTTTAAACCACTGGAGTGATAATTGAGGGATATCGGCAAGGAAAATTTTCCCAGTTTCACTGTATAAAGCGGAATGCCTATGTTGGGTATCCCTGTATATAGTCCTACTGGTATATCCCCGTATTTACCCAGTGCAGCCGCATTGGGTGAGGGAGGAATTAATTTGGGCAGGTCTGTCATTTTGGAGTCGGACTGCGCATATAAACGGGAACAGTCTGTATTAAATAGACAACACAACATTGCCAGGCAGATGAGAAAACGTCTCGGGACAGCGAATACAGTGCATAGGAACATAGTAATGACGATAGATATAGTGATCAATTGGTGTAACAGTTTTGAATAATGAAATAAATAGTCTGCATTCCGCTAATAGGTTTATAAGAGTCGAGAATTTAAAATAAACAATCCTTGGGAGTTGAAAGTCTTCAATATAGTCAAAGATAACTTTTAACTAAACAACTATTCAATTTGCCTGGTTCAAATGCTCTATATAGAATAAATATTTTCTTTAGGCACCTGTACCCCACATTCCTCCGTATTCTACAACTCAAAGCATTTTAAATCCACTTCGGTCAATACGCCGTCTTTACTTTTCCTGGACAGGCGTTTTTCCTTCTTCTTCAGCCTTTTCAAGTGATTGACCGCATATTCAATTGCCTCCATTCCTTTTTGATAATGATCGTGAAAGAGCGATATTTCTATCCCAATATGCGCTCTATTATAGCGATATACATCATCATACTTATTAAAAAACTCTCCAGCATATTTTTGATAATAAACCAGCACCTGCTCAAAGTTTGACAACATACTTTCTGGATCCTGATCGTTAATATACAACAACACATCCGGAAAATCTTTTTCTGCATGTTGTTGAATATAGTTATTTATTGATTGAGCAATCGTGTCGTTACGCAGGGAAACCGGTTTGTTAGCCGGAACAATGGCGTAATGTACCTTTCCTATCTGTTTAATTGTTATCTGCGCCGGTGCGTCCAGAAAGGCCATGGCTAAAAATAAAACAAAAATTAGTTTTTCCATATTACCAAGCACTTTTAGGTAAAATTGCCTTAACCCCATTTGTGGAATAGATATACACCTTTTGGCCAGCACTTTTAGACATTCCGAACTGGTAATTTGCGATAGGATTACCTTTCTTATCAGTAGCACCATTTATATCTTGTACCGATGGCCCTTGAACGAAAGAGCTATTTTCTTTTGCGCCACTGGGATGACTATGAAAAAGCGACTTTGTTCTTACATCAATAGTATGTGTGATCGTTACAGCACTATTGTTGGTTGGATCACTTACCGGGGAAGAAGGAGATTGCACAACTTCCGTATTGCCAGTAGGTTTTCCTGCCTCATCTCTTATCTCCCGGATCTGTCCTCCATGCTCCTGATTATTTGCATCGCTTGTGCCACCGGAGCCATCATCCGCATCAACAATACTTGACATTTTACTTCGAACTCCGGCTGACAGCAACTCAACGAAACTATTGTAAACAGAGGCGCTGGCATCAAATTCAGCTGTATTTCCGGAATTTTTTTTCACAAACGCCATAGCAGCCGATCTTTCCCTTGCTGAAATTCCATCTGTCTTTATTTTTTCTGTAGTTCCTGTCTTCGTGTTGTAACCAACAGTTTTATTTTGGCTGGTTTTTATCACATAATCTGTAAAGCCTCCCGCGAGATATCCCTGTTATAAAGCGCCGTCTCCACCGGACGGTTCAGATCATCATAGAAGGTCACCAACCACTGGTTCAACGCTCGCTGGTTGGCATCTCTGGTAAATACCAGCCGGTCACGCACATCATACACCATTTCCACAACGCCCGCACCAGGGCCCTTTTTGGTGATCATTCGCTTTCTCCCATCGTAGCTATACTGAAAACAAAGACCATCTGCGATAGCAGCTGTATTCCAGCTACCGATGATCTTCTCCACGCCCAACGGCGGGATCACAAAACGCAGGTTATTCAGATCGTCATAGATATAATAGGTACACAGCCATCCCATATGGGCCGTACAGGTATTGCCGGCTGCCCGGACTTTTTTAAGTACCACCCGGCCGGATTTGTCTTTATATTCCGCCACCTGGCCACCGTCTTCATCTGTTGTCACTGTTACAGATAACTGTCCGGCAGCATCTATGTTCCAGATACGCACAGAGTCGGCGACTGTGTTAACGAGGTATTGAAGCGTTACTGGTTTAGTGGCCCAGCTGTCGCCCGTAGCATAAGTTTTCAGCACCCGGTTCAACGGCGAAGCCTCAAATTCTGTCTTGCTGTAAAATATCCGTTCTCCGGTATACTTGCCAGAATTCCGGTAAAACTGGTCCTGATCGCCAAACGCCGTCGTTTTGAACTTGCCGTCGGTGGCGGCTCCCGTATAGGGCAGATACTTAAACTGTTCCCGTCCAAAGGCATCGTATACCACCGGGGTTACCATGTCTCCGCCCTTGCCACCTATGTCTTTGGCCACCGTCTGCAAAGGTCGACCAAGGCCATCAAAGTATTGCGTAATCTGTCTTACATCGGCTGTCGGATTTGTCTGGGCCATTACTGCAGTGGGATCTGTCAGCGGTTTGACTGGCTCCCAGGTCCGGATATAGTTGACGGTGGGATTCGTATAGGCGCCAGGGATGTTTTCCGGCGTCGCGGCGGGCAATCCGCCGCCACCGGGCTGCTGGCCGGAGACCAGCTGGCTACCGGATAATATAGCTATAAACAATAAAAACGCAGAAATTTGGGCGAAGCTACGTTGAGTTCTTTCTCTCATAGGTATTATTCTTGGGCAACAATTGAAAACGGAATATTTGATAATAAAAATATCAAATATTATCTAAATAGGGTATCTAAAAATATAAAACTCCTCCTTCACTCTCAATTAAATAGTGTTCTCGTTTTAGCAGGCACAATATGCCGGGCATTGCCAACAAGAGGAAGACAACAAAGCAGGATTAAACACATGTAAACACCGGATATTTCATCCTATTATTTTTTAGTATACTACAAATGCTCCATACAGAATAAATATCTCCCCGGAGTATTCTACGTGCCATGCGTTTTCCATATTTTACAGTTCAAAGCACGTTAAATCATCTACTTACCTCTCCCAATACCAACCTTCCCTTTTCCAATTGTCAAGACTTGATTTTCTTGAATAAAAGAGATCGTAATGGCTTGAGAAAGATATTCAAACCTCAATAAATGCTTATTGTCAACCAGTAATTCATATACTGGTCTATTACATATTAAAGGTTCAAAATCTTTATATTGTTTATAAGTAACAACCACAGGAATGATGTAAAATTTCTCAAAACCGTAACACCCAGTTGTATCAGAGCAAAAAACTTCAAGTGCTTCTTTTTTAATCGCTTGCCTTTTTTCAAAAAAATCAACTCTTAATCCATCTTTCAGCACAGGCTTCACAATTAAACTATCCAACTCATCAAAATTACGATCTGCAGGAAAAAAGAAGTCATGAAAACCCAAAAGCCTGATTTCATTCTGCCTTCCATCATAATCATACATATAATTACTTGCAGATAGAAATAAAAAACCACGCTTTTCCCTCACCACCAAGGTATCTACCTGCGCCGAGCTGGTTATAAAAGCCAGCAAACTGAATAATATAAAAATTATTTTCACTGTCGCTATTTTTGGGCTTCTTAACTACATTACAGTTTTAATGCCCTATCAGAACAATACTTACGAAGTGCATGATAGGAAATATTAGTTGAGTCTTTCGACTCCCTATTGACCGCCACCTGGCCGGACGCCGTCAAACAAGCAAATAAGCATACGGTAACAGAATATATTTTTCTCATCACGTTTCTATTTTTAGAAAAACTACTGCTTGCATTGGAAGATTATAAAAGGAAGATATAAAAATAATCTGATGATATCCGCCTTAAAAACGAAAGGCCTTAGCGATCAACCATCGCCAAGGCCTTCCTGCTTATCTGCCATCTCAACTATTTATACCCCGGATTTTGCTGCAAATTCGGATTCGCATCCAGCTGCGCCTGTGGAATAGGAAACAACTTCCTGAACTCCGCATCTGCCGGGTGGAACTGCCATTCGCCGCTCCATTTGCCGAAACGGATAAGGTCCTGCCGGCGGCAACCTTCCCAGATAAACTCCCGGCCTCTCTCCGCCAGCAAATCGTCGAGCGTCAGGGTCAGCAGCGGCTTGGCCACCGCGAAGTTGCGGGCACGCACTTCGTTCACCAAGGCGAGTGCCGGACCAGCCTGACCGGTACGTAACAGGCATTCTGCTTTCAGCATGAGCGCGTCAGCATAACGGAAAATCACAAGGTCATTGTCCTGATCGGCATAGGGGGTGTTCTTCTCAATTTCATATTTAACGATGCGTACGCCTTCTGTCTGGGTGGCGTTGGCAAGGTCATTGATCTCCGGGGTGAAAGCCAGCGGAGCGCCCTGTTCTGTCTTCAGCGGCGTGCCATCCTGCGCATATTGCTGCCCTACCAGGAACATGGTTTTACGTTTATCGTCATTGTCATAGGATTCATAATGTGCTTTGAGCGTACACCAGCCGTTCCATGGCGAGCTAGGCAGACCGTAAGTATAGCGGTTGTTGTAATGCAGCGTGAGATAGTGCAGCATCATGCCTTTGGCGTTGATGGCGTCATAAGGGACAACGAAGATATTCTCCTTCGATGACTCGTTATGCGTGGAGAAATTGGCGAAATAGTCCGCCTCCAGCTGATAGCCTTGTTTGGTAACGGAATCGCACATACGAATACAGTCATTCCAGCGCGGCGTTCCGGTATATACTTCAGCGTTAGCATACAAACGTGCCAGCAGCATGAAGCCCATGCCTTTGGTCACTTTACCGTAGTTTTTAGTGTTCAGTTCTGCGGGTAACGCCTGGATATTGTCCAGTATCTCTTTTTCAATGAATGTAAAGGCCTGCGCCCTGGGCGTGTTTTTAGGCGGCTCCGCCTGGCTGAAGGAAGTCACGATGGGGATATTGCCGAATGCGTCCATGGCCAGATAATAGTGAAAGGCACGCAGCACTTTCATCTGCGCCTTGATCTGGTCTTTGGTGGGCAACTGGATAGTGGACTGGTCGAGCTTTTGCAGGATGGCGTTGACAGGGTTTACGCCATTCTGGTAGATGCTGTTCCACATATCGTTGATATACTGATGCGTTACCGGAAACTGGTGACTGATCAGCACGCGCCACAGGCCACCTTCGTTCCAGTCGGCGCCGCGGGAAGGCACCGTGGTCTCGTCGGTAGTGACTTCATTCATTTTCCAATAGGCGTCACGGTAGCTGCGCATATTGGCGTAAGCACCGTTGGCGAAGGCGTTGAGCTCATCTTCTGTTTTGAGGAAGTTGTCATCTGTGCCACGGTCGTAGAAGGTTTCGTCCAGCTTGGTACAACTGAAGACGGTACAGGCCATGCCTGCCAGTAAGGTATATTTGAAGATTGTTGTTTTCATGATCATCTTGTTTATTTAAAGTTCACCGTAAAGCCCACTGCGAGAGAGCGTGTTTTCGGATATACGTTCCTGTTATCAATGCCAGGCGCGAGGCCGTCAATAGGCAGTTCAGGGTCCAGACCGGAATAGGCCGTCAGGACAAAGAGGTTCTGTCCGGAGATGTAAACCCTCGGATTGGCGAACCACTTACTGTTGGCCGCTGGGATGTTATAGCCCAGGGTGAAGTTGTCCAAACGCAGGAACGCGCCGTTTTCGATGAAGCGGTCAGACACATACGTGCCTCGGATATTGCTGTTGGCATATTTGGCGATGATGTTCCTTCCGGGCATGCGGCTGAAACGGTCGCTGAGCACCAGTTCTGTAGCATTGAAGATCTGGTAGCCGAACAGGCTTCGTAACAGGAAATTGAGATCGAAATTTTTATAGCGGAATGTGTTGGCAAGACCAGCCTGGTATTTAGGCAGACCGTTACCTGCTACGCGGCTGTCGCTGCGGAAGTCGAAGGAACCGTTGCCGTCCAGGTCTTTGAACTGCTGGTTACCGTTGGCATCTACGCCGTTGAACTGCGGAATGTAAAACGTACCGATGGAATAACCCGGCACCACCTTCACGATCTGTACGGCGGTTAGGCCGCGGGCGCCCACGGTACCGGCGTAAATAGCGTCGCTTTTGAACTGGTCGTTTGCGATAGACAGTATCTCGTTATAGTTACGGGAGATATTGAAAGACACGCCCCAGCTGAAATCTTTCCGCTGGACCACGCCTGCGCTGAGCGACAGTTCTACGCCTTTGTTGCTGATCTGGCCTACGTTGGCCAGGATGGTAGGGAACAGGTACGGCGGTGAAGGCACGTTATAGTTAAACAACAGGTCTTTGGTGCGTTTGTCGTAATATTCGATGGTACCGGTCAGACGCCCTTTGAATATGCTGAAGTCGATGCCGGCATTGAACTGCGCGGTAGATTCCCAGCGGAGATTGGGGTTTTCATTTTGTCCGATGACATAGGACGTCACCCAACGGCCGTTATCCAGCACTTTACCTCCCGGACTGTACGTCAGCGGGGATTTATAGTTTTCGATTTCCTGGTTGCCGGTAACGCCATAGCCTACACGTAGTTTAAGATCTTCCAGCCAGGTGGCGCCGGAGAGGAAGGGTTCCTGTGTCATGCGCCAGGCGAAAGAGGCAGACGGGAAGGTGCCCCATTTTTTGTCTTTACCGAAACGGGTGGAACCGTCACGACGCACTGTACCGGTAAGCAGGTATTTGTCATGGTAGCTGTAGAAAGCGCGGCCAATGAAAGACACCAGAGCATTCTCTCCTGCCCCGGAGCCAACAGTAGGCAGATCGGCCTGTCCGGCACCGAGGTTGTTGTAGCCGAAAATATCGGATACGAACTGCGTATTGCCGGCATTCATGGAGTTGCTGAAGAAATTCTGATAGGAATAACCGGCGGTCACTTTCAGGTTGTGCTGCTTCCATTGTTTGCCATAAGTAAAATAGGTTTCCAGCGTTTTGTTGTCCCAGGTTTTGGATTCCCGGGTGGCGGTGCCGTTGCTACCGGCGCCTTCAATCACCGGAGACTTTTTGGAATAGTACATGCCTCTGTCGGCGGAAGCTCTTTCCAGTCCCAATAACAAATCGTAGGTCAGGTTTTTGGTGATATCATAGGTGATCTTGGCAGATCCGATAAATTTATTGAATGCACGCTGATGTTTGATCTGGTTGGCCAGTGCTACCGGGTTGTAGTTATCGTTGATATCGAGTTTTTCGAAATAGGTGCCATCGGGTTTATAAATGGGAGCGGTAGGATTATAGGCGATGGACTGTTCCCAGAGGCGGTTATCTCCCTGATCGTCGGGGTTCAGGCCCTGGTAGCGGTTCTTCTCTCCTACATAGTTCATGGACAGGCCTATACGCAACCGGTTATCGAAGATACCCTGGTCGAGTGTGATACGGCCGATGATACGTTCCAGTCCGGAGTTAATGATCGCACCTTCGTTGTTGAGGTAGTTCACTGAAGCGCTGTAGCGGGTATTGTCTTTACCGCCGCCCATGGAGAGGTTGTGGTTGTGGCTCACGCCTGTACGGGAAATAGCTTTTTGCCAGTTAGTGCTGGAACCGAGATCAAAACCATTAGGGTCGATATTATTGTCCTTCAGGTATTGACGGTATTGGGAAGCATTGAGCACATCGTAAGTATTGGCGATCTGGTCGAAGCCCACGTAACCGCTATAAGACACCTGGGGAGCGCCTTCTTTACCACGGCGGGTGGTGACAATAATAACGCCGTTGGCCCCACGGGAACCGTATATCGCTGCCGCAGAAGCATCTTTCAGCACATCGATGGACACGATATCGTCCGGCGGCACCACGTTGATGTCGATACCGGGAATACCGTCCACTACAAACAGCGGCTGGCTGCTGGCCGACAGAGAGGAAGCGCCTCTCAGCCGGATGCTGATTTTTCCGTTGGGATTACCACCGGGCTTGCTGATCACCAGACCGGCTACTTTGCCCTGTAGTACCTGTACCGGGTTGCTGATGATGCCTTTGTTAAAATCTTTGGGGGTGACGCTCACCACAGAGCCGGTGAGGTCTTTCTTCTGCGTGGTACCGTAACCTACCACTACCACTTCGGAGAGTGCGCTGGAAGATTTTTTCAGCTGTACCTGCATGCTGCCTTTCACGGGCAGCTCCAACTGGTCGTACCCTACGTAGCGGAATAGCAGTATGCCGCCGGCGGGCGCGTTGAGCTGAAAATTGCCGTTTTCATCCGTCACCGTACCGATGGCAGTACCTTTCACCTGTACCGTTACGCCGGGCAGTGGGCTGCCGTCATCCACGCCGGTCACTTTTCCTTTTACCTGGATGTTTTCCCATCCGGAGTTTTCGGGGATGATGACCACCAGTTTATTTTCCAGTTCTTTATAGGTAAATCCGCTACCGGCCAGCAGTTTGTCCAGCAGCGCCGGCAATGGCTCATCGTCCGCATGCAGACTGACTTTCCGGTGCAGGTCCACTTTGCGGTCGCTGTACAGGAAACGGACGTCTGTCTGCCCGGAGATACGGTCCAGCACCTTTTTGATTTCCGTATCCTTCACCGACAGCGACACCCGGCGCTGGGAGTAGCCGGTGGCGGTCACCTGCAGGCAGGACAATAAAACAATAACAAAAGACAGCTTCATAATGACTAGAGGCTTTAGTACCGCCGTTCTTCGCCGGCGGCAACGCGATTGGTTGACATTTTGCATTACATTTGTGATGATGGGTGAGAAAATAACAATGCCCTGTCCGCCCGGCCAAAGGGGATATGCATTGTTTCTTTACCTGGAATTACAGGAAATGTTAGTAGCATTTCCTGTTTTTTTTCTGTGATGTTCTACTGTTTGTTTTTACTGATTCATAACGGTTTTTGCAGCTTATTTTTTAGTTGACGTGCCAAATATGGTAATTGTATTGCCCTGTACTTCATAGCGGAAATCTTCAATCAACTGCATGGCATCCAATGCCTGGGTGACGGTTTCGCCGGCAAAGGCGCCGCTGAAGATATAGTGCTTTGGTTTTTCATCCCGGAAGGTGATATGTACGCCGTACCAGCGTTGCAGCAGCCGTGCCAGCTCTTCGAAGTCGATCTCGTCAAATTGCAGCCGGTTGTTTACCCAGGCCGTTTCTGTCAGGCTGGTGTCGGCCAGTGGCGCAGCGACGTTGGTTTGTGCGGGTGGGCCGGCGTGTATGGTTTTCAGGTTTATTTTTTTCACCGGCGCCGCGATCGACGCGGTAGCGTCCAGCGATACTTTTTCGTAGGGCCGCAACCGTATCCTGCTGTCGGGGGTTTTGTCGGCATATACTTCCACGGCGCCTTCCAGCAGGGTTGTTTCACAGGATGACTGCCCGTGATAGGCTTTTACGTTAAAAGCCGTTCCCAGCGCGTGTATATTGACCCCGGAAGCGTGTACCACGAAGGGCCTGGCCGGGTCGGGCGCCACTTCAAAATAGGCCTCTCCTTCCAGCCACAGTTCGCGGCGGGAGCCGGTCAGCACACAGCGTAACTGGCTGCCGCCATTAAGGTGTACGGTACTGGCATCTGCCAGGCGGAATGTTTTCCGTTCCCCGTCGGCCGTCCGCACTATCTGCTGATGACTGTCGCCACCAGGCCGGAATAAGAGGAACATGCCCAGCAGGGTCACAGCTGCGGCTCCCCATAATATCCATGACTTCAGCCCCCGGGAGTCTTTTGTTGTAATTTTTCCGGGAGATGAGTGGGCCGGCTCTGCCACGGCCATGATTTGCCGGAAAATGTCTGCGGGCGGCGTGGCCGCTACGGGGACCGCCTCCCAGTACCGTTCCAGTAAGGCAATAGTGGCCTGTTGTTCGGGACATGACCGCAACAGGGATTCCAGCTCAGCCGCTCCATCCGCATCGATGGTGCCGGCCAGCCGGGCAGTGATCAGTTCGTTCAGGCGTTGTTCATCTGTCATCATTCTTCCGGAAAGAAGTGCTCTCCGGATATACAGACACGAAAAAAAACACGATTACGTACAAACGATGAAAAAAATTTTGAAAGCACTAATGGACGGGGAGGGAATGGTACGATTTGCTTAAATGTTCAGTCGGTTGTATAACGTCATTACAGTTGCGTGCTTATCTGCCGTGCCGGATGCTCAATGTACAGCCCGGGAGGCACGCTCTTACCGCACCGGATGCTGCATAGCTTGCAGCACTTCACGCAGCCGGGCCACGGCCCTTGCCAGTTGGGTTTCCACCGTGCGTGGCGACACGTCCAGGATAGCAGCCACCTCCTTGTATTTGAAGCCTTCTTCCCGCACCATGCGGAAAACAGTGCGGCATTGCGGCGATAGCCGGTCCACTGCCGCGTCCAGTTGCTGCTGTAGCTCTTTCCACTCCAGCGAAGGCTGAATGGCCGTTTCCGCCGGCTCAGCGATACTGTCCAGCCCCAGCCACCGGTGCCGCTGATGGTCACGTATATAATTATAGCTGCGGTGACGGACCGCCGTATATAAATAGGTCTTCAGTCGTATAACCCCCACCGTTTGCCGGCGGTTCTTCCATAGCTGCACAAACACATCCGATACAATCTCTTCCGCCGCTTCACGGGTACCCGCCAGATCGGCCGCGAAACAGACCAGCCGGTTGTAGAAGTAATCAAACAACGTACGAAACGCCGACTGATCATCCGCCCCACAAACAGACCGCCACAGGGCGTTTACTTCAGCGTCTCCCATACAATAGTTTTTAATAATGCGTGCACCCGGGTAAACTACTCAAATTTTTATTGTAAAGCGATTTTTTTCTCGAAGAATACAAGAGAGCAAAGAACGCGAAGATGTTCATCCATTACCGGCTTTTACCGGCGATTTCCCGAAAAAAAGGACCATCCGGGATAGGTTCATTTCCTTACGTCCCTGCTCTTCGCTAAAATCCTGACGCACTTTACATGACTGCGTTGCCGTTTTCTGCGAAAAAGCCTAACTTCCTGTTATGAAAAAAACCCTGCTGCTATTGTTACTATGCATAGGCAGTATCCGGGAGCTCACTGCACAAACGACGGAAAAATGCTGTGACAACGCCACCTGCAGAGCTAAAGCGGTATCCTATGCACAAACCATATCTGCGCTCACGAAAACCCTGGGAAAATATCAGCCACAGGACAGCGCCAACGAACAGCTGCTCACCCGGCTGCAACAACAACATCCACAAAGCTACCAGGATTTCATCCGGGTCAGCCGGCAAACCGCCACTTTCATCAACGACACGCTGAACGGCACCTGCTTTGCCGATGCATTGCCCGACGATGAAGCCAACAATGTATTTCAGTGGCTCGTGTATATGAACCGCCAACATATTGCCCATCCGGAGTTTCCTTCCTCTGAGTTTTGCGGCGGACTGGAAAAACGCTTCGAGCTCAGTCAGGGCGCTGCCAATATTTTCAGCAGCCAGGTAGCCTACCTCGGCACGGTGAGGGGTTACCTCAGCTATACTTTCGCCGGCGCCGGACAGTGTGGCGGCCGTTTTCGGGTAATGGCCGGTCCTGCCCTGTTCCTGCGCGGCAATACCTTCTATACCACGCTTAGCACGCGGCTGGCCGTTCGCGTCACTGACATCTCAGTGAAAAAGATACCCGTCGGCGTTGGCAACCTCAACGCCTATACGGAATATAATACCAGCTTCGTACATTTTAACCAGGTGGCACTGGGAGCGGAATTGCAGCTGGGACCATTTGGCCTCAACCTGTCGGTCAACAATGAACTGAAATCCGCACGTATGGGCTTTGCCGTAGGCATCGTCCTGTTCCATCAGCCTTTCAAAAAAAGACCATGAACGTACTCATTACCAGCGGCGGCGGCGCCAAAGGCGCTTTCAGCGTAGGAGCGCTCCGTCAGCTGATGACCACCACCGGCATCCGCTCCTTTGATCTCATCAGCGGCACCAGCACCGGCGCCCTCATCGCGGCCATGGTAGCCGCCGGTAAAATACCGGAGGTGACAGACATATACCTGAGCAACAGCAATGCGGACATCCTCAACAAACAAAACGCTATCGATAACATCATCAACAACAAGCCTTATCTGTACGACACCACTCCGCTGGAAAACCAGATCCGGCAACAGATGACCGATGACGCCTGGAACACCATACGGCAATCCGCTTCTATTTTATGCCTCAATGCCGTCTGCCTGCAAACCGGCCGCCTGAGCATCTTCTCTTCACGTCCTATCCAGGCGAGTATTCACTACGATAGCCTCGTGATCAATTCCTCCGAAATGCTGATCAAATCGCTGCAGAGCAGCAGCAACCAGGCCGTTTTCATGCCGCCTGTCACCATTGGTGACCGCCAGTATGTAGACGGTGGCAACCGGGAGGTAGTCCCTACCCGTGCTGTCGTCACCAATCTTCCATCCGGAGAAGAGCACCGGATCTATATCCTCAGTAACAACCCGGACACACAGCAGCCAGGTAGCGACAACTATACCGGCCTTCTCGATGTGCTGATGCGCGCTGTTACCATCTTCATACAGGAAGTACGGGAAAACGACCTCGAAGTACTGCGCAACTTCCAGCACAATGCCACTGCCCCCGTCAAAGTATTTTATATCAGCCCAGAAGCAGAACTTGACCCCGACTTCCCCACCGGTCTGCGGTTTGACCGGCTGCTGATGCAGGCCTGGATGAAACAGGGACAATTACGCGCCAAGGCAATACTGGAACAGTATCCCGGCGGCAATTGGTAGTAGAAGAGCATCAGCACAATACCGATGCAGTATCCCGGTGGCAATTGGCAGCAGAAGACACATCAGCACAATACTGAAGCAGTACCCCAGTGGCAATTGGCAGCAGAAGACACATCAGCACAATACCGATGCAGGACCCCGGTGGCAATTGGCAGCAAAGGAAATGCATCGCGCAACGCGTGCGAAATCGGACACTTTTGTTCCGAAACCGGACGCACCGTAACTCCCCGCCTCTTGCCCGGCCAGTGTTTCAAACATGGCACCTTCTTGGCGGAGCAGCTACCAGGCAGATTAAAATTCCCGATTATGTTGAAAAACTACTACGCCGCCACCGTCCGGGGGATGGTCAAAAACAGGCTGTTCACCTTTGTCAATATCAGCGGCCTGTCGATAGGGCTCGCGCTGGGCATCATCTTCCTTCTTTTTGTAAAGGGGGAATTACAATATGACCGTTTCCATCCCAATCTTTCTTCGATCTACGGCATCATGCTCAATGATCCCCGGGAGAATGTCATCTATACCGGCTATACGACCACGCCTGCCCTTGCCTCGGCCATCCGTGAGGGCCTGCCCGATGCGGACCATGTGACACGTGTTACCCATGGCGGCGACCAGTTGCTGAACATCGGAGATAAAAGCACCTATGAAAACGGGTACTATGCCGATGCGGATTTCTTCCGTATTTTCCGGTTCCCCGTTATTGCCGGCGATCCGGTAGCGGCGCTCTTCGACCCCGGCTCTATCGTCATTACCTCCGGCACAGCAAGAAAGTTCTTCGGCACCGATGACGCCGTCGGTAAAATATTCCGGCACAACCAGGCCCGCAACCTGAAAGTAGGCGCCGTTATTCAGGACATCCCGGACAACAGTACCCTGCGGTTCGATGTGATGCTGCCTTACCAGCTCATAGAACAGCAAAACCCGGGCATCTCCGATCGGTGGGACTATAATGCCATGCAGACTTTTGTGACCCTCAAACCACATGTTGACCCGAACATTTTCAATGATAAACTGAAAAAACTGATTGGCACCCGTTATGGCAACAGTACCCCTTTTACCTATCCTTTTGCCGACTTTCACCTTTATAACAGGTTCAGGGACGGTAAACCCGCAGGTGGCAAAATACAGGTCATCCAGTTCGTCATTATTGTGGGCATCTTTGTCCTTTTGCTCGCCTGTATCAACTTCATGAACCTGGCCACCGCACGCTCCGCACAACGCGCCAGGGAAGTGGGCGTACGCAAAACCCTGGGCGCCACCCGGCGCCAGATCGTATGGCAGTTCCTCTCCGAATCCATGGCCATGGCCTTGCTGGCGCTGGTCACCGGAGTATTGCTGGCTAAACTGAGCCTTCACGCGATGAACACGCTGCTTCATACCCATCTGACCATGGACCTGGCAGACTGGAAGCTGTGGTTGTTTATGATTGGCCTTGCCATGGTCACCGGCCTTATTGCCGGTAGCTACCCCGCCTTCTTCCTCAGCGCCTTCCGGCCCGTCAAAGTATTAAAGGGCCTGATGCCGGGTAACCGCAACGGCAGCCTTTTCCGCAAAGGCCTGGTCACCTTTCAGTTTATGATCTCTATTTTCCTGATCATTACCACCATCGTCATTTTCCGGCAACAACGGTATGTACAGGAGCTGCCCATCGGTTATGAGACGGAAAACCTGATCGACATTCCCACCCGCGGCAATATGGCCGGCAAATATGACGCTATCCGGGAGGCCTTCCTGCAAATCCCCGGCGTACAAAGCGTTTCCGCCGGCAACGACGACCTGGTACGCTACAACGGCGCCACCAATGACCTGGTATGGCCAGGCAAAACAGCCGACCAGAATTTTATGGTCAATATCAGCCAGGTACAATACGATTGGATCAAAACAGCAGGATTATCTCTCCTGGAAGGACGGGATTTCAACCGCGATTTTGGGGATACCATGGGTTGCATCCTGAATGAAACTGCAGTAAAAAAGATGGGACTGAAACCTCCTGTAGTGGGCACGCTCATTGGTCAGAACATGGTGATCGGCGTGGTCAGGAACTTCTCTTTCAATGATCCGTTCGACGTCACTCCGCCATTAGCGGTCTTCCTGAATACCGGCACCCTCAATCATATTTTTGTGCGCCTCGTCAACGACGGCCAATGGCAGCAACAGGTACAGCAACTGGAAGCCGCCTTCAAAAAGACAGCGCCTGGCTACCCATTCGAGTTCCACTTCACCCAGGATGCGCAGGAACGCAAATTTGAAGGAATCCGTTCCACCTGGCAGATGATCAGCGTGGTGGGCACGCTCGCTATTATTATTTCCTGCCTTGGGCTGCTGGGGTTATCGACCTTCATGGCAGAAAAACGTACCCGCGAAATTGGCATCCGCAAAGTATTTGGCGCCAGCGTTGCCCGCCTGTGGTTCATGCTGTCGGCCGATCTGATGAAACCGATACTGCTGGCCTTCCTGCTGGCTGCTCCGCTGGCAGCATGGGCCATGCAGGTACTGCTGCAACACATGGACCGTCATATCACCCTCTCCTGGTGGATGTTTATGCTCGCCGGTTTGCTGGCTGTGGTCATCGCATTGCTGACAATCAGCTTCCAGGGCATCAGGGCGGCGATGACCAATCCGGTTAACAGCCTGAGGTCAGAATAATAAACAGGACTTACCCCCCAACCTGATCATCTGAAAAACAATCCTACGCTCCCAGCAGGTACAACAGCTGGTCAGCCTCTCCATTTCTCCCGGGAAGGATATGCAAATGCACTTCCAGTCCGGGATTGACCGGATGTTCCGTCTGCCGCAACGGCTTCAGGAGATAAAGGGTATCACCTAAACGGATATACGTTTCATGTGCCGCTTTGCCACGTTGCAACGGGAACAGTACCTCCGTGATCTTACCGATCACAATCACCTTGTCACGGTTATGGTACTGGCTTACCAGCCGTTTATCCGTTTCCGTTAACACCGCCGGCGCTTTCACCGCCAGCGCCTCCGGATAGATCACCTGTAACAACACACCGGTAACACTGATATGTAACTGTACCCGTTCACCTGCCATGCCGGCTGCCCGCTCTATCACGCCCGGATACCAGGAAGACAACTGCCTGCCCAATACAGAAACACCCGGCAATGGCACCGCTACCCGGTACACCTCGCCATTGTCCGCCACATAATCCACTCCCCCCCGGCCATTGGCCTGTAATGCCTTCAACTCCATCTCCACAATCCCTTTGCGGCCATTGTTAATGCTATGCCGGCTACGCCGCCGCATCAGCCACACTCCCCGCCACATAAAATAACAAAGCGAGAACATCAGCAGAAATATCAGCCCTACGCCAATCCTAAAACCGGTCGCATCAGAAGGTATAAACAATAACAACCCAAACACCAGTGTCACAAATGTAAAAAACAACAGCAGCCTCAAACGACGTCCCTTCACCCGCCCCAGGCTTTGCAACAATTGAATATCAGTATCAGTCAGTTGAACTTCTTGTCTCGTCATATCGCGAAGTTACTAAAAGGAAACTGTCAGAACGATGACAACCCCCACCTCCAGAAGACACCACCCCCGGATTCAGTATCTTTGCAAAAAAGAGAATTATGACCGCTGTCTATATTATTCGCGCGACTTTAGAAAATATCACAGCATTACAGCAACTTTCTGTCGCCACTTTCCGGGAAACCTACGAAGCCTATAATACACAGGAAGATATGCAACACCACCTGTCCACACACTTTAACGCCACACAACTGTCAATAGAAATCAACTCCCCGCACATCAGCTACTACATTGCCTTCCGGCAAGATACGCCCATCGGCTATATCAGGCTCAACACCGGACCGGCACAAACCGACCTGAAAGATCAGAACGCGCTGGAAATAGAACGTATCTATGTACTGCAACAGTTTCAGGGGCTCAAAGCAGGACAACTGCTGCTCGACAAAGCCATCGCTGTGGCCCGTGAGAAAAATGCAGACTTCATCTGGCTGGGCGTATGGACAAAAAATGAAAAGGCACAGGGATTCTATCACAAACAGGGGTTTGTTCCCTTCGGGCAACATATCTTCCGGCTCGGCGCCGATGAACAAATGGATATTCTGATGAAACGGGACATTTAAATCGTCCCGGGGCTGAAGCCCCGGGCTAATCCGGCAGCACCGGCAATACTACCGACGAAGGATGCGCTGCATCATGATACACCCGGATATCAGCCTTCTTAAAATCTTTTTCCTGTGCTTCGTAGATATTGATGAACTGCTGCGGATTCCTGTCAGCCAGCGGAAACCAGCTGCTCTGTATCTGTATCATAATACGATGGCCCTTTAAAAAAGTATGTGCTACGTCCGGTAACTCGAAACGCACCTTCTCCACCTTACCGGGCGTAAACGCCTCCGGAAGCGCGAAGCTGTTACGGAAGCGGCCGCGGAAAATATCACCACGCACCAGCATCTGATACCCGCCCATCGGATGCGGGCCGCCGGCATCACGGGTCATATTGGGCTGCGAGGCGCCAGGGTAACTGAAATTATCCGGGAACACATCAATGACCTTCACCACAAAATCGGCATCGGTACCGATAATGCTTACACGGAGATCTGCGGTAACAGCGCCCCCCAGCGTCACCGGCGCAGTAAGCGGCCCGGTTTCAAAAGTCAACACGTCAGAGCGGCGGGAGGCAAACCGCTGATCATCGGTCATATAGTCACGGGTGCGTATATAATGTATGTCACCGGTATAAGGCACCGGATGCGCCGGATCACTGATGTATTCACTGTAAGGCCGCGCAGCGCCGGCAGGACGCGCCCAACCCAATTCTCCGCCAGCCTGTAAGTACATCGGCTTGTACGCCACCTCCGGCGAAGGCCAGGTGGTAAACTGCCGCCAGTGGTTTTCCCCGGTAAAAAAGACAGTAGCTTCAGGCAGATCTGCCAGCGAACCTTTGTCTTTCAAATAATGATTAAAGAATGGTACCTCTATATGCTCCTGGTACCAGGCGGCGGTATTATCGCCGAATTGTACATTGCCCAGCCGGGAGCCGTCTGTGGAAGCCCATTGACCATGATACCACGGGCCCATCACCAGTTTATTGAAATGGGCAGACTGCTTTTTCTTTTCAATAGCCTTGTACAGGTTCCACGCACCGTAACAGTCCTCTGCGTCAAAAAGTCCACCTACCACCAGGATGGCAGGTTCTATCCGTTCCACGTACTGCCGCGGGTCGCGGGCCTTCCACCAGTCGTCGTAATTGGGATGGGATATGATCTCTTTCCAGAACGCCAGGCTGTCGCCCGTCAGCTTCGTAAAATCAGGAATGGTGCCTATCTGCAGGAAGGTCTGGTAGTTATCGGCGCAAGGCAGCTGCAATTGCTGCACCGGCGCAACGGACACCGGCTGCGGATGAGGATACCCGAAACCCTTGGTGTAAAAATTAAAACAGTCCATCAGGAAAAAAGCCCCGTTATGGTGGAAGTCATCACCATGGAACCAGTCCGTCACCGGCGCCTGCGGACTAACGGCCTTCAATGCCGGATGCCCGCTTAAAGCGCCCATGGTACTATAAAAGCCGGGATAGGAAATTCCGAAAATACCGACCCTGCCATTGTTATGCGGCACATGATGCAACAACCATTCAATGGTGTCATAGGTATCGCTGGCCTCATCAATATCAGTTCCTTTCTTATCAGGATTAAACGGCCGGATATTGGTAAACTGCCCCTCGCTCATCCAACGGCCACGCACATCCTGAATAACGATGATATAACCCTCACGGGCATACGTGTTCCAGTATGAATTCCACAGCCTGGGCGACATATCTTTGCCATAAGGGGCACAGGAATAAGGTGTCCGGGTCATGAGCACCGGGTGCTGCTCGCTGCTGTCAACTGGTTGATAGATAGTGGTGAACAGCTGCACGCCATCACGCATACGGATATACTGTTCTTTTTTGATATAGTGGGAACGCACCCATACAGAGTCTGCGGCAGACCGTGCGGCGGCTGTCAGCGACAGCAGCACGCACAATACGCCTGAATAAACTTGTTTCATGGCTTCTCGTTTAACCGCCCCTAATACCCCTTGTTCTGCGGGAAGTTGGCGGGGTCATTATGGATATTGATTTCACTCTGCGGAATGGGGAACAACAGGCGGTCGGCGTTTAACACCGGCGTAGCCAGATTGTACTCCTGCTTCAGGTGAGCCTGCAATACCGCCACGCCGTTGCTGCTGCGGGCCAGGTCAAACCAGCGGTCGTTCTCAAATGCCAGTTCCACTCTCCTTTCACGGAAAACAGCATTGCGGAAACTGGCCTGGTCCGGCAGATCGGCAGGTGTCTTTTCTGCCAGGCCTGCCCTTTTGCGGACAGCGTTCAGGAAACCGAAGGCCGTTCCCGGGCCGGTAGCGCCACTGTATGCCTGCTCATTGAGTGCTTCCGCCTGCAATAAGAGTATATCTGCGTAGCGAAGCACCGGGAAATTGCTGCCGCCATCGTTGGTGGCGCCGGGCACATCGAAGTATTTTTTTACATAGTTGCCCTTGACCACATTGGTTGCGCTGTTATTGTAGATGGTATCCAGCGATACGCCCAGTCGTTTGTCTCCTGGTTCATAATTGGCCACCAGGTCGTGGGTAGGCCGGTTGTTGTTGGAGCCCCCGTATTGCACACCATTATAATAGAAAGACACCGGCACCATATCGGCGAAATAGTTGTTGCCTTCAGAAGGATTGAGGCCTTTTTTGAAACGCACGGCAAACAGTATTTCGGGGTTCACCACGTTGGCCGGCTTGTAGAGGTCAGCATAGTCATTGAGCAGACTGTAGCCGGCGCCTAGGTTTTTCAGGGCTGTCAAGGCATCGGCCCATTTTTTCTCTGTCACCAGCACTTTGCCCAGCAGGCCGAAGGCACTGCCAGCCGTGGCCCGCCCATAGTCGTTGGCGTTAGCATAAACAGCCGGCAGCAAAGATGCGGCGGTTTGCAGATCACTCTCTATCTGCGCATATATTTCCGTAACGGCATTTCTTTTATGGCCCAGCGCCTGCGAGGTAGTCTCCATTTTGGTGACCAGCGGCACCGCTCCGTATAGCCGTACCAGGTTGAAGTAAGACAATGCCCGCAGGAACAACGCCTCCCCTTTGTATTGTTTTTTGGATGCGTCAGGGATCGCGGAGGCATCGATCTGGTCCAACACGGCATTGGCCCGCGTGATGATCACATAAGCGCCGGCATACCCGTCGCTGACAAAAGGATTGGTGGTCACTTCGGTAAAAAAGTCGATCTGGGAAGCTACACCGGCCAACGCGCCACGGTCCCATATATCGGTATTGTCGCTGCGTACTTCCATCAGGTAATAATAGGTTTTGCCGTAGGTCTGCGCGCTTTGCAGGCCGTCGTAAACAGCATTCACCCCCTGCTCAAAATCAGATGCCGTCTTAAAAAAGGTGGAAGTTGTTTGGTTGGACTGCGGCGTAAGGTTGATAAAATCCTTGCTGCAGGCGCTGAAGGTAAGTATGCCTAAAAGCGGTAGTATATATTGACGTTTCATAGAGCCCTGGTTTTAGAATGAAAGATTTATACCGGCGATAAAGGTTTTCGGCAGCGGATAAGTACCGTAGTCCTCTCCCTGTGACAGCGGACTGTCGGGCCGGGCGTTCACTTCGGGGTTGTAACCGGTGTAGTGTGTCCAGGTGTAGATATTCTGGCCGGACACATACAGACGCAGGGCGTTGACATGGTTGCCCAGCAGCTTTTTATTGAAGGTGTAGCCGAGGGTCACATTACGCAAACGCACAAACGAACCGTCTTCCACATGGAAGGAGCTGATCTGGGCGCTGTTGGCGTTGGTGACGCGGTTGGCGCGCATCACGTTGCCATCTCCGGGGTCTTGCGGGGATTTCCAGTAAGACAGGGCATCGGCCATCTGGTTGGCGTTACCTTCCATATTAAAGATAAAGCGGCGTTGCAGGTTCAGGATCTCATTACCATGCACCCCCTGCAGGGATATGGCCAGATCGAAGCCTTTGTACCGGAATTCATTGGTCATCCCCCAGATAAAATCCGGGAAATAGCTGCCAATGGTGGTACGGTCGTTGGCATCGATTTTTTTGTCTCCGTTCACGTCCACAAAACGACGGTCCCCCGGTTTGGCGGTGGCGTAATGAGGATAACTGTTGATCTCGTCCTGGTTAACAAACACTCCTCCGTTCACATAGCCGTAGTAGCTGCCGATAGGCTGGCCCACCGCAGTAATGAACAACTGTGAGATAGTGCCGTTACCACCGTCCGACAGGATCGGGGCGTTACCCGGACCAAGCTGCAGCACTTTATTCTTGTTGGCCGACAGGTTGAAATTGGTGTTCCAGCTGAATGCCCCGGTAAGGTTGCGGGTGGTCAGACCGAATTCCACGCCGCTGTTCTGCACCTTGCCCACATTTTTGAGCGCTGTGGCAAAACCGGAACTAAAGGGCACCGGCACGTTCAGCAGCAGGTCGGAGGTGGTGGTTTTATAATAGTCCGCGCTGAGATAAATACGGTTCTGGAAAAGGCCAAGGTCCAGGCCGGCGTTGAATTGCACCGTCTTCTCCCAGGTCAGGTCCGGATTGGCTGGCTGGGCAAGCCCGGCGCCATTGACCACATTGCCGTTGCCGCTGCCAAGGATATAGTTATTGGAAGCCAGCAGGTCATAGGAAGCGTAGTTGGCGATCTGGAAGTTACCGGAAGTGCCGTAACTCACGCGGGCTTTCAGCTCGGAAATTACAGGCACTTTAAAGAACGCCTCATTGCTGATCAGCCATCCGCCGGAGACAGACGGGAAATAGCCCCATTTGTTGTTGGCCCCGAAGCGGGACGAACCATCGCTGCGCAGACTGGCGCTTACGAAATATTTATCGTCATAGTTGTAGTTGATACGTCCCAGGTACGAGAGCAGCGACCATTGGGAGGTATTAGACGTGCCGCTGGTAATGGTGGCCGCATTAATCGTATGTACGGCATCGTTAGGGAAGCCGGTGCCTACCGTTTCGTTGGCTTTGGTGGTATTTTTCTGCGAAGTGTATCCTGCCAGCACATCGAAGCGGTGTTTTGACGCCTCAAAATGATAGTTGAGCGTGTTTTCCCATAACCAGTTCACCGACTGCGCCGTCTGGGCGGACCCTTTAGGCACGGTGGGCGCTGCCTGCTGGATAGGTTTATAGCTGCCCAGCGTGGAAGGACGGTAATAGTTGCGGTTGAAATAATTGATGTCCGTTCCGAAGAAGGTTTTAAAGGTCAGCCCTTTAATAATCGTGTATTCGCCATAGATATGTCCGAGGTTGCGTACGTGGTCCAGTTTATCTTCGATCTGGGTGGCGAGCGCCACCGGGTTTTCTCCGCCGGAGTAGCCATAGGCCCACACGTTTTGTTTGTTGGTGGCCAGGGAACCGTCAGGGTTGTACACCGGAAAGATGGGTGATGCTTTAAGGGCATTGCTCAGGATACCGTCAAACGTCCAGGGGCCTTCACTGTTGATCAGGTCATAATGATCAAAGGTGGGGTTCAGGGAGAGACCTACTTTCAGCCGGGAGGTGAGGTTGGCCGTAAAATTGGCCCTTACTCCATATCTCTTATACCCCGAACCGATCACGACACCTTTTTGATCGAGATAATTACCGGAGATATAATACTGGAATTTATCATTACCGCCGGAAGCGGAGAGCGTGTGATTTTGTACCGGCGCGGTGCGGAATACCGCATCCTGCCAGTCGGTGTTCACCAGCCCCTTTTCCCCGTTGAGGTACGGCAGTGTTTCCGGAGCTATCTGGAAGTTGGAGTTGCCGCGGGTGGCATTGTCATCGTTGATGCTGCCACCGGGTTTGGCGTCGAGATAAGCGTTGTTCTTGGCGTCAAAAGAGAGTTTCGCCCATTGATAGGCGTCCAGCATTTTGATTTTTTTGCTTACCTGTTGGAAGCCGCCGTAGGCGTTATAACTAAAGGAAGGCGGTCCTTCTTTTTTCCCTTTTTTGGTGGAGATGAGCACCACGCCGTTAGAGGCCCGGGAGCCATAGATAGAGGCCGCGGAAGCATCCTTGAGTATTTCGATGGACTCGATATCGTCGCTGTTGAGGGTGCTGAGCGGGTCCGGTGATTTCTGGAAGGAAGCCTGGCCGGTGATGCCTACTACGTCTGTAGTGCCTTGCAGGTTCTTCAGGTCGTTGGATAACGGGAACCCATCTACGACGTAGAGCGGATCTGTACCGGCCGAAATGGAATTGAGGCCCCTGATGCGGACGCTGAGGCTGCCGCCGGGCGCGCCGGTGTTCTGTATCACCTGCACCCCTGCCACCTTGCCTGCGATAGCCTGGGCAAAGCTGGATACCGGCTGGTCTTTCAGCTCTGCGGCGCGGATGGAAGACACGGCGCCGGTCACTTCACGGCGGCGTTGCACGCCGTAGCCCACTACGACTACCTGGTTGAGCGACGAGGCGGATTCTTTGAGTACGGCGTTGAGCAGCAGCGGCGTTCCTGCCTTGAGGGTATAGCCGGAGAGCTCCTGTGGCTCCAGGCCGATGAAAGTAATACGGAAGGTGTAAGGGCCTCCGGAGGGAAGGTTTGGAAACTGAAACACGCCGGCCGCATTGGTCTGCGTGGAGGAAGTGGTGCCGGTGGCCGTATTGGTGACGGTAACGGAAGCTCCCGGCAGGACCTCGTTGCGGTCGTTACGTACGGTACCGCTTACGCCTGCACGCTGTTGCGCCAGCAAAAACATCGGGGAACCAAGGGCCAGTATCAACAGGAGGATAGCCCATGTCCGCTTACGTGCATTAATGTAAAATAAGTCCATAGGTAACTTTTGGTTTAAACAAATGAGTGTTTTTTACCAGGTGGCCTGGTAAATGGTCGGGTAGTAAAAGCCTGACAATCCTGATTGTTTGATTACTCAATTATGGTATCATTTGGTTATCTGTTTTACTATTCGGGGAAGCCTGCATGGGCATATGTCACACATCCCATAACGCAATAATCAAATAATAAAATAACCAAATTTTTCGATTCCGGTTGCCGCGCTGCTGCCCTTTTGTCAGCAGCATATTGATTGTTCTGTAAGCGCGATAAAAGTACTCACAAGTTTTTAGTCTACCAAATTTATAGACTTTTAACTTTTCTAGTGCGCCGCCACAGCGATATTTTTTAAATTCTTCAGACAGTTATTTCAATTTAAATTAAATTATTATATTCGTGAAAATATATATACACGATGACCGCAATCAGTCATGATAAATTACTGGAGTTGGGTTTCATTTTTCAGCCGGCGAAAAGGTCGTATAAAATCGAAATCGGAGGGTCAGCATTTGGGGTGGTGGAGAGTGGTCCGCGGTGGTTGTTTTCACCCCTACCAATGGAACATGTTTCACTCGTTACGGTTAATTCACTGGAAGAGCTGGGCGATCTCGTTTTTGCGGAAACAGGGATAAGACCAGGTGCCTGAAAAATAACATAACAGGAAATTGCGGCGGCTACTTAAAGTTTTACTTTACTTTAAACAATTCGACTAAATATATTGATAATCTAATAGTTACAATACAGACATTTTATCAGCCAGATATAAAAAAATGCAGGTCTAAAAAACCTGCATTTTTATTAAGTAATACATAAAAACCAGCCTATTTCAGCCATTTTTTAAGGTCATCAAGGAAAGAAACCTGCTGGTCGGCGAATACATTATGCCCTGCTCCTGTCAGATAATCGACCCGGTCACTGCCCAAAATCGCCGTCACCGCCGCTACTTGTTTTTCAGAAAACAGCCCGTCGTCCTTTCCGTAAACTGCATATATCTTTACCTTCCCGGCCACCAGTTTTTTAAGCTCCGGCAGCATATTCAAGGTGGTGTAATGTTCATGCTCCCAATAGCCGGTTGGCGCCAGCCGGGTCATCTGGCCTGCATATCTTTTCACCACGGAATCCTTCCTGGTTTCCTGATAGATAACCTTCGCCTCATCTGAAAAATGTGCCGGCCCGTACAAGCCGTTCATCATCGCGTGCCCCAGCGCATAGGAGTTATATGCCAATCCGGCAGTATCCATTTGCTCAATCATCCCAATATACCGAAGGCTCATACTGTCCTTTTTCTCCTCGTAAATACCTTTTACTTTTGCCAGAATAGTACGGTAAGTTTCCTGTGCATTGAGCAATGCATCTGCCAGCACAATGGCATCTACCGCCCCCGGATTTTTGCCTGCGTATTTAACGGCCAGCACCCCTCCGAAACTATGTCCCAGCAAAACGGCCTTTTTCAGTTTGTAGGTTTTATAGAGCCCATCAATATCAGCCAGCGCCTCCCCGAAAGTAAATTTAGCCGTGGTGTCCGGCGAACGGCCTTCACCCCTGCGGTCGTAAACAATCACAAAAAAACCTTTTTCGGCCAGCCGCGCAGCGGTGCTTACTTCAAAAAAAGCGGCGTTATACCCCGGGCCACCATGCAGGAAAATGACCGGTTTGTCTGTAGGGCTGCCGTAAGTCTTTACATATAAGGTCTGGGAATGCGCCCGGCACAATACCAGGCATAACAGGGCCGTGAGGATTTGTTTCATGAAACGGGAAAGGGATTTTTTTACCGGGCGAAAGTAGTAAAAAAGCACCTTACATTTGCGCTTCAGACATTTATTATGAAAGCTACAATTTGTGTAACCTCCCTGCTGCTGGCAATATTATGCCTGTCTTTCACGACAGGGGCCAGAAAAAAGTATTGCAACGGCCGCTTCCAGTTCTGTATGGAATACCCGGACGATTTTAAAGCCGACGGAGAATCCGGTAACGGCGACGGCCAAACGTTTTCCGCCCCGAAAGGCACGGCCAAAATATACGCCTTCGGCCAGCTGGTCATGGACCCGGCGGATATTGACGATAACGTTCAGCCCGGGACCGACCCTTTGAAGTATAACTTCCAGTCGGCCACCAAAGGACTTAAAGTGGCCTATAAGGTCATCAAACCCGGCTACTACATCTATTCCGGCACCAACAGCAAAGGCGAGATTGTGTACTGTAAAACAGCCAAACGCAAAATCGACTATATGGGCGGTGATTCCGATGTCTTCCAGACCATCATGATCATCTACCCCGCAGCCGAACAGGATAAGTACAAAGATTATTGCACCTACATCGCGGGAAGCCTCAAATAAAAAGAGGCTCCCCTTTCTTCCCCGCCTATTGATCCTACGCGAATTATTACTACCTTCCGGTCTGAACAAAAACAACCAAAGTCAGTAACTGTTACCACGTGAACATGAAACAGGACCTACCAGCCATCCTGTCAATAAACAGCTGAATAATTTTCCGGATGAACAATGAACCAGTAACATTCCGCGACCAGCCCGCTGCGGGCCAACCGCAGACGGATACCGCCAATGCCCGGCTATGGGAGGAAGTGCGCCAGAACAACCAGAAGGCACTGGTAGCCCTGTACGAAAAAATGTATCTGTCGCTGGTCAACTATGGCATCCGCAGCTGTGGCGACGCAGAACTCACCAAAGACGCCATCAACGATGTTTTCCTCGAGATATGGGACAAACGACACCAGTTGAACACCGTCCGGAATGTGAAGTCCTACCTTTTTACTTACCTCCGCCGCAAAATATTTGCCGGCATACGGCAATCACAACAGACCGGCGCAGCTGCCGATGCATTCGCTACGGCCGCCCCCTACGAACTGTCGTATGAAGCCCGCATTGTGGCCGTACAAACCACAGAGGAGCTGCGGGAGAAGGTACGCCGGGCCATTGCTCAGCTCACGCCCCGCCAGAAGGAACTGGTGGAGCTTCGTTATTTCGATGGCCTGCCTATGGAAGAAGTGGCCCGACGCACCGGTATCACGACCAAAACGGCCTACAACACCCTCGGTTCCGCGCTCAAAATACTGTCCGCCGCCTTCTCCCTGCTGATGCTGTTGCATATCAAATCGCTCCGTGCCCTGCCTGCACAGGAAGCCAACCTGTCTATGCACAAAAACGGCCCAGGCATCGGGCCATTGTCTGTCGACCTTTATTTTAATGTGATCAACACACTGAAATAAAGGCCGTTATCTCCCTTTATCTTATATAGAAAAAAATATTTTGGGATTCTTTGGGAATAACCGGGGATTCCCCACACTATATCATAGCAACACGTCATGGAAAACGCTTTTACCACTACTGAAGATTTTTTACAGGACGATTCCTTCCTCCGCTACTGTATGGGCGTGAGCGAGGAAGATACCCGCCGTTGGGAAGACTGGATACGGGAGAACCCCGACCGCCAGGCCCCCTTTGAGCAGGCCAGAAAGATATTTGATGCCATCAACGGGCAACAGGGACAGCTGCATGCTGCGGTCGGCCAATTCAGGTTGTTGCTCCGGGAGCATGTTGCCAATACAACTGCACAGGCGCCTGCTGCCTTAACCCCTCCTGCCCGGGGCCAACAACGCCGGCTCTACTGGTGGGCTGCCGCCGCAGTGCTGGTACTGGTGGCCGCCACCGGATGGTACCAATACAGCCGTTACCGTGAGCAACATCTCGCCACGGCCCGCCCAATTCATGATGTACAGCCCGGCACCACCAAAGCCATGCTCACACTGGCCGACGGCACAGCCGTCCCCCTCGATTCCACCGGCGCCAGCCAGTTTGAAGAAAAAGACGGCACCCGTATTAACAAAGGCCAGGGCTCCCTGGTATACGACCACTCCGGCAACACCACAGAAAAAATACTGTTCAACACCCTCGCCACACCTCGCGGCGGTGAATACCAGATCACCCTCCCCGACGGCAGCAGGGTTTGGCTCAACGCCGCATCATCCCTGCGCTTCCCTACCCGGTTCGCCGGCAACGACCGGACCGTGTACCTTAACGGGGAAGCCTACTTCGAAATCAGCCCCAATGCACAACAACCATTCCACGTACAGCTCAGCGACAACCAGCAAATCACTGTATTAGGCACCAGTTTCAACGTTATGAATTATGCCGATGAAAACAACATCACCACCACACTCGTCACCGGGAAAGTCATGGTGTCCCGGCCCGACGGACAACAGGCCGTTCTGGCCCCCTCCCAGCAGGCGGTCATCACCAAAGGACAAAACCGTATCACGGTATCCGATGCAGACGTCGATAAAACCATCGCCTGGAAGACAGGGATGTTTGAATTTGAAGATGACGACCTTCCTTCCATTATGCGGACGATCGCCCGGTGGTACGATGTAGAAGTGGTCTATAACGGCAATATCCCGGACCAGCACTATTCCGGCTCCATCCGTAAAACGTCTACCCTGTCGCAGGCCTTACGCATCCTGCAAACAGCCGGTATTCAATATTCCATCACCAACAAAACCATCACTATTAAGTCATTTTGATATTTGGTCATTTAATCATTGAAATCAGCCAGATGAGTCAGAACCTACAGTAAGGAAAACCAAAAAATAGTTAAATATCCAAATAACCAAATACCTAAATGAAAAACCGGACATGTCGCCACATGCCCGGTAGAAAGTTCTGGTAAACAAAAAACAATTGTCGTAAAGCCTTATTGCTCACCAAAAACCTAACAAAGTTATGCCATTTAGAAATGCCGTCAAACACCGGTGGTCCCCGGTGTGCGCGCAAATGCTGAAAGTTATGAAGCTAACTGCTTTTCTGCTGCTGGTACTTGCCCTGCAGGTGAGTGCCACCGGTTACTCGCAAAAGCTGACCCTGGACATGCACCGTGTACCACTCACTAAAGTGCTCCGGGAAATCAGAAAACAAACCGGCTATACCTTTTTCTACAACACCGAAATGCTGAAAACGGCCGACAAAGTATCCGTTTCCGCCAGCCAAGCAAGCCTGGAAGATGTCATGACACAGTGCCTTGCAGGTAATAAACTGAACTACAGCGTGGTGGACAATACCATCATCCTGTCGGTGAAAACCAATGGCGCCGATGTAAAACCCGTCGCCAATATTTCGGTATACGGCCGCATCACCGACGCCCTCACCGGCGAACCGCTGACAGGTGCTTCTGTTAAGCTGAAAGGCAGCACCAAAGGCACCAGCACCGACGCCAAAGGCAACTTTGCCCTCGAACTGCCTGATGGCGGCGGCATCCTCGTCATCTCCTTCATCGGATATGAAACCATCGAAAAACATGTCACCAAAGCCGGCCCCCTCGATATCACTCTGCAACAGAAAGCGGTGCAGACCGAAGAACTGGTGGTGGTAGGTTACGGCACCCAGAAAAGGAAAGATGTGACCGGCTCCGTTTCTTCCGTTCGCGTGAACACCATCAGCGCCAATGTCTCTAAAAATATCAGCAGCGCCATCCAGGGCCGCGTTCCTGGTGTGTCCGTGGAATCCGCCAGCGGCGCGCCCGGCTCCGGCCTCAACATCACTATCCGCGGCCTCAGCACCCTGGGCAACAACGCGCCGCTGTTTATCGTGGACGGTGTGTTCGTCAACAGCATTGACGGCGTAAGCCCTAACGACGTGGAGTCCATCGAAGTGCTGAAAGATGCGGCCACCGCCAGCATCTACGGCTCCCGCGCGGCCAACGGCGTAGTGATCGTGACCACCAAAGGCGGCCTGAAAGAAACAGCGCCCAAACTGGAAATCGACAGCTGGTTCGGCGTGCAGTCCGTTCCCAAAAGAATGAGCCTCCTCAATGGCGAACAATGGACAAAGCTGATGCAGGCCAACATGACCGGCATCCCCGACTACAACGGCGTTAACACCAACTGGCAGAACGCCATCTTCCGCCAGGCCACCATCGCCCGCACCAACGTTAACTTCAGCGGCGGCTCCAAAAACTTTACCTACAACCTCTCCGGCGGATACCTCAAAGAAAACGGCACCATGATCAATACCGACTACTCCGCTGCCAACTTCCGCGTGAAAACACAATACGAAAAAGGCAGAATTAAAGTAGGCGAGACCGTTATTATCAAAAGAGGCGTCAGCAACCTCGCTCCCGGCGGCGGCGACCAGACACACAGCCTCGTAGGCAGCGCCCTCGTTATGCCGGCCACCGTACCGGTATACGATCCTACACAAGACCTCGGCGGCTACGGCAGAAGACCGATATACATGAAAAATCTGTCCAACCCCGTTGCCCTGCTGGAAAAAATCAATAAAAGCGCGAAAGACCTGAACCTGCTGGCCAACGCCTTCGTGGAAGTGAAACTGATAGAAGGGCTGCGCTACCGCTTCAACGTGGGCCTGACCGAAACACAGGGTTACACCCGCACCTATACCGGCATCTATAATGACGGCAACGCCGCCAACACCCTGCCCGACCTCCAGGAAGGCAGTTCCGTCGCCAACTCCTGGCTGGTGGAAAATACCCTGAACTATACCAAAAAACTGGGTAAACATAATATCGACGCAGTAGCCGGTTATACCGCCCAGAAAAACACCTACTCTGGCTTCAGCGCTTCCCGCAACGACCTGCCGGACGGCACTTCCGTACTGGGCGCCGGTACCGCCAGCTCCCAGAAAAATGACGGCAGCGCCAGCACCAGCGCTATCCTGTCCACCTTCGGACGGGTGATGTATTCCTACGATTCCAAATACCTGTTCACCGCATCTATCCGCAGGGACGGTTCTTCCCGGTTTGCGACCGACTACCAGTTCGGCTCCTTCCCTTCTTTCTCCGCCGGCTGGAACATCCACAATGAAAATTTCTTCTCCAGCCTGCGTAATGTGGTCAGCAACCTGAAACTGCGCGGCAGCTGGGGCGTACTGGGCAACCAGGAAATCGGCAACTACCTCACACAGTCTGCCATCACCAGCGGGATCAACTACGTACAGGGCAATACGTTATGGCCCGGCGGCACCGCCAGCGCCTACGCTTCTCCCCTCGACCTTTCCTGGGAAGAAACCAAAATCGTCAACGGCGGCATCGATGCAGGCTTCCTCGATAATAAACTGTTCTTCATCTTTGAAGTCTTTCATAAAAAAACCAATGGCGTACTGCTGGGCGTACCCTTCCCCCTGTCTGTGGGTAAAACGGGCACGCCTACACTCAATGCCGGCGTGATCGAAAACAAAGGGTACGAAGCTTCCGTGGAATATGCCAGCCAAACCCGCAACGGCCTTAAATACCGCGTAATGTTCAACGTTTCCCATACCGCCAACGAAATGACCGCTATCACTGTGGGCTCCGGCAGACAGGAATTTGGCGATATCTCCAGAGCTAAAGTGGGCGCGCCTATTGGCTCCTTCTTCCTCATCAAAACCGATGGCATCTTTAATTCCCAGGAAGAAGTCAATGCCTACAAAGGCAAAGACGGCAATCCTATTCAGCCCGATGCCAAACCCGGCGATATCCGCTTCGTAGACTACAACGGTGACGGTAAAATCGATAACCAGGACGTACAGAACGTCGGCAGCCCCTTCCCGAAAATCACCATGGGCCTGGCCGCTAACCTGTCGTATAAAAACTTCGACCTGAACCTCTTCTTTGAAGGCGTGTCTGGCAACAAGATCTATAACGGCAGAAGACAGTGGATGGAAAAGATGACGGAAGTAACCAACCTGTCCACCGCCGTACTGGATGCCTGGACACCGGAACATCACTCTAACTTCCCCCGTTTCACCCTCTCTGATCCTAACAACAATAAAAGAGAAAACAGCGACAGATGGCTGGAAGACGGTTCCTATATCCGTTTCAAACGACTGGAATTAGGTTATAGCATGCCCACCGCTATCACCGGCAGATGGGGTATCGACAAGGTGAGATTTTTTGGCTCCGCTGAAAACCTCTTCACCGCTACCAAATACAAAGGCTACAACCCCGATCTGGGCGGTGGCGCGCTTTCCCGCGGCATGGACAACTCCTGGGACGCCTATCCGCTGTCACGCACCTTCCTGCTGGGCCTGAACCTTTCCTTCTAACCATCCAAAAAAAGTTGTACGCAATGAAAAAATCAATCAAATATATCGGCGCACTGGCACTGACGATGGCGCTGGCCGGCAGTTGCAATGAACGCGACTTCCTGACACAGACAGATCCCAACAGGATCACCGAAACTAATTTCTGGAAAGATGAAAGCAGCTTAAGCATGGCGCTGGCCGCCACTTACAGCCCGCTGCGCCTTCCGCTCTATGGCTACTGGGGCGCCTTCACCGGCGTACAGGACATCAATGCCATGGGCGATGATGTATTTACCATCCCCGGCGAAGAAGCGCCTACCTGGGCCATTGCATCATATACCAATGATGAAAACAACAGCGATGCCGCCGATATCTTCGAAAAAACCTACCAGTGTATCCATCGCGCTAACCTGATCCTGGCGCGTATCGATAAGGTACCTATCGATGCCGCCAAAAAAGATATCTATATCGCAGAAGCCAAATTCCTCCGTGGCCTCTCCTATTTTATCCTCGCCTCCAACTGGGGCGCCGTGCCGCTGCGCACGGAACCGGTGGAAACCACCAACGCCTATGCCGCGCCCTGCGCCAGCAAAGAGCAGGTATGGCAACAGGTGGTCAGCGATCTGTCGGCCGCCAAAGACAAACTGCCGGTAAAACGCGATCCCAAAGAACAAGGCAGGGCCACCAGCGGCGCCGCTATTGGTTTCCTCGGCAAAGCATATCTCTATATGGAGAACTACGCACAGGCTGAAGCCACGCTGACACTGCTCACACAGGCGCCCTACAGCTACGGCCTTGTCGATAATTTTGAGGACAACTTCACCGATGCCAACGAGTTCAACAAAGAATCCATCTTTGAATGGGTATGTGCTCCCCTCGGCGACCCGTATGGCCCGTGGGGCGCTGAAACTGCCAACTCGCCGATGTTTAACTACATCCCGCAGTTTATCGGCCCTCCGGCCGGCGGCGGATGGTTTAAGTATGTGCCGTCCAACTACCTCGTGTCACAGTTTGTAAAAGAACCACGTCCTGCCGGTTCAGACACCAAATTCGACAAACGCATGTACGCCACGCTGATGTGGAAATACTCCACCCTCGGCGAAGCAGACAAAACTTTCTACGATAACAAAACATTCGACGACCTGTGGGGTTCCGCCCGCGCCAAAATCCTGCGCCTCTATCCGGACACCAAACTCGATACCGTTACCAACGGCCGTTTCCTGATCAAAAAATACACCGGCGCCTGGCGTAATGTGGCCAATGCCGACAACTACTGGGGCGCCACACCGTCTACTGCCAACTATCGCGTGATGCGTTTCGCCGAAGTGCTGCTCATGCGCGCAGAAGCAGCCACCCGAAACGGTAATACCGGCCTGGCGCTGGCAGACATCAACCAGATACGCACCCGTGCCGGCCTCGCCCCTAAAACCGCAGCAGACCTGCCTGGCGCCGATCAGCTGATAGCAGAAATAGACCACCAGAAACTGCTGGAAATGTTCTACGAACAAAACAGGATCTATGACCTGCGCCGCTGGAACAAATCGGCCGCTCAACTGGCGTCTGTCCTGACAGCCCGTGAGAAACAAGGCGCCAACACTTTCAAGGCCAAACACTATGTATTGCCTATCCCCGCAAGGGAACTGAATGCCAATCCAAAAGCCACCCAGAACGATCTTTGGAAATAATATCCGGGCGTGGAGAGCAGCCTGCTCTCCACGCATCCCGGTCAACTAACTGCCATGCACACACGCCTGTTATGCCTGCTGCTGTTATGCAGCTGTACCGCCCACACCGTCCGCATCAAAATGGATGTTCCCCCTGCACTGCAGGACCAGTTGAAAGCCACTACCATAGCCGGCGAAAACCTGCCGCAGGAATTTAAAAACGGTTTGCTGCTGCTCAATCAGCGCGATGATCCCGGCATGATTTACCTCGTCAATGCCGAAGGACGTATTGTCTGGTACCACCAGGTAAAAGGCACCGGCTTTAAAACCGCACACCTCACCAGCGAAAAAACGTTCCTCTGCATTCTCGGTGATAAAACTTTTCCAACCAGTTATGGTAATGAAATACTGGAGATCGATTTGCATGGCGATACCCTGCTGCACCTGAAAAAAGGTCAGGAGGATTTTAGCGCAGACGTACACCATGAAGTGTTACGCAAAGGAAAGGATGCCATCGTAGCGCTTACCAGCGTGGAAAAGATAGTAGACCTTTCTCTTCAGGGCGGCAGCGAACAGGACACCGTGAAAAGCGACGGCATCGTGGTATTGGACCGCAAAGGCCACCGCCGCTGGCAATGGAGCATGTTTGACGCTTTGAAGCCAACCACCGATACCGCTATCCTGCGTGAGCGGCATGACTGGATGCATGCCAACAGTTTAAGCTTCGACAAAGACAGCAATTACCTGATTTCCTTCTACAACAACGGGCAGATCTGGAAAATCAATGCACAAAGCGGCAAAGTGATGTGGAAGTTCGGCAAGGGCGGCGATTTCGCTATTCCTGATTCCGCCGCATTCGATATGGGCCACGCCGTGCATATCAACGCCGACAATGACCTGATGCTGTTCGACAACGGTGTGTCGCGCCAGCAATCGCAAACGCTCGCGTTTAAGCTTCATGAAAGTTCCCGGCAGGCCGCGGTGACGCTCCGGTCTGTATTACCATCCTATCTTTTTAATGAAAGGATGGGCAGCGCTTACCTGGTGGGCCATGATCATGTAATACAATGTTGTTCAAAACGCAACACCGTGATACTGACCAGCCGTAATGGCCGTCCGCTGTGGACTTTACGTACCACCTTCATTCCGTACCGGGCCGAGTTCATCACTGCATCACAGTTATTACCCTATGTCATTGCACCATAACGTATAAAGCTTTTGTTTATGACGACAACACAATATATCCGTACCGGTTGTTTCCTGGCAGCAGCTGCAGCTGTGATGGTCTGGTCCTGTAATACCGGCAGCAGCGCCAAAGCACCGTCACCGGCAACCAGCATGCCGGAGCTGCTGAAAGTTGACACCAACAGCATTCCGAAAGACAAGTACGGCGAGATGGTCCGCTATGGCCGTGAGCTGATGCTGAACACAGCCTATTATATCGGTCCGGATGGTGTAAACGGCCATTACCTGGGCAATAAAATGAACTGTACCAACTGTCACCAGGACGGAGGCACCAAAGCTTTCTCCTTCAACCTGATGTTGTCCCATCAGGAATATCCGCAGTACCGTGCCCGCGAAGGCAAGGTGCTAACGCTCGCAGAGCGGATCAACAATTGTGTAACGCGGCCGCATAATGGTAAACCGCTGCCGCTGGACAGCAAGGAGATGGTGGCGTTTCTCGCGTACCTGCGATGGATCAATAGTTTTGTGCCGAAAGACAAACCACATCAGGGCAGCCACAACCTCGCCGTAAAACTGCCTGATACCGCCGCAGACCCGGAGAAAGGAAAAATGTTATACCAGGAACATTGCGCGCGTTGTCATGGCAAAGACGGAGAAGGCCAGCTGGCGGGCGTTTCCTATACCTATCCGCCGTTATGGGGCCCTGATGGGTATCAGCCCGGCTCCAGCATGCACCGTGTGATCAAGCAGGCGCAATGGCTGAAAGCTAATATGCCTTATGACAAAGCCACATGGAACAAACCGTTCCTCACCGATGAAGAGGCCCTCGACATCGCGGCGTTTGTGAACAATGACAGCATTCATGCCCGTCCCGATGTCAAAAACTATGACTATCCGCATGTAGCGGAAAAGGCTATTGATTATGACAAGGGACCTTTCGCAGATACTTTCTCCGCACGGCAACATAAATATGGTCCGTTCCGCCCGGTGATCAGTTACTGGGACCAACACGGCATGAAAGCATCTTACTGACAAGGAATCCTAATCACCAGCTATACTATGCTACCCTGTAAAAGCTTCCCCAAACGGGAAGCTTTTTTTATAACATATATTCTCCGGCGAATGAAAGAGTGCCTGTCACCGGAAAAATAATTTGGTTGTCATGGAATTAATTTCTACCTTAATTGTCGGATTTTTACTACGCTCTTTTTTCCTGGCAGCGCTGTTACAGAACCTCAAAGATTAGTGGATACCCCAAATAAGCCAGGAAGAAGATTTGAGAATAGTATTTCATTTGTTTAAGACGGGAAGTTCAGAATTAGCGTCATTAATTGTTGCTTATGTCATTTCCAGCGGCGACTATCGGTGATCTGCATGTGTGTTCACATGGAGGTGGCCCTGTCCTTGGCCCGGGATGCCCGACTGTATTAATTGGAGGCAAACCTGCGGCTGTAATCGGGGACAGTTGTGTTTGTCCTTTAGCACCTGATGCCATCATTACCGGCTCTGCCACGGTGTTGATTGGAGGTAAGCCGGCAGCACGGATAAGCGATAGTACAGCCCACGGAGGTGCCGTAACAACAGGTGCCGCGAATGTCCTGATTGGCTGATTTCACAGATTATTACAACATTTTTTAAGTTGATCGTTTGCCTTCGGCAGATGATGGACCGGAATGGACTTGTCTTTTCTTAACGTTGGTCTTTTGTCTGATACAAGACTGGAGGCCGATCGGGAGTGGATTGCCTTCCCATGAAGTTTGCTTTTTGTTTTCGGCAGATGACAAATTTCTGCGAGATTTTTTTCCAACGTTATTTTTTTCGGTAGATGACTAACCGCGAGTGGATTGCTTTTTCCAACGTTATTTTTTGCCTTCGGCAGATGATCGATCAACAGTGAATGGCATTTTGGTTGTGTTGTTTTTTTACGTCAGGCGAGTCTCCCGAATGGAATCGGATGTCCTTATTCAGAAGACACGGTTTTATATATAGTTGTTTGCAGCAAAAGGATACAGTTTAAAATATACATATGCTGACCGAAATACTGACCATCATCAGAGATAGTCTGACGCCCCAATTCGGAGGCGGGGACTTCGACCTGGGCAACATTGCCAGTCCGGGCAATGCAGCACCGTCTGTGCTGCTGACACTGGTGAACCTGAAAGAGGAGCCGTCACTTAAAAACACGGCTTACTCCCGGGTAAACAACGCCACGCTGAGAACGGAGTATTTCAATCCCTATGTGTTCCTGAATGCCTACATCATGTTCAGCTCCCGCAAAAGCAACTATAAAGATGCCGTGTCCGACATCGGAAAAATTATCCGTTTCATTCACGGGCAAAACCAGTTCTCCACCAACTACAACGGTACTGACTATCGCGTAGTGCTAAACATGTATTCCCCGTCGTTCGAGGAAATGAACCATCTGTGGGCTATCCTGGGCGGCAAGGTATATCCCAGTATTATGTATGTGATGCGCGTGATAGAACTGCACAACACCAATGTGGTGACCGGCGACGGCGTGATCGAATCCATCACCGGAAAATTCAGTGTTATTGACCCTAAAAAGTGATTGTCTCTGATGGAAAATGTAACCGTGGCATATCAGCATGTGTGTGAAATAGCACTGTCACACCAGTACGTGACAACCACTCAGCCGGCGCTGCCGGTAACGGAGTGGATACAGTGGTATCCCGACACGGCCACGCTGCAGCTGCTGGACGATAAAAAATTAGCTGTCAGGGCTTTCAGCAGCGGCCTGCGGCTGATCACGGCCATCAAAGCCGATAAAGACCCGATTTGTGATCTCAGCAATACCAACATCAGGATAGGGTTTACGTTCATTCCTTCCGTAGCGGCCCATACAAAGCTGGACGCCCACTTTCTTGTAGGCAACCAGGAAGGAAGATATATATTTGGCAACGCCGTGGCCAAAGCCAATGGCAGCACCTATCCTGACATTTCTCTGCAAACAGTCACCGTGGCCGCTCCCACAGACAGCGAAAGGCTTTTCGGCTACATCGAAATCAATATCATCCGCGGGCCCGGCAGCTATGACCTGCTAGACACCGGCGGTAAACTAAAATACCAGAAAGGAACAGCCAACAGCAAATTCTCCCTGATATTTCAACAATAAACTTTTTATCACCATCACTTTTTAAACCCCATCACATGCTCAATTTAACTGCCATCAAAACACCCGGCGTTTATATAGACGAAGTGCCCAGGTTCCCGCCCTCCATTGCAGCGGTGGAAACAGCCATCCCGGCATTTATCGGGTATACGGAAAAAGCAGACATGCTGAGCCCCGGCGACCTGCATAATACACCTACAAAAATCGGCTCCATCGCTGATTACCAGTTGTATTTCGGCGGACCAGCCAAACCCGTTGTTGCCGAAGTGCAGCTGGACCTCAACAACCAGTTCTCCAGCGCCAAAGTAGACTACCAATGGTTCCTCTATGATTCACTACGGCTGTTCTATGCCAACGGCGGAGGTGACTGCTACATCGTGTCTGTTGGCCTCTATACCGCCGGAGCACCGGTACAGGGCGACATTCAAAATGGTATAGACGCACTCGTTAAATACGATGAGCCTACCATCATCCTCTTCCCCGATGCGGCCACCCTCACCGGCACGGCCCTCTATGACCTGCAGGTGTCCACCCTGAGCCAGTGCGACAACCTGAAAGACCGGGTAGGCCTGTTCGACCTGAAAAGGACCGATGCACAGGGCGCGGAATTCCGCGATAAAATAGGCATCAACAACCTTAAATACGGGATGGCCTATACGCCGTGGATACAAGTGGCACTCGACAAAAACATCCTGTACGCCGATATGGTCGGCAAAATCAAAAAAGCAGGCGTGCTCATTCCCTCTCTTAAAAACTTCACGACAGATGCCAACGTCCAGAAAGTGATCGACGACCTCGACAACCTCGCGGCCGACAGTAAAAGAATCAGTACTGAATTCACCACTCTGCTCGGCACCGACAGCCTGGACGGCCTCTTCAACAAAAAGATCAATAAATTTATCCTCAGCGGCACTGCCACTGACCTCCAGGACGTATTCAAATACCTGCTGGACATCGCCAATACCGTCAATACCCTCGATACCACGACCCCGGCGCCAGGCACCCTCAAAAACGCCGATATGATCGTGAACCTCAAAAACACGGTACTGGCACTCAAAGACCGCTACACCAACCTGATCAACTATCAGGCTGATCTGAAAGCATTGGCTACCGCAGGTTACACCACACAAACCTTCGCCGGCACCGCTACGGCCGATTGGGGCGGTGTGTTAGGCGCGGCCGGTACGGCCAACGGCGTGCTCTCCGGCCCTAACGATAAAGCCAAAATGCTCAGCGTGGTGCCCCTTGTGCAAAATGAATTCTACGCCATCCAAAGCACCATACAGGCCGGCATTCTTGATGCGGCCACCATCCTCGAAAAAGCGAAAAACGACGCGCTCTCCGCCGGGTTTCCGCTGTTCAAAAGCATCATCGCAGGCATCAACAACACCAGCATGGCACTGCCGCCCAGCGGCTCCATCGCCGGCGTATATGCGCAGGTGGACAATGCACGCGGTGTATGGAAAGCGCCCGCCAATGTCAGCATACTCGGTACACCGGATATTATCTACTCCAACAGTGAACTAAATCAGCTCAACGTGGACGTGGTATCCGGCAAATCCATCAATGCTATCCGCGCCTTTACCGGCAAAGGCACCCTCGTATACGGCGCACGCACGCTTGCCGGCAACGACAACGAATGGCGCTACGTGAGCGTAAGGCGCTTCTTTAACATGGTGGAAGAAAGCACAAAAAAAGCGACACTGCAGTTTGTGTTCGAACCTAATGACGCCAATACCTGGGTAAGGGTACAGGCGATGATCGAAAATTTCCTGCTCACCCTCTGGCGCCAGGGCGCACTGCAAGGCGCTACGCCCGATAAAGCATTTTACGTGGCCGTCGGCCTCGGCAAAACGATGACGGCACAGGATATCCTCAACGGCTTCATGATCATCGAAATAGGCATGGCTGCCGTAAGGCCCGCAGAATTTATTATCCTGCGTTTCTCCCATATCCTGCCACAGGCTTAAATCATCTTTTCACACATTAAAACCTTACCACAATGGCTGAATATCCAATTCCTAAATTCCATTTTGAAGTCAAATGGGGAGACACCACGATCGGCTTCACAGAAGTCACCGGCCTCGACAGACAAGTAGATGTCATCGAATACCGCGAGGGACAAAGCAAAGACTATAACAAAGTAAAAATGCCGGGCCTGCAGAAAAGCAGCAATATCACCATGAAACGCGGCACCTTCCCCAATAAAACCGAATACTTCGACTGGTTCAAGGAAGTCAATAACCTCGGTAAAATAGAACGGCGCACTATCACCATCAAACTGCTGAACGAAGTGCATCAGCCAGTGTTCACCTGGTCCGTGCTCAACGCCTTCCCGGTGAAAGTACAGGCCAGCGACCTGAAAGCCGATGCCAACGAAGTAGCGGTGGAAACAATAGAAATCGCGCACGAAGGAATCAGCCTGGTCAAATAACCAAATTTCAAAATAAATAAATCAGTAAGCCCCGAAATCAATACATCTCCAAATCAATAAATCCCAAAATTGCTATGGCTGGTTACTACCCGCCGGTAGGATTCCACTTCAAAGTGGAGTTTACCGGTCTCGGCAAAAGTGATAACGACACCCGCTTTCAGGCTGTCACCGGCCTCACGGTGGAATATGAAACAGAGACCGTGAAAGAAGGCGGCGAAAACAGGTTTGAACATACCCTGCCCGTGAGGACCAAGTACCCCGACCTCACCCTGAAAAGAGGCATGCTGCTCACCGATTCGAAAATATTCGACTGGTGCATGAAAGCCTTTCAGGACAGGGAGTTCACACCTTCCGATATCGTAATCACGCTGCTCAACCATGAGCATGAGCCTATCCGTACCTGGAACGTTGCGCAGGCATGGCCTAAAAAATGGTCCATCACCGAACTCAATGCTGAAACCAGTTCTATTGTGATAGAAAGCCTGGACCTCCGGTACCGGTTTTTTACCGTCAGCTAAAAAATACTGCTATGCCCATCCAGATAAGGGAATTACATATCCGGGTGGTGGTCAACGCCGCCGAAAGTCCGCCCGGCAGCACCGCTGCCACCGGTGGCGGCGGCAACCAACAACCGCCGCCCGACAAGGCCGATGCCGATAAAGACCTGATCATCGCTGAATGCGTGGAACAGGTGATGGCCGTGCTGCGCGACAAAATGGAGAAATAATCCCGTATTAAAACAATCACCCCATGAGTGTTGACAAAGGCAAACTGGAGAAAGTAAAGATCATCGCATATAAAAAGCCTGAAATGGACGATGCGTCCAAAACGGGCGACTTTGATGCGTTCATCAACCCCGAAAGCTACCAGTTGAACTATAAGATAGAATACAGTGAAGGACAGGGACAAGGCACCAGCGGCAAACAACAGAAGTTTAAAGCCATCGCGCCGGACGAACTGGCCCTCGAACTGATGTTCGACTCTACCGGCATCGCCGATGACCAGCCACGGGACGATATATGGGACGATATCAAAAAGTTCAAAAAACTGCTGACAGACTATGAAGGCGACGCGCACGAACCACGGCATTTCCGGGTAATATGGGGACCGATGGCATTTGCCGGCAGGCTCACCTCGCTGAACATCACCTTCAAACTGTTTAAGCCCGACGGCCGCCCTATTCGGGCCATCGCCAAGGTGACTTTCAAAAGCAGCATCGATGACAAAAAACGGGTGGCCAAGGAAGACCCGCTGTCTCCCGATCTGACGCATCAACGTACCGTGGCCAATGGCGACCACCTGTCGCTCATGAGCTTCCGGCAATACGAAGATCCGTCTTACTACTTTCAGCTGGCCCGCGCCAACAACCTCACCAATTTCAGGAAACTGATACCAGGTACCGTTATTAACTTTTTACCACTGGAAGATGCCCGATAACCGCGACATACAAACCAATGGAACACCCTCCGTGACCACCGTGACCGTCCTTTCCGGCGGTCAGGAGGTGCCACGCTCCTACCCGATCGCATCGGTGATGGTCAACAAGGAAGTGAACCGCATCCCCGCCGCCACCCTGATCTACCAGGACGGCGAAGCGTCCAAACAAACATTTGCCCTTTCCGATACCGATCTTTTTATTCCCGGTAAAGAGATCGAAATCAAAGTGGGCTATGGTGGCAAGGATGAAACCATCTTCAAAGGCGTAGTGATACGGAACAGCATCAAAGTGCGCAAAAACATATCCCTCTTCACCGTTGAGTGCCGGGATAAAGTATTTGCCGCCTCTATCACGCCACAGGAGAAATACTACAAAGACCAGAAAGACAAGGAAGTCATGGAAGATATTCTGTCCGCCTGGAGCATGCAGAAAGAAGTGGACGCCACCACCTACAAACATCCGGGGCTGGTGCAGTACCACCTGACAGACTGGGACTTTCTCCTGGAAAGGGCCACCGCCAATGGCCTGCTGATAGCCATAGACGACGGCAAAGCCACCATCAAAGCGCCGGACTTAAGTCAGCAGCCCGTGGAAACCGTGCAATACGGCTCCTCACTGCTGGAGCTGGACCTTGAAATGGACGCACGCACACAACCCGCCGGACTGAAAAGCTACCTGTGGGATTATGCCAGCCAGCAGCTCACGCCCGTTGAAGCGAAAGAACCGACCGGCACACTGGGTGGTAATATCAGCGCCAAAGATCTCGCTAACAGCATTAAAACAAAAGATACCGAACTGAAATTCAACAATAAGATCAACAGCGCCGAACTGCAGCCCGCAACAGACAGTATGCTGCAACAGGCACGCCTGTCGAGGATTACAGGTCGCGCCAATTTCCAGGGCACGCCCAAAATAAAACCCGGCAATATCGTGGCGCTGAAAGGTGTCGGCAAACGTTTTGAAGGCAATGCATTCGTTTCCGGCGTCCGTCACCAGATCGTGAAAGGCAACTGGACCACTGATATTCAAATCGGTTTTCAGCAACCCGTTCCTGTAAATCCGCAGGCGCCTGCGTCCCGTATCACCTCGTTGCAGGTAGGCATTGTCACACAACTGGAAAATGACCCCGAAGGAGAAGACCGTATCAAAGTCACCCTGCCGTTCATCAACAGCAAAGAAGACGGTATGTGGGCCCGTATCAGCACCCTTGATGCCGGCAAACAAAGAGGCTCTTTCTTCCGGCCGGAAAAAAACGATGAAGTGCTGGTCAGCTTCATCGATGGCAACCCCAACTACCCTGTCATACTGGGGGGCCTCAACAGCAGCGCGTTGCCCGCTCCCCTCAAGGCCTCTGACAACAACGACGAAAAAGGACTGGTAACACGCAGCCAGATGAAAATGATTTTCAACGACAAGAAAAAAAGCTTTCAACTGGATACGCCCGCCGGTAAAAAATTCACGCTGTCGGAAGATGCGGACATCCTCCAGCTGGAAGATGAACACGGCAATAAAATAACCATGAACAGCAGCGGCATCAGCATCGAAAGCCCCAAAGACATCTCCTTCAAAGCTACCGGCGCCATGACCGTGGAAGGCAAAACAGCAGACGTAAAAGCTTCCATGGGCTTCAAAGCCGATGGCGGCGGTGGCTGTGAACTGGCAGCAGGCAACGGTATGACAAGCGTCAAAGGAGGAATGGTAAAAATAAACTGACACACATGGACAACAACAGCTTTCTGGGCAGAGGCTGGAGCTTCCCGCCCGCCTTCAACAAATACGGCACCGTGGCCATGCTCGAAGATGTGGAAGACATCTACAGCAGCCTGCATATATTACTGACAACCGCCACCGGCGAGCGGATCATGCAGCCCCGCTATGGATGCGATATGCAGGAATTTGTATTTGAACCGATGGACACCGGCCAGAAAACACTGATGCTCGAAAAGGTGGAAACAGCCATCCTCTTCTACGAACCGCGCATCAAACTGGAAAACCTTGAGATTGACGGCAGCAACGAATGGCAGGGTATCGTATACATCAAAATAGATTTTATCGTGAAAACGTCCAATTCACGGTTCAACTATGTCTTCCCCTTCTATATCAAGGAAGGCACCGAGATACCCAACTTCTTATATACCACCCCCAATATCACTGATACTTTGTAAACCACTATTATGTCACAGGATTGCCCGTTGGTATTGGACCCCTTATTTATTCCGGGAAGCGGCACTTCCCAGCAGGACAGGCAGCTGCCTGCGCTTGACCCTGCCTATGCCCCGGTGGACGAACACAGCACCGCCGACCACCTCGTGTTCACACAGAAACTGTCCGCCTTCCTGCTGTTTATCAACAACGACAATAACAGCGATGGCACCACCTGGGAAAGTTTCTTTAACAAAGACATTTCCACGCAGCTGTCGATGATCGTAACGCAGCAGACCAGCGACTTTGCCGATACACTAAAAAAATTCCTGCAACCATTGCAGGAAGGCACGGCCCTCCTGCCCCAGGCCAAGAACTTCTACGGTAAAATATACAGCGCCCTCTTTTCCCTCGCCTGGCAGATAGAGCAAATGCGGGCGCAGCTGCCCGACACCCTGCTGCTGAAAGCCGTGGTGCAATCGCTGATCACCACCCGCCTCAAAGACCAGCTTCATAAACTGCTGGCTTATTACAACAAAGCTGTCACCGACGGGCTGATCAATGCTAACGCCAACATATACACGAATATATTTGGTGCCGCGTCAGAAGATGCCGATGTAGCGGCAGGACACAGCTTTCCGGCCATCTGGAACAGCTCCGTCACCGTAGATCCGGACATCTACAGTCCGGCGACCACCAAAATCAAAAAGCTGTATTTCGCCGCCAACCACAATTTCTTCAAAAGCGCGATCGATGTTTTTATCAAAGCCATCGTGAAAATAACGGCTGCTGCCGCACAGGAGCTGCAAGACACGCTCGGTCAGTGGGACAGCCACGAGCCGCACAACGCCTTGTTCCTCGCCTTCCTGAAACTGCTGCAGTTCTCCCGCACACAGCTCAACGAGCTTACACAGCGGCACCTGGAGCTGTACTACCAGGAGATATTGCGCCTCCGGAAAAAGCAGCCCGTTCCGGATAGGGTGTTCATGACCTTTGCCCTCGCACGCTTCGCAGATGAATACCTGTTGCCTAAAGGCAGTCAGCTGAAAGCCGGGAAATTCCCCGATGGCAGCGATGCCTTCTATGCCACAGATGCCGACCTGGCCATTAATACGGCCATTATCAGCGATATGCGCAGCGTATATGTATGCCCGGTAGAAGATGCGGACGCAGCTGTTTCCAAAGACCGCGTATATGCGTCGCCGTTGCCTGCCAGCAAAGACGGCAACGGCCTGCCTTTTGACAATCCCAATACGCCCTGGCATCCCTTCGCCAACAAAACGCTGGCAGACTATACCCAGGTGCAACAGGTGAACATGCCGGTGGCACATATCGGGTTCGCGTTTGCCTCCCACTACCTTTTCCTGCGGGAAGGCAACCGCACCATCACCCTCAGCGTGGCCACCAGCAGCCCCATCACCAGCCTGAATGCGACCGATTTTACGGCGGCCATCACCACCGCCGCAGGCTGGACAGCGCTCACCATCACCGGCCTTGCCGCCGCTGCCACGGGCAATGGGTTTGTGCTCACCTGCGCTATGGCGGCCACCTTGCCCGGCACAGTGCCGTTCAATAAAGCGGTACACCAGGCAGCCTTCGACACTACCGACCCGGTACTGCGTATCCTGCTCAGCGAAAACACCGGCGCAACTTCCGCATGGGCAAAGCTGAAAGACACCGTCATCACGGGTTATACGCTGGAGGTCAGCGTTGACAAAATCAAAAACATCCATGTGCAGACAGATACCGGCGTCATGGACCCGTCCAAACCATTCCTCCCTTTCAACGCGGTACCGGCCCCCGGCGCCATGTTGTTGCTGGGATGTGATGAGATATTCCAGAAAAACAACGCCCGCGTAACACCCATGTTCATGTGGAAACAAGGCACCGAATATGATTTCGGCGAATCGCCACAGCTTTATATCCTGCGGCATAACGACGGATGGAAGATCATCCGCCACCCGCTCGACATCTTCGATGCCGATATCAACGGACTGCTGCACAACAAACCCAGGGAACATTTTTATATCGACGATAAAACCCAAATAGCACCGGTTTACAGTAACCTGAATACACCTTACTCTCCTGCCAGCACCACGGGGTTTGTGCGGTACAACCTCACCACCGACCTGGGTTACCAGGCCAGCCTCATACAACGCATGGCCTACCTCACCAAGGCCGCCAACGGCCAGGACCTCACCGGCGTACCCACCGGGTTGTTCACCCCGCCCACCCTACAGGAGATGTACCTGCAATATGTGGCAGACACACAAACCGAAGCGGCGTTCTTCCATGTGTATCCTTTCGGCGAAAAACAAACGCCTGTCGGCACCCACCTGCTGCCGCAATTCCTGCACGATGCCACCGCCAACAAGCCCAGTCTGGCAGAATTTTACCTGGGGCTTCAGCAGTTCCAGCCGCCCCGGCAGGTGACATTGCTGTTCCAGATAGATGAAAGCACCGCCAATCCGCTGGTGAGCAAACCGGATAACCAGGTACGGTGGCACTATCTGATGAACGATGAATGGATCGCCTTTGACAACGCTGCCGTGGCCGATGGCACCGATAACCTCATACGCAGCGGCATCATCGCCTTTAACATACCACGGGAAGCAGACTTCAGCCATCACGTGATGCCCGGTCAGCAGTATTGGCTGAAAGCCACCATCGCGGAAGCCGACGAAGCGGTTTGTAAAACAGTGTCTATCGTTTCACAAGCCGTATCCGCCACTTTCGTGCCTGGCGCAGACATCACTCAGATGCTGGCCTCCCCCCTGCCCGCAGGCACCATCGCCAAACTGGCCACCCCTCAGCCGGAGATCAAAACGGTAACACAACCATTTTCCTCTTTCGGCGGTACACCACAGGAATCCAGCCGGCAGTTCTACATCCGTTGCAGCGAGCAACTGCGGCACAAAGGACGCAGCGTCAACAAATGGGATTACGAACACCTCGTGTTACAGCAGTTCCCCAATCTCTACCGCGCCAAATGTATTCCACACACCCGTTTTGAAAACGGTATTTACAATGAAATGGCGCCAGGGCATGTAACGGTGATCACCATCCCCTCCCTGTTGCAACGCAATGGCATCGACCCTTTGCGGCCTTTTACCTACATGAGCGATCTCCAACAGGTGAAAGAATATCTGCAAAAACTTATCTCACCGTTCGTCCACCTCCATGTCTGTAACCCGGATTACGAACAGGTACGGGTGGAAGCCAAAGTATGTTTCTTCCCGCAATATGATGAAACACTGTTCACACATCAGCTGCAGGACGAAATCACCCGCTTCCTCGCGCCCTGGGCTTACACCGACGGAGCGGAACTACGGTTTGAAAACAGGATCACCAATGCGATGATCGTCAACTTCATGGAAAAAAGATACTATGTCGACTATGTGACAGACGTCAAACTTTATCACGCCGGCATACTGGAAGATATCATCACCCCCGACCGGCAATCCGCCATCATTGTACCGGTAAAGGCCACTGACCACGTGATCACGCCCATTCCTGCCAAAGCTGCCGCTGTGGTGGACAACGGACCTGATTGCGGATGCGCATAAAGCTCAAGTCATTGTATTATGGAAAAACAGACAACCATACTTCGCAATATCAAACTGAAACCGCCGGAAGACTTCAACTTCCTGCGGCAACAGGGCATGAACTATATCCAGCAGCTGGGCAGCCGGTTCTGGACAGACTATAATCTTCATGATCCGGGCATCACCACGCTGGAACTGGTATGCTTCGCCATCACCGACCTGGCTTACCGCACCGGTTTCCCGACGGCCGATATCTTTGCGGCGTACATGGATAAAAGCCAGTTAAACAAACAGGCATTTTTCCCGGCCCATGAAATACTGACCATGAACCCGCTCACGGTCAATGACTACCGGAAACTGATGATCGACCAGGAAGGTATCCATAACGCCTGGCTGGCGCCCCGGCATTGCAGCTGCGATGATAACACACCTCCGCAGGCCGAGTCTGAATGTGCAGACACCTGCAACTGCGAAACAGATATCTATGCAGATGAAAAAAATGGTTTGCTGACTTATAAAAGTCATACCCCGGATGGCAAACAGGCTTTCGAAAAGGTAAACATCAAAGGGCTGTATGACGTACAGATTGCGCTGGAAGACGATCCTGTATTCGGCGACATCAACGATGGCAGGGTGTACCAAACCCTGACCTATGGCAACAGCCGTGCTACCATAGAACTGCGCCTGCCTTCCTACGAAACCATCCTTCAAAAATGGAACGACTGGAAAGACCTGACAAACGACAGCATTTCCGTGACAGGCGTAGCGCTGAACAAAATCGTTGACAACAACAATACCGCTGTAACAGACAGTAATCTGTCCAAAGCCATGCAGAGCGCCATATTCATAGACCTGCAGCTGACACTCAGCAACGCGGCGGTCATCACTTTCACCAACGCGGTACTGAACATATACCTTTCCTTTAGTGACGCCAGTATACCCGCAGTAGCAGATATCACCAGCGCCCTGCAACAGGTGCCGGGCATCATCAGCACGTATAAAAACGGGTTGGAAAAAACAGACGCCCTGATCAATGCCACCCGGAGCAATCTCAATGCGCACCGCAACCTCGATGAAGCATTCTGCCATATTTCACTGGTGCCCATGGAAGACGTCAGTATCTGCATGGACGCAGAACTGAAGCCAGACGCGGACATTGAAAAGGTGCAGGCAGAGATCATGGTAAAAATTGAACAGTACCTGAACCCGAATATCCCTATCTATTCCCTGGCGCAACTGCTGAAAGAAAACACCGATATCACGGAGATATTCAACGGTCCGAGGCTGCACAACGGATTTATCAAAAATGAAGACCTCGACCAGGCGGTCATCAAACAGGAAATACATGCTTCAGACATGATCAATCTCATCATGGACATCCCCGAGGTGGTAAGCATCACCAATTTCCTGATGACCAGCTACGATGAGCGTGGCGAAGTGATCTATCACAGCCAGCCGTGGGTATTGCCGGTAACGACAGGCCATCAGCCACGGCTATACGTACAACGCAGCAAGTTCCTGTTTTATAAAAACGGGCTTCCCTTCCTGGCGGCCAACGAAGCGGAGCTCAACAGCATCCTGCAGGAGCTGCGCAGCAGTGGCGAATATCTCAAAGCGACCGGTATCAACAACGAACTGGACATCCCTGCCGCCACCATCCGCAATATGGAAGATTATTACCCGGTACAATATTCCTATCCGCTTACCTACGGTATCGGGGAATTTGGCCTCTCCGACACAGAACCGGCCGTACGCAAAGCGCAGGCGCGGCAGCTCAAAACCTATCTGCTGTTCTTCGAACAGCTGCTGGTCAACTACCTCGCACAACTGCAACATGCCGGTGATTTGTTCCTGGTAGACAGCAGCCAGCTACAGAGTTATTTTACCCACTGGCTGTCAGAGAACGATATCAAAGGTGTTACGGCACTGTATGCAGGCCTCACGCCGGCAGCACTGCAATCGCTCACAGAGCCGGCCAACGGCGGGCTTGCACGCCGCAACCGCTTCCTTGATCATCTGCTGGCACGGTTTGCAGAGAGCTTCAGCGAATATGCGCTGGCAAGGTATACCAGCATCCCCACAGAACAAACCGCCATGCAGACAGCATTGCTGCAATTGAAAACAGATTTCCTCAGCAATTATCCCGAGGCAAGCTACAACCGCGCCAGGGCGATCGATTATTCCATCGCCGTTCCGTGTACGGCCGGAAACATAGCCGGACTGCAACGGCGGTTGAACAGCCTGCTCAATATAGACGCCACCACCAGCTTCGTGATCATCGAACACCTGCTGCTGCGGCCCCGCATACCCGGACAGGTATTGCTGCCCATCTGCCTCGATAGTGGTTGCCATACCTGCTATGATAACGATCCTTATTCCTTCCGGCTCACGTTTGTAATGCCCGGATGGCTGGAACAAAACATGAAGATCGACTACCGGCGTTATGCAGAAAAAACCATCCGGCAGGAAACACCGGCCCACCTTCTACCCAAAATATGTTGGGTCGATAATAAAGCCTGTGATGACACGCTGCTGTGCGACCTGACAGATCTCCTCTGGGGGTTGCAGGTGCCGCTGCCCGCGACCAAAGAAGACGATGCGCTGCATCAGCTGTGCCTGGTGGCCGAGGCAGCCATAGCGGCCATGAACAACGCCTACCGGCAGGCATTGAGCACCGGCAACAATGTATTTCCGGTGAAAGCTGAGGCAGAAAAGTTTTTTGACGATAACATAAAAGACGGCATCGTGAATGGTGTTCCGGGCATCACACCTGCCGGCATTGATACCGTCAAAGCCTGGATGGTGGATTACTGGCTTAAACACACCGACTGTTTCATCTTCACCCGGCTGGAACTGGCCTGGTGCGCCTGGCTGAGCGCCAACGCCAAACTCGCCGCTAAGGACAACTATCTCGAAAACACACTGGCAGAGGCCCTGCTGAAAACAAATCCCGGTAAAAAACAACAGGATATCTGCTCGTGCGCCCAAAGCCTGATGGAACAATATGGTGAAACCATCCGTCTGTGGGTCATAGCGCAGCTGGCAACCGGCCTGCAAAAAGCGGCCTTCGACAGTATGATCAATGCCATGGTGCCGGTGTGCAGCGGTATCGTCACCACATCCGTCAATGCCGTTTTCACCACTTTTTATGATGCGGACAAAATACAACTGTTACAAACACATGCCGCGCTGATACAGGTCATGTCGGCACTGAAAAGCATCTATCCGCCGGCCACGCTGCACGACTGCGAAGACGGCAATGATGTAAACCCCGTCCGGCTGGGCGCTACCGCTATCGGATAAAACCGGCAGAAAAGGAGAAAGCTATTATTAAATCAAAGAAGTCATTATCATCATTATGATACCTTCCATTCAAAAGTACCCTCAGTTTGAGGCGAACCAGATACTCACCAACGAACAACTGAACCTGTTGTTCGGGTACAATGATGAACAAACGAGGCTGACCAGAAGCCATCTGATCGGCATCGGTATCATTTGCGGCCTGGATGCCATCACCGCGGCAGATGGAAAGTCCGTTACCATCACCCGGGGCGTGGGCGTCACTTCCGCCGGATACCTCGTCATACAGGATACCGACCTGGTGTATGCCGCCTCCCAAAACTATTCCCTGCCAAAGGAAGTAGCTTATCCGGTATTGCAGAACAATGCAGGCGCCAACCTGTACCCGCTGTGGCAGCTGCTGCCGCAGATACCCATCAGCAATCCGGACCCTTCCGCCCGCAACCTGGACAATCCTTTCCTGCTGGACAAAGTAGTGATGCTGTTCGTAGAGCTGAACAAAACCGGCAATAAAAACTGTCTGCCTAACTCCTGCGATGATAAAGGTTCCACCGTGGGCGTCACCATACAGCCGTTGCTCATACGAAAAAGCGATGCCGACAAAATAAAGGCCGTGATCCCTGGTTACCCCAACAAAGCAGCGCTGCCGGATATCCGGATGCCCCGCTTTGATGTGGCGAAAACAGCGCTCAATACCACAGCTGATGTCATCAAGGCATACAAGATCATACTGACCAAAGCTTTTATTGACAAGGTATTGGCCAACCTGAAAAAATTGTCAGACACGTTTGCCTTCCTGAACAGCAATGCCACGGCCCTTGGCAACCTGATACAGAACAACACTATTTTTAGTTATGATACCGACAGTACCATTAAACTGCCGGTGGAATATTACTACCAATACTATTATGATTTTGTCAGCGATCTGGTGGACACCTACAACGAGATAAAAAATAAATCGGGATCGGTACTGGCTACCTGCTGTCCCGACCCCACATGGTTCCCAAGGCACCTGTTTTTGAAAGAAGCCGTCAATCCACCGTCACCGAGCGCCTACCGCCATTATTTCCTGCCTTCGCCGGCAGTGGCAAGGGAAGGCCAACGCACGGAAGAGATCGTACAATTGCTGAACCGCCTCTACATGATGCTGCTCACATTCCCGAAGATAGCAGCGCCTACTATCATTGCAGGCGGCGGCGTCAGCAACTCAGACCTGCGGGTGACGCCCAGTTACCTTGGCAGCAATTTATCAGGCAAGGCTATCCCGCATTATTACAGTGAAGACAAACAAAGCAACAACCGGCAATTGTTTGAATACTGGAACTACCGGCTTACCAAGGATGGCAAAGCGAACCAGAATTTATCCTATCGCGCCATCGAATACCCTGCCACGGAAGATTTTGTTAAAAATCCATTGCGGTATGATGTAGAGCCGTACAACTTCTTCCGGATAGAAGGGCATGTAGGCAAGAACTACAAATCAGTGGTCAACTACCTGCAAGGCATCATCAATAACAACCGCCTGCCTTTTGATATCATAGCCGTAAAAACGGGCAACAAGCCGGATGCGCTTACCGGTAGTACTTTTGACGCACAGTTTGCAGACCTGGAAAGTGAATTCCTGCTGATACAGGCGGACATTATCTGTAAAGGCGGCGCCAACACGACTATCGACGCGTTTAAAAAACTAACGAAGCTGTCACAGCTCAACGACCCGGTGCCGCCCAACAACCAGACGATGCTGGCCATGCTGAAAGCCCTGACCATCGGCGGTATTCCCTGTGATGTGTCAGAACTGGTAAAGCTGCTGGACATTTACAAAACACGGATGACGACGTTGCAGCAGCAGTTCCTGCTTAGCAATTACGCTGAAAAACATGTAGGGTTGCAACATAAAGGCGGCGTGCCCGCCGGTGGCACGTTTGTGATCGTGTACCACGGCGACGTAGCTACGCCGTCACAGCCCGGGAAGTTTTTCGGCGACCTCATTTACCTCGACGCCGTGACCAACAAATACAAACTGGACGAACAGGCTTTTAAGTTTTATCATCCCGATGCCGGCACCGCTGCTGTTATCGGCAGTTTGCTCGGACAGATAGACCCTGCCAACCCGCAGGCAGGCGATTTTATAGAGAAAACCTTTCAACCGATCATCGGTAAATATAAAACCCCTTCGCGGAGACCTTCTTACGGAGGAAGAGGCGTCGTGGGTGCTGCCGGCGCCGGCTTTTCTACCGGGACACCGGTAGGCATCGCCGAAGGCATCGTGTTTGCCGACTTTTACCTGCCTTATCAGTGCTGCGGCGATGGCAGCACCATTCAGTACACCATCAACGAAAGCTCGCAGGCGCTGGCAGCGGACATCACCGGTTCAGAATGCGTCGATGGTCAACAGGTGGTGCATTTCCTGGTCACCGGTGGCACGGCACCCTATAAGGCGAACGGCAATGCTGTCAACAGCCGGTTTGACCTGCAATATGGCAGCAATCAGCCTGGCACCGTAGTCGTGACCGACAGCGCCGGTGGCAGTGTTACCGTACAGGTGCCGGCCAAAACCTGTGAGCCGCCCTGTAACCTGCCCTGTAACGGCATCGTCACCCGCTGTCTCTATCCCACCTGGATGGCACTGCCGGAGAACAACGTCTTTGACGCCAAACTTATCCGGATGGAGATCGCCTACCTCACTATTGCCGATGAAAACGGACTGGTACTGCTTGACGAGCAGTTCGTTAAAGACATTACCGACTATCTCCAGCAAACCGGCGGCATCAAAAACAGCAACTACCACGATTTCATGAAAGCGGTGGCAGACATGATCAACAAGCGGGTGGACAAACTCGCCAAAGGCATATTCAAGATCGAGTACCTCGTGAAAGATGATACGGTCACCGGACAGTTCATGATCATGTCCTATCCCTGCCAGGCATTTGACCTGCGGATACGAATGGACTTCGATGGTTATTATTACGACTACCGCTATACGAAAAACGGGGTGGACGCACAACTGGAAATCCGCAATCAGCACAGCGACCAGACCCGGCTGCCTAAATATGGCTGCTTTATCGATGACCAGTGCAAAGGCACCAGCATCCAGAAGCCCTGCGCCAACGACGGACTCGTGATCAAACGGGAAACAGACAACTTCTACTTCGTCACAGGTGAGTACAAGGCCATCTACTGGATAGCAGAAGAAGGAACACCGGGCTTCGGTACAGGGCCGCAGTTCCACCTGGACAACAGTGACAGGATGCCGGAAAAAATCAGGGTTATCGCCATTGACAATAATGGATGCTGGGCATACGCAGAATATACCCGCAGAAGTAATTAAACCAATAACCAGATAAATATGCATCTCATTCAAAAACAGCTGGTAGACGTGACTTTCAACGGTCCGGAATCGCAGGCGCTGCAACTACAGCGTGAGCTGTCTGCCCTGTGTGAAAATGAGCTGCTGCCCGCCATTGAAAAAGTGCTGGCGCCCTATGATTTTTTAGAAGATGATCTGATTTTTGATTATCTTAGTATCAGCGTTGACGACCTGCGGACGGGCAATTTCCGGCAGCTGTTCACAGACGCTGTAGCGCAGCAGTTGAAAGCAACCCTTGCGCAAAAGATACCGCTCCTTTCAGGAGAAGTATCTTCCACTACCTCCGACGTAATAAGGATAAAAAATAGAAAAAGAAGAGAAGCACAAAGTGCCGATCATCGGAATGTTGAGCAAATACTCTTCCATTTTCTCCTGCATGGCGTATATCCCTGGTGGGTATTGCCGGACAGGGCCAGGGAATGGAAGGGTGTTATGCTCAACATTTTTTTTGCACCCCATCCACCGATTACGCAGCTATTGCATATACTGAGAACAGTCCCTGTGGCACGGGAACGCCTGGCAGCGCAGTTTCCGGCAGACTGGCAGCAACAACTGCTGCAACAGATTGCTCCGGACGTGTATACTGCTACGTTAGCTGCCATTACAACATTACAGCAGTATATACCCCGCACGCGGGATATAACAGGGCAGGCTATACGTAAATGGCAACTGGACATCCTTGCGCAGGAACAAACCGCTCTTGCTGAAGCAACCCTGATCGCCAGCGCGCTGAGCAGCCTGCTGCCGGCCGGTCTGTCAATGCTGCAAACACTAGTGCAGGAGAACCTTCCCGGTCCGTTACAGGCCCTGGTGCAGCAGCAACTGGAACAACAGGCGGTCATCTCCCTAAAAGCAAAAACAAACACCTCCCCTCCTCCGGAAGAAAAACATACTGCCGCCATCACGGACGGTTACTATATACATAATGCAGGACTGGTATTGCTGGCGCCTTTTATCAGCCGGTTCCTGCAATACTGCGGGGCAGCCGATGACAAAACGCTGCTACGCCCCGGCTATGCCGCCGCCCTGCTGGAATGGCTGGCCACCGGCCGCACAGACATCGGCGAAGAAGAAATGGTGCTGAACAAAATACTCTGTGGTATCCCGTTGTCGCAAACGATGGAAAGAATCACCGTCATAGAACAGGCACACCAGGAAGAAGCTGCCAGTCTCCTTAAAATGGTGATCAGCAACTGGCCTGCCCTGAAAAACACCAGTCCCGACGGGCTGCAGGCGAGTTTCCTCCGGCGGCCGGGCAAACTGTCTGTCCGTGAAAACGACGGCAACTGGTTGTTGCAGGTAGAACGGGAAAGCTATGACGAATGGCTGTTGCCCGACCTGCCATGGGGCTATAACATGGTGATACTGCCTTATACCCCGCATAAAATGATCTGGACAGAATGGATATAACCGATTAAACCAACAGGAATGAAAGCAGGTGCAGATGCGGCCCCCAAAACGTCTGCCGCACAAAAAGCCCCCAAAAGCGCGCCTTCATTGAAAAATGAAGAGAAGCCCTTTTTTGCGCCTGCCATGCCCCCGGTACAAACCAAGCTGAAAGTAGGCAGCCCCAACGACCCTGCGGAAAAAGAAGCAGACAACATGGCCGACAAAGTGATGCGCATGCCCGCCGACAAGCCGGCAGCCAGCGTTTCCGCAGGCAGGAAAATACAAACCAAAAAAGAAGAAAAACCAGGCATACAAGCCAAACACAAAGACAGTAAAAAAATCCGCACCAAACGGGACGAAAAAAAGATTCAAAAGAAAGAAGAAAAAATCCTGCAACGAAAAGGAGAAGGCACGCCCATCACCGCCACCAACGAAATCGGGGAAGGCATCCGTCAACAGAGCGCCGGCGGATTCACGTTATCAGACGATACACGGAGTTTTATGGAAACACGGTTCAATGCTGATTTCAGCAACGTACGTATCCATACAGGGCCGGAATCGGCACAGCTCAACAATCAGCTGGGCGCCAAAGCCTTCACCTACCAGAACCACATCTTCTTTAACCATAACCAATATCAGCCCGAAGCACCGGCAGGCAAACACCTGCTGGCACATGAGCTGACCCATACCATACAACAGGGACAAAGCATACAACGTGCGGAAGCCACCAAAACCGAAGCCGCCAAACCAGCCATGGCAGCACCCACCGCTACCGCCATGGCGCCGCAGATACAACGGTTCCTCGGCATCGACATCCCGTCATGGCAAGACGTGCTCGACTGGCTCGCGGAAAAAGCCTATCATATTCCCGGCTACCGCATGTTCACCATCGTGATAGGCGTGAACCCGATCAACGGTGAATCTGCCGACCGCAGCGCCGCCAACATCCTGCGGGCCATCGTGGAATTCCTGCCCGGCGGCCACCTGATCACACAGGCACTTGACAAATACAACGTATTCGAGAAAGCCGGCAGCTGGGTGGAACAGCAACTGAAACGCTTCTCCGGTCTCATGGGTGAAGTCAAATCCGCCGTCAAACAGTTCATGGACGATCTTGACTTCCTCGATATCATCCTGCACCCGGTGCGTACCTGGGAAAGAGCCGTGGCCATCTTCACCAAACCGGTGAACGATATCATCGACTTTATCAAAAGTATCTTCCAGGCCATTATGCAGTTCATCCGCGATGCCGTGCTGAAACCGCTGGCTGAACTGGCCGCCAGAGCGCCCGGATTTGACCTGCTCTGCGCCGTGCTGGGCACCAACCCCATCACCGGCGAAACAGTGCCCCGCAACGCCGATACCCTCATCGGTGGTTTCATGAAGATGATCGGACGGCAGGACATCTGGGAGAACATCAAAAAAGGCAATGCCATACAACGGGCTTTCGACTGGTTCCAGAAAGCCATGAAAGGCCTGATAACAATGGTGACCAGCTTCCCTGGACAGTTCATCGCCATGCTGAAGTCACTGGAAGTGATGGACTTCATTGTGCTGCCCAACCTGTTCAGGAAAGTATTCAGCGTGTTCGGCAGCTTCGCTTCCGCCTTCTTTAACTGGGCTTTCAACACCATCTTCGACCTGCTCGAGATCATCTTCTCCGTGGTGGCCCCGGGCGCTATGCCTTACCTGTCCAAGGTACGCAGCGCCTTCCGCAGCATCATCGAAAAACCGATGGTCTTCGTCGGACACCTGATCAACGCCGTGAAGAAAGGCTTCAACCAGTTTAAAGACCGCATCGGCACCTGGCTGAAGAACGCGCTGATAAGCTGGCTGCTCGGCTCTCTCGAAGGCGCCAACCTGTATATACCACAGTCCTTCTCCCTGAAAGAACTGCTGAAACTGGGACTCTCCGTATTCGGCCTCACCTGGCAGAACTTCCGCGTGAAACTGGTGAAAGCCCTCGGTGAAACAGCCGTGGCCGCGCTGGAAACAGGTTTCGATATACTAAAAACACTCGTCACCGAAGGCCCCGCCGCAGCATGGGACAAAATACAGGACAAGATAGAAGAACTGAAATCCCAGTTCATCCAGGAAGTCACCACGTTTGTAACGGTCACCGTAGTGCAGAAAGCCATCGTTAAACTGCTCTCCAGCCTCAACCCTGCCGGCGCATTCATACAGGCTATCCTTGCTATTTATGACACCATCATGTTTGTCATCCAGAAGATCAAACAGATAGCACAGGTAGGCATGGCCGTTGTCAACAGCATCGTGGAAATAGCCAGCGGCAATATCAGCAAAGCAGCCAATGCCGTGGAAAACGTGCTGGGAGGCCTGTTGAAAATGGCTATTAGTTTCCTCGCCAATTTCCTCGGACTGGGCAAAATATCCGATAAGGTAGTGGAGATCATCAAAAAGCTGCGCGCACCGGTAGACAAGGCCATGGACAAGCTGGTGGACTGGATCGTGGCAGGCGGGAAAAAACTGCTGGGTGGCATCAAAAACAAAGTATTGGGCTGGCTGGGCGTTACACAGGGCTTTACCGCCAAAGACGGGGAATCGCATACGATCAGCTTTAAAGGCAAAGATGCCAATGCGAACCTGTATGTGAATTCCAGGCCCAAGCTGGTGACCGACTATCTCAATGAGCTGGCCGCCATACCGGAAAACGGGCCTTACATCGGTGCGGCCAGGAGCGCTTTCGACAATATCGCCAAACTGAAAGCCAATGATCCCGGCGATGATCCGGCGAAAGTAACAAAACAGAAAAATGATATTGAAGCCGAATTCAAAAAGCTCGCCGCTGCATTCAGCCAGATGAAAGGCGGCACACAACAGACCATGGAAAACGTGGCCATCGTCTTTAACCGCAGCAGCCTGACCACGCCGGTGGAACATAAAGAATTCGACGATCAGCTCGAAATGCAAAAGAACGCATTAAACAACATGACGATCCTGATCTGGCTCAGAAACAGAAACACCTTTGAACAGATAGGCAGGAGCAAACAAGGCACCAGGGCCATGCGGCGCGAAAGAACGCTGGAATGGACCAACCTGAAAAACCAGTACATAGCAGCCGGGAAAACACCTGCCGACGCAGAAAAACTGGCGGATGCCGATATGAAAGGCAAAGCCAAGCTTCATGTCATAGACCAGGTCGCAGGCGGGTACGACGATGAATTTGCCAAAGCCTCCGGCCTTTCCCGCGTTAATTCCATTATCGGTCCGGGCTGGGTCAACAAGATCCCGCTCATCCTCGATAAAATCAAAAAAGTAGATCCTAAAGCACAGGAAACAGCGAAAATAAACGTAACATTATCCTAACGTAAAATCATATGCAACAGATCGATACCTTTCTGGCAAACCTGCCACCCGACAAAGGCGCCTTTCCCGCCATCGCTCCTGCGGTGCAGGAAAAATATGCGTCGCTCGTGCCGGGTTTCCTCCTCGATATCTGGAAGAACAGCGGTATCTGCTCGTTTGGAAATGGTTTTATCTGGACCGTTAACCCCGACGACTATACGGACATTCTGCCGAAACTGGGAGAGCAGTACAAAAACGCTGTGGCCGTGCTGCGCACCGGATTAGGCACTGTGTTCTTTAAACAGGGAGATGAATATCTTTTCTTCGATCCTGTATATCTCGATGTGTCTTCCCTGCAGAACGTGCCGCTGGAAATCATCATGAACTATACCATTGGCGACAAAAGACCCGCTAATGAACTGTTCTATCAGAAGCTATATGAAAAAGCGCTGAAACGGCTCGGTCCACCGGCGTTTGACGAATGTTTTGCCTTTGTGCCCGCCATCGCCCTTGGCGGAGAAATGAATGAAGAAAACCTCCAAAAGATGAAACTCAGGGAACAGTTGATACTCCTCACACAACTGATATAAAATGAACACCTCTTTTCATATACCCCTGCAATACCTCCGGGAATACATCCTGGGAAGGCTGGCACTCCATTTTGGCAAAGCCACCAGTGTAACGATCAACGCCGATGCCTATGTACATGACGGCTCCCCTTTCGCCACCTGGATGGAAGAAGCACAACCCGACGCACCGGAGTTCGTCGCCCTGCTACTGGCACTGGCCCCGCATTTGCAGCCAGGGTTCTTTGAAGAAATTCTCCGGGAATATATCCCCGAAGGAGGAGATTTTATTCCCTTTGGCGGCATCAAATCCCAGCATCACCGGGGCATGTTGCCCACCGGCGAAACGCTGTTGTTCGTGCTGGCAGGCAATGACCCGGACAAACGGACAGACCTCCAGGGCAGCCTGCTGTACCAAAGCCGCTTTTTCCGTCAGGGCACCCTGAGCATTGAGCCGGTGAACATAGGCGAACCCGTGATGGCAGGACAATTATTGCTCGCTGCAGAAACCCTTGACTACTGGCTTACCGGCCGTGTCAGCCACCCGCGCTTTTCTCCGGAGTTTGCCGCAGAATATATCACCACCGACCTGTTATGGAGCGATCTTGTATTGCAGGAGAATACTTTACAACAAATACGGGAAATAGAACAATGGGTAATACATCACCGCACCCTGCTGGATGACTGGCAGATGATCAAAAAAGTAAAAAGAGGCTACTGCGCACTGTTCCACGGCCCTCCCGGCACCGGCAAAACCATGGCCGCCACCCTGCTGGGCAAATACACCCAGCGCGACGTGTTCCGGATAGATTTGTCCAAAGTAGTGTCCAAATATATCGGGGAGACAGAAAAAAACCTGTCGCGCATTTTTGACAGGGCAGAAAGAAAAAACTGGATACTGTTCTTTGATGAAGCGGACGCCCTCTTCGGCAAAAGAACAGAGATCCGGGACGCCCATGATAAATACGCCAACCAGGAGGTAGGCTATCTGCTGCAACGTATAGAAAGCTATGACGGCCTGATTATCCTGGCCTCCAATTTCAAAGGCAATATGGACGAGGCTTTTCTGCGTAGGATGCAGAACGTGGTGTACTTTCCTGTGCCTGCCGCCCCGGAAAGACATGTGCTTTGGAACCGCGCGTTCCCGGAAAGGGTCACCCTGTCTTCCGGTATTTCACTCGAACAAATTTCCCTGCATCATGAACTGACCGGCTCCAATATTAACAACATCGCCTTCCATTGCTGCCTGAAACTCATCAGCGATCAACGGATGGAACTTACAGGCGCCGACCTGCAAAGCGCCATTCACCGTGAACTGATGAAAGAAGGCAAATCTTAAATTTTCGCCTTTTCCCTCTAAACAACTCACATTGACATCCTGGCCCGGGGCTTCTGCCCCGGGTTCGAATTTTATAAGTGTTTCTTGTAATTGTGTAACATTTCCATCCCCGCTATCCACCAATTTTGTCATCATAAAAAACTGATGACATGCAACCGCTTACGTCCACACCCGAAACCATTACCCTGGCCGTAAAACAGCTGACAGCAAAGATCTACGGCGGCGATTTTGTGTTCCCGGAAAATTTCAATCTGGCCCAACAGGTGTCCCGGTCGCTGCAACTGGACTACGCCACCGTCTGCCAGGCTTTCCTGGCGATTGAAAATATTACACTGGAAAAATATATAGAAAATCTGCGCACTGAGAAAACAAAGGAATGGCTGGTATATACAGACGATTCCCTTCAGCAGATAGCAGCCAAACTGGGATTTCACAGTGCCCGTCAGCTGTCGGCCCATTTTAAGGCCGCTACGGGGCTCAATACGGGCTATTTCAAGGAAATCCGGAAGTCCAGGCAGTCCATACAGGCCATGCCCGGAAAACCATCTTAAAATTATATACAAATCATCCTTAATCATATAACAACACCGCCTTCCACTGTCGGTACCTTTGTTAAAATTATAAAACAGACCACTATGACCACCTTAACGCTTAACGATACATCCAGGGCCACCAGCCATCAACATAAAAAAGGACTCATTAAAGAAACCTATCCCGTACTGGAAATGACCTGCGCAGCCTGCGCAGTGAGCGTAGAATCCACTCTGGGCTCCGTTGAGGGCGTAAGCGCCGCCGGCGTGAACTTCGCCAACCAGACCGCCTGGGTGGAATACAATCCCGGCGTTACCACGCCCGAACAATTACGCGATGCCGTGAGAAGCGTCGGTTATGATATCGTCATCGAAAAAGAAAACCAGGACGAGATCAAGGAAGCCGCTCAACAGAAACACTATCAGGCGGTGAAACAACGCACTATCTGGGCTTCTGTGCTGTCGCTCCCCATTGTCGTCATCGGTATGTTCTTTATGGATATGCCCTACGGCAACTGGATCATGATGGCGCTTGCCACACCCGTAGTGTTTTTCCTGGGCCGCAGCTTCTTTGTCAACGCGTGGAAACAGGCCCGTCACGGTAAAGCTAACATGGACACGCTCGTGGCCCTCAGCACCGGTATTGCCTGGGTGTTCAGCGCCTTCAATACCATTTACCCTGAATTCTGGCACCAGCGCGGATTGCACGCCCATGTGTATTTCGAAGCCGCTGCCGTGGTGATCGCCTTTATTTCTCTGGGTAAACTGCTGGAAGAAAGAGCGAAATCCAATACCTCTTCCGCCATCAAAAAACTGATCGGCCTGCAGCCTAAAACAGTACTGCTGGTAGACGCTTCCGGCGATATCCGCGAAGTGCCCATTGCTACGGTAAAAGTGAATGACGTACTGCTGGTGAAACCCGGTGAAAAAATACCGGTAGACGGTACCGTTACCGGCGGTGATTCTTATGTAGACGAAAGCATGATCACCGGTGAGCCCGTACCGGTACTGAAAAAAGAAGGCGAAAATGTTTTCGCGGGCACCATCAACCAGAAAGGCAGCTTCCGTTTTAAAGCCGATAAAGTGGGTGCAGACACCCTGCTGTCACACATCATCAAAATGGTACAGGAGGCGCAGGGCAGTAAAGCGCCGGTACAAAAACTGGTAGACAAAATTGCCGGTATATTCGTTCCCGTAGTCATCGGTATCGCCATCCTTACCTTCATCACCTGGATGGTCTTTGGTGGCGACAACGCCTTCACCCACGCACTGCTCACTTCCGTGACCGTACTGGTGATAGCCTGTCCATGTGCCCTCGGCCTCGCCACTCCTACCGCCATCATGGTGGGCGTTGGTAAGGGCGCTGAAAACAATATCCTGATCAAAGATGCCGAAAGCCTGGAACTGGCGCATAAAGTGAATGCCGTTATCCTCGATAAAACCGGTACCATCACAGAAGGCAAACCAGTTGTGACCGATCTTTTATATGTAGATGACCAACAACATACTGTTGACCAGTCAGTGCTCTTTGCCCTCGAACAACAGTCAGAACACCCACTGGCAGCTGCTATTGCGCAACATCTCCAACAGGCGGGCGTGAACACAGTGCCTCTTGCGTCTTTTGAAAGCGTGACCGGTCAGGGTGTAAAAGGCACCTACAACGGCCAGACTTACCTCGCCGGTAATAAAAAACTGTTGCAGGAAAACGGCGTGGTACTGGACAACAAATCCATTACCCTTGCCCAGGGCCTGCAGGCAGCTGCCAAAACAGTGATCTATTTCGCCCGTGACAAAAAGATACTTGCCGTGGTGGCCATCGCCGACCGCATCAAGGAAAGCTCTGCTGCCGCCATTGCAGCGCTGCAACGCCAGGGCATTGAAGTGTACATGCTCACCGGCGACAACCAGCAAACTGCCGCCGCGGTAGCGCAACAGGTAGGCATCACCCAGTATACCGCCGAAGTAATGCCTTCCTTCAAAGCCACTTTTGTAAAACAGTTACAGGACCAGGGCAAAACCGTAGCGATGGTAGGCGATGGTATCAACGACTCCCAGGCGCTGGCACAGGCAGACGTCAGCATCGCGATGGGCAAAGGTTCCGATATAGCCATGGACGTAGCCAAAATGACGCTGATCACTTCCGATCTGAACAGCATCCCGAAAGCACTGAAACTGTCTTCCAAAACAGTGGCCACTATCAAACAGAACCTGTTCTGGGCCTTCATCTACAATATCATTGGTATACCGGTGGCCGCCGGCATCCTGTTCCCGGCCTACGGCTTCCTGCTGGACCCGATGATTGCCGGCGCAGCCATGGCGCTCAGCTCCGTCAGCGTAGTGTCCAACAGCCTCAGACTTAAAACAGCTCAACTTTAAACTTAATATTCTACCACGATACATGCCTTTATCATATACCTGGCACACCCAACAGGTCATCCGGGAAACAACAGACACCGTCACTATTATTTTCGATACCCGCGGGGAAAATTTTCACTATCTGGCCGGCCAGTTCATCAATCTCACTTTGAGGATTGATGGACGGCCGGTCACCCGTTCTTATTCCCTTAGCTCCGCACCCGGCACAGATGCCCCTCCCGCCATTACCGTTAAAAAAGTAAGCGGCGGCCTGATGAGCAGCTATATCACCGAAAACGCGGAGAACATCCATAACTGGGACGTTGACGGCCCTTACGGCGCTTTCACCCTGGACGATGACACCAGCAGTTACCGGCACATCGTATTGCTGGCCGGCGGCAGCGGCATCACACCGCTGTTTTCCATTGCGCGGACGATAACCCGCCAACTGCCGGACACGCGCATTACGCTGCTGTATGCCAGCCGGTCCGTCCCGGAAACCATCTTCAAAGCAGCGCTGGACAACTGGGAAGCCCGACACAACAATATCCGCATACAATATGTTTTATCCAAACATACCGCTACCGCGGATGATCCAGCCAATATCATGACCGGAAGGCTCAACAGGATCATTATCAAAAAACTCATCAGGCAAGCCATCGGCGAAAGTACCACACCCGCGCACTTTTTCCTTTGCGGACCGGCGGAACTGATGAAGATGCACCAGGAATCACTGACGGCGCTGGGAGTACCGGACACGCATATACGCCATGAATCGTTTGCCGTGGAAACCACTGCCCCTGCCATCGCCTTGCCCGGTAATACGCAGGAAGTACTGCTGCATTATTACGAGCAAAGCAACCTGCTGGAAGTGCAACCCGGGCAAACCATCCTGGCCGCCGCGCTGGAAGAGAGGATACCGCTGCCGTACTCCTGCCAGTCAGGCACCTGTGGCCGCTGCGCGGCCCGCCTTACACAGGGCGCCGTACATATGCAACAGAACTACGCCCTCCGCAAAGAAGACATCGATGCAGGCTATGTGCTGCTCTGCCAGAGCTTTCCGCTCAATAACGAAGTAACGGTGACCATGGGGGAATAACTACTTATAATTATGTAAAACGATTACTCAATTGTATAACAGTTCAGCCCCCTGTCCGGTGTAATTTTACATCATCAACAATAACAAAAACAAAAAAAGTTAATACAATGGAAACAGTTCAATTCAAAACCAATATCAAATGTTCCGGTTGCCTCGAAAAAGTAACTCCCGGATTAAACGAAACCGCCGGTGCAGACAACTGGGAAGTAGACCTGCAGTCACCTGACAAAGTGCTCACTATTTCCGCTGACCATGTAGACGCAGCCGCTATCCGTAAAGCCGTTGAAACAGCCGGTTACAAAGCAGAAACCATCGCCTAAAATAATTACAGCCATGAAAAAGTTTATTCTTGCCGCATCTATGCTCACCGCCCTCTTTCAGTTCCGTGGTGAAGCCCAGGACAAAGGACAGTCCCCGCTCCTGACCAATTACTACAGCATCAAGGATGCACTGGTAAGCGGTAACGCCGATAACGCAGCCAGCGCAGCCGCCTCTTTCGCTCAGGCAGCTAAAACATCAGACGCGTCCGTTAAAGACAAGCTGATCGCCGATGCGTCCGGTATCTCCGGTACCAAAGACCTGGCCCGTCAGCGGGAAGCATTCAAAGCCCTGTCCGACGACCTGTACCAGCTGGCTAAATCCTCCAAACTGTCAGACCAGCCGATATACCAGGACTATTGTCCCATGAAAAAGGCTTCCTGGCTGAGCAACAGCACCGCCATCAAAAACCCGTACTACGGCAGTCAGATGCTGAGCTGCGGTAAAATAAACGACACCATCAAATAACAGCACAGGCAAGGGAGCCGGGCCCTCTTCCCGCTCCCTTTGCCGCTCTGCTGACTTCCAGCCTCCCGGCGACAATCATCTCTTATGAAACAGCTTTTCGCACTACTCCTACTGCTTTTTACCACACACACCGTCCTTGCACAAAAAACCATCCGTTACGATCTTTACGTGGGCGATACCATGGTCCACTATTCCGGTAAAATGAAGCACGCACTGGCCATTAACGGTACCATTCCCGGTCCTACCCTGCACTTCACCGAAGGAGATACTGCCGAAATATATGTTCACAACACCCTGCATGAAGAAACTTCCATCCACTGGCATGGCCTGATACTGCCCAACCAGGAAGATGGTGTCCCCTACCTGACCACTCAACCTATTAAAGCCGGACAAACACATAAATTCCGTTTCCCGATAGTACAACACGGTACCTACTGGTACCATAGCCATACCATGTTCCAGGAACAAAGCGGCATGTACGGCTCTATCGTTTTTCATAAAAGAGATGCCGCCCCGCAAAAGGAAGAAGTTGTATTGCTAAGTGACTGGACCGACATCCATCCGCACCAGGTTAACCGCATGCTGCATAATGCAAGCGATTGGTTCGCCATCAAAAAAGGATCTACCCAGAGTTACACCGAAGCCATTAAAAAAGGATATTTCGGCACTAAGGTCGCCAACGAATGGAAACGCATGAACGCCATGGACGTGAGCGATGTGTATTACGAACGTTTCCTCACCAACGGTCAGCCTCAGGCCACAGCGCCCACCTACAAAGCCGGCGATAAGGTACGGTTGCGCGTTATCAACGGCAGCTCCTCCACCTATTTCTGGCTCAGCTACGGCGGCGGTAAACTCACCGTGGTGGCCAACGACGGCGCAGATGTAGAGCCCGTGGAAGTAGACCGTTTACTCGTTGGCGTGTCCGAAACATACGACGTGATCGTGACCATCCCGGACAATAAAAGTTACGAGTTCCTCGCCACCGCCGAAGACCGCACCAACAGCACCTCGCTTTGGTTAGGCACCGGTGATAAGGTAGCAGCCCGTCATCTCCCTAAACTCAAATACTTCGAAGGGATGAAAATGATGAACGATATGATGCGCATGGACGGTAACCTCGATACCAGCGGCGGCATGATGATGACCAACCAGACAATGGACATGAACACCGTCATGTATCCGGAAATCACCAACCCCGATTCCACCACCGGCGATATCGTGACGCTCAACTATGGTATGCTCAAAGCACCGGAAAAAACCACGCTGCCCGCCGGTCCCACCAGGGAGTTTAAGTTTGAGCTGACCGGCAATATGAACCGGTACGTATGGACCATCAACAATAAAACTGTTTCCGAGACTGATAAAATCCTGATCAAAAAAGGAGAAAATGTCCGCATCGTTCTGTACAACAATACTATGATGCGCCACCCCATGCACCTGCATGGCCACTTCTTCCGGGTACTCAACGGCCAGGGTGAATACTCTCCGCTGAAAACCGTGCTGGACATCATGCCTATGGAAGTGGACACCATCGAGTTTTCAGCCACAGAGAGCGGCGACTGGTTCTTCCATTGCCATATCCTGTACCACATGATGAGTGGTATGGGCCGTGTATTCAGCTATGAAGACTCTCCTCCCAACCCACAGGTACCTGATCCGGCGAAAGCCTACCGCATGCTGAAACGCGACGACCGTATGTTGCATCTCATGGCCCAGGTAGGGCTGGAAAGCAACGGCAGCGACGGTGAAATCATGCTGGCCAACACCCGCTACCGCCTCTCCGCCGAATGGCGTTTAGGCCTCAACGATAGACACGGCTACGAAAACGAAACACACTTCGGCCGGTACTTCGGTAAAAACCAATGGCTGCTTGGCTACGTAGGCTGGGATGTACGCTACCGCAAAATGGGCGACGACGACGAAAAAAATCTCTTCGGCCAGCGCAACACCAAAGACTTCCGTCAGGTACTGCACCTGGGCGTACAATACACATTACCCATGCTCATCCTGGCAGACGCCTCCCTTGATACCGACGGCAGGCTGCGTATACAACTGATGCGCGACGATGTGCCCGTCACGAAAAGACTACGGTTCAACTTCATGGTCAATACCGACAAGGAATACATGGCCGGCTTCCGGTACATCTTCACCCGCCATTTTTCCCTTTCTACGCACTATGACAGCGATATGGGGATCGGCGCAGGGATAACGTTGTCGTATTGATCTTCCCCGCATCAAATAAAATATTATATTATATTCGATGCATGAAAATCGCAATCACCGGCGCAACGGGTTTTATCGGCTCCGTATTAACGCCGTTGCTGCTGGCCCGGGGACATCAGTTGAGAATCCACGCCCGCAAGACACCATCACCGGTTACCGGCATTACCTATGTAAACGGCTCATTGTCAGATCCTGATTTTGTTGCGCGCTTTGTGGAGGATATGGATGTTGTGATTCACATGGCTGCGGTGATCTCGCTGAGCGATGTTCCTGATATGGATGCGTTCCACTTTAATACTGTCAGTACCCGGCTGCTGGCGGAAGCCGCGCAGCGGGCCAGTGTCCGGCGTTTTTTATTTGTCAGTTCCATTACTGCGTACGAACAAGCTCCTTATGATACGCCGATGGATGAAACCCGTCCCTATACACAGGGTATGCGTTACAGTTATGACCATTCCAAGGCGGTGGCGCAGGAGGCGGCACTGGCCTGTAACGGTCCGGAGCTGGAAGTGATCGTGCTGGCGCCTACGGCCGTGATAGGACCGTTTGACCAGCGTCCTTCTTTGATCGGCGACGCGGTGGTCCGTATTTACCGCGGGAGGATACCGGCGATATTTCCCGGGGGCGTTGATTTTGTGGACGTCAGGCAGGTGGCGCAGGCAATTGTACAGGCGCTGACAGCCGGCACACCGGGGCAGGCCTATATCCTCAGCGGTGAATGGATGACATTAAAAACATTGTCCGCCCATATCGCAAAGATTAAAGGGAAACGTATATTCCTGCCCGTATTGCCATTGTGGCTGATTATGGGACTGCTGCCACTCGTACGGGCCTTTTCGCGGCTGACGGGCGGCGCTCCGTTTTATACCAGGCAATCGGTTTATAACCTTATTCGCAGCAATCGCAAAATAGATAGCAGCAAAGCCCGCAGGGAACTGGGGTTTAATCCCGGCAGCCTAACCGCTGTTTTGCAGGATACTATCGCGTGGTTTAAAGAAAACAAGATGCTCCCATGAATCAATATTTGTCGCTTCAGCAGTACTATCTTTTTATCGGCGGCTGGTCTGCCGTAGGCATCATCACCGCCTTCTACCTGCTGCGGCGGGAAGCTCCCTATGGCCGTTTCACTTCTGAGAAATGGGGACCTATGGTCAGCAATAAAGTAGGATGGGTACTAATGGAAACCACGGTGCTGGTGTCTTTTTTTGTGTGGCAGCCACCGGCAACGGTCAAATGGACCTCGCCGGCAGGAATAATGACCGGCATGTTCCTGTTGCACTACCTGCACCGGAGTTTCGTATATCCGTTTATGATACGTACCCGTGGCAAGAAAATGCCGCTGGTAATTATGTTATCGGCCATGCTGTTTAATACCGTCAATGGTTCATTGCTGGGCTCATGGTTTGCGCACTACGCGCAGTATCCGGATGACTGGTACAGCAGCTTTCCTTTTATAGCAGGTACCTTGTGTTTTTTTACCGGGATGTTCATTAACTGGTCGGCCGATTATCAGCTGATAGGACTGCGCGGCAAGGGAGAAACAGGCTATAAGGTACCACAGGGCAGGCTATTTGAATATGTCACCTCTCCCAACCTGATGGGTGAAATCCTGGAATGGGGCGGCTATGCGCTGCTGACCTGGAGCGCCCCGGGGCTGGCGTTCTTCATCTGGACCTGTGCCAACCTGGTGCCCAGGGCAGCAGCCAACCAACGCTGGTACCGGCAGCGGTTCCCCGATTATCCTGCCAAACGGCGCATCCTGATACCTTTCCTCTGGTAGAAATTTAATAGGCTTTGATCTGCAGGCAGGAAGGCGCCGGCATGGTCAGCTCTGTTCCTGTTTGCTTCAACAGGCCTGTTTGTATATTACGTTCAAACACCACTACATTGTTACTGATCTGATTAGCCACCAGGAGATATTTACCGGTAGGGTCGATCACAAAATTACGCGGATGACCACCGCCGGTGGATTGGTAGCCTATCCTGGAGAGCAGGCCTGTGGCCTGGTTAATGGCGTATATGGTGATGATATTTTCCTTCGCCCGGACAGACGCATATAAAAAACGGCCATCAGGTGATACATGAATATCTGCGCCGCTGTAATCGATATCCTTTTTTCGTGTACGGTGTGCCGTTATCCGCTGCAGGCTGTCGAGCCGGCCATCGGCATAGCGGTAGACACTTACCATCCCTGACAGTTCCTCTATGCTGTACGCAAAAGGCTGCTGCGGATGAAACGTAAAATGCCGCGGGCCGCTGCCCGGAATAGTAGCGGTAAAGGGAGGTGTGGCCGCCTGCAACGGTTGCGCAGCTTCGGCATCAAAAGCAAAACAACGGATTTTGTCAGCGCCCAGATCGGGCAGGAAAAGGAAACGGTGTGCCGGGTCCAATACCGCCGAGTGCACATGTGAACTCCGTTGCCGGTCTGTCAGGCTACTGTCTTTGAAAGCCACTACCTGCGCAGCTTTGCCAATGCGGCCGTTTTCAACAGGAAACACCGCGGCGCTGCCACCGGTATAATGTGCCACCGCCAGCCAGCGATGACTATTATGCTCCGTAATGTATACCGGGTTTTCCCCACCTGCCGGCTGCGTGCTAAGCCATGTGGCCTGCCCTGTTTCCCGATTAAAGGCATAGCTGTTAACACCGCCTGCCCCCGGCGTTTGCGCCTCCGTACAGGCGTAGAGGTAGTTGCCATCTGCCGAAGGCACCAGGTAAGCCGGGTTCAGGACATCACTTACTGTGCTGACCGGCTGCAACCCGCCATCGTTCGGATTAAAACGATAAATGTAGATGCCTGGCTTGCTTTTATCGCGGTTATAGGAACCGATGAACAAATAATACTGCTGTGCGGCGAGCAGCTGGCTGATGCCTAATATCAGCAGGCACAACAATTGGATTCTCTTTATCAAAATGTTTTTCGTTTTAACGTGAAACAGAAAGACCTGGCTGTCATTACAAAACTATCAAAGCATCTCCGGAAATCATAACGGAAGCAGTCTCAAAAAAAAATTATTATACAACCAAAAGGTTACCTATATTTATACAACCAAAAGGTTGCATATTATGAGACGAGATGTGTTCCAGGCTATCGCTGATCCGACAAGAAGGGAGATAATACAAATGATTGCCACTACCCCATTGAATGTTAACACTGTGGCAGAGAATTTTGACGTCAGCCGGACGGCTGTTTACAAGCACATTAAAATACTGACGGAATGCGGATTGATCGTGATGCGGCAAAAGGGACGGGAACGCTACTGCGAGGCGCAGCTGGAGCGGTTGCAGGAGGTGGCTGACTGGGCAGAGCTGTACAAAAAGATGTGGAGCGCGCGTTTCGGGTTGCTGGACAATGTGCTGGCAGGCATGCAGGCCAATGACAAAAAGCCGGGCAGGAAAAAGTGACGTACAACACACCTATAAATAGCTATCACATGAAAAAGACAACTGTTCTCTATTGGATTTTCACCGGTTTACTGGCCGCGGGTTTCACCATGTCTGCCATACCGGACGCTTTATCTGTACCGGAAGCCAAAGCTATCTTTCAGCATCTCGGCTATCCGATGTATCTCCTGCCTTTCCTGGGCATAGCCAAGCTGCTGGCCGTTATTGCGATTGTAACACCCGGCCATCCGCGGCTGAAGGAGTGGGCTTATGCGGGCCTGACATTTGATATCACCGGCGCGTTCTATTCCAGCATCGCCATCGGGGAAGGCGCTTCCGCCTGGCCCATCATCATCTTCTATGGCGTACTGGCGGCCTCTTATATTTATCATCATAAAAAGCTGAAAGAGAGCGGTGCATCCAAATTATCGGTTGCTTAAAATATAACAGCCCTGTCTTACTGACAGGGCTGTTATATTTTAGCGATTGACAATAAACCGTACATCCCTGCTTTCGTTTTCAGTCACCACCCGCAGGATGAAGATGCCGTTGTTGACGCTTCCCAACGCAATGCGGTCGTCAATCTGCAAGGCAGGACTATAGGGCAGCTTCGCCAGGATACGCCCGTTCAGGTCGAACACGGTCACCATTACCTGCTGTTTGCGTTTCAGTTTTATCTGGAAACGGAAATTGCCGTCATTCGGATTGGGCGACAACATCACCGTATCTATCACGGAAACGGGCACACTGTATGACGGACCGGCGAGCGGGTCGTAGGCGTTGATCTGAATGTCTTTGCGCAGCTCATAGGTACATTCTCCGAAAGTGGCTTTCATGGCCACCCAGTAAGTACCTGCGGTGGTAAAGCGGACCAGTGGCGTACCGCGGTCATAGCCCAGCAGAATCGCCTGCGGATCGAACGTCCAGCTTACCAGGTCCGGCGCCGGCAGACTGATTTCCTTGATCACCAGCGTATCGAAAGCATTTTTCCGGGAGGCCACCAGGAAGTTGACGTCCGGCTTCACATTCCGTTTAATGATAGTGGTTGTACCGGTGGCGCCACAACCTCGGGCATCCTGTACTTTCAGGGCGTACTCCCCTGCTGTGAGGTTGGCAAAACTGTTACCGGCAGACCAGCCGCCGTTGTTCAGCGCATACTGATAAGGCTGGGTGCCGCCTTGTACCATAGCTGCCACGGTGCCATCGTCCACGCCGTCGCATATCTGCGAACCGGTGACGGTCAGCCCCAGGGCTGCCGGCTGCGTCACCTCATAGCTGTATGACCGGCCGCAGCCTTTTCCGTCCGTTACATTGACGGTATAGCTGCCAGCAGTAAGGCTTTGCGCCTGCGCGCCGCTCACCCCTGCGTTATTCCACTGATAGTTATAGTTGCCATCACCACCAGCCGGCTGCAATACAATAGTGCCGTTAGCTTCGCCGTAACAACGTACTGGCGTCACCGTAGCCGTGGCCGTCACCGGCGGGTACATTTCCTTCACTGTGGTGACCACCGTTGCCGCGCAACCGTTTATATCTTTTACCGACAGGGTATAATTGCCTACCGGCAGGGAACTGAATATTGATGATGCCTGCGGTATTCCGTTGTTCATCGTATAGGCATAAGGTGTAGTGCCTCCGGTTGTTTGCAGCGCGATGCTGCCGGTTGGGATACCGCCACAGGCCAGATGGGTGATATCGGACAGGGCGAGCGATACCGCTGCCGCCGGCTGTTGCAGCACAATGTTTTTAGTAATTTCACAACCGCGGCCGTCTTTTATTTTCACAGCATAGTTGCCGGCCGGCATACCGGTGTATTGTGTAGTACCCGTATAGGTGCCACCGTTAACACTGTACAAATATCCCTGATAGCCGCCATCATTCCCGCCAGTGGTAGTCAGGCTAAAAGCGCCGTCTGATAAGCCATAGCAGGATATCTGTTTTCCGTGGAAGTCTGAAGTAGCGACCGTTGCTGCCAAAGGATTTGCAGGCGCGGTGATGGACACCACATTGCTTACGGCGGAATAACAGCCAATCGCATCCTTTACCCGGACAGTATAATCACCCGCACCCAATGGCGTAGTATTGGTAAATGCCGTATAGGCGCCGCCGTTCAGCGCGTATTCATTGGTCAGCTGGCCGCTGCCGCCATGGGCCTGTACCTGAATGGCGCCAGGCGTACCGAAACAGATAACATCGTTTCGTGTGATGTTGTCTATGGTAATAGCCGGGTTTACAGACAGTATTTGCACCGGCAATGTGTTACCGCAGCTATTCGCGTCCCGCACAGTGACGGTATAGTTACCGGCAGTAAGGCCGGTAAACACAGGGCCGGGTTGCCAGTCAGTGCCGTTCAGGCTGTACAACAAAGCACCCGTGCCGCCGCTGCCGGCTACCGTAATACTGCCGCCCGGAATTGCCGCGCAACGTACATCCTGTTTGCCTACCAGCTGTATGCTCAATGCCTGTGCAGACTCGGTAAAGCTATAGTTTCGTGTGGCCACGCAGCCACGGCCGTCTTTCACTTTAAACACATGCATACCCGCTTTAATACCGGAAATCAGCGATGCCGGGCCAAAAGCACCGTTGTCGATAGCGTACGTATATCCGCTATATGTGGCCCCGTTGCCGCCCGTGGCCGTCAATTGTACAGAGCCGTTATCACCGCCGGCGCAGGAAATATTATATCCGTTATAATCTGACAACACCCCGAAGAGCGACAGTGAAGCCGGGGGCGCGGTGATGGTCAGCGGGCTGCTGTAGTTAAGGCTGCAACCGTGATTGTCCGTCACTTTTAATGCATAAACACCGGCATTCAGTCCGGCCCCGCTGGTATAAGCCTGCGACGTGGCCCAGTTGTCCGCGCTCAGGCGGTACTGATAGCTGCCATCTCCGCCGGCGGCATTTATGGCAATGCTGCCTGTGCTGCCGGAACATTGTATATCCGTTACTGCAGCTGCCGTAAAGGCCAGCGCAGGATACTGGTGACTGATCGTCAGTGTAGTGTCTTTTGTACAACCGTTGGCGTCGGTGACATGCAGGGCATAATTGCCGGCAGGCAGATTGGTTGCCGTAGCGCCGGTAACGTTAGTCCCATTGAGCTGCCAACGGTAAGGCGCAGCACCACCGATAATATCGGTAATGATGCTACCGGTGGGCTGACCAAAGCAGATCACGTCCTGTTTGGTAGCGTTGACGCTCATTTGTGGCTGTACCAACGTTACGCTGCCGGATGTCTCACAGCCACGGGCATCCTTTACGCTGATGGTATAGGTACCGGCTGTTAAACCGTTGAATATGTTTGATGGTTGATAGGCGCCGTTGTTCAGTTTATATTGATATCCCGTATAGGCACCACCGTTACCACCCGCTGCTGTTACGGTGATTTTACCATCTGCCGCGCCGTTACAGGATATCTGAAATCCGTTGTAAGCCGACAGTTGTGTGGTAAAACCCAATGCTGCCGGTGGCAGACTCACATCGTAGGCATTGGGCAGGTCCAGGGTACAACCTTTGCCGTCTCTGATGCGGAATCGATAGCTGCCAGCCGTATACACCTTCGTGCCTGATGTAAAGGCCGTATAGCCGGTCCCGTTCAGTGTAAAGAAATAAGTGTAGATATTATCTCCCCCGCTGGCGGAGATATTAATAGTAGCGCCATCAGCCAGGCAGACCGCCGGGGTGATCGTTACCCCGCCTGATTGTAAGGCCGGCAGCTCCGTGATCGTCACTGCGCCAGACTGTACGGAACAGTTGGCAGACCTACTATCTGCAACGGTTACACGATAAGTGCCGGTACTAAGTGCGTCTATTTTGGTGTCAGTGTCAAACCAGAAGGAATTGGTGGTCCAGACGCCGTTTTTCAGCTGCTCCCATTTGTAGATATAGAAGCCGGAACCACCGCTGACCACCGACTTCACGATGCCGTCCTGCGCGCCATTACAGCTGATATTGGTTGTTTGCAAGCTGACTTGCAGCACCGGTGGTTCTGTGATTGTTACCGGCTGCGACACAGCGTCGTTACAGCCGGCCACGTTGTTTTGCACGGTAATGGTATAAGTGCCGGCCTGCAAACCATTAAAAATACCGGTGCTGTTGCTCACCGCAGGCATACCGGTGCGCTGCAGCAAAAACGTATAACTGCCGGAACCGCCGCCAGCTGAGTATTTCAGCGACCCGTCACTTCCACCGAAACAGGTGACCATATTGCGGGCATCCTGTGCCAACGTTAAGGGGGGCACGGCGTTCAGACTGATGGTACCACTCCACCCGGTACAAACGGGGAAGTCCATGTTCAGGATTTCAACGGAGTAGTCTCCATTGCTTAGCCCTCCAAAAGTGTAGGTGCGCGAAGTGGTAACAGCGCTCTGTTGCAGCAGTGCAGCGTCTTTATATAGTTTATACTGATAGTTGGTAACACCGGGATCGGCCACAACGCTGATACTGCCGTTGCCCGGGGTGATACAGGTGGGATGTTGCGCCGTCAACTGTCCTTTTACCTGCGGCGGCTGCGTGAGTTGCACATTTACCGGGACCACCGGAGCACAGGCGCCGTCTTTCACTTCTCCCGTATAATTGCCGGCAGGCAAGCCGGTCCAGGTAAAACTGTTTCCGGACGACTGTTGCTGGGCACGTACCACCGTGCCGTTTTGTTTGAGGGTAAAGAAATAGCCGCTGGCGGCGTTTCCGCCGGAGGCAGTGATCGTAATTTTACCGTCGGTAGCACCATAGCAGGCCGGATTGGCAGACCGGGCCACATCCTGCGCGGCCGTGAGCACCGGCAGGTCGTCTATATCCACATCAATGGGCGTAAAACAATTTCCGGCCGTTCCGGACGGATTGATCACCCAGAGCGTATAACTTCCTTTTCGTACATTGTTCACCGTTACACCGCCTGATACCGGTACATTACCATTGCTCCAGTCGATGATATCACCGCAGGCAGAAGCGCCTCCGGCAAGGTCAGGATCGCAGGGCGTTGTCACGCCGGCGGGGCGCAGCATCCAGCGTATGGTGGCATAGCCGCTGGTGATAGCGCTGCCGGGAATAAAGATCGTACCGGTTTGCTCGCCCGCACAGGAAGACGTCTTTTGGAGTTTAGTCACATCTACCCGGGGACCGGCAGGCAGAAAGGTGTAGTTATTGGTTTCAGCAGAATAAGGGGAATAATAGTCCTTGTTGGCATAAGATGCTTTAATACGGCAACGGAAACGGACATTTATCATTCCGCTCTGCGTTTCCGGCATCTGGCTGCCGGTAAAACCATAGGAATAGGCAGTGGCATACTCCTGGCTGTTGCTTCCCAGCGTTTTCCATACGGCCCCATTATCAACCGAATACTCCCAGACGACCGATGATTGCACCAGGTTATCAGAAAAGAGCGGCCAGTTGCGGGGTGAGCTGAGGTAAACCATTTCCGTGGCACAGGTCTGGGAGGAAGGAGTCATGGAAGGTATGATGTCATTTGGCGCGATCATCGTATATACCCAGCGCGCTTCCACGGAACCAAGCCTTTTGTAGCCACCATAAAAATTGACATCCCCCATGAGCCGTCCTCCGGAAATGGGATAGATATCAGAAAAACTAAGGCTGCCGGCAAAGGAATTGTTCTGAAAAAGTGCATAAGGCGGAGCATACAAGACCCCGGTGCCTACTACAGGCCCGCCATCAGGCAAAGCGCTGAAGGGCGTGGAAGACAGGCTCCAGTTTTGTGAGGATGGCGTGACGCCCATTCCTAAATTGCCTATTGTTCCCGTTCCTATATAACTGGAGGGAATATTACCAAATACATAGACCATCTGCGACAGCTGCAGCTGCGCATACAATTGCCTGCCGGCACCGGACAATAGCAGTACCAGCGTACACAGGATACGTGGGAAACGAAACATCGTATTGCGTTCAGATTTTAGTATTTCAGGGACACTTCCCTGCTCATTTCAGCTTTGGCATCACCTTTCAGTACTGCCGTAATCTTATACCTGTAAATATTGCCTAACATTATTTCATCGTCCACCAATTGACGGGCAGTCCCGTCTACCGTACGGTAAAGGATATACGGCGCATCGTTTTTAGCGCGGTAAATACGGTACTGTTTTACATCCGGCTGATCATACTCCCAGGATAACACCACCTGCCTCTTCTCCGTGTCCACTATTCCTTTCCAGCTTTTCACCGCCGGGCGTCGGCCTGTTTCAAACCAGATATCGCCGCTGATATCTTTGGATTTATTACCACTATCGTCCGATACCACCAGCTCATAGAAGTACGTATTGCCCAGCACCAGCGCAGTGTCTGTATAGGACTCCCGCAGACGGGCTGTGTCCCATACCGCCACTTCACGGCGACTGCTGTCTTTCGTGTTGATACAATAAAGCGTGTATTTCACCACGTCTTCACTGGTACTGTTGTGCCATTGGAGCAATGCGGCTTTAAGGCTGTCGGAACGCAATGCTTTGGTGAATACAGGTGCGGAAGGCGCAATGGTGTCCGGCCGCTTCAGCATCAGCGCCGGCGTATAGGCGGAAGTGTTATAGTTCCGGTCCAACGCTATCACCTTGTAATACACTTTTGACGTCAGCGTATGCAGGGTAATTGTATCTGTAAAAGCCGGTGCAGCAAGAACCTCCTGCGTCACCTCCATAAATTCTTCTTTGGCGCTGTTGCCTCTGAACACACGATAACCTTTCAGGTCTTTCTCTGTGTTGTTATCCCACTTCAGCGTTACCACACCGGTAGAATCCACGGTGCCGGCCAATCCCTTTGGCATGTCCGGCGGGATGCTGTCTATCAGTTGCGCGAAATAAGGGAACGAATAAATGGCCTTGCCTCTTTTGGTGATGCCTTTAATCTTGTAATAGTTGGAGTTCATGGGCTTGGGGTCGGTGTAACTGTACACCGGCGCCTTGTCTGTTTTAAAGGTAGCGATGGGCAGAAACGGGCCGCTGCCTTTCTCCGAGCGGGTCACCACAATGGAAGACAGGTTTTTGGCCAGATCGCCCGGCAACAACCAGCGTAATTCAATCTTTTTATTTTCTATGACGATGATGGTGTCCATGACAGGCCTTTCTGCTACTGCCGGGATACCCATTCCCATCACCACCTGCGAGTACGGGCCATATTCCCCGAAAGGCGTGATACCTTTCACGCGGTAGTAATATTTAACGTCATTGTCAGGCAGCGAATCCTGGTAATAGGAAAATCCGGTAGCGTCGGGCGCTGTGGGCAGCACCGGCAAATCGCTCACGGGTTGAAATGTTTTTCCGTCGGTGCCGCGCTCCACCACATAGGCAGAATACATGCCCCGGTTGAAGTTGGTCAGCCAGCCGAGTGTGGCCGTGCTGTCGGCGCAAACGATGGCCAGTTCAGGCGGCCGTACCAGCAGCACGGTTTCGTTGAGCGCTGTTACCACGATGGCGGTATCGATGACGAGGTTCTTCGGTTGTTGCGCGACGCTGATACGGTAGGCATACCGCTCTCCGGGACGGACGGTGCTGTCTTCCAGGAAAAGGCCGGCAGCCCTGGCGGTGGCAGTGGACAGGTCGCAGCTCAGCAGCGCCATGCTCATGCGCCAGTCATTTTGGCTCTGGTTTTCAAACCAGGAACCGATGCCTTCTTCCGGTTTCACTTTTTTCCCTCCTTCTCCATAGATCAGTTCCGCGATGGCAGCTATGCGCTCATCCTTACGGGCGGCGGCTTCCATCTGCTGCAGGGAATAAGGTTTCAGCGGTTGCGCCGTTAGTACCACCGGTTTAGGGTTGGGTACCAGCACGCCGTTGACAGACGTTGTAAAGCGCTCTACCGTATAGCCGTACTTGTTACCGATCTCCCAGGCGATATATCCGGCGGGCGACCAGCGCAGCTGGATTTTGCCGGGCTTGGGATTTGCTATGCCCACAATACGGTGCTCACTTTGCTGTTGCTGCGCACTGGTGTGCAGGTAACCCATCAGCAACAAACTCACAGATAACAAACCGGTAAAAAGTTGACGGTACATCGATATTATAATTTATAGTAAATGCTTCGTGTAATGGTAGATGTTATATTGTTTTTGCCTGGCAGCCGGTATTGCAGTTCTACCGGGTAGAACTGGTTGCCCTGGAGGTCGGGGAACAGCGATGTCATCAGCCTGCTGATCGCCGGTGTTGGCTGTCCTCCGCTGATATAGTAGCGGTTTGCCTTGTTGAGCAACTCGTGGTAGTCGTCGTTGGCCACAAAGGAAACATAGTACATAAAGCGGCAGCGGCCGGCCTTTGAAGGCGCATAGCCATCGTTGATATTACCGTCTTCCAGTTTATAGCCGGCGATGTCATTGTTGTACAGTCTCACCGCTTCCAGTGGCGGTATGCCTCCGGTCACGTTCAGATCGCGGGTGATACTGATAGACGGATGGAACGGATAATTGTTGTACAGCAGCGGCATCAGCTGATTTTGCAGCCAGCCGTTGTTGGTACCGGCACGCAGGGTCACCAGCGGTTTGGTGGAGAAAGCGCCGTCGCCTTCCAGTTCAAATTTGTCGAAGGTTTCTTCCGCGTCAAAACGCTGGCCGATCACGCTGATGTAATTGGTGGCCACATCGAAGAGGTCCCGCGGATCGGTCATGGCATTCATTTTTTCAGCGAAGGTGCCATAGCGGCTGGTGCGGAAGTTATAGCTGATCACTTCTTTGGTCACTGCGGAGCTGGCGTTGCCTTTCAGCATTTTCTGGGAGAAGGTGGTGGTGTCCCCTTCTTCGCTGATAGTGGTGGTGTTTTTGGTCACCACGTTATTGGCTGCCGCTTCTCCGTCGAGGGAAGCGCGGTTGATATTGAAGCTATAGATAGTCTCGCGGGACAGGTTGGCCGGAATATCAAAACCTATTTCTGCGGTGTTTTCTGTATAGGATACCGGCACAGCAGTTGACTGGCCCTGTGCAGTGGCCATAGCGGCATTGACTTTCCACTTCTTGCCGGAATTATCAACTTCCGCAAACAGGTAAGGCTGGCCGCGTTTTAATTTAATATAGCCTTTACCGTACTCTCTTGTCAGCAGGTTGTACTGGCGTTTTACCGGGTAAGCATACGCTACGTTCTCCCATGGAATATAGTCAGGTGCTTCGCCGGTGGTGAAAGTAGCGGCTTTTGTTTCATAATCGATGTTATTGCCGTTTTTCAGCGCTTCCCAGCTGCCACCGTTCTGCCGGTCGATATGCACTTTGGCGGAAGCCGTGAGCGTGCTTTTCGGCGGGAGGATATCACGCAGGGTGAGTGAAGCGGAAGAACCGTCAGCCGCCAGTTCTGTGGTACCTCTGATCTCGGTCTGTTCTTTCATCAGCTTCAGTTCATCCAGCTGAATGCGGTAAGTGGCCACTTCATCAAATTCATTCATCATGCTGAACGGCTTGCCTACGGCCATATTGAATGCCACCTGCGGAGTGGCGAACACGCTGACGTCGTTGTTTTGGTCACCTGGTTTGATATCGCTGATCACTACCACGTTCAGCTCTTTGGCACCGACCAGTTCACATTGCGATCCGAGCTCTATTTTGATGTTGGCCGTACCTTTGATGAGGCCGCCCAGCACGGCGTATTTAACGCCTACCATACCGCGGAACCAGCTAGGGTTGGGCAGTTTAGCCTGGAGCAATACCGCTGCCGACAGTTTGGCGATGGAGAAACCTCTTTTCTTTCCAAATACTTTCACGCGGATACCCACATCTCCCTTCACAAACACATAAGCCTGGCCCGAAGCGTACCAGCCGTTGAAACCGATAATGCTATTGCTGCCTTTACACCTTGCCTCACCGTAGTTGCGCAGCAGGATGTCTGTTCCGGCGCCGAGGGCAAACTCGCCATATACGCCGAAGTCGAAGGAAAAACCGGCCCTGAAGTGCGCGCCGAAGCCGAAGCCACCACCTTTGCTCATGGTATTTTCCATGGCCATGAAGTTGGTGTTCACGTTATCAAACACTTCGCTTACCTCCTGTGGCACCGGTGGCATGTCTTCCACCTTGCTGCCCATCATGAAGTAGGTTTTTATTTCCGCCAGTCCAAGAATATTAAGGCCGAACATCTGCGACGGGCGGCCGATATAGAACCACCATTCGTTAGGTGCCATATGGAAGGCCGCTTCGCCCACCAGGCCGTTTTCATTGATGCCCCGCAGGACACCGGCAATATTGATATAGGTTTTGAAGCTGGCATCGTAGGTGCTGTTCACGTTATCATAACGCATTTTGAACTTCACCCATACAGGCGCCGAGGCGTCTTCTTTTGCCTCATCTTTGCTTTTGGCTTTCAGTGCCTGATGTACCACATACCCTGCACCGTCAAACTGGGCGTAGCGGAAGCCGCCGTCCGTGCCGAATTGTACTTCCAGCGCCACGTTGGCGTTGACCACCATTTCCTGTACAAACGCCAGCGATACGCCGCCGATGAAGCCGAGGCCGGCATCACGGGTAGGCACATACGGGAATATTTCAGAGACGTCTTTCAGACCGCCTTTTTGGTCCACCGCATTGCGGGACTCATACGGATCGAAGTTGGAAGGCCGTTCCATGTGATAGGACATACCGCCCATAAGACCGGTGATCTGCAACATGCCGATGGGGATGGTTACGCCGATGTAGGCGTCCACATGCCAGTAGCGGTAGTCGTCTTTGGAGCCGAAATAGGCGTTGGCCTTGGCTTTGGGAATAGGTCCGGGAATGGAAAAGTCCAGCATGCCGCGGAAACCGTTGCCATACACCGGATGATCATCGAAGATGGTGAGGATGCCGTGCATGGAAAACGCCATCACTTTTACGGTGAGCTCTATGTCGTTCACCGCCACTTTGTCGAGTTTCCAGCGGGTCCTTGTTTTTTGTATCACGGAACCATCAACAGTGACGGATTGTGTTTCTTCTTCCTGTGCTGCCGTTACCACGAAAGATGTTTTACCGCTGAAGCCCTTGTCACTGGAGTTCATGAAATTGAGCCTCACGGTGGCGCCTATACCGATTTTCCCTTCAGAGATACCGATATGGATATCGTCAAATCCTATCGGGAACCCGCCTACTTTGGAGGTGGAAGTGTCCGTATTCGTAATATCGAAGGTACCGCTGTGTACATAAGGTCGCTGGGTAGACAGCGTCAATTCCTGGAAACTGATATTATTGATATTCAGCAGGCGCTGTTTGAGGGATACTTTACCGTTCAGCACCGCCATCGGCACAAAGTCTTTTTCTGTTTTGGTGATCTGGATACGGCTGTTTTTGTTGAGCGTGATCTCTCCTGCAAAGAACGGGTACTTTTTATCTTCTGTGGTCCTTAAGGCGAAAGAATAATAAGTATCGCCGCCGCGCATGCTCACGGAGGCATCGTAGCCCAGCGGGTCTTTGCCGAGGAAATCCACCTGTAGCAGGCCGGCCAGCTCTCCGCCATTGAGTTTGTTCTTGCTGAAGGAGAGCCCGATCTTATCGACCGACAAAGGCCATCCACCGGCACTGGCATCGCCAAGCGGGAGAATGTTTTCAGCCGTGATGGCGCCACTGACGCCCTGGTCGTCCAGGATAAAATTAGTGACAGACACTTTGGGACGTCCTTTTTGGGTGGCCAGTTGTTGTGGCAGTCCTACTTCCAGTTCCTGTAAATAAAAGCCTCTCCACAACAGCGGGTTGCCCGGGTCAGTCAGCATATCGCCGGTAACGTTCAGCCCCGCGGGATTGGCGATATCGCTCATGTCCACGGTGGCGTTCTTCACTTTAAAGCTGAAATCTTTCAGGCCGTTGATATGGAAAGCAGGGATGTCTACGCTGGCCATAATGTTGTTAAGGTCATGCACATTCACCTGCATGGCTGCACGTAGTTTGTCGGAAGCCTTGTCTTCCGGTTGCAGCCAGCCTTTATCAAACTCGAAGATGCCGCTGAGGTTAGCAGCACGGAAGCCGTTACAGTCCCATTCTACGTAGTTGGTTCCGTCACCGGGGAATATCAGATCGAGGTGATCATTGATAGGGATGTCTTTTTGTTTGAGCAGTACCAGTTTGGTAGAACCGGAGGCCGCAATGCCCCCCGGCGTAAAGGCTACGTTTTTCGCTCCGAATATCAGTTCACTGTTGGTACCGGGAAAAGTAAACCGGAAATAAGCGTTGAAATAAGCGCCGGAAGGTGTCATGCGGGCGCTGTCTATTGCGATGACATAAATTTTTCCGTTGATCTCCCTTACCAGTCCTACCGGCAGGCTGCCCATCTCTTCAGCGCTCAGCGCATTCACATAGCGGCCTTTGTCTTTGATGTTTTTAAAAACGCCTTCCACATAGTCCACCACATCTGCTTTTTGGGCAGTGTCGGCCATGGGCGATAGATACGAAGAATCAGTGACAGCAGCATAACCGGGTTGAAGGCATAACAGTAGCAGCGCCAGCAACCATAGCGACAGTGCAGGGACAGGGTTAGGGATATTCTTGAACATTGGTCAACGGGATAGGCCCTTAAAAATGTTTATTTCACGGTATTGCCTCAAATATATATTATTTTTTATAATTAAATATTTTTTTAATCCGTACAATAAATGAGAGCGTGATTTACAGACCAGGACTGACGTTAGGCCTGCAATCATGCAACAGGAAGATCTTAACCCGGACGATGTTTTGGAATTACGACTTCGTTAACGTATTTTTGACGCAAAGTAATTTCCAGACAAATGAGCGGTATACAGTACATCAAGGGAGATGCCACACAGCCTGTTGGCGACGGCAGCAAGATCATTGTCCATATCTGTAATGATATCGGGCGCTGGGGAAAAGGGTTTGTACTCGCAGTATCCGCCCGGTGGCCGGAACCGGAAAAACAATTCCGCGAATGGTATGCTTCGGGAGAAGGATTTGCCTTAGGCAACGCGCAGCTGGTGGCGGTAGAACCGCACCTCTGGGTAGCGAATGTGATTGGTCAGCATAAAATCACCAACGCTAAAAACAGCCTCCCTCCTGTCCGCTACGAAGCTATACAGGAAGGACTGCGGCAGGTAGCGGATTTTGCGCTCATACATAAAGCGGCGGTACATATGCCGCGTATTGGCTGTGGCCTAGCCGGCGGCACCTGGGACAAAATAGAACCGATCATCCAACAGGAGCTGGCGGATAAAGGTATTGAAGTAACTGTGTATGATTTCAAGTAGGGGTTTCCGTTAGTTCTACTTTCCGGCCGTCAGCCCAACAGCAGGTGACAAGTATCAACAGCCCGCAAAAAAGTATAACGCCTGCGTACATAGGTATCCCCTACAAGTAATAGTTATTATTTACCGCTGACAAGTTTTGTGATCAACGCTGTAAAACTCTCTGCATATAATTCAAACGTCCATTTACCCTGACCATGTTCTGCAGTATATACCGGCGCATCGCCGTCTTTCACCGCCGAAAGGTCCAGGCAGTAGGGATCTGCGCCGTCATCACCGATCACCAGCAAGTGCGAAGGCCAGTCTGCCAGGTTTTCGCCGGTAACAGTATTATAAGCGTAACCACCCTGCCGCTCCGCCAGTTCATGGGCGCCATACAGAAAAAGGCCTTCTACAAAATCCGGCCCGGCAAAGGTTACTTTCAGCGGGGAATAGTATTGCAGGAAAGTAGCATACACTTCAGGCAATGCCCAACGGTCCCGTATATACGATATGTCTTTTTCATCGGCCATTACGAGCCAGTCAGACGGGTTAGCGTGGTCTTTATTCTTACGGCGTTTTTTCTCCAGCTGTTTGTCCAGTTTGGCCATCAGTTTCTCGAAATCATTGCCTGGATGCAGCAGCGAGGGATGCACCTGTGGCGGCGCATATCCCGCGCCATCGGGATATCCCTGGTGCTGCCAGGCTATCAGCTCGTCCAGCCGCAACTGCTCCGGTTTCCAGTAGCCAGGGTCTGAAGGCAGTTCTCTGTCAAACGGCTGACGGCTGTACATCGCCAGGCTTTTAACTGCCTTGGCGCGCTTCTCTGTGGAAAGGCTTTCATTGGCGGCCAAAGCCACGAGTGCGGGATAAGCCTTCCGGCCTGCGGTTTTCAGCAAACCATCTGTTGCCCGGTAAACGAGGGCAGGTTCGGTGATGGCCCACTCAAAAAAAGACCGCCAGCTATTTTCCGCAGGAGCTACAAGTTGAATAATATCTGTCATCAGGAAAGCACGCCAGTGCATCAGGCGTCCTTCACGGGCATAACGCACCAATGCTTCGATCACCGCCTGCCGGTCTTTGCCGGCATAGCTGCGAATAAGTTTATCTTTCAGCGTAGCGAACTTATTGCCATCTGTTTCCGCAAACAAAGTATCGATCAGGTTAACTAAAGTATTGCTCATGTGCCGCAAGGTACAACATTATCAAATGTCTGCACGGCGCATGGCCTGCTCGATGTCCGCTCTCAGGTCGGCTACGTCTTCAATGCCGACGGACAGCCGCAGCAGATTATCCGCAATGCCCAGCTCCTCCCGCGCAGCAGCTGACAACGCCCGATGGGAGGTGGTGGAAGGCTGGCAAATAAGGCTCTCCACCCCGCCAAGGCTCAGCGCCGGCCTTATCAGTTCCAGGTGATCGAGGAAAGCATTTAGCTTCTCAGGTGAGGTATTCAGCTCAAAGGACAACATCCCGCCGAAGGCGGTCATCTGATCACAGGCCAGCTGGTAATCGCGATGGGTGGGCAATCCGGGATAAAACACCTGTCCTACTTCCGGGCAGACAGACAGATACTCCGCCAGCGACAACGCATTGGCATTATGCTGCTGTACCCGCAATGCAAGTGTCTTAAGACTTCTCTCTGCCAGATAGCATTCCTGCGGCGCCAGCGATCCGCCATATGTCCTGGCCGTGTCCATGATCCGGTCATGATGTTCGGCATGTGCAGATACCAGCACCCCGAAAGGCAGGTCGTTATGGCCGCCCAGGTATTTGGTGCCGCTGTGTACCACGATATCAATACCAAGCAGCAACGGCTGCTGGTTCAGCGGCGTGGCGAAAGTATTGTCTACAATAGTCACAATGCCACGGCTGGCGGCCAGCGACGCGATGGCTTTTAAAGGCACGATGCTCAGTAGTGGATTGGCCGGCGTTTCGAGGTAAATAACTTTGGTATGCTTCTGCAGTTGCGCTTCAAATTCTGCGAGCGTATTGCCGGCATAACTGCAACGGATACCCCGTTTGGGCAGCTCCTGTTCCGCCAGCTTCCAGGTGCCGCCATACAGGTCTCGCGAAAACAGCACATGGTCGCCCTGCTGGGCAAATGATAGTATGGCGGTGGTGATAGCCGCCATACCGGAGCTGTAAGCCATGCCCCAGCTGCCTTTTTCGAGATTGGCGACTATCTGTCCCAGCCGTTGCTGATTGTATGTCGAATAAAAACCCGGATACCGCATTGTATCCGTATCCGTATAGGCGTATGCCACCGCGGGCATCACAGCGGCGGTAACGGCTCCATCGAGGGTACCGGAAAGGTCCAGCGGATGCACACATAAGGTGCCGGTGTTTTTCATGGCTACTGCTTTTGGTTCTCCCTAAAATTACCCAAAAGGGCAAAGGAAAGCAAACAGCCGGGAAATTACTTTTGCTGCAAAGCCTGTAACTGCTGCTCCAGCATGCGCTGCTTATCCCTGAGCGCGCTCATGTCTGCTTCCAACTTTTTACGCTGTTGATTTTCCTCCAACAGGTACAATGTCAGCTCTTCCACTTTTTTCAATAGCGCTTTGTTCATCTCCCCTACGTCCTGTCCTTCTTTTTCCACGACTGCCGCCGCTGGTATTTCCGGAAGATGACCATTGGTCTGGATATAATCTCTCACTTCCTGCAAGGAGGGAAGTTGGTAGTCTTTATGGAACACATAGTCAGGCCAGCCGGTAGCGGTCACTTTTATTTTCTGTGCGGTAATAGTGCCTGCCACGGCCAGTTTGGACTGCGGCGTGCGGGTACCGATGCCTACGTCGCCATTTATATTGGCGGTGATAGCCACCTTCGCAGAGGCAGCGCTATACGGATTACCAACAAATAGGTTCCATTCATTGGTCATAGGCATCAGCCCCGCAGGAGCAGCTGTGTTTCCTTTCGCGCTAAGGGGCACCCAGCTGTCGGTGAAGTTAACCGAACGAACTTTAATATCCACTCTTATGTCTGACGCAACACCCCAGGTGGCCATCGCCCTCACCCGGAAACGCGTATTTCCGTATTGAGAATTTACGTCGATTGCAAAACTTTCAACTGCAGATTCAACATACCCTCCTTTGTTGATACGGCCGGCTTCCCGCCATACATCAGGGTTAGCATGAGACACACTCACCAGGAACGTGGCCGCAGCGGCAATGTTGCCACGTGTATACGAAATTGACACCTCATAGTGCCCCGAGGCACCGGCATTGGAAGGAACTGCTTTCAGAAACTCTACATAGTCGCCCACTACATAATTACCGGGAAAGGTGACGGAGGTAACATAAACATCATTGCTCTGCGCGCGGGCACCGGAAAAAATTAACAAAAAGGCTAACACTGTTAGCGTACAGTACAGGGATATTTTTTTCATAAAAGGGTTTAAACGGGTCCGTCACAAACATAATAAAAAACCGGGAACAGTATTCCCGGTTTATCGTGAAAAAATCTTGAACCATACCGGCAAAATTATCTTGCCGCAGTCCAGTACAGGAAGGTCGCCACGTTATTCACTGCTTAACGGCATTAGCTTTTGCCTTCAAGCCAGTTCTTGAATTCCGCCACCCTCTCACGGCTAATAATAACATCAGTATCAACATAAGGCGCTAATTGAAGAATTAATCTGCTATTGTAATAGGTCGTTATTTTTTTGATGGCATCAATGTGAATGATAAACTGCCGGTTGATCCGGAAAAACACGTTGCGGTCCAGCATCTTCTCTATCTGGTCCAGCGAATAGTCCAGCGGGAAACGTTGGTTCGCGACCGTAGTGGCCACTGTCATCCCTTTGGAAAAATGCAGGTAAGCGATGTCCTGTGCTTTCACATATACCAGCTGATTGTTGATTTTGCCGATAAAGCGGGTACTGTTACGTTTCATGAACTCTTCGGCGAGCTGCTCTATACTGATGGCCGTAGCGGCGGAAGGCCGGAAATGTTCGTACTTCTGCAATGCCCGCTTCAGCTCTTCTGCATCTATCGGCTTCATCAGGTAGTCGATACTGTTCACCTTAAAAGCCTGCAACGCAAAACCATCGTAGGCGGTCGTGAAGATAATGGGCGTACTTACTTTCACCTGGCTGAACATTTCAAAGCAGTTGCCGTCCGACAGCTGGATGTCCATCATCATCAGGTCTGCGGCAATGCCCTGCTCCAGCCATTTAACGCCTTCCGCAACAGATTCTATCACGGCTACGACTTCTATCCGCGGATCGTACTGGCGTAACAGTTGTATCAGGCGTTCGGCATTATGCATCTCATCTTCAAATATGACTATCTTCATGTGGCAGTTATGTGGCAGTTATAATCGGAATTTTTACAATGAACATATCACCGGCCTGCAATACTTCAATTCCCTGTTCGCTGATCAGCGCGTAGCGCTTCTGTATGTTCTCCAGTCCTATACCGGACGATATCTCCGTGCTGGCTTTGCGACGGATATGATTGGACACCACCAGGCATCCGTCTTCATGTTTAACGTTGATCACCAGCGGATCGGCGGAAGAAAAACGGTTATGTTTGATCGCGTTTTCGATGAGCAGCTGCAACGACACCGGTGGTATCATTCCTTTACTGCGTACTTTTTCATCGATATCGATCCCGAACTGTATGCTCTGCTGATGCCGTATGCGCATCAGGAAGAGATAAGACTCCAGGAAGTCCAGCTCTGTTTGTATGGTGACAAGGTTCTCAAATTTTTTATCGAGGATATAACGATAGGTCTTCGCCAGCTGTGTGATATAGTCAGCCGACAAATCCGGGCTTTTGTACACCAGGTTGGTCAGCACGCTCAGCGAATTAAAAAAGAAATGCGGGTCTATCTGGTTCCGCAGCGCGTCGTACCGCGCCTGTATATTCTCCCGCTTCAACCGCTCCGCCTGCACCTGGTACTCTTTCCAGGCGGTATAATAATAAATGATGCCGTTGAAGGTCAGTATCAGCAGGTAAAACATGAAGATACCAAAGTTGAGATCATAGCTCAGCCGCTTAAAACTCTCCCATGCTTCATAACGGTGAAACAGTACGATGTCGGTGACTGCATAGAGGAAACCGAAGCCAATAGCGGCCAGCATACCATACAACACCAATGCACAACACAGGAGCGTCAGCCGGCGGGAAGCGCTGCCGCCTCCTATCCGCTTTTCCAGCACCCGGGCCAGCCACACCGCCCCTTCCCATACGATCAGCCCGAAAACCACGTATACCAGACTGAAGGTCCACCCCCTCACGTCCATCACCCGCAAATCATTCACAAACGTGTGGTCAAAAGATTTGAAGATAATGCTGAAAGTGAACAATACCAGTATCCTGGACAGATACAGGAACAGCTTGCTGGAGAATAAAGGTTCGTTTTCCTGGAAATTCATAATATACCGTACTCCTAAAAATAGTTATTTTCCCGGAACCAGTTGAATGCACCGCTGACGGCATCTTCAATCGGTGTATATCTCACCTGCAGCTCCCGTTCTGATTTTTTCCCTGAATAATAATTGTCGATACACAACAGGTAAGCCGATGTGTAATTCAACTTGCTGTGAAACCGTGTAAACCGCTGCAGGAGCGATCCTGCCATACCGCCGATTTTCAGCGCCACCTTTGGAATACGCACCATCAGTTTCTTTTCTCCCGCCACCCGGTTTACCAGGGCAAAAAACTCCCGGTAACTGAGGTTATGCCCGGCCAACAGGTAACAGTCGCCCGTTTTGCCATACATGATCGCATTGATGATTCCCCGGCACACGTCCTGTATATGCACGAAATTTTTTCCTCCCGGAGGATAAAACAGCACTTTCTTACCCAGACCGTACAACAGCAACTTGCCTGAACTAGGCTTCACATCGCAGGGGCCAAGCATAAAAGTGGGATTGACCACCACTCCCGGCAGCCGCGATGCCGCCACCTGTTCCAGCACATATTGCTGTGCAAGGTATTTGGTATTGATATACCCCGAATTGGCGTTGAACAGGGTGAAGCCGTTCAGCTCACTGCCCGGATGCAGGCGGCTGCCCGGCCCGATCGTATTGGCCGTGCTCACGTAAATGAACCGTTCCACCTTATGCCGGATACAGGCTTCCACGATATAACGCGTACTGGTGTAGTTGATCCGTTCGTATTCCTCAAAAGGGATGTCCCACTGATCAGTGATACAGGCCGCATGCACCACGATGCTGCAACCGGCCACCGCGGCCATCACATCGTCCGGATTATCGATATGCCCGTAGTACACTTCACAGGGAATATCGGCAATACCTTTCAGATCGGCGGTAGGCCTTATCATCGCCTTGATGTCATATCCCTGCCTGTATAGTTCCCGGGTAAGATTGGAGCCAAGGAAACCGTTGGCGCCTGTCACTAGTACTGTCTTCATGTTTTTGCTCAGATGGTAAATTGTATTTCCTTTTTCACTTCCCTCGACACCAGTTTCAGTTTAAATGACAACGGCAGCAGCTGCATCAGGGTGTGATTGATGCGGTTCATCAGCCCGGGGATGATCACCCGGCATTTGCTGAACGTTCCTTTCAGCGCGATGGCTGCTATCTCCGATGTGTTCAGCAGTCCCATTTTGCCTTTAAAGCCCTGCCCGATGATCCGGCGGGAGGTATGTGAATTGGTCATGATAGGCCCGGGGTACACTACGCTCACAAACAAACCGGTGCCGGACAGCTCTTCTCTCAACCCCAGGAAAAAAGAAGAGATGAAAGCCTTGGAGGCTGGATATACCGTTTTATAGGCAATAGGCGTGAATGCCGCCATGCTGGCGATATTCATGATATAACTCTCCTTGTGTTGCAACAGGTGCGGTATCAGCATCCGGGTAACGATCACGGTGCTGCGGATATTCAGCTGGATGATACTGTCTATCCGTTCCAGCGAAGTGTCCGTGATAGCGGACGTACCGCCAATGCCGGCGTTGTTGACCAGGAAATCCACCTGGTATTGGGACATCACTTCCTCCAGCGTTTGTTGCAATAAAGTGGTATTGGTCATATCGAATTCAAAAAACCGGACGTCCACCCCGTATTCCAGCTCGAGGCTTTCTGCCAGGGAGAACATATTACCTCCCGGCAGTGCCATCAGGATAAGGTTCCGGCCCATCGCAGCACATTGCCGGGCGAACTCCTTTCCCAATCCTGAACTGGCCCCTGTGATCATTGTGTACTTTGCAGGTTTCATCATATGATTGTTGGCTTTTAGTCGTCAAAACAGCCCTCGCTGTCTTTGCTCATATTACCGGACACAAAAATGCAGTAGCGCGAGGCTACTGCAAATGAATTTCCTTCGAGTTGAGGAAAAAAGACCCTGAGCCGTCAGACCAGCTTTTCAGCCGGTGTGAGCTTCTGACCAATACCGCCGTCTACCAGCAGCTCTTCGCCGGTGGTGAAGGTGGCGTCGAAAGCGAGGAACAGCACGGCTTTGGCCACTTCTTCGGGGGAACCGTGGCGGCCCATCGGGGTAAGGATATCGCCGGTTTTGCGGAAAGCAGCCCTTTCTGCTTCGGTGGCGTCGGTCACCCCCATGGTAGGCGTGTCTATAAAGCCGGGGCTGACAGCATTCACACGGATACCTTTAGGCAACAATTCCGCGGCGAAATTTTTCGCGAAAGCCCGTAACGCCGCTTTGGTGCCGGCATACACGCTCATCCCCGCATAACCGGAACTGTCGGCCACAGAGGTGGTGAAAACAATTGACCCGCCGCGGCTGATCAGCGGCACCAGCTGCTGCACGGTGAAAAAGCTGCCCCGCGCATTGATGGCAAAAGCCTGGTCATAGGCTTCCGGGGTCACGGTGTCCAGCATGGTCAGGGAGGAGATGCCCACGTTGATATACAGCAGGTCGATAGCGCCCAGTTTCTCCCGGACAATAGCGCCCAGCTCTTTGATATCCGCTATGCTGGCGGCATCGGAGACAATGGCATGCGCCCTGTCGCCCAGCGTCCGGCGGACAGCCTCCACATTGGCGGGATTGCGGCCTGTCAGCAGTACTGTAGCGCCCTCTTCGAGCAACATTTTCACGGTTGCCAATCCAATGCCGTGCGTTCCGCCGGTGACTACCACTTTCTTTCCTTCGTATTTACCTGGTTTCATGTTACTTGTTTTTGTGTTGAATTGATTTGCTTCGAATGTGTTTGTTGTTCGTTTTTTTGACAACACAAAGTGACGCCGATAAAGGGAAAGAGTCAAGAATGGCAATTATCTTCGGATACGGATAATTTTTTCCGTATACCCCGTTTGCGGAAATAGGGATAAATTTGTCAGTGTATAAAAACCGAGACGATGTACGAAAAGAAGATTCCCAAAAACTTTAGCTGTGGCATGGCCGTACTGATGGAAATTATCGGCGGCAAATGGAAATCCTATCTGATTTATCTGATCAACAACGATGTGAGGAGACCTGCCGACCTGCAACGGGCCATCCCTTCCGCAAGCCGCCGGGTGCTGGACCTCCAGCTGCGGGAACTGGAATTTCATGGTATCATCAAAAGAGTGATCTATCCGGAGATGCCGCCTAAAGTGGAATATTTCCTTACCCCTTTTGGTGAATCGATGTTGCCCGTGGTGGCTGCTATGGAAGCATGGGGAGGAGAATATATGGAAACTTTCCGCCAGCTGATGGAAAGCAAAAAGAAAAGCATCCTTACAGATGGTGAATCTGTGGAAATAAAACAGGAACCCGTAATCCGGCGCCGCCGCACCCTGGCAAAAGCAGTATAGGCGTCTATTCCACTCCCCTGACGGCAGAGAGGCCGACCGGCAGGTAAACAGTGAAGCGGGTGCCTTTGTCTACGTTGCTTTCCACGGTGATCGTACCGTTGTTCTGTTGGGCGAACTCTTTACAGAGAATCAGTCCGAGGCCTGTTCCCCGCTCCCCGCTGGTGCCGTAGCCGGGGCTCTGGTTATAGGAGAACAGGTTTAACACCTGCGTAGGCGGCATGCCCGTGCCATGGTCTGTAATGCTGATGCCTACCTGTGCGCCCGCCATCTGGGCTTTCAGCTCTATCACGCCACCGGCATAACTGAATTTGAGCGCGTTGCTGAGGAAATTACGCAGTATCACCGATACCTGGTCCTTATCGGCATACAACATCAGTTCGTCCGGAATGCTGGTCTCCACCGTAATGCCTTTCTGCTGGATCGTCATCTCAAAAAAATACAAGACCTCAGTGGCCAGTGGTCCCAGGTAAAAATTAACCGGCTGCGCCTGAATACCTTTCATACTGCGGGAGCTCCAACGCAACACATTATCCAGCGAGCCTCCCAGCTGGGATATCTTTTTATGCAGGATGGCCGCTGCGTCTTCCATCTCATCTTCCGGGTACTCCCCTTTGCGGAACATGTCCAGCAGGATTTCCAGCGTGGCCAGCGGACTGCGGATGTCATGCGCCACAATGGAGAAAAGTTTCTCTTTGTCTTTGTTCATAGTGGCCAGCGCCTCCCGCTGCTTTTCTATCTCCGCCTGGTAATCTGACTGGATATGTTTGAAAAAACTCAGGGCCACGATGATAAAAACAAGGGACGTGGCTATATTGGCCCATACCCGTACCCGTGGCACGGGTTCTGCCAGGTACCAGTGCTGCGGCATCAGCACAATCAACAGGAAAGCGCTAATGATCAGCAGTCCCAGACCGGCATTGAGCCATTTATTGTCATACACCAGCAGGCAGCTGATGAGGATATTGAGCAGGAAATATTCCGCGCCGTTGTGAAAGAAAAGACCTGTAACGGTGTATATCGCCACGCTACAGAGAATGGCCACCATGCGGGCGCTGAGGTAACGCTGCTTCCAGTGCAGCCATAATACAAATACGTTGATAGAGCTGGTCAGCAGGTTAAAGACGGCCAACAGGTAGCGGCCCTGGCTACAGTTCAGGACAGCGAAAAACAGCATAAAGGGAATGCAGGGAATGGACAGCAGGTTCAATAGTTTGGTACGCCGGGATTCAATGAAGGGCATCAGCGGAGTTACGCCAACATTGACGATATAATTCCACGCTCGCAGTGTAAGTTGGTATAGATAGCCAGAAAGACCCTTATGCATAGGACTGCAAATATACCGCGAAAATCGGCTTATCAAGCAGTCCCTAGCCTTCTTTTCCGGCGGGCCACAACATGATGTCCAGCAACACCGCAGCCGTCAGCATCAAAATAAAGAGAATGATCCTGAAGGCCGGTACCATGCCACCCACCTCATTTTCCCGGTATTGATGCCAGGCTTCCACCACTTTTCCGCCGTATTTTACGATCAGCACAGCTTCGATGACGAGAAAAACCAATATTACTGTCCATTCAGAGTAAGGATGCATAGCGCTTGCGTTATTTGTTTTGGTGATCCCGGGGCTGAAACCCTGGGTGAAGATGTTATTCAGGTACATTCGTCCTCTTCATACTGAACAGCCTGAAACACAATGTAGCCCAGGGCTTCAGCCCCGGGACACTATAAAGATTGTCGTTTCAGCTCCTCCACGGCGTGGTTGGCTGCCCTGGCGGTAAGCGCCATATAGGTAAGGCTTGGGTTCTGGCAGGCGGAAGAGGTCATACAGGCGCCATCGGTCACGAATACGTTTTTCACGGCATGTACCTGGTTCCATTCGTTGAGCATGGATGTTTTAGGGTCCCTGCCCATGCGGGCGGTCCCCATTTCATGAATGGCCATACCGGGATAGGAATCGCGGTCGAACGGCTGTACGTTTTTCAGGCCTGCGGCTTCCAGCATGGCGGCGGCCTCGCCGGCCATGTCCCTGCGCATTTTCTTTTCGTTGTCTTTGAATTCGCAGTTGATCTTCAGTACCGGCTGGCCCCAGGCGTCCTTCACGGTATGGTCAAGGCTGACCATATTTTCTTTATAGGGCAGGCATTCGCCGAAGCCCATCAGTCCCATCTGCCATGGGCCGGGTTCTGAGATATAATCTTTAAACGCGCCGCCTACGCCCAGTTCGGCAATACCTCTCGCCCATCCGTTACGGCTGCTGTAGCCGGTATAACCGAAACCGCGCAGGTAGTCCCGTTTGTCTTTACCTACATTGGCAAAGCGCGGGATATAAAAACCGGCGGGGCGCTGGCCGTGGTAGTATTTATCTGCGAAGTCTTCTGATATGCCGCTGGCGCCGGCATGGAAATGATGGTCCATCAGGTAATGGCCCAACACGTCGTTATCATTGCCCAGTCCTTGCGGGAAGCGGTTGGACGTGGAGTTGAGCAGCACAAAGGTGCTGGCCAGCGCGGAAGCGTTGAGGAAGATGATCCGGGCATGATACTCGGTCATCTCCCTGGTGTGTTTGTCGATGACACGCACGCCGGTGGCTTTGCCTTTCTTTTCGTCGTAGATGATACTGTTGACCAGGGAGTCTGTCAGCAAGGTAAGATTGCCTGTTTTCACCGCTGCCGGCAGTGTAGATGCCTGTGTGCTGAAGTATGCACCGAAGGGGCATCCGCGGGAGCAGCGGTCGCGGTACTGGCATTTGTTACGGTCGCCGATGGCCTGTGTGAGGTTGGCGGTGCGGAAGATGGTCATGCGTCTTTCGGGGAAAGCCGCTTCCAGCTTACCTTTCACATGTTTTTCAAAGCAGTTCATTTCCATCGGTGGCTGAAACACGCCGTCCGGCAGGTGTGGCAGCCCTTCTGCCTGCCCGCTGATACCGGCGAAAGCTTCCACATGGGAATACCACGGGGCCAGGTCTTTATAGCGTATCGGCCAGTCGATACCGATGCCTTCTTTGAGATTAGCTTCAAAATCCAGGTCGCTGAGACGCAGGGAACCGCGGCCCCACATGATGGACCGGCCACCCACGATATCAGCACGCTGCCAGTCGAACCGCTTTTCTTCGGTGTACGGGTTTTCGCCGTCTTTCATCCAGTAACTATGGTTGAATTCCGTGTAGACTTTCTCCCGGATAAGATATTGATGGTCTTTTTTCTGCCCGTTGGTAAGCACGCCGCGGTGGGGCACTTCCCAGGGCGCGGCGGTAGCCGTTTCGTAATCCTTTACATGTTCCAGCTGACGGCCCCTTTCTATCATCAGCACTTTCAGTCCTTTTTCACACAGCTCTTTGGCTGCCCAGCCACCGGTAATACCGGAGCCTACTACTATCGCGTCGTATGTATTGGCCGCTTCGGCCTTCAGATTCAGATTGATCATTCCACGGAATTTACTGGCAGGCCGAAAAATAATAAAATATTCATACAAACCTAACAGAAAAGGGACGACCGGAAAGCCATGCAGATGATCTGCTTCCTTCTTTCAGCGCCACATGCCGACTGAAGAGCATTGATTTGACAGGATCATTTATCGCCTTTCAGTTTTACCACCACCCCGGGCTTGCGGCTCTTTATGCCGTATTGCTTTTTCAACGCGGCTTTATCGAGAATAACAAGGCTGGCGAAAGTCTCCGCGGTAACTTCGGCGAGAGACGATTCAGGCTGATGGGACAAGGGTTTTCCTCTCAGGATATATATCACTCCGCTGTCAGCATCCGGCGACGGCACCAGTTTACGGTAAGCCTCATCCAGGCTGAAGATATTCCAATAACGGTGACGTACAAACTTTTTTGTTTCGATAAAAATGGCTCCCTTGCTGCCCACCAAAATTTTGTCTGTGGAATGCGTTAACGTCGTCACACGGCTAATATTGCCGGAGGCAAATACCCGGTCCAGGTCGGGCACCAAAACACTGTCTACATAGTAATTCGCAGACGCTGTCAAGTCCAGCCCGGATTCCGCAGGATGGCAGCCATAAACAAGATCGATGCCGGCAATGGGCTTTTTTCTATAGTAAGCGTCATCTATGGGATATAAGGGCTTCCGGCTGTAGTCTTTTTTTACATAAAACTGAATCAGGCTGTTGGATAGTATCAGGTAATCACTACCCGGTCGCGACATCCACATCCATCTGTTTACCAGTTCAGGATACATCCGGAGCACATCGGCGGCCTTCAGGCACCGGACATCAATCGCTTTTCCATCCGGTAGTTTGCCTTTGAAATCAGGTGTAAGCCGGATTTTGGTGATATAGCGGCTGTTCCGTTCTGTTTGAAAGATCATGCCCGGGTATCTGGCAGTAATATATCCTTTGCCATATTCATAACTACTGTCCGGACGGAGCGCCTTTTCCGGATACTCCATTTCCGTCACTTTTACTGGTTGAAGGGCATTACCGGCCTTTTCCAGATCATCCAGCGTGGTATAACAAAGACAGACACCGGCAACGGTCCGCTCGGGTTTGTCAAGTGAGGGTTGTTGAGCATACACGGTACCGCTGGCAAGCAGCATACCGAAGAGCAGGGGTAACCTTATGGCGGGCGTGGGAAATGCGGTTTCACTAAAGATAAATAAAAGAACCGCAACAATCAGACGACTGTGCGGCTTTTTTCACTTTAAACCAATTACTACTTTGGTGGGTACTGCATAAGAGAATTTTCAAAAGAATATTGGGGTACAACAAACAATGGGAATTACTGATTAAGACGACGCTAATTAGTAGTTCGCATGGCGGAAGGAAAGCAGCGTTAAGGCTATAAGCCCTTGTCATACACCGTGTTAAATGATGGTCAGACAAAAGCTGCCCTCTCTTCGGAAACAAAATTATCGTGATTACCGACAGGCGAATAGTACAAATGCGACATTTTTTTTATTGGTTCATCATCCGGTGAAGACGGATCGTGTTCTCCAGGGAGGTCTCGTCCAGGATGGAGGGGGTGATGCCAGCGAACTCCTTAAAATCACGGATAAAATGCATCTGGTCATAGTAGCCGCTCATATGCGCAATGCGCGTCCAGGTGGCTTCCGGATGCAGCTCTTTCAGGTGGTAGGCCTTACAGAAACGGATCAACCGCGCATAACGTTTCGGCGACATACCCGTACGCTCCACCACTTTACGTTCAAACTGCCGTACGCTCACACAGGCGTCGGCAGCGAGCTTTTCGATGGTCATATTTCCGGCGTTCGCCACCAGGTTGGTCATCACCAGATCTACCGGCAGCAAAGGTTTGAGACGGGACAGTTTTTTGAGCAGGTAGGTTTGTACGATACGGACCATCAGGTCCCAGTCATCTGTATTCTCCTGTAACTGTTCATTGATTTCCTTTATTTCATTGCCCAGCAGCATGCTGGTATCGAAGTCCTGTTCCTGCATTTCCGTCATGGGGATATTGAGCAGCCGAAACAACCCTCCGGGCTTAAATGCCACGCCCAGCGCCAGGTGATGCCGCCCCAGGTCCAGCATTACGGAGCGTTCCAGCGGCCCTACTGTCAGTGACACCGACTTGGTCTGGAAATCGTTGCTGTATACCCGCAACACTTTAATAGGGTCTTTGATATAAAACATGATATACCGCTGATAGGCAGGCACAAAACGGTACATATTGGAAAGTTCCGGTGATTTGGCAAAATCAGCTTCATAGATAGTGATGTTGGCAACAACGTCCTGCAGCGCAGGGTGTGGCGTATAGGCTTTCATGCGTGGGTTCATCTTCCTCAGTTTTATAGGTTATTTATCGACCGGCACTCCCAACCAATGCCCGCCATCAAACAAATGTAAACATTCACCTTCATAGTATGATACTGTGCCGGGCTGTTCAGAAAACACCAGCCAGGGGTAAAATTCGCCCTAAAAATACCGGAAAATTTGAAGATCTTGGCCTCCACATCAATCGTTTGCTTATGTCTTCGAGAAGAAATTTCCTGCTGCAGGCCTCCCTGGGACTGGCAGCCACCGGCCTCACGCCTTTGCTGTCAGCAGCACGCCCGGCAACACCGCCACCGGCGAAAGACCGTTTGTCCATCGGCATAGCCGGATATACCTTTTTCAAATTCAAAGCGGACCAGGCCATCGCGATGATGCAAAGGGCCAATATCAGCCACATCTCCCTGAAAGATGTCCACCTGCCGCTGCAAAGCAGCCCGGAGCAGATAGCAGCCGTACTCTCACAGTTCCGTGACGGCGGTATCAACGTATACGCTGTAGGCGTGATCTATATGAAAACGAAGCAGTCGGTAGACGATGCCTTTGCCTATGCCAAAAAAGTCGGGGTGCCCATGATCGTCGGCGTACCCACGCCCGAACTACTGGACTATACAGAACAACAGGTAAAACAATACGACATACGCCTCGCCATTCATAACCACGGCCCGGAAGACGCACTGTACCCCGGCCCGCGCAATGCATGGGAACATATCAAAAACCGCGACGCGCGCATGGGCCTCTGCATCGATATCGGCCACGCCACACGCGCCGGCGAAGATCCGGCCAAAGCAGTACTGGCCTATAAAGACAGGGTATTTGACCTGCACCTGAAAGATGTGACGGTAGCCTCCAAAGAGGGCAAACCAACAGAAATAGGCCGTGGCGTCATCAACTTCAGCAGCTTCGTCAACGCACTGGATAAAATACGCTACAAAGGCATCTGCAGCATTGAATACGAAAAAGACATGAACGACCCGCTGCCAGGCATCGCCGAATCAGCAGGCTATTTCAAAGGCGTGGCCAATGCCGTAAAATCATAATCCCCGGGGCTTAAGCCCTGGGCTACGTTGTGTTTTAGATTCCTTTGAGGGCAGCGTAGAAAATTTTCGGTCTGGTTTCTTCTTATGAACCACCTGAAGAATAACAGAACGGCCCGGATACCATTAGATTCAGACTGATCGGGTGGGCAAAAATAAAATTCTCAGGTCCATTAGTTGTTTCCATACAAAACAGCCTGAAACAGAACGTAGCCCAGGGCTTCAGCCCTGGGATCGCGCAATATGTTCATTCCGGCGATGCAGGAATAGACAACAACGGCACAGGAGAATTGTACGCCAGTTCCTTGGAAATGCTTTTATGGAAGATGGAAGAGATAAACGAGTGTTTTTTAGGCACGGTCACCACCAGGGAGGCGTGATGTTCTTTCGCAAACTCCAGCACGCTGTCAGCGATATGCGTGCCAGTCACATAATGGAAGGCCGGATTGTACTTTTCCAGGGTATCATGCAGCAGCGTGATTTCATTCCTGGTATTATCAGAATATTTATCGGCTGCGGGCGGTTCCACATTGACGATATGAACTTCCGGACGGAGCAGGTCGAGGAAACGATGCAGCTGTTCCAGTGAGGCTTTGGAGATATTCTGCAGGTCGGTGGAAAAAACAACGCTGCTGATCTTTTTCCCTACTACAGCCTCCTGCGGCACTACCAGCACCGGGTATTCACTTACTTTCAGCACCTGTGAGGTATTGCTGCCCATAAAAAACTGTTGCAGCCCCGTCTTGCCTGCAACGCCCATTACGACCAGGCCTACATTTCTTTCACGACAGAGCTTGTTCAACTGGTCAGGCAGATACGCGTCTTCCGCCAGTAGTTCATACTTCACGTTGGCATCGGTCATCATGCGCAGCTGGTCCTGCAGGGAGGCCAGTTTCTCCATATGCTCCACATAGACCAGGTTCTCCACCTGTGGCGCGGGCACCGGTATATCGGAGCCCTGTACCATCGTGCGGTAAGCATGGTAGAGGATCAGGTTTTCCACGCCCAGCAAAGGCGCCAGGCTGGTAGCATATTCCGCCGCACGAAAGGCGGCATCGGAAAAGTCGGTTAATATAAGTATCGATTTCATGACATCTTCATTTTCAGATGTGGTGAAAAAAAAGGGATTGAACATTAGCTCCGCCCAATCCCTGTCTGCCGGTTTCAACGTTGTTCATCAAGACGGAAAGACACTTTACAGATTGCCCCATAAGTGGTGATCTTACCATCCTTTACGTGTACCTTGAAGTCCTTCACAAATACAGAATCTACATTATGGATGGTTTTGCTTACTTCCTGCACGGCATTCTGCACAGCGTCTTCAAAACCTTTTTCGGAGGAGGCGATCACCTCGATTACTTTAACGATAGCCATAAGAAAAGTTTTAAATGATGAAAAAATAGGGCGTGTATATTAAAACAAACTGCCTACCGGTTTGGTTAACCCCGGCACCGTGGCGGATTACAGCAGGCATAAAGACAAAGCGGGCAGGCAATATTTCCCCCGGAACGCTACCCGGAATGTGCAATCCCCGCTACAGTAAAAGGTTGTGCCGGTAAAGGTTTTCATTGAAAATCAATCGGTTTCCGGAAGGTATGTTCGCTGGCATGGTCCTTTCATTATAGTAAGCAGATGTTTCTGAAAAGGGGTGGTTTGGTAAAACAACACCTGAGATTATACCCTTACAACCTGAACTGGGTAATACCAGCGTAGGAAAGCAGGAAACACCAGAAAGGCACTGGAGAACCCGGCGCCTTTCTTTTTTTGCATACACCTACTAGATAAGTTGTCATTTTGTCACCAAACCGTTTATTATCAATCCTTTAATCCTGCAATTTTTTCATTTCCGTATAGTATTATGTGTTATATTAGCTGACAAACACTACGGCAGGCTTTTTGTTATAATCCCAGCTCAGTCATGCATATCAGGAAAAGATGAATGTCCCGTTTGTAAACACTTATTTTCACACTATGCTACCATAAATAGGTTTAACCCTGATTTGTGCAGTATCCGTGAGGATTATACACCATAACCAACGAATGAACAACTACCAGCATTATTCCTTTGACCTCTGGTTAACCTTGATCAGATCTAATCCTTCCTATAAACGGGAACGGACGAAATTCTTTTTTGATCATTTTAATCCCCGGCAAAAATCACTCGAAGAAGTGGAACGTATCTTCCGCAGGATTGACCTGTTGGCCAATGCCATCAACGAAAAAACAGGTGGCAATCTAGATACCGACACCCTTCATCTGATGGTGATCAGCGAGATCAATGACCATCAGTACGACTTTGGGTCGATTGACCTGGCAGCACTGTACAACGAAATGGAAGCCCTGGTGTTCCGGCACCGGCCGGTCGTGTATTGCTCCGCCACCGTGGACGTGCTGCGTACGTTGCATCAGCGGCAGGACTGTACCCTCAGCTTATTGAGCAATACTGCTTTCATTAAAGGGCGTACCCTGAGGAAGATACTGGAGGAGCTGGAACTGGGCCGGTACCTGCATTTCCAGCTGTATTCGGATGAAACAGGCATGTCCAAGCCCAATCCCGGTATGTTCCGGCTCATGCTCGATTCCATTGCCACTACCAGGAACGGGGCGGCCGTCCTGCCCCAACAGATCATACATATAGGCGATAACGTAAAGTCTGATATCCGGGGCGCCACCAGGGCCGGCATTCATTCGTTACTGGTCAATTCCAACAATCAATGTATTTCAAGCCTGCTTAACTGATGACGACGACATACTCCCTCCATAAAATCACTGACACCAGCCAGTTCGGATTTTGTCCGGATGATTACAGCCGTTTTAAATTCGGTGATGACCTGGTAGCTGAAAGGTTCGGCGCCACACTGGCTGACGGGTTTATTGAACAGCACCTGAAAGGCCGCACTATCCCACAACTGGTGGTGGTGTCCAGCCCCTATGCGTTCATTCCCACCGCTACGTTCTCCATGAAGAACCACTTCGTGTTCCGGCTCAACCGCTGGCTGGCGGCCAACGGGCACCCTGTCACTCAGGAAACGAAAGTACACCGCACCATCACCTATAAGGAAGATTACGGGGAACTGGACGCCGAACAGCGGCTGAAACTGATTGGCAACGATTCGTTTCATATCGACCGGGAATTTCTGGCAGGCAAAACCATCGTGTTCCTGGACGATATCCGTATCACCGGCGGCCATGAACGCATGATCCTCAAAATGGTGGACACCTACGGCCTCTCCAACGAGATGTACCTGCTGTATTATGCGGAATTGCAGAACAACAGCATTCATCCCAACATCGAGAACCATCTGAACTATCATTTTGTCAAATCGATCTTCCACCTGGAGAAAATCATCCGGGACGAGCGGTTTGCCATCAATACCCGTATCGTAAAATATATTCTCAACTACGATTTCGATTCATTTTGTATTTTCCTGCAAAATCAGTCGGACCAGTTTATCAATATGCTGTATGATATGGCCATCGGCAACGGTTATCATACCATCGGGGCCTATCAGCAAAATCTTCAGTATATTAACCACTATATTTTTCATAGAAAACATAAAAGCATACAACATGGCAATTAATTTGCAAAAAGGACAACGGCAGGCGATTAATGCTCCCAAATTCACGATTGGCCTGGGATGGGATGTGAACTCCTCTTCCACCGGCACCAGCTTCGACCTCGATGCTTCCATCTTTGTGATGGGCGACAACAAAAAAATCCTGTCAGACCAGCACTTTGTGTTTTACAACAACCTCGTTTCCCCTGACGGCAGCGTGGAACATACCGGCGACAACCTCACCGGCGAAGGCGGCGGCGATGATGAGCAGGTTAAAATTGACCTCTCCAAGGCAGATCCAAGAGTGACTGAAATATGCGTGGTAGTGACCATCCATGACGCAGAAGCCAGAAGACAGAACTTCGGCCAGGTGAGAAATTCCTATGTACGTATATTCGATCCTGCTACTAACGAAGTGATCCTGAAATATGAACTGGAAGAAGACTTCTCTATCGAAACAGCCGTAGAGTTCGGCCGTATCTACAAACGCGGCGACGAATGGAAATTTGAAGCTGTAGGCGTAGGCATGAAAGGCGGCCTGCAGGACTACCTGAACAAATACAACTAATCTATTCCATACCATTTCCATTAAACAACCCGACAAATGGCAATTAATCTCCAAAAAGGCCAACGTATCAGCCTCGAGAAAAGCAACGGTACTAAACTGCAAAATATCTGTGTGGGCATCAACTGGGGCGCCATCGAAAAGAAAGGCCTCTTCGGCATGTCCAAATCCAAAGAAGCCGTAGACCTGGACGGCAGCTGCGCCCTGTTCAACGAACAAAAACAACTGCAGGAAGTCGTATATTTCGGTAACCTGCGCTCCCAGGACGGCTCCATCCGCCACAGCGGTGACGACCTGACGGGTGATATGAACGGCAACGACGGCCTCGACAACGAAGTGATCACCGTAGACCTCTCCCGCCTGAACCCAAGCGTGAACTACGTCGCTTTTGTGCTCAACAGCTTCCGTGGCCACGATTTCGGCACCATTCCGTTTGCTTCCATCCGCATATACGAAGGCACCCCTTCCCGTGTAAACGAAGTATTTGCCACTTACGACATCGCCAGCGGCCCCGGTTTTGCCGGCCACGTCTCCATGGTAATGGGCGTATTTTACAGGAAAAACGGCGAGTGGAAATTTAACGCCATCGGAGAACCCACCCGTGACCGTAAGTTGCAGGAAACTGTGGACACTGTGTCCAGGCAATACCTGTAGTCCTTACCTTTGCAATGCTATCACACATTAATCTGATACCTTATGGAATCTAATCCGAATGTTACTGATCAGGCGCTTCCCGTGGTAAGACTGGACAAAGACGGCAATGCCGACCTTGCCCGTATCACCCCTGAAGAAACGCAGAAATATAATGAGCTCAATAAGTCGCTGGTCACCACCGACGTGAACTCCATCCTGAACTACGGCGCCGACGTACAGAGCTCCATGGAGCGCTACAGCAACGAGTTCCTGACCTCTGTGCGTACCTACAACTCCGGAGAAGTAGGTGGCCTGATCAATGAACTGCTCACTGAGCTGAACTACGTGGACGTGGATGAGCTCAACCCCAGCGGGCTGAAGGGCTTTCTCTCCAAAGTGCCGTTCCTGAAAAAACTCGTTGTCGACGCGCAGAAACTCTTCCAGAAATATGATACCGTAGTGGCCAACATCGACAAGATCACCAACAAGATCAAAGCGGGCCGTATCAATTCCCTGAAAGACAACAGTTCCCTGCAAACCATGTTCGACAGCAATGTCAACTATATTAAACAGATGGAAGACCTGATCATCTCCGGTCAACTGAAGTATAATGAACTGACACAGAAACTGGCCGAAATGGAAGCCAACGCCGGCAACTACAACGACTATGAAATTGCGGACCTTCGCGATTTCGTCAGCCGTCTGGATAAAAGGCTCGCAGACATGAAGATCGTTCGTTTCATCATGCTGCAGTCACTGGCGCAGATCAGACTGGTACAGAACAACAATACCTCTATCGCTGAAAAGGCGCAGTCTATCATCTCCACTACCATCCCTGTCTGGAAAAACCAGCTCACCATCGCGGTAGCGCTGCAACGCCAGAAGGCCAACGTGGAAATGCAACGCAAAGTTTCCGATACCACCAACACCATCCTGCAGAAAAATGCAGACCTGCTCAAACAGAACAGCATCGAGGTGGCACGGGAAAACGAAAAGACCGTGGTGTCTGTCGAAACACTGAAACGCACCACCCAGTCGCTCATCGAAACGTTGCATGAAGTGAAGAGGATCCACGACCAGGGCGCCGAAAGCCGTAAAGTGCTCAACGGTGAACTGCAAAACCTGGAAACAGAGCTGAAGAAAAATGTAACTAATGTTCGATAACCGTGTGTAGATAATGGAGGATAACCTGGCGATTATATTAAATGACTCAAATAAAACCAACGGCAAACTACAGCTGCTGTCCGCTTTTTTTGAAGAAGAGATTATTTATAAAATATATCTCCGAAGCCAGGTTGTCCATAAATTATTCGAAACCAACCCAGAACTGGACATCAATAAGCTGGAGCTGTTCCACCTGCAATACACCGCATCCGCCATCGAGCTGCTGAAAAAAATCAAGGCCTCCAACGAAAGGAACGTCAGCCTGATCTATGATGAAATACAGCTCAACAAAGAAATGATGGAGAAGCTGAACAGCTCCGTCTTTTCCGAAAAAAACTACGACCTCGACAAACAAAAACAGGCGCTGAAAATAAACCTGTCGCTTCGCAGGCTGTACCAAACCCTGTCGGACAACACGGACGAATACCCGTTCTCCAAAAACATCAATACCTTCAGCAGCCGTTTCTCCCAGGATTTTTATTACGATATCTCCGCGGACCAGATGATGGCCCTCGTTCATTACGATGCGGCAGATGTCTATAAAAACAATTACGCCACTATCCAGAAGAAACTCATGGGACTGCTCTGCAAACATGAGTTCCGCACGGAATTCTTCTGTGGCCTCAAAACCGGTAGCATGATCGCGGAAGTGTACCGCTTCCTGGACATCGACCGGCATTTCCTTTTCTTCCCCTCCAAAAACCTGTTTTTGCTGTGTGACCTCTCCGCTATTCCGGACATCGACTGGACCAACTCCCTGTCCAAAAAAGCCAGGATCATCCAGGAAATGACCGATAAAAACGATCAGCTGGAAAGCAGGGCCAATATCCTCAAAACCGCTATCCCCGACAATGTCCGGGCTTTGCTGCAGGAGTATTATGATAAAATCTCCGAGGTAGACTTCCTTCAGAAAATCGGTAACTATGACGTACAAACGAACATCCTGCGCACCATGCTCAACACCGATACCCTCTAAAAAAAAATTGCATCAGCCCGAAGACCAATGCAATTTTTATATTTAGGTATTTAGTTGTTTATTACGCCTTTTCCCCTTCCAGCTTAGCTGTGGCGCCTCTTTTAGGCACGTTAAACAGTGCAGAAGTAATGATCGGCACCAGGAACACGCCTACGGTCAGGATAGAAGTCCATACGTCAGCGATGTGGCTTTCGAGGAATTTGGTCACCGGAGATTCTGTGTTGTAATGTTCCCACAGGGACAGTGACAGCTTCAGGCCCAGGATAGCGATCACGATATAGGCGGCAGTTTCCAGGAAAGCGAATTTAGTCATCAGTTTCACGAAAGCCTGCGCCACAAAACGCATGGCGAGGATACCGATAAATACGCCGAGGCAAACCAGCAGGATGTTGTCTGTGAATGCTACCGCAGCGAAGATATTATCAATAGAGAAGGCCATGTCCATCAACTCTACCAGCGCCACAGTGGCCCAAAAGGGACCGATAGCGCCTACCGTCATCTTATACAGCCAGTTTTTTTCCTTGTCAATGGATGCTTCCTCTTCTTCTTCAGCGGCTTTGGCTTTGGCACGTTTTTCTTTTGCCCAGCTGAACACCAGGTACAGCAGGTACAGGCCACCCAATGCTTTGAGCCACCAGAACTGGATCAGGAAGGAAGCAAACAGCATCGCAAGGCCACGGAACAAATAAGCGCCAAAAATACCATACTTCAGTGCGCGGTCACGTTGTTTTTCAGGCAGGTCCATTACCATAGTGGCCAGTACCGCAGCGTTATCAACGGAAAGCAAACTTTCGATGATAATCAGGTTGCCCACCACAATCAGGGACGGGATGGGATTGTCAATAATTTGTTGGAATAGTTCTGCAAAATTCATTTCAGTGTGTTTTTTATAGGTATTTATTTGTTCGCCATTGTGATGATCACCACCCTGCCGCCTTCTTCGCGGGAGAGCAGGAGTTTTTTGCCGTCGGTCAGTTCCACCATGCTGCCGGGTGGTATTTCCCTGTCTTCCGTCAGGTCTTTCAGGGTAGTTAGTTTCTGGTTGACCAGCACCCATTTGTTCTGATGGAAGGTAAAATAGCCGACAGGCACTTTCTGTTCCGCTGTCAGCCGCTCATTGCGGATGATATTGCGGTTGGCATGCCATTGAAACAGGTATTGGTTATGGTAGACCATCAACCGGTGGTTTTCCGGTTTCCAGACGGTCGGTTTAAATTCATAATACAAATCCAGCACCGGCAAGGTGCCTTTATGCGGCGTGCCACAGAACGGGCATTTCGGGGAGATGGTATTATCAAACACGTACCATTTCTGTTCGCAGGCAGCATTGCTGCAGGGCTGCATCAGGTCGGTGGTCTTCAGCAGCGCCTGTTCCCACATTTCCGCCGGCGGCCTGTTATTGGGCTGATGCAGGCCGGTAATGAAGGCCTGGTCAAACAGCTCTTTCAGGTAAGGGCCTGTGATGGTGTAGGGCAGTTTCGTCACATCTGCCCAGGGCAGCTCTTTTGGGTTCAGCTGGTTCAGCTTCGGCCGGTTGGAGGCATCCTGCGGATGTTCGATGAACAGGGCTTTTTCGCCCATAGACAGCAGATCGTCTTTTTCCGTGTCCAGGTCGTGTACCTTGCCGCCCTTTAGCGGATGCCGATACAGCAGGTACATATAGATCATGACGGCCAGCGCGTGCAGGTCCGTCAGCCGGTTCGGCAGTTTGCGGTTGGCGTCCTTGACGTCCAGGTGTTTGGTGGCCAGCACTTCCGGTGCAATGAAATCGGCGGTGCCGATCACATCGGGCGGAAAAAGGCCGGGCACTACGAGGCCGTCTATATCAATGATGGCGGCCGATTTGCTCACCGGGTCCACCAGCACGTTTTTATAGGACAGGTCGGAATGGGCCAGGCCGGCGGCATGCAGGCGTTTTACCCCACGTGCGATATTGACGCAGATCTGAAAATAACTCAGCCAGTTGCCCAGCTCCGTTTCGTCGAGACGCAGGGCGAATTGTTTGTTCCTGAATTTGGGGGAAGCAAACCATTTGCCCTCTTTTTCCTTTCCTCTGATCAGATCATTGGAAGCGTATCCTTTTTTGAAAAAGAAGTTTTGGTTGTAGCAGGGAACGATCAACCCTACTTTTTTGTCCAGTTCCACCATGTCGGTAGGCCAGCAGTACAGGTCTTTGTAGTAGTGGCCGCCTTCGCGGTTAAAGAAACTGTTATAGTATTCGGTCACAATTTTACGCAGCCGTTCGCGGGAGCTGAAATCCTGGTCATCCCGGTAGAACGCCACCACATAAGATTTATCGGGGCTGAAATACACATCTTTCATTCCACCACGCATAGGTTCGCCGTTATCAATATACTGATAAGACTTGCCTGCGTTAATGACGGAATGGACAGTTTTAGTGTTCATGATGTTACGGTGTTACCTAATCAATATGCAATTAACTGATGATCATCAGGGTCCTGTCGTCATGGTTTCCGGGGCTCCAGAAATCCATCCAGGCAGACAGGCGGCCGGCGCTTTCCGGTGCGTGTGCGCCCAGTGGCAGGGCCACTTTTTCCGGGTTGTTGCCGTTCAGGTCGTCCAGGAAGGCTTTCCATGTCTCTATTTTTTCGAGGTTAGCTTCCACCACGAATTTAGGATCATAGATACCGTCGGTCATCAGCATGAGATAAGCGAAGTCCGGCACCAGTTTAAAACCGAAACGGGTGGGGAATTTGTCGCTCGTAAAAATTTCGGGCATGGTGATGAACCGCGTGCCGCCTCCAAATTCTCCTACGTCGAGCCGGTTCATCAGGGTGATAGCGGAACAGTCCTTGTTCAACAGTCCGATGGGGCAGTCTCCTACTCCAAAGCTCATGATGACATAGCCAAATGCATACTTCTTCAGCAGCACAAATATAAGGGTGGAATGCAGATCTTTTATGGAAACCTGTTGAACGGCTGCAAATTCTTCCAGTTTTTTATGGGTGGCGAAAGCGGCTTTGCCCAGCGTGTCGTATACCAGGCGGGTAATCCGTTTCTGGGTATCGGTGCCGGTACCGGCGGCATATTCCTGGAAAAGGACGTCCATATCCGTTACAGGAGCGGTTTGGAAGTACTGCTCAAAGTAGTCGATGATGCTGGCGCAGGCGAGGCGGGAGCCTTCGCGGGACAGTCTGGCGCTGCCGGCGCCGTCAGATACGGCCAGCACGCTCCAGCCGGAGGGTTCCAGGTGCCGGAAAGCGTAGTCGTCGTCCCGGAACGATCCTACGTTGGCGTGGGAGCGTCCCCGTTTGGAGGCGACGGTCACCCAACGGTCGCCCAGCGGCGCAAATTCGGCCACATCGTCTGCTTTCCAGAAGGGACCGGCCATATCGCTGGGGATATTTTTCCAGAGCGAGCGGGGATCGGGATTAATGACGAGCGGCAGCTGCTTTTCGTGGGGAGCGGCGTTCGCATCGCCGCCTGTGAGGCGGAACAGCAGTTTAAGCCGGACATCGCCGCTTTTTACGGGCGTACCCTGTATGATGCCGGTGGCGGCATCATATTGCAGTCCGTATTCTTCCAGCCCTTCGATGGCCGTCCACGTGATATCGGGCCACTGCCGGAAGTCGAGCGTGGCCTGGTAAGGCTTGCCCACAGTGGCATTGGGAATGGTAACGGTTTGCTGCTGGATATCCGCCAGCCTGTTTTTATACTGCCATATGTCCATGAGTCGTTGTTGGTTTTCCAGTATCTGCCGCGCCAGTAGCTGATGTTGTTCATCATCCACAAAAGCGTCGAACAGCTGCTGTTTGCTGCCGGCGATGGTGATATTTTTGGCAGCAAATAATTCGCGGATATATTTTTTTGACATGCTGTTGGTTCCTTTTAGCCCTGGGCGCGGTTAACGTCGAATCCGCCTTCCCCGATGCCGTAAGTGCCTTTGTTGCCGCACCAGGGGCAGGTACTGATATGTTCCTCGCCGATGCAGTGGATCTGGCCGCATACGCACATGGCAAAAGCAACCTGGTTGCCGCAGCAGGGACAGGTAGGGCTTCCGATCAGTTCATCGCTGTTGATGCGGGATGGGCCGGCGCTGTCGTCTGACAGTTCCTGGTAGGTATTATCTACCTGGAAAGCGCCTACCAGGCGGTATGACAGGCGGTTGATGTCCAGTCCGTATATCTTTGCTTCTTCTTCAGAGCGGCGGTATTTCATCAGGTAATGCCGGTTCAGGTTCTGGCATTTGCCCACCAGCACTGCATAGTTGCTGTCCATATAGGACTGTGGCGGAATGGGTTTGGTGAGGTCTACCTTGCTGAGGGTATCGTCACTGTATATTTTGGCCAGTTCGAAGCCGGAAGCGTTTTTTTCCACGCTTTCGCTGCTGGTTTTGATAGAGTCTGTCACCCATTTGAAGAACTGTTTGTAAGCCGCGGCGTTGCTGTTTTTAAAATGGATGATGTTTTCGGTGAGTTCTTTCAGCACGTGCACGTCTGCCTCATTACCGAAGGAGATGGCCACCATATTGGCAGTGCGTTGCCAGTTCTGTTTCCATTCGTTGATGGCAGCGCGGGTATCATCTGTGGGCACGCCATCGGTGAACAGGAATACGATCGGTTTCCAGTCGCCTTTCTGTTCATAGGTGGTTTTCACCTGGTTTTTGCGCAGCTCGTACATCAGGTGCCCGAGGCCTTTGCTGAGCGAGGTGCCGCCACCGATGGGGAAACGGGGCGGGTAGAAATTGATGATCTCCTGCAGGGGTACCAGTGTTTTGGCCTGACCTGCGAAGACGATGATAGAAACCCAGACGGTTTCAATAGCGTAGGGGTCAGCCTTAAGTGCCTGAATAATCTGAGACAGGCCTTCTTCCACCTGCTGTACCGGCTCTCCGACCATGGATTCGGAGACATCTATCAGAAAATAAATGGGGAGTCTTCTCATTATCTGAAGTTTACGGAAGTTACATATACGGTGCCCGGCCCTGTGATTTTGAGCATGGAAAGGCCTTCGCCGCCGAGCATATTGCTGCCGGAGAAGTGTGACGACATTCTGTTCTGCATATCGGCGTTCATGCAGATAAAACTTTTTTCATCCACAAAAACCGTTTGACCGGCTGCCAGGTCCAGCGTGGTGGGCGTTCCCACTACGTCGAGGAATACGGTGCAGAAGCCGGTGATTTTCTGCATAATGAGGCCGGTGCCACCGATCAGCGAGGTGAGGTTCAGCTTCGCGTCGATATCTACTTTATCGGAGGAGGCCACATAGTATCCGGCACGGCAGATGATGCCGCCGGAGATATTTTTCAGGTTGACCGGCAGCATGCCTACCCTGCCGGCCACCATCAGTTTCTTTGGGTTAATATTGGTGTTGCACAGTTCTACCTGGAAAATGCTTTCGCCGGTCAGTTTTCTTTTCAATACGCCGGCGATGCCTTTATCAAATACATTGATGGAAGAATGGATGCCTTCTTCGTAATAGATCAGGGCTCCTTTCTCACAGTAAAATTTCTCGTTGTGGGTTAATTCTACCTGCAGGCTTTTGAAGTCGTGCCCTATAAGTTTTACGTTCATAAATTGTTGATCAGATCACTAAATTCACTTCCTGGGGTGGCGGCGGCAGGGTTACCTGTGAGGTAGTGCCCATGCTTTTATTGCCTTGTTCGATGGTATCCGACACCCATTTAAAGAACTGGCGCAGGGTGGCGCTGTCTGCGGTATCGAGGTGTACCACCGTTTCCGTCAGTTCTTTCAGCATATCGTTGTCGGCCGCTTTGCCGGCGGCGCATCCTACGATGGCGCCGAAGTTGAGGCCTTTTATTTTGGGGATCATCTCCCGGTAAAGTAGCTGGTCTGATGGTTTCCCATCGGTAAAAATAAACAACAGGGGGCGCCAGTCTCCTTTCTGGGTAGGCGTTCCGCGCTGTACTTCATTGACCACTTTACCATAGAGATATTCCAGTCCCTGTCCGGTGTGGGTAGGTCCGCTCTGCGGGCAGGTGATTTCTGGCAACTGGAAGCTCACCAGTTCGGTGAGCGGTACCAGTTCCTTTACTTCCCTGTCGAAGGTGATGATACTGAGCCACAGGGAGTCCAGGGCATGGGCATCCATACGAAGATTGTTGACCATCCCGCTCAGCGCATTATTTAATGCCTGAATGGGTTCCCCATACATGGAACCGGAGGTGTCCAGCAGGAAATATACCGGTAGTCGTCGCATAACAGTACATTAAAGTCTTACACTACAATATTCAGTTCGGAGGGTGGTGGCGGCAGTTCAGACAGGCCGGTCAGTTCCTTACCGGAATCTTCCACGCGGGTGGAGGTAACGCCGATGGAGGCGGTCACCCATGCGAAGAAGCGGGAGATAGTGGCACTATCGGCCGTATCGAGGCTGACCACATTTTCCGTGATTTGTTTCAGCACGGCAGTATCGGCGCCATGACCGGCGGCACAGGCTACGGTGTAGGCTGTTTTACGTTGTTTAAACATGCTCAGGCCGCTCTGCCAGTCGTCAGTAGGTACGCCATCCGTCATGATGAACACCAGTGGTTTCCAGTCGCCTTTTTGTTCAGCGGTGGTTTTCGCCACTTCTTTATCGATGCAGAGGCTGACCAGCTTCAGGGCTTCGCCCAGCGCGGTAGTGCCGGTAGCGCGGATATCGGCCATCTGGAAGGATGCCAGGTCTGTTAAAGGAACGATTTGTTTTGCATTGCTATCGAACGTGATGATACTGAGAAATGCAGTCTCGATGGCTTGCGGGTTCTGTCTTAATGAGCTGATCATTATCTGGACGCCATTCTTCACGGCCTCTATCGGTTCTCCGTTCATAGAGCCGGAGGTGTCCAGCAAGAGGTAAACAGGTAGTCTTCTCATAAAATAAGTTGGTTAAAGCGCTGCTGTTGATTTGGGTTAACAACATTGCTACAGTTACATACATTCAGAAAATCAGGAGTACACCATTGTCTTCAGTTCATCGATGAAGCTGTCGGACGGGTGCGGGTTACCGAGAGCCCTGAATTTCCAGGCGCCGTCTTTACGGTAAATCTCTGCAAACGTCATGGAGCACATGCCGTTGTAGGTGCTGTCACCGGAGAGGCTGAATTTGGCGATTTCTTTGCCTCTGGCATCTACTGCGCGGATGAACGCGTTGTCGATCATACCGAAGTGCTGATTGTTCGTACGTCCCTGATAGATAGTCACCATGAACAGGATTTTCTGGTAGCGCTGGTCCATCTGGTCCAGTTTGATGATGATCTGTTCATCGTCGCCATCGCCGGCGCCGGTCCTGTTATCGCCGGTGAGCCAGATATGGCCGGAAGGGTGTTTCATGGAATTGAAGAACACCACATCACCTTCATACAGGCCCTGGCTTCTGCCATCGCGTGTTTGCACGGTACGGCCGAGGTTGGCCACTTTGCCGTTGTTGTCCAGCAGGAAGGCAACAGCATCGAGGTCATACTCTTCTTCTTTTTGCCCGCCTCCGAAAATTTTTCCGAAGAAACCACCTTCAGCTTTTTTCTGTCTTACGTCCCAGCCGAGGCCAATGGTAACGGTAGAGAGATCGAATTCTTCTCCCTGGTCATTTTTACGGAGGTCGATAGTTTGACCTTTTACGAGATTGATCGCCATATACAGGTTATTTAATGATCTGTCCTTTAAAATATTTAGAGAGGAAAAATGCCAGGTCTTCCTTGTAGCCTTTACCGGAAGCTTCAAATTTCCATTGACCGTCTTTTACGTACAGGCGGCCGAATTCCACGCCGGTTTCGATGGAGAAGTCTTCACCCAGTTCGTATTTGGCGATCTCCTGTGAGGTAGCGTTGTCAACGATACGGATATACGAATCTCTTACCTGGCCATAGTTTTGTCTTCTGGCGATCGCGTCGTGAATAGTGACTACAAAGAGAATTTCTTTTACACGCGGGTCTACTTTTGTCAGGTCTACCGTGATGGTTTCATCATCGCCGCCGTCACTGTTGCCGCCCGTAGGGTCGTCACCGGTATGATGCAGCGCGCCGTCAGGAGAGTCGGTATTGCCATAGAATACAAAATAACGTTCTTCAGGGATCGTTCTGTTGTCATCGATCATAAAGGCAGATGCGTCGAGGTCGAAAGCCGCGCCAGTACCTTCGTTCGGCTCCCATCCCAGTCCCACACTGATGCTGGACAGGCCAATATCAATCCTTTGTCCTTTTTGTAAGTTAATAGCCATTTTCAGAAAATTTAAAACGTGGGTAAGATAGTATTTTTAATTAGAACGGGTGGCACATACCTTAAAATTATTATGTATAGAAAATGTTAAATCAGCAAGTCGCGAATTTGACCTGTTCCAAGAAAGCAGTAGCACAAGGGATCGGTGGTCGCTAACTAAAATCTGTACCAAATTAAACACCCCGTCAACCTATCAAGATAAACGTAGGACCAACGAATAAAACAACGAAATATAGCTTGATTTGGCTAGCAACTGCAATAAAAAAACAAACTAATGTCATAACTCAATAAAATATTGTTTATGTTTCTTAAGAAGTGTGAAATTAGAGCGAGGCTACTCATGGCGTTTGCTCTGGCGGGGAGGGATCTGCCAACAAAGAAACAAATATGTGAGTAAATCTGAAACTTACCAGAACCGTTATTAGAAATACCAACAAGTATGCAATATCCCAAATATTTCTACCATAGAACTCAAATGCAACATCCCCTCGACCGGTTACATACTTTGTCAAAAAAGAAAAACCTATAAGTATTACGTTGAAGTATATCGAATGCTTTAAGTATTTGAGCAATCTAACTATCATCCCTGAATCTCTTACAAATCTCATACGTCTAGTTTCGATTGCATTTACTAGTGTCAATATGGTTAAAAAAAAACCAACTAGTGTAACCCCAAGTGAAATGGCGTTATCGCATAGCTGATCTATTAATTTGTTAAAGTCTTTTATATGATCATAAAATATTACAACTCCTGCTGTTATTAACAGCGAAGCTAAATAGGGGTAATATTTTTCTAACCGATACTTCATTCTTCGGGTCTAGATCGTACTCTGTAAGTTGCAATTTGGGGTTTTATCAGATCATACTGCACTATAGCATCGTTAATTATACTTCTAAGTGTGGTAGGGTTCATATGTCGATATCTTGGTAAAGATACATCAATTATCACTTTATTGGTAATAAAATCGATTACCTTCATGGCTCCCTCATCCTCTTCCTTACCTGTCACCTCCATTTTAGTGATGCTTCCTTGACCCTGATCTGCACGTTGTAATAACCTTAATAAATTTGAGATAGCACTTCTGCGCATCCCACCAGATGCGAAACCCATTCCTAAGGTGATATTGATGGTATTTGCATTGGTTTTATCTGATATAGAATTTAATTCATTAAATGATCTCATAACGCCATCGTTTGCTAGGACACCTCCACCCTGTATTTGAGCTATTGACAATTCCACCTTTCTAATTTCAGTAAAATCTCCAAGACGCAATAAATCCGCAGGATTAATCACTACTTTAAATTCGATTTTCCTGATAAACTCACTAAAATTCTTTTTAAAAAAAGACGCTATACCATTCGCCGTTATGCCATTCCTATTGTACTGTACCATTATCATTTGGGTATCAGAATCATAAAAAAAAGAAGTATAATAGCCAAGGCCTTCATCCTCGTCCAATTCTAAATTCTGAGGTTCTGACCCAAACTTGACCTTTGGAGGTAAACTGTTTCCCTGACTAAGGCAGAAAGTTCCCCTATAAATTCCGTTTCGCTTCACAACATCTCCATCTAAATTAAACTTATTATCATTTTTTTTCATAGGATCCGTGGAACTAGGGATGTGATCCAACATTTCTTTGAACGATCTAATTTCGGAATCTACTTTAGGAGTGACTACAACATGAAACATATAAAACCTCGTATTGCTCATAAATGAAGTTTATGGTTAGGTAAATCCAACAACAATGCTTACTTATGTATTTAATTAATGCCGCCTTGGAGCGCTTCGGGTATGAGGACGGACATATGTACCATCTTTCCTGTAATACCCCTTAACATTAACCGTACCTCCTGAAGATGGTATAACATACGTATCACCAGAATAATAATTGCCAGAGGTGGAATTATTACTACTATACTGATGATATAAGGAGCCGTGCTTTCCTTGAAAATACCTATCATCATGGGAGATTGCGAGCGTAGCAGGAATAACTTTGAATATGGAACGGACACGTCTGATAAAAGACGGCTTATATAAATAGCCGATATATGTCCCGACTTGAAATTTCGGGTATCTACTTCTGCGAGAGGATTTGGTATATAAAGGAGTGCCCGGTTCTATATAAATACTGTACGCCGATGTTGTATTAGGTGAACTATATAAGTAATATCCTTTATCTGAAACGCACTCGTAATAATAGCTATCTGATTCGTTAACAGTTACACATGAGGAAGATAATGCAAGAAGTAGTACATACAATAGGTGAATGATTTTTTTCATAGCAGATATATTATTAGATGTTTTAGACGAAAGTAATAATCAGATCTTCTATGCCTAGCGTCACTTCATTTCGGGAATACCTTTAGAGATTATCAAAACTTCGAACAGAAAATGGCGTTTTTCGACATGGGATAATACATTCAAAGATGATCATTAAAAACCAGTAAGGGCACTGGTCGGGGTATTAAAATAAGGATCGGTTAAATTTTGATACACAGATGAAAACCTAAGCTGCGCCGGGCTCAAACTGTCAGAAAAATGGGGCTTCGTTATAATTGCCTTATTTGCAATATAGAAATAAAATCAGAGAGCGACAAACGGTTTCCCGTAATCGGGTCAATATACTATTAGTTCCAGGCTACAATGGGACATATTATTATTTAGTTAAACCAATACCATATTTCCGGAGTGCAATAAAATGAAAAGGGCTGGCTTTTTCAGCCAGCCCTTGTATAAAGTATTTTATAAGACTAACGTTTCGGTATCTCCTTCAAAATATCCAGCAAAAATGCATAGAACTTTTCTACGGAAGATATCCGCACACATTCATTCGGTGAATGCGCGCCGCGAATAGTAGGCCCGAAAGAAATCATGTCCGGTCCTTTGAGCAGCGAGCCCAGGATGCCGCATTCCAGTCCGGCGTGGATAGCGCCTACTTTCGGGCTGGATTCGAAGTGCTTGCCATGCAGGGACAACAATACCTGCAGTATCGGAGACTCCGGGTTAGGCTTCCAACCGGGATAACCGCCGGCCTGCACTACTTCACAGCCCATATTTTCAAAGGCCGACCGTACCGCGAGGGCTACATCTTCCTTGGTGCTGTCTACGTTGCTGCGTTGCAGTGACTGGGTGATGAACTTCCCTTCTTTGGCCGTCACCTTAGCGATATTGTTGGATGCTTCCACCAGGCCCGGAACATCGGGACTCATACGGAACACGCCGTTGGGCGCGGCATAGATAGCACGCAGCAGTTTGTCAAAATAGGCCGGTTCCATGACGGAAGCTGGTGTAGCAACCGGCTTGATTTCCACTGTCAGCGCTGTTTCCACCGTTTTGTATTCTTCCTTCAACACAGCGGCAAATGCTTTGGCCAACTCCTCAAAGCGGGCTTTATCAGCGCCCGGCACCACTACCGCAGCGTGGGATTCACGCGGGATAGCATTACGCAGGCTGCCGCCATCGAGAGAAGCCAGCTGTAGGTCAACGGACTGCCGCACTTTGTACAGCAGGCGGTTCATTAGCTTGTTGGCATTGCCTCTGCCGCGGTTGATGTCCATACCGGAGTGACCGCCCAGCAGGCCTTTGATGGTAATCTCATAAGCAGCGCCGCCGGCTGCGGCAGACACTTGCTGATAGGTCCCGCTGGTATTGGTATCGAGACCACCGGCACAACCGATGGTGATTTCATCATCTTCTTCCGTATCGAGGTTGAGCAGGATGGTGCCTGTATAAGGAGCAGGGTCCAGCTGCATGGCGCCGGTCATACCTGTTTCTTCGTCTATGGTGAACATGGCTTCGATAGCGGGATGCGCGATATCGGTAGCTGCCAGGATAGCCATGATGGTGGCCACGCCGATGCCGTTGTCTGCGCCGAGCGTAGTGCCACGGGCGCGTACCCAGTCACCGTCCACATACATCTCAATACCTTGGGTATCAAAATCAAATACGGTATCGCCATTTTTCTGGTGTACCATGTCCAGGTGGGATTGCAGGATAACGGTCTGGCGATCTTCCATACCGGCGGTCGCCGGCTTTTTGATGCACACGTTGCCGACAGCGTCTTTTATCGTTTCCAGCCCCAGCTGACGGCCAAATGCCTCAACGAAGGCGACTGCTTTCTCTTCTTTCTTGGAGGCCCGGGGAATGGCGTTCAGCTGACTGAAATATTGCCACAACGGTTGCGGGGCTAGTTTTGTTATTTCCATGTCGTATCTTAAATAACGTTGTTAGGCCGGCAATGTAGGTAAATCCGGCGAAACGGGCAACAACTACAGGTACCGCAGGTACATTTCAGGGTTATTGAGAAAAGAGTGCGTGATGCGATAATGTTCCGTGTCCCGGAAATCCACCTGTTGTATCCCCTCTTCCTGTATTTCGTATAGCCTTGCACCGGGAATGCCCATCAGGATAGGTGAATGGGTGGAGATGATAAACTGTGTATTACGGCTCTTCAGCATATCGAGCAGATAGGCCATGAGCGTCAGTTGCTTCTGCGGCGAAAGGGCCGCCTCGGGCTCGTCCAGCAGGTATATACCGTTATCGGATATATGTTCGCCAATGATTTTCAGATAGGCTTCTCCGTGGGAAAAGGCCTGCATCGAGTCGCCATAATCTTTGTACATGCTTTTCAGGGTCGGGTTCATGTTGTTGTTCATCTCCTCGATCACACTGTCGGCGACTGCTCCCTTCAATTCGTCCAGGTGGGCGGCATTTCTGTTGCGGTCGCGCCTGAGCGCGTACAGGAATTCGCTGAAGTCTTCGGCGCGGAAGAAAAAACTTTTCAGGGGCCTTCTCACCTGTTGTATTTCCAGAAAGGGCTGTAATGCCCGGGGCCCTTCAAATCCTTGCCTGCCGCCAATACGGCCGCCTATCAGCGGCGCGTCCAGGTAAAGGCCGATCGTTTCCAGCAAGGTGGATTTCCCACAACCATTGTCACCGGCAAAAACAGTGATACGATCGTCCAGCGCGATATTCCGGGCAAACCTGACGCCCGGCACATTGAAGGGGAAAGGGTGCTGCCTGCTGCAGTTGAGCGAGAAAGAACGGATAAAAGGCATAACAAACTGAATTACGAATTACGAATTACGAATTACGAATGTAGGGTTTATTCGTATAATGGGTCCAAATCGTAATTCGTAATTCGTAATTTATGGGGGATTATAGCTTTTCACCGCCTTTCATCTTATCAAGCACTTTCTGCTGATATTCTCTTTTGTATTTGTTTGCTATTCCGGCGGAAAGCTCATTCACTACTGTCTCCTGTAAACGGACAGCTGCGGGGACATCTCCCAGTTTATACAACAGCAACGCCTGTACGCTCATGGTTTCGGCATGAGGGTCTTCCTTCACGGCACGCTCGCTCCAGGACAAGGCGGTGCGCAACATGGCCGTATCGGTAGCATACTGGCCTACCGTGCGGGCGAAGCTGCTCAAATCCCTGGGGTCAAGTTGCTGATTGTATTGTTTCAGGTAGACTTTCACTGCTTTCTCAAACTGGTCGTACGCTTTGTTGCGCTGGTACCATTGCAGCCGGAACTTATCTATCACGATGCCTGTCAGTTCGGGGTATTTCTTTTTCAGCTTTGCCTGAATAGGCCTAAAACCGGCATTAGCGCCTTCCTGCGGCGCGGAATAAACCTCTTCCACAAAGATGATCTGCTGCACCCTGTTTTCCGCGTAACGCGCACCTTTTACCTGATTGATTTTTGCCGGATTTTTCCGGAAGATGGTAAAGCCGGTGTCATGACTGCTGAGGGTAAACCTGTCCAGGAAGTCCACCACGTCCGGCGCAAAAATATCCGGGACGGCGTGGAGATAACGTTGTAAAAACAAAGCGGTGTAGCGGCCATCGTACATCTTCCTGGCTTCTTCGGCCAACCGTTTCAGGGTGTCCGGCTGGTTGCCGGCGTTTTTAGCCATCGTCTCCATGCGGGTGTAGTACTGCGTTGCAGGATCCAGCGCCTGTGCGGAGGAAGCGATAAACGCAGCGGCGCTGTCACCGCCTACTACCAGGTGAACCAGCCGGCCATCGGGGGCAAAATACAAAAACGTGGGATAGGCCATCACGTTATATTCCCTTGCAATAGCGGCGGCATCGTCATACCAGCGTTTTACAGCGGCATCATCCCCGGCTGTTTTGTCCATCTGGACCTTAACGGAGATAAATTTGCCGTTGAAAAAATCTCCTACTGCCTGCTGCGGGAAAATGTCGCGGCTCATCATTTTACAGGGCCCGCACCAGGTGGTGTAGCAGTCCATGAAAATAAATTTGCCTTCTTTTCTGGCTTTTGCCCGGATATCTTTCCAGCTTAGCTCACGTTCAAAATGAATACCCTTGTCCTGTGCCATGGCTGTCAGGCCGGTCAACAGGAATACATACAAAAGGAACTGCTTCATAAGAAAAATAGAGGACGGTGAAAATATCCTCCGCCGCTTTTTTACTGGTTGGTAATTGTTTCTTTCTATAAGACACAATCAGACAGGCAGATTGTCTATCCCCGTAAAAAAAATTTAGCGGCGTTGCAGCAGGTATAACAATACGAGAAGGGAAAAGTCTACGAAATGTTCCCGGAGGCGCTCTAAAGCGCGGTACACCAGTTTGTAGGTGCCGTTGGCGTTAATTTGCAGAATAGCGGCAATTTCTTCAAAGGAAAGGTCTTCATAGTATTTCAGGAAGATAGCTTCCCGTTGGCGGTGGGTCAGTGCATCTGTCAGGGCGTCCACCTTTTTTTTCAGGTCGGCTGCCCGCTCTGCGCGAATGAGCGGGTGTTCGTAAGACAGTTCCAGGTAAAATGGGACATGTTCTTCAGAAAATGTTTCCTCCAGCCGGGACGGGCTGTATTGCAGTTTACGCAGTAAGATCTGCCGGAAGGAGAGCAAAAGGTATTGTTTCACTGCCGGCGGCGTGCCGGTTGCATCCCGGTTGCGCCATAATCTCTGAAAGAGGTCCTGGATGCTTTCGTCTATCAGTGATTTATCTTCCGTGAATTTAAATCCGTAATTGGCAAGGGGCATATAATAGGCATTATACAGCCCTTCCAGGCCACTGATTTCTCCGGATTTATACCAGGACCAAAGTTCTTTGTCTTGCATGTCAAATAGGAAAGCCGATGAAGATACAATTTACAGGAAATTTTTTTGTCGCCCAATTCAGCGGGAAATACCAGCCAGGTGTTCACACCTTACCAGCGCCCAGTCCATATCGTCCATATCGCCGGCGATGGCCGTCTGGTATACTTCTGTTAAACCGATATGCAACTGGTAACAATCCAGCCGTGCTTTGTCAACAGGTTGTGTTTCGAAGTAGCGCGCCTGGTACTCCATACAGTCCAGCCACGTACGCCAGAAGAAAATATTCGCCATGTCGTACAGACTGTCACCTATCATGGCCTCCGACCAGTCGATCACACCGGTGATCTTGTGTCCGTCGGTAAGGACGTTGTTGGAACCGAAATCGCCATGTACCAGCTGTCTTGTTTCCGGGATGTCCTGCAGCTGTTGCAACAGTTGCTCCTGCAGTGGCCTGATACGTTTCAGGGGCACTCTTTTGCCTGCTGCGTGCCAATCGTAGTGTTCTTCCCGGCAGATGCTTTCCAGGTAAGTCTTCCAGCTGGTATGCCGGGTTTCGCCCCTGGAATTGAAGGGACCGAAGCCGGTGATGCCTTGCAGCGGCGCTGCGGCCATGGCCTGCATCACTGCTGCTACCGGCGCCGTAACGGCCGTCAGGTAGGCTTCCGGCAAGTCCTGCAATGTCACGCCGGGCGCCTGCGCCGACAAACACCAGGCGACTCCGTTCTCCAGCAGGCCAATCGCTTCTATCTCCGGCACCGGCAGCCCTGGTGCGGCGAAATGCCGGTTGGCGAAATCATCTTTCTCAAAGCCTTCCGCCTGATGATTAACGCGGAGCACGTATTTTTTTCCGGAGATGACCACCCGGAATGCAAAAGATTCCATTCCGTCCGGTACCGGCTCCATATGGGTTATCTTTCCATAATGATCTATGACCGCGGCTGTCAGTTGTTCTATATCTACTATGGGTTTGTGCATGCAACTTTTTTTTTAGACAACAAGAGGAAAGCCAACAGGTTCAGTTCACCACTATAAGTTTTTATTAAAAATAGGATCTTTTTGCGTGCCGGTGCTGTTAGCCACTGCAACTTCCCCGCGCACCAACCCGCATAGCTACCCACGGCAAAATTTGCTCATAATACACACAGTATGTTTATTATGAACCAGTTATAACATTTTTATTACTTTTCTTCTACTGCGGCCCCATTTCAGTAACACTAACTAACTTGCTCATCAATCGGACCGGAAAAACTCAGTGACCATTTTTTCGACATAGCAAATCCATACACTTTCCCTGTTCGTATATTTTTTTTGAAAACCGGATATATTTAGAAAATCTTTTTTTAATTAATGCACCGATCCGCCGCCGGACATGTGAATTCCTTTTTTGCTGATCTTTCATTACAGATGACCTATGTAAAATAGTAATTGGAAAACCTTTAAACCACAGACCTATCCATGATGGACCGCACACCTATCCACACTGCGACCAGTGAACCATTTTTGCTGCGCTTTCAAAACACACGATCACCGGACAGGTGAATCATTTCCTGAACTTTAAAACCACGTATCCACCACTTATTTAACCGTACTCCTTTTTTAAACCCTCATTAAACCACGATCCTATGGACGCGATCCTGCACGATGCGAACGGGCAGCAGCGGAATGCTGTTGCAACCGATAGCAATCAACACCTGGCCGATTTATTGAAACAATCATCCTGGGAAGAGTACAATTCCCGGGAAACGCTGGTCTCCCTGTTCCGCAAACAGGCGGCCCGCACACCAGACAACATGGCGGTATCTTTCAAAAACCACTCCCTTACATACCGGGAGCTGGATGAAAAAAGCAACCAACTGGCGCACTACCTGCTGGCGCAGGGCGTGACCACCGGCAACTATGTGCCCGTATACCTGGAACGCTCTGCTGAATGGGCCATCGCGGTATTGGGCATCCTGAAAACAGGCGCGGCCTACATCCCGGTAGACGCTATCTACCCCGGAAAAAGAGTGGCCTACATCCTCGAAGAAGTGGAAGCAAAAGTGATCATCACACAACTGTCGCTGGGCTCACGGCTTTTCCAGGTAAACCATACAGCCGTCGTATACCTGGACAACCTCTCTATTCTTCAGGACCAGCCTGCCACGGCACCGGAAAAAATACCGGCGCCAACTGACCTGGCCTACATCATCTACACCTCCGGTTCTACCGGTCAACCGAAAGGCGTAATGATCAGCCACCTCTCTATCCAGCACCTTGTCACCTGGCATCAGCAGCAGTATGCCGTTACAAGCAGCAGCCGGCTGTCGCTCGTAGCCGGACTGGCATTCGACATCTCAGTCTGGGAATGCTGGTCAGCCCTCCTGTCCGGAGGCACGTTGTTCATCGCTGACAACGAAGAAAGGACCCATGCCGGGCTCCTGTTGGAATTCTTCCGGAGAAACCAGCTCACGCATGCTTTCGCCCCTCCGGTGCTGCTCCCTGAACTGATAGCGCTCAGCCGGCAGACACAGGGACTGGCACTGCAATATCTTTTTTCCGGCGGTGAACAAATGAAACCTGTATTAACCGGCGGACTGCCTTTTCAGGTGATCGATTACTATGGTCCTACGGAATACACCGTATATGCCGCCCACCGGCATGTAGTGGATGTAGACGGACAATACTTCCCTACCATCGGCATGCCTATCGCCAACACACAGGCGTTTATCCTTGACCGTGACCTGCAACTGCTGGTGCCCGGTGCTGTAGGTGAACTGTGCATCAGCGGGATAGGACTTGCGCAGGGTTACTTCAAAAACCCGGCGCTGACAGACAGCAAATTTGTGCCACATCCTTTTGTGCCCGGCCAAAAGCTGTACCGTACCGGTGATCTGGCCCGCCGCCTGCCTGATGGCAACATCCAGTTCCTCGGCCGTATCGACAACCAGGTAAAAATCCGCGGCTTCCGTGTAGAACCAGGTGAGATAGAAGCAGCGCTGCTACAAGTACCACATGTTAAAAGCACCGCTGTGATAGCGGTAGACAACAACCGTCAACAACAACAACTGGTGGCCTTCATTGTACAGGACCATCCCAACGAACAACAAGGCATCGCCATGGCACGGCAACAACTGAAACAAGACCTGCCCGGCTACATGGTGCCCGCCCGCTTCATCACCCTTCGCGAACTGCCCGTGAACGCCAATGGCAAAGTGGACAAAGCGGCGCTGGTAAGGCTCTCCTCACAGGCCGTCGGAGGTAACCAGGAAACTGCGGAACCGCTGAGCGAAACAGAACATGTCATCGCAACAGTATGGGCCGATATGCTGGAAAGACCATATATCCATCACAGTGACAACTTCTTCGACATCGGCGGCGATTCCCTGCTGGTAGCCGCTGTGGTCACCAAACTGAAAGACCGCTTCAATGTGAAAATGTACCTGCGCGACCTGTACCAGTATCCCGAACTGCGGGCATTGGCCACTATGATCGACAACCGCGTCAAAACCGGCGAAACAGGTATCCCGGAAGAAGACGTGGAGCCATATGTGTCCCTGCAACAGGACGCTTACCTCTTGCCTGATGTTGAATACCAACGGCCCTTTGACGCCAGCGTGCTGCAACATCAGTCGGCCATAATGCTCACCGGCGCCACCGGTTTTGTAGGCATCCACCTGCTGCAGGAACTGCTGGACAATACTTCCGCCGTCGTGTATTGCCTCGTTCGCGCAAGAGACGAGCACCATGCGCTCGACAAAATACATCAAGCATTTGCGGCCTATCATATCCCGGTGCAGGACGATACGCGCCACCGCATAGTACCGGTACCAGGAGATTTTGCACAACCATACTTAGGCATCGCTGACCAAACCTACCAGGAACTGGCCGGCAAGGTGGAAGTGATTTATCATTCCGGCAGCTCCGTGAATTTTATTGAGCCTTACTCTTTCATGAAGAAACCCAATGTAGACGGCCTGCGGGAGATCATACGTTTTGCCGCCACCGGCAAAATGAAGTGCCTATCGCTGCTGTCCACTATTTCAGTCTACAGTTGGGGTCATGTGTTCACACACAAAACCGTCATGAAAGAATCGGATGATATCTCCCAAAACCTACTCGCAGTGAGCAAAGACATTGGTTACGTCAGAAGCAAATGGGTGATGGAAGCTGTTGCCGACCTGGCCGCAGCAGCCGGTGTACCGCTGATCACTTTCCGGCTGGGTTATGCTATATGCCACAGCCAGTCGGGCGCCAGTGCGCCTTACCAATGGTGGGCAAGCCTCGTAAAAAACTGCGTGCAGTACTCCTCCTACCCCACGCTCCGCGAACTGCGCGAAGGGCTTATTACCGTAGACTACATGGTGAAAGCCATTGTACATATCACTAAAAACAAAGAAGCCATCGGACAGAAGTTCAACCTGATCTGCTCCCCGGAAACTAACCTTACATTGGAACAGTTCTTCGGGCGCCTGATGGACATCTACGGCTTTAAACTGAAACCGCTGTCTTACAAGGACTGGCGCAAACAGTGGGAAGATGACAGCACCAACCGTCTGTACCCGCTTACCAGCCTGTTCAGGGACAATATGCATGAAGGACTTTCCACGGTAGAACTTTATCAGGACACCTATGTATGGCACCGCGACAACGTGGACAAGTTCATGCAAGGCTCCGGCATACCGGAACCTGTGTTCGACAAAGCCGTATTGGATAAGTATTTACAGTATTTAGGTATACTAGTTGGCTAAAATGAAAACCGCCGCATGATGTCTTCATGCGGCGCTTTTTTATCTGATAAGCCATTCCAGCTTGTACATGTGATGGAAGTTGTCATATGCCATCAGGTCGTCCTTGTCACGAAAAACAGCGTCCATCCGGTCGGGCAGATCTTTGTCTGCCGCAAACGCCTCTTTGATATGCTGTGAGGTCAATTCCTGAACAGCGCCGTCACCGGCTGAAAAATAATAACGCCACGGGTTGTCAGGATATGTTTTAGGCGATGCCGGTAACTTCCGCCGATATAAAAGTATTTTTGGATGACGGTTCAGCAACTCATAGTTTTCTCCGCCCTTCATGCGAAATATTTTTCCGTCTTTCAGTTGTAAAGCAAAAAAACGGTCTTTCTGCAGCTTTGTTTGCTCACCGCCGCCATTCAGCAGAATATGATCTTTGGGGACCATTGTATAAAGCCTCGCCCTATAAGCATGGCCGTTGGTTTCGGTATACGACATCCGGTGCCGGAGATAGTCGTCCTGTGTAAGATAAATACCGGCTATTTTCTGTTGTGCCGTTGCTCCCGTACTGACCATCATTAACAATCCTGCTGCCAATAGGGATAATTGTTTTCCTTTCATGATTTTGTTGTTTGATGAGCAAATGTCAATGGAAATGCCATACTGAAAAGGAGCCGCAACCTATTGAGTATCAACATGTGAAAATTACAGGCTCCCCCGTGTTCGTTTGCCACAATGAAAAATATGCGTCAGAATGAACATCCCCGCTCCTTTTTCCCATTTTGAAAAGCTTTTTCATTTTGAACCGGAAGGTATCATCTTTTTGGCAAAGCCAACAAAAACGGCTTATCAGCTGTAATCCTTCATGGCAGACAATTTACTGCCCCCGTGAAAAAATTGTGTTATTCAGGGCACATGTTTGGTAATTCCAGCTGTACAATAAAATCAATTTTACCCGGACATGAAACACGGATTTATGATCCTGCTGATGTTGTCAATGACATTATCTGAAGGATACGCACAACAAGACACCACACATGCATCAGCCACTGCAACGGACAGCAGCGGCAATGGCAGGAGCCTGCCGTCACCCCTCTCTGCACCACCGTTTCCCGGTGGTGAATGGGTGGGCAATCCGCTGATCGGCATACCCAGCGACGCACCGGATTATCCGTTAACGAAACTGCTGGGCCTCGCCCAAAACAAAAGCCGCATTAAAATTTACGGATGGGCGGATGTTGGTGCCAACTTTAGTACCTCCAAAAACTCCAATGCCCCCACATCCTACAATCTCGTTCCCAACAGGGTAGTACTGGACCAACTGATACTGCGCATTGAGCGGCAGCCTAATACTGTGCAGCGGGAACATGCCGACTGGGGTTTTGTGGTTGACAACATTTTCGGCACTGACTATCGTTACACGCTGGCAAAAGGCATCTTCAGCGATCAGCTGCTCAAAGACAACCATCTGTATGGATATGACCCCACACAGGTGTATGCCATGCTTTATTTACCGAAAATAGCAGAAGGCCTGCTCATCAAAGTTGGACGCTTTATTTCACCAGCTGATATTGAAGCGCAGTGGGCGCCGGACAACTACCTCTATTCCCACTCGCTGATGTTTACAGTAGACCCGTACACGTTTACCGGTGTACATGCCGCACTCCGATTAAATGCGCACTGGCAGTTGTTTGCCGGCGTACATGGAGGCAACGACATGGCGCCCTGGAGCAAGTCATCCAGCGTGAACGGCCTGTTCATGGCCCGATGGGTTTCCGGCAATAACAACAACTCCCTGTATGGCGGTATCAATTCACTGGGACGGGGCTATTACAAAAATGAACACGACAACCTGCAGATGGCCGTACTCACATGGGGTCACCGCTTCAGTTCCATGGTTCATATGAATACGGAAGTCTATTATATGTGGCAACATGATGCAGCAGTGGGTGGCACCGCTATCGACGGGCCGGCTAAAGAATGGTACATGAACACCGGCCTTGGGGATATTATCCCGGGCGTAGCATCTGCCGTGGGCGCCGTGAATTACTTCCAGGTACAGCTGTCCCCTGCGAAAGATTATCTGTGTGTACGCAACGATCTGCTCAATGATCCGCAGGGTAACCGTACCGGTTTCAGCACGCTGTACACCAGTCATACCATTGGCTGGGTACATCACTTCAGCCCATTATTGCGGATACGGCCGGAAGTTCGCTATGAGCGGGCCTGGCGCAATGATGCCACCCCTTATGACAATGGCCTTCGCCGTGACCAGTTCACCGCCGCAATGGACCTGATTGTTCGTTTCTGACCTTATGTGATAGTAAAAGAAAGAAAAAAGGACATCTGCTGTATTGCGAGATGTCCTTTTTTTCTTTTACCTGGCCAGGCTGTATTCGTCCATTTTGCGGTACAGTGTCGACAAGCCAATGTTCAGCAGCCGTGCGGCTTTGGTCTTGTTTCCGGCGGCGTAACGGATCACCCATTGTATATGCTCCCTTTCCACGTTCGCCAGATCGAAGGTGCCGGTACTTTGGCGGCCCCCTTTATGCCAGCGTACCTCCAGTGGCAATGTTTCCGGTGTCAGCTCCAGGCCTTGTGCCACGATAACGGCCCTCTCCATCACGTTTTTCAGCTCCCGGATATTACCGCGCCAGTCATGCTGTTTTAGCTGCGCCACAAAATCACTGGTCATACCGCTTACAGCTTTACCACTTTTAGCGGCGAACAGCTGCATAAAATAAGCGGCAAAGAGAGGGATATCCTCCTCTCTTTCGCGCAGTGCCGGCAACCGGACCGTAAACATATTTAATCGGTAAAAAAGATCTTCCCGGAAACGGCCTTCTGTTATTTCTTTGGTCACTTCACGGTTGGTGGCCGCGATAATACGTATATCCGTTTTCGTTGGTTTGGTATCCCCTACCTTGATAAATTCACCGGATTCGAGCACGCGCAACAGCTTTGCCTGTAGCTCCAGGGGCATTTCCCCGATCTCGTCCAGGAAGAGCGTACCCTGATGTGCTTCTTCCATCAGTCCTTTTTTATTTTTGACGGCGCCGGTAAAGGCGCCCGCTTTGTATCCGAACAGTTCACTTTCCAGGATATCTTTTCCAATAGCGCTGCAGTTAATGGCCACAAAATCTCTTGCCGCCCGACAGCTCGCGTTGTGGATCGCTTGCGCGAACATTTCTTTTCCCGTGCCGGTTTCTCCCAGCAACAGTACCGGTGCATCGCTGGGAGCAGCCTGTGCGGCCAGTTGGCGGGCAGCTTTGATACCCGGGGCGGTGCCGATGATTTCCTGAAAAGAAGCATAACTGGTCCCGATGCGTGTTTCCAGGTGCTGAATACGTTGTTGCAGTCGTACTTTTTCCATTGCGCGGAAAAGCAAAGGTATGATACGCGTGTTGTCATTGCCTTTGGTAAGATAATCAAAAGCCCCTGATTTGATGGCGCGCACACTATCGGAGATGTTGCCATAAGCCGTCAACAGGATAATTTCCGCCGGCAGCTGTCTCTCCCTGACATAGGTCACCAGATCGATCCCATTGCCATCCGGCAACATCACATCGCACAGCACCACATCTACCGGCGTATCTTCCATTAGGCGGCGGGCAGATTTAATATTGGCGCAATCCTGTACGTTAAATCCTTCGAGTGCGATAATACGTTTCAGCAGATGACGGACCTTCTCCTCATCTTCCACTAACAAGATGTTTCCCGTTGTCATGTTTTGGTGAAATTTTAGTAATCAAAAAAAATGCTGTCAAATCATTTGCAGTTGTTCATCTGTTGCATCCAGGATTTCGCTGCTGATTTTCAGGATGCGGTCCACATCTTCCTCCAGGCTGTTGACCAGCTCGAGCTGACCCGGCAGCAGAGGGCCGGTGCGGGCATCGGCCAGCAGGCCAAGGCTCATCTGCATGGACGCAATGGGAGTTTTCAGTTCATGAGAGGCTGTAGCAATAAATTTAGTCTTGGCAGCGGCCAGTTCCTGTATAGCGCTGATATCGCGCAATACCATCACTTCTCCGATCGCGTCCCGGTTATTTTCCACGGTCATTACTTCTTTAACAAAAGTGTAAGTCTGGCCGGCGTGGCTGATCGTCAGCCGCTGTTGCGCAGGGTGATGAATGATGGTGTCCAGCACTGTATTACCGGGCGCTTTCACCTGTCCGCATAACCGTTTGGCCACGGTATTCATAAACAGGATATTCCGTCTTTCATCAAACCCGATCACGCCGTCATGCATCAGGTTGATGATGGTCTCCATCCTTGCTTTTTCCGCTTTCAGTTGTTCGATGTTGCTGTTTTCATAGCCATGCAGCTTTTCCGCCATATTATTAATCCCTGCCGCCAGTTGTCCAAACTCGTCACCGGGGCGCAGGTCGATGCGGGCACGGTAGTTTTTCTCCGCTATCTGACGGATACCGTTAGCCAGCAGTCCTACCGGCCTGCTGATGATCTGTGGGAAACTGAAGATAAAAATGATATACACGCTGAGCGACAGCAGGGTAAATACAGATAAGGCTAAAATAGCGTTGGACGCGGTTTTGGATGCCACGGCACTTTTGCGGGATATGGCTTCCTGGTTAATGATGGCAATCCTCAACACCTCCTGGCGCAGGGATTTGATCAACTCCTCATTCTCCGGGTCTGCCTGTAGTTTTTTCACCGTGGCCGCTGCAGCGGCCGTAGCCGCATCTTCTCCATGCTCCGTTATGTTCCGCTGCTGCAGGGCCAGGTCCTCCTTCAGGGAGGCCAGTTGCACCGGCCGTGTTTCCAGCGCCTGCAACATATTATTACAGTAAACAATAGAATGCAGGTTTTGCTGTAAGATCAATCGCGCATCACGGTCCAGCTGATAAATGCGGTAAATACCCTGCATACTGATGGCTAATGTCACGGCAAACAGGAAGGTAAGGCCGAGGATCAGTTTTGTTCTTAACCGTAACATGGTAAGTGTTTTTTATATCGCCACCAAAGCGATGCCATACCCACGAGCAGAATTTAACTGTTTGGTTATTAACTTATTGAGATTTTACCGCTATCTTGAGACCCTTCAGAAATGGTAGGGTTATTATCAAAATGGTAAAGTATTTACCCGTTTTTCCGGGTGGTGGCATCCATTAAATACTTTATATTTACGGCCCATCCGGAAACAATATAAAATGTTAACCATATGTCCGAAACGAATGTATTCCTTGTCATGCTCGAGAGTAGTCAGCACGAACAATTACCGGTCAGTATCTATTTAACCCATCACACGTTCAGCGGTATCGTGACCCACATCACCCCGGAGACCGTAGAGATCAGAACATCCGGAGGTCAGCCGGCGATCATTCTGCTGAACAAAATTGAAGCTGTTATCGGCAGCTGATTTCTTTACATTGAAAAAACGATAGCATGGAAAATAGTACCCAACGCCCGGAGCACGCCTTGCCCGGGCTTATCCGCAAAGTATTGGGCAGCCCGCATTCCGAACAGGTGATCAAAGCGCAGATTATCCAGATGGCTTCCCAGAACCTGCATGTACCGGAAGTGACCACCGCGTTGCTGGAAGTACTGCCCCTCACAAAAGATAAAGAGACCCGGGACCAGCTGCTGCGCTTCCTGTCAGCGCTGAACACCTCCCGTTTTGCCGATACCGGCGCCTTGTTCCAGGCGCTGCTGGACGTGTACCGGCAGGAAAAAGACCGCGATACCCGCACCACGCTGTTATATCGCCTGCAGGAAAGTATCCACCAGGACCCGCGGCTGGCAGTATTCTTCGTGGAACTGTCGGGCCAGGAGAACCTCAGTGAACAGGAACGTATAGCCGTACAGGATACCCTTGCCTCCCTTCCTGTTATCACGGAAGATATTGCACTGGCAGCGCTGCTTAAAAACGTGAACGCCCCTACGATATTACAATTACAGGCCATAGAGATAGCAGAGAAATGTCCATCCTGGAGCGCGCAAATGGTGGCCGGCCTGCAACCTTACCTCGACGTCAAAAACGATCGCGGTATCCGCTTCCGCATCCTGCAACGGCTGGCAGCCGCACGCCTGCTGGAACCTGCCTATGCCGATGTGCTCATCCCCGTACTGCGTACCGACAACGATGTCCTTGCCCGCCACGAGGCGCTGAACGCCCTGTCACGCATCAAACCATGGAACGAGGCCATCCTCCTGCAGCTGCTCTGGTCTTCATCCCACGACGGCGATGCAGGCATCCGCAGCCAGGCTTTGGCTTTGCAGGGAGAACAACCCGAACGCACCAACGAACAGCTGATCAGTATGGCCGGCCTGCTGGCCACTGACCGCTCGGAAGGCGTACGACTTACCCTGCTGCAGCAGCTTAAGCCCGTAATGCGCATAGCGGAGATCAGAAACAAAGTGGCCACTGCTTTCGCCGGGAATCCCGGTGTTTTTAATGACGAGGAATTTAACCAGCTGACCGATATGCTGGCTCCTTACGCCGGCAGAGACGAACAAGTCAGCCAACTGTTGCTGCAAAGCATCAAAGACCTTCCCAGCACCAGCCAGCGTCAGAAAGTACTGCAACTGCTCATTGGAAAAATCAGCCTCGAAAAAATGCTGGACCCGGTGGTACAGCTGTTTACCCGGGAGCACAACGAAGTGCTGCGGGAAGTGCTGTTCAACCAGATCAAGGCGTTGTCCGTGTCCCGCCATCCGCAACTGGTGGATATATTCTGCGCGGAGCTTACCGAGCCGGGATCACCGTTCAGGGTCACCTGCGCCGGCATCCTTGCCAACGCGGCTGAGCTTTACGCACAGATACCACCGGCACTGGAAGACGTACTGTTGTACGATAACGAACGGGAACTGGTACGCCTTTGCCTCGATGGCTACCTGCGCCCCGGCGTAGACAAAAAGTTCGATGTACTCATCCAGGTAGTGAAGAACGAGCTGATAGACAACGCCTCCAGACAGAAAGCACTGGACGCCATCCTGAAACTTTCTTTAGATGAACACCAACAGGAGACCATGGCCAACGCCTTGTCCGGACTGAAGCCCGGCACACTGAAAACCTCCTGATAAACGACCGTCAATATGGACCTTAGCCAAACCATCGCCACCATCCGCGAACGCAGGAACGCCGGCACCGAACAGGCGCTGCTGATGCTAGATATGGTGCCGCTCTCCGATACAGACAATAAATATTCGCTGCTCTCCGCGGCGGCCCATTACCTTAATGATCCCGCCTTGATCAGCAAATGGATCGGGCTTATTGCCGCCGAGACAGACACCCGGCTGAAAGCGGACATGCTGCAACGCCTCGCCGCCACAGGGCTGCAACAGGTCCCGGACAAGCAAGGCTTCGCCGACCTGCTGGCCACATCGCTGCAACAGGACGAATCCAGGGACATCATCCTGCCCCTGCTGGGCAGGCTCTCCCTCATTTATCCGCCCGCACGGGAACGCCTCATCGCTTTTTATCAACAACAACATAACGCTGATGTCAACCGGCAAATCCTTTCATGGCTGCTGATACCCGTTCAGGCTACGGAGGCCGACCTGGCCTTCTACCGCAGCCTGCTGGACAGCACTGATACGGACGACAAACTGCTGCTGCTGAACCGGCTCCTGCTGCGCGACCAGCTGACACCGGAGCAGATAGCACAACAGCTGCAGCCCGCCACGCCGGCTGTTATCAAAGAGATGGTGCTGCGTTTCTGTTTTGACCGCTCCACCGTTCCCGAAGCGGCCCTGTGTACGCTCGTTCGCGCGGATAAAACACCGCAGATACGCAAATGGAGCATACAACTGCTGGCCGTACACGGCGTCAGCAACAACGATGTGCTGGACACCCTCCTGCATGCATTAAGGGAAGACCCCGACCCGGCCGTAAGACAGGCCGCGATGTTTGTATTCGCGTACAGCCTAACCCTTACACCGGCAATAATTGAGCATCTCACACGCTGCCTGCAAACAGAAAAACATATGCAGGTAGCCTTACAGCTGCTGCAGCTGCTGGCACCCTATACAGAAAAAAATGAGGCCCTGACGGAAGCATTGTGGCAACTGCCGGACCGTGACATCCCGGTCGATCTGGCTGCCACGTTATACGACATACTCGGCCGGCAGGTGCCTGTAAAACCGGCGCTGCTGGAGAAGTTCATGGCCGCCTACGAAAAAGAACAGCATGACGCCTGCAAGGCCATCATCCTGAAAGCCATCACCAGCGCCATGAACACCGGAGAATCGTGGAACCGTTTTTATCTCCGCGCACTGGAAGCACCCTCCGCCGCTATCAGGAGCTGGGCCGTACAAGCCATATTGTACATTCCGCTGACGCCCGACAATACCAGTACTATCGCCGCAGCAGCGCCGGTGTTGCTGCATCCGGAGATACCACACCAGCAACGGCAACTGCTGGCACGCAAAATCAGCTGCATCCCGCAGCTGCCTGCCGCCGCCGTACAGGTGTTCAGCAAGCTGGCAGACCATAGCAACGATGCTGAACTGCAACGCCTCGCCACCAAAGTACAGGAGAAAGCCATCTCCCATAACGGCGGCACACAGATCAACTGGGAACAGTGGCTGCATAAAGCAGAAGTAACCCGCGACCTAAACGGCATCTTCCCGCATATCTGGCTCTTCTACGATGACAATCCGCAGATGGCCGACAAAATATTATTCGCCGCCATTAACCCGGCAAACAGCAATAGCCTGTACCAGTCCGGCGTAACAGACATCGAAATACTCAATTTCCTTTCCGTGAAAACCGGCATCAATGACGACATGAGCCGGTATGCCCTTAACCAGTTACTACATACCGATCTGGGCAACGAATCGAAATTCAAATGGTACCTGCTGGTGCTGAAAAGTAATCCCGCCAATGCGGAGCTGCGGGAAGGCCTTTGGCTGCTGCTGGAGAAGAGAGGACGTTATATCAATATGATACAGCTCGACGAACTGCTGCGCATCATATGGAAAGAGCAGCTGGAGGCTGTTTTCCGGCAACACCTCTTACAACAGACCACCGCCGCCGGTGCCGTGCCTTACCTGCAACACCTGGAAGCCAACAATACCTGGGAACCGATGCCGGTATTGCTGAAAGAAGCCGCGCAATTGCCCGGCATGTTACAGGACAGCAGCTTTAAAGAAGCGTTGCAGCGGGCTTGCCGCGCTGCCGGGCTCGATGTGGACGACCTGCTGCGCAGCGCCGCACCGCCTGCCGCTCCCGAAGCAGATGGCCCCGGCTTCGCCGATTAACCGGCGCTGGTACATTATTTCATCATCTTCACAGCACAACATATGTCGGAAGAAATCTTATTATTCGATATACTACTATCTACAGAACGCAGTACAGAAGAGCGGCTGACCGCCCTTTCCCGGCTGCGTCCCTTCCTGGAAGCGGCAGAAGGCATTACCAGATTATGCGATGCCGTACAGGCGGAGACAACAGTCGCTGTAAAAACAGCGATGCTACAACAGTTATGTGAACTGGACAGTGCCCGTGTAACGGACCATCCATCCTATATCTCCACGCTGGCCCTCATTGCCTGCCTGGACCCCGAGCGCCCGTTGCGGCTGATGGCCGTCAGCACCCTGGCTTCGCTGGCCGCGCATGTTGACGATATACAGGACATACTGGCCGAAACGATGGCCCATGACCTTGATACAGCTATACAGCTGGCCAGTATTCAGGGCCTGCGAAACAGCGTCCGCAAATCGGAGGCTACCATCGGCAGGATAGGTGAATACATCCCGCAGGCGCCGGCGGCGTGCCGCGAAGCACTACTGGCACTCGTGCAACAGCTGCCCTTACCTGCCGCCGCCACGATGGCCCTGCAGTTTACCGGACCACTGGAAGCCACCCATCTGCGGCTAACGGCAATCGGTTTTCTGGCGGCCATGCCGCAAGTGCCCTCCGATGCGCTGTCACAGCTGGCCGCCATGATACCAACAGAAACATCGTTGCCCGTACGCGAGGCTATCATCAGCCTGCTGGCCGGCATGCGACAGGTAGATGAAACACTGTTCAAAGGCATCTTCCAGGCGTTGCAACAAATGCCGGACCTCCCCGATCTGCTGGCGCTGGTCACCGGAAGGCTTACCGCCCACCCGGAGCTACAGGACGCCTTCGCAGCCCTGTTTGTCGCCACACCGTCCGCAGGGCTGAAGATCAGGCTGCTCACACTGTTACAACAGGCAGATATGCCACAGCTGATCGTCAGCGGGATGCAGGATGCCAATCCATATGTAAGAGAAGCGACGCTGCCGTTGCTGACATCCCGCTTTGCCGCCTTCCAGGAGCAGCTGGAACCGGCACTGGCAGCAGCTATCCGGCAGGAGCCACTACTGGCGCTGCGCAGCGCCATGGTACAGGTAATCCTGCAAACCGGCCGCAAATCCGCAGAGACAGCGCGTTTGCTCGTAGAACTGGCCACCACGGAAACAGACCATCACCTGAAAACACAACTCGCCACCGCCGCGTGTGAGGTGACCATACAGGAACAATTCCAGCCGGCGCTGTTACAGCTGTATTGTGACATCCTGGAGGGACAGTGGTACCCTGCCGCTCTCAAACAACAGGTGATCGACCGGCTGCAAACCTTCTCCTACAGCGACAACCCGCATCTTCGTAAAAGCCTCGGCCTCCTGCTCGACCAGGCTAAAGATATCCATGAGCTGGACCGCATCTACCGCGTGCTGAAAACACTGGAAGCAGATTTCAGTCAGCTGGCCCCTTCCCTGTTACAGGCACTCTACCGGCACATCGCCTGGTACCCGCAGCAGCCACTGGATGAATGGGTGAAACTGATCGGCCAGCTGGCGGAACAACATCCGGGCCTAAGAGCGGAACTGCCTTACCTGGTGTCTGTCACCGGCGCCACATGGCTGCTACAGGGCGCAGAAAAAGCAGACCAGACAGGCGCCTTCCTGCCCACGCTCAAAGATGCCATGATGAAAAACAACGGCATGCAGAGCTTCATGGAAGTGCAACGCCTCATCAACGACGCGTGGAACAACCGCACCATCAAAAAAGGCGAGATCATTGCGCTGTACCAGATGCTGCTGCAAACGCCGAAGTCCTCCGGGCTGCTGCAACAGGTGACCGGCATCCTGCAACAAGGCAAGCTGGTAACACCGGAACTGGTGACCCTCAGCCTCGACTATATCCTTACTTCACAGGACACGGAAGGCGTATATGTGGTCCGCAAATACCTGGAGCAGGCAGGCTTCATCGACCTGGAGTACCGGGAACGGCTACTCCGGCTGTTTACACAGGAACGGTATGTACAGTTTATGCAGCACCGCCTGCCGCAGCTGCATTCCAAACGCCGCATACAAACATTCAACGACTGGGAATATGCCGGTGGATGGACCTGTCCGTACGGCCAGTGGCCAATTGCAGACCTGGTATTTGCAATTGAACCGGGAGACCATATCATGCAGGTGTTCAGCGAACTGCCGGCAGGTGAAGATACCAACGCCACATTGCCTTACCTGGTGCTGGAGCACCTGTTCCGCAATAGCAACGGCGTATGGGCGAAACAGTTATATGGCGACAATCAACGGCTGGAACAGTTCCTCACCCTGCTTTTCAAAGGATATCAGCAGCTCACCGCCCGCAACCCGCTGGGCGACCGGATGATGTACACCTTCTGGAAAAAATGGAATGACTATGTGAACCGCCTCAACGGCCAGCCGGCTCCGCCTGCCCTCGCAGATGCCGCCACGCTTATATACGCAGGCGTATGTCAGTTGGCGCATCGACTGGACCCCGTCCTGAAAAACAAACAGTTCCCGCAGGTGCTTAAAGGAATGAACAAAGATCTGCTGCATCAGCACTGGCCCTGGGACCAGGACCTTTGGGAGACTTTTTCCTACAAGAACTTCCCGGTATACGACCCTGATCAGGAAGCGGCCGTGCAGCTGTTTCAACAGGCCGCTAAAACCTTACAGGCGGGCAATCATGCCGAAGGCTACCAACTGCTGAAAGACCTGCTGGCACGGTATCCGCACACCCGGCAGGTGAAAGAACAACTGTCTGTGATTAATAATGCATTGCAACAGCTGGAAGAAAAACTTCGTCCTGCATAAAAAATAATAAACCGCGGCAGCTCGTTCCCTGCCGCGGTTTATTTTTACATTTCCCCCTCCACCCTGATTTTTCCATGGCGGCCAAATGACATGGCTACTATGTTACGCCTCATGTCGGGAAAATTCGTCAACTCACAGGGAAAATCAGATATCAACCGGCCCTCTCTATCCGGTTATCTTTGTTTTGATTCCTAATAAAAAAGATCAGCATGAAAAACAAGCAACCGGCATGGGCGTCCTTTTTAGGGCTCTCCCTGATAATATCCGCCTGCAATAAGGATGATGAGGGCAATATGGGCATGACATCATCCCCCACGATCACGGTAGAGAACATATTGGATTCAAGACCGCTGGTTGAATCAGGCACTTTTAAAAACACCGGCAGTTCACCCGTGATTATGCCGGGAGAATCCATATCCTTCCAGTTCTCCGCCGGAAAAGGCCAGGCAGTGTCGTTCGCCACCATGTACGGGTGGTCCAATGACCTTTTTTTCGCCCCCGCCAACCCCGGCATCAAAGTATACAAAGATGACGGAACGCCCATAGAAGGCGATGTTTCAGCCCAGGTAAAACTTTGGGACAATGGCACCCGGATTAACCAGGCACCGGGAGCTTCCGTCATGCATCCGGGCACGGCAGAAGACACCCCCAAAAACATAACAGAAGTAAACGGCACAGACGCGCAGGGCAATACCTATGCCGCAGCATCAGCCCTGATGAAGGCCAGTTTGCATTACAACGGCAATTCTATCTTTACATTAACCATCACCAACACCTCCGGCGGCACGTCCAACCCCACCCCTTTCAGTCCGGGCGTGTGGACAGTCTCCTACCTTGCCGGTGGCAATTTATTAAGCCCCAATCCGCTGTACGAAGCCGGTAAACCCAGCGCCAACGGGTTAACCAACATCGCAGAAATGGGAGACAACAGCGTGCTGGGAAATTATATCAGTGGGCAAACCGGTATTTTTACGCCATTATCGCCTATATTGGTGGTGGTGTATAACGGTATTGACAACCCGATCTATAAGACAGGAGAAAACGACCGCGGCCAGGGATTGAAAAAACTCGCTCAGACCGGTGATGCCAGCGATCTGGCAGCTTATTTGAAAACAGTAAAAGGCGTTAAAAACGTATATGTGTTACCAGCCCCCAACACTACGGTATTATTGCCCAAAACCGGCGGCCAGACAGGCGGCAAGGTTTCGCAGCAGTTGAGCGTGGCTAACGGCGACAGGATAGCAATCGCCACCATGTACGGCTTATCAAACGACTGGTTCTTTGCGTCGACCGGCAATGGTACGGATGCCACTCAGACCGGCGATATCTCCGGATCGATTGCCCTTTTTGATGATGGCACCGCTGTCAACCAGTTTCCGGGGGCAGGCTTCACACAAGCCAACTTTGGCGGCACTCCTCTCCCGGAAAACAAAAACATAACAGCAGTACCCAATCCCAATGACTTTACCACACTACCGGCAATACCCAATATCATTAAGGTAACTCTTCAGTAAATGTGTATGGTAAGTGAATATGATGAAAAAGCGACATCGGCACGGTTCATTATGCATGTCAACAATGACCGGTTTAAGGGAGCAGGGATGCATAAACCCACCGTGCCGATCAATACCTTTGTGTACAACAAGGGGAAAGCACAACGGGTAACCATTGATGAGATCAGTTATATGATGCCCACAGCTTCCATCCTGCCATTGGTATCCAATCAGCATTTTGTATTTGAAGCCCCGGACCAACTGGTAGCATGGCAGTTTAACCGGGAATTCTACTGTATCGTGGACCACGATGCAGAAGTGGGCTGCGTCGGGTTTCTTTTCTATGGCATTCATCACCCCATGTTCATCAAACTGGATAAAAGCCAACAGGAAGAAATACAATACCTGGAGAAAGCATTCTCCGCAGAATGGCCGTCCCAGGACCCTTTTCAGGGAGAAATGCTGCGTACCCTGCTGAAACACCTGATCATCAAAACAACCCGTATCGCCAAACAGCAAAGCGATTGCTATCAACAGTTTTCAGATGAAAGAATGGATATTGTCCGGAAGTTTTCCCTGCTGTTGGAATGCTCATTCAGAAAGGAACACGGCGTAAAGTTTTATGCAGGCGCACTGAACAAATCAGCCAAGACACTTAGTAATATCTTTGCGCTGCTGGAACAGCCCGCCCCCTCCAGGCTTATTCAAAACAGGATCATACTGGAAGCAAAACGATACCTTCATTATACCGGTAAGACAGCCAAGGAGATCGCTTATGAACTGGGGTTTGAAAGCCCCGCCCATTTCAGCCGTTTTTTTAAAATGTACACCGGTATCAATATCTCTGCATTCAGGGACAGTCAATCAGCAGTAGACATCCTTCCTTAAACTACACCGCCGGCGTGGTTTCCCGTTGCAGTGCGGCGGCTTCCTGCCAGTTCACGATCAACACCCGGTACATCACCACTCCGCTGGCCACGATCAGCGCCATGTAGCTGAAAGACAAATTCTGTCCGTCTTTGGCGGGCAACACATAAATGATCCCCGCACTGAGCATGGACACGATCACGTATACCAGGCCACCAGTAAGGCCTCCGGCGATGCCTGCATTTTTGGGGAACCGTTGCAGGCAGTAAGTAAAGTAGTTATTGTAAGTGAAGCCTGCTCCCACATGCACGAGGAAGGCGAATACCAGTACCGTCCACAACTGGTTGAACAGCAGGAACGTGCCCCACAGCGCAAAGGCCGCTATAAGCTGGCAGCCTATATTGACATTCATCTTGCGGACAAAGGGCTTGTTAATGGTCCCTTTGCCAACGAAACCGCCCACCATCCAGGCAAAGCCCAGGAACAGGGAACAGTAGCCTGTTACCACCGGCGACAAATTAAAATAATGTTCAATGATGAAAGGCCCTGACATGTTGTAGATCATCACCATGGTGTAAGCCAGTCCCAGCATACCGATACCTAGCGTAAAACTGCTGGTGCGCAGCATCTCATAATAGATAGACACTATCTTCGCCGGATGGAACGGTGTTTTCTGTTTGAGGGTCTCTCCGCTGAAGAACACTTCCAATACCAGCAACAGCGCGGCATATCCGCCCAGGAAATAAAAATTCGATTCCCAGCCGAAGTTCACCTCCAGGTAACCACCGATGAAAGGCGCTATGATAGGCCCGGTAGACCATATAATGGTAAAGAAGCTGAGGTAATGTTTTAATTTTTCGCCGGAGTAGAGGTCTACAAAAAGCGCTCTTTTACTCACCACCATAGCAGCGATGGTGATGCCATGCACGATCCTCATGGCATATACCACATATAAGCTGTGCGTATTAGCGATGATACCGCATGAAATGCAGAAAAGCAACATGGACACCAGGGCTATCCTGTAGCGGCCGTAGCTGTCAAGCAATCCACCGATGAAGAGTTGTGAAACGCCGTAGCTGATCAGGAACAGGCTAAGCGTTAGTTGTGCTTCGCTGCTGGAAATACCGAGTGCATTGGTCATGCCTGGCAGCGAGGGAATGTAAATGTCGGTGGCAAATCCCGACATGGGTATCATGGCAAAAGCGAGCAGGGTCGCTATCCCGATGTTGCCTTCCTTAATAGGTCTAACAGTGCTGGTCGTCATTTTTACAGAGGCTGGTGATTCAATTCGCTGCAAAATTAGGTCTTCATCCCCTATCTATTGACATAGTAATCTCATAAAAAATGTAGCGCTGTTCCCATAAAAAACATTTTGAAGAGAAGTTGAATTTTTGGTAAAAACATTAACAGCCGGTATGAAAACCATCATACCGGCTATCTTCATTGTTTACTTTTCTACAGCAATATTTTTATTTGCCGGCTGCGGCAAGCCCCTTTTGCAGGTCTTCCACATTCATCACAGGCTGAAATTCCAGTTTGGCGTTCAGCTCCATAAAAAATGGTTCCGCAATAACCGGGATCTGAGATGGATCTTTCATATCGAATACCATGAGGCAGGTACGGCAGCCTTCCGATGCGAAAAAGTAAGTTGCTTCAGGCTTGATTTTATCGACAGTAGCTTTGATGATTTCGGGGAGACGGCCTTTTTTAATGGCTTCATTGCCGGCCGAAACTTCCATCACGACTTTTAGCATGGTACGCATAACATTTGGGGTTTGGTTATGCTGTAATTTCGCACTTTTTGCGCAGGGGAAATGTTATCCGAAAGTTATAATGCACTGCCGCCGTGGCTGCTTAGAACAGTGACATCTGTGTTTGCTGTGGTTGTGGTGACAGCTCCGGCAGCCCGAATACTTTCCTTACCACCTGGTAAAAATCCGCCTCATGTACGCCGTCATGCACATGCAGGAAGAAATAAATATCCTGCAGGCCCTGTGCTTTCCAGGCATCGAGGCGTTCCTTCCAGGCGTGGAGCCGTGTAACGTCCAGCGGATGCCCTCCCTTTGTCACGAACCGCAGGAACAGGTGTGGAATGGTATGTGCCATATGCAGACAATCGCGCCTGCCGGGCGTGTCTGTCATCACTACTCCAATGCCCAGCTGGTGCAGCGTACGAAAGAATTCTTCCCGCTCTGCGGTTTTTTCAAACCAATCAGGATGCCGCACCTCCACATAAAAACGGATGTCCCGGGGCAGCAGCTCCAGGTATTTATAAAGGTTCAGCTTACGTACGGGAGAAAAATGTTCGCTAAGCTGCAGGAATACCGGCCCCAGCTGCGTTTCAAACGCCCTTATACTTTCCAGGAAAGCAGCGGTTTCCGTACCGGCATTCAGCAAGGTGCTGTGATGACTGATGGACTGCGGTACTTTGGGACAAAAACGGAAATCGCGCCCTTTGGTCTTATCCGTCCATTTGCGGATATCATCAGGACTGTAAATTTTGTAATGGGTGGCGTTCAGCTCCACACAGTTGAACAACCGGCTGTATTCTGCCAGGGTATCTTTAATGCCTTTGGTATACAGGGTGCCGGCATATTCTTTCCGGCTCCAGCCGGAAGTGCCTATCCTCAGCACACTATCGCCCGCGACACCGCTCAATACGGCCGTGGTAGGCCAGGCATCAGCCGGCAGGCTCAGGTCCAGTTGATCGTAAGATTGCCAAAGGGCGCCAAAATCCATGCCTGGTTGCTTTTTTTGTTAGCCGGTAAAATTACAAAAGTAAAGGCTTATTTCGCCTCCAGCGCCCGCAGCCTGTTGTCCTGTTCTTTCAGTTGCTGCTGCAAACGCATGATCAGCTCCTCCTGTGTGTTTATTTTTGTTTGTTGTGTCTCCATCTTTTTTTGCTGATCGATCAGGTACAGGGTCAATCCTTCTATCTTCTGCATCTGGCGTTGCTGCATATCCCCCAGGTCCAGCCCCTGCTTCGCGATTTCTGAGGCGGAAGGTATACCCGGAAGATGCCCTTTTGTTTGTGTATGCTGTGCTACTTCTTTCAGGGAAGGCAATACATAGGCGGAATCAAACACGAAGTCGGCCCAGGTTTCCTGTGTCACTTTTATCCTTCTGGCGCCGATAGTGCCGTCTACCGCCAGTTTGTAGGGATTGTTGGGAGATGTCACACCAATACCGACATTCCCCGTGTAAGAGACTGCCAGCCGCGGCGCTCCTCCGGTGAAAAACTTCATACCGCCAAATCCGCTCAGCCAGTAGGTAGGGCCGTTGCTGCTCCAGCTATCGAGGGTCCATTGCATGCCATAGTTAGGCTGGTTCTGGTTGTTATACATCATATAGTCATGCATGGCAACACCTATTTTGTTTCCCAAACCGGCCACACCGATATTTCCTGCTACTAACAGCTGCTGGTCTGGATTAGTGATGCCAATACCTACTCTTCCTACTCCATCCAGAAAAATTCCCCGCTGGGAAGAATTATCTGCGTCATTCTGGATAGCGAAGACATTACTGTTTCTTAAAAAGCCCATCCCGGCTATCTTAGTGCCTGACCGGATAAACGAAAGGTGAAACTGATTATCTCCCTGATCAGTATGCCGGGTAATCTGAATTCCTTTTCCATAAACTACCGGATCATACCATTCTCCAAAAAATGCAGTCCCTTCAAATCGGGATTTGCCGGCGACATGAAGTAAAAAATCTGGCGAAGGATTGGTGCCAATACCGACGGGTCCGGGGTAGGTTTGTGCATTCACGTGATACAGCAGGGATCCAGCCAGCAACAGGCCATAGGTTAAACAAATCTTTTTCATAGAGGGTAATATATTTAGCCGGGCAAGATAACATATTTTCGTCATTAAGAAGATCGGTTCTGCGGGACCAGCATCAACCATACACGTTGCTGTAGACAGAACTATTCTTATCTTAGCGGCATGTCGTACACAGACTTTTGGAGTCGATAAAACAAATACATGAAAAGCCAGCCACCCATCCCGCTACATGGCAAAGAACTGCAGGACCTCGGCGTAGAACTGAAGACAGGCACCTATATACACGAGGGCATGAGGCACATCCACCGCGATGACCATTACGTTTTCCTGCTGTTGACGGAGGGTGAATTTGTGCTGGAAATTGATTTTATCGAATGGCATATGACTGCGCCGGCGTTATGTTTCATTGCACCCGGACAGGTACACCGTTACATCCGGCAGCACCCTCGCAGCAACGGCTGGTTTCTGTTTGCCGCCCCCGGCATGGTCAGGGGAAACTGCCGCGATATTTTTGAAAACTACCAGCGGGTACAACAACAGTTTCCACTCCCGCAGTCACCTGCTGTTTTCCTCAGCATGCCGGTATTGCAGCACGCACTGGAAGCGACCGGCCGACTCCTGAAAAAACAAATCGTGACATCACTGGCAGAAGGCATATTAGGGCTCTTCGCCGCTGAAATCATGCAACATGATTTATCCCATACCATCGCCAACAGCCGACGGCAAACCATCACCGTAAAATTCAGGAAACTGGCAAAAAACAAATTCAGGGAACTGAAGCAGGTGCAGCAATACGCCGAACTGCTGCACATTACGCCGCTCTATCTCAACGAGTGCGTAAAAGCCGTCACCGGCTTTCCTGCCAGCCACTGGATTGCAGAAGAAGTACTGCTGGAAGCACGGCGGCTACTGTACTATACCCGCCTGGACGCAAAGCAGATCGCGTTTGAACTGGGTTACGAAGATGCAGCCTATTTCTCGCGGCTCTTTAAAAAACATACCGGCATGACGCCATTGGCATTCAGGACACAAAACCATGAATTGTCCAATGATGCCCATTAATCGGCCTACTCCTCCCTTTCTTTCCCTCATAGCTTTGCACTCATAATAAGCTGATAAAAAGTTATGAGTACAATTGCTAAAAACAGTATGGAGAACCCGGCTATTAGCTTCGGTTCCCTGGTGGCCCCGGTAGTGCTTTCCGTATTGTCTATCTTTCTGACCATTGGTGTTTCTTTCGCTGTGTTACCGAAACTGGTACACGATCAACTGGGATATGGCAACGTGCTCGTTGGTGTGGTGATAGGCCTTGCCAATGCCACCGCCCTGATTACCCGTATGTACGCAGGCACGCATACGGATACCCGCGGCCCTAAGTCCGGGCTGGTACGCGGCATCATTACCACCGCCGTTGCCGGCCTGGTGTATGTTTGTTCCGCCATTGGCGGCCTCCCTCCGTTACTCACCCTGGGCCTTTTGCTTGCCGCCAGAATCCTTCATGGCATTGGCGAGAGTTTCCTCATCACCGGCGCGCTGACACTGGGCATTGGGCTGGTAGGCCCTGCCAGGGCAGGTAAGCTCATGGCCTGGGTGGGCATCTCCCTGTATGCCGGTATCGGTATGGGCGCGCCATTGGGTAATTTTGTGCACCAGTATTTTGGCGTGATGGCAGCCTTTATGCTGATCCTGTTATTGCCGGCACTGGGCAGCCTTCCTGTATTAAGAAGCCCCGAAATAGCCACCAATGGCAGGAAACCAGCCGTTCCGTTTTATCGGGTGTTGTCCATGATTTCAAGACAGGGCGTATCCCTTGCTTTGTCCGTGATAGGGTTTGGTTGCCTCTCTTCCTTTATAGCGCTGATGTTTGCGGCCAACAAATGGAGCGGTGCGCCATGGGCGCTGAGTGTATTCGCCACTACGTATACCCTTGTCCGTTTGTTCTTCGCCTCATCGCCCGACAAGTACGGCGGATACCGGATTGCGGCCATCTCCATCGTGATCGAGATGGCAGGTCTGCTCCTGTTATGCAGCGCCGGTTCTCCGGCCATGGCATTGATAGGCTGCGCGCTCACCGGCATCGGCTTCTCCCTGATATTTCCTGCTTTAGGCGTGGAAGCGGTCAAAAAAGTTTCTCCGGAAATACGTGGCAGCGCGATGGGCGCCTATACGGCCTTCACCGACCTGGCGCTGGGCGTTACGGGCCCCATTGCCGGGCTGATCGCCAGCAGTTTCGGTTATCAGGCGATTTACCTCTTTGGCGCCGTATGCGCTGCATTGGCACTACTGCTGATCATGATCAGAAAAGAACAATAAGCTACATACCAACAATAACCCCATCAAATCTCCGGACATCCACCCGGGGATTTTCCCATTCATATACATACTTAGTTATCCTAACTTTATTACATTAGAAAAATACAACACCGGACACCCTATTGTTTCACTCCTAAAAAAAACCACATGTCAGTTACTCCCACCAATGTATCGTTGTGGACTTACCGCACCATTCCTTTCACTTTTGAAAGCGGCTATCCCTACCAGCAGGAAGTCTTAGCGGCCATGGCCCAATGGGAAAACGCCGCCGGCGTCACTTTCCTCCCCTGGTCAGACGAGCCTAATTACCTGTACATCCAAAAAGAAAGCGCCGATAATGAAAGCGGCATAGGCATGCAGGGTGGCAAACAAATCGTTGGCATCAGCCAGTCCGACCTGGCGCTGCATGAACTGGGGCATGTCATTGGCCTGGCCCATGAACATTCCAGAAGTGACCGTGATGACCACATCGACATGCAATGGCAAAACATTGATGGCGGGCAGGGTAATGTGCAGTTCACCAAAGACCTGTACAGCAACAACCTCACAGACTATGACCCGCTGTCGGTCATGCATTATCCCGCTCCGGCAACCGGCTGGGGCGGATACCCGGACAACCAGCAGGTATGGACCATGCGATGGAAACAGGACAACAGTCTCAAACTGGGCGCTGGCGACAACCAGGGCTACACCGCCTTGTCGGCCAATGATAAAAACCCCGGTGGCATCCTTTCGTTATACCAACAGCAACGAGTGCCTATGGGCCCGCAAATAGCCAGCGGAAAATGGAAAAACCCTTATGCGGTGCAATTTTCTTTCATCATCGATGGCCAGACCTATGCCTTCGAGCACAATCCATCCGCGAAAAGCTGGTATATACAGATACTATCGCCCGACGGAACCCCAGGCGCCACCACTCAGCATGGTACCTGGTACGATCCTTACGAAGTACAGTTTCCGTTTACTGTTGGTGGCAGGACGTTCTATTATGGTCAAAATCTCGAAAAAAAGAACTGGTTCATCCAGGAACTGCTGGCCGGCGGGCTTGTAGGACCAACTACCGCCACCGGCTCCTGGCATAACGCTTACGCAGTCCAGGTCCCGTTTACAATTGGCGGCCGTGTATTTTTTTTCGGCCAGAACCTTGAAACATACTACTGGTTCATCCAAGAGTTGCTGCCGGATGGTAAAATGGGCAGTGAAACAGACCATGGCACCTGGCAAAACCCCTATCATCGCCAGTTCACCTACACGATGGGCGACCGTGTATTTCTTTGCGGCCAAAACAAAATTAAAAAGAGATGGTTCATCCAGGAACTGCTGCCAGGCGGCAAAATGGGAAAAGAAATTTCAGCGGGCTACTGGCAGGATGCATATGAAGTACAATTTCCCTACAATCTGGGCGGTGTACAATACTTTTATGGGCAAAGTATGACATCAAAAACCTGGTTCATCCGCCAGCTAAATGCAGACGGCACTATGGGTCCGCTGGTACAAGCCGGAAGATGGGACAAAGGTTACCAGGTACAGTATCCCTTTGTAAGCGGGTATCAACAGTATTTCCTGGGCCATAACACTGATGACTATAGCTGGTTCACGCGGCAATTAGTTGCTTTATAATATCGTAAGCCGTCCCTTACCGGGACGGCTTCTTTGTCCGTTCTTCCTGAATACGGATAGTTTTCAGGAGTGATAATGCTTCGGGGATAAAGTAATCAGTGAAGGAGTCTTTCTTTGCCGACAGCAGTTCATATGTAAACTCTAAAGAATTTTCGTTGATGATGGTAGCTGCGGTAACCTCCTTACGTTGCAGGGAATCTGAATAATCAAAAACCGTAATGGCATAATATCGGCCATCGATTTTTTGTATGGTGTCAAACAACAGTTTATTGCTAGTCCCCATCATTTGGGCCTCCTTTTTTACATTTTTGAGATAAGCTACATGTATGTTTTTGGAGGTATCTTCTGTTCCATACCGGCGCATTACCAACGGATGTTTGATGGTAAATTTATCAATGGTGTCTCCGCGCAACTGGGGCCCCCATGCATCGAATTCATGTACTATACGCAGTGCTTTGGACTGATACCGGTAACACTGACTATTGCAGTTCCGGCCACAGTCACTTGTATAGGTCCAGGAATAACAGGTATCATACCGCTCGGGAACAGCGATGGTGATAATGCCCAGGCTGTCAATCAACGGTATCTGCACCAATTTGGAATGCGGAGGAAGTGGCTCATCGTTCTTCGCTTCCTGGCAGGCGGCCAGTAGGAATAATACTACGAATGGCAACAGGTATTTCATGGCGGGATGATAGAAACGGAGGCAGGGCTCGAACCTGCGTCTATCCGGATTAAGTGCCGGAAGCTCTACCAACTGAACTACTCCGTTAGTTTTTTTCGGGAGACAGCGGCGAAGCGTCTTTCCCTGAAAAATATTTGTGTTGCTTTAATATGGTCGCAAGATAGGGATTTGACACCGTAACACCATGCACCAATTCCGGTGTTGGCAGAAAAGGTACGGGGTGATGTACCCTTGGGGCAATCCAGCCGGAACGTTCAGGGTCCAGCCCTGCTGCCTTACAGGCAGCAGCCACACGCTCGCGGTTACACGTAGTTTTACCGGAAAATACTTCCCAGGGCAACGGCAGCTGGTTCCATACCGACAGGTTAGGGTCGCCTTTGTGCCCTTCCATGTGGTGCCATTCAGCCACATCGCCAGCTATCAGCCGCATCACTTTTCCGAAGCACATCTCCTCCAGTATAAATTCCATGCCCAGGGCATAGATGAGGCTCATCCAGCCGTCACGTGCCTTGTTCCAGGCATTGGCGGTATTGTTCCAGGTGGTGGAATCGTTGCCTGACCGCACCACCATCGACTGACGGTCAAAAACGTTCGTTTGCCACAGCTCTTCCAGGAATGTGGCCACCTGCTGCAACAGTGTGGTCCATTTACCGAGTAAAAAACCCTGTTGCTCCGGTGACAATTTACGCAGCACCTGCTGGTCCGGATATACCATGGCAATAGCCGGCCAGTTGGCCGTATCCTGCTGCCGGGGCTGACGTTTCGCCGGCATAATATCCCACCAGCTGGCATCCACCGGCTCATATAGACATCGTTGCAACAACATATCAGCAATTTCATCAAACGCCCGTTGCTGCCCGCTTACTGTGAATTCACTACGCAGGTTGCAACGTGCGGTATAGTAGGCTATAAAACAAGCGCTGTTCACATCTTTCATAAAATCTTCCCGGGTGATGTCTTCCGCGAAGCCATGTTTACCGATACGCTGGAACAAACTTTTCCTATGCCCGCGGAGCATGGTATGCAGCTTCTTATCGAGATGCCGTAAACAGCGGAACAACTTATTGTAGCGGCGGCGGGAAATGTCCAGGCCGGCAGCCATCCGTTCTTCCCGGTTCAAACGGTCTGTTTTATAATCACTGTATCCCGGGTTTTTATGTATTACCGCGCTCACTTTCGCTAAAAAGGCCTCTACCACCAGCGGGTCGTCATAGGCAGACATATCATTGGCGCCATCTGTTTTAAACAGTTGCATGGCCCTGCTCACCTGTACCTGTGCTCCTGACACGTCCGCGAACGCCTCCAGCATGGAGGTGTATTGCCATACCTGGTTACGCAGCGCCCCGGACGCGGCTTTATTCAACAGCTGCATTTCCTTTGCGCTCAGGTCGCCCTGCAATACTTCTTTGATCAGCACCGCAATGTCTTCCGGGCGTTTTCGCAGACGCAGGCTTTCGTATAATGTTTCCAGGTTAGATTGGGTCATTGCTTTCACTACAGAATTTCTCAAAGCTACTAAGTTCTGTCGTTTTTATTTATTTTTAAGAAAATCCCGCATATGAAGCTCCCTTACCTATTGTGCTGTTGCCTGGTCATTCTTGGCGCCCGGGCCTATGGTCAGAACATTGATATCCTCCGTAAATCAGACACCTTTGAACGCAAAGGAAAACACCGCGACTTCGTTTACTGGAACAATCCGGCAGATACCGCCGGACTGGAATATGTGGCCACGCTGTCTTCCAAAGGTTCTGCCATGGGCGGCAGCTCCCTGTGTGAAATCTGGAGCCATGCCGGCAACCGGTCTGCCAGATTAGGCTCCAACGTGTTTATCTTCCGGTCATTTACCGACAGCGATTCCACTAAACCGGAGCTGGTCCTTGATCTGTATCTGGCCTCTGAGGAAGCCCTGCAGCGCAATGCCGGCCGCGAAGAAAAAAACGTGGTATATCTTTTTGGCAACAAAGGAAAAGAGATGTCTGTAAAAGTGAATGCCACACAGAAAGATATTCCGGCCAACGGTGTGCTACGCTTTGCGCTGCCTGCCGGTGAAGAGCTGAAACTCAACAAGGGTGGCGCTACCGGCGCCTGGAGAAACATCAGGGGAGAAGAAGGAAAAGCAGCGTTGTATTTTTCCGTATCAGGACCAGGGCTTGGCGGAGCAGTGCCCCCTGCCGGTTCTATGGGCATTTCCCTCAACAGTGGGCGTATCACGGAAATGAACCCTCATTTTGCCCGCATGATGATGGCCGTACAGCAACAGCGCATAAAATAACCTTTCAAAAATAATCCGGCAGGTATAAAAAATAATCCCGCCAGCGCCACAGCAGGGCATCCGGAAAGATGAGCTTTGGTCAAAAACACATGACCATATGAAAAAAGTAATCATCATCGGAGGGGGTATAGCCGGACTTGCTGCAGCACATGTGCTGTCGGATTTCTGCCCGGAGATATTGATTATTGAAAGGGACGAGTTGCCTACCACGCCTGAAACACGGCCCGGTACGCCGCAGGCATACCATCCGCATCATCTCACGCCGAGAGGGCGCATGATCCTGGAACAGCTTTTCCCGGGCCTGAACAATGAATTGCTGGAAAACGGCGCCGCTTCGAGCCTGGGCAAAGACATCCGTTTTTATTACCCCTTCGGGGAACTGATCATGCCCGATCCCGGCAATGACGCGGCGTGCAGCCGGCCTTTCCTCGAATGGCATATCCGGCAACGGGTGCTGAAAAACAAGGGCGTCCGGTTGCTGACAGAAACGACTGTCACTGATCTTGTCATCGACAGCGAACAAAACAAAGTATGCGGTGTGACCATCACCAGCGGCAACACTACCGCCGACATCAATGCCGATATGGTGGTAGTGGCCACCGGCTTCCATTCCCGTTTAAGCGAATGGCTTAACCGTCCCGGCTATACGATTCCCGAACCGGAATTACTGACCACCAACCTGGGGTACAGCACCCGTCACTATGCCCTCCCTCCTGCCCTCACCCTTCCCTGGAACCTGCTGCATATCGAAAACCAGGAACAGCCCGGCGTGCCTACCTGTGTGGTAAGCATCATGGAGAACAATATCCTCGAAATCATCCTGGGCAATATCGGCGGCCTGTACCCGCCTACAGACACCGCAGGTTTTGAAGCAGCACTGGCATTGCTTGACAATGCGGTATTAAAGGAACTGCTGCAACAAGTAACACCGCTGGAAGCACCACGTGGCTACCGGATAAAAGACGTGACGTTCCGGCATTATGAAAAGATGGCTTCGTGGCCGGACGGATTAATGGCCATAGGCGACGCTTTCTGTACGTTTGATCCTATTCATGGCACCGGCATGACCATCGCTGTGATGCAGGCAGCGCTGCTGCAAAAAAAGTTACAACATACCGGTATACTATCCCCTTCCTTTGGTAAAGATTTTATGCAGGCCGCCGCAAAAATTGTGGCCCCTGCGTGGTGGATAAATGCGGTGGCCGATACCGGTCATCCACAGGTAAAGCACCACTATACGGAAGCACAGAAAGGACTGCAGTTTGCGCATGTTTTCATGGAACAGGTGTTGCGGTTTTCCGTCAGCTTCCGTCAACCGGCTTTATTTGGATTGGTGTGGCTGGTCCGGACTTCTTTCTTATCGCCGCAGGAACTGATCAACCGGCCGATGCTGGACATGCTCCGGGAAGCAGGGCTGGCCGGCCCGCTGGACCAGCTGATACAATCCGGTGAAGTATCAGATCCCCGGCAGTGGCACCATGACCGCTGTCCGGACATCCCTGCGTTTGAAGAGGAACTTTTTATTCCCCGGGAAGTATTGAGCAGGCAATAATTCCCATATCCCAAAGATCTCCCTGTGGGAGATCTTTGGGATTAACTATTAATAAAAAAACTGTTCGAGAATGATCTTCCCGTCTTTCACTTCGTAGAGCATGATCTCGTTCATTTGAATTCTGCCATGCGGTCTTACCGTGATGTCCGTTTCCCTGGCCACCGCAATGTGATTGCCCGTTACAATTGGCGCGCTGGTATATACCCGGTGTACTGCCTCAATCCGGCTCACGAAATCATCCGCTTTTTTACGCACCGCTGTTTTACCAAAAGCGTCTTCCATATAGGGAGAACCAGCCGGTTCGATGCTCCGCACATCGTCCGCAAACAACTCATCCTGTATATCAAACCATTTTTCCTGTTGTGCCAGTTCCACGAAACGTGTTACCACCTCCTGTGTTGTCATTACTTTTTCTGCTATCTGTGTCATAGTGTTACTATTTTTTTGTGTGATGTTTTCTCTGACAAAACTACTTTCCACCTGCTATTTTCTACCGGGGTTAAACAGACTTTGTTACGGGTTGATCTGGACAGGTCCGGGGAAATTCCCGGTATATTCCAGGTAAAATAATTTTTTCTATTTGACAAAAATGATCTTATTTTATCTGACAGTACCGATAACCTCATAGTGACCATTTCCTTCGAGAATATTCCAGTCTTTTAACAATAACCATAATCCAAAACCCTCATGCAACCGAACTACACGCGTTTTCTGGGTCCTGTATTTTCACGTGCCCATGCACTGGGCCGCAGATTTATACCTCCCCGGCAGGAGAATATCATCGGCGGAAAAGAAGGAATCCAAACTTTCCTGCAAGAACCCGAAGCAGCCATTGAAGCCACACAAATTGTTATTCCTCCGGAATTTAACGGCAAAGATTATGTTACATTCCTGTTACACATTGACGCCGAGATTGAACACGGACTGATGATCCAGTACCTGTATGCTGCCTACAGCCTTGGCGGGCCGCAGGTGCCGGAGGCGAACCAGGCCACAGTGGCCAGGTGGCAGGAAACGATTTTAGGCATTGCGAAAGAAGAAATGGGACATTTTGTGTCTGTACAGAACGTACTGAAACTGATAGGCGCGCCGCTGCACTTTGAGCGGCAGGATTATCCGTGGGACACGCCTTTTTACCCTTTTCCTTTTAAACTGGAACCGCTCACCCTCTCATCGCTGGCCAAGTACGTATATGCAGAAGCGCCGGAGTCTTTCCTGACAAGCACCGACCCGATTGCGCAGGAGATTGTCCGGACAGTGAAAGCAGACGTCACCAATCCGAATACAGTAGGCGCATTATTTTCCGTATTGCTGCAACTGATAAAGGACCCTAATGTTATCGGGGATGAAGTATTCCAGGCCAATACCTATCCCTACCAGGCAAAATTCGATGAATGGGGCCGTGGTTACCAGGGCGGCGCCAGAGGCAATGTAAAGGGCGGAAGCCCTGCCGGCAGCCCGGACGTACTGGTAATGCCCCTTGCCAGCCGGGACGATGCCAACAACGCCCTTAACGCTATTGCCGAACAGGGAGAAGACAACACCGGGGCCACCGATGAGCCATCCCACTTTACCCGTTTCCTGAATATCTATACAGAGATGCGGAGCATGACCGGTATTCCCTTTTCACGGAAACTGGCCACCAATCCGTACATCCAGGAAGATGTGGAAGACCCTAACGCCTCCCCTTCCGAAGGCCAGACTGACAACAGTGATCCCAGAGACCCCATCACCAACCCTACCGCCCTGCAGTGGGGACATTTGTTCAACCTGCGCTATCGTATGCTGTTGAATTTCCTCACCCATAGCTTTGTACTGGACGACGGCCTGAATGTGGCCGGCGCCATTACGCCGAGAGGGTTGATCATTAATTCCACCTTCGGTGAGATGTATAACCTGCGCGCTATTGCCTCCGAGATGGTGAAACTACCGCTCAACACCGGTAAAGGCGATAAACTGGCCGGGCCGCCCTTCCTCATTCCATACACACTGGAGCTGCCTACCGGTGAACTTAACCGCTGGAGGACCCATGCCGATCTGATACAGGCTTCCGGCACACTGATCGACCAGATGCTGGCAAACACCAATATTGGCCATCAACGTTACCTGCACGCGCTGAAAGAAGCGGATGCCAAACTGAATCAGATCATCGGGGACATGCTCGCTGTAAACGCTTAATCTCTCACCTGTCAATTCTTCCACATGGCTATCATCGCAATCAGAATATTACCTCCCTTTGCCATTGCCCGGCTGGGGTCTTCGTCTGTACCACAGACGCCGTATGACTTACAAATACCTGCTGACAAACCGTTAGGGTTCCGTGAAATGGTGCCGCAACCAGAGTACTACGTGGACCCCAACACCGGCAAAATCACCGCAGGAGCTGCTCCACAGGCGGTCATCTTCAAAGACAACGTAACCTCCATCAAAGACAAACAGGGAAGAATACGGCCGGTAGCGCCTTTCCTGGACGTCTTTGCCATCACCTCAGATGCCCCGGACAAGCTGGTGCCACTGACACAAAAAATACTCGACGCTGCCAATATCAAAATCAATGATTTTACCTGGACCGTAAAACTCAGCAATCTCAAACTCGAACGCAGAACAAACGACCCTAACGACGCAATACATGCATCTGTCACTATAAAGGGAGGCGATTACACGCCCAAACCGGTCATTGGCTATTGTACCAACTTCATATCCGGCAAATCACTGCCACTTGGTTCTGTCCAATTTATCCAGCCTACCACGGATTTTCCTCAAATAAGACTGCGGTATACGCCCGGCCCGGGAAAAGTGTATGGCTGTTCTGTAGACAGCGTCAAAACTTATGGTCAACCCGCTACCAAAGACCTTAATATCACTGATCCTAACACCCAGGTGATTTACGACCCCAGTAAACCATGGGCCAAATATGTGGAAGGACCGGATTTTAATCCGAACTACACCATGCCCGCACAGATCTTTGCCGGCTATTCAGACGACAAAGGCAACCAGTACAGCTGGGGTTACATCGACGATGAGTGTGATGGTTATGTGGAACTGAATATCAACGGCACCAATCCGCTCGTAGCCCGCACCACCATATGCGCAGGCCCTCCGGCATTTGCCCCGGACATCATGCCGGTACGCACCATCGCCGATGAACTGGAACAGGTATACCTTGGCCCCGACAGGACAGACCCCGTTCCTATTGATGAAGCAGAAGAAATTGTGCGCCGCGCGCTGGAATCCATCGTGCTCATGAATACCAGCGTCATGAACGGCAATCCTATCAACGGCAGATGGAACGTGGCCAGCACTATGGTCCGCCAGGACACCAACGATCTCGGACGGCTATACGAACCCATAATGGCCGACTCGCTGGTAGACAACCTGGCACTGCGTACCCTGCACGAAAGAGTATTCAACGGACTGAGCACCGGTATGACCTCCTGGTTTGCCGATGCGCTGCGCCGGCCTGATAAAATAGGCGACGTGTCCAATACGGAAAGGCGTAAAATGCCAGGTCTGATGCGCGGTGCAGACGGCCGCGCACTGACACTCACCTGGCGTATGATCAACACCGTTATAGCCGCAGCCGCAAATGCCCTGTTCAACGACAACACTACCGATCCGCCGACACCATCCAATGGCGTTATTCAAAAAGATGATTATATCGCGCAGGTGAATTACCGTTCCCCGGGCAATCCGTACAGCGTTATTCCAAGAGCAGCCATATCCAACTGTTTTCCGGGACTGGAATCAGATTTCAGGAACATCTGGGTGAATGTTTTCACCGGCCTGGTCATGAGTGAAAATGACAACTACGTCATCAGCGGGAAGGTGCAGCCCGGCAATGTGGATGTTTCCGGGCACAGGCTCATCGGCATCAATCAAAATCCGACCATGGTAGCAGCAGAAGGCCCTGTATTTCCCAATGGCGACAACGTGCCGCTGGTCACCAGCCAAAACCCCAACGGCGCAGTATTCATGGAATGGTCCAACCTCATCGCCTCCATGCATATTAAACCGGGAGACACTGTACAGCTGCAGTTTACCAAAGACAAAGCCACCTTTCCTGTACTGGTAACAGCAGCAGACCTGAAGACCAATCAATACCCGGTGTATAGTACGAAGATGGCGAATTTCTTTGCCAGCAAAGACCTTACAGGCGGTGAACTGGATACGCACCTGGTAGCTGACGGTTACCTTACCCGCAGCCTTTGTTCGCCCTGGCAGAACGACTACCGCGAATGTGCCTGCTACTACTGGGCCGCCACACGCCCCGACTATGTAAATGTGGAACCCGGCGAGAACGGCCTCAGTAAAGGCGATATGTGGTTATCCAAAAATCGTACAGGCGAATACGTGCCCGACAACCGTGTGGACACCCGGCTGGTATCTTACAATGATCTCTTCCAGAACTGGGAAGGTGAGCTTAATTTCATCGTAAAAGGAAATGATGCACTCACCAGCAGCGGCGCTACCACCATCGATCCCTCCAGCGAGCTGTTTGAAAACTGGGACGGTGAACTCAATTTCATCGTTAAGGAAAAGGACATACTCGCCAGCGGCGGCGCCTCCACTATTGAAAACTCATAGTACCATCTCATGTTAGATCATTCTTCCCTACATACAATCGCTACACAATTAGCCTCACAAGCAGCCAGGCATTCCATGCCTGGCTCTTCTCAGGTCCACCTGGTGCCTGGCGGAGGCAGGACGCAGTTGTTGGTGACCAACGGCAGCAGGCTGCATAAGATAGGGCCGTTTGCGGAGCAACGCTTCAGGCATCTGATCTCCCAACGGAACGAAGCCGCTATTCAACAGGAGCTGGTGTCCATGGGTATTGACACCTCCCCGTTCATAGACGATACTCCGTTAAAGAGCCCGGGCGTATATGCGCTCTCTTTGGCTATCGCGCAGAAATGCAACATGGGCTGCACCTACTGCTACGCCGATCAGGGCGACTTTGGCGGGCCCGCGAAAAATATGGACATGGCCACCGCCAGACAATCGATCGATCTGTTGCTGCAAGGCTGTGTGCCCGGCGACAAAGTACAGGTCACCTTTCTGGGCGGTGAGCCGCTGATCAACCGGAAAGCCCTGCGGGAAACCACACTTTACGCACTGGCAGCCGCAGCGGAAAAAGGCATACAGGTCAACTTTTCATTGACCACCAACGGCACGCTGCTGAAACCTGACGACGCCGATTTCTTTGAAGAACATCGTTTTGCCGTCACCGTTAGTCTGGACGGCATCGGTGCCGTACATGACCGGCAAAGGCCCATGAAAAACGGCGCCGGTTCTTACGAACGTATCATAGAAAAGATAGAGCCCCTGCTCCGGCAACAGCGAAAGATGCAGGTATCTGCCAGGGTGACCGTCACACCGGCACAGCATCAGCTGACAGACATGTTACAGGCATTCATCGATATGGGGTTTCACAGCGTAGGCTTCTCCCCGTTATTACGCTCTTCCAACGGCAAAGATGAAATGACCAGGCAAGACCTGGAAAGGATGCTGGAAGAGATGATCGCCTGCGGATTGTTGTTCGAACAACATATCATCCAGGGCAAGCGCTTTCCCTTCCTCAATATGGTGAACGCACTGAAAGAAATTGCCAAAGGCACGCACCGCCCCTATCCCTGCGGCGCCGGCGCCGGGTACATGGGCGTATCTGCCGATGGCGGACTGTATGCCTGTCATCGTTTTGTGAACGAAGAAGCCGGCAGCATGGGCAATATTTACGATGGCGTAAATGCTGACCAGCAGAACAACTGGCTGGCCTCCAGGCATGTGCATCAGCAGTCGCCCTGTAACAGCTGCTGGGCGCAATACCTTTGTGGCGGCGGCTGTCATCACGAAGTGCTGGAAAAAGGCAGGCATGCCTGTGACTATATCCGCGGATGGTTGCACTACACCATACAGGCACACGAAAGAATCAACCGCCTGGCGCCACAATGGTACCAGTAACAGTTTACCTTTTATCACCATGGACACTTACGATATCCTGATAGTTGGCGCTGGCCCCGCCGGGACCTGTGCCGCGCTGCGCCTGTTATCGCTGGGCTATCGTGTGGCCATGGTGGAACGCGAACAGTTTCCGCGGCCGCAAATAGGCGAATCCCTGTCGCCCGGCATCCGGAACATATTTGACTACCTTGACGCCACGCCGTTGTTGCAGAAAGCCCATTGTCTGCATCAGCTGCCCGCACACGTGATCTGGCAGCAGCAACATGCAGATCTGCTACCCCGCGGCCACAGCGTAATGACAGACCGCGGCCGGCTGGACAAGGGATTGCTGGACCTCGCCGTTGCCAGAGGACTGGTATTGTATCAGCCAGTGAAATATGAGCAGAGCGTCCGTCATGGCGATACCTGGCAGGTGAGCGTCCGTGGACCGGAAGGGCTGCAAACACTTTCCGCCGTGTTTCTTCTGGACGCACGCGGCAGAAAAGGCATTCAGCAACAACAACGCTGGCAGACCGCGCCGCCGATGGTAGGGATATGGGCTTACGTCCGGGCTGATGACATGCCCCGGTCCACCTGTGTGGAAGCTGTCCCCGACGGTTGGCTGTGGGGTGCTCCTTTATATGACGGTCAATACAGAATACTCGCTTTCACCGACCCACCATTTGTCAGGCAACAATCAATTCTTTCCCATTATCTTCATTTGCTTTCCACTACGCAACTGTTCCGGCATGCTGCGGAAAAAGGACCATTATCATCTCTGCAAAGCTGCCATCTATTCAGCTATGTTCACCACAGGCCATGGCACCACAACCGTATACAACTGGGAGAAGCCGCCTTCGCCATCGATCCGCTTTCCTCCTCCGGGGTGGAAAAGGCGATGCGTATCTCTTTACAGGCGGTCATTGCCATTCATACCATCTTCCGGAAAAACACACCGGCCATAGCACAGGAATTTTTCGAAAGCCGTTTAGCCGCTTCCGTTGTAAACCATATGCAGTGGACCAGCCGGTATTACGCAGAAGCATGGCCGGCAAACACCCACCCCTTCTGGAAAAAAAGGACAGCGCCTCCCGTGGGCGGCCACTCTGTATCTCCCTTTACCGCGAAGGTAGAGCAGTCTCTCACCGCCTATCATCCACCGGCATCATCTCCCCCTAAAAAAATTAACATACAGGACACACTGCAACAACTGTGGCATAAAAAACTGTCTCTCTCCCCCGCTATTTCCTACCGGCAAACCCTCTGCGTGATCAACGATTGCGTGGAACAGAAAACCGCCCTCTATCACCCCAACCTCGGCCAGGAAGTGGCATTCCTTGGCAACCACGACATCCTCCCTTTAATACAGATCGCGCAGGAAAGCGAAACGTTCGGGCAGCTGATACTCCGGTGGAAACAGCTCGTTCCTCCTGACATGGCCATTCCCATGATACTGCAGTTATGGGATAAACAACTGCTTTGCGAACATTAAATATCACCCGCTCAACACGTTTGTATTTTATTATTATTGTCATTATCTTGATCGTGGATAATTGTTCAAAATACCTTTAATGAGCTATGGGTGATCCTGTAGATGAGATACGTCAGACCGGTACTTCGGTACCGCAGGATGCAGCAGCGCTTGAGCCTCTTTTTAAAGCGTGTTATGCCCTGTTGCTGTCGTATGCCTGTAAATACGTGACCCGCGAAACAGCAGAAGATATTATCCAGGACGTATTCATTCAACTGCACAAAAAAGGCCCTTCCCTACATATCAATTCCAGCATCAAGGCATATCTTTTCCGCAGCGTACATAACGGTTGCCTCGATCATATCAGGCGGGAAGCTATCCATCAACGTTATATCAATGCCACAATTCCGGGGCTGAGTGAAGCAGAGCTGGACTATTTCAATCCGGACGGGCCGCGGCAAAGCCTGCTTCAACAAGATAACCTGGCTGCCAGCGTCTGGCAGGCCATAGAAGCACTGCCGCCCAAATGCCGCGAGGTGGTCAGGCTACGCTATGAACAGGGCCTTAAAACAGGCGAAATATCAGCAACAATGGGCATCTCCACCCGTACCGTGGAGACACAACTGTATAAAGCCATTAAACAACTGCGTGCCCTCATACGCAAAACCAGCATTTTCCTCTTTGCGATTGCTCTTTTTTAAAATGGATATATATTATATTCCCGTCCCAGGGCTGAAGCCCTGGGCTACGATTTGTTTTCAGACTGTTTCATAGAGCTTGTCCATAACTGGCGGTGTTAAATCTTTTATGCTGCAGAGGAGATTAATACCAAAAGTTATGGAACCAGTATCCTAAAACCAGAACTAATCGTCACCCAGGGCTGAAGCCCTGGGCTAAGAAAAAAAATTTCCAAAATCTGTACGTAGTTCCTATTCCTTTCTCGTCTAAATAATATGAAATGGCACCTAATAATACTAACAGGTTGGATTATACGATATTAATAAAGTTTATCGATGGCCAGGCCAGTCCTGCAGAAACCGCTGAGGTGGCCGCCTGGCTGGATGCAGCACCCGGCAACCGTGAGCTGTATTTCCAGGTCAAGGACATATTGGACCAGCAGCGGGTATCAGCTGTGACCAGGGATGAGACTGACCATCGCTGGCAGCAGATAGCTGATCAGCTGCAGGCACCTGTGCCGGTACGACGCCTCCACCGGCTGAAGTATGCAGCAGCCGTATTGGTGCTGGTGGCAGCCGGCGGTATTGCCGCCTATGTGTTGACACGGTCCCCGAAACAGGCGCCGTTCATCACCCTGGTATCGCAGCAGTCAACGGTACAGCAACTGCTGTTGCCCGACAGCACGCGCATCTGGATAAAACCGGGCAGCCTTCTCCGTTATCGTAAGGTGAAAGACGGACTGCGGGAACTGTGGCTGGATGGCAGCGGTTATTTTGAAGTAGTAAAAAATACAGCAACGCCTTTCAAAATACATACGTCCGGTATAGACGTTACGGTATTAGGTACCTCATTTACAGTGAACAATGATCAACACAACACCAACGTAATAGTAAATACCGGCATGGTAAAAGCCAGCACGCATGAGCAGGAGATGCTGGTCCGGCCGGGACAGAGAGCAACGGTAGTCAACAACGCCCTGCAGATGGACAGCGTCAACGCACAGCTGTTCGCCGCCTGGAAAGATGGGGATTACAAATTTGAAAACACCACCGTGGAAGAGCTGAAGGAATTACTGCAGCTCAACTATGGGTATGAAGTCAATGTACTGCAACCGCACAAATTCCGCAACACCAGCATCAGCGGCCGCATGCTGATAACAGATGCACAGAGCCTGTGCAAATCGCTCTCAGGCATGCTGGAAGCCGATGTCAGCAAAGATGGTAACCGGATTATTATTCAACCAAAATGAGTCATCACGTTTTAAACAACAAACAGATTTAGCAACATCATTTTTTAACCAGAAAAAAACTATCCGAATTCCCAATCGCCGCAGGTGACCCTGCGGGAACAGTGACTTTGTTTTTCTAATGGAAAGGAATTTCTCCGCAGGCCGCGCGATCCTGCGGCAGGTAACTCCTTGTCATTCACATATCGCTTTATGTAGTCTTTAACCAAAATTTTACCCGTTATGAAATTTGGACCTCTACGGCTTTGCCTGAAGGGAATGGCCGGCCTATGTCTATTGCTGGGCATTTCAACATCTTCCACGCAGGCACAGGACGCAGTAGCCGGCGTACAGACGCCACCGTTACCACAACACCAATACCGGAAACCCGGCAACACAGACACCAGTCCCGCCAGCCAGGTACTCTCCCTGAGCAATGCCCTGGAAAAAGTGTATACAAAATACCAGCTGCGCATAGCCATGAATGAAAAATATGCACGGAATATTTTTGTGCCCGACAAACTGCTGAACAGCGGCGCTTCTGCAGCCATCGCCTCACTACAGAAAATATTGCAGTCATACGGCCTCACGCTTAACATGACCGGTCCCTCACAATACATCATCACGCCGGTTGAGCCTCGTCCGGCTCCCGCACCCAAACCACCAGCTAAGGTCCGTGTATCCGGCACCGTGAAAGATAAACTCGGCGCGCCTCTGGTAGGCGTGACCGTGAAAATCATCAAAACGCCCGTCGGCACCACGACCAATGACAGAGGTTTTTATGAGCTGGACGCAGAGCCGACCGATACCCTTGAATTTTCCTACATCGGCTATCAGACCCAACAGATCAGCGTCCGCAACAGGTTAGACATTAATATCGAAATGCTGGCCAAAGAAGGAGGGCTCAACGAAGTGGTGGTAGTGGGTTTTGGCGCACAGAAAAAAATCAGCCTCGTGGGTGCCCAATCTACCATCAAACCGGAGGAGCTGAAGCTGCCGGTGAGAAGTCTCACCAACGCCCTCGGCGGCCGCCTGGCAGGCATCGTGGCCGTACAACGCAGCGGTGAACCGGGTTACGACGGATCAGATATCTGGATACGTGGCATCTCTACTTTCGGCTCCAGCCCACGCGGGCCGCTCATCATCGTAGACGGCGTACCTGACCGCAGCATCAATGACCTCGACCCGGAAGACGTGGAAAGTTTTACGGTGTTAAAAGACGCTTCCGCCACCGCCGTATACGGCACCCGTGGCGCCAACGGCGTTATCCTCGTCAACACCAAAACCGGACGCCCCGGCAAACCACAGATTAATATAGAACTCAATCAGGCCATCACAAAATTTACGCAGCTGCCAAAATTCGTAGATGCGCCCACGTTCATGCGCCTTTACAACGAAGGACTGCAAATGCGTGGCAGGACGCCCCTCTACACAGAAGAGCGCATACAGAAACATATCACCGGTGAAGACCCTGACCTGTACCCCAACGTGGACTGGTTTAAAACACTGTTCAACCAGTTCGGCCAGAACAGAAGGGCCAATCTCAATGTACGCGGTGGCTCCGAATTCGCAACCTATTATATCTCCGCAGGATATTACTCCGAAGTGGGCATGTTGAAACGGGACAACCTGCAATCCTATAATTCCTCCATTAAACTGGACCGCTATAATTTCACGACCAACGTAGACGCCAATATCACCAAGACGACCAAACTGGAGCTGGGCGTTAACGGTTTTATCATCAACAGCAACTATCCCGGCATTGGTACCGGCGCATTGTTCAACCTCGCCACGCAGGTGCCGCCGCACCTGATCCCGCCGCAATACTCCAACGGGCAATGGCCTAAGATACCCGGCGGCAGCTACCCCAGCCCATACCGCAATTTGACACAGTCCGGCTATGCAACAGAGTATCGCAACACCGTCCGCTCCAATATCAGGGTACGGCAGCAACTCGACTTTGTACTGAAAGGCTTGTCCTTCACCAGTATGTTTGCATTTGACTCCTACAGCTGGAATAACCTCAACAGAAAAAGAGAAGTGCAGACCTATTATGCCACCGGGCGCGATTCCGCCGGTAACCTGCTGACCCGCATCGTGGACCCGGGTTCCAACGTACTGGGCTTTGAAGTGTCCAGAGGCGGCGACCGGCGTTTCTATACCGAATCAGCACTAAACTATGCCCGTAAATTCGGGGACCACGACGTGTCGGCATTGTTGCTCTATAATCAGTCTGATTATATCAATGCAGATGCCGGTGATCTCATCAGCTCCATTCCTTTCCGTATCAGAGGTCTAAGCGGCAGAGCCACCTATGGCTATAAGAGGCGTTATTTTGCAGAAGCGAATTTCGGGTATAATGGCTCTGAGAACTTCACCCCTAAAAAACGTTATGGGCTCTTCCCTTCGTTTGGCGCCGGCTGGGTGGTATCTAACGAACATTTCTTCGAACCGCTCAGCAATGTTATTTCCTATTTCAAACTGCGTTACACCTATGGCCTGTCAGGCAACAGCAACACAGGCTCCCGTTTCCTCTTCCTTACCAGGATAAAAAGCAGTGGCGACCTCGGTTATACGTTTGGCGTTCCAGGCAACACCACCTCATTCAGTGGCCTGCAGGAAGACCAGATCGGTTCCGAGGTAAGCTGGGAAACCGGCAAACGGCAAAACCTGGGTATCGAGGTAAAAGCCTTTAAAGACGAACTGTCTGTTATCGTTGAACTGTTTAAAGAGAGAAGGACCGGTATCCTGTTGCGGCAATATGACATCCCTTACGCTTCCGGCTATACGTCAGACAACATTCCCTATCGTAATATCGGTATCACCGAAAACAAGGGAATTGATGTGACGATAGACTACAACAAGGCATTCTCCAAAAATTACTGGGTAGCGTTCCGGGGCAATTTTAACTTCAACATCAACAAAAACGTGTATGACGGCCTTCCACCGTGGCAGTACCCATGGCTCAACCGTACCGGCCACACCATTGACCAGCGTTTCGGTTATGTGGCACTGGGACTTTTCTCTGATTCCGCAGATATCCTTAAATCGCCCAAACAGGCCGGCGATGTGCGCCCCGGCGACATCAAATACGCAGACCTGAACGGCGATGGCATCATCAACAGCTTTGATCAGCAGGCCATTGGTTATGGCCCGGTGCCCCGCATCGTATATGGCCTTAACTTCAGTGTTGGCGCCAAAGGCTTTGACCTCAGCCTGTTCTTCCAGGGCGTGGCCATGGTGGACTTTATGTACAGCGGCGGTCATGGCACCAATCCGTTTTATGAAGGCCCCACTATCGGTAACCTATATACGGTAGCCACCGACCGCTGGACGCCGGACAACTCCAACAGCCAGCCTTTCTATCCACGTATGTCAACCCGTCAGGATATCACCACCAACTATTACGCCAGCACCTGGTGGCTCAAAAGAGCGGACTACATCCGCCTGAAGAGCGCCGAGCTGGGATATACCTTCAGCATGAACCGGCTGCAGAAATACGGTTTAAAAAACCTGCGCGCCTATGTTAACGGCACCAACCTCTTCACCATTTCGCCCTGGAAGATCTGGGACCCTGAATTGGGCGATGGCAGAGGAACCGCCTATCCCAACACCACTTCGTACAACTTCGGCATCCGCGCCAGCTTCAAATAAAACCTAATATCATGACCCATTCATACAAAAACATACTGCTGTTGTTCCTGCTGATACTGTGTGCGGCAGGTTGTAAAAAAGGTTACCTCGATACGGTGCCGGACAATATCACTACGCTGAAAGACGTGTTCACCAACCGTACCATGACAGAACAGTGGCTTGCGCGGCTGTACAATCCCATGCCCGACATGTGGAACCAGCCGTATGGCGTTCCCTGGACAGGCCAGTGCGATGAAGCCGACTATGCCTGGGTGCAGCCCGGCATCAACTCCGGCGCCATTACCCCCGACAATGCCAGTCCGTCGTATTGGAACAGCTACTATCAAACTATCCGGCAGGCGGCCATCTTCCTCCAGAACGCAGACCAGAACCAGGAGATCAAAGCATTGCCCGACGGTAACAGGCTGTTGAAACAGTACAAAGCAGAGGCCCGTTTTCTGCGCGCCTACTACTACTGGCTGCTGATGCGGCAATATGGCCCCGTTGTGCTGATGGGCGAAACGGCCAGTCTTCCCGAAGACAATTTCCAGATACCCCGCAGTCCGTGGGACGACTGTATCGGATTCGTGCTTTCCGAAATGGACAAAGCCTTCCCCGACCTTCCGGTGCAACATGTGAACCCGGTAGATCCCACACAGCCCGACGTAACGCAGACAGGGCGTATCACACAGCCTATCGTGCTGGCGGTTAAATCGCAGATACTGTTATATCATGCCAGCCCGCTGTTCAACGGCAACAAGGATTTCGCCTCTTTTACCAACCAGGACGGCACCGCGCTGTTTAACCAGGCTTATGACAAAGAGAGATGGAAACGGGCCGCCGATGCAGCCAAAGCGGTGATAGACCTCAATCGCTGGGATTTGTTTACCGTCTCCGATCCCGATCCATTCCGGGCCGCCTTTCTCTCCTGCCGCAACCTCTTCTTCGATGGCTGGCAGAAAGAAGCCATCTGGATACGCACCTCTTCCGGGCATGTCAGCAACTGGGAGCGCCACTGCTCTCCCCGCTGCGCCAATGGCCAGGGCTGGAACGGTATCGCGGTCACACAGGAGCAGGTGGATATATTCCGCATGGCCAGTGGTAAAACGATCAACGACGCCGGCAGCGGCTATTCCGAGAGTGGTTTTACCACCACCGCTACGCCTTACTATGTTAACGGCACTTACAATATGTACACTAACCGTGAAGCACGGTTTTATGTAGATGTGACCTTCAACGGCTCCACTATCCCTGTTGTTCCGGAATCAGGCCAGACAAGAGTGGAATTTTTCTTCACCGGCAATTCCGGCAAAAACGGCGCTCCCCGCGACTGGCCCTCCACCGGCTATACCGCACGTAAAAACATCCATCCCAACAACGATTTCAGAACAGGGAGGAACTTCGCGCGGCCGGCAATGATGATACGCCTCGCTGAAATTTATCTTAACTACGCCGAAGCGCTGAACGAATACACGCCCGGCCACGCCGACATTCTTAAATACCTCAACAAAATCCGCAACAGGGGCGGTCTTCCAGACCTGTTGCCCGGACTCTCACAGGACGAAATGCGGGCACAGATACGGCTCGAACGCCGCATTGAACTGATGTTTGAAGGGCACCGTTATTGGGACGTGCGCCGATGGAAAGTAGCCGACAACCCCGATCAGCACCAGGGCGGCGCCTTCCATGGCATGAATATCGAAAAAGGCAGCTCTTTGTCTGATCCGGAGTTTCATAAAAGAGTGACATCGTTCACAAGAGCAGCCTGGCAAAACAAATTTTATTTCTATCCTGTGCCGCAGAGTGAGATAGACAGAAACAAAAAGCTGGTGCAGTTCCCCGGATATTAAGAGTGGTAATAAAAAGCCCGCCCGGAACGAATCCGGGCGGGTTTCCAATAAAAACGCGTCTTCAGGCGTTCAAAAAAATCTGAACGAAAGACTGTAGAGCATCTTTAATATTCAACAGGATATCGGTTTATCGACATTCCTCCAACGATGCCAAGACCGTAAAGGACATTGTTGAATACAATTACTTTCTCCGATAATATATTGTCATTTTTTTCTTCTGCCATCATGGAACTGTACAAATAGTTGTAACTGGCGTAGGTTAAAGTTGTCACTTCAATAACAACCGGGTTTTTAAAGCCGAGCCAGCTGGTAGCGATAAAACTCAGGCGGCGCCTGCGACCGTCCAAAAACTGGTCATCTATGAATACTTCCTGTCGTTCTTTTTTTCCAAACATTACGTCAGATGGGTCGGAAGACTGGATGGGCAACTGGAGCAGTGATTTGTCAGTACCAACATCGTCGTGGTTTAGGTGTTCGTATATTCTGACACGGTAATAGTTCTTTATTCCCGGATCGCCCCGTATTTCAAAGCTCACATTCGCTTTAGCCTCCCGTTGATTATCAGATATTTTTTTTACGCTCATTTCACCTACAGCAACCGGCAATGGTATCGCGTCAGCACCTTCTACAGCCGGAATGTCGGGAGCGTCGGGAAGTTCGGCCCTAACAAAATATTTAAAGCCGGGTTTCGCGCCGAAAGTACTTAGATAATACGCATAATTTCCCTGTTTATGCATCGTCATGGTTTCCTTAAAGACATCGTTTTCGTACAAGAACACCCTTGCATTGCTTATTGTCTGTATGCTTCCCGAGGGGTCAGGTGCGTTCCTGATCTCAATATATTTCGACATCAATATTTGAGCGGTGATCAGGCTGTCCTTAGCCATCAGCAGATTCATCACCAGTTTATTACCCTCGTCCGGGATAGTTATTGTCACCTTTTTACTACAGCTGCCGGCTACCGCTGCCAACAACAGCATTAGTCTTATTTTCATGATCTAAAATTTCAGCTCATATGAAACACTGGGAAGAACAGGCACCAGGGAAACCGCATTCAGGGTTACTTTAGGTTGCCTTCTGTCAAAACTCTCCACATAGTAGAAGAACGGATTAAACCGGTTATAGGCATTTAACAAACTTACATTCCATGTCCGTACAAGTCCGTTTTTTTTGTATTTGATAAAACTAACGCCCAGGTCCAAACGGTGATATGCCTGTATACGCGTATTGTTACGTGCACTTACATAGTCGATGTGGCGGGAGGTACCCCAGTTCCCTGTGCTGGAAACGGGGTCCGTGATACCAAAATAGGACGTCAGCGGGATGGTAAAAGGAGCAGCACTCTGATAAGTCCAGGAGCCGGACAACTCTATACCTTTACGCAGCCTGTAAATCGCTACGATGTGAAAGTCATGCCGGCGATCGTATTTATAGGGAAACTGCCTGCCGAAGTTTACCTCCGGAAGCCGGCGGTTGGCCCATGCCAGCGTATATCCCACCCACCCGGTCAGCTTGCCGGTTTTCTTTTGCAGCAGCAGTTCCATTCCGTATGATTTTCCTTCGCCGGCTGTCACATGCTGTTCCCAGGTATCGCCTTTAGCAGCCGTCAGATAATTGGCCCCTTCCTTGTACTCAATTACGTTGTGCATGTATTTGTAATAAGCTTCTGCCGAAAATTCAAACTTCCCGCCAAACAGAAAATGCGTAACGCCCAGTGCGTACTGGTCAGCATCCTGGGGCTTCACCTTGTCGGTAGCAGGCACCCAGAGATCTGCCGGCAGGGATATGGAATTGTAAGCCAGCAAATGTATGTACTGGGTCATCCGGGTATATGAAGCCTTCAGCGCCCAGTCTCCGGGCAACAGGTAGCGGGCGCTCAGCCGGGGCTGTACAGACCGATAGTGGCGACCCTGCACGTTAAATCCACTCACATGTAACCCCGCATTCACCTTCAGCCTTTTAGATACTTCCCAGTCATCTTCCGCATAAAGGTTCATTTCCAGTGCATAGATGCCGTGGTTATTGTTGGAAGAATCTGCCAGCACCTCGTCATTTTCAGTTTGCCTTGATTCCAGTACGCCCGGTGTAAAAACGCGGTACATCACCTGCGCTCCCGCTTTGATGGTGTGCGCGGGGTTTAACTGATAGTCTAAATCTATTCTGCCGCCCAGGTCCCGGATACCGGAATTCAATTTCTGGTGATCTGTAAATTTGGTGGACGCTGCCTCCCCCACCTGGTCAAAGCGCGACTGAAAACGATAATCGCTTCCCATCAGCATCACATTGGAAAACAACTTCGGCGAGTACACATGGTTCCACCGGATGGTGCCCGTATAGTTGCCCCAGTGTATGCTGGTGTTAGACACATAATAGTTGAGAGCGTTCACACTATTGAAATCCACCTTTGTCGCCATCTTATCACGGCCGCCATAGAAGCTGAAGTATAATTTGTCTTTGTCCGAAAATTTATGATGAAGTTTGGCGTTCACATCATAAAAGTTCAGTTTGAATTTACCCGGATCACTGAGCTCTTTTTGGTTGTTCAGGTATATTCCGGCGGCGATGTCAGGGTATGATCTGCGGACAGATACCACAAAAGTTGTCTTCTCCTTTTTGATGGGCCCCTCCAGCATCGCCTGCGCTGAAAGCAGCCCCACAGAAAAATTTCCGTGTAGTTGGTGCATGTCTCCATCCTTTGTGGAGATGTCCACCACTGAGGACAGCCTGCCGCCGTAGCGCGCCGGGAATGCCCCTTTGTAAAGGGTCACATCTTTCAGTACACTGGTGTTGAAGTTGGAGAATAAGCCCATCAGGTGTACGGGGTTGTACAAGGGTGCGCCATCGAGCAAAATAAGGTTTTGGTCAGGAGTGCCGCCACGTACCAGCAAAGCGCTGGTAGCTTCGGTGCCTTGTTTAACACCAGGCATCAGCTGGAGGGTTTTGAACAGGTCCGGCTCCCCGAGAAGGCGGGGCGCTGACTGAACCAGTGATGCCGATATATTCACACGGCTCATCTGGGAAGAGGACACGATATTGTCTGTCCCCACACCCCGGATAGTCACTTCCCCCAGCTGGCTGCTGAGTGTCTTTAGGCGGAAGGAGAAACTCCTGGTGTTTTCCATGGTCACGAATGTGTCGAGGCGCTGATATCCAAGGTATGACAGCTGAATCCTGACAGTGTCTGCCGGCAAGGTAAGGCTGTAGAACCCATAACCATTGGTAACTGTGCCTGCTTCAAATTGAGGCGCCACTAACGATACGCCGATCAGTCTTTCGCCGGACGCGGCATCTTCAACGTATCCGCTAAGCGTATGGACCGCCTTCACTGCCGGTCCGACAATGATCTGGCCTCCCCGTCTTTTGAAAGTGAGGGATGTTCCTTTCAACAGGTAGGTAAGCATCGTTTCCAGTGGCGCCTCTTTAAAGCTGTGTGCTTTAATGGTTATTCCCTGTACTCTTGTGTATTCATAGGATATTTGTACGCCGGTTTGCTGTTCCAGTATTTTCAGCGCCCCTTCCAGCGTAGTGGCCGGGATGCTGATACTGAACCTGGCATCGTTTTGCTGACCGGCAGCTGCCAGTCCGCAGACTAAGAACAGAACGGTTAAAAAATGTCGCATTCATCGATTTTTGACAAACACAGCTCTCCCCTGCTGCCTTCAGGGCAGCTTTGCACAGGTGGAGCAAATGCAGTTACTGAATGATTATTGTTGTATACCGGTAACGGTTATACGGTCTTTACTAAGCGTGTAGGTCATACCACTCAGGTCATTTAGCATCCCGAATGTTTCCTGTAATGGTGTGTGGGCGGCAATCCGCAGGTTAAAACGATAGTTGGCCATCATGGCCGTGTCATAGGAAACCTGTACCCCGTAATGATTTTGGAGGATGCGGGCCACTTCCGCAAAGGAAGCGTTCAGTAATGTCAGGTCGCCATTCCTCCAGTCGTCTACCGGGCCGTCCGTCCGTGTAGCCGTATGCGTTCCCAATTGATATACGATCTGCTGGCCGGCTTCCAGTACGCCCAGCATTGTAGTGCTGTCCGCCACCTGTACCTTTCCCGAGCGAACGCTCACCTGTACATACCTTGTTTCCTGATATGCTTTCACACTGAACTCCGTGCCCAGCACTGTCGTTCGTATGCCAGCAGGAGTGCTGACCATGAACGGTGCTGATACACCTGGCGCCACCGAGAAATAGGCGAGGCCGTCCAGTATCTGCACGTCACGGCTTTTTTTGCCGAAAGCGTCCGCGTAACGCAGCCTGGAGCCTGGCTCCAGCCACATGGCAGAGCCGTCAGGCAATGAAACATGCAGCACATTTTTACCGGCCGGAGCAACTATTTCTGTATAGCTCATCGGCTCCGGCTTGCCCCGCAGGACATAAAAAAGGTCGCCGATGGCAATCAACAGCAGTATGGCCGCCGCTATCTGCCAGTACAGCCGCCGCAACGGCTTCCTCTCCGGCACCGCCTCCGCTGCACCGATTATCTCAAAGATCCCTGCCTTCATCAGTTCCCGCGTCGCCTTTCGCTCCGCTTCGTCTTCAAATACACGCCCTTCGGCCGGAAAGGACGCATACCACCTGTCGAGTACAGCACGCTCTTCCTCGGTACAGATACCCAGTGCATGCTTTTCAAGCAATCGATCGATGAGTGATTTATCAGGGAGGCTCATATGCTGTTGTTTAATAGACAATTGTCAGGTTCCGGTAGTACTATGCCGATGAAAAAAATTATTCCAAAAAGAAATTACCCAGTCCTTCTCTTAGTTTCTTTAGCGCGGATGAAAGCTGGTTTTTAACTGTTTGTTCCGACAGGCCGTGCTTTTCAGCTATTTCGCGGACAGACAGCCCGTGGTCGCGGCTCTCGATAAATACCTGCCGCATCTTATCGGGTAACCGTTGCAACTCCCGGCGGTAACTGGCCTCCAGGTCAGCGCCTGCCAGTGTCTCCTCTGTGGCATGCGTGATCTCCGGTATTTCCCGCCCCGCCAGTTGACTGTATTTATCTCTTGCCTGTTCTGATTTGAGGTGGTTGAGCACCTTAAACTTTACGGCCGTGCGAAAATAGGCTTCCACCGATTCGGTGATATGGATCTGTTCTCTTTTCTGCCAACAGTAAATAAATACTTCCTGTACAATATCTTTTGCAGCGTCTTTGTCGTACAGCCGCCAATAGGCGGTTTCATACAGGGTTTCCCAATAGCGTTCATATAATTCTCCATAAGCGGGCAGACTGTCCTGACGGGCCAGCTGCCATAATTCGGTATCCGTTGTGTCTTTGAGGATAGATGTTGACATGTAAATGGGCAAAATCAGGCGCGAAGGTAGTTTGTTATTTAGAAAAGAGGTAATAATTATCTTGTATAACGTCTACGGATATACAGAAAAACCCACCGGAAAGAATTCCGGTGGGTATCTTACAAAAAAACTGCGGCCTTAATTCCAAAAACACTTCTCCTGAATATAAGAGCGGAAAAAGCACACATTGGCATCTTACCTGTTTTTACTACATACATTCAGGCGTGGACGCTTGATAACGCTGATTGATAAACATGGTTTCCGGCGCCGCCTTCCTGGCAGCTTTATTGAGCTAATACATCGGTCAACATTCCCGCATTCGGGAGATGAATGTTGTCCCGTTGCTTAATAGACAACTGTCAAATTCCGGTAGTACTATGCGGGTGAAAAAAATTTCTCATTCATTTTTATCGTGCCAATGACAGCGGTGAAACGCGGGAGTAAAGGTAATCTTGTACCCCAACAGGGAAGGACATTGAACACGAATACCGGAAATCAGGACATGACCGACGTGTAACTCAGAATACCTTTTTTTAAAAGTCAGGAACAACAACCGCCTGGCAAAACGATAAGATTTGATGTATCTGAGCTCAGAAAAAAGCAAAAAAAAAGTACCCAAGCGTCGACGAACCTTTTAATAAATAAAATATAATCGATTCATTATCAAACAATTAAAAAACATCAGCAACACAAAACGAATACCAACCCACATGAAATACCTATCCAACCACCACAACTATACCGAACACTTAAATGAAAACTTAAAAAAAATCCTTCGCGTTTAGATCTTGTTAACAAATCCTATCTACGAAAATCGTTACTTGCACCTCGCAAGTTTATTAACCTGTTAAACGTCCACCAAATGACAATCTGAAACATCCACTACTAATTTGAACACTGTAGCACTATTCTGACAATTGACAGTTCAACCAATGTCAAATACAATGAAACAGGCTACGTTACTGAGAATCCACAACATTTAAACCGGAAAAAACCGACAAAAATGCCAGAGAACACATATCGGTCCTCGGGAGGGGACTTCCATGCCCATGAATACTTTCGATTATTTAGAGAAGGCAACCAGAAAGGAATGAACTATATCTATAATCTTCTGTACAACACCGTATTTAGTTGTGCCCGTACCATTATATCAGATGAATTCGAGATTATGACCATCATTCAAGACGCCTTTAATCTCATCTGGAACCGGCGGAGCATGATGGAAAATATAGAACATATTAAAAACTACCTGTGTAAACGTGTAAAATGGGATTGTTTAACCTACAGTGTAAAGGGGAAAAACCGTCCTCTCTCTTTAGAAAGTTTCCAGGAACAGGGCATTTCGTTAGCCATCTTTGACCCACAAGAAGAAGCGGCCCACCGCGAAAGACAATTGACTGATGAGGAAAATCTGGACCTTATCTGGAAAGCCCAGGAATATCTGCATCCAAAAGAAGGAAAACTGATCAAATTAATGCTGGAATGCTACAGTTATGCAGAGATTGTTACAATAACCGGATATACGCGCCAGTTCATTAACCGGGAAGAAAAGCGGCTTATAAAAAAACTGAGCCCATACATCGAGCGTTTAAAAAAAGCGTCCCAACAAGCTAATTACCAGTATGCGTCAAACATAGCCTACTACGAAAAATTCCTCACGCCGTTGCAGATCATGATCATGAAGCTGTATTATGAAAAAGGATACACTTTTCATCAGATATCAGAGGAACTGAATATTACAATAACAAAAGTGATGAAGGAATACCTCGCAGCGGAACAATGCATCAGGGACGCCCGCAAACACTAATTTGTACTATCCTATGAACCCTAATTTTCAGTTTAACAAACATTAAAAAAAACAACATGGAAGTACGTCCAATCTCCGATCTCTTTAAAAATATCATCATTCACAATAAACTAAGGTCTGTACGCAATGTGTTCCAGGTCAATACTGACCAATTCCATATCCTGAATTATAAACCTTCCTACCAACGCAAATATGTATGGACCGACGTAAAAGCAACCTATCTTATCGAGACCATTCTAGTACATGGAGAAATTCCTCCCATTGTGATATATATTAAGGGTAAAAACTGGGAAGTCATCGACGGCAGGCAGCGCTGCGAATCCATTGAGCGTTATATCAAAAATGGTTTTTCCCTGAAACCACATGGGCTGGATAAGTTATGGAACCTGGCAGGCAAAAAATTCTCACAACTGGATGAAAAACTTCAGGAACGCATCCTCAGTGCCTCACTACGGCTAATTCAGATAACAGCAGCCAGCGAAGCAGCTATCAGCAATTATGAAGAGGAAATCATTAAAAGGGAAATATTTAAGCGCTATAACTTAGGTATCTCTCCTTTGAAGAAGGAAGAAGTATTTAAAGCCCAGTATATCCAGGATGAAATCAACATCTATTTTAAAACACAGTTTGAAAAATATCCTGAGTTATATAACGAGGTAGCAGCATTATTTGATCATAGAAGCAAAAAACGGGAAACCATCATGCAGCATATCAGGCAGATGCTGGTATTACAACACATTCCTATCAACAAGTTCATTCACGACCGCGAAGATGTAGTGAATATGTATTATGACTACCTGTCCTTTAATACTGTCAACAAAGGCAACAAGTCACAGATTCCACTGATTTTTGGCCAATTCCGGGAAAAATGTAATTATCTCACCACTATTAAAACCAGACTACACGAATTAGGCTACCAAACGAACGGATTGGTACATGAATGTCTATTCTGGGCTTTATCCGTATGCGAAAAGGAGAATATAAATCCCGCTGAGTTCAATAGTCCTTCCTTTAAAGAGCGGCTGGTACAACACATTGGAAAACAAACGCAGAACTATCACACAGAACGCAACAACCATACACAAAGGATTATGAAGAGATATAGTACCGCCGCTGCATTTTTCACTTCCCAGCTGGACATATCCTTTGTCAGATATCTGAAAAGCGATGAAACTTTCGTTGTTGAGCATAAAGAGAAGATGCAAAAATACTTAGAAGAACGTTTCACGCCTGGCAAAGAGCAGGAGCATTTTTCTAAAATGGACCCTACTTCTTCGTCTGTCAGCGATATGCTCGACAGGATTAAAAGAGGAAAATTCAAATTAAAACCTCCCTATCAACGAAATGAAGTAATGAATATCTCCAAAGCATCATCATTAATAGAAAGTATGTTACTGGGCGTGAAAATACATCCGCTATACATCTACCTGAGAACAGATGGCACAGCAGAAGTTATTGACGGTCAGCAGCGGCTGCTGACGATTATCGGTTTCCTGGGAGAAAAATATGCTGATGAGCACGGGAAAATGGTCCGCTCGAAAAAAGATCGTTTTTCTCTTAACCTCCGTACCAGCCTAACACCCCATCTGCACGGCAAAAAGTTCAGTCAGCTTTCTCCTGAAGATCAATCCCGACTAACCAACTATGATCTGGAGGTAATAGAGATCAAAGAAGAAAACAATAAACACTTCCTTCCTGAAGAGTTGTTCAAACGCATCAACCACAAGCCGATGCCTATAAAGGAACACACTTTTGAATTCTGGAATGCATACGTTGATCATGATATCGTTGACGCCATCAAAGACATCTATGAGCGAAACACGTGGCTATATCTGAGAAAGGACGACAAAAGAATGCTCAATGAAGAACTTATCACAAGCCTGGGTTATCTGCACTACGTGAACTTAGGGGATGCCAATATGAAAAACATCAAGGATGTGCTGGATATTGGAAAACGTGGCTCCGCAGCTATCGCCAAATTAAAAAACAAGGCTAATATTACCCAGCTACTGGAAAGCAGGGCTTTTAAAGCTGAATTCCTATTGTCCTTAAATTGCTTTGAAGCCGAATTTGTTGAGAAAGTGAGACTATTGATCGGAAAATCAAATGGGAAATCATCTGAAGTATTCAGTGCCCGAAGGCTTGACGAGATCATTCATCAAACCAAAAGTGCAAGAATATCAATGAACTTCTATTTGTTGTGGGTCATCTTAAAAGGCATACCGGTCGATTACATCCGGGAATCGAAGACAGCGGTGCTTTATCGGATCACTAAGATATTCTCGGCACTAAGAAGTTATGATTCCGCCGAAAAAATTGAGAAAGTGATCAAAGAGACCTGGTCCTCTGTACAGAGCGGTCCGAATGCTACTCAGAACAGTCAATCATTGTTGGTTTAGCACCCCAAAAGACTTACTGCTTTAATTACCCATCAGCAGGACCTCCCAAAAATGTCCCGACTAAATGGAATGAAAAACACAGTCTTTTAGAAAGTAATCTTAACCGCAGCCTATATATTCAAAAGAAAGAGGGCGTCTCATTTACTTTTTGAGACGCCCTCTTTTTATTTATGTTGTATAATATTCTGTTGGCTTAAAACATCAGACAGCACCGACAGGGCTTAGTTGCTGGTCTTTTTTCCTCCCTCTCATATATACCACCAGTCCTGTGAAAGCGATTATCAGTATAACCGGAATGATCATGGTGGTATTTAATATTTCAGGTCCGGCAGCTTTCTTTGCCTCAGTCAACGCGGATGCCATGGCGGAACCGGGAGGCGCTTCGTTATACAGTTTCAGATCAGCTCCTGCCGGCAGTTTCTGCGCCAGCAATGTATCATAATGACCACCAATGAACATCATGTACACGGATACGGCAAACATACCTGCTCCTCCCATGAAGTTCAACCCTACAGCACCGGTACGTGGCAGATTCTCCGATACAAACCCCAGCATGGTAGGCCAGAAATAACATACGCCCACCCCAAATATCAGCGCACCCACAAAAATCATATTACCACTGGTATGCCCCAGCAAATAGATGCCCAGCGCAGCAAAAACAGATGACAACAACAACACGCCCTGCGGAGACAACCGGTGTACCACCGGCTCGGCCAGTCCCCGTCCTATTACCATCACACCGGTAGTAAGTGTAAGAATTAGAATGGCATTGCTGGTCACATTTCTCAGTAATACATCGATCCATTGATTGGTAAATAATTCTGTGATGGCTGTACCAAACATACATACCATCATAAAGATAAAAAGCGGATTTAATAAAGACCTGTACATATCGCCGGTAGAAACACCTGCCGCAATACGTTCGGTAACCGGGAATTTCAACCTGGAGAAAAGATATCCGTAAATAAGCGTGGGAATAAGCATAGTGGCCACCTGCACCTTCCATCCAAGGCCCATTTTATTAAACGCCAGTACCACCAGTGTTCCGATCACTATCCCACCCGGAAACCAAAGGTGAAAATGATTCAGCTTCGTTGTTTTATTATCCGGATAAATAGCCGCCACCAGCGGATTACAGGCTGCTTCCACGGTACCGTTGGCCACACCGATAAACAGCGTGGACAGGAAAAGCGTCCAGTAGCCGCCAGCTACAATAGTAAGCAGAATTCCCAGCAGGTGAAATACAAATGCAGTCACCAGCAGCTTCTTCATCCCGATAATGTCTACCACCATCCCTCCGATAATTACCGCCAGCGGGAAACCCCAGAAAGCGGAAGCGGAAATGATGCCAAGTTCACTTTTACTCAGGTTAAATTCGGTCCCCCAGGTATCCAGTAGCCCTGCACGGATACCAAATGACAGTGAAGTAACAAGTAGCGCGAAACAACTGGCCATGAAAAGCTGGCCGCGATGAATATTTGGTTGCATGTTAAGTGTGTTTTATCGTGGTAAATGGTAATAAAATCGTCATAACGTGGAAAGCGTATCTATTGCTGTCGGCAGGGAATATTGCGCTACTTCATTCTTTATTGGACTGATTGTCTGTTTCCAGTTCAAGGGCCCGCCGGCAACGGCCAAATGACCGGTCCGGCAGCGTGCATGTGTTTTTCCATTCAATTCGGGCGTCTATATACCTGGCAAATTCTTCCATACAAGTATAGTAAAAGTTTTTCCTTTTACATAGCGGGACCATTTTTATTTTCATTTTTTTCAAACACGCCTATACTTAACCATGCAACCGACTACTGGCTTCTACCAGGGAAAGTCAACACGTATCCATCTGGCGGTACTTACAGTATCCGGATTAAAAGGTTTCCGGTCCCATACATAGTCTACATACGAAGGTTTACATGAATAGTCCTGATCGCTTACCGGGTTAAAAATAATCTTGTTGTTTTGTACAAGGTTCGATGCGGACTGGGGATAAAGGCAGCTCCCGTTATGAGGGGAGTATTTAATGGCTGCATAAATCGTTTCCGGCACATTAGGATTAACGTTGGAGAATGAAGTCCATACAAGTTCCGGTGTATAATACCTGAACATACTGATCGGATCATAATCATACTTTAACGTTAGCACCGGATTTGATGACAGGGCGGTCGCCCGATAGGTAGGATTGGCCGGGCTGGTGGTGGCGTTATAAATGCCACAACTGGCGGAAAAGCTGTTAGTGTCTTCCATTACCGTGGCCGTAAGCGTACCGCTGGTTATCAACGGCACGTCGAAACTGACAGATATATTCGAACCGGCGCCCACATTTACCGTCTGCCAGCCCAGGAGCGATGATCCGGACGAACTGCTTTTTAATTGTATCGTAAAAAGTTCGGTACTGGCGGTATTATTAGTGAAATGCACGGTAGCCACCCCGTAACCGGTAGAGTAAATATAGTTTACATAAAGATCCGTTACCGCTGCGCCTGAAAGAAGGCTTGTGCCGGTATGCCCGGCTAATGCTGTCCGGACGGCCACGCCGGCTTTCTGTTGGATTTGCATTTCAGCAGGTTTACTACAGGAAAACAGTGCCAGTACGGCCACTGGAATGAGCAGATACATTTTCATGGGGGATATTTTTTTTGTGATGAATTAAGCAACAATATTCCAACACACCTGAATCCTATCGGGTAACTATGCAACACGGCTAAACGAAGTTAGCGGTCTCTGACTGGCAACTTCACCACATTCTTCGCAAAGACAGATGTTTTCTTTGCCCAACCTGCTATTCTGACTACAGCGACAGCGTTTTGCTGAAATTCATGCAGGTGATAAAAACGACAGGAAAAAACGCCCTTCGATACCTGCGGCACAGCCCGTAACTCCCCATGCACGCCAATTTTACCCGTAAGAAATTTGCTGTGATTTCAATAAAACACTATTTTTAATACCAACACAACGATCGTTTTTTATACACGTATTATCTTCGACAGAACTCAACAGTAACCATTTTTAATCTTTAACCATGTCCCAAACCCTTTCAGAAAAGCAGTTTTATGCCGGGCTACAGCATTTGCCTAAACCCAGGTATCCATTTCCGGATTTTATTCACCCGGACTTCCAACAACAACGACAGGAATATTATGATTGGATTGACAGAGAGTATACCTTTCATAGCGAAGCCGCCCGGAAAAAGCACAAACAGCATAACCTGGTGGATATCGCCGCCCGGGGATGTCCGTTCCTGAACACCCTTGCAGAATTACGCCCGCTTGCCAACTATACAGCCAATGGCGCCATGATGGATGATTATTTCGACCGTTGTTCGCACCATGAAATGCAAATGGTAACGAACCGTATCAAGAATATCCTATCGGGGGAAGATATTAGTGAGCCCGCCGACATGGGAATATTTCACCAGTTTTGGGTGCTGCGGCAAGATGCCATTAAATGCGTACCGGACCGGCACTACCGCAAATACATATCCGCTATACACAATGTATTCGTTGGCTATACAGAGGAGAGAACATATTACAGGACCAATACGACGCCGCCACTGCCTGTTTATCTGGTTATCAGGCTGCATACCAGCGGAGGACTTCCGTATTGCAAATATGTGGCCATGCAGAAAAACTATCGTGAGCTACCGGACGACGTACTGGAACATCCACATATCCTACGCCTCCACGATCTCTGCTCCTGGATGATAGGTATGCATAATGATTTTATTTCACTGCCCAAGGAACTGCATCGGGAAGGAGACACCATGAACCTGGTAAAAGTGATACAGCATGAACACAACATACCGCTCCATGAAGCCTACATGGAGGCGCTGAAGATCCATGACAGCTACCTGGATGAATTCAGGCTGTTACATCAGCACCTGCCGTCTTTCGGGGAACTGCAAGGCACTGTACACGACTACGTACAGGACCTGGGCATCATGGTAGCAGGTGTTTATGCATGGCATGTCAACGATGTGTCCCGCTATGTGAACGGCGGGTATGTGGAGGGAGAGTACGCCAGTAAGAAATCTTAGGCGTTGGGGCGATCTCTTCGGTCCATTGCCTCTAGCTACTTTATCAGATCATTCGTATATTGCTGTTGATGCAGTGACCGCTCATTTTAGATAAAAAAAATAATGATCATCTGGATTAATGGCGCATTCGGAGTTGGTAAAACACATACCAGCTATGAGCTTTGTCGAAGAATCGACAACGGATTTTTATTTGATCCCGAAAAGGTAGGATATTTTCTGCGAGAGAATCTGCCACGGGCCAAAGAATACGATGACTTCCAATATTTGCCGCTCTGGCGCAGACAGGTATTGGAGAACCTGATCTATTGCGAAGAAAAGCAGGTCATCACCATCGTCCCTATGACAATTGTCAACGATGAGATCTTTGATTTTATTATCGGTGGCCTGAGACGTCAGGGAGCAGATGTCAGGCATTTTTCATTGATGGCCGGCAAGGAGACCATAGAAAAACGGTTAACAAGACGGGGCGACAAAAACGCCTGGAATTTCAAACAAGTGGACAGGTGTTTGTCTGCGCTGATAAAACCCAAATACAATATGCATATTGATACCGATAAACACAGCATCGACGAAGTAGTGGAATTAATAGCGGACAACGTTCAGCTGACACTTTCAACAGGAAGACTAAAGGGGGTTTTAAAAGGCATAAACCGGATAAGAACAACCCTGAAAAATATCAGGTAAGGCTTATAACCGCTGTAACATAATATCCAATACCACGCAGCCAAACCTGGCACCAGGATCATCCACCTGCGTAACGTCATATACAAACTGCAGTATATTATCCGACAGCTGATGCACGGTGGTTGTAATATCATAAGGCACACCCACGGGCATAATACGTGCGGGATGGACAGCAACGCCATCTACCACCAGCCTGGTTTCAGGCAGTTCTCCCAGCACGTCCTTTATCCATTTTTCTGCTTCCAGGTGTAATAACCGGAACAGGAATAACGCCGGCACGCAGGGATATCCCTCGAAATGGCCGAGGCAATGTATTTCATCGACAGGAGATAACCTGGACTCATAATGCCAGGCATTCTCAAAAGAGACACGGCTGATAACAGGCAGGGGCACCAATTCGTTGTGTGCCGGTCTTCCGGTACTTTTGAGGGAAGCAAACTTACTCTTGAAGTCTGTTTCATTCCACATATAATAATCGTAAAGCACCTGGTAGACCATATCTCCCGCATCATCCAAAATACGGATAACACTCTTTCGCTTTCTTTTACTGATTTCCAGTGTATGAAGCACCACTTTTAAAGACGTATCTGCCAAAAAGTTGCCACTGCGCATGCACCTGAACCGCTCTGCCAGCATATACTGGTCTGTCCCTTCAGCGTACAGGCGGCAGGCGTTCCATCCTTCCGCCGACAGGCATTGCCGGATCATTACCACAAATTGAACACCCTGAAAATTACTGGCAGGCCCCAGGTCTACCTCCAGGTATTTCCCCCTGGTCACCAGAGCGGTAGCGGGCAACTGGAAAAAGGGAGGCCGCATGCCTGTTTGAATATCCCCCGCCGGAACAACCACCTCCTGGTATATCCTGAATACATAGTCACAATTGCTGTTTTCATCTACCGCAGACGCAAGTGTTGCTACCTTCCACCCCGGTGCGGCCACATCCCGTATCCCTTCCAGGAACGGCAGTATCACCGGCCATTTCAGGAGATGGGTTATTTGCAGCTGCTGACTGATCCGATGATAACGGTCTGTTCCGCGGATAGTGAAAACCACTTCAGCCGCCGAGTAGCTATTGACCTCGAAATTAAATTCGGGGCTGGCGGTAAAGATGGCAGCGATAATAATTTCGATAGCACCTCTGGGATCGCGCTCCAGCAAAGGATATGCGTCGATTATTCTCGCGGCTTTGTTTTTGCCCAGTGTATATATCAGTGAAGAAGAAAGGGCTTCCGCCATATCAGGTCCGTTCAGCACAACTGCCTGCTGTAGCAGCAAACCATAAAAAGAAGCAGTGATATCTGACATCCCCTGCATCAGCTGCTGTAAACTCCCCGGGGAATACCGGCTGAACACAGCAGCTGCATCCATATCCGGGTGATAACTGTCCTTGTTTCTGAGAGCGGATAATTCCTGCGCAAGCGCGGACAACGGATACTTTTCAGGAGACATGGTTACAAATATTAGACATAAAAAAATAGGGAAACAACAGGCGTCTTACGAAGCTATAGCCCCTCCATGCACTTTAGACAGCAGTTGAAATATGCCGTGCTACTTCAGCAGCTGTTGATAACTTTGAACAAGTTACTGTCCACTATCCATTTTGTTAGATATACTAATTGTTACCCCTTTTTACTATCTTAAAAAACCTGACTATGAAAAAGTGCAATGCGGTTGTCACAGCAGTCGGCGGATACGTCCCGCCTCACATCGTTTACAACGAAGAATTGGAACAAAAAATGAATATCCCGTCCGGGTGGATTCTTAAATATCTTGGCGTTAACGAGCGGCGGTATATCCGGGAGGAAGGCGTCGGCACTTCTGCCATATGCGTGCAGGCAGCCCTTGAAATCTGCCGTAAACGCGGCATACAGCCATCAGAACTGGATGCCATTGTACTGGCCACGGCCACGCCGGATATGATCACGCCTTCCACCAGCAATATTGTTGCCCGTGAAATCGGCGCCAGCAAAGCCTGGGCTATCGATATCAACGGCGCGTGCAGCGGTTTTCTCTCTGCCCTGGATATTGCCTCCCGGTATATAGAACAGAACATATACCGCTACGTGCTGGTACTGGGAGCAGATAAAATGAGCAGTATTATCGGCGGCCAGGACCGCATCACCTCCTGCCTTTTCGCCGATGGCGGAGGGGGTGTGTTACTGGAGCCCGGGCCTCCCGACAGCGGAATACAGCACTGTTTCCTTCGTACAGACGGCAGCGGCGCCGACCTGCTGTATGTGAAAGCCGGAGGTTCGCGCTGGCCGTCCTCTGCAGCCACGGTCAACAACCAGGAACATTATCTCTACATGGACGGCAAAGCTATCTTCGATTATGCAGTATTACGCCTCACGGAATCCATTACCAATACAATGGTGAAAAACGACCTGTCAGCACAGGACATCACCTGGCTGGTGCCCCATCAGGCTAATCAGCGGATCATTGACCGCACGGCAGAAGTGCTGTCTTTTCCTACTGAAAAAATAATGCGGAACGTTGACCGCTACGGCAACACCACTTCCGGTACAATTCCCCTGTGCCTGTGGGATTACGAGTCACAGCTGAAAAAAGGGGACCGCCTGCTGCTTGCCGCTTTCGGCGCCGGGTTCACCTGGGGAGCATTGTATATGATCTGGGGATATGATGGTCAGGGCTAGTATTGTCCGGTATGTCACGCCGGAGTTTATTCTTTACTATCTTTGCACCCAAAATATAAGATAAAAATCCCCGCTAATGCAAATATTTAACGGACGTTTGTATCCCGAAGAAATTATACCCTATCTGGAGCAGTTCGATAAAGAGGGTTATACAGCAGAGTTGAAAAGCGCCATTGACCAAGGGTTTCATAAGATCAGCCAGCATCCCGCTACGGCGTTGTACACCTGTTGTATTGCAACCGACATCTATAAAATGGAAACAACCGTCTCTTTCGATGATTTTGACACCAGCGGACAATACAGGAAAAACCTGTTTGCGGCTTTAGAAAAGCGGTACCGCCAAAAACTCGAACAAGGGAAACTGACCAAAAGAGACCGGATACCGGATATGAATAACATACCACGTAATTACGATGAACCGGATAAATATGCTTTCCCCCGCATCGCCAGTATAAAAAACACCTCCATCCCGAAAAATTTCGAGTTTTATACGCAAAGGAAATGCTGGTACGAGATCTTCCCGCTTCAGCAGGAGGTGCTGCAGTATGCCATCGGGCAACTGCACGTTTTACCTAACCTGCACCCTTCCTTCGAGATGTTTTTTATTGGCATGGAGTCGAAGGAAGGGTTTATTTACAAGAGGTGACAGGACGCCATCGGTTGATTTCAAAATTTAACGACTGACCAAAACGCTTTCTTGGGTTGCAACTCCTTGTCGAACAGCAATGGATAATCTTTTCTGCCACGCACCGGAAAGTTGTCCAGCCAGCTATACCGGTCGGAGATATTCCAAAACGTTACACCTGTCAGCACATCGCGATACTTGCGAAAAGATGCAAAACACCGGCGGTACTGCTCCAGCTGTTGTAGCTCCTTTGCTGCGGTAAACGCCGTGGCGCTGTCGCCCGCTTCCCGTTCCCTCATCTCATGTTCCTTGGGATACACGGAAACATCAAATTCAGTAATCTGTATTTTCAGTCCCAGTTTTGCAAAATCTGCCATCGTTTTATCCAGCTGCTCCGCCGATGGCTCATTTACGGCCCAATGCGCCTGCAATCCCACGCCGTGGACCGGCACTCCTTTGCTGACAAGGCCATTGAGCATACGGATAATTTTTTCCCGTTTTACGGTGTTTATCTCATTGTAGTCATTATAAAACAACAACGCATCAGGGTCTGCTTCATGGGCCCACTGAAATGCTTTTTCAATGTATTCTTCGCCACAGATCTGGTACCACAATGAATTCCGGTAAAACTCATCCTTACGGTCACTGATCACTTCATTGGCCACGTCCCAGGCATATACGACGCCTTTATATCTCTTTACAACAGTGGTAATATGTTCTTTCAGGCGTTGTAATAATACGTCTTTGGACACCTGTTGTCCGCCGGCATCCTTAAAAATCCATCCCGGGGCCTGATTATGCCAGACCAGGGTATGCCCCCTGAGCTTCATTCCGTTACGGCGGGCAAAAGCTGCGATAGAATCAGCATCCTTCCAGTTGTACAGCTGCTCCCCCGGATGAATTACGCCCATCTTCATAGCATTCTCCGGGGTAATGCTGTTGAATTGCCGGACCACCAGTCCGGCTTCCTCTGTATGCAGCGCACGCGCTGAAACGGCCACGCCTATAGGAAAATAATCCCTGTAATAGTCTTTTAGTCCCCGTGCCCCCGGCGCAACAAAAGAATGAGCCTGGTAGGCCACGCAGGAAAAACTTATGGCGACGGCCAGCAAAACAATAATAACGTGGCGGATATACTTCATATGTTGCCTGGTTCAATTAATTATTTACGAAAGGTGTTATCTGAATGCGCTTAACGTTTGAATAGTACCATCGCTGTTATACTTCAGCTCCATTACTTTGACGTTTCTCAGGTGTGTTTTACCCGACAGCTGCGTATCATGATAAAACAAATACCATTTATGCCCGATTTGGACAATCGAATGATGGTTGGTCCAGCCGTCAACCGGTTTCAGAATAACCCCCTGATAAGTGAAGGGACCATATGGGCTGTCTCCAATCGCATAAACAATATTGTGCGTATCGCCGGTTGAATAAGAGAAATAATATTTGCCATTGTACTTGTGCATCCAGGCCGCTTCAAAAAAGCGTTTGTCGTTCTCCTGCTCATTGTACAGCCGGCCGTTGCTGTCTGTTATTTTTACGGCCAACGGAGCGCTTTCCAGGCTTTTCATGTCCGGGGAGAGTTTTGCCACGCGGGGAAGAATAGCCACTTCATTTTTTTTACGCAGCGTTGCAGTGGCGTCATAGCGGTTATTATCCCAGTTTTGCAGTTGTCCTCCCCAGATACCGCCAAAGTACAAATAAAAAGAACCATCATCGTCCCTGAATACACAGGGGTCGATGCTGTAACTTCCGGCAATCGGTTCTTTTTCGGCCACAAAAGGACCAGTCGGCTGTCTGGAAGAAGCAACGCCGATTCTGAATACCCCTTCCTTATCCTTCGCCGGGAAATATAAATAATATATTCCTTTTGAAAATGCTGCATCCGGCGCCCACAGCTGTTTGGAAGCCCATGGCACATCATGCACCCGGAGCGCAATCCCATGGTCTGTTACCTTCCCGCCGATGGAGTCCATGGAAAAAATGTGGTAGTCCGCCATCTGGAAATGGTCTCCGTTATCACTTTCCTTCGTATTGGTGGCTGTATCATGCGAAGGATAGATATATATTTTTCCGTTGAAGAGATGTGCAGACGGGTCAGCGGTGTAGATATGTGATATCAGCGGGGGCGATGTATACGTTTGCTGCTTGTCATTGGCGAAGGTAAACCAGCTGAAACGGGCGGTGGACGGAGTTTCCCCCGTAAATGCAAACGTCAGCCGGTGCCTGCCGGCAAGCTGCTTCACAGGCACGCTGACCGTCGTATAGTTCAGCAGCGGTTCTTCGGGCACGGCCACTGTAGCATAGGGATTCAATGAATCATTATCGATATACACGTTTATACGCCCTCCGCGGGGCGCCACCCGCAGCAACAGGAATTGATATCCCTTGTCAAAATCCACCTGGTTAAACCGCACCCATGAACCGGCCGTCAAATGGGCTAACTCCTGCTGCCCCGGTCCGTCTCCATCGTTTCCGGGGACCACACGTGCACCGTAAATGTCATCATACATTTCCGCAGCAATACGGGAAGACGCCTTAAAGAGGTTAGGGGCTCCCTTCCGGGTATCCATATGAAACCAGTCCACATCAACATAGCCTCCGTTTTTAAGCGTGGCATAATTAAACAGCGTAAACCGGTTACCAGTAAACATTTTCAGGTTGAACTGCATATTCAGCGTATCACCCAGAGGGATATATGTCCTGTTATCGAAGCTATAACTGAAGTAGGCCTGATCTTTCATGGTATTAACGGAAGCCCTGAAGAACACCCGTTTTTCCTTTCCTATGGCAACACTGTCTTTCCTGCTGCCGGCATGCTCCATCACAATAAACTTTGCCGGCGCTCCGGCGCTGACACCGATAAAGGCATAGGGGAGTTGCAAAACAGCCAGTCCCGCCACATCACCTGCTTTCATTCCGCTAATATCGAATGCTGCGGTGGCTTCGGAGAAAGGGCCAAACATCCGTTGTGTGAGTGAATTCCGCGCATGCAGCAAATCAGCGGCGATGCCGGCGGTAGTGAGCCGCAGATAACCTTTCCGTTTTATTAAAGACCAGGCGCTGTCATCAGGATTGTGGTTCCAGGCCCATTGTATGCCAGGCTTATCGCCATCAAACTCATCACTGGTGGGAAGTATTTCTACCGGAACGACGGCTTCTGTACGTGGTTTAACATGGGTCACCACCGCTCTTCCGTTTTTTCCGGGGATAGGCCAGCCATCTATCCACTGCACCGGCTGCAAAGTCGGCACTCTTCCTACCCCTCCCCTGTCCTGAAAGATAATACTCCACCATTCCCCCTGGGGCGTTTCGACCAGCGCACCCTGATGAACACCTTTACCATAGAGGTTCATATCATCTTTCAGCACGGTTTTTTCCTCATAGGGGCCGTATATATTTTTTGACCGGAGGCAAACCTGGTAACCGTCTCCACCACCATAGGTTGCATAGATATAATAGTATCCGTTTTCCTTATAGACATGTGATCCCTCCAACCCCGGCCGTTGCACCTTGTCAAACACAATACTGTCTCTTCCAATGGGGGCAAGGTTAGCATCCACTTCTGTCACAGACAGTTTAGAATAACCGTGGGCGACGTAGATGCGCCCGTCCTCATCAAAAAACAATCCGGGGTCATAGTAGGGCCTCACCAGCTTTTGCACCTCCCAGGGCCCTTCCGCCCTGGCAGCGGTGCATAAAAACCCGCCTTCGTCCAGTGTCATGAATAGTATGTAGAACTTACCCTTGTGATAGCGGATACTGCTGGCCCACTGCCCTCTTCCATACCTGTTCCCGCCTTTAAAATCATAAAACGGATGCTGCCTGAACCGCGTCACGGCATTGGCAACATACGTCCAGTTCACCAGATCTTTCGACTGCAGTAATGGCACGCCGGGGAAAAAATACATGGTAGTAGCTACCATATAATAAGTATCCCCCACGCGGATTACATCGTTATCCGGGAAGTCGGACCAGATGACCGGATTGGTGTAAGTGCCGTCTTCATTATCAGACTGCTGCGCATAAAGCGAAGCACTACAAAAGAAAAGGAGTGCTATAACGAGGAATTTCTGATACATCTTTAAAAACATTATTCAGTCATATAGATTCTATGCATGATTGCTTCCGGATAAAACAGTCAGAAGACAAAAATACAGGGGCCAGTACTTTCCCGATAGCACATTTGTTGAAATTGATGGAAAAAATGTCTTTTATACAATTATTATCGTCCAAAACCAATGTATTAAGGCAATTTAGTATCATAATGTTTATAAATTTCATTACAATACTTAAATTGAGATACAAAGGACCACGTTATTACCATTCAACCAACATCTCGTTTTTTAATGATCGCTCCATATGTGTAAATATACATTTACGTTCCTGTGCTGTTTACTATGCCTTGCTAAAACCGGTCGGACCCAAACCGGACATCTCAACTTCACTTCGCTTACCGCTAAAGACGGACTGGTATCCAATGGGGTAAATGCCATCACGAAGGACCACTATGGTTTGATGTGGTTTGCTACCGATGATGGATTAAATAAATTTGACGGCACACACTTTACTGTTTACCGTCATCGCCCGGATGACGTTTCCAGCCTGAGAGCCAACGAGATACTGACGCTGCATGAAGACGAAGCCGGCAACCTCTGGATAGGTACCAGTGGCGGCGGGCTAAGTTTATACGACCGTAAAAAGGACGCCTTCGTTCACTTCCCCCTGCACGCAGATGCCCCGCAGTTGCCCCCTAACGCGGTAATACTGGATATATCCAGCGATACGTCCGGTAACATATGGATCGCACAGTTCGAACATCTATTTAAGCTCACGCCTGGCAGCCGTCATATTTCCCAGATCAATCTGGTAGCTGGAGAAGAGGGCCAGGAGACAAAACTGAACCCCCGCTGCCTTTTTGTTGACCGAAACCAACAGATCTGGATTGGTACCACTCATGGCCTGTACCGATATACCCCCTCCACCGGTGCCGTAAAACGGATAGCCAACAACAAAACCGGGTGTACCAGCCAGGATAACGAAATCAAGTCAATTACAGGCGACCATGACGGACAGATATGGGTTGGCACCGCCACAGGACTGTATACATTGCAACCCGACGGCACCAGCATCTCCCCATATCATACCATCCCGCTCCTGAACAATAAATTAATTAACTGCATCAGGCCTGACAAAGACCATCAGCTATGGATTGGTACCGAAGAAGGGCTCATGGTGCTAAATACCCGGACAAACACTGTTGATCAATATCTTCCCTCCGATGAGAACATTTACAGTCTTACCAACCAGTCGATAAGATGTATCTATAACGACAACCAGGGCATTTATTGGTTAGGCACTTTCAGGGGCGGGATTAATAAATATGACAAGAACCTGCACCTCTTTAATTTTAAACCAGGTACCGCTTTTCATGAAAATAGCCGTCAGTCGTCCATTGTCACTGCCTTTGCGGAAAACAGCGAAGGCAATGTTTTTGTGGCCACCGACGGCGGAGGCATGTTTGAATTCAACCGCAAAACAGGGAAAGTCCGTCCCATTGACATCCCGCTGCCGGTAAAGGGTAATAAAGCGGCCATTATGGCCCTCCAGTACACCCGCGACAAAAAACTATACATCGGCACGTATGCATTGGGCCTGCTTATCATAAACAGCGCTACCGGCAGCTATAAATACCTTACAAAAGTCGCGGGGAGCGACCATCCCGGCGCCAATGATATTTTTTGCCTAAAGGAAGACAGTAAAGGCAACGTTTGGGTTGGCACCAACGGAGAAGGGCTGAACGTTCTCAAAAATGAGCAGGTCGTTACCAGGTATACTCCTCATCCCGACCCTACCAGGCCCAATGAGAAAAAGCTGCCGTTTAACGGATATATCAGGGCCATTGAGGAAGATACGGAAGGCAATATCTGGATCGGCACCCATGGAGGCGGCGTTGGTGTTTATTATCCGGGCACGGGCCAGTGGGACATCTATACGCAAAGCAACAGCCTGTTGCCCAGTGACAAAGTGCAAACATTGTTGTGCGACAGTAAAGGCCGTATGTGGGCAGGCACCTTTGGCGGCCTGAGTTATTTTGACAAAACGCAAAAAAGGTTTATCAATTTTTCCGAAAAAGACGGCCTGCAAAACGTGACCATTTACAAAATCATTGAAGATAAAAGCGGTATTATCTGGCTAAGTACCAACATGGGCATCAGCAGTTTTCATGTTGAGTCAAAAAAATTCAGAAACTATACACGCTATAACGGCGTTCAAAATAACAACTTCGTTCATAACTCCGGGATACGCCTGTCTGACGGAGACCTGATGTTCGGCGGACTGGAAGGCATTAATTACTTTACGCCCTCCGACCTTACCCTCAATAAACATGCGCCGGCCGTACTGCTGACAGATTTAAAGGTATCCAACAAATCGATACTTCCCGATGAGGACGGTCCCCTTACAGCACATATTGCTGTAGCCGACAACATCCGCCTGGCCTACAAACAAAACTTTGTCATCAGTTTTGTAGCGCTCAACTATACCCTTCCCACCGAAAACCATTACGCCTACAAACTCGATGGATTTGATAAAGACTGGAACTATACCGGCACAGCCAACAGTGCCGCCTATACGAACCTTGATCCCGGAGAATACACCTTCCACGTCAAAGCCGCTAACAACGATGGAATCTGGAGCAGCAGGGACACCACCATAAAAATCCACGTCCGCCCGCCCTTTTGGCGTACTATCTATGCATACGTCTTTTATGTCTGCGCCATTTGCCTGTTATTGCTATATAGCCGTTACCTCGGCATTAAGCGGATAAGGAAAAAATTCCTGCTGGAACAGGAAAGGCTGGAAGTAAAAAGACTACAAGACATCGACCGGCTTAAAATTAAATTCCTCACCAACCTCAGCCATGATTTCAGAACACCCATTTCACTGATCATGGGCCCGGTGGAACAGCTCATTAGTGGAGAAAGCAGCGGTCCCCGCCTCGACAGGCTAAACATGATCAAAAGAAATTCCAGGCGGCTGCTTAACCTGGTCAACCAATTACTGGACTTCAGGAGAATGGAAGAACAGGAGCTAAAACTACAGCCGACAGCGGGAGATTTTGTAGCTTTTATCAGGGAGGTTACAGACTCTTTCCGTGATTTTGCCGAAAGAAAGAACATACAATTCACTTTTATCAGTGGCCCCGAAGTACTGTATGTTCTATTTGACCATGACAAAACAGAACGTATCCTTTTCAATCTGCTCTCCAACGCCTTTAAGTTTACATCGGAAAAAGGCGCGGTTACCGTCACGCTGCAGCTGTTGAACGCAGATGAAGCTGCCTGCCTGCAATGGGTCCGGATAACAGTAAAAGATACCGGCGTCGGCATTCCCAAAGATAAAAAAGACAGGATCTTCGAACATTTCTTTCAGACAGATACCGCTTCCACCATATTAAACCAGGGAATCGGCATAGGCCTGTCTATTACGAAAGAATTTGTAACAATACATGGCGGCACAATTGACGTAGACAGCGAACCGGGACAGGGCGCTACATTCACCATAGAACTGCCATTGAAAGCAGTAGCAGAAAACCCGGCAAAACAGGCGCCGCCTGACCATCCGTTGTTGTCCGTCGCTGAAACAACACCGCAGGAACAGGCAGCAGCAGCATCGCAGGCCCGCGGGGAATTGCCGGACAGTCAGGACAAGGCTGTTGTACTCATCGTGGAAGACAATGACGACTTCCGGTTCTATCTTAAAGATAACCTTTGCAGGAATTACAAAATAATAGAAGCCGCCAATGGGAAAGACGGCTGGCAAAAAGCCCTGTTACAGCATCCGCATTTGATCGTCAGTGATATCACTATGCCGCAAATGGATGGTATCAGCTTATTGCAAAAGTTAAAGTCGGATAAACGGACCAGTCATATACCGGTAATATTGCTCACCGCGCTCACCCATGAAGCCCAACAGATCGCTGGACTGGCAACAGGCGCCAACGACTATATTACCAAACCATTTAACTTCGAAATACTGCATGCCAAGATCAGAAACCTCCTGCATCTCAACCACACCCTGAAAAACACGTATACCAAACAAATAAAATTACTTGCGCCTGAAATTGAAAAGGTATCATCGGAAGAAAAGTTAATGGCGCGGATCGCGGGCCACCTGGAAGAAAACCTGACAGATTCCCAACTTTCGGTCGAAAGCCTGAGCAAGGAACTAGGGATGAGCAGGAGTTCGCTGTACAATAAATTACTGGAATTAACCGGCCAGACCCCGGTAGAATATATCCGGTCTTACCGCTTGGAAAAAGCCGCCATGCTGATGAAAAAAAGTGACCTGACCATTGCTGAAATCGCCTATCAGGTAGGCTTCTCCACGCCCAACTATTTCGCCAAATCATTCAAGGCAAAATACAATGTGCTGCCCTCCGAATTTATGGCCAGGATGCAAAGGGATAAGGCGCTTGAGTAGTCAAACAGCCAAAATGATAACAGCCCCGTGGCAAACAGGGGCTGTTATCATTTTGTGCCTTCGTCAGGGGTGAAATATTATTTACTCACAGGCGTAAATGTTTCCATGGTGACAGACCGGTCCCTGAGTACCAGCGTGTCCGATGAAGACACCTGCATACCAGGCAGGGTAACCTGGTAGGTAAGATAAAGCGCATCGCGGTCTTTGTTTCCCCAGCTGTTCTTCTCTCCCCTCTTTACAAATTGTCCATCTCCCGTAGCGCTGATATTGGCGGTTACTGCAGAAACCGTACATTTCCCGCCGTCCTGGAAGGAGAGCAGCAACGTACAGTTGATGTTATTGCCGTCTTTGTCTTTGTATACTACCGGAAACTCCAGTTCCTTCATGGACCTTGTACTTAACTTATTGACCTCATCTTTTTCCACATACTCCTTATGCCGCACGATGGTTTGATTTACGCTTCCTGATACAACATCTTTCCCTCTGCGCAGGTAGTTACCATGCCACTCATTCACGTATTTGACGGCATACAGAATAAAATCTTTTCCGCTCAGGACAGAATCCGCGCCTGATTTATCGGTTATACGTAATGGAATCACATAGGTATTCTTAATTGCCTTCGGATCATTAAAAAAGGCGTCCGCCAGCTGCACTTCCACGCCGCCGGCCAGGCTGCCTTTGGGAATAATGATTTTGTTGTCTGCCAATGAATAATACTTAGCGGGCATGGGCAGAATCTCATCTTTACCGGCGCCAAACAGCAACCCGTTCCCCAACAGGGTATTATCTACCGCTATACTGATGTTCACATCGTTTTTGCTGTAATAAACACCACCCGTTGCAGCCATGATTTTACATTTCCGCTGGTTATCCAGCTCTGTGCTGAAGATATCTTCTCCGAAAGTGATGGTGCGCACGGGGTATTGATAAGCGAAGTATACCGTTTGATAAGGATAGTCGGGAAACGTTACGTTTTTGTTACATGCTGCGAGCAGCAGTAATACCACGGGCATTAAAAACTTTTTCATCTTTGCTGTTTTCAAAAAATCAATTAAAAATGATCACCTGTCCTGCTTTTTATTAACGCCAGCCTTTGTTTTGTTCCAGCGCGCCAAACTTCAGTATTTCTCCATAAGGTATGGGGCCATAAGCCATGAATGGCTGGAACTGCCTGGGCTCCACATTTATCACGGCCGAAACATTATTCTTTATGCTCACTCCCCTAGCCGTTTCGCCAAGGTCCACCTTCCAGCGGCGCAGGTCCCAGAAGCGAAACCCTTCAAAGCACAATTCTATTCTCCGCTCATTCCTGATAAGGTCTCTCATCAGGTCTTTACTGCCTTTCGCTTCTTCCAGCCAGGCATCGCCATTGGTGGTGCCTACACCGGCTCTTTTCCGGATAGCCCTGATCACATCATAGGCGGAGATGCCATACCTTCCGGCTCCTAACGGGCCCCAGGCTTCATTGGCCGCCTCTGCGTAGTTGAGAAAAATCTCCGTATACCGGATATGCGGCTTGTAGTGCCGCTGGTTGTTGGTGGAAGTAGGATTCAGGTTTACGTCCTGCCGCAACAGCTTGCGGAGATAATAACCGGTCCTGGTAGATGTTCCCACTATGTTGAGCCCATCATTTGTGCCACCGTCCGCAGCAGTACTGATGACGGTATTATTCGGCCCGGCGGTACCGCCATTCACTAAAATAAACATGCGTAGCCGGGGGTCTCTATTGGCGTATGGTTTCGTTGCATCATAACCGCTGCCGGTATTGGTAATCGGTATTCCGTTAGCCATAGGAAAAGCGTCTACCAGGTTTTGTGTTGGATTGATACGCCCATTGCCAAACAGTCCCGGTGGATAGTTAGCCTGCTCCAGGTCGCGGTTATCGCCGTAATTGTTCCTCCAGAGTATTTCAGCGGGGTTGGCGCCATCAGCGAGACCGGCAATTTCACTTGCATTGGCATACCAGGTAAGGCCATTGGAAGCCAAAGCGCTGACGCCACCTTTCAGATAAAGCACTTCTCCTGCATAGTCGGCCGCATCGGCCCAGGTAGTGGTGCTACCTGCACTGAAAGCCGGACTGGCAGCCAGTAATGCGGCCTTTGACCGGATTGCCTTTGCTACGCGCCCCGTGAAGAATCCCCGGAAAGCGGAGCCGAAAGCACGGTCATACTGCTCTTTGGTAATAGTGCCATACTTCGCAGGAATGAATGCGGCACCTGCAATATTTTCGTAATCCAGCGGAAGCAAATCGTCCGCCATCGACAGGTCACTGTAAATTTGTTTCATACAAGCCTCAAAGGTTGCCCTGGGCGTATTGAAATCAGCATTAGGCCCCTGCACTGCGGTAATAATGGGTACTCCCAGCACAGCGCCGCTTTCAGATACACCGGCGTGGGCCTGCAGCAGATGGTAATAGAAAAGAGCGCGCAAACCGGCGGCCTCCCCTTTTATCCGCATGGCAAATAATTTACTTACTATGGGATCTGACACCCAGCGTACCGTATCCACGTCGCGCAAGACGATGTTAAGATACTGGATAGCCGCATAGGCGTTGGTCCACTGGCTCAACGGATTGTTATTGGCCGTCCACTGTCCGTTCGCTATTTTCAGGAAACTGTTGCTCTGGTCATTTGTCACTGCGTCGTCAGTGGCCACATCATTAAATGACCAGGAATTAGTGGGTATCCGGTTATAACCGTTGAGCAATACGCCAAATGGCAGCGCCGCGTCATTGGGAGGATATTTACCCGGATTCAGGTCCCGGATATTTTCAATTTCCGGCACCAGCAGATCTTTGCAGCCAGTCACCAGCAACAGACAGGCCAGTAAAATGACAATATTTATTTTCATAAAACGGGAACTTAATTATGCGAATGAAAAAGTTTAAAATGATCCCTTTATACCCAGATTATACAGGCGTGTTTGCGGAGCACCGCCTACATTCATTTCCAACACTTTTCGTTCTGCCGATATCGTTAGCAGGTTAAAAGCACTGACATATACTCCCATTTCTTTCAACACTTTCTTTTTACCCAGCAAACCGCTCATATCATAGGAAACCTGCACTTTCTCCAGGTCTATGCGATTGGTTTTATACAACCAGAAATCTGAATTGCGGAAATTATTATCGCTGGCGAGCGTAGTCAGGCGGGGATACGTGGCGGTTTCTGCTGTTTCCGGTGTCCAGCGGTCTCTCACGATAGTGGAATATTTACTTTCTCCGGCAACCCAAAACCAGGAATTATTCTTCATATCGTATGCGCCAAAGCGGCCCACCCCCAGGGCCAGAAAAGAGAAATTCCTCCACCTGGCGCTCAGATTGATGCCCAGCGTAAGCGGAGAACCAAACCAGCCGGCACGGCCGAGGTACACTTCATCACGGGCATCAATGATCCCGTCACCGTTTTGATCTTTATATTTGATATCACCCGGTTTTACCTGGCCAAAAGCCTGGGCAGGAGAATTTTTAATATCATTCTCATCACGGAAAAATCCCTGGCTTTGTAATCCCCATATGGCATCCAGTGGTTTTCCCTGGCGGCGTTGATAGTCGTCAGCATATAATTCTGCTCGTTTCGTGGCCATAGTTTTGTAGTAACTGCCTACCAACCCGATAGTATAGCTGACCTCTCTCAACTTATTATGAAAACTGAGGTTGAAGTCAAAACCCACCCGCTTATCATCATTATAATTGATATAGGGAATGAAAGAGGATAACGGGAACCCGGTGGTAAAGTAGGAAGGATAAAGTACATCCGGCTGTATGATGTTGCCGGTGATTTTATTGATAAAGAAATTACCGTTCAGTTTTATCAACTGATGAAAGAAAGAGCCATCCAGGCCAATGCTGAATTCTTCTCTCTTAGGGAAACGCATATCAGGGTTAGCTCCCCGACGCGACTCGGTAGCCTGTACACCGGTACCGTCTTTCCAGCCAAACCAGCTGCCCTGGGTGGTATAGGCCCCCTGGTACAAATAGTAGGATAAAATATCCAGGTCAGTGTGCAACACCCCTGCCGCAGCAGTCAAACGAAGGTCATCGATCGCTGATACGCTCCGCAGAAAAGGCGCATTACTGATTCGCCAGCCGAGTGACACTGTTGGAGAGAAAGCATTCCGGTTTCCTACTGGCAGTTTCGCACTGTGGACCATGGCACTGCTGAAATCAACATAGTAGGTATTGCTGAAATTATAGCCCAGTTGCAAACCCAGGTTGGCATTACTGGTGCGATGATAAATCGCAGACTCCGACTGCTGAAAACCATTCACCAGCAAAACAGCAGAGAGATGATGCTTATCACCGATAGTATTCAGGTAATTGAACTGACCGGTGGCAGCAATGGTTTGACGGTACCAGCTGTTGCTCACATTCTGCACACCGGACGTTGCATCTTGTCCATACTGCGTAAGACTGCTGATCACATCCTTATCGGAAGACGTGCTCCAGGTTGGCGCATATACGGCATAACTGTTATTGTAAGCGAGATTATAGGATGTATTATAATCCACCGCAAACGTAGCGTGGAAGGAAAGCCCTTTCAGCAAATTCCTGAGGTCTGCATTCACACCGGTATTAAACAGGAATTGCCGGCTTATATACCGGTTGTTGCCACCGGCATAGATAGCGGCAAAAGGATTGGTCTGGTCCAGCTGCGTGCCGCCCAGCAGATACTTCCCGTCAATAATATGGTTACTGTTCTTCACCAGCACATTGGATGCTTCATCATCCGGCCGTAGCATATCTATAGGAACAAGTGGCGCAAAACGATAAGGCCGCAACGTGGCCGCACTGCCCCAATAATCGGTATTTACGCCTCTTCCGGTATAAAAGATGGCGCCGGCATCTATATTACAGGAAATATAATCATTCAGGTTAACGTCTACGTTACCACGCAGATTGAGGCGGTCCGATTTTCCATTTTGGCGGGCCTCTCCAAAGTTGAGCAACGATCCGGTAGTCTGATAGCCGATATTGGTATAATAGCGGGCTTTATTATTTCCTCCTGATATCTCTGCCGTTACATCGTAACGGCTAAAAAATTTTTTAAGGTATTCATCTGAATAATAATCTACGTCGGGATACCTGTATTTATTTTTACCGGAGGCATATTGGGCAATAGTTTCAGGGGTATACAGGTCTGTGAGCCCGTCATTACGGCGTGCCTCATTATAGAGCGTCATATACTCGGCTGATCCCAGGTATGCGGGATAGGCTTTAGGCACCATGGTCCCTCCATTTGCCCTTACGTCTATCCGCTGGTTGCCGGCTTTTCCTCTTTTCGTAGTAATATATATCACGCCTTTCGCAGCCCGGCTGCCATATAATGCTACTGCATTCACCCCTTTGAGAAATGAAATCTGTTCTATTTCAGTGGGCAACACATTGGTGGCCTCACGGGGTACTCCGTCGATCACGAGCAGGTAACTTCCCATTCCCCACATACTATTGCCGTTAAAACCATTGGCCCAGCTCTCCATATTTTCGAGGCTGTAGTTCATATAGTTTTGTGTCATTTGTGATGCTACGTCCACCACTGAAATGCCACCCGGCAGTTCATTTTTATTCAATCTGCGGAATGCCGCCTGCGCGGTATTGCTGTCAGGAAGGTTTGATATAATGATGCCAGTAGTGTCCTGTGCCTGTGCCGTCTGCACGAGGCCTGTCAATACAATAGCGGCTATTAATGCTTTCATCTGGTTCATGAATTTTTGAAATTAGCGGTAACGGTACAAGCAGGAACTGCGCGTTTTACCAACCGGGATTCTGTTTAAAATCCAGGTACATATTGGCATCCGCATTTTTCAGCGGCAGCCAATAGTGTTTCTCTGAATATTTCCGCTCCAGGATTACAGCTTCACGTAAGTTGAGCACCTTGTTATTCCTGGGATCGGCCGTACTGAACGTGGACGACCGGTCAAATTCTACTGATTTTTTCAGGGTATACGGCCGCTGTATCAGCAACATCCACCTTCTCAGATCATTAAAACGATGACCTTCAAAAGCGAGTTCCACTGCCCGTTCGCGCCGAACTTCGCTCATAAATTCGTCCAGCGCGCCAGTAAAGCGCGGAGCCACATGTCCTGCTCCCGCCCGGTCACGGATGGTATTGATGGCGTCTAATGCCGTTTTGTTATAATTACCGGATTTTCCTGCTGCAGATCCATACCCTTCAGCAGCCGCTTCTGCATACATCAGGTATACGTCTGCCAGACGCATGTAAGGCAAATGGATATTGAGCGCCTTGTCGTAGCTCCAGCCGTTATCAAACCGATTAGCGGTCATGGGTACAAACTTGTGGAGTAAATAGCCGGACCGGCTGGCGCTGCTGACATCGCGGTAACTGCCACCGGTGAAGAGATTCGCATAGCGGTTGTTTTCATCCGTGGTGGCGCCCTGCACACATTTCACGCCATCGAAAACGATATCATTATAAAAACGGGGGTCCCTTCCCTTCCAGGGATATGCCGGATCGTAACCTGATTCCGGGTCTGCCTGTGTGATGTCTTTAATGGGCAGCCCGTTAGCCATGCCATAGTAATCCACATAGTTGGCAGTTGGCGCAAAGGTGATGGTTTCTCCTGTCAGCAAAGCGGAGCCATACTGTTTTGCGGTGCCATAGGTAGAGCCATGTGCGCCGTAGTAAGGGCCGCGAAAAATAGCTTCCGTGCCTCCCGGCATCAGCCAGTTCTGGCCGGCGCTATAGAAATTAGTATAGTACTTTGAAAAATCCACAAGGCTGTATGGCGCGTCGCCCGACTCGCAGCGTTGCAATAGTTCACCAAAAGCCTCGGCCGCCTTCTGACAGTAGGTTGCGTTATATGCTTTACTGCCGGTAGATACATAATTCATCAGGGGACTTCCTGCCCACAAATAATTTTTACCGAGGTAACCCAGTGCCATGATCTTATTAATACGCAGCTGATTTTTCCCCAGCGTCCTTTTACCGGCGGTGGTATTGTCCCAGTTCACCGGCAGTAGCCTTGCCGCCTCGGCGAAATCGGCGGCGGCCTTATCTGCACATTCGCTGTATTTGAGGCGGGGCAGTGTTAACTTCTGATCGCCGGGAAGTACTTTATCAATGTACGGCAGGCCACCGAAATACTGAATGAACATAAAATGAAACCATCCCCTGAAAAACAACAGCTGGCCTTTGATGAGGTCTTTTTCTTCCTGGGTGGCATCGGTGAGATAGTTGAGATTCTCGAGGCCCATATTGGCTTTACGAATGCCGTACCAGCCCAGCTTCCACAATGATTTTGCAAACCGGTCGTCATTGGTGCTGGTATTGTTCCGGTCCATCCAGCCAGCCTGCCAGCCATCGAATTGCGATTGCCAGCCCCAGAAATCACCGTTATCGATTTTTATAATGAAGTGAAAATCCCGCGAGGTCGATTGAATTTCATCTTCGCCCCAGTTCCAGGAATTTGTCCAGTAAGCGTTGGTAAAATCCGGTATACAATGATAGAGTTCTTCCGTATATCCCTGGAAACTGATGAAGGTTTTAAAGGCATTATCTGCCGATACGACAGATTGTGGTTCCCTGTCGAGGAATTTTGTGCAGGATGTCAGGCCAAGAAAGACAGTCAAGCCCAAGGTGGCCACTAACAGCTTTATATATTTATTCACAACGGTCATATTTAGAAGGTTAAATTGGCGCCGAGATTATAACGTTTTACAGTGGGGTAAGCTCCCTGCGATGCCCAACCGGTACCGGCAAAGTTTGATTCGCGGTCATCCGGCATTTTGCTCCAGGCCGCCAGGTTATTGCCATTGAGATATAGTCTCAGCGATTCAAGTCCCGCACGTTTGATAAATCCTGTATTAAACGTATAGGCAATTTCAGCGTTCTTTAATCGCAGATAGGAACCATCAAACATATATTGCGTACCCCGGTAATAATCTGCCGGCGTTGACAACCAGCGGGGCATTGGCACGTCTGCACCAGGGTTGTTCTTTGACCAGTAAGTGCCTTCATTATAAACGGTATGCCCCTGGGATGACAGGCTGTTAAAGACCACCTGACGGGTAACGTCATTGGCCGCATAGAACTGAACAAAGACACTCAGCCCTTTCCAGTCTACGCCCAAAGTGGCATTATAGGTATTGGCAGGCCAACCGCTATGCCCGTAAGGGATATTATCACGTGCATCAATCACCCCATCGCCATTGTAATCCACGAGATAGTAATTGCCCGGTAACTTCTGATTATCGTTGGTATTGTGCATGGTGCTCCCGTACAGCTCATCCCAGGTGTTATAAAATCCCTGGCTCACGTAAGAATAAGCCTGACCAATCTGCATGCCTTCTGATTTCTGATAGGCCGGCAGCAATGCGGGGTTATCAGCCTCGATGATTTTATTTTTTGTATGGGTCATATTCAGATCGGCCCAAACCCGGGTTTGTTTAGTTGCCTGGTAGTTGAAGTGCAGCTCCAGCTCATAACCCTGGGAATTTACCCTGCCCAGGTTAGCCACGGGTGGCGTGGCACCATAATAAGAAGGTACAGAAGTGCGGTTGGCCAATAATATTTTAGAGCGCTTATCCTGAAAGAAATCAGCCTTGCCTTTTATAAATCCATTGAATAATTCAAAATCGGTGCCCACGTTGATTTTTTCCGCCTGCTCCCATTGCACGTTGGGATTACCTACGGCGGCTTCCCGGTACCAGTTGTACGGGCTTTGCTCAGCGCCTTCACCCGTGGTGCCCAGTCGTGCCTGACCGCCGTATGCCCAGTCAGTGAGGTATAAGAAGCGGCCCGCCACATTATCAAAACCTGTTTGTCCGTATGAAGCACGGATTTTCAGCAGGTCAAGGAACCTGATGTTCTGCATGAATTTCTCATTGGAAACGATCCAGTTCACGCCGCCGGACGAAAAGAAGGCAAAACGGTATTTAGGCGCAAATTTTTCAGAGCCGTTATAGGCGCCATTGTACTCAAATGTATACTTGTCGTTGTAGGTATAAGTGGTACGAAACACCCAATCTTCCCGGTACGAAGGTATCATGCTGCCATAGGCTGTAACATTACGGTTCAGCAGCCCCATGGCTGTTACATTGTGTTTTTTTGCGATTGTCCTAGCATAATTCAGCTGCAACTGGTAAAACAACCTGCGCTGGTTATCGGTCACGGCGCCGGCCGCCGGCGACCATTTTGCCCCTTCCTGGAAATCGAAATTAGTAACGCCGTCAAAGGCGCTTCTGTAAAATACATTTCCTGTAGCCGGATCAATCCATTTCCGTTGCACATCATTGTAAAGATCATTTACCCCTCTGTTGCTTTCCACAAAAGTGTTGTCCATAGAAAGCGTGCCGTTAAACTTCAGGCCATGGAGTAGCATATCCAGGTTTTGTTCAACCGTAAAATCGGTGGTAATGCGGGTAGTGGTCTGATATTGAATACCGCCTACCGCCAGGTTTCTCGCCGAATTCTCCGCCCTTCCTTCATTAGGCGCATAATATCCCCAGGAACCGTCGGCATATACCGGCAGGAACACGTCCGGCGCGGTGGTATAGGCGTCTATCCACGATCCGTACTGGTTTCCTGAAAATCCCCACGGACTTTTCCTTACGCCGTACGACCCGGCAAGATTTACTTTAAAGAGTGTAGAAGATGTTAATTGAAAATCCAGGTTAGACCGGACATTCACGCGGTTGAAGCCGAAACCGGGTTTATACCCGCGTTTGTTATCATAAATTTTGAAAAGATCGCCTTCATGCAGAAAGTCTGCGCTGGTGAAGTATTTGACAAAACGTGTCCCTCCGCTGATATTCACATTGGCATTTTGTGACATCGCGTAATTTTTGAATAAGGTCTTTGCCCAGTCTACATTGGGATAACGTTCTGCTTCTTCCAGGTTAGCCGGATGCCGGTATTTATCTAAAATGGCCTGGGGGTAATAGTTATTCCAGCTTTCAGGCTTTAATGCCAGTTCATACTCGATAGCTTCATTAACGGTACGCAGGGCATTATAGGAATCTGCCTTACCGGGTAATTTAGAAGGAGCTTTCAGTGTGGTGTTGACCGTTGCACGGATTGAAGCCTTCCCTGCTTTTCCTCTTTTGGTGGTAATGAGGATAACGCCGTTGGCGCCCCGTGAACCAAATACCGCGGTCGCCGAAGCATCTTTCAGTACGGTTACTGTTTCTACAGAACCAATATCCACACTGTTCATAGGACGTTCCACCCCATCCACCAGTATCAGCGGGTTACTGTTATTCCAGGTGCTGAGACCGCGGACAATCAGCTGGGGATCTTCTTCGCCGGGCAGACCGGTGCTCTGGGCGGTAATCAGCCCGGGCACATTTCCGGTGAGGGCAGCACCGATATTTGATACGCCGCCCGCCCGTTCAAGCACCTTGCCGGAAGTTTGCGAAACAGCAGCAACCACACTGGCCTGTTTCTGACGGCCATAGCCCACCACCACTACATCTTCCAGACCCACTACCTTGTCTTTCATATAAACAGTTATCTCCGGCCGGGTTAGGATATTTACCTCCTGGGTCACTTTTCCTATGTAACTAAAAACGAGCACCTGTTTGCCGGACGGAACATGAATGAGGAACCTACCATCACCGTCAGTACTGGTGCTGACCTTCGTTTCTTTTACCAGTATCGTTATACCAGGGATGGGCGTCTTTTTTTCATCCAGCACTACTCCCCGGACCACACCTGCATCCTGGGCGTGTAATGGTGAATAGCCAGGTACTGCCGACAGCATTAGCGCAATCAGTGCCAGCCATTTCCATGACATCTGCGAAAGAATCATTTTAAACATGGAATTCAGAATATTTAATGTTAGGGCAATACGGGTCCTGACAGCCGGTAAAAGGCCGTCACGCCGGAATACCGGCAGGAACAATCACAATGCGATAAAAGACAGTATCGTTACAGAGATACGGATACTACCTGGTCAGGAATGAAACTGAAATTGGTTGATACGGGACGTGGTAACCCGGGTGCATTGAAATTTCATAAGTAATCATTTAACGTTTAAGTGGAATTTTTTTTCATAACGTAACAGTCGAAAATCAGTCAGAAGACATTGACACTAAAAAACAACAGTCGAATCTACAATAGAGACGTATATATCAATGCTACGAATCTCCAAAAGGATAGCAATAATGTTTAAATAACCTTAAACAGTATATCCTCCTGTATATATTAATGTCCTGTACAGCAATTATTTAAAAAGCTGCTGCGCAAAATTGAACAGGTTATTTCTCCATACCGGCCAGGTATGACCACCAGGATATTCGCTATAAGTATGTTTGATCTTTAGCTCATCCAGTTTTGCCAGCATCAGCTGGCAGTTTTTATAGGCGATATCTTCTTTTCCTCCCATTGCGATCCACAGCACTTTCAGGTTGTTATTAATCATGGCTGTGTTAGCGCCCATAAAATCGTACTGGGCTGCTGCAATACCACTCTGCCGGGGTTGCATCCAGCCCGAGCTGAATACCCCCAGGCAGGAAAACAGGTCCGTATTCCGGATGCCGGTATAAAGCGTATGGATGCCTCCCATGGATAAACCCGCCAATGCCCTTTTGGCTGCAACGGTTTCAACACGGAAATTTTTTTCTACCAGGGGAATGATCACTTCCTTCAGTTCCGACTCGAATGTTTTCAGCCCGGATTCATCGAAAGCAACGCCGCCTACGTTGGCATCAGGCATCACGACCAACATTGGTTCGGCTTTTTTGGCGGCAATCAGGTTATCCATGATCAGGTCTGTTTTACCCTGCGTGGCCCAGCCGGTTTCATCTTCACCGCCACCGTGTAAAATATAGAGCACAGGATATCTTCCACCTGTATTTACGTCATAGCCAGGCGGGGTATAGATGTACAACTGCCGCCAGGAGCGGGTGACTTTTGAGAAATATTTCCTGATCCGGACATCTCCGTGTGGCACATCTCTTAATGCGTAATAGTTATCGCCGGTAAGGGGTATTTCAATACCGCTTGCCATTCTGCCCATGCCGTAAAAAGTTTTACTGGCAGGATCAGCTATGGCCATGCCGTCAATCAATAATGAATAATAGTGAAATCCTTCGCTGATGGAGTCTGTCGTCACTGTCCATAATCCGCCGGTATCTTTCGTCATGTCATATCTGCGGCCCAGGTCAACCTGCACCTTCTGCGCTTCCGGCGCCTTAACGCGGAAAATCACGCGATGGTCCGGCAATATCTGCGGATATCCGGCAGTACGCACGTTAGTTTCAGCTGGCGTGCCCGCCACCGGGTATTTTGAAAATGTGGTGGTATCCACCGGTTTAAAGATCAGCTGGGAAAACATATACAGACCGTTCTTCCAGACTTTAAAATCGTGTACGCCCGGCTCTATGTAATAGATATGTGGTACATTGTTTTTTTGCAGGTATTCATGGGTGCGTCTGCTGAAGGTGATTAACCCGTCACTGGCGCCGCAGGAGAGCCACAGCAGTTTTATCTGCTGCCTTGCAGCCGCAGGGTCGGGCACCAGCTCCTCCGGCAGTTTTGTATTGGGGGCAGATGAAAAACCACCTATCCATGCAAACTTATCCAGGTTACCGAGGCCAAAATTCAGTGACTGCCCACCTCCCATCGACAGTCCTGCGATGGCCCGGTGGTCCCTGTCGGCGTACACGGGGTAGTTCTTTTGTATATAGGGAATGAGGTCATGTAACAGGTCTTTTTCAAAGGTAGCAAACGCCTGTACTTTGTCGGGCGTCATGATGTTGCCGACGGCCCTGTCGTCTTTCATGGCCCTGCCGTTGGGCATAACAACGATCATGGGTTCAATTTTTCCCTGTGCATAGAGGTTGTCGAGGATTACCTGGGGCGTGCCGCCGTTTAACCATTCCTTTTCGTCACCACCGATGCCATGCAGCAGGTAAAGTACCGGGTATTTTTTCTGCCGCGAAAATCCGGGGGGCGTATATATCAATGCTTTTCGCTGGTTACCTACTGTTGTGGAATTATACCTGACAGTATCAATCCTGCCGTGTGGTATAGCTGCCTGCGGGGTGTCAAAACCGGGGACTGCCTGCTCAACAACGTTTTGTGTAAAAGCCGGCATGATAAATAATAGAAAAAGGGAAAGACTAAGTACCGTAGTTTTCATATCGTGGAATTTTTCTGTTGTTAAATTAATAAATGTCATTCAAACAAATAATATTATCATTAACGCAATTAAAGCAAAACGGGTGTTATTTTTCTGCTCTTAATAAGCGGATGTTTTGAATGATGACATCTCCGGAAGTACCAGCGGGGAACCGGATAAAAAGATCATGCTGACCGGACACCTGGCGCAAACTGCCTGTATGCAACTTGTTGTTTCCTGGCTTAACCTGCACCACAGCGATTTGGCGGCCCAGTTCCAGGTCGTCAGTGAACAGTTCCAATTTGCCGCCTTTGGTTGCACGGCCCACTATTTCAACAGCCTTCGCCTCACCGGCAGTTCCAAAATCCACTCCCGATATCATCAGCCATCCGCCGTTTACAGTAGAATTGGTGACAGCTGTTTCTTCTGCCTCTTTTATTTTCCTGATGCCGTAATAATTGCTGCTTCCCACCGCAGGCAGCCGGGAGAATCCATCTTTACAAACAAAAAACCGGAAGTCGACCGGACCTTTTTCCGCAAATAAGCCAACGCTGGTTCCTACCCAGCTGTTAAAATCGGGTTGTGCTTTATCAATGGACGTTGCACTCACCGGCGGGCCAACCGGTTGCCAGTTTTTACCATCCGCGCTAAAGAAGCCGGTCAACTGATGCCCCTGCCGTTCCAGTTTCAGCCAAACATCTTTTCCTTTGCGACAGGGCATTTCCCGTATCGCAGTATCCAACTGCAATACAATACGCGGGTTATTATTATGGTCATAATAAAGACGGGCAAACGCACTTTGTTTTCCGTTGGTAAGATAAATACCACCATGTGCCTCCGGAATACGGGCATCCACACTTACCCGGGTAACGGCCGTATAATAATGGTCTGTTTCTTTCTGCAGCAGGTGAGCGCCGGCACTGTCAGGAGACAGGCGTAGCCACCCTTTGCGCTGTGACAGCGAATAGGCCGCAGCGGCGCGTTGCGACAGGAAATGCCACCAGGGCCCCAGGCTGTCGCTGTCAAAATGATCTGTATGCACGCTGCGCCATGGCGTGTTATTATTATCCAGTGCCGGTTTTACCACAGGTCCGCTGACCGGCGCCTCTCCCCAGGGACGGTCGCCTTCCCAGACCACCCGGTAAAGGGAGGTTTGCCGTCCCATACCGGACCAGTCGTCGTTGCCCTGCTTTTCATAGCTCTGACCTATTGTCCACCAGGTGCCATCTGCCAGTTGTACAGGAGCTGAAATATGGTTAGGGCGCGGGAAGGTATTGTCCGGGTCTGTAATGGGTTTGAAAAAATCACCCAGTCGTTCCCACTTAGAGGAATCCGCTGTTAGCGTCGTTGACCGCAAAACATACTGACCACCTGATACATCACCGGCAGGGAAATAGTAATAATATCCGTTACGCTTGCACATGACAGGGCCTTCTGCCCAGCTGTACTGCAGTCCGGCATTCATCCAGTCCAGGTTGATGACAGTATCAGTGAGTTGCCCGTCCTGCCCGAGTGCCTGTATCCTGTTTACTTTCTGGCCATTTTTTATCAACATATAGGGCTTGCCATCATCATCAACAAAAATGGAGTTATCATACCCGAGCGGTCCTGTACGAACATTTTCCCGTACCCGCACCGGAGCCGACCATGGCCCTGCCGGTGATGAAGCCTTGGCAAACCATTGTCCATTTGAAGAAAAATAGATCCGGTAAGAACCATAAAAATACGTGATGGCGCCCTGCCATACGCCGGCCCCCGGACGGTCCGTTACCATACCGGTATTCGAAGGCGTCAAAACGCGGCCGATCACTTTCCAGTGTACCAGGTCTTTGGAATGATAGATGGGGAGATAGGGGTTAAAATGGAAAGAGGAACCGCAATGATAAAAGTCATCACCGACCTTTAGCAACGTTGGATCAGGGTGATCGCCAGGCAAAACCGGATTGACATAGGTATTTACCCCCGAGTAAAAACGTGCGGCGCCGGTATCCGCCACAGGTTGGTGATTGGCTTGCCCTGCCGGGTAATTTTGTTGGGCAAGGCCGTTTTGTATCATCAAATTTAAACATACAATGACAAAAGCAACAGGTCTTAAAAACATTTGGCAAACGAATTTTGTGACGACAAGATACCCCTGTGCGCTTCAGCAGAATGCCACAAATGTTGAAATGAAGAGTAAAAATGTTTTGTCCGGGAATATGCTCTTTGGGAATATAGATGAACAACCAGCAGCGTATGAACATTTGTGTAACAAATTTGGCGATTATTAGCAGTGTTCCATTTTTAAATATGTTTTTTTTGTTTCTCTAACAAAATAACCACGATATGAAAAAACAAAACCCACTAACAAGCGCAACCAGGAAGGTTGCTTTTGGCGCTGCTGCCATTGTTGTACTTGCAGGCGCTACAATTTTAACAGGCTGTAAAAAAGAGGAAAAGACCCAGCCCGATGTAGCGGGTATTGAGCGTCCTTCCAAAGCCGTGACCGAAACCTACCAATCGGGTACACATAACGGCTTCTTTTGGTCACTTTGGCAAAGTGATGGCGCCACCGGCACGGTTAATTACGCCAATGGCCCCGGCGGAAACTACAGCGTTAACTGGAATGGATTTAATGGCAATTTTACATGCGGCAAAGGCTATTCGGCAGGTTCTCCATCCTACAAAATAGGCTATAATCTGGGTACCTATTCAAATTCCGGTGGCGGTACTTTCGGCTGGTACGGATGGAGCAGGAACCCCTATTATGAGTATTATGTGAATGAAACGTGGGGTGCAGTGTCACCGCACACCGGCACTTATTTAGGGACATTTGAAAGCGATGGCGCAGGTTATAACGTATGGACCCGTTGGATGACAGGTAAAAATATCGATGGTGGCGATGGCTTCAGACAGATTTACAGTTCCAGGGTCAACAAAGTAAGTACCGGACAAAATCACGTCATTACTTTTGCCAACCACTATAACAAGTGGAGCAGTTTAGGGTATACCCTCGGCCAGTTAAATATTCCGGCTATTATGGTTTCAGAGACCTGGGGCTCTAATACCAACGGCAATATTAACTGCACTATCTGGATGCAATAAACACCGGTTTAAATTAATGACACACAAATACTGCCTGACGACGAGCCAGGCAGTATTTAGTGCGGGTATTTCAGAACCATTCAACCACCAGCTATAATGAGATCAATACCTTACTTTCTTGCATCTTTCATTTTTGCGCTTTCAGCCTGCGATTCACCCAATCTTAAAAACATAGAAGGAAACAAAAAATATTTGACCGGAAAATGGCATAGATTTTCAATGGAAAATGGATATAGCGAATTTGACATTGATTCGCAATACATCATTTTTTACAATCAGAAAGTCGGCCGGTTCGGGCTTCCCTACAAAATAGAAAATGATTCCCTGAAATACCTTACCAATCCTTACGCGGCCAGGATCATAGACTACGGTGACTCCATCCTTCTCGAAGGCAACGACAGCACAAAAGCTACTTTATACAGGTTTAAAGAATCGAATGTTCCTTTTAAGGAAATTCCTGAAACAAAAGATTCTTTGTCATTTGCATCTTACATTGCAGGTTTCGATAAAAGATTAATCCGGGCATTTGAAAAAGCAGGAATAAAAATTTCTAATGGTATGGAAAAGCCGGAAGAGCCGCCGTATGAAGAACTATTAAAAAAAAGGCGATAACTGATATGCCATTAACTGTAAAACAAAGCCGGCAGCAAACTAAAAAACTGTTCTTTTTAATCATTAACCTAAAATGTGCAATAATTCTTAGCTTTGGTTACCGGATCGGGTATCTGATCCTAAAAAATAAAAGGACGAAAAGATTGCGAAATGCCTGACATACTTGAAAATTACCTATCCTCAACAGGAGGACTATCAGCAGAGGAAATCAACTTTTCTGCGCAGTTCTTCAAACCGGTCCGTTTAAAAAAAGGTGATTTTTTTGTTCGTGAGGGTGAATCCTGCCGCCATATTGGTTTCATCGCCAATGGCGGTGTTAAAGCATATGCTACCGACAAAGAAGGAAAGGAAAATATAACCTGCTTCAAATTTGAAAATGAATTTGTCACCTCGTTCCAGGAGTTTGTGACGCAGGAAAAATCCGGAAGGAGTATCAGGGCCATAGAAGATAGCGTAATCTATAGGATAAGCTACCCGGACTATCAGTATCTGCTTGATCAGGTGGCCGCCTGGAACGGAGTTATAAAATCAGTGATGGAGCAGGAGTATAAGCAAAAGGAACGTTACCTGCTGAATTACAATAACAGGTCAGCGGTGGATAAATACCGTCATGTCCTGTCCAGCGAACCGATGCTCGTTCAACGCGTAGCGACGCAGGACCTGGCATCATACCTGGGCATCACGCAGCGATCGCTTACGCGGGCGAAGGGAGAAATACACAGATCCAACCTATTATAGGACAAATGTCCTTATCCAGCTCTGCCCGGCGATGTAGCTTTGCACAAAAAAATGCTACGTCAAATTGCGCCCGAAGTGTTCCAGATTCCACTGATGCCACGGAACAGTATCAACTGCTATATTATCGAAGGTGTATTGGTAGACTCCGGAATACGGAGTTCCTATACTACTGTGAGGAAAGCTCTTCGGAAAGTCCCCGTTCATCAACATATACTCACCCATGCACATGCAGACCACCAGGGCTGCAGCGATCAGATATGTGCTGAATTCGCGATCCCCCTGCTCTGCCATCCCGACGAGGTTTTCAGGACCGAAACCGGCATGGTCACCAACGACTATCCCACTCCGCAACATTGGGTGGCAAAGCTTCAACAAAAGTATTGGGCTGGTCAGGGGCATAAAGTTGACCAGACAATTGTTGAAAACGACCGGATCGGAAACTTCCGGGTAATAGAAACGCCGGGACATGCGGCAGGTCATATTTCTTTGTTCCGTGAGCAAGATGGTGTACTGATCATCGGAGATGCCGCGGTAAATATGAACCTGCTCACAACAGCAACCGGTCTGCGGCTTCCGCCCAGCATATTCACCACGGACCAGCAACGCAACATCAAATCGCTACGAAAGTTAGCAAAACTGAACCCGGCCATTATATGCTTCGGTCACGGGCCGGTATTGCGAAATACAGATCGGAAGTTTGAGGAATTTGTAGCGAAATGCGGCGCGGGTATCTAAAGGTGGCAATTACGGTTTAAAGGAAGAATCATCTATTGGATAACAATTTTATGACAGATAGCTCTTATCCGTCAACAAATATTTACTGTAACTGAAATAACTCATCACGCTAATTGAAGGATTGTTTAAATTCTGTTGGCGTCAGGCTTGTCTTCTTTTTAAACAGCTTGTTGAACGACTGCGAATGTTCAAAACCCAATTGATAAGCGATTTCTGAAACAGATAAATTTGTCGTTGTCAGGTACTCCTTAGCCTTATCAATCAACTTGTCATGGATGTGTTGTTGTGCATTTTGCCCTGTGTGAGAACGTAACATGTCACTTAAATAACGTGGCGAAACATTCAATTTACCCGCCAAATATTCAACTGTAAGGAGCCTATCCTGTGACGTGTCTATTTGTTCAAAATGGTCGTTCAATATATTCTCCATTCGCACGACCAAATCGGTATTTGCAGCTTCTCTTGTAATGAACTGCCGTTTATAAAATCGCTTACTGTAATTGAGCAAAACTTCGATATAAGAAACAACTACATCCTGACTAAAATCGTCAATATTGGCATTAAGTTCTTCTTTTATATTATCAAAGATGGAGAAAACAATCTGCTTTTCCTTGTCAGATACAAACAGCGCCTCATTTGCCGAGTATGAAAAGAAACCGTAATTTTTTATCCTGGTCAAAAGTGAATAATTACGAATAAAATCAGGATGTATAAGCAAAGTAAATCCGGAATAGCTTTCCTCAATTTCTGCGCATGATATAATCTGGTTAGGTGAAACAAAAGATAAACCACCCTCGTCAAAATCATAATAATTCTGTCCGTATTTTATTTTCTCCGGAGTGCTTTCCATGTAAGAAACTTTATAGAAATTCAGCAGCAGTATTTTGGGCAGTTCACTGTAAGGTATTTTTATATCTGCGTAATTCACTAAACTAACCAATGGATGTAATGGTTTTGGGAACCCCAACAGCTTATGGAATTCCGAAATGGAATTGAATCTTTGGGGTATATTGTTATCTTTTTTCATTACAACAAATTTAAACTATTTCCACTAAACACCATTTAATGCTACGTCTATTCAGGAGAAACTGAAAGCATCACGGCAAGCGAGTCCATATAATCACGCCAATGAGTTATTTTCCTGTCTTTAATGGTTACGATAGAACAGAAACGATTATCATAAGCCTTGCCTGTCGATGGAACAGTCCCATGAACCTGATATTCCAATACAATTACATTTTCTGGATTTGCAGATTTATATATCCGTAAATTGTCAGAAGAATGAAGAACATTGCTATATCCGCCAAACCAGTCCATATATGCCTTTCGCCCCTTAATCTCATTAGTAAATCCAGGAATATTGTACAGGAATTCAAACACAGCATTTTCTGCCACGGCATCCCAAAAATGCTCTCCGTCAACTTCTCCTTTCAGTCCCTCCATTACAATTCTGTAAAATGGTTCTGAATTTTTGTTAAATGCGGGATGATTTCTATCTACTTTTCCCGCCACGGTTGTTTTCTTTTCCATAGTGAAAGAAATTTTTTCTGTTTAAAAATTATAAAGAATTATACAATGGCAGGAATGCCTCTTGTATAAAAACCTCTGCCGATGTTGGGGTTGTGTTTTCAGCAGTTCTTTTTTCGTAGTTCATCACCCCGGTTTTCAGGGAATTTTCCATACCAGTTATATCTTTAGCGACATCAGCAGAAAGACCTTGTTCAACCATTGCTTGTATTGACTGTTCAACCGGGAATTGAATATACTGCAATTCCGGCTTCCCAATCGCCTTGCCGATAATTCCGGTTATTTCTTTAAATGAGTAATTTCTTTGCCCAAGTATAGCCCGAACACTTTTTCCATCGAAATCCAGCTTGTTCAGATAAGCTGCCGCAACCGCCGCAATATCCTTTGTTGCAACCATTGGAATTTCGTGATCTGCATCGGCAGTAGTGCCATTTATCCCCATTTGTTTTATTAGTTGTGCATTTAACAACATATTATCCAAAAAATAAGCCGGGCGCAAATGCAATACATTAACATCTTTCAGTTGGTTTAATTTTACCTCCTGTTCGGCAAGACCACCAATAAGACCATTACCTTCGTGCATGTGACCACCACAACTACTTAGGTTTACAATATATTTTATCCCAGACTTTTTAACCGATTCAATAACAGCATCTCCAACTTGTCGCTGAAACACCCGATAGCTGGCAGCGCCAAAATCAGGTGGTGTCATGACATAAGCACCATCAGCGTTACGAAATGCTTCAGTTAATGCATTCACATCTGTAATGTCTGCCGGAATTACTTCAGCACCCATATCCTTAAACCTTTTGAGCTTGCTATCCGTTTGAGCAATTAATTTTAAACTGAATCCATCCTTCAAAAGGAGTTCCGAAATCTTACTGCCAACCTTTCCGGTTGCGCCTAATAATGCGATTGTTTTTTTCATATTCCTGCCTTTGATTTTTGTTTGGATTTGACAATACAAAATTGTGCAGAAATTATTACTCTTCTGTTGCCAGATTGAGTTAGGTTGTATCCAAAATGACGATCGATGGATTAATTGATATACCAGGCCCCTTGTCCACTACTTAAATAAATGAGATAAAAACAGCATTTTTTTAACTGCGATGGCCGCAGTCGTTGATTATCAACTATGTCAGAGATACCGGTCGTTTCCCCGAAATTGAATCTGGTTTGAACTGCGTAAATACGCTGTTGTTATGTTAGAATACAACAAGACAATGTCTGATGATGTTGACAGTATTGTGGGGGCAATAAAAAAAGCTTCTCATCTTTCAAACTTCGGCGGCCCATTGCTGAGCGGCCAGCATATTGGTGTGGGTATTTCAGATGGTACAGGCGCAGGGTGGCTGTGCAGGTTTAAAACTGACAGGCCGGGCAAATACGTCGTCAGGATGTAGTGTATTAACAAGTTGGGTAACCCCGGCGCCATCCAGGGAGCGCCGGCGACGCGGAATGGTGTAGCCCTACCTCTCCCCTCACTGATATTGGTCGCGGACTTGCGCAATACCTGAGTGGCAGTTCTTCTAATCCAATTTCACTGCTTTGAAGTAATCCGCCTGCAAAGTGGAGTTTTTGGAAACCGCAAACCCCGACTTATCAAGTGACCCACCGGTAGATGGCATATTAAACACTTCCTGGGTATTGATATAAAAGTGAAGCGAACCATTAACCAATGTGATGCGAAGCGTATTAAAGTCGCTATTCCGGATCGCGCTGTTCGATACCCAGTCTTTATACACAACGAATGGCTTATCTGTTCCGTTCGGGTATCCCCATATGGTATAATACCCATCATATGATATTCCAAAATAATAACGCACATTGCTGTTGTTATTTTCTTTGGATCCCCAAATCAGTCCTCCGCTTCCATCACTGCTGCTACCGGTTGTGCTTAGTTTTACACTTGCCTCCACAGCGGTACCGCCATCAACGCCTGAAAAAACAGCCCAGGTCCATACATCCCTTCCCTGCGAGCCTGCCACCAGGGTATAGTATCCGTTGCTGATGGTTGCCATTGCCCCGGCACTGCCAAGGGCCCCTACAGACCAGTGTCCGTCCTCACTGCTAAAATCCGCTTCATACAGGACTGTCTCCCTGGATTTAACATTGTCTTTCTTACAGGAGGCGAAGATGGCTGCAACTAAAAATACGACTGCAAAGATGGGGGTATATTTCATTTGATTATCTTTATATTCAAAGTTGGGCATCAGCTGCCATCCTAACAATACTCCCCTGGGAGTATTTTAAACCGGTACTTTTATATTTCTCAGGAAATTTCTGTAACATTACGTCGCAATCTTTTACCAGGTGACCCGCCTATCTCTTTTCCTTATTGCGTGCATTTGCAGCACAGTAGTACTGATGGCACAACCATACCAGCAACAAGTCGACAGTTTACATAAGTTGCTGCAAAAGGCCACCAGCGACACGACCCGCATTCGTTTACTGCGCGGTCTGGCACTCGCCTATGCCCAGATGAATGAAGGGGAAAAAGCTATCCGGATCGGAAATGAGGCTTTATCACTTTGCCGGCAAAAGCACCTGAAATTTGAAGAAGCCAGGACCCGATACAGCCTCGGTACGGTTTACCTGTACCTGCAAAATACGGACAGCGCGATCGCACATTATAGCATAACCAGACAATTAATAGAGAACGAGTCTGGCCCTGATGCAAAAAAACTTTATGCGCGCACTTTGGGGAACCTGTCAAATGCTTATAGCCTGAAAGGTTTCGAAGGTATTTCATTACAGTTGCTGATTTCGGCGCTACCCATATTCGAAGAAATGTCAGATACCGGATCGTACGCAATTACCTTGCATAATATTGCCAATAAATTCCTCAATGCAAACGAATTCAGGAAGGCATATCCTTATTTTTTAAAAAGCGTTTCACTTATTGAAAAAGACCCTTCCGTCCCCGGAAAGGCAGGGGTATACCTGTCAGTAGCCTATCTGATGCTTGAATTGGACAGCATGGACCGCGTAAAACATTACCTCGATAAGGCAGAACAGGCATTGACAGCTGTCGGCCAGACACGGGAATGGTCAAATTATTATGCTTATAAAGCATCTTATTACACCAAATCAGGGAAATTTTCGCTTGCCGACTCCTTATGCAGAAAGGCCATCGCACAGCAGGCAGTGTATCCTGACAGGATGAATTTACACAATGCCTATTCCATGCTTCAGGAAAACTTCTTTGTCCAACGCCGTTACCGGGAGGCAAAGGTATATGCAGCGCTGATCAACAGAATGGCCAGGGAGGACAATATACCCACATTTCTGATTGCTTCACTTCATGATCTATCGGACCTTTCCAAAAAAACGGGAAATATTACTGATGCTTACCGGTATCTTTCTGAGTATACGCAGTTGAAGGACAGTATCGACAAGAAAGAGGCAGCTATTAAGCTAAGTGAAATGGAGATGCAATTCCAGTCTTCCAGAAAAGAACAGCAGATATTCGAGCTGCAAAGCAGGGCAAAGATGCAGAAGCTTCTGTTATGGGGTATCGTTATCCCCCTGATACTCGTTATACTTTTTTTCCTCTACCTGTTCAAACAGAGAAAAGTGCGGACCCTCCAGCAGCTGCAGTCATTGGAGCAGCGGCAGCAGATAGAAGTCACACAGGCCCTGCTTACAGGGGAGGAAAAAGAACGCCACCGCCTGGCCCGGGACCTGCACGATGGTTTAGGGGGAATGCTGGCCGGTGTAAAGCTTAATCTCTCACGGATGGCCGAAGAAGAGGCGCCACAAAACACAACACTGCACTCCGCCATTGATCAATTGGGCTCCTCTGTCAATGAACTCCGTCGGATAGCCCGCAATATGATGCCGGAATCATTGCTCAAATCCGGCTTGCAGACAGCGCTTAAAGAACTATGTGAAAACAGCATGTCTCCAAAAGTACAGATCATATTCCATGCATTCAATATAAACGTGAACATACCATCGCAAATACAGATTATTATATACCGTATGATACAGGAGATCCTGGGCAATGCCGTAAAACACTCCGGCGCCAGCTGGATCATGGTGCAATGCAGCCAGGCGGAGGATACCTTTTTTATTACCGTAGAGGACAACGGTAAAGGATTTGATGCCGCACAGGAATATGAAGGTATGGGATTACACAATATCCGCAGCCGTGTAACCTTCCTGAAAGGCAATATTCATATCGATTCTTCAGACAATGGTACCATTATTAATATTGAACTAAATGTGGCAGCATAACCCCAACATAAGCATTGCTATTGTAGATGATCACCCTGTTGTAATAGAAGGACTGAAAAATCTGCTGGAAGCAGAATATGGCTTTTGTGTAAAAGCGCGGTTCACCACTGGCGGCGACTTATTGTCCTACCTGAAAGATAATACAGTAGACATTGTCCTGCTGGATATTACACTGCCTGACGGCAGCGGCATCCACTTCTGCAAAGAAATATGCAGACGGTATCCCGAAATGAAAATACTGGCCATCAGCAACCTGAGCGAAAGGAGCATTATACGGCTGATGTTACAAAGCGGCGCCCATGGTTACCTGCTCAAAACTGCCACGGCAAAGGATATCCTGGAATGTATCCGGCTTGCGCTTGAAGGCGGGACTGCACTGAGCAGCGAGGTCAAGGCGATCATGTCCGGTCCGGAACTGGGAACTATTACAGATACCCCGAACCTTACCAAAAGGGAGAAGCAGATTTTGCAGCTATTGGCTGAAGGGAAGAAGTCTGCCCAAATAGCGGCGGAACTGTTTATAAGCCCCCTCACTGTAAAAACACATCGCGCAACATTACTTCAGAAATTCCAGACCAATAATATAGTGACGCTTATCAAACTAGCCAAAGAATACCAGTTGCTCTGACCCTAAAAAATACTCCCCAGGGAGTATTGTTCTGACACATTATCTTCCGCAATTTTGGGTACCGGATCTTCTCCGGTGCTCTAACCCTCATCACCCCTATAAATTAATCGAAATGAAGATGCAGCCCCCATTGTGCCGTTCATTCCTTGCATTATTGCTGCTGTGCTGCAGTTGCAGCAAGAAAAATGATAATCCCGGCCCGGACAACGGCGGGGCAAACCGGAATTACGGCGCCGGCGTAATTTATTACGACTGGGCCAATGATGGTATACTGAAATTCAAACTGCAGAACGGGACCATATCGGTGCAGCGGCAACATACTTCCGGTGATAACGGATGGGACATCAGCCTGGATGGAACAAAGATGCTGCAGTCCATAGACAATCCGGACGACTACGATTCGGAGATTTACATGCTGATGAACGTCGCCGATGGCACGGTGGTAAGTAAATTTGTAAGACAATCCGGCTATGCCAGTCATACTCACCCGCTTCTATCGCCGGATATGCAACTGATTGCCGTACCACCCACTTTTGATGATGGATTGATAGTCCTGGACACGAAAGGAAAAATACTGTATAACCTTGCCACTTACCAGGGAAAGAAGATTGAAGGAAACGTTAACTGGATGCCGGACAAGACCCTGGTTTTCAGCATCGGCAATAACCTGTACCGCACCAACAGCACTTTTACGCAGGGCACGCTTGTCAAAACATTTAGCTTCAGCGAATGGGGCTATCTCTCTGTTAGCCGCGACGGCAGCAAAATGGCGCTGGCAGCAAACAATCATATCTGGATGATGAATGCCGACGGTAGCAACCTTGTCCAGGTGACCAGCAGCGATAACGTAGAGATAATGCCCCTCTTTTCTCCGGATGGCAAATATCTGCTGGTAGGAACAAATTACCGGGCCACCGGCCCTTACTCACATATATGGAATATGGCAGTGATCCCCGCGGACGGGCGGCGCTATAATGTAAACGAAGGCGCGGACGGGAATGTAGTACCACTTGTAAAGCAAGGAGGAGATTCGCCGGAGACATGTGACGAAGAGATGTGCTGGCGTTAGGCAACTACCTCCAAAGTACGGGAAAGAAATCGGGGTTATGCCCCCTTTCTAAGTTAACACAATCATATACAATACATACCTAACGGCGGAGTAAGCTAAAATTTGGAATTGATTTATATCCGAAATTAATTGCCGACATTTGAGTTTATTACGCCAAATGCAAGAGGATGAAATATACACAAATACAGCCGGCTACGAAGTTGCGACCGTACATACGCCATTTCGGATTACTGGAAAGTAACGGCCGTTGTGATCAAATAAAAACATTTAAGATAATTGCAGATGCTAACCCTGGCCTCGTATTTCAGGAAACCACCTGTTTTATAGGCATTAATAATGAAAAGTTACCTCCACTTTATCTGCATGGTCTGACAAGTTCTAATTCGCAAAAAACGGTCAGCGATGGCTATTGCAACCTTATCGTATGTTTTCAGACCAATGCCATTAAATCAATTTTCGGAATTGATGCTAATGAGTTGACAGATAGTTATTTTCATTTAGATGATGTTGTAAAAAATAACTTAACAGCGCAATTGCTGGAAGAGAGACGTTTAAATAAAAGAATTACTATTACCTCCGATTTCATCTCACAGTTGATTACAAAAAATAAGCATCGTGAAAATCTATACGCTTCATATGCAGTAGCAAATTTGAATATAAACAATGACGATGGATTACATAGAATTCAGACTGAACTTAATATTACAGAACGTTCTTTGCAAAGGATGTTTAAAACGAATATAGGCATACCTCCAAAGTTATACTTTCGTATTTGCCGCTTTCAGGCAGCGCTGGACCATATTCGTAGCCGAAAATTTACATCTTATACTAAAATAGCCTATCAGCATTCTTATGCGGACCAGGCACATTTTATCCGTGATTTTAAATCGTTTACCGGCACTACTCCGAAATTGTTTTCGCAGCAGGCAAATGAACAAGTATTAAATTTTCCGGAATGGTTGTCTTAAAAATGTCGGGTTTGTTCAATTTTCCTTTTTTCCGTTAAGATAGTTTTGAGCCATAAATCAAAATCTTTCAAAATGGAAAATAATAAAATTACCGTTTTTGGTGCATCTGGCAATATCGGTTCATTGCTGATCCACCTGTTATACAAAGCCCAAATTGAAACAATCGCAGTAACCCGGAACTGCCACAATACTACTGACTTCCCCTTTGTACAATGGGTACAGGCAGATATGTCCCATAAGGAAAGTTTGTATGCGACAATGGAAAACAGTAAGGCTGTTTTTTTATTATCTGGAAATAGCCCCACAGTTGTAGAAGATCAAAAAAATGTGATTGATGTGGCAAAAGAAATGGGGATTAAGCATATTGTGAAGCTTTCCTCAGGTGCCGCTGACCTCAACTCCAGGCTTTATATACCACGTAGCCACGGACAGATCGAAAATTATTTAATCGCATCTGGAATCCATTATACGATCCTACGTCCCAATGGAATTATGCAGAATTGGTTAGGTGAAATAGCCGATGCTGTGCGTAAGGAACGGAAATTCTATGAAGCAACCGGTGATGGAAAGAGAGCACATGTGGACAGGAGGGATATTTCAGATGTGGCTTTTAAATGTCTGACAGTACCCGAAACTCACTTTGATAAAATATATCTCCTTACCAGCGATAAGGCAGTAAACTATTATGATGTTGCGACGGCCATCAGCAATGTTATTCATGAAAAAGTAATCTACTGTCCCATTTCTTTTGAACAGGCAAAGCAGGATATGGAAGAAAAGAACATGCCGGCCGCATTAATCGAAACTTTTCTGGCTTACGACGCTGAACAGCTTAATGGAGAAACTGAAATTGTTACAGACTGTGTAAGGACAATACTGGGTTGTCCACCACGAACCTTAGAAGTTTTCATTGCAGATCATGCTACATACTTCAAATAACAGATTATCCTGACATCTGCACAAATATTTTACCACTTCGCCGGAGCGACTTCCAACGAAACTAAAAAGGGCAGGCTTTCAGTTTCGAAAGCCTGTCCTAATGTAAGTACCCCATTTAGGTGACAGTGATTATTTGGATTTTTTTCATATCCTGAAGTTGCGTAGTCCACTCATGTGGCGTGAGATTATTCAAAGATTCATGTGGTCTTCGCTGGTTGTACTCATCTA